>CAVXXA010000008.1:0-163776 GCA_963765605.1 Candidatus Bathyarchaeota archaeon | reverse complement strand
ACACTGCAGACATCGGGAGGCTTCAACCAGTCCCTGTTCTTCGTTGTAACCGAGCGCAACTTCATTGAAGTTTCGCTTGCGAGCTTCAGGCGTCTGCTTAGGAATAGGAACCGCAGTCTTTCTGTGCCTTCGGTTTTGGTTTGGTTTCACTCGCCACAGGCGAGCCTCTCCCTTGAAAATGCTGCATCGCCCACCTGCTCTTCTGGACAGTAAACTCTTTGCCTTTTTATTAGCTCGCTAAAATCGACTTGGTGAGCATCAAAATCTGGACCATCCACACAGGCAAACCTTGTTGAACCGCCGACGGTAACCCTGCATGCTCCGCACATGCCCATGCCATCAACCATAATGGGGTTTAAGCTTACAATTGTCTTTATCTTGTAGGGTCTTGTGGTTTCGGCAACTGCACGCATCATGACGGTTGGGCCAATGGCGTAAACTACGTTGAAATCGTATCCTTTCTCGATTAGTTTTTTCAAAGCGTCACTGACGAAACCTTTCTCACCCTTTGTGCCATCATCTGTGGAAATGAACACTTCATCTGAAACCTCAGCTATTTTGTCTGCTAAGAATTAGCAAATTGGCAGTTTTGGCGCCTATTATGGAGATCACTTTGCTACCAGCTTCCTTGAAAGCCCTTGCTATGGGGTAAGCGGCAGCCGTGCCAACTCCACCGCCTATAATACACATTAAGTTGTATTTTTTTATCTCGCTTGGTTTCCCTAATGGACCAACTATGTCCATAATCGAGTCGCCTATTTGAAGCCGACCCAGCTTTTCAGTTGAGACTCCAACCTCTAGAAAAATGAGCGTTATCGTTCCCTTGCTCTTGTTCCAGTCAACAAGCGTTAACGGAAACCTTTCACCAACTTCATCGAGTCTCAGAATGACAAATTGCCCAGCCTGAGCCTTCGGGCTATTTCAGGGGCTTCTACCTCAAGCATTTTGATTTTCGGAGCAAACTCCTTCTTGAATAGTATTTTATGCATTTCTATTTGCCTTTCCATTCGCTCTTTGAATACCTTTCGGCATGTTTGTGTTAAGGGCTGTTTCTGACTGTGGACTGCACCGATCTAATTTTTTGTTGGTTTTTTGAGCGTTCAAGCATGCCAATAAACGCTGTTATCCCCTGAAAAATCAACTATAGGTGATATAATGTTTTCGCTCTATTTTTTATGTTCTATCTAAAAATAGGCTACACTCCCTAATTAGATTCGATAGGGAGTGGGTCATTAGATCGAGATTGGAGCAAACTTAGAAAGTGGATAATCCGACAAAGATTGGAAGGCAAATCAGTCACCGCTATCTGCGCACAAGCACAAATAGACCGAAAAATGTTTTACCGTTGGTGGAACCGCTATCAAGCCGAGGGATGGAAAGGCTTGCAAGAAAAGCCAAAGGGAAGACCAAACGGTCCAGATTTGAAGATTCACTCAAAAAGAAAGTCATCAAAATACGGCAAAGGTACGATTGGGGTCCAAACAAGATAGCAGGTCACCTTAGCCACAAAGGCTTCACCATCGACCACAATCAAGCGTATCACGTTATCCGTGAAGCCGGGTTGAACCATCCGATAACTGAGCCTAGAAAGACGTGGGGAACCAAACGTTTTCAAAGAGAGCACTGTAACAGTTTGTGGCAGGCTGATTTTAAGCTCTGCAGTGACGATAACTGGATGATTAGCTACCAGGATGACCATTCACGCTTCATAACGGGTTCGGTTAAGATTTATAGTCCAACCGGAGAGAACGCCATGCTGCTTCTCGATAAGGCAGTGAGGCGGTTTGGTGTTCCGGAGCAGATTCTAACGGATCAGGGAACCCAGTTTAAGCCTGCCAGAGGCGAAATATCAGCGTTTGATATTCACTGCGAGGAGCTGGGGATTGAGCATATCTGCTGCTAGCGTTCGCAGGCCAACGACATGTGGCAAGATTGAAGCTTTCCACAAAGCCTACGAGGTGGAATCTCACCTGTTCAAGCAACACTGGAGCTTCATACGGTACTACAACTACACCAGACCACATGAAGGAATAGACTATTTAACTCCAGCAGAAATATACCTCAAAGACAAAGTGTTACTCAATTTTTAGATAGAACACTTATTTTCTGTAATAGGGTCGTTTAATGTAACTGTACGCTTCAAGGGCTGCAGTGATGCCTTGACCAACAGCTGTTCCAACTTGCTTAATCGGCTGATTAGTGACGTCGCCTGCTGCGAAACACTCCGGTGAGATTTGTTTGTTGGTTCATGTCAACTTTGATGTATCCATGTTCATCAGTCTCTACTCCGGCGGCTTTGGCAAGTTGGCTGTTTGGTGCTTCGCCAATTTGGACGAAAACTGCGTCAACTGCTAGTTCACTTGTTTTTTTTGTCATGTTGTCGATTAAAGTGACTGTTTTGACTTGTTTGTCCCCTTTGATTTCTTGAATTTCAGTGTTCCACATTATGTTAACATTGTTTTTTGCCGATATATCAGACACCAAGGTTTCTTCAGCTCTGAAAGCTTGCTCTTCTATGGATTACGATAACTTGTGAAGCTAAGCCCTGAAAGGTAAAGCGTAGTGTGCAAGCTGTGTTTCCTCCGCCAACAACAAGCACTCGTTTGCCCTTGAAGAAAGGTCCATCACAGACGCCGCAGTAACTTACGCCTTTGCCGCGAAATTCTTTTTCGCCTTTGACGCCGACTTCCTTGTAGTGTGAACCCGTCGAAAATATCACTGCTTTAGCTTCATAGGTTGCTCTTGAGGTTTTAACAATTTTCTTTTCGCCCGTAAGCTCTAATTCAGTTACGGGCTCCAAATCATGAATGGTTGCGCCAACTTTTCTGCAGTGAGAAGTCATTTTTTCTGCAAGTTCCCCACCGCTGATCTCTGCAAACCCTGGATAATTCACCACTATTGAGGCATCAGCGATTGTTCCGCCAGCTAGCTTTTCATCTAAAATTAAAGTTTTCAGTCCGCTTCGAACAGCGTAAATTCCAGCTGATAAACCTGCGGAGCCAGCACCGATTATTATGACATCCCAGTTCTCCATAATATCATCTCTTTATAGTAATATGGTTTAGGGCAGTTTATGAATTGTTCGATTGTTTTGATTGATCTTTCTTTTTGAACTGAAAAACTTTCCAATAAACTGATAAGGCGAAATCATTTAGTTTATATCAGCAGTTTTTGAAGGTGCAATTTTTGGCAAGATACAGATGCACAGTTTGCAATTATGTTTATGATGAAGCAAAAGAAGGAAAGAAGTTTAGTGATTTGCCTAAAGAATGGGTTTGCCCAGTTTGTGGAGCACCCAAATCAGTTTTTGTGTTGTTAACTGAGCAAGCTGAAGAGAAAAAAGTTGAGCACACAGTTTCAGAAGTTCTGATAAACCAAATTGCCGAGTGGGGTGTCCAATATGTTTTCGGTATTCCAGGCACTTCAACATTGGGCGTTGTGGATGCCATACGCAAAAGCAACGGCAAAGTCAAGTACCTGCAAGTTCGGCATGAACAAACCGCCGCGTTTATGGCTTCAGCCTACGGGAAACTTACTGGGCACGTTGCTGCTTGTCTTGGAATTTCTGGTCCAGGAGCCACAAATTTGGCTACTGGCTTGTATGATGCCAAGTTGGATCATTCGCCTGTTTTAGCGTTAACTGGAATGGTGCCTAGGCCATTGATTGGTTCAGGCTCAATTCAAGAAGTTGATCAATACGCTTTTTTTGAGCCCATATGCTGTTTTCAACAGCGTTTTGATGTCTGAAGATCAAACAACCATCGCTTGCCACTTTAGCGATTAAACATGCACTTTTAGACCAAGGCGTTGCCCACATTGGGATTCCTAATGACGTGCAGAAGCTTCCTTATGAAACGGAGATTTTGCCGTTTGAAGGCAGAATGCCAAATCTTGCTTATGGACAAGAAGAATGGCTGATTGAGAAGGCAGCAAAAGTTATTGACCAAGCAGTTAGGCCGGTGATTCTGGCTGGTTTTGGAGCAAGAGGTCAAGGCAATAAACTGTTAAAGTTGGCAACAAAGATTTCTGCGCCAATCATCACAACTTTTAGAGCAAAAGGCGTGATTGATGAGCATGAACCGTTGGATGTTGGCTGCCATGGCGGTGTCGGTTCAACTGCGGCGGCAGAGCTTATGCAAAAAGCTGATTTGCTCATAGCTATTGGCAGCTCGTTTTCGGATTTGTCGCTGATTCCGCAGAAGAAAACTGTGCAGATTGACATTAACCCGCTTATGATTGCACGCAGATACCCCGTTGAAGTAGGCTTGCTTGGCAACAGCGCAGTGCTGATTCCAAAGTTAACCGAGAAAGTTCAGCAGAAACAGAACGCTGACTATTTGGCTGAAATTGCCAAGCTGAAGCAGGCATGGCTAAACCAACTTGAAAAAGAAGCTGACGCCAACATGAAGCCGATTAGACCGCCATACATCATCAAAGTTTTAAACGAGAAAATTGCTGATGACGCGGTGATTTCGCTGGATGTTGGCGAAAACTGCTGGTGGTTTGGCAGGAACTTCATGATGAAGAAGACGCAGAAGATGGTGATGAGTGGGATTTTGGCGACGATGGGGTTTGGTTTGCCAGGCGCTATGGCGGCGGCTTTGGCTTATCCGAACAGGCAGATTGTTTGTTTGACGGGTGATGGCGGCTTAACGATGGTTTTAGGCGACTTTTTGACGGCTTTGAAATATCGGTTGCCAGTCAAAGTTTTTGTTATTAATAATAAGCGGTTGGGGATGATTATGCAGGAGCAAAAGGTTGAGGGCTACGAAGGCTGGCAAACTGACCTGTACGACTACAATTTTGCTGACTTTGCTGAGCACTCAGGCGGAGTAGGCATAAAAGTTACTGAGCCAAGCGAGCTTGAAGCAGCCGTTGATAAAGCACTTGCAGCTAATAAGCCAACGATTGTGGACATTGATACTGACCCGAGGAGATTTTTATGTAGGTGAATATATGGCAACAAATCACAGGAACAACATTCGCGTTTATCGTGTCGCTGGTTGGAGGCTTAATCATATTTGTAGCCAGCATACGTGAATGTGGTGTGGTTTCGTTCAGGCGCCCCAAACTTTGGCGGATTCGGCAGTTACATGCGCGGATGCATGGACGGCTACCACAACTTCATGGGCAGCTACGGCAGCTCCAACAGTTTCTTCGCAGGGATTTCAGTGGTCGCCTTGGTCTGCGGAGTCATTGTTTTGATCGGCGCCCTAATGCTAAGAGTTCAACCGACATCAACACGATTTGGGCAATAATCATCATTGTATTTTCAGTTGTCAGCTTTGTAGGCATGGGCGGCTACTTTATAGGCGCAATCTTGGTATTGTCGGCGGAGCATTCGTTTTAGCCACCAGGCAAACAAACCCGTGATCAGGCCGACTGCATTTAATGGCACACGGTTCCTAAAAAATCGCTCTATAAAGCGCCTTCTTTCTCTCACAGCCTACCCCTCGGTCTGTTAGATGCGCCTAATAGACGCCAAACATGATTCACCATACCTCAACATAGAAAAAAGGTGCTCACATTTGCGATGAAGAACGGTGCTTTTCAACATGGAAAAGTCGGTTTTTTTTTGACGGCGAAAAAAGCAGTAAAGAAGAAAAAAGATAGTAAAGTAGCCACTTTTGCTGTTTTATCGTTGTCTATTATTTTCTACGCTTCAAGCTCGACTTTTTGCGCATGGCAACTCCTGCATTCACATCGGGGAATTGGTCCCTGCTCCTCTTTTCTGCAGCTACCTCTGCTTCCTCTAAGATTGCCAGTGCATCCGCGTTTGCTGCTGTTCCAATATTCACTGGTGCCTCTGACGATTGGTTAGTTGAAGTGCAACTGTCGCTTAGCAGGCTTCTGATGTTTTCGATTTCCTGACTTGCCTTCACAGGTTTTTTTGCCTAAAATGACGGCGCGTACTTTATCCCCTAAAGTGCCATGATAGAAGTCTCGTATGGTTGTCTGGTCGGTTCCGCATTGCTCAGCGCAATCATCTAAACTTAAACCAGCAAGCCCTGCAAGGCTGACGAATGAGTGTTTTCATTATTGTGTGTTGTTGTCATTTTGCTTTCTGTTATCCGAAAAAAACAGAGACATCCACGTCACATATTCAAGGCTTCTATCCTCGAAATCTTTTGAGCTTTTTTCCAAATAGTTTCAAAATAATCTTGAGTTAAGTCCACGAAATATTTGTTGTTAGACCACAGGGAGGGAAATTTATTTGGCAAGTCTTCCTCTGCTGTGCCGATTACGATTTCTTTCCTATCGTAGATTCCGAAACTAGCTTTCATTGGTTCTCGAAGTTCCTTCAGGATGAAAGTTGGATATTTGCTGAATACTTTTAATTGCTTTAGGTTTTCTGGAAACTCTCGGGATGCATCTAAGATCAGTCTGCAGTTAACTTTTCTGGCTAACGCTGCTTCGACAGCTTCTGAATCTGTCATCATCCAGAAGAGCATTTTTTGCCTCCCTATGAGGCAAATGCACTCCTTGGCTTCAGTGATCATTTTTCTTGTTCTGCTAAACATTGTTTCTTTTTTCTGACATAAACATAAACTCTATTTCGCAATCAGTTTTTTCTTCTTCGCCGTTTTGCCTGAAAGCCGCGGCTAGAGCTTGTGCTTCCTTCTTTAGTTCAGCGGTTTTTCCTTCTCTTTTGGAAATTAGCCTATCGAGACATTCGCTTAGGGGTATCGCTTGGAACATTTTCGGTTCGTCTACTATTGTAATAACGAATCCGTTTTTTTGAAGCTGGGATAACACGCGATAAACGTCTGACCTGGCAATTCCTGAATTCGTAGAAATTGCTTGTGCCTTCATACATTTTGATTTCGCAAGTGTCAGGTAGATTCTAGCCTGTGGGATGGTTAGGCCTAATTCAGTCAGTATAGCGCTGTCTTTATCAGATAATTTTCCATTGGAGATATCCATCGGCATCATACACCTTAAGACTTCGAATATAGTTATAGGGTCTCTGTTGCTGTAGCAATTCTGGTGGGTAATGTGACTCTTAATCGTTATAAATGTTTGTAAAGAAACAACCGCACTTTATTGATAAATGTCCTAGAAATATGAAAGCATAACGACAACATTGACCTTTTTTTTCGCGGTCAATTTTTATTTACTTATCTTCGTTCATAATCAAAAAAACAAAGCACATCAAGTTGTAGGTTGGTTTTCCACTTACAAGCTATTAAATACGCAATGAACGAACTATGAAAAAGCCTCAAAAAAGGCAAAAAATAAAATAAAAAAAGGAAATGACAAAAATGAAAACGCTAAAAAACAAAATTGCAGCTATTACGATTGCTATATTCTTTATACTTTCAATGACAGTTTCAATGACAATAACACCAAATGCTAACGCGCATACACCTCCACAGAATGTTCCAACCAACGCCTACGTTATCTGTACACCAGGCACCGTTGGCGTTGGTCAGTATTTCACCATTGTCGCTTGGCTTGACAGATTTTCGCCGACAAACGGCGGTTTAGATGGTCAACTCTGGGATGGCTGGTCAGATAAATATTACGCAGCCAGACGGAACCAACATAACCATTGGGCCGTGGACATGTTCAAGCGATCTTGCCAGTGACTTAAGACATTCACCCCCACGAGGTTGGCACTTACACTATTGTGTTCAGCTGGCCTGGAGAAGCAGTTGCTAACAACCCAGCCATCTACCTCCTCAGCAGACGTCGGCGATTTCTTCGAGGCGCCACAAGTCAACCGACTACACTTATCGTACAGCAAACACCAAACCCCAAATTGGCCGGAACCTCCGCTTCCAACAAGCTACTGGACGCTCCCGATAAATGCCCAGAACAGAAGATGGTCAACCCTTGCAAGCAACTGGCTGTTAGGTTCATGGCTGTTGGACGGCTTCCAAACTGAGGGCACAGCACCGACCAGCTGCACACGTACTGTGGACAGAGCCTATAGGCAACTTCACCTTCCAGCGCGGGCTTTCCAGGAGGCATCGCTGACGCACAGTAGCCGGGTGTTTCAAGGCAACGTTAACGACTACGACACCATGGTACCCGCCGATAATCATGAACGGAATAATCTACTACAATTCACCATTCCGATTAGACATGATCACTATGGGTATTACGCAGTGAATCTGTATACGGGACAACAGCTATGGGCCAAGAACGGCACCGACAACGGCCTCAACAACCCCTATATATTAACTACACCTTGCAGGCATCGCCTATGGTTCCTATGCGGAAACTTTTCCGGCGCTGACATAAGGCCAAGATATTACACATTTACAACATAAACGGGCAAGGAGTAGTCTCATATCTGTGGATACAGGGACTACGTGAGTACGGACTGTTTCAGCAAATACTGCCACGTGGTACATGCTTGACGCAAGCACTGGGAACGTAATATTGACGCTGACAAACGTGCCAGCAGGTACAGCCGCAACGGACCAACACGGAGACCTCTGATATACAGCTACAATGCAGCCACGGGTAACCTACTTTGTTGGAACTCAACCCAATCTATTCTATCCAGGGGCACCCACAGGAACTGGTCAGCAGATTGGAGACCTCCAGTTGGCGCAGTAATTAACGCCGTTACCGACACAGAATGGGTAAATGCCTCTACTACTTGGGGTACAGCTCTGGACCCGCCGTCCTACAGGCGATAGCAACTCCGCGCTCCGGATACACAATGAACGTAACAATACCAACAGGTCTGCCGGCAATCGCTTACTGTCTTGTACAATGACAATCATGAGCCAACAGGATTATTTGGCGACGTAATTACAGCCACTTACAGTGGTACAACCGCCTGTGACGCTGATAATATTCGTATCTGGTATGCAACTATAAACGAACATGCAACGGCTTATAGTCCTTGGCCCACACTACCCTCTACACTCAATACCAACCTTGGATTCACTGTAACGATGAATTACGTCAAGAACATAACGGTTCCATTGCCTGGCAACAACTACACTTGGTCCATTCCAGCCGTGAACGGTGCGGCTCAATGTGTTCTTCTTGCATGCCAGCAAACAAGGCAGACGTGGTGCTACAGCTTAGCAACTGGAAACCTCTTGTGGGGACCAACTGTCCAACTTACCCCTATGGGGTACTACACTACTGGTGGTGGCAGCGGAGCAACAGGAAATGTATATAACGGCATATACATTGCAATGAATAGCAACAACTATGAGGGAACAATCTACGCCTACAACGTAACGAACGGGAATCTACTTTGGACCTATAATGCTACAACCGCACCTTACTATTATGAAAGCCCATATGGTGACAATGCGCCGCTGATGCTGGGCGGTGTTTGCAACGGAATGGTCTACGTGTACTCGTCTGAGCACAACGCACAGACTCCTATGGAGCGCGAGTTCTACATACGCGACATCAACATAACCGACGGAACATTGATCTGGAAACTAGAGCAGTATGTAGCCTCTAGTTTTGAGGGGCTGGAGGGGGCTATATCTATCGCAGACGGCTACATCGTAAGCGTGAGTCAATATGACGATTTGATATACTGCATCGGCAAAGGCCCAAGCGCAACAACAGTATAAGCACCATTGAGCGGCATACCAGCGGGATCCAGCTTCACAATCACAGGCACGGTAACTGATCAATCTCCAGGCGCGCTAGCGGTCTCTACAAAAATTGGCTACGGTGCAAATGGCGTTCCAGCAGTATCCGACGCAAGCCAAGAAGGCTTCGATGGAATACCTCTACGAGCAGCAGGTTATGCCTACAAATACAACTGGAGTACCAGTAACCATAAGCGCTATCGATCCAAACGGCAACTACGTCAACCTTGGCACAGCCACAAGCGACTCAAGCGGCCTCTACATCCTCGCAGTAAATACAAACAAGCTTGCGCTGGCCCAGGCACATACACAATCATCGCTTCCTTCGCCGGATCTGACTCTTACGGGTCATCATCCGCAGAATCCGCCTTCACAGTCAACTCTGCACCTGCAGCCACTGCCGCACCAACAGCCACTCCGACATCTGCCGCTGACGTGTACTTTGTTCCCGCAATCATTGCCATAATAGTTGTAATCATCGTAGTCGGCGTAGTACTAGCCATGTTGATGCTTAGAAAAAAACCATAAACAACAACCAAAAACAATCAAGAAACCACCCACTTTTTTTATTTTTTTTCAAGATATTTTTAAAAAATTATTCGGCGCAACTTTCCTTCAGCTGCTAAAATAACCCGGAATGCGTTCAGGAGAAGCATGCCATTTACGTTGGACAGATTTAGATTTAGTCAATAATATTGTTCGTGTAGTCCCGGAAAAAAATTCCAATCCACGCAATCTGCCTGGTATCAAACAAGCTCGTTAGTATGCTGAATGCTATCCCAAAACAATCTGAACGAGTATTCACCTATAACACAGATGTATGGATTAGAAATTATTCTCGCCAAAGGAAGAAGCTCGCCGCTAAACTTAAGAATCCACGTCTTTTACAAGTTCACTTTCATACCTTCAGACACTTCAAAGCAACAGCTGAATATGCTAAAACAAAGGATATCCTTCATGTCAAAGAAATTTTGGGCCCAGAAACGATTGAACAATACGATACTTTACACGCAGCTGGTCAATTTTCCAAATGATGACTTTTCAGCCAAAGTAGCGCACAATGAAACTGAAGCTTGTCAACTAATTGAAGCAGGTTTCGAGTTCGTTTGTGACTTTGGCGGCAACAAGCTATTCAGAAAAAGAAAGTAGCATCCCAAAAACACTAAAATGACCGGGAGTTATTCTGGTGGACTGGGGGGGATTTGAACCCCCGACCTCTTGAGTGCAAGGGAATCAATGATGAACTATGGACAAACTATACTTCTTGGTTATTAAAAACACACAGAAGGTCTAACGCTAATGAGATGTTAAGGCAATCAAGAAAATACTACATTATTTTAGAGAAACCTAACATGGCTTCACAGCTACTGCTATTAAGCAAAGATATGCGGAGAATAGCCATGAGTTCTCTTAGCAATCTTTCAAAGTTTCTCGGAGTATATGACAGCTGGAAGCAAACAGTAAGAAACTATGGACTAAAATGGGAAAACACAAACAGCCTTGAAACCTTCCTGAGCATATTAAACACTAACCTAGAAGAAACAGAAACTTGGCTAAAACAAGTAATCAAAGGATTACCTAAAGAGTATTCCACAGTCCTGATATTTGATGTCCTGACTGGATTAAGACCTACTGAAGCAGTAAACTCTTGCAAACTAATTACTGATTTATCAGAAAAAGGCAAGCTAGACACTTATCTTGACAGAGAATTAATGATGCTTCAACACTTTAGATTTCCAGAGCTATTTCTAAGGAACAGCAAAAATGCTTACATCTCATTCATAACTCCAGAACCCCTTAACCGTGTAATAGAAACCAAACCACGAATAACCTATCCAGCACTTGATACAAAGATTGGTAGATTAGGCTATAACAATCAGACCAAACAACTGAGAAAAATATTCGCAACAAAACTTAGAAACTGTTTGCCCCAAGAACTAGTTGACCTGCTGCAAGGAAGGATTAGCCAAACAGTATTCATGAAATTCTACTATAAGCCATTACTCTTAAACGTACAACAAAAAACAATCAAGGCAATACTAACAACTCAAACAGATTTACTTAGTTGAGTTCCAAAGACTGTTTTCTGCAGGCACTATCTTGGAGAGACCACTGTATTTCTGAATCGTTGGAGTTCCCTAGCTAATTTGTTTTCCTTAGAAATGTCATGACTCAGAAATGTTATCTTAAGCAAAAAAGGAATTTGCTTATTCTGCTGACTTTCTAAATGCTTAAAACATTTAGTAAAATTTCGTTGGTAAATGTCCGATAAAGTTTCTATCCTTGAATGTACTCGGTAATAACCTTACTTGCTATCAAGCACACTAATTGCAAAAAATATCAAACCTATTGCACCAAGTATAATTCCTAAGACGCAACTTGAAGCAACAAACGGATTAAATGGGGTTAGCAAAACTGAGTAGTTTAGTGCTGGTACTGATAAAATAGCGTCAACCGTTTCCACTATTGCCATAATAGCAATAATGATTTCTACGTAGAATGCAGTAGTCCTATTATTAGAACCCATTGAAGCAAAAAGTCCGATTGCAGAATAGATTAGTAAAAATATGCTTCCTAAAAAGACAACAGCGATAAAGGGATAAAGAATGTTGACGCTTTCAGAAAAAGCGAATTCTAAATACGTGTAAGCAGAGATTATAAAAAGAATCCCAAGAGTAATGAACCCAAAAAGTCTTATGAATTTACTTCTATTATCTGAAAGCATACTCTTTTTGCCTGAGCCTATATCTACGCTTTTCAGATTTAAGGTTTATAGCAACAGCAATTAGATTAGTTATTCCAAATACAAAGTTTCAAGGTTTGCTTTGGTCTTTTTATTCCAAAGGTCTTTTTTCATAGCAACCGCTGTTAACATCAAGTTCTCTTTAGTCGGGTTTTTGAGAAATTCCTTCATATTAAGTAAAATACAATCAGGGTAAAATAGCAAAGACTCATAGTAGAAAGATACTAACATTTTACGAGCATGTTCTTTAAGCTCTGTTTGATTCATTTTTAGAAGGTTAGGGTCTATTTTACCAACATTATAAAACGTGACAGTTTCAGGGTTCAATAATATTCTCATCCAAACGATAGTGGATTCATAGGTTTTTCTGTTCTCTGCTTGAATCCGTGAGTCTGTTTCTCCTTTCTGTGTCCATAGGTGTTGCAGATAAATTCCTACAATACCGCTAATACCTAAAGAACTAAGAACAGAAATTAATATCGTGTCAATGTCCATGTTCTTCTATCACTTGTTAGTGTTATAACCAAAATTTAGGTTTATTTTAGGTAATGTTATTTTCAAACTCTTCTTAGTAAAATCAAACCTTATCGAATTAGCATAGTTGCAAAGTTGTTCAATGAATTTTGGGGAAATCGTCCATATACCCATTTCTTTCTCTCTGTTCATTAAATCAAATAAGGCATTATTCGCTTCAGTAAATTGGTTCAAATTACAGTTTTTAGGATTACAATAAGATGCGATTGTATTTAGTAATTGTAAGATTATTGAGAAACTCTCTTTTATTTCTGCTATTTTTTTTGGGTCATTACTCAAACGTAGAATTTTCATGGTTGCTCCGCATATTGTTTCTTTGTCTTTAACGAGCATCAAACGTTCTGTTTCTGTTATTTCCATAATAACCTATTTCTACGCTATGCAAATTTAAGACTTCCCTACTCTCTATTAGCGAAGTTCCTAATCCTTGTAAATGAAGGCTTATATCTTCAAGTTTCACAATGTAGCTATGGTGTAAATATGGGCTATTGGAAAATAGTTGCTGGACATAAAAAAGACACAACAGGTGATGTTAGGTCCGTAATTTTAGGCGATTGGCTTCGACATGATTATGTAGCTATTGGTTGGGACAAAGATGAAGGTCAGCATAACGTCTTTAGGGATAATGTGTTCATTGGTGATAAGATAGTGGTAGTTGCTGAGGGATTCATTTGGGCAATAGGAGAAATAACGAGTAACCTTGAGACAATAGACTTACTAAATGATTCAAAGCTGTATAGACATCAGAGAAAAGTGTTTTGGTTTAAAGTGATGAAACTCAGTTACAAGAACCTTCCAGATTCCGTTCTAACTACCTTACAAGACCAACATGCAATTAATGAGCTAAGTCCGTCTCAATGGGAAACTATAATACTTCACGTTTCGTGACTTCTTTTCTCAGTTTTAATTTTTGCCACAGTTCTTGATAGCGCACACCTTTTTGGTTATCCTCAAATAGTAAAAACTAAAAGCTTAACTTGCTGAGATACAAGCATAAAATAGAGTGAGTTCATCAACTTGACTTTATTCAACGAGCTGTTTACGCCATATAGCTTCAAAGGATTAATTGAGTTAATAATCAGCAAAATTGGTTATGCGTCTTTAATTGTGCTGCTTGGTGCGTACTTAGGTTTAATTGTTTATTATTGTACTATTCCATCTAAAGGTCGCTACTCAACCGATTACGCTAGAATCAACGCCATGAACTTTCTTATGCAACTATTTTATGCCCCATTAGTCGTCACTCTGATGCTACCGTTCATTTCTGGCTGGTGGTCGTTTTTCACAGTATTCCTTTTTTACGGTATTATCGGTGTTCCTCTATATTTCATCTTTGTTTCCTTTAAGAAAGATTTTGTCTACAACGACTATTACAAATTAAGGCGCAATGTTTTATCGATGTGGTCAAAATATGTCGTGGTTGGCTGTAGCTTGGTCGCAGTTTTAGTTGAAATATTTGTATTTTCGACCTTAAACCCAACAATTCCAATGGTCGGATGGGTGGTTATTCTTTATGTGCTAGCTACTGGTTTTCTTATGTCTGCGTTTACTCAAAGTGTTCTCTTTAATGCTAGGACGTGTTTGTATGGAAAAATAACAACCACCGATGGTGCTACCATTGAAGGGTTTATTGTTGCAAAGGGCGAAGATAATTACGTGGTATCTAGCAAAGATGGCGAGCTTTTGGTTTCGTGTAATTGCGTAAAAACAATTTCTCCAACCGAGCTTCCTGCGCAAGACCTATAAATTCAAAAAAATAGTTTAAAGCTACAGTAGCATTTTTCTCTTATCCACTAATTTTTTTCTGGCTGCGTTAAATCACATTGATTTTTGGAAAAAGGTAATGCCTTCAGGAATGCACTACTCTTACTTTATCAGGCGAATGAGTGCAGCGAAATGAGCGACATAGTATATGCAATCCATAGGAAATTTAACCCGAAATTTGACGGAGTCGATCACCTCCAGAAAATGTGCTTTTGTTCTTTCTTGCTCTTTATGTTGGATGAGGGTTATGTTTTCTAGCATTTGGGAGTTTTGTCAAGTGCTAAGGGGCTCATATCCTATTTCTCTTAATCTTATGTTGTTCAGTCTCAACTTTTCTTTTTGTTCGTAAGTTAGGATTTGAGAGTAAGAGACGATATACCACTTTTCAACATTAGGCAAAGTGTCAAACTGATTGAGCTTATCAACGTCCTGATTGAAGGTTTCATTGGCTACAAATTCAGCCTTACCGTATCTAGTAAACTTGGCATAATTCTTGCACTCACACACAACAGCAATTCTACCGTCTGTTGCAGAAACTACTACTATGTCTGCGCCTTCCGAATGACCATAATTAGCAATGACAAAATAACCTTGCCTGATATACTCACAAAGAATTAAGCTGACTAAGCTATCGTGCTTGTGTTCTCTCTCACTAAAAGACATTCGTCCAAAAGATTGGGTACTCATTTTACTTATAGCCTGCATTTATTTTATCATTTGTTATTTCTATTATGTTACTAATGTAGTATAGTCTAGTATTGTTAGTATGTCCAGCACTTCCGAATTTTGCAACTGCAACCAACTGCGGATGCTCTTCTGAAAAAGGAACATCCTCAAGCAGGTTGCCCTGCACGTTAAACCCTTTGTGGGGTGATTTTGTTTTATTCATTTTCTGTCACTCCATTTCTTACGTAATGCAACCGCCCTTATAAAGTTGCCTTAAAAGTGCCTATTTTAGTGTTTTAGATAATAAATTAGTCGATAGAATATACAATAATTTGTGAATATTAGATAGCGAGATAAAACTAGAAATTAAGCTATATGCACATTATCAACAAAACACACAAATAGTATTCACTACTATTTGATAGTAATTGGGGTTTGAGATGGAAAAAAAGAAACTCAACAAAACACTGAAAATCAGTTCTGGGGTTCATAGTAGGCTCATGAATTTTGCAAAGAAATCAGAGACATTAGACGATGCAATCTCTAGACTTTTAGACATAGCAGAAGGTAAGAGGGCGGAAGCATGAAGCTTGTATGTCCAGTTTGTAATACTATTGGCTTCTTAGAGGCGAGAGGACAAAGTTTCAGAGTAAAGCATTACTTAGGCTTTGAAAATGGAAAGAGGAAATACACTTTGCACAAAGTCACAGCAGAGCAGGTTAAGTTGGGAATCAATGGGAATCAAAATATGGGAATAAATAATCTTGAATCAAGCTCTATTTGTAGAACAGAGTGGACTGGGGGGGATTTGAACCCCCGACCTCTTGAGTGCAAGTCAAGCGTTCATACCAGCTGAACTACCAGCCCTTGGGCTTTCCAATTGATTAGCCGCTCAATGATATTTAGCTTTTGTTCGTGCAGAAACAGGGCTAACGCAGAAAAATAACGAAATGCATTAAAAAAAAATAATGAATTAATTAGGCTTATTGGGTTAAGTTGTTAGCTTAATATCGTCTTGGTCTTGCTGGTCGTTTCTTAGCCCAGCATTCTCGGCAGTAAACTGGCCTGTTTGGGTCTGGTTTGAATGGAACTTCACATTCTTGACCGCATTCAGAGCAAGTTGCTTTGAACATTTCTTTTCCGGACACTACTTTCAACTCCTTCTACCTGTTTATGGTGCAAAATCAGCTTTTGCACGATGCATTTATGCACCGCACTGAGGGATATAAAATTTGTCGTATGGAAAATAGTTGCAACTCGAACTGTTTAAACGACTTGCTGTGTTGCCGAAATCCATCAAAGATCAAATTAACTCTTACAGAGCTTCTTTTTCGCTTATTTTCTACATGCAAAATCAACGTTCTGCATGAAAAGTGCGCGCCTTTCTTCTATGTTGAAGAATGCTGAATCATGTTTGAAGCCTGATTGGGTCATCCAGCAGACCGAGGACGGCTGAGAGAGAAAAAAGGCGCTTTATATAGAGATTTTCAGGACCCCTGCGCCATAAATGCTTGATTTAAGCCCTAAACCGCAAAAGCAACCTAAAACAAGCCCTGACTGAAAACGCCGCTACCTATAGACCCGCCTACTATTTGTGCCAAAATTCAGCCACAAAAATGGCATAAGAAAAAGCCCAAAACAGATGTAGCGAGCCATGTGCACTCACGCAAGAGCCTAAATCCAGTAAAGGGCAGTAATTAATACGCGACATTTTGCTTAAATGTTATATTCTTAAAAATCTAAGCTATTAACGTTGGAGGCTCAACTTTGGAGTTTACGGTAGTTAAAATTGACCCGCCTAAAGACTGCAACATCATCTTGGGCATGGCGCACTTCATAAAAACCGCTGAAGACCTCTATGAAGCCATGGTTAACTCTGTCCCAAACATCAAATTTGGCATAGGTTTCTGTGAGAGCTCAGGACCCTGCTTAGTGCGGCATGAAGGAAACGACGAGGAACTAAGACGCTTGGCAGCCCAGAAAGCCTTTGAAATAGGCTGCGGGCATAGCTTTCTTATTTACATAAAAAACGCTTACCCCCTAAACGTTCTTGACAAAATCAAAAAAGTACCTGAAGTATGCACAGTTTACGCAGCCACCGCGAACCCGCTCGAAGTCATCATCGCCGAAACTGCGCAGGGAAGAGGGATCATGGGTGTTATTGACGGCTACAAAAGCAAAGGCGTGGAGACTGACGCTGACGTTTCGGAGCGGCACCAGTTCCTGCGGAAAATCGGCTACAAACTAGGCTGACAGCGCCTATTGTTCGGCGGCTACGATGCCGTTAAACAAGAACTCGTCGATATTTCCTCCGCTAATCACCACCGCGACGGTTTGCCCAGTGAATGAATCTTTGTTTTCCATCAGAAACGCGGGTCCTGCCGCGCCTGAGCCTTCCACCACCTTCTTCTCGTTCTTCCACAGCAAATAAACCGCTTGCCTAATCGTCTCTTCCCTAACAAGCGTTATCTCATCAACGTACTGCTGGGCAATGGTGAAGGTGATTGAGCCTTTCTCCACCGCGCCCACGAGCCCCTCAGCGATCGTGTAGCGTTCATGCCTGTGCGGCGGCACAATCTTGCCTGCCTTCAAAGACTCGTACATGACGGGTGAAGCCGTTGATTGAACCCCGATGATGCGCACCGTTGGCTTCTGGGTTTTGACGGCAATGGCTATTCCTCCAATCAATCCGCCTCCGCCGACGGGCACGACGACAACGTCGACTTCTGGCAGGTCCTTGAGGATTTCCAGCCCTATGGTTCCGTGCCCAGCCACTATTCGCTCGTCGTTGTAGGGTGAAATGTAGAGGCGTCCTTCTTTCGCCGCGAGTTCCTTAGCTTTCTTTTCAGCCTCGCTGTACGTGTCACCGTACAGCAAGAGTCCTGCACCCCACTTGCCTTATCCCTTCAACTTTAACCTTCGGCGTGTAGGTCGGAACGACAATTTCTGCCTGAAAACCCAGTTTCTGGGCGCCATAAGCCACCGCTTGACCATGATTGCCCGCTGAAGCCGTAATGACTCCCTTGGCTTTCTCCTCAGCCGTTAAACTTAGCAACTTGTTTATTACGCCGCGGATTTTGAAGGAACGCGTCAACTGCTCACTTTCCCATTTCAGAAAAACGTTCCCACGGCAAAGTTCACTCAGAAACTTCGACTGCGTCAACGGCGTAGGGTTAGCGTAGGAGGCAATGTTCTTTTGCGCCTGCAAAATGTCTTGAAAGTTAACCATTTTTCTTCATCCCAAATAAGCCAGTTTAGCCATAGCTTGAATAAGACAACCATAAACTATTTTAGTTTACTTAAGAATCAACCTTTAACTACTTTGGAAAGCAGGTGTTTTTTGTGGCTTTAGAACGGAACATGGCTCAGCTTGAAGAGTACAGGCGGCAACAGTCGGAAGAGCAGAATAAACTGAAGTCGAGAATGGGCAAGATCAAACATAAAATCGCAGTCATAAGCGGTAAAGGCGGGGTTGGAAAAAGCACCGTTACCGTTAATCTTGCGGCGGCTTTTGCCTCGAAGGGCTTTAAGGTCGGCGTTTTGGACGCGGACATTCATGGTCCAAGCGTGCCCAAGCTTTTAGGGTTAGAGGGACAACGCGTGAAGACTGGTCCTCCAGGCGTTTTTCCAGTTGAAGGCCCGTTAGGCATGAAGGTCATGTCGATTGACTTCTTTCTGCCTGAAGAGGCGCCTACGATTTGGCGTGGACCGCTCAAGATGCGGGCGATAAGGCAGTTTCTGGTGGACATCGTCTGGGGCGAGCTGGATTTCCTTTTCATCGATTTGCCGCCTGGAACCGGCGACGAACCGCTGAGCGTCGCGCAGTTGCTGCCTGAAATGGACGGGGTAGTTATCGTCACTATGCCGACTGGGCTGTCAAGCAGCGTGGTTAAGAAGGCAATCACCTTCGCCGAACGCCTCAACATGCCAGTCATCGGCGTCGTGGAGAACATGAGCGGCTTCGTCTGCCCACACTGCGGAACGAAAACCGAGATTTTCGAGTCAGGCGGCGGCGAAAAAATGGCGAGGGAGATGAGTGTAGCATTCCTCGGCAGCATCCCAATTGACCCGAAGATCGGCGTGGACTCAGATAAGGGACAACCCTTCATCGTTGCAAACAAGGATTCGGCGGCGGCAAAAGCTTTCATGGAAATCGTCAAGAAAGTTGAGGCATACCTGAATAAGAAACCGAAAAACATTTGATTTTGTAAAAAGTTTGGAGAGATTAAAACTCCCAGGTTAATTGTTGCCCGTCATAACTACTCTTTTGTAAGAGTAATTTCTATCGTTGAAACCATCCTTGACCTGTTTTCGCCCTCTCTTGGCGGCATCTCAGCTGTCCCGATTGCGATCTTTGTCACTTTAAGGTCTTTTAGGAATCGGCTTCTTGTTATTTCTGCAACGTCAACGGCGGTAGTTATTGCTTGGCCTCGTGCTTTTAGAGTTATTTCTTTTTCTGTGCCTGAAGAGAACGCTGTTATGATAGCGAGCACATAGCTCATGGGGGGTTTGTTTCCAACGAAGATTACATCATTTGGTTTTTCTGCCATATCTATCACTCCTTTTTATTGTTCATTGCGGTGATAACATTCTTGTCGTCTTTCATGGAGACGGGAACGTTACCGACGTTACCGCATTACAATGTAAAACTTCCTTATAAACTCAGTTCAGCAACCCGGCAAATCAGGTTAGCGCGAAGTTAGTCAAATAATATGTGTTTATTCTTGGAAACAAAAGTTACAAAGACGGCTTTTACGCAAACGCCCAAGTTTACTTCATAATATTCGGGAAAAACGCTACAGATTTATACCTCAATCTGAAAGGAAGAGTACAAGCCGGAGCCTTATTTCATGTCAGTGTCGCCTAGCCTTAGGGAAGTTTTGGCAAGAAGAATTGCTGGAGAGATAATTCTTTCAAGTAAACCAGGCGCCACAATGCGCAAATGGCGAGAACTATTTGCTGTTTCTCAATTGACTCTTTCTGAGACTATGGGGCTGTCATCTTCGGTGGTAAGTGATTATGAGAGTGGCAGGCGGCAAAGTCCAGGATCCAAATTCATCCGAAGGTTTGTTCTCTCGCTCTTGCTGATTGACGAGGGAAAGGGCAGTCGCTTCATACGGGAATTTGCTAAGCTGACTAGTTCGCCAAGCATGGCGGTTGTTGATTTGCGTGAGTTTCCCATTCCTGTGCGGGTTGAGTACTTGTGCAGGGCTATCGGCGGCGAAGTGGTAGCTTGCAAGGAAAAGTACGTTAAAGAAGTCAACGGTTACACAGTTGTCGACAGCACCAAAGCAGTTGAAGCATATTCAGGCGCTGATTACGCGCAGCTGTTTGGAGCATCAACTGACCGAGCGCTAGTTTTCACAAACGTGGAAGCAGGCTGCTTGCCCATGATGATTGTGCGAGTCAGCAGCCTTAAACCGCGCATTGTGGTTTTTCACAAAACTCAACCTGACGCCGAAGCCATACGCATAGCAGAGTACGAGCAGATACCGCTCATTTACTCAACAGCGCCCAACCTTGAGCAACTGGTGAAGTCCCTGCGAAAACTGTACCGCATAGCTTTGCGCATAAAACTTGGCAGACGAGTGCGTCCACCACCAAAAATAAGCGCCTAAAAAAGAAAAATAAACGAACTGTTGCTCTTTGTGGTTGTTGTCTTCTCTTTTTGCGGCGGTTTTTTGGCACAAATAGTAGACCCCTCTGTAGGTAGGTAAGCGGTTCTGGTCAGGGCTTGTTTCGGGCTGGCTTTCTTGTTTAGGGCTTAAATCTGTTTCTGGTTGAAACGAAAAAAATGTAAATTAATGTGTTCTATATAAGGACTTTTAGCCACCACATTTGCTTTGTAGCCAATTCAGATAATCCTAAGATTACGTTAAAGGGTTATCACTCAAAGCCAGTTTTCTCTATTTGAAATATAGTGAACCTAGATTTCAGTTACCTAAATTTTTGAAAAGTTCACATTAAGTTGCAGAAAATGAAGATTAATGGTTGTTTTTGTCGTTGTAGTCTGTTGTCAGCACGTTCATAGCGCCCAGCACAGCTTCCATGCTGGCTTTAACTATGTCTTCGCGGACTCCCATGGCTGTCACTGTTCTGTTTCCTTTGCGCATCCGCACAACCACTTCAACCATCGCGTCTGTGCCGCCGGTGATGGCTTTAACCATGTACTGCTCCAGCGTGATAGGCTCAACTTCAGCTATGGCGTTTTTGACCGCGTTTATGGCTGCGTCCACGGGTCCCACGCCCGACTGCTGCGCCCCACACTCCCTTGCCGTTTAACGATAGGCGCACTGATGCGGTTGCGGTTACTTTGTCGCCGCCGACAAACGTCATTTCCTCAAGCCGTATCGGTTTAGCTTTGCTTAGCCCCATAACGTTCTCAGCTATCGCCAAGACATCTGCGTCCATGACTGTTTTGCCCTTGTCGCCTAAGTTTTTGATGCGCAGGAAAATCTCTTTAAACTGTTCTTGAGAAGGCTTAAGACCCATGTTTTCTAAGTCCGCTCTGATGGCATGTGACCCTGAATGTTTTCCTGCTGATATGCGGCGGGTTGCACCGACCAGTTCAGGAGCAATCGGCTCATACGTCAATGGGTTAGCAAGCATTCCTTGCGTGTGTATTCCCGATTCGTGAGTGAAAGCGTTTTCGCCGACGATTGCCTTGTTAGGTTGCACGTGAACTCCCGTTAATCTTGAAACCAGTTGGGATGTGCCGTAGATCAGTTCAGTCTTTATGTTTAAATCCAGTTTGTAAAGCGATATTAATGTAAGAGCTATTTCTTCCAGTGAAGCGTTTCCCGCGCGTTCACCCAGCCCGTTAATGGTTGCATGCGCCTCTTCAGCGCCCGCGCCCAAAGCAGCAACGGTGTTGGCGACTGCCATACCGAAATCGTTGTGGCAGTGCACGCCCACTGGAACCTTTATGTTTTCTTTTATTTTAGAGAAGAATTCGGCTGATCGCTCAGGAGTCAAGATGCCTACCGTGTCGCATGGAATAACCCTGTCCACTCCAGCGTCAATCGCTGTTAAGAAAAACTTGGTTAGGTAATCGAAGTCTGATCGGGTTGCGTCTTCAGCTAAAAGCTCCACCACTAAGCCATGGTCCTTAGCGTACCTTACGCATTCGTCTGTAGTTTTAAGGATTTGTTCGCGTGTCTTGTGCAGTTTGCACTCGATATGCAGGTCAGAGGTTGGGATAATCATGCTTATGGTCGAAGCGCCGCTTTTTAGCACAGCGTCAATATCGTTTTTTGTTCCTCTTGCTGCGCTGGAGATTTGAGCCTTCAAACCCTGCTTGGCGATCAGGCTTACGGATTCCATTTCGCCTTCAGAAACAGCCGCGAACCCAGCTTCAATCACGTCAACGCCAAGTTCATCTAAACGCTGGGCAATTCTTAGTTTGCTTTCAGGTACAAGTGATACTCCGGGTGTTTGTTCACCATCACGAAGGGTGGTGTCTAAAAATCTTACGTGTTTAGGGAAGCGATTTAATAAAGCAATACCCCACTTAAATCACATCTCTTTTCAAGGCGTCAACCTTAAATATAAAATTATTGGTGACTTTCGGGTTTGTGGGGTTTGGCTGGTTTTTTTGGTGTTGCGTTTTTGCGGTTTTGTTTGTTTTAATCATTTTTTTGTTGCGACTTTGCACGTTTGCAGGTTGCGTTTTGGGCTGGTTTTTTGGTTTGGGTTTGAGGGCGTTTTTTGGCTGCGACTTTGGGATGGGCGCCTTGCGACTTTCAATGTTGAACGTCATGTAGACGGCATTGTCGGATATGTCGGGTTAGAGCTTTTTGCGAGGGTTGCGACTTTTGGCGTGGGCGAAAAGATGCATTCTATGACGTGGGGTTGACGTGTTTTCTGATTTTGTCCTTGATGTCGGACGTTCGGAACGAGACATCCCAGCTCCACTTCCCGAATCTCCCATCCGCGTTCACCGCCTCCACCCACTCCTTCAGGTATTCACGTTTGGTCCTGTTCTGCTGGTCATCCTTGCCCTTGACTTCGAGAACGAGAGTTTTGCCGTTTTTGAGTTTGATAAGGAAGTCCGGGTAGTACTTGTGGATTATTCCTCGGAAAACGTAGCTTATGGACGAAGCCGAGATGGTCGTTTTTTGCCCAAGCCATGACGTCGGGGTTATGGTCGAACTCGAAGGCTTCTGTCATTTCCCATGTGCTGTCGACCACAATTTGGCTTATGTGGCTCTTTATTGTGTGTTCGCATGGTCTGCTGGTGAACCAAGTCATCATGTTTTCAGTTGATTTCAGCGGCTTTCCTTGTTGAATATTGGCGCGACTTCTTGGTGTTTTCAAATTTGATGGCGTTGAAAAGGTGCTGGACGATTTTGTTTATGTTTAGCAGAATCAGCAGTCGTCTTTTTAGGTCGTCTTCTCGGTAAGCTAAGCTGTAGATGAATATCTTGTTAGAATCGATGAAGTCTTCAACTATTTTGACGAGTTGGATGAGTAGGTATTCTTTGTTTCCTTGCCAATTAGGCTTCATCTTGTCGTAGATTTCTCGGGAAATTTCAAAGATTAGCCGCTGTCTTCTTAGAACTTTGAGTATTTCTTCGACTTTTTCGTCGGCAAGATTGATTTCTGTCATTTTGTTGAGACTGGTTTGCCGTCTAGGAATGGCGCTAAGTCTGCTCTGAATGGTGTTTCTTCTGGTCTAAGTTCAATTCGTTTGACTTTGGACATTTCCAATGTAGTTTGGGTGTGTAAACGTGATTTATTCGCACGATGTTTGGCCAAGTGATTTCGTATTGTTTCTTGTTTTCGTCTGGGTAAATTCTTGTTTTTGGTTTGGGTGGTGGAGGTGGGTTGCCTTCGCCGCCTTCATGCGGCAGAAATGTGAATGGTATTCCGAATATGTTGACGTATTCTGGGGCGTATAGTCCTGTTTCTGGGTCTACTTCGTAGGATGTTCTTCTTAGTCCTCTGCCTACAACCTGTTCGCAGAGCAGCTGGCTTGTGAATGCTCTTAAGCCCATGATGTGAGTTACGGTTTTTGCATCCCAGCCTTCAGTTAACATGCCGACTGAGATGACATTTTGGATTTTTTCTCCTGGTTGCCCGACTTTGCCAACGGTGTCAACTTGTTTTCTAGGAGTTTCTGCCTAGCTCGGTTTTTGTTTGTTTTTTCTCGCCATTTTCATCAGTTGTTTCGGTGGTTTCTTCTTTGCTTTCTGCTTCTTTGAGAACTTTGGAGTCAATTCTCAGAGTTGTTTCTGGGTTTTTTAGTTCGTCGATTCTGATTTTGCCGTGATTGAAGGCGTATTCGATGCGTGCGGCTGTTTCTGTTCTGTTGGCGACGGTTATCATGACTGGCGGGGTTTCTGCTTTGTTTTCTTTCCATCTTTTGGCTGTTTCAAGCCAATCCAAACCCAAATAATAGTAGGCATTGGTGACGAGGTCTGGTAAGGGTTTCTTGTGGTTCTGCCTCTCTGTTTATGTCTCCTTTGACTTCTGGGTCGTTGTAGATGTGGTAGAATCTTGATTTCATTTCTTTGGTTAGTCTGCCATCGTCTCTGATTACGACTCGTGGGGTTTTTACCAGTCCTGATTCTATGGCGTCGTTTAAGCCAAAGTCGCTGACTATCCATCTGAATAGAGTTTCTTCGCTTGCTTTTTTGCCTGAAGGATAGAATGGCGTGGCTGAGAAGTCGTGGCATCTGAGTATTCCTCGTGTTTTGTGTATGCGGTCTAGTCCGCCTATCCAGACTGTTGCTTCTTCTGCGCTGTCTTTTAGGTCTCTTTCCCGTGTGTATTTGCCGATGGCTTCAGGGTTTTCTCGCCAAGCATGGTGCGCTTCGTCGTTGATGACGATGATGTTTTTGGCGTTTGCCATTTCTCCGAGGACTTCTCGGGTGTAGGCTTCGTCGCTTTTTGCACCTCGTTTGTCCACTGTGTGTTTTCTTTGAATTTGGTCTTCTGTTTCCCATGCAAGCATGTGCCAATTTACGACTTTGATGTTGGCTTGCCGCAGTTTGTCAAACATGTCTGAGGGAACTATGTCGAATGCTTGATAGTAGTTTTGGTCGTCTGCTGGATAGAGAACTTTCAGTCTACTTTTTACGGTTAGCCCTGGGCTACAACAAGGATGTTTTTTGAGAATCTTGTGTCTTTGGGGTAAGTTGCTTTGTTTATTGCTTGCCATGCGATTAGCATTGCCATGACGATTGTTTTGCCGCTGCCGGTAGCCATTTTTGAGCAAAGTCTTTGGAATGGGCTGCCGTCGCCTTTGATTTCTATGCCTTGTCTTTCACTTTCAGGAGCTTCAACTAGCCAGATGAGGGTTTCGATGGCTTCAATTTGGCAGAAGAACAATCTTGGTTCTCTGTCCAGGATTTTTCCAGTGCTCCAAGCAGTTCTTTCGTCACAGTTGTTATTCCTGGATAGCCTGCATCTCGCCATTTGTCAACTCTTTCTCGAATTTTGTTGACTTCTTCCAGTGGAATAAAATGTCCTGGGTCATCAAAACCTTGAGAATCTTCTGTTGCAACAATGTAGCCTGCTGGTCTTCGCCCTTCAACTAATCTCAAATTTTCTGATTTCTCTGTTGTAACTCAGATGTTGCTGTTGGCTTCTCATATGGACTGCAGATTATTAGGTGATCGGTTGTGTTTGTCATTCTCTTACCCTTATGATTTTTAAGAGACTCAATTCCGCGATCATCGATAATTTTGACTGCTACCTGTTTGTTGTTTCCAAGTTTGAATGGCAAGGATGTGTTCCTCTGATAGTTCTCGATTCGTTCTTCATCAATTTGGGCTTTCAAAGTTCTTTGCAAGTTTGCTCCAGCCTTCATCTGATCCAGCCATCGGGAAAGAAGACTTGTCTTGGATAAAGACTTCTTCCATCATAGTCTGTGTCCAGTTCCCACATGGCTATTTTTGAGGTGTCGCCTGATTCGATTTCCCCTGTTTTAGTGTTGTAGTAGTCAAAACCATTTACGATAACGATGTATTTGTTACCCTGTTTCTTCAGCTCAACATCTGGTTGCCCCATTAGCCAGAACGATTCGTTGCTTGCACGTTTCTTCTTAAGGTCAGCAGTTAGCAAATCAGTGTTCATCTGTGCCTTCAAGACATCAACACCAGGCCACTTCAGTTCATCAATGTCTTTTGCTGCTTCAGGGTCAAATTGAAATGAAGCAAAAATCACAAGCTTGGCTTGGGAACAAGCTGCTGTGCCTCTTCAATCGCTAATTCCACTTGTCTTTGCTCCAAAGGAGCATACTCTGGACCAAATGAAATACCACCTTCTTTCCATCCTTGTTTCTCCTTTAGCATGAATCCATCGTGTACCACCAAGCGGTTCTATTCGAGCGAACTCCAGATTTGACCACCTTTGCCTCTGATTCCAGCTGAAAGCATTTCAGAAATCCAATCATCTTGCCTCAGCGTCTCTCCTGAACGAGCAATACTAATATCTGCTTCCTGAGAAGATTTTTCCACTTCCTCAAAACTTCTAACTCTTTGAGATGGAACAGCTTCAACAGTGAATGGACCAGCTAATTCGATTCTTAGATTTGAATCCATTTCTGGTTGATCATACAACATTTCTTCTTCAGGCAGATTCATTATTGGCAATGATCGTTAAAGTAATATGTGGAATGCTTTTTGTATATTAAACCGCTACTTGACACCTTCTTTTGGATGTGCAAGTTCATAGTAATCAAATAAGCCGGTCATTAAGTCGTTGCTTGGCTAGTGTGATTGCTACTCGGGATGTATCACATGTGATCCATCGCCGCCCCCATTGCTCGGCGACATACGCTGTCGTTCCACTACCGCACGTGATGTCAAGCACCAAATCACCTGGATCGGTGGTCATGAGTAGGCATCTTGCGATGACTTTTGGTGTGGTTTGAACGACATAAATCTTATCTTGAGGAAAAACTGCTTTCCAGAGTATCATCCCAAATTGAAGTAAACTGAAAATATGGAAAATCTGTAGCTTTGCGTCTGTAACACAGGGTATTTCCAGAGGCATACAGCCGATGTGCCTTTAGCAAGTTTATCTAAACCCTCTGGAGCAGTAGTTGACCAGTGTCTTACCTTCTGATGGGTAAAAGACATTACCTTCATATGTGTAAGGAATATTACTGTTTTCTGTTGCTCCTTGTGATGTCAAGTCTGCGTTATTGAAAAATACATCAACGTTTGGCTATACGCTTGGCTCATCATTTTTCTTTCGTCGACTACTGCCGTCTTGTCTTTCATACATATTGATAAGCTCGTTTCAATTCGTCGCATAGTTCTATCTCTAAACAAACGCCGGAATTTTACATTTGCTTTGTTCTTTGCATACCAGATTATATAATCATTAACCATCGGCAGTTGGCCAGAGACGAGCTTATCGTTTTCTTGAAAAGCTATTATGACTCACATAATTGTTCACACCAAATATCTCATCGCATAAATCTCTTACCATGTGTACGTTTTCATCGCTAATCTGCACAAATACGCTCCCGCTTTCGGCAAGCAGTTCTCGAGCAAGAAGAAGACGGTTGCGGAGATAAGTAAGGTAGGAGTGGATGCCCAGTTCCCAAGTGTCGCGGAAGGCTTTGATCATTTCCGGCTCTTGTGTCAGGTCTTCGTCTTTGCCATCTTTTACATCCCGTTTGTTTACAAAGGGCTGGAAATTTGAGCCATATTTTATTCCATATGGAGGGTCTATGTATATCATTTGTATTTTGCCTGCCATGCCTTCTTTTTCCAGCAGCGAATTCATGACAAGCAGGGAGTCGCCTGCGATTAGTCGGTTTGACCATCCTTGGGGGTGTTTGTAGAATTCTATGGCTTCTCTTATGGGTGGGTTGTTTTCTTTGGTTTCGAAGTAGTGGAAGAGGCTTTTTTGTTCGGTTGCTTCTTTTTTTCTTACGGCTTCTATGATGGTTAATGGGTCGATTCTTTCGTGGACATGCAGGGAAACGGTGTCTACGTCAAAGCTTAGGCCTTCAGCTTTGCCTGCCCAGAAGCTGGGGGTCAAGGTGGGGGTCGAACTGGTAGGTGGCATCCCGTTTACCTCTCTCTTAAGTTATGCTTTACCTATGATGGCTCTTTCTTTTTATAACGCTTGTCATACTTGCGAAAACGTTATCTCCAAATTCAACAAATAAGGAGCAGGCGCGAGACAAATGGAAAACAATCATTACGGGTTTGTTCTGGTTATTAATGGGAAGTATTGGAGTCACATCTGCCAAAGTCAGAGTCAGGCTCATAAGATTAGTTATTTTGTTAGGACTGGAGCAGTTGGTCCGAAGCAGACTGAGAAGTTGTTGTTTTATGTGACGAAGCGGATGCAGGTTTTGGGTGCTGCCGATTTTGTTGAGCGCATTGTAGGAGACAGGGAGGATCTCTGGGAGAAATTTGGAGCTGAAAGTTTTTTCAGTTCAGCCGATGAATACCGCGCTTTCGCTGGCGCGAGCAGGAAAATGACGTTTATCCATTTTAAGAACTTGACAGATTATCCGAACCCAAAGCCTAAAAATGACGTTACCAAGGTTTTCGGCTCTTTGGTTTGGCTTAGACCCAGATATGTTTCTACAGATAAGGTGGAATTGTTGGATGGAAGCTATCAATAACTTACTTCCGCTGCAGGACTTTGAGTGAAACAGCTTAAATCCAACCAAGTAATAAAATTGTAACAAGTCAACTTCGGAAGTTGGGAAATTTATGAGAAGCGACGAAATAAAATTTGGACCTGAACGGGCACCTCACAGAGCCCTCCTGAAAAGTTTAGGTTTAACCGATCAGGACATAGCTAAGCCATTCATCGGAATAGCTAACAGTTACACGTCAATCGTTCCCGGACACATTCACCTAAGAGCTCTAGGTGAAGCAGTCAAGGAAGGCGTTCTTGAAGCCGGAGGAACACCCTTCGAATTCAACACCATTGCAGTATGCGACGGCATAGCGATGGGTCATGAAGGCATGCGGTATTCTCTTCCAAGCCGCGAATTAATTGCTGATTCCGTGGAAATCATGATGCAAGCCCACCGCTTAGACGGTATGGTGCTGATTTCTAACTGCGACAAAGTCACCCCGGGCATGCTTATGGCAGCCGCGAGATTAAATGTACCTGCCATATCTGTTACAGGCGGGCCGATGGAGTCAGGCGTACTGAACGGACAAAAAGTCGGCGTCAACAACGTTTTTGAAGCAGTTGGCAAAGTTTTCGCAGGCAAAATGACTGCAGAGGAATCTGCGGAGCTTGAGAACGTGGCATGCCCTGGCTGCGGTTCCTGCAACGGCATGTTTACTGCAAACACCATGGCGTGCATGACTGAGGCATTAGGCATGTCTCTTCCGTACTGCGCTACGGCATTAGCGAATGGCGCGTTGAAGCAGAGAATTGCCAAAGAGACAGGACAAAAAATCTTTGAACTCATAAAGAAAGACCTCAAGCCCTCACAGATAATGACCCAGAGCGCCTTCGAAAACGCTGCCGCGGTTGACATGGCGCTCGGAGGCTCCACAAACACGGTTCTGCACCTTTCAGCCATAGCTAAGGAAGCAGGAGCAAAACTTGATCTGTCTTCTTACGATGCGATTGGACGGAAGGTTCCGCACTTATGCAACATGGTTCCCACAGGCAACTTTGACATGGAAGATTTAGGCGATGCAGGCGGTTTACCAGCGTTAATCAAGGAGCTTAAGCCGTTTGTGCATTTTGATGCTTTGACGGTTACTGGTAAAACGGTCGGCGAAAACGTTGCAGGTGCCAAAGTGATAAATGCGGAAGTCATCCGCCCATTGAATAATCCAGTTCACAAAGAAGGCGGCATCGCAATTCTCAAAGGCAACTTGGCGCCTAAAGGAGCAGTGGTGAAAATGGCGGCGGTCTCTCCTAAGATGATGAAGCATCAAGGTCCAGCAAAAGTGTACGATTCAGAGCATCAAGCAGAAGAAGCCATGAAGAGTCATGAAGTTGTTGCTGGCGACATCGTGGTTATTCGTTATGAAGGACCAAGGGGTGGACCTGGAATGCCAGAGATGCTGATTCCGACAGCGACGATTGCTGGTATGGGTTTAAGCGAAAGTGTAGCGCTGATAACTGACGGCAGGTTTTCTGGTGCAACCCGTGGACCATGCATCGGGCATGTTGCGCCTGAAGCCTTCGAAGGCGGACCAATTGCGGCGCTTAAAGATGGAGACAAAATAACCATTGACATTCCCAACAGGGTTCTGAAAGTTGAGCTATCAGAGAGTGAACTTAAAGAGCGGTTAGCCGCGTGGAAACCAAGGAAACCTAAAATTTCCAAAGGATACCTGAGCAGGTACATCCCCACGCCCTCTGAATAAGCTACTGAACAAGTTTTCTCAGCTAACTAGCTTCAATTCTTAGCCTCTGCTATTTAAGCAAGGCTTAGGTCGGGTGGTTGTGGTAGTAGTGCAACTACTGCAAATGCTTTTACGGCTAAAAGCGTTAGTTTTCGTAAGCGTCCTGTTTTAATCAGGCATGTTGTTTTGGCGCAAAGCTTGAATATCGGTCTGAAGTGTTTTTTATGGTTTTAGTTGAGGGAATCAACATGAGAGCTAAGCTTATACATAAAAGGAAACTTGCCAAAGCATGGAAAACCCTTTCAACTAAACCACTGCCAAAAGTTAAAGCACTCGAACTAAGCGATGAAGATTTTAACCATGCTATTCAACACAGGCACTGCTTTGAAGATGAACTGCGCGAGATTGAGGAATGGGGCAGAGTTCTTCCAACAAAGGGCACTGATGCGTGTGTGTTTAACGCTGACGAAACCGACGACGCCCAATACATTATACTTGTTAGGGAAAACCCATACAACAGCTTAGATGAAATTATTCTCCACGAATTATCGCACATTGCAAGAGGCGACCTCTAACCGCTCATTTGCCTATTGACTTTTTCAGCAAACAACCGCAATCCATCCAAACTTGGCAAATCAGCGAAAAACAACATAAAGTAAGTTACATCCAAATCCACGTAAACCCGCAACTGCTTCAGGCATTCATCTGGAGTTCCTATCAAAGTAGTTTTCTTGAAAGCCTCCAAGCTGACATCTGCTGGTTTTCGCTCAGAAACCTTTTTGCCAAGCTCCCTTTGATCCTCCGCAATCAGCACTTGTCCGCCGGGCCAGCAGGACCTCTCAATTTCACTAAAGTTTCTGCCAATTGCTTTGCATTGGTTCTCTAAAATCGCAAGTTTACACTTATACGCCTCAATCGAGGGCATGTAGCCCCAGTCAAACCTGTCTGCGTATGGAGCCGTGGCTTTGCGCATTATTAGTTCGCTGCTTCCTCCTACAGTGATGGGCGGGTAGGGTTTCTGCATGGGTTTAGGGTAACAAACTGCGTCTTTTAGCTTGTAGTGTTTTCCTTGGTAGTTTGCTTTTTCTTGTGTCCAAAGGTGCCTTATTACTTCCAATGCCTCGCTTAAACGCTCTATTCTGACGTTTGATGGGGGAAAACCGAAACCGTAAGCCGTGTGCTCGGTCTCTTGGGTGCCCGCCCCTATCCCGAGCTCTAATCTGCCGTTTGACAGGACATCGAGCGTTGCAGCCATCTTGGCAAGCAAGGCAGGATTTCTATGCCCGTTGCAGGAGACCATGGTTCCGAGCCTTATCCTGCTGGTTAGTGACGAGAGCGCTGAAAGAGTCGTCCAGCATTCCAGAATAGGCCAGTCATTGAACATCAGGTGGTCGTCCAGCCAAACTGAGTTGTAGCCTAAGCGTTCACATTCCAAAACAAGGTCGCGTATGAGGCTAAAGTGTTCTTTGGGCTCTTTCGCTTGGAACGCGTAGAATGGAAGGAAGACTCCGAATTTGAGTTTGCCCAAGCTATGCCTCCAACCCGCTAAGCCACATTTAATAGTTAACTGTGGACGGGGAGTAATTAGGCTTTAGCATGGCAAGCAGTTATTTAACTGGAGCTTGTTTCCTTATGTCTCTTCCCCTAATATAGGACAATACGCCTGCAATTGCCAGTATAGCTATTGAAGCGTAAAACGCGTGGTCTATGCCCGATATGAACACTTGGCTGACGCCGCCGGATAGGCTTTTTGTTCCAATGAACACTTCGAATGCCACTTGTCTAGGTATTGATGCTGCCGCAACCGAGATGGCTAAAACATAGCTTCCGACTAACCCAATGTTCTGCACTGTTCGCAGCAAACCAGATATGCTGCCGTAGGAGCCTGCTCGTGCATTTGCCATTACTGCGCTGTTGTTGGCGGGGAAGAACATGGAGGTTCCGATGCCTGATACTGCCGAAGCAAGTAGCACAATGTAGAGCGGGGAAGTGGCGCCCATTGTCAAATAAATAAAGACAGCCAAGGCTAAGAAAAAGATGCCCATTGTCGCGATTTCTCTTGAACCGTATTTGTCGGAGAGTCTGCCCATTATTGGACCAAGAAAGCTGCCGGCGACGTATCCAGGCACAAGCAGAAGTGAGGCATTGAGCGGCGTGAGGGCTCTTATGCCTTGCAAGTACATTATTACTAGAAAAATCACGGAGAAGTAGCCGACGCTTGTGAAGAAGGCTGATAAGATTGCGTTCCGCAAAACCCTGATTTTTAAGGCTTCAAAATCAATCAAGGAATTATCAAGCCGCCGATCATACAATATAAACACAGGTATCAGCGCTGCCCCAATCACCGCTAAAACGACGCTTAAGGCACTGAGTCCATTTGCAGCAAAATCCACCAGCCCAAAAGATAACAGCACTAAAGCCGAGCCAAGCAAACCCATACCGGCAAAATCTATTTTGGCGCTTCTTTTTTCGATATCCTTAAGGTATTTTAATCCAACGATTACGGCTACTACGCCTATTGGAATGTTTATGAAGAAAATAAATTGCCAACTGATGTAACTGGTGATTATTCCGCCTAAAACTATGCCAAGTAAAGCTCCAGCCGTGAACCCCAGTGAGTTGTAGCCGTATGCTCTGCCGCGTTTTTCTCTGGGAAAATAATCGGCTATTATGGCGCCGCTGGTTGCCTGCATGATGGCGCCGCCTACCGCTTGAACAACCCTGAAGCCTATGAGCAGATAAATGTGGGGTGAAAAACCGCATAGGGCTGAGCCTACAGTGAAAATTACGAAGCCTAAATTGAATATTTTGCTTCTGCCGTAGATGTCGCCGATTCTGCCCATCTGCGTAGTTGCAACTGCGAGGACAAGAAGATAAGCAAGAATAATCCAAAGTGAAGTGGCAAGGTTTGAATGGAGGCTGTCATTTATCACGGGAAATGCCAGAAGAACTATGGTGCTATCCAACGCGCCCATGAGCGTTCCAAGCATAACGATGCCCAACACTAAGTTAGTGTGCCTTGGCGAACTGGCAACAGATTTGCTTGGAGCTTCTTGCATTTCGTTCATCGGTTAGGCAAACTCACTTTTATGTTGACTCTTTAAAATCCGAGTCCGTCTTAGTAGTGACTTACTGTGAATTTATAAATATGCAGTGTGAAAAAAATTTCTGTGCCTTGTCAAATTCAGCAAGCTTAAATAAATTCAGTTTTGTGAAAAAAAGAGTGGAGTTGATTGCGCTTTCAAGCGATAATTCTGTCCAGGTAAAAGTGATGATTCGAGTACCGTGGGGTTAACGCAAGCAACCTCAAGGGCAAGATGAATTCCTCAGAAAATAGATTCTTTCACGTAAAATAATTGCGAAAACGGCGGATAAGTAATTATAATTCGTAAAACCTATTTTTAGAACAAAAACATTTCCAGCTGAGGCTCCAAATGCCCGAGAAAAACGCTTCGAACGTCGACATATTCTGCATGTTGACAGATGACACTCCTGAAGAGGCAAGAAAAAAACGCAGGCAAGAGTTTTTGGAGCCAACGGGCGTTAAAGAAATATTCAAGGAAGGAAACATAAACATAAACAAGTACACCTGTGCTGGGGTACAATGCAAACTATGCATTAAAGCATGCCCGACTAACGCTTTGTACTGGAAAACGGGCGAAGTAGGAGTCATCGAGGATCTATGCGTTTACTGCGGCGCCTGCGTGCTGAACTGCATGGTTGACGACTGCATAAAAGTTGAGCGTAAACGTGAGGACGGCAAAACTGAACACTTCAGCAAGCCACAGGACGTTATCATGCTTGGAGAGAAAGTTGGGGCACAAAAACGTTTGGAACGTGTGAAATCAGTTTTTCCAACCGCTGAAGACTACTGCGAAAAATACAATGCTAAGCAGAAAACATAACCCAGCTTAGTTTTTGTAACATCAATGGGTAACAAAAAATACTGTCGGCAGATAAATGCCAGATGCCGTAGCAGCAAAACTTAAGGCGGCGTGACTGAAACAACCGTTGCACTTCGGGTAGATAACTCCATTTTGTCTCCGAATCCCTTTTTCACATAGACATTTTCCAAAAGCAGGTTATCACCAATTTTTAAGCCATTAAGCGCCTCTGCATATTGGCGCCAAGCAGAAACCCTAATGGTTCCAGAATCATCTTTCAGCTCAAAAACCACCAGTTTCACGGTTTCGCCTTTTGAGGTGGTTACTTCTTTGCATTCGGGAGCGGCTGAAACTATGCCTTCAACGTTGACGCTTTGATTATCTGTTAGCTTGGCTATTTTCGTCAACTGCAACGGTGCAGCTTGGACATTAACGAAACTGGTGAAGTCAACGTGAGCTTCTATGCCGCCGCTTGGGGTTTCTTTCACTTTAACGTTACCCAACTGCAAACCCGTGTTCGCTTTGAGGCTTTTTTCTAGTTCTTGGGCTTTTTCGTTCCAAGCAACCACCGTTACTTCTCCCGACTCATCCGCTAAAGTGAACCGCATGACTGTTCCGTCGCTTTGGTCGCTTCGGGGAAACTTGGTTAAGCCTAAAACCGCTTTCACGGTGCCAGAAAGATGCACAGTTCCCGATGTTTTGTTTAGGCACCCTATTTTGGTGGCAAACCTGTCCAGAGAAGGGTACTCGCAGACTTTTTCTTGAGATTCCACTTGGATTTGGCTTTTGCCGCCAAGATGCAGCTCCACTTTGCCGTAACGATCTTCCCGTGTGTATCCATGAAGCAGCCGAACTGCCTGCCCAACTTTCAACTCGCCTCTCTCAACCAAATCAGCCTTTTCATTCCACAACACAACACGTAAGATGCCGTCGCTGTCAGCAAGCATTAACGTAGCGAATTTGCCTGATTTTTCGCCTTCAAAGGTTCGAGCTGGAAAAACCGCCATTAAACGACCAGCCACTGTAACGTCATTTAAACCAGCGAACAATCGGCTTGTCGATAGCGTTCCATTGTTTTGAATTGTATTTTGTTGCACTTCAACGCCGTATCTGGCGGCGATTAACCTCAGAAGCGTTTCGTCGCCAAGCAGACCGCCAGTTCGGGATTTTTCGGCGTGTAGTTTTTCGAGAATTTGCTCTTGGCTTATTGCTGGGTTTTTTGCGAGAATTTTGTCGATTAGTTCTTGGGTGGTCATTTTGTGACGACACGATAAAGATATGCTGGGGCTTTTAATTTTTTGCATTCCCATGTAAGTTTTGCTATGTTTATTAAAAACGCGGTTTCATGTTTAGTTTGGAGTGCTGGAGGAAATACGGGTGGATCTAGCAGTTTTTTACGGGCTTGGCTTAGCGTTGGTTGCCGCAGGAATCATCATTATTGTAGCAGCCATTATTCTGGCGTCTACACGTGGCGGTGGAAAGGGCAAGGTCAAAGGTGCGGGCGTAATCATGATTGGTCCCATCCCGATAATTTTTGGGACCGATAAGAAATCAGTCAAGGCTATTTTGCCGCTTGCTTTAGCACTTACTATAACGCTTGTCATAGCTACGATAATATATTACCTGTTGTTGAGGTAGCATGATGTTAAGCGAGCAGGAAAATGAGGGCGAAGGTATCACTGTACCGAGCAGGCTTTTTAGTTTTTTGATTTTGGGCATAGCGTTAGTTTTCGTCGGCATAGTTGTTCTGGTAATTGTTTCCTTTCTGGGAAGCTCTGGAAGTGCTGGAGTTGTTATTTTTATCGGTCCATTTCCAATAGTTTTTGGTTCAGGACCCAATGTATCTTGGCTTATCTTGATTGGAATTATTCTGGCCGTTTTGACGGTAGTTTTCTTTTTGGCGATGAAAAGAAGATTCGAACGGGTTTAAAAAGTAGGAAGAAGTGGTTTTACTCGTTTACTGTCTCTTCATCCTTACCATAATAAGCGTAGAGGAAGATTAGGACTAGAGAAATAAACACTGAGGCTATTGCGACGTATTGAAGGGTTACGAAGTATGCGCCTACATCCATAGAGGTTCACCTTGCAATTTACTTATTGTTGTAGCGTCTTAATATTTAAGGAGTAGCTTTTTTCCATTCATTCATCAACATGTCATAGCTTTCGTCGTTTTCATCTATGGTTTCAAACCACCCTAGATTCTGCGCGATCTTCTGGGTTAACAGGTGATAGCACATGTGAACTTTCTTGTCTAACACTCGAAAATAGAAATCGTCGCAGGTGCAAAATTCAGCTTCAGGCATAATGAGGTAATCTCGCTCTCTGCCTACCACTATCCAAACGATTCGGCTGCTTGGCTTGAAAACGTACTTTTTCACGCGCCCCTCTTTTAATGCGTCAAGGGCTTTTGTGAATCTTGACCCGAAAAGTTCGTACAGGTCTGTTAGGTTGTTGCCAGACAGTTTGTCCGCTGCCTTTGCTTCTCGACAAATAGCGTTTAACGTATCTATTTCCGAATTATCGCTCATTATACACTCGCTACTGGAAACATTAGGAGAAAGGATTTTTAGCTTTTAGCCTACGTCGATTGGTTCTCCCTTAGGCTTGGTTTCTAACTCAGCTTTAGGAAGCACGACCTCTAAGACGCCGTTTTTGTAGCTTGAGTTTGCTTCTTTAACCTTCACTTTCACCGGCAGCTCAACTTCTTTATAGTACTTGTACTGGGGGGTATCAACTGAAATCGTCAGCGAGTCTTCTGTGCCGTGAAGTTTTATGTCGCTTTTTTCTACTCCTGGCAGCTCAGCAACCACGCGGACTTCACCGTCCGTTTCCACAATGTCAACCAGGGGCTCGCGTTCTTCTTTAACCTGCGGCGCGCCTTTGAGGTCTTTTTTGAGGTTGCCGAACTCTTGAATTTCAGGTTTTCCGTCTGGACCAATCTTCATACTGTAACCATAAACGAAGGGTCCAAGCTCCTTGACAGTGCTTCCATCTGGAAGTTTACGTTCCTTAACGTATTCTTTTGGCACTTTGTCAGTGAAGTTTTTTAGTTCTTCATCCATCATTTTTTCCATTTCACGGAACATGTCATCTATGTCACCGAAAAAAGGCTCCTTACTTCGCCGCTTCTTCGACCATTCAGGATAATTGTCATCTGAATCTGAAGACATACACACTCACCAACCTATGCTTGAGTTTTCCGCTCCAATAAATTTTATGTTAATAAAACGCTTCTTTAATGTTGCTCAAGGAGACTTTTCAAAATTGCCACCTGTTGAAGATGACTGAACCAAACTGCGGTGACGTCTTTAAAAGTTTAAATGAATGAAAACAAACTAAATGGTTCAGCCAGCAAAAAAGTGGCATTTTGCCGGGGTAGCCTAGCCTGGCCAGGGCGCCAGACTCATAATCTGGAGAGCAAAAAAGGGGCAAGTGCCCTGTGCCCAAAGGTCGCGTGCTCGAATCGCGCCCCCGGCACCAACCAATTTGGATTAGGCTTGCCCTATGTTAGTATGCCTTTTTGGTTTTGCGCCGCTTGCTTTTCTTTTCCGTTGTTTTCTTGTTGGCGTATTTTACTATTAAGCCTTCGATAGGATATGGCTAACAAAAAAGAACTGACTAACGAAACTATCAAAGAAAAAAAAGCAATTCCAAAATCGCTTGTTATAGAATTGCGAAAAATAAATATTGAAAAACTACCAAAGGTAATGACGGTGCTGGATATCAGGATTGCCCCCCATTTCGTTAAGGGAAAAATTTTGCTTTTTGCGTCAATGATAGCAAACGAACCAATAACTCCAATGAAAATAATTACACCTATTCCCGCCAATGTGGTATAGGTTGAAGGTATCTTAGCCATACTATTGTCTGGTGGAAAACCATAAAAAATCGATGACAGAACGAATATATAAAAAATAAGAACTACAAACAATATGACTGAGGCAAGTTTTAAATTCAAGATTTTCGCCACATGGTTTCTATACAGTTAAGAAGTTTTAAGCTTTTTCTTGCGTTTTTTTGCCATGTTCTACTTTCATTAATGCCTCTGACGCTTAGGGTTGTTTGCCCATGAATAGACTTCGTTGATAATTTGAACCTGAGCTTTTTGGTCAAGAGTTCGGATTTGCTTAGAAAACCGACTGGTTAGTTCAACTGTGAACTTGGCTTTCAAGGTGCAAATCCCGTACTAGCTCATCTAGCGTCATGGTTTTTCCCTGTTTGGCTTCACGCAAAGAGGCCCGCAGGTCTCGTACTAATTTTTTATCCTGCATTACTTCCAGCGTCTCAAGTAATTCTTCCATTAGGCTTGCAGCCTTGGTGAGCAGTTCTTTCTCGTCGGTTGTTAAGAGAGTCATTTGTACCAGCCGTTTATGATACAAGCGACGGGGATTCTTATCTTTTGCTTTCCCTAAAGGAAGGATCGTGAAGATTTTTCCAACATCTTAATCTACAGTGCAAATAGGGGCAAGTGTTTATTGAAAAAAGCCTAAATGGCGCGTGCCCGAATCGCGCCCCCGCACCACTTATTTTTGCTGCTTAAGCTTTTTGCGCTGGATTCCGTCAACAACCAGCATGATACCTTTGTAGGTCGCTGTTGGGAAACGCTGTTTGGGTTGCTTTTTTTGATTCGGGGCTTAAATCAAACTAGGGCAACTTCAATTTTCTTAAAGCCAAAATCACTGGCAGATATGAAAGCACTGTCAGAAATGCTACGGGAAAAATAAACGGTTAAAGCTATGCTCGTTTGCCTTCTTCCCAATAGTGGAGAAACAGGTCTCTTACCCAGTTATGGAATACCGCGTCGCTGCCGAAGAAGCCTGCGTAATCCATTCTGCCTCCTATTTGGCGAAAACAGATGCCAGCCATCTTCTCGGTGAGGACGATTATCGCGGGTATATTGGACAAGCCCCGTATGTCCACATTTTTCGGCGTTCCAGGCTGAGTGGCAGGAGGCAGAAGTTCCTGTGGAATAAGCATTTTGATTTGGATTCCCCGTTGAACCTGTTGATTCATTACTGAAATCATGTGCTCTGGAATAGTGCCTTCACCTACCCCCCATGCGTACTGTTTAGCGTCAGTGAACCACTTCGCGCCTTTATTTAGGCTCTCAACCGTGTCCATTTCCAACTGGGCGTTTGCAAGCTCGCCTAACCTGTTCACAAATTGACTGGGCAACCGCATCAAATCATGTGTTGAAAAATACTCCTTATGCTTTGAGAGAAAATCCAAGGAAGTGGAAATCTGAAGCACTATTTTGCCATACTCAGCAAGCATGAATGTGCTGTCAGGTTGCCTCTGGACCAGCATAGCTGTGCTCAGTCGTTCCAGCTGTCTGAATGCCTCTGTCGGGGTGACGTCGAGCCGGCGGGCGATTTCCTGCATCTTCAGATTTTGCTTCTGCAACTCGCGTAATATGCTAAGTCTACTTTCGCTTGCCAACTCAAAAAACAACTTCGCTAACCCAGACTCCTCAACCATGCCTTGTTGCACCTTACTGAGATTTTGACTTCAATGCTAAATTCTTAGCATCTGAATCAAATAAAACTAATCCCCTTTGCGGGCTTATAAATGGCTGAGGAAAGATAAAGATGGACAGAAAAAAGGAAAGGGTCTTCTCGGTTGAACTCCAATCCAAGAAGCACCTCAAAAGCGTCAGCTTGACAAACGGCACGGTTGACAGTGTCCTCTTAGAAGGCAACATAGGCGAATTGGTTCAAGCAACTTTCAAGGAAGGCGTAATTCTAGAAGTTATCGGCAAAAACGGCACTTTAAGAGTAGACCTTGAAGAAATGGAAATCAGCAAACCAGCCGAAAAAACAAGTGAGGCTGCCTCACATGACTAAAGCATCGGTTACTCTTGACGCGAGGTGGAAAAGCCTCTGCCGAGTTGGAGCTATTGCTGCTTTGATTGCCGCGTTAATCTTTAGGAGAAACCTGGGCGCAGAAGCTACAATGTTTGGTGGACCTGCCCCAACCACTGCTGTTGGCTGGTTCACGCTGCTTCATAACAACAGTTTGTTAGGGCTGTTTTTCCTCAATTTCTTTGACATTGCCGATTATGTTCTTGTAGGTCTCATGTTTCTCGCACTCTATATCGCGCTCAGAAAAACAAACAGAAGTTACGCAGGAATCGCGGCTTCAATGAGCTTGGTGGGCATACTGGTTTACATTATTTCGGATACATCTTTCACGATGTTCTCCATAAGTAGCCAATATGCAAGTGCAACGACCGCTGCTCAGAAATCAGCATCATTAGCAGCAGGGCAGGATGTTCTTGCAAAGGGGGTTCCTGGCGCTGGATACCAAGGCGTAGGCGGTCTCATCAGTCTGTTCCTCCTTGCTGTTGCAGGCTTAATAATCTCGGTTGTCATGCTGAGGAGCAAAATCTTTAGCAAAGCAACCGCCTTTACAGGTATGATAGCAAGCGCCTTCGACTTGGCTTACCTTAGCGGGTTAGCCTTCGTGCCAGCCACAGCCTTCTATCTTTGGTCCAGTTTGTTTATAGGAGGAGCAGGGTTACTCTTGACGGTATGGCATCTTTTGGTGGGAGTGAAGCTTTACCGCCTAGGCACATCCAAAATCAAAGGAGGTGTTAACTCGTGAGTAAAGCATTAATTGTTTATGGAACTCGTTATGGTGCAGCAGCCAGCACATCGGAAGAAATCGCAAAAACTCTGCGCCAAGAAGGCATCGTAGTTGAAGTAGTCAACGCTAAAGAACAAAAAATCAAAGACACCGCCCCATTTGACCTTGTCATCGTGGGCAGCGGCATCCAAATCGACAGGTGGACAGGCGAACCAGAAGATTTCCTTAAAAAATTCCAAAAGCAACTTGCAAACAAGAAGCTGGCGCTTTTCGTCTGTTGCGGTTCAGCCACTAACAAAGATAAACCTGAGGCAGCAGAGCGGGCGAGACGAAAATATCTTGAAGAAAAAGCAGCCAAGTACAATCTGCAAGCCGTCGCCCTAGGCTTGTTCGGAGGCGTCTACAACTACAACAAAGTGCCATGGTACGCGAAAAAAGCCATGGAAATGGACAGGCCCAGAGTAGCGGCTGCCTACAAGGAGATCGAACCGGGAATCTATGACACACGAGATTTGAATGCTGTCCGAGCGTGGGCAAAGGAAATAGCTAAACTGGTGAGTTCTCAAAACTAGCCGATTCCAGAGGCCAATGAAACCCAACAGCAACCTAAAAACAAAATATCTGGACCTTAACCGAAAAAGTCTGCTATGGTAAATGTCTGTGTTTGCTCTCACAACCTACCCCCTCGGTCTGCTAGATCGCCTAATAGACGCCAAACATGATTCAACATAGAACGAAGTCATGCACTTTTCTATGCATAACAGTGTTTCTGTACATGCTTTTTGCAAAGCGTAAATAAAGCAAAAAATACTAGAGACAGACATGTTTTTCTTTTGGTTCAGGCAACTTAATACCAACCCAGGTTTCCGCCCTTGAATGTTTCCGAGAAAAGTCTGCCTCCGAAAACCGTCGGTTTCATCATTAACCCAGTTGCTGGCATGGGCGGCGCTGTCGGATTAAAAGGAACAGACGGCAAACTTATCCTGGAAAAAGCCATATCCTTAGGCGCAAAGCCTTTAGCGTCGCAAAGGGCAGAACCCTTTCTAGCTGAACTTGCCGCTGCTAAAGAAAACCTCAGATTAATTGTTGGCGCCGGCAGCATGGGCGAGGCTGAAGCTAAACAGTGCTGTTTCGAGTTTGAGGTTAAGGGCGAAAGAAAGGACGAGACTTCTTCGGAGGATACCCAATTTGCCGCCAAAGAGATGGTTAAAGCTGGGGTTGATTTGCTTGTTTTCTGCGGCGGCGACGGAACAAGCCGCGACATACTGAAAGCCGTTGGCTTGAATGTTCCTGTGCTGGGTGTTCCCACAGGCGTCAAAATGCATAGCGCCATTTTTGCTGTTACGCCTCAGGCGGCGGCAAGAGTAGCTATCCGATACCTATGGGCGGGATTGCCCCTGCATGAAGCGGAAGTGATGGATGTTGACGAGCAAGCCTTCAGGGAAGGACGCCTCTCTGCCGAACTCTACGGGTACCTGTTGAGCCCATTTGAACCTCATTTGACTCAGGGAAACAAACTTGAAAGCCCAGTCACTGAGGACGAAGTGCGCAATCAAGCGGCAATAGCAATCTACATGATCAAAGAAATGAAGCCAGAAATCATTTACGTCGTGGGTCCTGGAACAACCACCCGCACCATCGGTGACCTTTTAGACCAGAAAAAAACGTTGTTAGGAGTAGACCTCTTTCAAAATAAGAGAATAATCGCAGCCGATGTGAATGAGAAACAAATTTTGAAGGCGATAAAGGGGCAAGATGCCAGGATAATTGTGACGCCTATTGGGGGGCAAGGCTTCATTTTTGGCAGAGGAAACCAGCAGATAAGCTCCAAAGTTATCCGTCAAGTAGGCTTAGGCAACATTGTTGTGATCTCGACTAAAAGCAAATTGGACAGGCTGAAGAGTCTAAGGGTCGATACTGGTGATCCAGAACTTGATAAAGAGCTCAAGGCACTTGGAGTTAGAGTTGTAACCGACTATAAAATAACGCAACAAATAAGCATCGAATAAAGGCTATTTCATTAAAAAGATGCTCGCAGTAACCTGCATGAAGAGGTTCAAACTTTAGTTTAATGTTCGCGCACGCTATTGGACTTTTAAAGAAGTTAAGTGTTAAGAAGCATGAAGATAGATTACAAACTCCCTAAGGTGAAACTAATCTATAGACACTATTTTGAAGCATGTGCTTGTCCCCCTTTTCTTTCTTTGAAAAGATTACACCTTAGGTAAGCAAATTTCTTTAACTATCAGTACTTTCTTTTCTAATAGGCGTCTAATGATGGGTATCGTTTCTTGAATTGATATTTCAATTAGAAGCTCGTCCAACGGATCAGCTCCTCGAAGCAAAAGAGAACCAGAAATCTGGGTGTTCATAGCTTCCAATATTGTGCTTTTTCCGTCAAAGAGGGCTGTCAAATTTGCGATGGCTAATGGAATTTCAATTTCAGTACCGTCTTGAAAGTTTATCGTAGCTGTATCCGCTGGCAGATTATATCTTCGAATGGATACTTTGTCTGAGAGAGTGGGTTTCATCCGCAGAAGTTCTTTATCTGAGGGCTCTGAGACTGAAATTCCTAGTTCTTCACATTTTGCTTGAGCAAATCCTATGCAGCCGCCTTGGCACCGTTCTTTCTTAGCGTGTTCGCAGGTCTCGCATTCTTTTAAAGGGAAAAACTTGAACTGGTACAGCCTACTTATCCTCACGTAATAATCATACATATCTTCTAAATTTTTGAAGTCGTCAAGTTTTTTGTTGAACAGTCTAGATGTACCAAAGCATCTCCAAACGGAGAGGTCTGGACCGATATCTATAGCTGGATAACAGATGAAGTTCCTTTTGGGCGAAATAACTTCCTTAATCATGAGTTCGGAAAGATCTCCAGGAGTGAACATGCAGATTGGTACCGCGTTGTCCATCCCAACCGTTGCGCCCATGCTTTCCGCCTTATGCACAAAATCCATTACGTATTTTGCAGATAACTTATAATCTTGGATAGGTAAGTATGCGTTTGTTTTCCCTTCAAAGATAACGGGCATAGAGAAGCTTAATCTAAGATTTTTAAAGCCATACTTTGTTAAAAGATCAAAAATGTAATCGTAGTTAGGTGTTTTTTCAAACAAATTAAAACTTAATGTTACGTTTCCTCGCTTGCTTAGACACTTAAGGTTTTCTTCTAGCCTGTGCTGCTCTTGGGTGTTGTAACCTTTGGGGTTGTCAATGTTTAATAGGAAACCAAGTGAACGAGGTGATATTTTGTCAAAGAGGGCATTAAGCTCGGGGTTCCATAAGGCGTTTGTCAAGAGGTTAACGTTGATTTTTTTGTTGAGCAAAGTTAGCAGTATCTCTTTGAACTTTGGGTGAATTGTAGGTTCGCCCCCTGCTAGCTGGATTGTGTCGCAGTTAGTTTTTGCCAGAAACTGTAAAACCTTTTCTAGGTTTTCGAGGCTAATTTCAGTTACGGCATTTCTTGTAGCGTATGAATGCAGCTTTTCTTTTGCGAAACAATAATTGCAGCTGCGGTTACATCGCATGGTTATTAAAAGGTTGACCAAAAATGTGCTCCTTTAAAACGACCTTGTCGAGTCTTGAATATAAAAAAGGGAGATTTTTTGTGCCATTGTGATTATCTTTTTGCTCTTTAATGACGGCGCTTTGTTCTTTAGGGCGGGAGAGGTTGAGGATTTAGCCTATTCACCATGTATGGGTATGATATCCAAGGTGGACGAACGCGGTAGCTTATGATGGTTGTTATTTCGCCTATAATCCATGAGTTCAACACTGGGTCTATGGGGTAGAAAATTGGGCCTATTGGGAGTCTTATGTCGTTTAGGGAATCTATGAAGGTGGCTGCTTTCTTTATTTTTTCGAGGTATTCAGGTTTTAGTGTCACGTTGTGTTGTTTAGCTATGGCTTCGGGGTTGCTTAGAAATTGCATTCGAAAGGCAGGGTCTTTGGTGGCACGGAGAAGTAAATCTCTTAAATTTTTGTCTTCGTTCACAAAAATCGCCTTCCCTAATATAATGCAGATTACAATATAAGGGTTAATTATATTTCCTACAAGCGGGTAATACCTTTTATTATGAAAAATAGTAAGCGTTCTATTAGTGAATTTGTGTCAGGCAGCTATTACCATAGGCACCGTAGCGCGCTCAAAGTGCCGTTTTAATTGTCTTTAAAAGAATAAGTCAATTAGCGCAGGGAAGGGATTTGAACTCTAAGTAACTCAAGCCTCTATGGGAGTTTTACCCATTTAAGTTCAAACCGCATTATGGTCCATAGGAACTTAGCAAGCCTTTAAGCGCCTTTGTTACAGCTGAAATCAAAAGGATTCGTTTAATACATTAAGCGAATCCGATGGCGCCCCGATGGGATTTGAACCCAAGGGGTGGAACCATTTGCTTAAGAGAGTGAAGAATGACTGTTCTGAGCAAACACAGATGGACCTTACGAGTTATCAAGATTCTCGGAAATTAAAATATAGATGCACGTATCAATACTCTCACAAAGTGAGACAAAAAATGATTCCAATTAACCTGCCAAAAATCGGCGAAGAAGAAGTCCAAGCAGTAGTCAAAGTCTTAAGAAGTGGGATGTTAACAAGCGGGCTTGGCGCGGGTCCAATGGTGACGGAGTTCGAGAAAAATTTTGCCAAATTCGCCGGCGTGAAGCATGCAGTAGCCGTTAACACTGGCACTGCTGCCTTGCACTCTGCAATTGTAGCCTGTGGCATAAAGCAGGGTGACGAGGTTATTTTGCCCAGCTTCACTTTCGTAGCCACCGCCGAAGCCGTTGTTTTGGCAGGTGGGAAACCAGTTTTCGCTGATATTGACGCTGAAACCTACAATCTCTCCCCCATCGCGGTTGAAAAATCGATAACAAAGCGTACCAAGGCTATACTGCCCGTGGACTTGTACGGTTTTTCAGCCGACATGAAACCCATGAGGGAAACTGCTGAGAAGCAGGGTTTAGCGCTGGTTGAGGATGCTGCCCAGGCGCATGGAGCAACATATGCTGGTAAACCTGCTGGGAGCTTTGCTGATGCCGCTTGCTGGAGCTTGTACGCAAGCAAAAACATGACTACAGGCGAAGGCGGCGTAATCACGACAGACAACGACCAAATAGATGAAACATTGCGGATGATTAGGACACATGGAGAAAAAGCCAAGTACGCATCGCTCATTCTTGGAAATAACTACCGCATGTCCGAAATACAAGCAGCAATCGGCAATGTGCAGCTGGAAAAACTGCCGTCTTTTTTGGCTAAACGCCGCCAAAACGCGAAGCAACTAACAAAACTCCTGGATAAAAGTAGCAGACTAATTTTACCAACGGAATCAGAAGACCGATGGCACAGCTGGTACCTTTACACTGCAAGGCTAAAGGACGGCGTGGAAACTGAACGCAACAAGATTGTGGATGAACTGAAGAAAAAAGGAGTCGGCGCCGAAGTCTACTACGTCAACCCTGTGCATTTGATGCCGTTTTACCGAGAAAACTTTGGAAGCGCCAGGCTGCCTGAAACCGATAAGGCGTCAAAACAAGTTTTTTCTTTGCCGATTCACCCGGGAGTTACATCTGAACAAGTTGATTTCATTGGAAAAACTCTTCTAAGCCTCCTGTAACTCGACTGATGCTTGGCTTACTCATTTGCCGCCGACGTTTAACTGTAAGAGTTAAATCGAGCATTGTATATTGAATAGCTGTCCTTAGAGATTTATTGGATTTTCTTAAAGGAGCTGAATCAATTGAGTAATGAAGCAGATGTTCAAGCAGACGTTTCCCGCATAAAAATCAAGTTTCTCATCGAAGGCGTAGGTGAAGCTGAAGGGGAATTAGTCAGGTTTTTAGCGCCCAGAACCGTTGACACAATCGTTCGGAAGCTTCCAGTAGAGGGAAGAGCCGCATTATGGAAGGAAGAAGTCTACTTTGAGATTCCGATTAAGATGGGTGAAGAAAAAGCGAAGCCGACCGTGGAAACGGGCACCATCGCTTTTTGGCCTATGGGCGGCGCTTTATGCATATTTTACGGTAAATCACAGCCGTACAGTCCCGTAAGCATACTTGGCAAAATAACAAGTAATTTGGAGATTTTTAGGCAAGTTAAAAGTGGAGCAACAATAAAAGTTGAGTTGTTAACGGCTTAAAAGGCCAGTGAACTCTCTTTCCACATTTGAAGCAGCCGTTCGCATTCTTCTTTCACGTTTTTGTCGCCGCTTTTATCCTTTAGAACCTGCAGGAACTCGATGCGTTTAGCAACTGAGCGTTTTTCTGCGTTCGCCGCCATAGTATAGTTCCCCCTCCAAGTACTCTTTCATGTGAAAGGCTTTTTGGATAAATAAGCTAGCGGCGTCAACTGGGTTTTCTACAGCGAACTTGTTTGCCCAGATGGCTACTTCTGTTTCGCGCAGTTGAGTTATGCCGTCGATTTCCATTATTTTCCTAATGTAGGCTCTTAGAAACTCGAAGTAACCTGCCGCTTTGATTAGTTCAAGGGCTTGGCTGATTTTTTCTTTAAAGTCAGGTGACCCTTCAACTGTTAAGTTGTGTCTGTACCCCTGTTCAATTAGTTCTTTTGCGGCTTTTACTTCATCCGCGGTGTAAACTCTTTCTGGGAACTCTGTCAACTTAATACAAACTCCAAACAGTTAATTAAAAAATTGAAAAATAATAATTAAACTTGGCAAGCTTAGTTTGTTGCTGGCTTGTAGATTTTTATGTTGTGGCTGCCTGAGACAAGTTGCACTGCACCGTTTGCTTCAAGTTGCTCTAAGAAGTCTTTGGCTATGCTGATTCTGATGTTGTATTTTGTGGCTACTGCGTATGGGGTTAACACGTTCATTTTCTTTATTTCGCCGACGATTTTGTCGTTTTTTGCGTCTGGAGCCATTATTCCTATAGATTTTCTTTCTTTTGGCGGTCCAGCTTTCTCTTTCTTCTTAGCTTCTTTCGTCTCGTCTTCTTTGACCTGCTGCTTCTCCATCTGCTTTATGCCGACTTTCTTTTTTCCACCCATATTTTTCACTTTGATTTTTTGTTCTCAACATCTAGAATGGCTGGCTTATTTCAACGTTATGTTTTTGCTTCCACTCTTTGATTGGGACTCCAAGTTTCTTTTCAACTTCAGTTCTGTGAATGGAATTCATGGTGCAGAATGGTATTATGCGCCCATCTGGCACAGCATAGTGAATTAGGCAGCGTTGCACCCGTTCAAGGTCAAAGTTGTATGGGTCCATGAAATGCATGGCTGAGAGCAGAATAGATTTTCTTTGCAGGTCACCCAGCGATTTATAGTTACCCTTTGTCATTACTGGCAATACCATGCGCATAGTGCTGAACTTTAGGTGGCGTGCAGTTCCCAGCAAGGACAGGTACGCTCTTGTTTTATGCCCGCTGGATGCTTTCGCGTAAACGTTTCTCATGCCAGCGAAAAATGCATCCACGTTCGCCATGTCCGCCATGGTCTTAACTTTGCCGTTGTCAATCATGATGTACGTTGCCATGCCGCAGTGGGGGTGCGCTGTGAACTCTAAATATCGCCTATCTTTTAATGCGCCAACTGCTTTTGACACTATTGCAACTGAAGGCACAGGATAGAAGTCGGACGTTTTAATCATGCCTTTGGTTTGTTCTTCAACTGCTTTCATGAAGTCTGGGATTGTGATGCGCATTTTTTCACGTTCGGTCTGGGGTAACCGCCCGCAAAGACTGACAGGCTGAACGTTTATGCATCTTATAACATCGAAGTTCTTAACCGCGAAGTTCACGATGTCCCCAAGTTGATGGTCATTTACACCCTTAACCAGCGTGACCACCAACACGACGCTGTCGAATCCTGCCGCTCGAAGATTCTCGATTGCCTTCATCTTTATGTCAAGCAGGTCTACGCCGCGGATAAACTTGAAAACATCAGAGGTTAAGCCGTCAAACTGCAGGTAAATGGTGCTTACGCCTGCTTCTTTGAGCTGCTTGCAGTATTCTACGCTTTGTGAAAGTCGAAGACCATTCGTATTGACCTCGACGTGGCTGAAGCCGAGTTCTTTTGCTTTTCGAATGAAGTCGAGGAGGTCCTTGCGTATCGTGGGTTCTCCGCCAGAGAACTGAAGCGCCGTGGCTGGCACCGGCTTGTTGGCTCGAAGGTTCTCAAGCATTCCAATGATTTGCTCTTTAGTTGGTTCATAAACGTAGCCTGCTGCGGCGGCGTTCGCGAAGCAAACGGGGCAGGTGAGGTTGCACCTGTTTGTGACATCGATTATGGCGAGGGCAGTGTGGGATTTGTGTTCTGGGCAAATGCCGCAGTCGTATGGGCACCCGTTCTTTTTTTCGGTTCGAGGATTGCTTATGCCTTCGCCGTCAAAACGGAATTTTTCTGCCCGCACGTATTGATCGTAATCTGACCAGTAAAGTTCTTGAAAATGCCCATGTTCAGCGCAATCTTTTTTGATGAAGACTTTGCCGTCGTCTTCATAGATGGTTGCGTCTATAGCTTTTAGGCATTCAGGGCAAATGCTTCTTGTAGTTTTGATATCTTTCATTATTTTTGCCTTCTAACATCTAAGAGGTTTCGAAGGGCTTAAGAGCATAGGTGTTGATAATAAGGTTTCCAAACGTTTCCTAAGGTGATTGAGGGGAAAAGATGTCAATTAACGAGAACACTCGGGCAACATTGCGAGAAATGGGCTTAAACGCCTACGAAATCGACGCTTACATAGTTCTGCTGGAAGGCGGGCAAATGACTGCGATGGAGATAAGCCAAGAAGCCAAAGTGCCATACAGCAAAATGTATGAAGTTCTCAATTTGCTCAAAGAAAAAGGCTGGATTAAAAGCAGCGAAAGCCGACCATTCAAGTACTATCCCGTGCCGCCGCTGGAAGCAACCAGATTCACGAAGCTTCGGCTGGAAGACAAATACTTGAATTGGGAAAACACTGTTGCCCAAGAACTGCAGCCGCTATATGAAAAACGAGAGATCGTTGAGCGACCAGACATGTTGATACTGCGGGGTCAACAGGCAGTTTTAACCAAGCTTGAAGAGGTTCTGAAGAACGCATCAAAAGAAATCGTGATTGCAGCGCCAGAATTTGCGAAACCAATAATCGCTATGGCTGAACCACTTGCTGGACACCGGCTTGAAAAAATCGGTCAAAGTTAAGCTGATGGCGGCTGGAACAAAGGAAGATTGGCTTTTCATAAAAAAATACGGCGGCTTAAGTGAACTGCGAATCAGAGACCACATGTTCGGCGGCGGCATAATTGCTGACGGCGAAGAAGCCATGCTGTTCCTAGGCGAAGACAAACCAAGCCTTGTTATATGGAGCAACCACGTGGGCTTGATAGGTTTCGCACGCGAGTACTTCCAGTTCCTCTGGGACTCATCAGCAACGGCTTAAAATAACGTTACAATTCCAAAAAGTTGCAGCTAGGTTTTCTTCCAAAGAAAACGTGCTAAAACAAATAAAAAATCCGCGAATAACGACTGCAGTTTTTTCCGAAAAAATAGATGCCGTCAGCTTACAAAAAAGAAGAAAGGGAGGTAACGTAGTTAGTTAGGTTACTATTTGCCCATTACTTTTCTAGCAGCGATTTCTATATCTTCTGCTTTGATGGTTTTTCTGCCTGCATGCATAGCAAAATCGAGTGCTTCTTTGGCGATTTTTACGCCGATTTCTTCAAGTGCTTTTGCAAGTTCTTTTGCTGCTGCTTCACTCACTCTGTCGGCACCAGCTTTTTTACATAATCTGTGCATGGGGGCTACAGCTATTTCTAATTCGGTCATAAACGACATCTCTTCAGCTTCTTTTTCATTTTAAAGCAATATTTAACCTTTGTTATCCTTCCCGTCTAAACTGCTGGAAATACCAACTCGCCATATAAAGAAAAATTATAAGCACGCCCAACTCAATGTAACGCTGAGAAAATGAAGTTAATAGACGCCCATGTTCACCTCTCCGACGCCGAATACGCGGGTCATATCGATGAGTTGATAGCGGATGCAAAAAACGCAGGCGTAGCGGCGTTAGTGACAAATTCAATGGATTTAAAAACTTGCCAAAGCGACCTTGCCCTATCAGAAAAATACGCTGGGCTAGTTTACCCCGCCTTAGGAGTTCACCCGTGGAACGTAAACGCTCTGAGGGAAAACGAACTGGAACAAATCGTCGATTTGATCCAAAAACAAAAAAACACGATTAAAGCAATAGGCGAAATCGGTTTAGACTACAAGTACGAAACGGTCTGGGAAAAACAAATGGTGGTATTCGACAGGATGCTACGTCTTGCCGAATCACTTGACTTGCCCGTAATTATACATTCACGCGGAACAACCGAAAAAATAGTAGACATGCTTCCATCTTACCGTCTTAAGCGGGTGCTTCTGCACTGGTTCAGCTACCCCATGGCCGCATTAATTAAAGCCGTTGACAACGGATACTTCATCACTGAAGGCCCACCTACAACTTACTCAGTCGGCATCCGCGAAGTCATAGAGAAAGTGCCCTTGACAAACCTTTTAACGGAAACTGATGGCCCAGTGAAATATTGGAAAAAACCTTACAGTGGACAATTAACCAAGCCTTCATTCATACGTAATGTCGTTGAAGCAGTGGCGGAAATCAAGAAGACAAAAGTTGAGGACGCGGCTGAGCAAATCGCCAAAAACTTTGAGGTTTTCTTTAACATAAAACTACTCTAAAAATCTCGTTTCCTCTGCACTTATCGGTTGGTTTAAAGTCGGTTAGTAGGCGTAAGCTTAAATTAAGCCTGTTATCTATTGAGAATTGCTCCTACGTTTTTAAGCGTCGGATGCTAAACATTGATGACTTGGGGAATTGAAATTTGGGAAAAGTTAAGACTGATCAGGTTAAACGAACGGGCAAAGAACTTATGAGCCGTTTTCCAACTAAATTTACCACTAACTTTGATGAAAACAAGCGTTCAGTTGACGTTTTAACGCAGGGAACAACCACGCGGGTGAGAAATCAGATTGCTGGATACATAACCCGTACCCTATCATTAGCTCAAGCTAACTCTTCAACTGATTCTGACGTTGGAGAAGATGAAGACTCAGAATAAACCGTCACTTTAGGAAAAAAACCATGATGGATGAGTATAGAAAGGGCTGGGCGCTAAGGTACCTGCGCGAAGCAAAAGCCGAGTTGGAAGCAGCGCGGAAAATCCCGTACATGGCGCCAGGTTTGGTTTTGGAAGCAATCAGAAAAGCACGAAACGCCATATACTACAGTTTAGGCGAGCCCGCTTTCATAGAAATACTTCTCCGAGAGGAAATAACGAAAAATCCGCTTACGAATGATTCGATTCTGCGTTTTCTAATGGAACTTGAAAGCATCATACAGCAAATATCGCAGTTAGAGGAAGTGAACGGGGACGCAATGATGAAGCAGGCAGATTCAATCGTTGAAATAGCAACCGACATAGTGGAAACGTTAACGGAAGAAAAATTCCAAAACTTTTAAGCCCGACCAAAGGCACACAAAAATTTTTAACCAAAAATAGTTCATAAACATAACGGAGGAAAACAAATGCCTTTAACCTTAAAGTTCATAGGTGCACTTCGCCAAATATCGGGAAAAACACAGTTAACCGTCAACTTTGAGGAAGGAATGTCGCTGAAAGATTTAGTTGCAAAAATGAGCCCAGAAATGCCACAGTTACAAAAAGCGTTAAGCGACCAACTCAATGATTCAAGGTCAAACGCGCTGGTACTTATTAATGGCAGAGAAATCAGCGTTTTAAACGGTTTAGAAACCAAGTTAAACGAGGGAGACGAAATAGTCTTTATTCCAGTCGTTCACGGCGGGTAACTCATAATGATAACTTTGACTAGCGACTTTGGGCTAAGAGACCCGTATGTGGCGGAGATGAAGGGAGTAATTTTAACCATACACCCAAAAGCCCAAGTAGTCGATATAACGCATGAAGTTGAAAAATTTGATGTTCGAATGGCTGCTTTCATTTTGGCTTCAGCTGCACCGTATTTTCCAGAGGGCACCGTTCACTTGGCAGTGGTCGACCCGGGAGTTGGTTCCCAGAGACGGGCTATTTTAATACAGACTAAGAAGGGCTTTTTTGTTGGACCCGACAACGGCATTTTAGTTTTAGCAGCCCAAAACCAAGGCATAGAACACAACTACCAGCTTACGAATGCCAAGTTTATGCTGCCTAAAATTTCAAGCACATTTCACGGCAGAGACGTCTTCGCGCCGGCGGCAGCGCACTTGGAGAGAGGAGTGCAGCCTGCGGAGTTTGGACCAGAAATAAAAGACATCGTCAACCCAGCATTTACCAAAATCACACAAAGAGGCGGCTCCATAATCGGCGAGGTCACCCACATCGACGGTTTCGGCAACATAATTACAAACATAACTGAGAAGGACCTGATTCATAACCGCGGTGAAGAGTTCAAGGTAGAATTGCGCCATGTTTCGCTTAAGCTTGCATTCGGCAAAGCCTACGCCGAAGCGAAAGCTGAAGAACCCATTGTTCTGATTGGAAGCCACGGTTTTTTGGAAATAGCCATAAATCAGGGCAGTGCAGCCGAAAAATTCCATGCAAAAGCTGGAGACAGAATCGCCGTTACAGCTTAAGGGTAGAACAATGTTCTATTTTCTCAAGCCATCCACAACTTTTTCAATTGCGTCCACGGGGTTATCCAGTTTCGCCAGTTCGCTGTGCACATCGAATCTTTTGCCAAGATACTTCTTTGCGTACCCGATTACGCCTCGCTCCGTGGTGGCGAAAAGCGGAAAGCCCCTCTTTGTCAAGTAAGTGTTAACGTATGTTTTAGCCATATCCGAAATAGCCACGCTGGGAACGCCTTGAAGTGCCGCTTCCCTCGCGATGGTGCCGCCGTAGCTGATAACTAAATCGGCATTTGCAACTAAGCTTGCTGAATCCACAAAGCCAGCCTTAACTCCGAACGCTTTGCCTTGACCGTTGTATCGTTGGATGAAGTGCACGTTGCCCAACTTGGCAAGTTTATCGGCAAGGTCCATCGTGGCGTCCTGTTTTCCCCCTGCATAGGCTGCTTTTGTCTCCATTTGCCTGATAACTATCAAAGGCTTCTTTAACCCGCCAATTTTTGAGGGCACAAAATCCTTAATCCAGGCAACCTCATCCACCCCCCTGAACTGGACAACGTTTTTGGCGCATTGCTCCGTGACAAAACGCTTAGGCAAAGCTTCTGAAACCACAACCGTGTGGGCGAAAGGTATCGTCAGCCTGTTGACGGCGGTGGCGTAAGGCGTATCGGCAGTCAAAATTATCGGGATTCCCAAGCCAAAGGCGGTTCGGCAAAGCTCAACCGATTGATGCGCTATGGCAACGTCCGGCGGGTCATCCTTGAAGAGCCTGGAAAACGCTATTACGCGTTCGGCGCTCTCCTCCAGCCTCGAGGAAAGCGTGGACGGGTTATATTTGCCTACGACAATCGGTTTTTCTCCAAGAATCTGAGCTAAAGGCAACGTGTCTGGGTGCTCACGCGTGGTGAAAACAAATTCGTGCCCTGATTTCCTGAGCCGCCGTGCAATAGCTGTGCCATACCTGACATGCTTACCAGTGCAGGCGTCATACCATATTTTCATTTGCTCACCTTGCGCCTTGCCGCTATAAACTTTTCACGTTTGGCTTCATATTCCTCTAAACTCATAACCACCTTTGCTGGGACGCCACTTGAAACTGTTCGCGGAGGCACATTTTTGGTGACGACGCTTCCGCCGCCAATCACCGCGTTCTCACCAACGATCACATCGGGTAAAATGGTGACGCCTCCGCCGATTACAGCGTTGTCTTTGATGACCGGCGGCGTCATGAAAGAACTCTTCGGATACTTGTCGTTTAGAAGTGAGCTGTTGGGGGCGATGAATACGTTGTCGCCCAGTATGCAGCCGTTTGAGATGGTTACGTGCGCTTGGATGTTGCAGTTTTTGCCGATAGTGACTTCCTTGCCTATGTCGCAGAAGCTGCCGATGAGGGTTCCGTCGCCGATTTTTGTGTTGTCGCCAATGACAACGTAATTCCAAATCGCTACGTCTGCGCCTATCTCAACGTTGACGCCTGTAACTATGCCAGTGCCCTTCTTTGGATTCACCATAAACTCTCCTTTCGGGCTCCAGATTTAAATAGTTTAACTTTAACTTGACTTCCCAGCAACGGAGACAAAGGTCTTGACCAAGGAAGCAGTTTTGATTATTGGTTTAGGCGAAATCGGACACACCCTTTTCGCGTTGATAAGTGACGCAAAAAAAGCTTTTGATGTTTACGGCTTGGATTTAGATCAAACAAAAATGAAGGAGCTGGGTCAAAGCAAAAAAAATATTCCAAGCCAAATAGACACCATGCACATCTGCCTACCATGCGGCAGCCAACAAAAATTTATAGACGTAACCGTCGGCTACGTTAAAGAGTACAAGCCAAAACTCGTAGTGGTCAACAGTACTGTTCCCCCCGGAACCACAATGAAACTGACGGAAAAATGCAGCTGCCTTGTCGCCCATTCACCGTCCCGCGGCGTGCACAAAAGCGCTGAGCATATGAAATGGGAAATGAAGCGTTGGACTAAATATGTCGGCGGCGCAAATGCGGCGGCGGCGCAGGCTGCTCGCTGCCACTTTGAGAAAATAGGCTTAAAAGTAAAGGTTCTCAAAAGCTGCACTGAAACCGAGTTAGCTAAACTTTTTGAGACGACTTACCGAGCCTGGATGATTGCTTGTTTCCAAGAGATGCACCGCATTTCCAAGGCTTTTGGCGCTGATTTCGATGAAACCGTGGATTTCTTGGAGGATACGCATCGTTTGAGGTTTGACAGACCCGTTATGTTTCCAGGCGTGATCGGCGGGCACTGCTTGATACCCAACACTGAACTGCTGTTGAAGGCTTATGACTCGGAGTTTCTGCGGTTAATTTTGGAGTCAAACGAGAAGCGTAAAGAAGAAATTAAAGACAAAACCATTAGAGCGGAAGCTGAGAAAGTCGCGGCGAGAGCTGAGGCTTTAGAGAAGGAACTTACTGGACAAAAGAGCAAAGCCACTTCACAAGAAGAGTGCACATGAGCGTTCAGCGGCTTGATTTGAAGTCATGAAGAATTAAAGACTTGACAAGTATTAAATAGCTGCTCAGTTTATTTGGAAACGGGGTAGAGGCAAATGATCTCCTGTTTTATGATACTTAAGAACGGGTTGAAGCAAGGTTACCCCTTTCCAGAAGCCATTGCCTCAGCCTTGCCGATCTGTGATGAATTCTTGATTTCAGACGGATACTCCACTGATGGCACTTTTGAATTGCTCAAGCAGATGGAGGTTTTGAACAAGAAAATCAAGGTTTCCAGGTACAATTGGCTGAAAATAAAAAATGTAACTGTTTTAGCCGACGCCACAAATGAACTGCGGAAAAAGTGCAGCGGCGAATACATATTTTATGTTCAAGCCAACGAGATAGTGCATGAAGCGGATGTGGGCTACATCAGGAGCCTGCCCGAAATGCTGCCTCAAGTTAACACGTTCTCTTTTCCGTATTTGCATCTGATGGGAAATTACAGTTGGGCTGAAGAATTTAGGTTAAGGTTCTGCAAGAACATGGACGGCATAGTGGCAGTTGGGGATGCCTGGGCACTAGGTCCCAGTAAGGCGTTCATTGCTCATGAGGCAAGGAAAAGTCTGAGGCATCCGAGAAAACTCATCAATTACATTGGGCGGGGCATCGAGTGGACTTACATGAACTCTGGCAGCAACACTCTTTCAAGGAGCCTATACTTGGTCAAGCCAGTGTTTAGGTATTATTCTCTTTTCCCAAGCAACTTCATGGAAAAAATCAAAAACCACGCTGAAATGTTTAACATGCCAAAACTCAGCGAAACCATGGGGACTCTTAAAGAAAACATAAATGACCCTGATTCTTTTTGGAAAAAAGCCTCAGAAATCGCAAGAGCACGATTAACTGGCGTCCATTGCCCAGCCTTTGGAGTTGTAAATAAAGAAGATCACCCGCGAATAATGCAAGATTTTATTTCAAACCCAAATATCGATACCTACTACGTCCGACCGCAGGTGCTTGAATCAATAGCCGCGTAAAATATAATTTTTCAGCTGCGAACTCTTTAGCCCAACCCGCGATAAATTCAACGTTAAGCTTAGACAGATAAAAGAATGTTTTAAGGCTGAGATTAATTAAGGCTGCAAACGGCGTAAAAATGAATCGGGCAACCATCCTTCTTACAAGCTGAAAAACGGTAAAATGACCATATCGTCTATACGCTATGCCTATTGTTACGTAGTTCCTTGATGAGCCAAGATGAGTTGCACCTAGAAACGGCAGCACCTTCCAAATATAGCCGCTTTTCTCAACATATCTCTTCAAGTATTGATCTTCGCCAAAAAACAATAACGGAGGATTGTAATTCTCCATCAATTTTCGGCGTATTACTATGTTATTGATATGCGGGGAAGTATCTATCTTGTTAAGTTTAACAACGGTTCCAACTACTCGGTCATAGGCAGCAACATGCTTGTTCTTGTGGACGGCAACAGTTCCTATCGCGCCGATGTTGGGCGCAACCTTCGCCATAACCTTCTGCAGCCAATTTTCAGGCAACAGCATATCATCATCAACCATCGCTACCCACTCCGTTTCAGCTTAAAACAGCGTTTTTGCGGGCAATGCTGAGAGGCCGTTCTCTTGTGACGATTATTTTCCCAGCACACGGCATATGCTCTATAATGTGAACCAATGCGTCGTTGGGTTTGTCCCTTGCAGGAAGGACAAAATCGACTTTTACATCTGCATCTGAGCATAACGACATAGAGCATTATTGTTTTTTCGGCAGATAAATAGTTTATTTAATTCGTGGAGTACGCGTAATATGAAGTTGAAGAATTTATTTCACAGGTTGATTTTTTTAGGGATTTGACTTTTTAATTAATTGGCAGTTTGACAGCCGACGGCTCACAATCGTTTTAAATAATTCCCATAAAATGCGCCGTCAAAATAGCCACCATTATCAAAAAAGCATAGACTGACAAAAGCCAAAGATACGGCGATTCAGCAAAAAAACGTCCAGACCCTGTTGAACCTAATTTTGTAATACATCCATTTTAGTTTTGCTTTCATTTTGCAGCGCCACTACCTTTCAAGAAACCAAGCAACCAAAACAATCGAATAAAAGGAAAAGCCAATATTAAACGTGGATCACGCATCTTCTTAGCCATCTTCAAACTGGAAACGGGCGACTTCAAAAACTTAACAAACAAATATTTTGAGTTTTCGCCCCGATAATTCTGAAATGCAGATACTCGTCTATTAATTTCAGGTAAACTTGACCCATAAAAATAATAATGCTTCAACTCATTCAAAACCATAATGCAAATGCAGACTTTTAACATCGTAGTCCACAAGCCACTTGTAGCCCTTAGAATCAATTAAATGGAACAGATAAGTGTCAATACCCGCAAAATTACTTTTGGAAATCCGCCTAAACTCGCAAAGCCTCGGTATTCCAAATTGTGTTATCCAATGTTTTGCCGAAGCCGCCATGTAAAAATCAATTTTGCTTCTGGTCAACTGGTAAGGTTCTATGCTATAGCACAAATTGCTTTTGGGAAGAAATCTCAAGTCCGCAGGCTGCGCCACATTTCGTTGATCAATATTAAGGGGAAATTCGACTCCACCAATCCTCGATAATAAAGCGTCCTGCTCGAAACTGCAGAAATAATCAGTTTTCACTTGCTTTAATGCTGTGTTTGCGCCGTCGCTTATTCCTTTGCCTTCATTTTTAACGACGCTCCAGCCATATTTTCGTGCTATAGCACGGTACTATCGCGCTGCCATCGTCAACAATCAATCTTTGGTTAATAACATCTTTAGGGATAACTTGGTTGATTCGATTCAGGACATGTGGTAACGTTTTTTCGCCGTTTAAAGTCCACATTACCAAATCGACTTTCAAGCCTTATTCATCCCTAAGAGGATATCACAGAAATCTCAGATGTGGCTTAATTAATCTTCTTGTAATCGCACCATACGCACCTAAGTCTTAACGCTACATTTCTGCTCGTTAATGCAAACTTATAAGTGAAACATCATAAGGTTAAACTAAAATAACCACACTAAATAATCAAGAAAACAGGAGATAGGCGAAAAGAAATTGGCAAAATTCCTTGTAGTTCACCCATACTTAGACATTTACGGCGGAGGCGAAAGAGTCTGCCACAACGTAATCAAAACCTTAGTCGCTCACGGGCAAAACGTGGAATTGTTAACTTTCGATTTTGAAGCCAGTCGATATCGGGAGATTGTCGGCGAGGATTTTCCTAAAAGCGTCGCTATTCGTTCAATGGGGAAAAGAATCGAGGTTAAGCCTCCATTCACCATCTATAAGAGACGCCGCCAATTTGTAAAATTACTGAAAAAGCACAGAGGCACCTTAGAATACGACTACTTGTTCTCGACGCAGTCATCTGCCCCGTTTGAACCTGTGTTCCTAACTAAAGCCAAAAAAAACATTGCTTACGTTCACTTTCCAGAAATACACTTTGACTACGGCAGGGCAAGACTGAGAAGGCGGCTTTACCTCTGGCTGTTTAAAAAATGGATTGAACAGGGAGTAAGTAAACTGGACATGGTTTTCTGCAACAGCAACTACACCCGAGAAGTGATTGAACGCTACTGGAAATCACACGGCGTAAAAGACCCAATTGTTGTTTACCCGCCTGTTAACTTGGGGAATTTCTGGTTCGACAAACCCCTCTCGGAACGGCGTAAAAGAGTAATTTATGTTGCCCGTTTTATTCCAGTGAAAAAACACGAAATAATGAAAAAGTTAGCCTCTGACCTGCCAGCATATGAGTTTGCAAGTGTCGGCGGATTAATCGACGCAGAAAAAAGCTGGTTTAACAAATTCAAAGAAAACCTGCCGCCGAACTACACGTTGAAGACTAACTTGCCTGGAGCTGACTTAGTTGAAATGCTTCATGACTCTCGAGTTTACGTGCATTTAATGGAGGGAGAACACTTCGGCATTGCACCAGTAGAAGCATTGGCAAGCGGATGCATGACGTTGGTGCATAACAGTGGAGGAATGAAAGAGTTTATTCCCGAAGAATTCCGATGGCAGAACTACGATGATTTGAAAGAAAAAATTGTAAGATACATGGAGTCAGCACAGGAAAGCGTGGACTGGGAAAGAAAGCGAAAGGAATTATGGGGCAAAATTGCAGTTCTCAATCCTGAAGCTTTCCAAGACTGCATCTGGTCACACGTGCAAACGTTAATCAGTTAAATGCTAGCAAACCGTTTGTGGCAGAGGGTTTATAACTAAAATAGCATTTCCCCTTAGTTGGCAAATGAAGAAGCAATGATAAAGCTAAGAATCGACGTAGATTACCCGTACGCATCGAGGACCAAAAGTTTTCTGTACATAGCCTTAGGTATCAAAAAAAGAAAAAGCAAAGATTACCTCAGAAACGCCCGAGTCATCGCCAAAATGATTAACGAATCATCAAAAGAAGTTATGGCTTACTGGTTCTTTACCCCGTACACAATCCCAGATAAAAAACTGCTTGACTTGCTCAGACCTGAGAGACATGAAGTAGCCCTGCACATTGCAGTCAACCCCTACCGCGAATGGAAAATCTTAGAAAACGAAACCAGACGAACAGTCAAGTACTACACCATTCATGGAACCACACGGGTATTTACCCAGCTGCTGTGGGGACGAAAAATCGGCGAGCAGCAAGCCAAGGTTCCCAGCGATTTCCCCCTACAGTCCTTTCACGATTTTACAACCCGCAGTTTAGACACGGTACGCTATAATGTTGGGTTTGACGCCTCGAAACAGCAGGCTGAAGAATGGATTAAACAGGATTATGTGTTATCTGTTCATCCCGAATGGCTCTTTAAAGCGGGGAAAAGAAACGGCAGGGGACCATATTACGATGTTCTGAAGAATCTTTTGGACGCGGATAAAGAACTTGAAACCCTCCAAGTAAAAAAGAAGGGTTTCGCCAAAATAGCCCGCGACGTCCAAGAGTACGAAAGAAGCATTGACCCAACGCCTCTGTTAATTGAAAAGCTGCGAGAAAGAGAGGTTGATGTTTTCACTTTTCTTGAGAGAAAATGGTGTTGCCCAATCCCAAATCTCCCAGGCACCTGGATAAGAGTAGAAGATAACGTTGGGCTGCTGGAAATCAAAAACTATGAAAACTGGTGGAACGCCGTTGGGAAGAAAACCCGCAACATGGTTCGGCGAGCCGACAAAAGCGGCATAAGAATAGAAGTAGTACAGCCAAATGAGGAGCTGGCTGAAGGCATAAGGAAAATCTTTAACGAGACCCCGATCAGGCAGGATAGAGCTTTCGTACATTACGGCGACACAGTTGAAGCAGTCAAAGCCAATGTTTTGTCAATTCCAAACTCAGTTTTCATCGGAGCGTTCTTGCAGGAGGAGCTCGCAGGCTTCATCCAAATAGTCCACGGCGACAACGTCGCTACTATTTACCAAATTCTTTCGTTGCAAAAGCACTGGGACAAAGCCGTAAACAACGCTCTCCTCGCCAAAGCGGTTGAGGTTTGCGCGTCGAGGGGCGAGCGGTGGCTTATGTACGGGAGAATAGGCAACCATCCGTCACTTGATCGTTTTAAGGAAAGCAACGGGTTTGTCAAGTTTCCGATAACACGTTACTACATGCCTCTAACATGGAGGGGCAGAGCCGCGGTACGCTTGGGACTGCACAGGGAGCTTAAAGATGCCTTGCCGCAGTGGCTTAAAGGTCCGCTTATTCCAGTTCAAAACTGGGTGAGCAGAAATAAGACGCGGTTCAGACACCGCGCAGCCAAACAAGTAAAAACTGAACCTGAATAGCGCCTAAAGTAGAAGATTGGCAAGGAGGCTGTTGAGTTCCTGCTTATTTTTTATGCTTCTGAAAATGGCTTTTCCGCTGGAGTACAGCCGAAAAGAAGCGCCCTGAAAGGTTAACTCAAAAATTATTCCCGCTATAGTATTCTTCAATGTGGCTTTCTTCAAAATCTGGGCGATGGCTTCATCCTTCTTCTCGTACTTGAAAACTACAATGACGTCTTTTTCTTCCCCGCATGTTCCCTCAATCCGCGCCACGTAATCTTCAACCGTCGCCATTAGAGCTGCTCAATCTCCTTTAAAACTTCAACGAAGCGGTCAACTTCCTCGCGTGTGTTGTAAATGTAGAAGCTTGCCCGGTCAGAGGAGTGAAGCTTCAGAATTTGCTGGTGCAGAGGCTGGGCGCAGTGGAAACCGCTGCGGATCATTATTCCGTAGTTATCGCAGATAAGTGCAACATCATGCGATGACAAGTCTTTAACGCTGAAGGGTATTATGCCGCATTTCTTGGATAGGTCAAGGGAGCCATGAACCGTAACCTTGCTGCATTCCCGCATGCGTTCAACTGCATACTTAGTTAACGCTTTCTCGTGGCTCAGAACCTCATCCATGCCCAAAGCCTCAAGATACCTCACGGCTTCAGCTAAGCCGACGGCGCCGCCAATGTTAGGGGTGCCAGCTTCAAACTTCCACGGCGGGTCATTCCAACTTATGCTGCAGCCTTTCCCCTGGCTAAACTCCACTTCCCTAATCATCTCGCCGCCACCCTGGAAAGGCGCCATCTTTTCAAGCAGCTCTTTTTTGCCGTAAAGCACCCCGATGCCTGTGGGGCCAAGCATTTTGTGCCCTGAAAAAGCCAGAAAATCCATGCCTAAATCCTGAACATCAATCGACATGTGCGGCACCGATTGTGCAGCGTCAACAAGCATCAATGCGCCGTTGTCATGTGCAGCCTTTGCGACTCGTTTCACGTCGTTGATTACGCCTGTGACGTTTGAAACGTGGCTTAAGCAGGCAATCTTTGTTTTTCTGGAAAATTTGCTTTCAAAATCGCCGTAGTCCAACGTGCCGTCGGCGTTTACGTTGGCGTATTTCAGTGTGAAGCCTCTGAGTTTAGAGAGGATTTCCCATGGAACAATATTGCTGTGATGCTCCATTAGAGAAACCAAAACCTCGTCTCCCGCGCCTATTTCGTTCAGCCCCAACGAGTACGCGACCAAGTTGATGGCTTCAGTGGTTCCTCGGACAAAAACAACCTCCGAGGGCTCTTTGGCGCGGATGAATCGTGCGATTTTTTCCCGCGACTTCTCATAGTAATCCGTTGCCTCCAATGAGAGCGTGTGGACTGCGCGGTGTACGTTGCCGTTATGGTTTTCGTAAAAGTCGTTCATTGCAGCATTTACTTGGCGGGGTTTCTGGGTAGTTGCAGCGTTGTCAAAGTAGATTAGGGGATGATTGTTGATTTGCCGTTTTAGGATTGGAAAATCTTGGCGAAGCGCTTGAATGTCCACGATTACTTCTCTGCCTTCTCTTCCGTCTTTAGCCGCTTGGACAGCATCTTTGCCAGTTCTTCTTCTTCCAGCGCCTGCTTCTCTTCAAAAGTGTGTTCCGCCGGCAGCCAGCTTGGTGCTGCCACGCCTTTCTCTTTGAAGTATTGCCGTATGGCGCGTTTCAGTGCGCCTACCGCGAGGACGCCGCAGTGGAATTTGACGCTGGGCAAGCCGCCGATTTCCTCCGTCACTTTCTTCCACGTTATATCTTGCCAAGCCTGCTCAAGGCTTAAGCCCTTAATCATCTCTGTAACTATGCTGGATGTGGCGATGTTAGCGGCGCAGCCGTAGCTTTCGAAGCTTGCCTTCTCAATGACGTCTTTGTCGGTTATTTTCAGGTAAAAGGTTATCATGTCTCCGCAAGCTGGGTTTCCAGCTACTGCCACGACTGTGGCATCATCCATTTTTCCCAGGTTCTTGGGGTGTCTAAATAAATCCATCACTTTCGGGTTGTAAGGTAAAGGTATACGCGACATTTAATCCACTCCTGTTGAGCCAACTATCCCTCTTATACGGTTCACAGATGGAGGTAACACTTCCAAAACGTAAGCTATATCCTCTTCTGTAAGATAACGCGTAGTCTTCATAAGTATACTGCCGTGCGCTTCACTGAACCTGCGTCCAATGGCAACGAGAACGTGGCTTGGCTGAAGCAGTCTTCGGCTGCAAGCGCTACCGCTGGAAACGTAAACGCCTTTGAGGCTCAACTCGATGGTTAATGCTTCGCCTTCAGCCCGCAGAATGCTGACGTTAGCGTTGTCCGGTGACCGCTTGTCGCCTTTTGGACCGTTAAATCGCAGGTCGTTGAGCTCGGCGAATATGCCGTCAACAAGTTTGTCGCGCAGCATCCGCATTTTTGCTGTGTTTGATTCGAAGTTCTGGAACGCCAGCTCCGAAGCCTTCGTGAAGCCTACGATTAACGGGGTGTTTTCTACTCCGGGCCAAAGCTTCTGTGTTCCGATCTGCCCTTCTAAGATGCGTTCCATGTTTACGCCGTCGCGCATGTACATTGCGCCCATGCCGCGTGGACCCAAAATCTTGTAGCTGCTGACTGTAGCTAAATCCACGTTTAGGTTTTGCACGTTAAATGGGATTCTGCCGTAAGCGTCTGAGGCGTCGGTGTGGAAGAGTGCCTGGGGGTTTTTGGCTTTAACCACGTCAACGGCTTCTTTAATCGGCTGCACCGTGCCAATTTCGTTGTTTACGGCTGAAACGCTGACAAGTATGGTTTCGCTGTCGACGGCTTCTTTGAGTTTTTCAAGGTTGATGAATCCTTCCTGGTTCACTGGGATTTTAGTGGTTGTGAAGCCGAATTTCTGCATCATCTCAGCCACCTGCAGCACGTTGATTGGTTCGATTTCGGATATGACGATTTTTTTGCCCTTGCTTTTCTGCGCAAAGCATGTACCCATGATGGCTAGGTTGTTGGCTTCTGTTTCGCCCGGCGTGAAGGTGATGTCTTCCAGGTTTTTTGCGCCCATGGTTCTGCTGATTTTTTGGAAGCAATTCATTATGACTTCGAAGGCTTCCCAGCCTGGCTTATGCGTGAGCGTCGGGTTGCCGTAGGCTTTCTTGTTAAAGTAAGGCAGCATCTCGTCAACTACTTCTTGGGGAACTATGCTGGAGTTCTCGTTGTCTAAGTAGACTTCGTGTATTATGCCTTCGTGGAGTTTAAGGAGTTCTTTCACATTTTCAACCATACAGTATCCTACCTGAAATTTTGGGACAGATAACTCGTCACCCTTGCCTAGTATTCTAGTTCAAGTAAAAAAACCTAACCACAACCACATGAAGCATTAAAGAAAAACATCGAGCAGAGCATGCGGAATAAATATAGAAGGGGAAAACAAGTGGAAACTCTTATTCAAAACGCAAGCCTAAACGGCATAATGTCAGTTAGAACACCTGACTAAACACTTTTTCTACGATAAATAGTCTCGTATTACTTCATTTAAGTCCACTATGGTCTCAATTTGGCTTTTGAGAGAATACCTATCAATAGTTCAGCAAAAGTTATCGTCTGTATTGCAATGTGTCTATCATCGTAATTAACTGTCCTGTGGCTACTGGGATTCTTGAACTCACTAATTGCTCCTCTGAATAGGCTTTGAACCCCTTCTTGCTCTGCAGGCACAGCACAAGTAGTAATAATCAGTTTTCCTGTTGTTGGGCTGAATGCTCTGTTCATTAACTCTATGCCTATATCTTTTGCGTCTAAATGGGCTGTTTCTCTTACTCTTTCTTCTACAAATCTAAATGCTTTGAAAATAGCAATTTCATAATCGCCTTTGTTAAAAGAATCTACGCAAACCGACAAGAGTTCAGGATTTTTCAAAACTTGTTCTAATCTCAAAGCATAAGCATCTGGGTCTTGTTGTTTTTCTACTAGATCTTTGCCTCTCTTTGTCAGCACTTGGAAAACATCGTCATGTTGACCTGAATCTCTGACTATAAAACCCGATGTCTTCAAATCTTGAATAGCTTCATTTGCTAGCTGTCTTTCTTGATCTGTAATTTTGATGTTGAACCTTATGTTTATCCAATCTTGAACAATAGAGTCTATGTTATTGGAATAATCATGCATCTTGCCACCATACTTGATTTCATATAAGACTCTTAGAAACATCATCTTAAGCTCAGTTTTTGACAAAGGAAGTCTTTCACACATAGTTACCCTCTATTGACTCAAAGGATATTTAATATTTTCAGGCTTAATTTACTTTCAGCAATGCCATCAACCGAATTTTCACATGAACCCAAAATCAACCGACAACTTCACAGAACCTATTTCCGCCTCCACCGCGAACACCATAACTCAAATCAATCAACCTCAAAAGAAAAATACTACAAACAACAACAGGAATTCGGTTGGATGCTGGTATCTAGTTTGCCTTATCAAAATTTGGTACGCTTACTTGGTGAAGATTGGCTTGTAACTTGCCAAAACCACTTTTATCATAAGTGGATAACAAAGCCTGAAGATAGCAAAGAAAAAATCCTTCTTAGGACGTTTGGATGCCTATTTGGAGAAAGTAGTTCCGCTTTTATCAGACCAAAAAGTTCTTGTCGATAAATTAAGAAACTTTCAAAGAAGTCAATTTATTGATACATTTTACGAACTTGAAGTTGGTTGTTCCTTAATGGATGCTGGATTTGAAGTCGATTTTGAAGGTGAATTAACTGATGATGGTAACACTATCACTCCTAATATAGTGATTACTAACGAAAACGTTATTGTCGAAATAAAGACTTTGCATGAGAGTTTAGAAGCTAAAAAAGGAAGAAAGTCAAACATGTGTTTTGATTATGACGAAATAAGAAGAGTCAAAAACCCGCTTTGCAAAGAACTTGATAAATATAAAAGGTGCAAAATTAGCCAGCCATTGGTTGTCATATTTTGTCCAGATATGATTGCCCCGCCCCTTGTGTCAACCTTAGATTTGGATGCATACTTTCTGATTATCATAGCAAAATCACTATTTTGGGTTCCTTTCGCTCGACAAGCACAAACATTGAACCAGAAGGGCATGGAAACTATTTCACAAATAAAGATGCACAATTTAGAATTTTAAGCGGTGTTGGGCTTTGGTACTGGAGAAACAAATCGATGGACTTCCGCCCTAATCCTAAGGTTCAGGAAAATCTTTCAATACCTCAAGGAAAACTGCTTGATTATTTTTTAAAGGGTTCTAAAAATATGATCCGATGAAAGGTAACAGCGCAATCAATCCGACAAAGAAGTAACAGAACCTATTTCCGTTTTATATAAGGGGGTATAGTCAAAAGAGAGCATTAGCGTATCCGAGATAGCCCAAAAAAAGCAGAAAGCAACAGTTTGTTGTAGGAAGGTGTTTTTTGTTGTTATTTGGACTTAAATTGCGTTCCCAATAGAACACACAAGTCAAAAGGTAAAACCTGTCAAGTTACTAAAAAACTCTAATAACCCAGCACATTAATAACTAAAATTGTTGGCGAAAGCTTTGAAGATTGCAGAGTTACCCGTTCCAGAACCAGTAAAGGAGATACTGCTTAAGTCGGGGATTGCGGAGCTGTTTCCGCCTCAAGAAGAAACCATACGGGCAGGAGTGCTGGACGGCAAAAACATCGTTTTAGCCAGCCCAACCGCTTCAGGCAAAACTTTGATCGCCGAACTCTGCGCACTCAAGCACGTGCTGGAGAAGAACGGCAAAGTAATTTACCTCTCACCGCTCCGAGCGCTGGCAAGCGAAAAATTTGAGGAATTCAAAAAATACACATCTATCAGAAAACCCGATGGTAGAAAAGTTTCTGTGGGCATCAGCACAGGCGACTTTGACACCGCCGACAACTGGCTCGAACGGTACGATGTCATAATTACGACCAACGAGAAAGCCGATTCGCTTCTGCGGCACCGCGCCAAATGGATGGACGACATCTCGCTGGTTGTGGCGGATGAGATTCACCTTTTGAACGATGCGGGGCGCGGTCCAACCCTTGAAGTGGTGTTGGCTAGGCTGCTGCAGGTTAATCCTGACATTCAGGTTTTAGCTTTGAGCGCCACCATAAACAACGTGGACGAAATCGCTGATTGGCTGAAAGCCAGCTTCATCGTGACGGAGTGGCGTCCCGTCAGCCTTAAGGAAGGCGTGATTTTAAACGAGGAAATCCAGTACAAAGACGGTGACGCAAGAAAAATCGAGAAGAAAACCCGTTACCCAACCGTAAACCTGATTCTAAACACCCTGAAAACTGGCGGGCAAGCCCTTGTTTTTGCTTCCACAAGAAAAAACTCGGTTTCAGCCGCCAAAACCATCGCCCAATACACAGGAGAAGCACTATCCAAGCCTATGAAGCGGGCGCTGGGGCATGAAGCAGAAAAAATCCTCTCCGCGGGTGAGCGAACCCAAATCAGCGACACATTAGCCGAGCTTGTCAGGTGCGGCGCCGCTTTCCACCACGCGGGCTTAGCAGGGGCACATCGCAAGTTGATTGAGGATTCGTTTAAGGAGGGAAAAATCAAAGTGTTAACCGCCACGCCTACGCTGGCGTTCGGCGTTAACCTGCCCGCGCGAACAGTCATCATTCAAGATTACAGGCGCTTCGAGCCAGGCTACGGCAACTACCCCATCAGCGTGCTGGAGTATAAGCAGATGGCAGGCAGAGCTGGGCGGCCAAAATACGACAAATTCGGCGAATCAATCCTCATCGCCAAAACCTCAGATGAAGCCGACTATTTGATGGATGGCTACGTTTTAGCTAAGCCCGAGCGGATTTGGTCAAGGCTGGGGGTTGAAAAAATAATCCGCGGGCACGTGTTGGCAACTGTCGCGTCGGATTTTGCGCACTCCGAAAATGGGGTTTACGAGTTCTTCGGCAAAACCTTCTACGCCTACCAATACGAAGTGAAAGCAATCAAAAGCATCATCGGAAAAATCCTCAAGTACCTCTACGACGAGCAAATGATCGACGTACTCGGAGACGACATTTACGCTACAAAATTCGGGAAAAGAGTAAGCGAACTCTACATTGACCCGCTCTCCGCCGTAGTAATCCGCGACGCCCTAAAAAACAAGCCTGCCAACCTGACAGATTTTGGGTTGCTGCACCTGATTTCTCATACCCCTGACATGGGACCCGTCATGAGACCCTACGCGCGGGAATGCGATCGGCTGGGGGTTTCGCTTGAAGAGCACAGAGACGAGCTGTTCACTGAGGCCCCTAACGAGTGGGATGACCGCGTTTCATACGAGAGTTTTCTTGGCGAAATCAAAACGGCGCTGGTGATGAAGAGCTGGATTGAGGAAGTCAGCGAGGAAAAACTCATTGAGCAATTTAATGTGCAGCCAGGCGACTTGTACCGAACCATTGAGAATGCCAAATGGCTGCTCCACGCCACCGACGAGTTGGCTCAGCTCTTCAAAGAAAAAGACGTTTTGCCACTCACCAACGAATTGGTGGAGCGAGTTTCTAAAGGTATAAAGAAGGAGCTTCTGCCCATCGTGCGGCTGGAAGGCGTCGGCAGAGTCCGCGGACGCATAATGTATAACGCAGGCTACCAAACCATCGAAGACATAAAGCACGCATCAGTTGAGGAGTTAACTAATTTGCCGCTTATCGGTCCAAGACTGGCTAAGAAAATCAAGGAGCAAGTAGGCGGCTTCGTAAAAAAAGACACATGGGAAAAACTTGGCAGCGAACAAGAATTTAAGCAGAAGGCACTAGGCGATTTTTAAGTCTCTAACCTCGCAGCTATCTGGATGATACAGTAAAGCGTGGGGTCGATTGTGAGAAAGAGCAAAGCACAAGCGAAAACTCGGTTTATCAGCGGGTTTATGATTCCCCGCAAGTCTAATAGGTACATTTAAACTACTTTATTGCAAGTGACGGCATGACTGAATTCAAGACAATCAAAGTCAGAAAAGAAACCTACGCCAAATTAAGCGCAATCGCTGGCGAACTGGAAGTCAAACTGAAAAGGCCAGTCTCAATAGAGGAAGCATTGAAGCACCTGATAAATAAGGGAAAAAAAGGAACAAAAATTACGGATTTAGCAGGTTCATGGGAAGTAAACGATGAAGAACTAGTGGAAATTAAAGCATCCATAAGCCAAGCTTGGGGAAAATGGAAAACACAAGAGCCATAATCTGACACAGGTTCGCTTAAGTAAGATGCGCTTAGCTTTTGGCAAACTTTTCCGCTTGCTTAACTGCCGTGCCCAAATAGTTCTTGGGGTTTAATGCCGCGTCTATCACTTTTTCGCTCAGTTTGCTAGTTACCAATTTGTCTTCTAGCAGAATTTGCTTGAAGTCCCGCTTTTCCAATGCGCTTTGGATTGTTAGTTTCCTCAGTAACTCGTGTGCTTCTTGCCTATCCACGCCCTTCTTTGTCAACGCCATCATGATGGCTTCAGACATCGCTCGCCCCTGCGTTAGGCTCAGGTTCTGCAGCATCCGCTGGCTATCTACCCGCAGGTTAGCGACAATATTGCACATCAAGCCAAGCATGTAGTCCAGAAGAATGTTTGATTCGGGCAGAATGAACCGCTCAGCCGACGACTGTGTCAGGTCCCTCTCATGCCACGTGACCATGTCTTCCAACGCTGGAGTGCTGAGGCTTCGGACGATTCGGGCTAAACCGCAGACGCGTTCGCATGTCTCAGGGTTCTGCTTGTGAGGCATGGTTGAGCTGCCGACCTGCTTGCTTGCTTCAAACGCCTCGAAGACTTCTGCGATTTCGGGTCTTTGGAGCTCACGTATTTCCGTTGCGAAGTTCTCCATTGAAGAAGCAACCATCGCGTAAATGCATACCAGTTCAGCGTAGCGGTCTCTCTGGACAATCTGCGTTGAAATCTCCGCGGCGGGCAAATCGAGCCGTTTCATTACAAGCTCCTGAATCTGCTCGGCATGATCACCTAAACTAGCTTGCGTTCCAACTGCTCCGCTTATTTTCCCGACTACGACCCGTTTTTTGCACTCGCCGAGCCGTTCAATGTGCCTGTTAACTTCGTAGCCCCAGACCGCAAACTTGAAGCCTAAAGTAATCGGCAAAGCGTGCTGCCCATGGGTCCTGCCAATCATAACCGTTCCTTTATGCCGAGCCGCCTGCTTCTTCAAAATATCCTTTAAATCGGCTAGCTTTTTCTCGATAAGCCCTAAAGCATCCTTTAGCTGCAACGCATTGGCAGTGTCTACGATGTCATAGCTAGTTGCGCCCAAATGCACGTAGGCGCCGCTTGACCCGCAGACCTCGGAGAGCGCACGAACCAGCGAGGCAATATCATGCTTTATTTCTTTTTCAATCGCTTTTACACGCTCAACCTTAACGTACTTGACGTTTGCCATGGCGGCGATTTTTTCCGCGTCTTTCCGTGGAATATTGCCGACTTCAGCGTGTGCCAAAGCTAAGGCGGCTTCAACATCAAGCAGTTTTTGAACGCGGTTTTCTTCTTCAAAGATTTTGAGCATCTCTGGCGTTCCATAACGGCCAGTATCGATGGGTAAGATTGGCAAGTGGTGTTCCTCAAAGGCTAGGGATATACAGATTAAAGATTAATGTTTTGTCCGTAAAAACTCACAAAACACACCCTTTGTTTTAACTTTTCACAAAAATGAGTAAGTCTATTGGTAATTGTTAGTGCAGAGACGCAAGAGGGGACCGTGTGATATATATTAATCAACGTCTAAAAAAATAATAGCCGTTAGCAGTCGAGTCGGTATTAGGGGGTCCATGCGTTCGATTGCCTCTTTTAGGGCTTGAAAGTGGTTATCAGATAGTAAAAAAAAGATGCACTTTTGCGGTTGCTTATTCTTCGCTTCCTCGTATTCTTCCATGATTTTCCCATAAAAATGTCGAGAAAACAGCGAAGCAACGGATTTAAGCTGATAGCTTAAGGTCTTCGAAGTCTTGGGCGAAGTTCGAAGTATTCGGTGTCGAAAAAACATAACATTGTTACATTAATGTACTGGTTAACTCGCAAGTCTTTTTCGGAAAAATTAATGTGTTCCCGTTAAATATTTGAAAATTCCAAAAATTACCGAAATTAAAGAGATTGGTGGACCAATTTTGAGCAAATATTCTTTTGCCCTTTCAGAAAATGACGGCAATCCCTTAAGTCCTTTTGAATCAAGCATTTTACCTTGCGATGATATGACTTGTATTAAGGGCAATAATTTGTCGTAATTAATTGGAGTTTCCTCTGCATGGCTAATCAATTTCCTAATCTTAGCGGTGTCCTTCTTCACCAATATTTGGTAACTGAGGGCGGCAGTAATTGAAGCCTCAGCGAGGGTCAAATTATAAGGTTTTATCAGTTCTGTTAGTAGTTTTGAGGCTTTGTTAAGTGGTTTAAATTGGGTATCACAACCTTTTTTCTCGTACTTTTCAATAAAATCAGACAAACAAACGATAATATTGCCTTCTTTGGTGAGCATGCTGTTAAAAATATTAAAAAAACTATGAATCATAGCAAGTGTTACGACAAAAGCGTAAATTGGGAAAAACAGGAAATAGGACGATGTTGAGTACGAGAAAATAAATAATGAAATAATGTAAATAAAAATGCCGATATAAGTGTAGTTTGCTATATCAGCTAAGTCCTGAATGGCAACAATTTTGTTAAAGCATGTTCTAACATCGATTTGTATCAAAGACTTCATAGCCCTTCGGCAAAATGCAAAAATGACAAAAGTTATTACCAAGCTTGTTGATACGCTCAACAATTCGCCAATTGAAATTAATGGATTAATATGTAACAGAAAGGTAAAGACAATGATATTACTTACAAACACTAAAAGAAAGGTGAATAGGAAAAAAAAGAGGAAAGAGAATTTTGTGGAAAAGGTGAATTTAAAAAAGGGTTTTTTTAGCTCTTTGCCGTTTTTGAAGGTTTCATTTTTTAAACTTTTGATTATGTCCTCATTGATACGCCAAGCGAAAAAAATTAAGCTTGCACCCATAAAAAAGATGCCTACGAATGCAATATTAATTAAAGGAAAATCTAATTGTAAAATGTCTACTATATTATTCGCCGTTAATGTTGTTGAATTTGTAATCTGCATCGGTTGGAAAATTGCCATATATTTTCCAGTGTTGTTTAATGATTGAACTGCAAACGGAAAATCGTTAATCTGTCCATAATAATCAATTGAGCCTGTTTCGTTCACTATTTTAAGCGTCGTAGAATTGGTAATTGTGTAGTTACCACTTACATTGAAGATAACCGTTAGATTGTTGTTAGATGCAAGTGTGAAATTAACAAAAGATGCGGCCGTTTGATTGCCTAATATTTGTTCTTTAGATACAGGTTTGGTCGTAGGAACTATACCAATACCTATAATGACCGCCGCTATCAACAAACACTCAATTGCGGCAACCAACCCCTTGTTCTTCATGCTATTCCTTTTTCCTATGTAATTACTTAAAACCTTATGGGAATATCAATTTTCTGCGTGAGAAGTGGAGATTTGTCAATAATCAGACTACCTGCTGTTTATGTTGACGTAAGACAGCCCCTAAAGCAGGGAACTTTGGATGAACGACCCAACATGCTCACCATATTCGACGAAATAGGGTGTAACCACGTTTGGGCATCCATCTGCCTTGGGGTACTGTCGTTACTCGGATGTTTTGTAAAGTCAAGGCTTCGTTTGACCAAGCAGTTTCTTGTAGAAGTCAGCGAGATTGGTATCTTTGATGGTTTCCAAGCTTGCCACTTTGAAGATTTCACTTAAAGCCGCGAGTATATCAGCAGTCAAGGCTTTCTGTGTCTCTGGTCGATATGAAGATAGGTTTTTGTCAGTGTTGTATATCGTGATAAGCATCAATAGATTAGCGCATGTTCCGATAGTCAAACCAGTTTTCTCTGCACTTTCTTTTAACGCCATGTAAACTCCAGGCCCTACTCTAATATTGGTATTTGTTACTGTGCTCATATTTCATCTGTAACAGATATTGTTACAGTATAGTTATAAGCTTTGTGCTTGGTTAGATGTAGCTATTAGTTTATAAGAGAAAATTACCCAATGCTCAACAAGTCGCTGGTAGAATACAGCGAAAATCATTAAACATTAATGTTTGACCAATACTATTGCAGAATGTATTGTGTGTTGAGTGTGTATGGCATGAAAGTAACTGTTGCAGTTTTGGATAAGCAGCGCAATAACGTGGTTGGGCGGGTTCTTGAATTGCTCCAAGGGCTCGGTGATGTGAGGAGTTCGCATTTTGGGTTAGTTTCCCCGACGAAGAGTCTTTTAGATAAAAACCTTGACATCATGAGCAGGCAAGGCTTAGTTTCATCAACTATGATTGGCTACGTGTCCTCGAAACCTAAATCGGCAGGCTACGAGTTTTTGCAGTTGGATGACTCCGCGCTTGTTTTTGAAGGAAGAGTCTACGCGCCTCTGCCGAAAGCCGCCGTTTTGGAACAGGTTGCCAAGGAACCGCTCCACTGCGAAGCCCTCCTGCAAACACTAATCGCACAGGCGGACGGGGATTATTCGTTTCTGATGGTCAAGGACGGCTGGATTGGGGCTGGAAGAGACCCAGTGGGAGTTCAACCGCTCTACTTCGGCGAAAACCAAAACGTTGCCGCCGTTGCCACAACTCGAAAAGCCCTCTGGATGCTGGGAATAGAAAACCCTGCCTCTTTTCCGCCTGGCAACATAGCGTTTCTAAGTCGTGAGGGCTTCCAGTTTAAACCCGTCAAGACGCTGACTTTTGCAGAGCCTACGCCGACCACGTTGGATGAGGCGGCAGTGAGGCTTCAGGCGCTTCTTGAAGAATCAATCCGAAGGCGCATACATGGCGTGAAGGAGGTCGCTGTCGCGTTTTCAGGAGGCTTAGACAGCAGTTTAGTGGCTTATTTGGCAAGTAAGTTTGGGGTGAAAGTTAACTTGCTGCATGTAAGCATGGAAAACCAAGCGGAAACAGAAGAAGCCATTGACGCATCAGACAAATTGAACCTGCCTCTGCAGGTGCATTTGTTCAAGGATTCTGACGTGGAAAACACGTTGCCAAAAGCGGTGGCGCTGATTGAGGAATCTGACCCAATTAAAGCCAGCGTTGGCTTGCCGTTTTACTGGGCGGCAGAAGAAGCCTCTGAGGCAGGTTATCGCGTGATGTTGGCTGGGCAGGGTGCCGATGAACTTTTCGGGGGCTACCAGCGCTACGTCAACGAGTACTGCAAAGACGGAAGCGAAGCCGTCCGAAAAACAATGTTCAACGATGTGGTTAGGATTCATGAGAGCAACCTTGAACGTGACCTCAAAATCACGGGTTTCCATGATGTGGAACTGCGTTTGCCGTTTGCATCGTTTGAGCTTGCAGAGTTTGCCCTAAGTTTGCCGATTGAGTGCAAAATGGAGCAAAAAGCTGACACGCTGCGAAAGCTTGTGCTGCGAAAAGTCGCGTTGAACGCGGGCGTGCCCAGCTCGGTGGTGGATAAGCCGAAGAAGGCGGTGCAGTACTCCACAGGCGTAAACAACGCCATCAAACGAGTCGCGAAAAAACAGGGAAAAACAGTCAACCAATACCTATCCGAGCTGCTGAAAGAATCGAAAAGCTAAATCTCCAAATATCAAGCTGCATTTACCATTTTTTATCAATTTTAAAATCCTTGAAAGACGTCTCTATTTGACAGACGTGCGTGCCTCCAAGAGTTAATAATTATGTCTTCAGCCCATCAAGTTTTTTGCTGAGTTCATCGAATACGAGACGCTTTTTATCTTTACTTAAATGAAAGAGGACTTTGGAAACCATTTCATCCGAAATAGTGAAGATGTAGTTTAATTTTATGACGCTTTCTTTTAAGGCGCCTTCACTCTTTGACAGCGGTATTCCCTTCATCTTTAGATTGCTAGTCACGCCAGCTACCACAACGTTCCCTAGCTCTTCGAACAGCACTACTGCTGGCCTAGTTTTCACTTCAGCGATGTCGGTAAATTGCAAACGCGCAACTATAACGTCTCCAGCTTTAAGCATCTTCCCAAGCCTCATCCTCCTCGTTATCCCATAATTCCTTCATTTTCGCTTGCTGAATCTTATGGATAAACTCGTCGTATTGCCTGCTTTTTTTGGGGGCTTTGGCATTTTTTATTAGGTCAGAGATGATTTCGTTATAGGTTTCTCTCGGGTACTTTCTGATGCTTTTTAGCTCCTTAACTACGGATTTCTTGAGTTGTATCGTAGTAGCGTCCTTCATTATATATCACTTATAACTACCCATAATTGATTATAATAATCTTCTGCACACAGGGATTTAACCTGCGAAAGCTTTTCGGTTTAATTCTGCAGGTACCCAATGGTCTGCTGCCGCTGTTTTGCCCAAAAAATGTTACCAAACGGTATTATACCATTTGGTATTATACCGATGGTATAATTTGGGGAGCCGCTTGATTCTTAGTGAAAGGGTCTCGTGTGAATACTTGGTAAACGTAAAACCGAGGCGCCTGCAGATTTTCTGTCTTTTTTGCCTTTTTCATAATTCAACCTAAACCCAAAATAAGCCCTAAACCAAAAAATCAACCCAAAACAAGCCCTGACTAAAAACGCTACCTACCTATAGACCTACCTACTATTTGTACAAAAAATCAGCCACAAAAAGCAGAAAAGCCATGCATCCTGACCCCCCTCCCTACTATTTACAACAAAATTCAGCCAATAAATAGCGAGAGAAAAAACGGTTACGGTGTTAATCTGACTCGGTCGCGCGGGTAAAGTGTCACTTCTCGGATGTTCTTTTTACCAGTCAAAATCATCGTTAAACGTTCAAGCCCAATTGACCCCATCCAGCGTGCGGGGGCATGCCGTAGTCGAAGGCTTGCAGGTGATTCTTGAACGATTCAGGGTTCAATCCTTTCTCCTTCATCCTTTCTATAAGCTGGTCTTTTTGGGAAATTCTCGTTCCACCCGACACCAACTCGATGTAGCGCCACATTAAATCGAAGCCTTCGCAGACTTCAGGCTTGTCCTCCCGCGGTTTAATGTAGAAGGCTTTTGCATGGGTGGGCCAGTCGGTTATGAAGTAGAAGAACGGGTAGAGTTTGCCAAGTTCTCGGAAGGCTTCCGTCGGGATGTCTTCGCCCCAAGGAATCGCGACGCCCTGCCCTTTAAGGTCCTCCAGAACCTGGGTGTAGGTTAAACGTTTAAACGGAACCTCAGGCACCTCAAACTTGTACTTAAGCACCGAAAGCTCGCCGCCGCACTTCTCCCTCACCGTAACGCAGGCGTGGTGTATGACCTGCTCAAGCAGCTGCATGACGTCCTCAGCATCCGCAAAAGCCTCCTCCATGTCGACGGAAGTGAACTCGCTCAGGTGCCTGCGAGTATGCGATTCCTCTGCCCTAAAGAAAGGCCCAACCTCAAAAACCTTCTCAAAACTAAACGTCAACTCCTCCTTGTAGAGCTGCGGACTCTGAGCAAGATACGCTTTTTGACCAAAATAATCCACAGTGAAAAGCTCCGCGCCCCCTTCAGTTGCAGAAGCAATAATCCGAGGCGTATGAACCTCCAAAAAACCCTTCTCAAACAAAAAGCTCCGAATTGCCTCAAGGGCGGTATGCTGGATTTTGAAGGCAGCTAAGGTTTTCTCTTGGCAAAGATCAAGCGCTCTTGCGTCTAAGCGTGCCTCTATGTTGGCTGGCGTTTTCCCCGTTATATCGATGGGCAACTGTTCAGCGGCTGCGCTTAAGATTTTGATTGCACTTGGGATTACTTCTATGCCTCTTGGCGTCATGTTTGTTTTCTTAACTGTTCCCCGAACTGCCAAACTGAATCTTTTCTGCAGCAAGGTCTGACTTGGCTAAAACTTCAGGCAAGATTCGTTTTTTAGGAATGGTTATTTGGATGGTTCCTTCTCGGTCTTGAAGTATAATGAAGCGGATGCCGCCTAAATCTCGGATTTCCTGAACCCAACCGAAAAGAGTAACTTCTTGACCGTCAATTTCCGGCGTCACTTTGCTTGTATAGTGAGTTCTGGTCCAGTCACCAAAAGAGTCCAAGTTCATGGTTTCTTCGCCAATCCTTAATCTGCGATTTCTACGCGTAAGGACATTTTACGTACTTTACTGGCGATTTCCTTTAAAGCCTTAAGGTCAAAAGGCAACTGTGCGCCACGTTTCCGCTTCAAGATAACTCTGGTTTCAGTTGTTCCGTCTGGAAGCCAAATCGTGTTGATTGTCAATATACTGAAGGGTATGAACAGGTCTTCAAGGAATTTGCGGTCATCAACCCCATACTCTAAAACGCGTAACATTTTTGCCAGTTTCATCGCCTAAAGCTTTAATGATTTTGCCGCTGTAACCTAAAAGTCTTCGGCACATCCCCATGCCCAACGATGATGGCTAAAGTTTTTTCTACCTCAACTGCTTTGTAGAAACAGACGTTTTGCAGGGAAGGATATTTCTCTTCCAAAGAGAGCAGTAAACGAGCTATTTTTAGATCTAACTGACTGATTTCGCCAGCTTTCACTTTAGCTGAACATTTTTGGCATAGAATGCCACTTTTTAAGCAGAAACTGCAAAGTTCAGTTTTCATTTGTATGTCGTTTTTCCTGCAAAGTAGGAGTTTAGCTACTGCGTGATTTATCTTATCAAGGTTATTTCTATCGTGCTCACGTTAATCGCTGCGTCGCCTTCCTCTTGAGGTAATAGTTGGTCTGTTCCGATGCTGATGCTTTTGATTTTTGCGTCTGGGAGGAATCTGTGCCTAACAACTTCAGCTACGTCTATTGCTCGGCTGATGGATCTTCCGCGCGCTTTTATGCTTACTTCTTTTGCTCCGCCATGAAAGAAAGTGATGCAAGCGAGTACATAGTTCATTATTGGTTTTTTTCCGATTAAGACTGCGCTGGCCTCACGTCACGCCTTCGCTTCACTCCTAGTTTACTTTTTAAGTGGCTTCAGTAAGATTTTTTTCAAAATAAATACATTGTGGTGAAGGTTCAATGTTCTGTCTGGGTATTTGCAAATTGCTACGCACTAGTTTCGGAGCGCTGTTTTTGTTTATCTATTGCCACAGTTTATTTCCAAAAAATACAAGCGCACCTTTGATGCTTCTAAAAAGCGCCTAACCCTATTCAGGAACCCAAAACTAAGTATCTTGCAAATAAGGAAGCCCTAAAGTGTCAGAGGGAGTTACATTTTGTCAGATTGTCGACTTGTTTTTGACGGGTTCGGTAGCATCAAATTCTTAAGCAACCCTCACTATTGTAAAGGTTTAACTTAACAAAACATAGACATAAGTGACCAATTTGGAACCATTAACTAAACGTTCAATTCAACTCTTAAAAACACTTTATGAGAAAGGAAAATCCACAAACACCTACACTCTGAGAATTAAACAAGACGAGTTATCAAGCCAATTAGGAGTAAGTAGGCAAGCGTTAAACGTTCATTTACGCAAACTAAAAAACCGCGGTTACATTCGCACTGGCAGAGGCTTCATAGATGTTACTGATAAAGGATTGAATGCTCTGGGCATATCCACAACTCCAGCCTTTATTCTGCTTAAAATTTCACCAATCAAACGAATACATGTCTACGAACAAATTCGTGACCTTGCCGTTTCCAGAGCTTTTCGCATCGCTGGCGAAGTAGACGCATTAATAATTGTTGAACGCGATAACCTCGACGAAATTCTAAAGAAACTCTACAACATAGACGGAATCGAAGATACACGCTCCTATGTCACAATCGAGGAAATTAAATAGGCATCTCAAGGCGATTCCCGCGTCTTCAGCTAGAAATTTTGCGCCTTCTTGCAAGCGGATGGATTACGCTAAGGCCGCAATAATAGGCAAGCATGAGACATCCAGAGCAAAATTGAACCATTGTACATGCTGCAGCACCAGTGACTGCAAAACCCATGAGTGTTATAATGTTGATTAAAACGCTTTTCCAAAAGGACTAGTTTCCCCGTAAATTATAAAGTTAAGACAAAAGGTATATTTGATACTTAACCATCAAAGACTTAGCCAAAATGGAAGGTTAACAATAAAATGCCAATATTAGATCCAGTCAAAAAGGCCATAGCGCAAAAGCACAGGTTGTACATGAAAATCTGCAGAGACTGCGGCGCACGCAACGCTGAAACAGCAGTAAAATGCAGAAAATGCAAAGGCAAGAACCTGCGCTGGAAGAAACGAGAAATAGTAAAGTAAACCATTTTCTTTTATTTTGTTTTCTGGTTAACATAGTTACTTTTCTACTGCGAATATAAGCCAGATTTTGGGCATTTTTCGATTCTGCAATAATTTTTTGTTTTTGCTTTTGGCAATTTACATCAAGCTATACTTGGCTGGTTAAAATTATATGGCTTTGCTAGACCGAAACTTTCGCTTAAGCCGTATGTTACCAGATTAGAGCACTTTTACGAGAGTTTCCATGTTAAAAATAGTGTTTGCACAGCCATTCTTTATCAACGGTATAGCTTGCCCAGCCACATTCATACTGTTCAAAAGTGGCCCTAACATTTTGATTTCTTCTCCGCATGCAACTCCCACTACGCCTTCGTACCTGTGTGTTTTTCAGAATCTTAGGAATACAGGAACCGCCTGGCACCACGTAAACATCATAACCTTTTTTTCGGGCTAAGCGGTCAGATTGGTTAACTAAGCAGTCTTCTGAACAGTGAGCACATGTGTAGGACGGAATATTTGAGTCAAAAACTGCTTTGCAGCGGCCATCTAAGTATTTTCTTGAGCAGTGAGGCAGAAAAAGGGCTCTTTTCTTGGTCTGCAAGAATTTGCCTCGCTCAATCATGTTTACTGCTTGTAAATCAATTAAATCCTGAAGCAAAACTATGGCATCAGAAAGATTTAGTCCAGTGGCTTCTTGTATTCTAAATCTTAAAATGATTTCTTGTAATTTTTTAATTACTGTTTTATGCATGCCCTTCTGGTAACTTACCGTCGCAATTTCAGTGAAGAAGAAAAGCGGAACCTTTGACAGGTCGAAAGTAAATTTATAGGGCATACATTTAGGTAAGCTACTAGTGATGCTTAAAAAAATAACTGTGTTTAATTGAGAATTAACAGGGTTATTTCTTCTCTACATTTAAGCCTAACAACTCTTTAATGGCTTTAAGCTCTTCTCGGAGCCGCTTTACTTCCGCTTCAAGGTCGCTGGCTCTTGATTCTGCATCTTTCTTGGCGCTCTCAAGGCTACTTAACAATTCAGGCTCTGAATCAAGCGTTTCCAGTTTCTGCTGTAGATCAGCTAAATTTTGTTTAAGCCCTAACTGTATTTCCTTAAGCTTTTCAATTAGCTCTTCTTATTTTTGGATGCTTCTGAAGTTTTTTTGCTGGACTTAGCCATCTGTCTAAACCCTTGCTTAAAATAAAAATGGGAAAAGTGGCTATTAGATGCTTATTTGGAACATTAACCGTTCAACAAGTTCCTTGTACCTGTTCCGAATAGTAACCTCAGTCACCTGCGCAATCTCGGCGATTTCCCTCTGAGTCTTCCGCTCACCCGTCAAAACAGATGCGACGTAACTTGCTGCCGCCGCAATTCCGGTTGGTCCTCTGCCTGACGTGAGTTTAAGTTCTTTTGCTGCTGCTAAGATTTTGTGGGCGATTTCTTCAACTTTTCCCTGCATCGTCAGTTGATTAGAAAACTTTGTTATGTACTGGCTTGGTCTAAGTGGTGGAATTGAATAGTTTAGTTCTCTGATTAAGAAACGGTAGCTTCTGCCAACTTCTTTCTTGTTTACAGTTGACGACTGAGCAATTTCATCTAAAGTTCGAGGTAAGCCACATTGCCTGCATGCCAAGTAAATCGCTGCTGAAGTAACACCCTGAATTGACCTGCCTCGGATTAGGCGTTCTTTTACTGCTTTTCGGTAAATTACTGAGGCTGTTTCCAGAATGTTTTTTGGAAGATTCAAGTTATTCGAAATCTTTGTTATTTCAGAGAGGGCAAATGCCAAGTTGCGTTCTGTGGCGTCTGAAACTCTGATGCGCCTTTGCCATTTCCTGAGACGATAAACTTGCGCTTTCTGTCCAGGCGAGAGGCTTTTACCATAAATGTCTCGGTCATGCCAATCGATGGTTGTTGATAAACCTTTATCGTGGATTGTGTATGTTAAGGGTGCTCCAACTCTGGTTCGCTTTGACCTTTGCTCATCATCGAAGGCTCTCCATTCTGGTCCTCGGTCAGCTATTTTGGCTGCTACTACGAAACCGCAGTCCATGCATACTATTTCGGCGCATTCATAATCGCGCATAAGTCGGGTGCTGCCACATTCAGGGCATGATTGTATTTTGGCAGGTTCTGTTTTTGCAGATTGGTCTGTTTCTTCATGTAACTTGCTATCTCTAATCATTCATTTTTGCTCCGTTTTGTTTTCGAGAGAAGCAAGTACACCGGTTTATTCACTAGTTTAGCGGGTTCCCTAACAGTTGGTTTAACCACTGCATAAGGAGCAGACACTGGACCTATAATATCAAAAACTTTACCGATAACATTTAAGTTTTCATCAACAACTTCTGAGCCAATTTTAGGAGCTTTTTCAGTCTTAACAATCATGTTTTTTGATGGAGTTAACGCCCGCACTCTGCCCAATTTTTGCAAACGCGCCATTCCCCTCTCGAAAAACATGTAGGAGACCGTAGGAGCTTATTTAAAGCTTTCTAAAGGCTTTATAAGCTGAAAGATTAGACTGGCATTTTAGAGTCGAAAGCTTCTTAAATAAGAAGTGTGGATAAGACTGTGCCTTAAAAGGGTGAGGCTAATATGTCCAAACCATTCTATGTAAAATATGAAGTACCGAAAGAAATCGTAGATGCAGCCTATGAAGCCCTAACGATTGCTTCTAAATCAGGAGTAGTTAGGAAAGGAACAAACGAAGCAACAAAAGCTGTTGAGCGATCTCAAGCAAAACTTGTTGTAATAGCTGAAGATGTTGATCCGCCAGAAGTGGTGGCGCATTTACCGCTTCTCTGCGAAGAAAGAAAAATCCCATACGTGTTCGTTCCAAATAAAGACAAACTAGGCAACGCAATAGGCATAGACGTTCCATGCGCAGCAGCATGCATTCTCAAAGAAGGAGAAGCCGCAGGATTAATCAAAGAAATCGTTACTCGGATTGACCAGGTTAAACGAGGATCTCAGTAATGAGTAAAGAAGCAGCGGAAGAGCTTATTCCATCAGAAGTTATCCAAGTCATAGGTCGCACAGGTGTCACTGGCGAAATCACACAGGTTCGAGTCCGCATCATGGAAGGAAAAGATAAAGGCAGAATCATAACACGCAACGTTAAAGGACCAGTCCGCGTTCAAGATATTCTTATGCTGCGGGAAACAGAAAGAGAAGCAAAGAAAATTACAAGATAAACTATTAGGAGAAAATTGTCATGCCAAAATCAAGAAAATGTTCGTTCTGCGGTGCTGATTTCCCAGCTGGCACAGGCATGATGTTCGTTAAAAACGACGGATCAATTCTATGGTACGATTCTGGCAAATGCAAGAAAAGCTCACTGCAATTCAAACGAGACGCACGTAAACTAAAGTGGACCAAGTACTTCGGTAAAGAAGAGAAAGGCAAAGGTTAAACCAAAGTCCTTTTCAGTTCCAACCCATTTTTTCATATTTTATTAATTTTGTTATTCGCTTTTTTACTGAAAGCTTATCTTTCGGTCGTTTTATCATAAATTTAGGTGCCCAACTTGCCCCTTTTCCGTACAAAGAAAGAAGCATTCGAATGGTTAACGTCAAGCAAAAAAACTATTGATGTCAGAAAAGGCAATCCACACCGCGGCGAGGTTGCTGTTTATCTTTCAGGGCGGAAGGTTCTGCGGATGAAGATTATTAAGAGGGAAACGGGAAGACTTGAGGGAAGTTGTGCGGTCTGATAATTTCAGGTTGGTTATTCCTTCTGCTGTGGTTATTGATGATGCTCTTGCTTATTTGCGAGGGCTTTACGATGGCTATGATGGCGTTTTTACTGCTTATTATATTGTGCCGTTAGAGAGTTAAGCATTTTTAGCATTTTACGTTTGCGATTACGTTAAAATAAGTGATATAAATTAGAATTTTCATAACTATATATTTCCGTTTTTAGTAAAAAAAATAAGTAAAACGTAACGCTTAAATACGCTGCTAATGATTTGTTCATTACCTATAATGAGGAATTAAAAATGGTAAGATTTAGTGGCTGTTACACTGCACTAATAACCCCCATGACTCAGTGATCGCCAAGTCGATTACGAAGGCTTACGTCAACTGGTAGATTTCCAAATAAAAGAAGGCGTAAAAGGCATACTCGCCGTCGGCACAACCGGCGAAAGCCCCACCTTAGACTGGAATGAACACAACCAGGTAATCGAAAAAACCCACGAATATGCAGGTCAAAAGTCTTAACTATAGCTGGAACAGGAAGCAACTCAACGCAGGAAGCCATCGAAGGCACAGAACATGCCCAGCACTTAGGCATAAAATGTGTTCTGCTTGTAGACCCATACTATAATGGACCGAGCTCACTGGAAATACGCAGAGAATACATTGAACCAATCGCAAGGCAATTCCCTGAAGTCCAAGTAATCCCATACATTATCCCAGGCAGAACAGGAACCCAACTTTACCCACAAGACCTAGCAGTCCTTCATCAGCAATACCCAAACGTCCGCTGCGTAAAGGAAGCCACTGGTGATTTGAAAAACATGGAGTTAACCCGGCAACTCTGCGGAGAAGACTTTGACATCCTCTCAGGAGACGATGACAAAACCTACACTATGATGATTTCGCCCGACATTGGTGCAAGCGGCGTAATCTCAGTAATCTCTAATGTTGCTCCCAGCGCAGTAGTGGATATGGTGCATTACATCCTGGATGGCAACGAGGAAGCAGCCAGCGTAATCGCCCAAGCACTCCAACCGCTCTTTAGCATAGTCACAGTGAAAACACAAGAACAAACGCCATATGGCCCAGTAGCATGCAAAGCACGCAATCCCCTGGCTTACAAGACGCTGATGAACGTGTTTGGCATGCCGTCTGGTCCATGCAGGCAACCTTTGGGAAAAATGACCCGCAGCGGCTTAGAAGTAGTCCTTACAAACGCCAGAAAAGTATATGAGAACAACCCTGAAATTCTTCAGCCAGTCGCCGACTACTTCAACGTTGACCTAAAAGACCGACTATACAACGAGAAGTACTTGGAAGGGCTCTACTATGCTTAAGCTATGTGTAGCAGGCGCCGCAGGCAGAATGGGCAACGCCATCATCACTGAAGCCACCTCAAAAGGGCACCAAATAGTGGGCGCAATCGAAGCTCCAAATAATCCTTGCATAGGCAAAACCCTGCGAGAACTCGGCATCACAAATTCCGACACGCAAATTCTAAGTTCCGACAGACTAAACGAAGCTGTACGCGATGCTGACACTTACGTTAGTTTCACAATGCCCGCCGCCGAAGTAGTTAACATACCCATCGTTGCTAACCTTGGAAAACGCATAATTCTTGGCACCACAGGCTTCACTCCAGAACAAAACCGCCAAGTAGTAGCTGCCATGTCAGGCAAAGTTCCAGCCGTGTTCTCACCAAACTATTCCGTAGGCGTCAACATACTGTTCAAGCTCGCTGAAGCTTTGAAGGCTTTTCCGCAGGGATACGATTTCAGCATAAACGAAATCCATCATACAGGCAAGAAGGATGCGCCAAGCGGAACCGCAAAGAAGCTTGGGCGAAATCATCGCTAACACTCGCGGTTACACAAAAGTCGTTTCTGGACGAGAAGGCATAAGCCCACGGCAACCTGGCGAACTTGAAATCACAGCTCTGCGAGCAGGAGGAGTTCCAGGCATTCATGACCTAATCGTTGCAGGACCATACGAGATGCTACGCATAGAGCACACAGCGTTCTCACGCAACGTCTTTGCCCAAGGAGCTGTTTACGCGGCTGAATGGTTAAGCAAGCAAAATGAGCCTAAAGTGTTCAGTATGGCTGATGTTTTAGGCTTATCTTAACCTGAAAATCAACCATTAACTTTTTTATCAAGGAAAAACAACTCAAAAGAGCAAAGGAAGAAACAAAAATGTCGATGAAGCGTAAAGTCGCCATATTAGGCGCAACTGGAGCCGTTGGACAACGGTACATTCAACTCTTGCAGGGGCACCCATGGTTCCAAATTGAAGTGCTTGCTGCTTCAGAGCGGTCAGCAGGCAAAAAATACGGAGACGCTTGCAACTGGGTTATGGAGTCAAACTTGCCTAAAGAAATTGCTGAAATGCCCGTAGCAAACGCTGATGTTGAGTCAGTGGAGAAGGCAGGCGACGTGGATTTGGTGTTTTCTTCGTTGCCAGGAGACTTAGCGGGTCCAGTTGAAGCCGAATTTGCAGCGCTTTATCCAGTGTTCAGTAAGGCAAGCGCTCACCGAATGGAAAAAGACGTCCCACTTAATTATTCCAGAAATTAACCCTGATCACGCTGATTTGATAAAGATTCAGCAGAAGCTCACGAGGCTGGAAAGGCTTCATAACGACGGATCCTAACTGCAGCACCATCCAACTTGCAATTACGCTAAAGCCTTTGATGCAGTTTGGCTTGAAGCAAATTATTGTTTCCACCATGCAGGCGCTTAGCGGAGCAGGATACCCAGGTGTTGCTTCACTGGACATAATCGATAATGTTGTTCCCTTCATCTCAGGAGAAGAAGAGAAAATGGAAGCGGAAGCCCTAAAGATACTTGGCACCTTCAACGGTAAAACTGTACAGAACGCTGATTTCAAGCTTAGCGCAAGCTGCAACAGAGTTCACGTTAAAGATGGACATTTAGAATCCGTCTTCGTCAAGCTGGCAGAAGATCCCTCGATAGAGTGAAATAGAAGCTGCCTTTGCCAACTTTAGCGGTGAACCGCAAAAGCTCAAATTGCCCTCTGCCCCAAAGAACCCAATCGTGGTTCGGCATGAGAAAAACAGGCCTCAGCCACGCTTTGACCGCGACACAGGCTGCGGCATGAGTGTTGTAGTTGGCAGAATACGCAAGGACCCAATTATGACTTTCAAGTACATGTGTCTTGGGCATAATACGGTTCGGGGCGGTGCAGGCGCAGGCATTCTGAGCGCTGAGCTCTTTGTAGCTAAAGGTTTAGCTTAACTATTGCTCAAAATAACGCATTAACGGTGTAAACAGGATGGTTAAAGAGAAAGCTTCGTGAACCCTTAGAAGACCGAAAAGGCAGCTTGTTCTTTGATGGCTGCTCAGTTAAGGAGTTAGCTGAAAAATACGATACGCCCTTGTATGTGGTAAGCGAGAAACGCATCAGAGATAATTATAATCGGATTCATGACGCTTTAATCCGCAACTACAAGTACGTGCGAGTCTATTATGCTGCAAAAGCCAACTCCAACCTTACAGTGCTAAAAATTCTGCAGTCACAAGGCGCATACTTAGACACAGTCAGCCCTGGCGAAGTGTTCATGGGCTTAATCAGCGGGTACACGCAAGACCGCATAATGTTCACTGGAACCAGCGTGCGAAACGACGAGTTAAAAATGCTTGCAGACGCAAACGTCACCGTAAACATCGATTCACAATCAGAGCTGGATAGGCTGCTAAAGATTGCTGTGCCGCAGGTTTTGTCGGTGCGTGTTAACCCAGAAATCGGTGCAGGTCATCATAGCCACTGCATAACGGCTGGTCCAGACTCAAAATTTGGGCTTTGGGAAGAAGAAGCGATTCAGGCTTATGCGATTGCTAAGAGGGCAAGAGTGGAACGTTTCGGCATTCACATGCACATTGGCTCAGGCATTCTTGACGTGGAACCTTACGTTTTGGCAGTGGATAAACTGTTGAGCATAGCTAAGCGGGTTCATGACGAGGTAGGAATAGACTTTGAATTCATCGATATCGGCGGCGGGTTTGGGGTTCCTTACAAGCCAGAGGACCAAGAATTCGATTTGGCAGCCTTCGCCTCAAAAGTGGTGGCGCCATTCAAGGCTAAACTTGCTGAGTATGGTCTTGGTAAACCATTTTTGTGCATTGAACCAGGCAGATACTTAGTTTGCGACGCAAGCATCCTGCTAACAACGGTTAACACTGTCAAGGTTACGCCTTCAAAAAAATTCGTCGGCGTAGACGCAGGCTTCAACACGCTGGTTAGACCAACGATGTATGGTTCCTACCATCCAATATTAGTCGCAAACAAGCTTGGAGCAGCAGATAAGGAAACCTATGATGTGGTAGGTCCAATCTGCGAGTCAGGCGACGCCTTAGCCAAAGACCGAAAATTGCCACAGGTTGAGGAAGGTGACTTGCTGGCGGTTTTAAACGCTGGAGCATACGGTTTCAGCATGAGCTCACAGTACAACGCAAGACCAAGAGCTGCAGAAGTCATGATTAGGCAAGGCAAACCCGTTGTAATTAGGGAACGCGAGCAGCTTGATAATTTAACAGCTAATCAACGGGCGGCAGAGTGACGTGATGCGTTTCTGGAAGATGCATGGTTTAGGCAACGACTACATAGTAATCGACAACAGAGAAGAGAAAATTAGCGGTAAGCAAGCTGCAGATTTAGCTAAGAGGCTTTGTGAGAGGCGCTTCTCGGTTGGAGCAGACGGTCTATTGCTTGTTTCAAATTCTAAAGTGGCTGATGCTAAGATGCGGATTTTCAACGCTGACGGCAGCGAAGCAGAAATGTGCGGCAACGGCATACGATGCTTTGCCAAGTACTGCTACGAAAACGGCATCGTCCCAAAGCAAGAGTTCACGGTTGAAACACTATCTGGATTAAAGCATGTCTGGTTAACCCTCAAGAACAGAGAAGTTAGCGCTGTCAAGGTGGATATGGGCTCGCCAAACTGGGAAAGAAGCTCCCTTCCCATGGTCGGACAAGGCACATGCATCAACGAGAACTTAGAGGTTGACGGCAAAGTCTTCAAGGTAACGTGCCTTTCAATGGGCAATCCACACTGCGTCATATTCGTTGACAACGTTAGACGATTTTCCAGTGCAGCAAATCGGTCCAAAAATTGAGAATCATAAGGCTTTCCCAAAAAGAACCAACGTCGGCTTCGTCCAAGTCCTAAACCAAAACGAGTTGAAAGTTCGTGTTTGGGAGCGAGGCTGCGGAGAAACCCTAGCTTGCGGTACAGGAACCTGTGCGGCTGTGGCTGCTGCAAACAAGCTTGGAAAAGTTGGAAACAAAGTTACTGTTCACGTGCTGGGCGGCGACTTGCAAGTGGAAGTTGCTGAAAGCTTGTTTTTGAGCGGAGCAGCTGAAAAAGTTTTTGAGGGAACGCTATTTGGAGACGAATAAACATGACGTTTGATTATGCCGAGAGAATAAAGCGGTTACCGCCATACGTGTTTGCTGAAATTGAGAAAATCATTAAAGAAAAGAAAGCCCAAGGCATCGACTTAATCTCACTGAGCATTGGTGACCCTGATCTTCCGCCGCCAAAATTTGTCGTTGAAGCGCTAAAGGAAGAAGTCGCCAACCCGAAGAACCACAATTACTCTTTCAGTCAGGGCGAACCCGACTTCAGAGAAGCAGTTGCAGGCTGGTACAAAAAACGATTCAACGTTGACCTGCAGCAAGACCAAGTGGTCGCGCTTTTAGGTTCAAAAGAAGGCATAGCAAACATTGCCCGAGCATTCATAAACCCAGGCGACCGCGTGTTAGTTCCTGACCCGGCTTACCCAGTGTACGCTAACGGCAGCACAATCCTCTGCGACGGCATTGCGGTGCCACTGCCGCTGCTTGAGGAAAACGGCTTCAAGCCAGATTTTAAAGCGGTAAACGTCAAGAATGCCAAGATGATGTTTCTCAATTACCCAAACAACCCGACAGCAGCCACCGTTGACAAAGCCTTCCTGAAAGAAGCAGTAGACTTCGCCAAAGACAACCACATCATTCTCTGCTACGACAACGCCTACTCCGAAATCACCTACGACGGCTACCAGGCACCCAGCATTCTGGAAATTGACGGCGCAGTGGACGTTGCCATCGAGTTCCACTCGCTTTCCAAGACTTTTAACATGACGGGTGACCGAATCGGTTTCGCGGTGGGAAACAAGCAACTGGTCAGCGGCTTAACAAAAGTTAAATCGCAAATCGATTCTGGACCACCAGTCTACACGCAGAAAGTCGCCGTCAAAGCCTTAGCAGCCTATACAAGCCGCGAACCACCCGAGTTCCTAAAGAAAAACAATCAAATCCTACAGGAACGCCGCGACCTGCTGGTTGAAACGCTCTGCCAAATCGGCTACAAATGCGAAAAGCCGAAGGCAACCTTCTATGTCTGGGTTAACTGCAGAGGCGATTCAATGGAATTCGCGACTAAACTGCTTAATGTGGGCGTGGCGGTGACGCCGGGCATTGGGTTTGGCACTCATGGAGAAGGCTACGCACGCATGACATTCACACAACCCAAAGAACGCATCAGAGAAGCCTGCAGCAGAATCGCCAGTGCTTTCTAGCAGCGTTTAATTTTTACTCTATTTTTTTGCGACAAAAATGAAGGTAGCCCTATAGGTAACGGGATGGAGGCGTTTTGGTTTGTTTGCTGGTTCTTTGCATAGTTTTCGGTAATCCACGTATATTCATATATATTTATTAGTATAAATTGAGATGAGTATATACTCAGGTTGATGGATATCATGGAACGCAGGGTTATGTCGCTTGGCAGATCTTCTCTAGTAATTTCTCTTCCCAAAAATTGGATGCAACTAAATGAATTAAACAAAGGCGACGTCGTCTCATATGCAATTCAACGCGACCGCTCTCTAGTTATTTATCCAAGCGCGAAAAAAAAGACAACAACCAAAATGGCAACTCTTCGCATTGACCCAAACGAAGACGAGTTGCTGATCACCATGAAGATAATTGGCAGCTTCCTGAACGGAAACAGCGGAATCACCCTTATATCCGACAAGGTTTTTTCCGTCCCCCAGATAAGGGCAATCCGCAAAAGCGCAGGAATGTTATACATGAGAATTATGGAGGCTAACTCCAAAGGTGTTTTCATTCAAACCTTAATGGACGAAACTAAAGCAGATCTGAAGCAAACTGTACAAAGGATGCATATGATTACTCAGTCAATCGGTGAGGATGCAGTTAAATCGCTGAAAAACAAAGACACAACATTGGCAAAAGCTGTTTTCTCTCTTGACAATGATGTCTACCATTTCGCCTATTTCCTTATCCGAGTGCTCCGCAATGCCGCCCAAGACGCCGCCTTGGCAAATGAACTTCGTATCGACCCGTTGGAATGTATGGATTATCAGACCCTGGTTTACATGATGCGCGACGTAGCAGACAATTCAGCGGAAGTGGCGCGGCACGTAATTATGTTAGAAGGGGATCAAAAAGAAATCCCAGAGAACGTATTGGAGCTAATATTCATTGCAGGAAATGAAGCTGTAAATTTGTACGTGAAGGCGGTGGACACTTTCTTTTCGAAGGATTTCTCGAAGTCAATTGATATACTTAGGCTAAGACAGGGAATAGAGAAGTTGGATCGGGAAATAGCCTCTAGGGCATTCGCAGAAAAACAGAAAAGTGAAGAATTGGTTTGTGCAATCTGCTCAATTAGAGATAATATAAAAAGAATTGCGGACTGTGCCGCAAACATAGCTGAGATCGCGATAAATCGCTCATTTAATGTATCCACTTAGGATTTTTGACGGTGGGATAGTTCAGAGTCAGCGTCAACTTGCTGGGGAACAGCTCTTTTTGTAGCAGTTTACGTGCAAGTGGCAGGTCACTGTTGTAGTTGTATACTTCTTTTCCGTTGGATCGTGCGTCGCGCAGAATCTCTTTTTCAAGTTTGTGTTTTAGGTCTCCAACTGTGAGTGCTCCGATTGTAAAGATTCCAGTCAGCATTTCACGCATGTCGTCTTTTAATTCTATTCCTTCTACTCCGAATGGTGGTACTGCGTTTATGTCAAGTAGGACTTTCATGGTTTTGACTTCATTTAGCATTTCTTTGTCTATGATACGGACGCCTCTTACTCCTGCGCACATCACTACATCGGCTTTATTTATAATTTCAATTTTTGAAGCTGGGGTTGGAGCGAAGATACCTTCTACTTGAACGCCGTGGTCGTTTTCTAGAAGTTTAGCTATGCCTTCAGCGTGTTCTTTTCCGTCAACACGTTTCGGGTTGAGGCTGGCAATCATTACTTTACAGCCCATTTTAGCCAAGAGAACCGCAGCTATTTGCCCCACAGCGCCAGTGCCTAGGATAGCGACAGTTTTGGTTTTTAATTCGCCGAGCTTGCTTGTCTCAAGTGCATTTTCAGCTTTTGCCACCATTGCAGCGGCAGTTGTATATGCGCCAGCAGGATCTACGATTATGCTTGTTTTGAATGGGGGAAACATCGAATTTTTCGCCGCTTCATAGACTTCTTCAGCTCTTTCAGCGCTTTTTCCGCCGATTAGAAAGCATGTGTGTTTAACGGCCTTTGGTCCTCTGGAAAGCAGTGAATCCAAGACTATCGTTTTAGCGTCTTCGGGAATAATGTTCTCATAGGGAATGACAGCGTCGTATCCGGCATCATAAGCCATGCAGATGTCAAATGGGCTTGCTTTAACGTCGGTGTCAAGGTAGAAGAGCAGGTAAGGTGCATTTTCTGCTGCTTTTCCCACAATGGGTTTAACTTGGATCTGCATAGATTGAAGCCAATTTTCCATTTCCTGTGACGAGGGAGTTTCAACCTGAGTTGAGATTACTTTTTTGGAGAGTTTTGCGATTTCGACTGTGGCGTTGACTGATTCTAGCATTTGCTTAACTCCGACCACGTGTTCGGGGCTGCATAAGTAGAGGCATGTTATATCTTCTTTATTTTTGACTTCTCTTGCATGCTCCATAATGCCCATGACAAACCAGCTTTCTCTTATTGAGAAATTGACTTCACGTTCTTGTTCCTCTATTTCGGATTGCAAACTCTGTCCGTAACCAACGAGGTAGTCTCTCTCTGTAGAATCGCCGTTATTTTGTTTGTTTAGGCTTTCTATGTTCCTGATTATTCTGTCTCGCAACGCTATTTTTTTTTCAAAAGCAGACTCAAGGTAGGTTTTTGCTTCGACATCTATGTCAACGGGGAAGAAAGGAATACTGCTTTTCTGGAACACGCTTGCTAAAATGTTATCTTCAAAGAATTCTTTTTGAGATCGATTGCCCAGCTCTTCAATAACGAAGTCTACATTTACTTTGGCAACCACATTCTCGACAAATTTGTAAAAACCAATCGAGGGCTTCATCAGGGCTTGGAGAGGACTTTGCTTTTCAGTTGCGGATTTTTCTAAAAGTTGGAAGGGTTCATTGTATTCTTTTTCCTGTATCATCACTGTTAAATTTTTGTTTTCAAGTGGTTTAACTTCAAGTACTTTCATATTCTTTTTCTCCATGTTTTTGAAAATACATGAATGCCACTGCAAAATATATACTTAGTCGAAATATGCTATATGCAGGTATATATGGTATATACAAATGGCTAAGTGGAGACGCTTTTTTCATAAAATTCGTCGGGAAAAGTTGGGGAGAGCATCAGTCTTGTCTTGACTTTCTGCCTGCCGTCTTTCGAGTGAGGCTTCCTAAGCAAAGTATCATTACATTTTTCGATTTCACGAGCTTCTTCAGCCAACCGCGCGGCTGCTTGAGCTATCTCATGCGCGCAGGTAACTAGTGGAATGTATTTTTCGCTCTCTTTCTCCATGAAGCAGGCTTGAGTGTCTACCTCTGCTATTTTCTCTGCCATGGCATAAGCAGCCATTGCTTTAGCTTTTGCATACGGATTGTTAAAGGGTGAATTGTCTCGTATGGCATTTATGTCTATCACCAATTTAGGCAGAACTGGAATTTGACAAGTTTCAATCGAATAAATTACTTTGTCAATTTCTTGTTGAACTATCCTGTAAACGCCAGTGATGGCAAGCATTTTATTGATGTTCGAGTTGAATATCGCCATCTCAATTGGATCCAAGAATTCTTTTCTTGCTCCGATTAAAGGATCCCCGCTGATAATTATGTAGCCTAATCCCTGACTTTCCATTTCTGCTTTTGCCCGTTTTGCTGGGGAATCAGAGATCACAATTCCAGGCAGATGGCTTTTTGAAATCTGCTCTCTAGCTTTTGAAGGCCCCGGCAAGGCTGTGTTAGGCGATATTGTAACTATCATATCTGGGTTGAATTCTAAAATTTTGGGGAATGCTTCTTGAACATCTTCAAGGTTCATTTTTGATCCTGTGGTGACTGTTCGAACCCGGATGTCCTTCCGGTCGGCCAATTCGTCAAGAAGAAGTTCAAGATTTGGAGATGTCCCAATGTTACCGCATTTAAAAATTCCGATCTTTTTAGGCTGTGGCTCTGCCAATTTAACCTGCTCCTTAGTACTTAAGATTTTACGTCAGTATGCCTTTTAAAAGTTGTCATAATTAGAATTTCAAGACAAAAATCTTCGGTTAATTCATTGCGTACTTTGGGCACCGCAATTGTTTAATAAGTTAGTTTTCAGAGTTCTATCCATAAAAACACTAGAAGGCATCTGTTTGTCCATAAACGAGAATTTAGAGAAACTCTCAAACGCCTGCGGAGTCACAGGCAGGGAAAGCGAAGTTAGAGAATTAATGATTCGGCTAATGACCCCCTACGTAGACGAGATAATTGTTGACAAAATGGAAAACGTTATCGCCATCAAAAAAGGCAAAGAAAAAGCGCTTAAAATCATGCTTGCAGCCCACATGGACGAAGTCGGCTTAATGGTAAAAACAATTACTAAAGACGGCTTTTTGCAATTCACTAAAATGGGCGGCATAGACGACCGTATCTTACCCGCTCAAAAAGTCACAGTTTTCTCAAGAAAAAGCAGCTTCCCCGGCATAATTGGCTCAAAACCACCACACATTCAAAAAGAAGAAGAACGAAAAAAAGTCACAGCTTACGACGAACTTTTTATTGACATTGGAGCAGAAAGCAAAGAAGATGCGTTGGCATTAGGCGTTGCAGTCGGTGACTCAGTGGGTTTCGATGTAAAGTATGTTCCGTTAGGCAGGGATGTTGTTATGGGCAAAGCTTTTGATAACCGGGCTGGCTGTGCAACAATGGTTGAAGCCCTAAAATTAATGGAAAAAACGGATTATACCGTTTGTGCAGTGGGCACTGTTCAGGAAGAAGTAGGCTTACGTGGCGCCGCAACAGCCGCTTTCGGGGTTGATCCCGATTTAGCTATAGCGTTGGATGTGACAATAGCGGGAGATGTTCCTGGCGTAAGAGAATTTGACACCAGCATACAGATGGGTAAAGGTCCAGCGCTCACAATTTCCGATTCTGGATTGATTACGCACCCGAAGGTTTTACGGTGGCTTTTGGACACAGCGGAAGAAGAAAAAATTGCTTTCCAGCTTGAAACAGGATTGCTCGGCTCAACTGACGCCGCAAGAATTTCCATAACTAGGCAGGGAATCCCAAGCGGCAACATATCCATACCTACAAGGTACATTCATAGCCCAGTAGGCATGCTTAGCCTAAAAGACATCGAAAATTCAGCCAAACTGACTGTTGCTGCAATGCAAAGAATGTCAAGATATTTCTAAACATTTTTTCTTTGCGATGGGTGAGTGAGCGAAAGCGTTTTAAAACAAACACTCTTCTCTTCCTATTGTGGCTTAACTCATGAGCGCCGCTGAGAAATTTGCTGGAAAATTCGAGTTTTTAGAACATACCGCGGACGTTTACATTCGGGCGCATGGCAAATCAATGGAGGAAGCTTACGAAAACGCTGCGCTTGCAATGTTTGAGGTTATGACAGATACCGACAAAATCGCTCAAACGAAAGAGGAAAACTTGGAGGTTGAAGCTGAAGACCAATACGCGCTGCTTTATAATTGGCTTGAAGCGTTGCTTGTGAAATTTGAAACAGAAAACATGCTTTACTCAAAATTCCAAATAACGAACTGGAAGGAAACAGATGAAAACTTCAAATTCAAAGCGAAAATTTGGGGCGAAAAATTTGAACCTTCAAAGCATCCGCAGAAAGTCGGTGTTAAAGCGGTAACTTACCATAGAATGGTAATAATAAGAGAAAGAGACCGCGTGGTTTTAGAGTTCATTTTGGATATTTAGGCTAGCTTTAGCTTCTTTAGTTCTTCCACTATCTTGTCAACTATTGGTTCCGGCGGCTGTTCAAGGTTTGTGGTACTTGAAACCAAAAACGGCAGTTTTTTCTGCTTGAAGTACTCCAAAAGCGGTTTTGTCTGGTCTTGGTAGACTTGCAATCTTTTCTTTATAACTTCGGGATTATCGTCTGATCGCTGGTATAGTGGTCCTGTGCATTTGTCACAGATGTTTTCCACTTTTGGTTTTAAGAAGCGGATGTTGTAAACGGTTCCGCAGTTTCGGCATATTCTACGTGAAGATAAGCGTTCGACAATGATCCAGTCTGGAACATCCAACAGCAGTATGACGTCAATTTCACTAATGGAATCCAAGATTTTGGCTTGTTCAAGCGTTCGTGGGAAACCGTCAAGAATGAAGCCTTTTCCTTGAGGAATTTTGCTTAGACGCTGCTTTAGTACCTCTACAACGACATCATCTGGGACAAGAAGACCCTTTTCGACGTAGCTCTTAACTTTCCTGCCTAATTCTGAATTTTCCTTCATTAATTCTCGGAAAATATCGCCCGTCGAAATAACTTCAACGCCAAGTTTCGTTTGAAGCCTTGAAGCGTATGTGCCTTTACCAGATCCTGGAGCTCCGAAGATAATTGCTTTCATGGACTTCTTTCACCTTCAGCCTCACCCCATAGAATAGTAATGTATAATTAAGTTTTACGCGTCTTATCTCAGTTTACGGAAACGTTTATGGCATAACAGCGCTTATCAAACCTATCCAAGGTGAAGCTTTGCACACAAAAGAAATCGGCAAAAACCTGTTTCTTGTTGAGCTTGAAACTGGCGGATTCAGAAACCTCATCTGCAGCTACGTGATAAAAGGGGCTAAAACTATTCTTGTTGAATCTGGTCCAACTTCTTCAGTGCCCAGACTTGTTGAAGGCTTAAAAGAACTCAACATAAAATTTGAGGATGTGGAATACCTCGCCGTTACGCATGTTCACTTAGACCATGGCGGAGGCGCTGGCACATTGCTAAAGTATCTGCCTAACGCCAAAGTTCTGGTGCACCCAAGGGGAATGCCGCATCTGATTAATCCTGAACGCCTTTGGTCATCCGCCCAAGAAGTTCTGGGGTTTGTTAGCGAAATTTTCGGCAAGCCTGAACCTGTTCCAAAAGAACGGATAATTCCCGTTACTGAGGGCTCGTTCGACTTAGACGATGGCGCTAAATTAAGGGTTATTGAGACGCTTGGTCATGCTTCACACAACCTCAGCTTCCACGAGTCCTTGAATGGCGGAGTTTTTCCTGGGGATGCCGCTGGCACCTATTTCCCAGAATTTGATGTGGTAATACCCACTACTCCGACTCCATTCTATCTTGATGCAGAGTTAGCCTCGTTGGATAAATTAATCAGCCTTAACCCAACAGCTTTGTATTATAGCCATTTCGGAAAAGCCTCAAATGGTGTTCAACGTCTGAAAAATTATAAGGTGCAGCTTCAGTTATGGGCAAAAATCGCGGAAGAAGGCTACAGGAAAAACCAGAGTTTAGAGGAAATCCGTGATAGAATAATTGCTGAAGATAAAGTTATGCATGAACTGGCAGGTTACTTAAAATCCCATCAGATTTACTCTAAGACCGCTCTCGGCAACAGCGTTAAAGGCTTTATAGATTACGCTAAACAAATGCAGGTCAAACAGGGTTCATAAACGTTTTATAGTATCATTCCATTTTGTTTTCAAGGTGAAAAGTTTTGGGCGAAAGTGAAAGCAGAAAGGCGCCAGAAGCCGTGCCCCTTGAGAAAATAAACGAGTACATTTGGCGGATCCCAAAGTACAAATCCGCCATGAGGGTTCCAGGCATGGTTTTTGCAAACGAGGTGCTTCTAGAAAAGATGAAAACTGACCGCACTCTATGGCAATGCACAAACGTAGCACAGCTACCTGGAATCTACAAGTATGCAGTAACATTGCCCGATGGGCATGAAGGTTACGGTTTTCCAATAGGCGGCGTTGCAGCAACAGACTATGAAGAAGGCGTTATCAGCCCTGGCGGCGTTGGCTACGACATTAACTGTGGTGTCCGCCTCTTAGCAACAACGCTTACAGAAAAAGAGATTCGACCCAAGCTTGTGCCGTTGGCAGAAACTATTTTCCGTAATGTTCCCTCTGGGCTTGGAAGCCGACGAAAAGACTTAACCGTTTCCTCTGCCGACTTAGACCGATTGGTAGTTGAGGGCGTGCCGTGGCTTATTAAACGCGGGTTTGGTTGGCCTGAAGACGCTGAGCACTGTGAAGAAAGCGGTTGCATGGCTAATGCAGATCCAGATAAGGTCTCATCTACCGCCAAAGGCAGAGGATTAACCCAGATTGGCACTTTAGGTTCGGGAAACCACTTCTTAGAAATACAAAAAGTCGATAAAATCTATGCGCCTAAAACAGCTAAAGCCTTTGGAATTACAGAAGAAGGCCAAGTCACAGTCATGATTCATTGCGGTTCCAGAGGCTATGGTCACCAAGTCTGCTCCGATTACCTTAGAGTCATGGAGCATGCAGTACAAAAGTATAAGATAACGTTACCCGACCGGGAATTAGCCTGCGCGCCAGGAAACAGCAATGAAGCCCATGACTACATCCAAGCCATGGCATGCGCCGTTAACTACGCATTTTGTAATCGTCACGCGATTATGCATTGGGTGAGGCAAAGTTTCCAGCAGGTTTTCCGAGAACCGCCCGAAAATTTCGGCTTAAAACTTGTTTACGACGTAGCGCACAACATTGCTAAAGTAGAAACTCACAAGATTGACGGCGGAGAAAAGAAAGTTTGGGTTCACCGCAAAGGAGCAACACGCGCCTTTCCAGCTGGACACCCTGACGTCCCAGCCGATTACCGCAGTGAAGGACAACCAGTGCTCATCCCAGGCAGCATGGGGACCAGTTCATGGGTTCTGGTGGGTTCTGGGAAAGCTATGGATTTAACTTTCGGTTCGACAGCTCATGGCGCGGGCAGAATGATGAGTCGATCAGCTGCAAAACGGCAGTTTTGGGGAGGAGACATAAAATCTGCTTTGGAGAAGCGCGGCGTTGTCGTGCGTGCTGCAAGCATTTCGGTTTTGGCTGAGGAAGCTGACCTCGCGTACAAGAATGTGGATGTGGTTGCAGATGTCAGCGACAAGGTCAGAATTGCCACTAAAGTCGCAAGGCTTGTTCCGTTGGCAGTTGTAAAAGGGTAAATTAACCAACCCATTTTTCTTTTTTAAAATTCAGAGCTTTGTTGTCTTATTTGGGGAATTGTATATCTAAAAGTTTAACAATGCACTTTAACTGAACTCACGGATAAAAGCAGGAAAATGGCATTTGACTAAAAAACAAACCAGACTTCGATACAGCGGCTTCGTTGTCTTCACCACGCAAATCATTAGCCTAATCACTGGACTTATCTTCACGCTTCTTCTTACCAGAAACATGAGTACCCCGCAATACAATATTTGGACAAACATCTTTGACTACACAGGTTACTTCATGCTCTTCAGCAGCGTCCTACCTTTCTGGGTAACCCGTTTTGTGGCGAGAAATAAAGAAGGCTCAGTTAAAACCAGCAGTATAGCTCAGTTTTCAATAGCGCTCGCTTCACTGGTAATCTACTTGCCAGCCATAATCTTGATTTCCCACGCAATCGGAACTAGCGCATATTTGCCAATCTACCTAATCGCAGGCTTGTACATCGTGACGTTTTACATGATTACGGTTTTTGAAAGCGCTCTGCAAGCTGTGAAACCTCAAGCCGTTGGGTACGGTTTACTTATTGAGGAAATAGTGAAGGTATCCCTTGCTTTAGTTTTGATACTCGGGTTCAAGCAGCTGTTTCTCGGCGCAATATTGGGCTTAACAGTTTCATGCGTCGTGCAAATACTGTATTACGCGTATCTTTTGTCTGGTTATTTTAAGGAGAGAATAAACTGGGGCTACCTGAAAGAGTGGCTGAAAGGCTCTCCAGCAATCTTTTATAATGCACTCGGTGCCCAATTGGTTTCGTTTGTTCTTATACTGCTTTTCTTGTACGGAGGCACAGGCGCTAGAGCTTACTATCAAGCGGCTTTCACTTTTGCCGGCATAATCAGCTATTCTAATTCCTTGGCGTTCGCCTTGTATCCTAAGCTGCTGGCTAACTCTTGCACAGACGAACATGTCGGCGAATCGTTCAGAACAGTGCTGATGCTAGCGATTCCATTTGCTACAATAGCGATGGCCATGTCAGTTTCATTCTTAACCATTCTTAATGTGTCCTACGGCGTTGCTTGGCCAGTTCTCGTAGTGTTAACAATTGACACGCTAATCACGATGATGTACTCATTTTACTCTTCATGCGTCATGGGAGTTGAAGCTTTCGATGCCGAAGGAAAAATTTCTTTCCGCCACCTTCTCAGAAGCAAAATCTTCAAAGTATTCAGTGTTCCCTACATTCAGGCGGCCATTGCTCTTCCCGCGGCATATTTTGTTTTGACTCGGTTGTCGACAGCGGGGCCAGTGCAGGCAGCAGTAGACATTATTGCGATACTAATCGCTGTCCACGCTGCAAGTCTCATGGGAGTATACGTCTTTATGCGCCACTCCATCAGGATCCCGGTCGCTTGGAAAAGCATAGGCAAATTCATTCTGGCAGCGTTACTTATGGGAGTTGTACTTTTCCTGCTTCCCACCACAACGACGTTGCTGTCAACAATAGGTAAAGCCGTCGCAGGCTTTGCACTCTACATTGTTGTGCTGTTGGCAATCGATTCTCAAGCGAGAGAACTAATAAGACTAGTCTGGGAAGAAATCAAAGGCTCATTAAAGCTGATAACATCCAAAAGCAACGAAAATTCTGGTCTAAATGGTTCTGCAGAAAGTGAAAATTAATATGCTTGAGATCAGCAATTTTTAGCTAAAGCGATTTTTCTGTTCGCTTAGGGCTGGCTTATAGTTGAAGGATGAATGCGGAATCTGCGGCAGAGTTCTCCGAGTAGCGTACATGCGCAAGTGTGAACGCTGCAAAAAACTGTATTGCCGAGACTGCATGGTGCCTGATGTTGCCACCGGCGATCCAAATGCTATGTTGTGTCTGCATTGCGCTAGGCGAGTGGTTTCGCCGCGGTCAGTAGGCAAGTACGATGGGCTTGAGAGCCACTTGAAGTTCAGGGCTGCTTTCACGGGGGTGGTGAAGCTTTCTTTTGCGCGGATAGACGGGTTAATCGGCAGCAATCTTCCAATGAGCGCTTTCAAAGATAAGGGTTGGTGGAGTAATTCATCGTCCAGCATTCATGCTAAAGCTTGGTTGAATGCTGGCTGGGAAGTGCAGGAAGTTAACCTAAAAGAAGGCTATGCTGTATTCAGGAAAGTGCGTGACATTCCATTCAAGAAGTCTGGACGGCGCAGACTTGAAATTAATAAGCCGTTCACGCCTGTCCCCGTTCATGCGCCGAGGTCTAAGGTGCCGTCTAAAACCAAAGTTTCAAAGCTTTACGCTCGAATAAAAAACATGGAGAGAAACCGAGCCTTAGAGCGCAGGCAGATCAGGGGCTTTAAGCATAAGGCGAGGCATTAGAAGAAACTTTTTAGGTCCATACAGCAACTAATGTCAAGTCTAAGTGGTGCCTCTGGTTGCTTGAGCGAACTGTCGGTTTAGAAATCGATAAGGCGTATGCAGATTTGAAAGCTGGTCTCTTGGAGAAAGGCTGCAAGATAATTTCTGAGGAGCAGCCTAAACAAATTTTGGTTAAACAGGGGTCGCTTTGGGGGATGTCGCCAATATCAGCCAAAAAAATATTAGAGGTTAATTTTGCATCGGTTGATTCTGGAACACAGTTAACAGGGTCTTCCCGCTTGAGTTCAGATTGGAAAAACCTTACGGTAATCGGCTGCGCCTTAGCGGCTGTTTTGGTTGGTTTATGTTTGTGGATGACGTTTGATTTAAACACAGCTTTGGTTACTCAGAGACCTAGTTTCTGGAGTTGGCTAATAACCGTTAATGGCAGCGTGGATTTCCAAGTAGGGCAAGCTTTTGTGAATCTAACAAAGGCTCTTGCCATCTTCCTCTCAGTTATTATCATTTTAGAAATTGTAGTTGCCGTTTACGTGCATAGGGGAATAGACAGGTTTGCAGAAAAAACTTTCAATTCAGCGTTTAGCAACAAACCAGCCAAAACGTAACCTGTAAAAGATAAAAAAGGGGTTTTTAGGATGCCAATTGTTTTCCACAGTGAGAACAATAGGTGGCATCTAATGCTACTTGTGCGCCGCAGTTCGGGCAATACCTTGTTGCTTGTTGCGGAGTCACGGATTGTGCGGGTGGCGGAGTGTAACTGTATGGCTGTGAAGCGTTTTGTTGATGTTGCGGAGATTTCATGGTGAAAAAGCCAATTACTGCAAATATCCAAGCGATGAATATCAGAATAAAGCCAACTCCGATTATTGTTAGTAAGGCGCCCCACCAAAGTAATGCGCCTGCGGTGCCAAACGAGTGTTCTCCTGACTTCCGCTCAAGCGTGTTGAAGGTTTGTCTTAAGTGTGTAGCTGCAAGTACGTTGAATATGAAAGCAATGATAAGCGCGCCGAAGAAGGCGGCTAATCCGACTCCGAAGCCTACCGTGAGTGTGAAGTTTGATGTAAATTTAAAGCCTGTTGCGGATCCAACTCCGATTAATATTGCTGTAATGGCAACTGCCGCGGCTATCAAAGCGATTATGTAGTATTTGACGCCTGTTAGTGAGTTTTGATAGATTTCGTTGTCTTGATAGTAATTTGCAAGCTCTTTGACGCCTCTTAAAAGCAGAATTACACCGATGATGCCTAATACCCAACCGACGTAAGGAACAAGGCCGAGTAAAAGCAGTATTGATCCTTCGCCACACAAAGTTTTGCTGTATTCGAAACTTGTACCCATTTTGTTTTTTCCTCCTATTTTGATTCCTGAAAATCATACAAGTTACAGGCGGGTTATAGCCCTAACAGTTAGAGTTATAGCCCCAACGTTTAGAGCTATTCCTCTAAGAGTTAGAGTCATAAGCAAACCAGCAAATTATAGTGAAATCATGGAAAGAAAATTTAGCCGCAGAGCTTTGTTTATCTTGCCGTTGTTGCTTAGCTGGGGCAGTGGGAACAAGTGTCGAAGCCGCGTGGAATAAGCGCTGATATTCAGTCGCCAAGAACAAAGCTGCTATACTTCATCTATTCGGCACCAAACAGCAGAATTAAGGCTGAGCCAGGAGTTAAGTCAAGCATCAGCTCTGCCCTCGGTTACAAATCCGACGGCCATTTTCATTATGATTGGAATTACCTCGTGAATGCGGGTATGATAGAGGAAAATCACGGCTTTTATCTTGTGACTGATGAAGGAAAAAAAGAGTTCGCTTTGCATTCAACAGCTTCCAGAAGCAACATGGTGATGGTTTTAATGGGAATTTCAATTGTCGCTTTTACTTTTGGGCTTGAGCTGAAAATTCTTCCCATAATAAGCGTGACATTCTTCGGGATAGCGTTAATAGTTGTAGGTTCTGTGTTTTTGATTATTGACCGAAGAAACAGGCCGCAACTACCACTTGAAGCCAAAGTTTTACTGAAAGAGTTAAATCGGCATTAGAACTTGCCCTGCATTTTCGCCTCGTCCTACGCCTTTGGGTCATACGTTATTATTTTATAAAAAGTACATTTTTCAGTTTTCTGAAATGCTCGTCTCCAGTTACTACTTCTCCTTTCTTAACGATTGCAGTTGCGTAAACCATAGAGTCAGCGAGTCCCCAACCATCAATTTCTTTTTTCATACGAACTTGCACTTTAGCAGATTCAACGGCGATTGATTCATCCAGATACACAAGGGCACTTTTTTCTTTGATGAAAGCCCTTTGTTTTTCGGCAACTTCTTGATTTTCAACCTTGAGAGTCTTACCATAAACTTCCGCTAAACAAATTGTAGGGGTTATTTTTTCTTCGAAGTTTTCAATTATGGCTTTGGCGTTCTCACCTGCTTTTGTACCCATGAAATATTCAAGCCAAGCATAGGAGTCAATAACATATCTCATAAGCAACGATCCTTGTGGTCTCTTAAGTCGCCAGTGTCGGTTTTTTTCATGGTGCCAAACATGCTTTCGGTCTTTGCAAAGTGCTCAATGAGAATTTTATTTATTTCGTTGGAGATATTTCGGGCGCCCGCTTTGTCTTTTAGCGTTTGATAAACGTCGTCACGTAAAATTATCGTTGTCTTCTTAGACATATACATCACCGTAAACATATATGGTGAGACAGAAATTTAAGAATTCCGAAGAATGGAACAACCCGTTTTGATTGGTGCGGAGGGTTAGCTTTACATTCACGTTTAAATTTCACGCAAGCAAGCTATCCATTGAAATTCAATTACTAAGACGTTTGATTTCTCAAATACGGGCATGAGTTGAGGGGGATTTGAACCCTAATCAGCCTGTGTGAAAACTAAAATCGCGTCCAAAAAGTTGCTCTCTATGTGTATAAATGGTATCTTGTTACCAAAAATATTCACATAAAACAAGCATTTTTATAAAATTAAAAATGGTTTTTACACAGTCTCATGAAGATTCAAATTTTATTATGGCAGGCGAAAAATACGTGTTAAGGTCTTGAGTGAGGCTTTTTATTTGGTCGCTGCTCAGGGGACTGTTTGCAAAAAGAACGACTACTTGCTTATCCAAACTTCCAGAGCCAGGATAACCTGTGCAATCCATCTTGAGCGTTGTTTGATCTGAGCCGCTTATAGGTATGGTTGCAAGTTCTGGATATTTTGACACTAAGGGTTGCAGTGCTTGCACAGATGGAGTACCGATTCCACTTACAACGACCAAATTTGTAATTACAAGTTTCCATGAATAGAATGTTAGATTCGAACCTGGAAAGTTAGTTATGCCAGAAGGAACGTAATTCTCGCCTAAATAGGTGAAAACAGCTGTTGGTTTAGAGGAATTAGAAATAACGAAGAAAATTGCTACAACTGCTACGATAATTACCAGCACGATTGCCAAGACAGCTATAATTTTCTTTTTCATATGGCACCAACTCTGGTTTAATTGGTTCAGGCTGCTTTTAAGCCCTTCGAAAGCAAGTAAGCAAACAAGCGTTTTCCCAAAGCAGCAACCAAGCAGTTCGCAGAAGCATCACAGCTTTGACTTCGAAAACATGCAATCAAACGCGCACAAAAGATGCTTAGAGCAAACAAGTAGCCCGGGATATTTCAAACTCTCGTTCAAACATTTCCGAGCTACTATCAATTTGCTACTTTAAGTGTAGCATAATGCTATCAATTTTAGTACTGTTTAAACAATCGAGGTTTTGTCTCTTTAGGCGGCAGCGCTTAACCAATTCTTTAAACGTTTTTTTTCAAGTCTATTTTGCTAAATAACAAATAATCAAGCTTTATTTGGCAAAATGGGTAAAGTGCGGAGGGTGGGACCTCCGGCTACATGAAGCGCGCGTTTATAATAAATTTCTCTGCGTAGTTTTTTCCGCTCTATGCTTTTTGTTGCCAAAACCTGCATAGGTCAACTGCCGAAAGAACAGCCGCTGCTGTCCAAAGCTGCCCCTTGCTTCCTCTTGGCGCTCCAGTTGTTGGATTGTAGAACTCGTTGAAGCCCTGTCGCTCAATCATCAGCTTGGTCGCCGCTTCGGCTTCGCTGGCGGCTTGCAGCTTTGTTAGCGCATGAATAACTCTTATCTCGACAAATGGCCATATTGCCGAGTTCTGATACAAGCCGGGCCTGTTTCTCAGAAAAGCACCGTTCGCTACGCCACATATGAAATACCATGTTGCCAGCAGCTTTGCTCGGTTGAATTCGTAATGTGGCGTAATGTTTCTGTAGCCAAACGGTGTTTTTGCGGCATTAAAACCGTTGAGAAGGCCTTTGGAAACTTTTTCCGAAGCGGTGCCGTTTATGATGGCTAAAGCGTTTCCTAGACAGTCAAAGTTGGAATCCTGCTTCAGCTCGCCGTCTTCCCAAAAAACGGTGTCTGCATAGCAGCACAGGTTATTCGAAAGAAAGAACTTGTTTACATTCTCTTTGACTAAATTTGCGGCTTTGGAGTTTTCGAGCAATTCATACATGTTGGCGAGAAGCATTTGGTTTGCGAGGAGGAACTTTCCTTTGTAGTTGGGCACCGTGTCTCTCCAGTCCATGCCGGGGATAAGCTGGTGCTTATTGAGTTTGTTCTCGATGAATGTGACGCATGATTTCACAGTTTCCTCATTTTCTTTGAAAAACTGGTCGCCTACAAATTCGGCGTATTTGCGCATTCCGATGACAAACAGAATTTCTGTATCGGATGGGCAGTACTGATACCTTTGGCGAATCAATTTACTGAAACTGAAGTCGATCACGGTTGGCATCTGGCCGTCTTTGCGCTGCAGCTTTATGAATTCAGATAAGTGGTTTTTAACTTCCCCTTGGTATCCGAGCTTGAGCAGCACATCCTCCGAATAGGCTAAGTCTCTCAGCCATAACTCGTGATAGCGTTGTGTACTGGCGTAGAAACCTTTCTCCCTCCTGCATCCCTCGATTACCTTCTTAGCCAGCTCTTCCTTTTCGAAAAGTGCTTCGGACGCGCAGCCTCCCTCGGGATTATTCAATAGCTTCCCCTGTTACCAATCAGTTTTCAAGTATAAAAATTCTGTAAAATCGGGTTGCATGCCAAAACCCCCCGCTGACCGTCACAGCCAAGTGGATCGAGACAACCAACACGATTACCAAGAGTCTCAAGTTGTCGATGTAAAGTAGCCTTTCCTTAACATTTCCTGTTTCATTTCCAATTAAGTTAGCTGCCAATCTTTGACCTTCATTTCCACTTTGTAAGTATCTCTTCTCTGCTGAAAGTGGATGTGCTCAAGAAGAATAAAGCCAAATCAACAATCAACACAGTGCCTGAAATGATTAGAAGAGTATTGAGGTCGAACGGGATAATTCCCTCCACTCCCGCTATGAAGACAGCCATGAATGGAATAAACAGTAGGCCCCCGATTTGGTTTGCACCACGAACATCGCTCACACGCGAAGACGCAATCACCGCCAACTCAATACTGAATATTGCTGCAAGAGGAGCCAGAAGAAAAAGCATAACTCCGGAAGTCCAGTTGGGAAAATAATAGAAGGATAACAAGTTGCGCGTTAGGTAATCCGTCGCAGCCATGAAAATTGAAGCAGCTGCCCAAATTGCGAGAATAGGCGGTAAAAAAGCCGCGATGCTTTTTCCGAGGAGAATTTCGCCATCAGTCATCGGGGTTGCGAGCAACGGTTCCAGGGTCTTCTCGACTTTTTCGCCCACTATGCTGTACGCCGCAATTGATGCTGGCAGAACAGCCGCCAACACAACGAAGAAGTAAATGAGCGAATCGAGACCCAGTTGATATGTTGAGGGGATTCCAGAGGATGAAGCAATTTGGCTCTTGACGACGAGTGAAAAAAGAAACGTCATGAGAAGGGGAAGTATAATGATGTAGGCGATGATGCTTCTCTTTCTGCGTATCACCTTCAACTCCTTGCGCGCAATCTTCCATGGCATCCAGGTGGTCATTGTGCGTTCTCCCTTACTAGTTTCAGGTAAGCATCTTCCAGCGAGCTGCCTAGTCACTGTAACTGTCTCGATGCGTCCTCCCGCTGCTACGATTGCGCTTATCATGTCGGGGTTCTCCTCTTCGGGATTCACGACATCTACTGTCAACTTGTTGGCTTGCCTGACTATGTTTTTGACCTGTAGTCTCTTAAGCGAATCCAAGATGGCTTCGCTCACCTGCCTCAGCTGGATCACAGTTTTCCTACCATGGATCGACCGTTCAAGTTCTTCAGGGGTGCCTACCGCCATCAGTCGGGTATTCAAGATGCCAATCCTATCGCAGATCCTCTGTGCCTCATCAAGGTTGTGTGTGTTCAGAAAAATCGTTTTCTTCTGGTTCTTCAACTCAAGAATGAATTCCCTAACTGTCTTCGCCGATTCTGGATCCAAGTTTGCCGTCGGCTCATCCATAAACAGAATTTCTGGGTCGTGAATTAAGGCGCGAGCTATGGCAAGTTTCTGCTTCATCCCCTTCGAGAAGGCCCCAGCCAAAGAGTCTCTCTTTTCCCAGAGTCCCAGCAGCTTGAGGAAGTATTCGTTGCTCTCCTTCCGCTGGGCATCAGTGCGCCTATAAAGCGTCCCGTAGTAGTCCAGGTTCTCATAGGCGGTGAGGGACTCGTAGAGACCTACATTGTCTGGGACAAGCCCGATGGTCTTTCTGATCTTCAGGGCATTTTCTTCGCTGCCAATCTCGTAGTCACCAATCTTTGCCTTGCCGCTTGTTTTGGAGATCAGGCAGCAGAGCATTCTGAGCGTGGTGGTCTTTCCCGCGCCGTTGGGTCCGAGGAAGCCGAAGACTTCGCCTTTGTCTACGCGGAGGGTTAGATTGTCAACTGCTGTTAGGTTGCCGAACTTTCTTGTAAGGTTCTCGGTCTCAATCATGTCAAGCAGCCAAGCTTCAGTTTCATTCTCGATTGAAAAGCTCAGCTTTGAGCTCTCAATGCTTCTTTAATTAGAAAATGACTGTTAGATATAAACAGGGGCAGTTGTTCAGTTTTTGAAACGAAGTCAGCGGCGGTCCAAGCGCTTGTGAAGTCTTCGATGATGGAGACAGCTTCAGCACGGAATAACTTCGCTCTAAAGAAAATATGATGAAATTAGTCGATCCATTTCTATATTTTTGAAAATTAACTCTTTGTTTTACAATTTAGTCTACTGGTTGGTGTTAAAAGAAAAAAAAGAAAAATTCTTTTTTTATGATACTTTGACTTTTCGTTTTTGCTTTGGGATTTTTTTCGGAAGTGTAATTTCCAGAACGCCCTCGGACAGGTTTGCCATGACTTGATCCGCTTTTATTTCTTCAGGCAGATCCACTATTCTGTAGAATGTTTTGCATGCCCGTTCTTTGCATAAATATTCATGTTCTTTCTTGTCGTATTTCCATCCTGCAGTTCCAGTTATTACTACAGAGTTTTCATCCACGTCGATTTCGACTTCATCTTTTTTAAAGCCAGGCATCTCCACTTTCAAACGGTAGTCCTTTTCATTGTCTTCCAAGTCCACCGCTGGAACGCGGGTTTCAGGCAAAAGCGACATTGCCTTATCCCAGTAAGATGGAAAGATGACGTCTTCAAAATCCCTTCTGAACCGCTCGAAGGTGTCATCAAAGGCTTGGTAAAGGTCTAATGGCTCAGTCGGAGCTAAAGCATACGGCACTTTTTGGGGTTTACGTATTGAGGCTGCCTTCTTTTTTGCGATTGTTATTTCAGTTTTTTTAGTAGTTTCCTTTTTTTCAACTGGTTTTTTCTCTTCACTCATAAAAATTCGCCTATTAAGGTAAGGGACTTCAGAGATTTATTTTTTGCTTTTCTGGTGCTTCATTCTCAGCTTGTGGGAGTTCTCCCGTGAATTCGGTTATGCGTGTTTGCACCATCGTGAGAAGCATTTATGCAAGTTCGCTCAAAATGAGCAAGAAATAAGCCACGACAAGGGAAAAGATATGTGCGGAGGGTGGGATTTGAACCCACGAACCCCTGCGGGATAGGAGCCTCAGTCCTACGCCTTTGGCCATGCTGGGCGACCTCCGCGCGATTTGCATTTGCGTTTGAGGGGGTGCGGAATATAGAATTAGCCAAGACATTTAAAGGCTTTACCGTGTAATGAGGCTTAGCCGGGATTGTTTGAACAAAACATTTTCGGGTTGTTTGAACAAATCTACCTGTCTTTCTGCCAACCCATTGAAACAGTTGTGAACTGTGAGTATCATTTGTGTTTGGCAAGTAAAAAGAAGCCGTATTCCCCACGCAGGTTCGGTAGCAACTTGACTTGTTTGTTGCCTTTTTTGTAGAATGACCGCTCGATTTGGATGTTTTTGTTTCTGCAGTAATCTTTGAAGTCATAGAGGCTTAGGAAATGCAGGTTTGGCGTGTTATACCATTGGAAGGGCAAAGCGGCTGTGACTGGCACCCGTCCTTTGAAGAAAATGCTTGCTCTGGCTTTGTAGTAGGCAAAGTTTGGAATACCCAAGATGGTTTTTTTGCCTACACGAAGAGCTTCTTTGAGGGCTAAATCTGGTTTCTTTACCTGCTGAAGCGTCTGGTTCAAAATCACACAGTCAAAAGAGCCATCGCCGTACTCTGAGAGCCCCGTGTCAATGTCCTGCTGAAAAACGCTCAATCCCTCGGTGACACAGCGCAAAATCGCATCTTGGCTAAGCTCTATGCCTTGGGCTCGAACATGCCTTGCCTTGCTGAGATAAGCTAAGAGTTCCCCGTCGCCACAGCCAAGGTCAAGCACCGAAGAGCCGTCGGGTACCCAGTTAGCAAAGATGCCATACTCAAGTCGGTTAGCTTGGTCAGTCATTGTTGCTGTGCTCCTTGCCATTGTTGGCAACGCTCTTTAGGAATCTACCAATGAGGTTTGCCTCCTGTTCGATTTCCAAAAGGAAAGCGTCATGACCATAGGTGGAGTTTATTTCGCAGTAGCTTGCATCGACGCCTGCTAGTTTGCATGCTTTGGCTATTTCCTGTGACTGGTATGTTGGGTAGAGCCAATCAGATTGGAAGGCGATGACTAGTACTTTTGCCTGTAAACCTCTAAAGACGCTGCCGAGGCTGTGCCCGTTTAGGATGTTGAAGTAGTCTATGGCTTTGGTAATGTAGAGGTAGCTGTTTGCGTCAAAGCGTTTGACAAAGTTGTCTCCTCGATAGCGGAGGTAGCCTTCTACCTCGAAGTCTGGGCTGAACTTGAAAGGGGCTTTGTCGGTTTTGGCTTTTCGTCCGAACTTTTCAGCCATTGAGGCATCGCTCATGTATGTTATGTGCCCAATCATCCGTGCGATAGCAAGTCCCTTAGCGGGAACGCCACAGCCATAGTAGTCGCCCCCTCGCCAGTCAGGGTCAGCCATCACCGCTTGCCGCCCGACCTCGTTGAAAGCTATCTGTTGAGGAGTATGTTTCATCGTCGTTGCAATAGGTATGGCAGTCCGAATTCTTTGTGGATAGGAGGTCATCCACTGCAGAACTTGCATGCCACCCATGGAGCCGCCGACCACCGCCAAAAGCTTTTCGATGCCTAAGTGGTCGATGAGATGACGTTGTGCATTTACCATGTCGCCGACGCTGATTAGTGGAAAGTTGATGCCATAGGGGTTGTCTGTTTTGGGGTTAATGGATGAGGGGCCAGTAGAGCCTTTGCAGCCGCCCAAAACGTTGCTGCATATAACGAAGTACTTGCCCGTATCGATGCCTTTGCCTTCGCTGATAAGGTTGTCCCACCAACCGCCTGAGCCAGCCGCATGAGCATCGCCGGTAAGTGCATGCAAAACCAAAATCGCGTTGGATTTGTCTTTGTTGAGTTTGCCAAAAGTTTCGTAGGCAAGAGTTATTGGACCAAGTGTCTCGCCTGATTCGAGGATGAGCTCCGCTGGGGGCTCTGAGAATGTGAAGGTTTGGGTCCGCGGGTTTTCCAGTTTATTTATTATAAGTTTTGTTCCTCCACAAAAATTGGGAATGCAGCTATAACGTTGCTATAGATTTAAGGTTCCGCCGAGACTTTCAATGCTTGATCCAAGTCTTCGATGATATCCTCAGGGTCTTCGATGCCGACGGATAATCTGATGTAGTCGTCTGTAACTCCTGTTGCTGCTTGCTCTTCTTTGGTTAGTTGCTGGTGTGTTGTGGATGCTGGGTGGACAATGAGGCTCTTTGCGTCGCCGATGTTTACGAGATGTGATAACAGCTTGACGGACTCGATTAGTTTGCGTCCTGAGTCTTTGCCGCCTTTGATTCCGAAGCCGACTAGGCCGCCGTAGTTGCCCTTGAGATATTTTTCCGCGATTTTGTGGTTTGGATTATCTGGCAATCCTGGATAAACTACCCAGCTTACGAGTGGGTGCTGCTTTAGGAATTGTGCCACCTTCAAGGCGTTTTCAGAGTGTTTACGTTGCCTTAGCGGCAGTGTTTCTAGTCCTTGTAGGAAAAGCCAGGAGTTAAATGGGCTTAACGCTGGACCTAAATCTCTGAGGAGTTGCACACGCGCTTTGAATGCAAACGCGACGTTGCCTAAGCCGGGGAAGTTTCCAAAGGCATCCCAGTATTTAATGCCGTGGTAGCTGGGGTCTGGTTCGGTGAACTCGGGGAATTTGCCATTGTTCCATGCAAACTTGCCACTGTCTACGATGATGCCGCCGATGCTAGTGCCATGTCCACCGATGTATTTGGTTGCTGACGAGGCGATTATGTCAGCGCCATAGTCTATTGGCCCCACTATTCCAATCCCGACAGTGTTATCAATCACCAAGGGTATTTTTGCGTCGTGTGCTATTTTTGCTAAAGCTTCAAAGTCGGGCACGTCAAGTTTGGGGTTGCCGATGGTTTCTGCGTAGATGGCTCTTGTTTTTGAGTTTATTGCTTTTTTGAATTCTTCTGGTTTTTGGGAGTCAACGAAGTGTACTTTGCGGCCTAGTTTGGCGAATGTGTAATGGAGTAGGCTGTAGGTTCCTCCGTAGAGGTTGTTGGCTGCGACGATTTCGTCATTTACGTCTGTTATGGTTAACAGTGACAAGAAAATCGCTGCTTGACCTGAAGCTACTGCGAGGCCTACTGTTCCGCCTTCGATTGCGGCTACTCTTCTTTCAAAAACATCAGTGGTTGGGTTTATAATGCGCGTGTAGATGTTTCCTAGTTCTTTTAACGCAAAAAGGTTTGCTGCATGTTCTGTATTTTTGAAGACATAAGAAGTCGTCTGGTAGATCGGGACTGCCCGTGATCCAGTGGCTGAATCAGGTATTTCTTGACCTGCATGGACGGCTAATGTGTCTAATCTTTTTTTAGTCATATTTTTTATTGCTCCTTTGATTTGTTATTGAACTGACAAAACCAATAACGGTGTTATATGCATTCTTGACGGAAATATTCCAAAAAGAATAACGCAGCAAAAACAACCGTTGACTGCAAACAGAAATATTCATCAAATGGCTGGCGCAAACACCGTTCGCCAGTCAAAAGCAAAACGCTTTTTTGGGGCTCAGACAAAAAATAACGCCGTTATTACTCAGCTTCGGGATAAAAAATGAAAGCGTTAGGCATGTTATCAGCCGGGTTAGACAGCACCTTAGCAGTGAAACTTATGATAGAGCAGGGCATAGAGGTTGAAGCAATCAATTTCGTGACACCCTTTTGCCAATGCAGAAAAGGCGGATGCGGCGCCTCTGAAGCCGCAAAAACATCGGGCATACCCCCTCAAAATGGCCAGCGCAGGCACAGCCTACCTACGCATGGTCAGAAACCCAAGGTTCGGCTTCGGAAAAAACCTCAACCCTTGCGTTGACTGCAGAATATTCATGCTAAAAAAAGCAAAACAATATGCAAAACAAATCGGCGCCAAATTCATCTCCACCGGCGAAGTACTTGGGCAACGCCCCATGTCTCAGCATAAAGGAGCACTCGACTTAATTGAGCGAGAAGCAGGTTTGCAGGGAAAAATCGTTCGCCCCCTGTCCGGAAAGCTTTTGTCAAAAACGGAAGCGGAAGAAAAAGGATTTGTTGAGTCAGAAGCGCTCAGAGATATTAGTGGGCGTTCGAGAAAGCGGCAAATTGAAATGACCCGCGAATTTAACATTGTTAATTACCCTTGTGCAGCAGGCGGATGTCTGCTTACTGATAGAAAATTCTCCAACAAACTCCGAGACTTATTCCAGCATAAAAAGCGGGTAACCATAAAAGAGGTTAACTTGCTTAATGTGGGCAGGCACTTTCGGTTCGGCGAAAACAAAATAATTGTAGGAAGAAACGAGGCTGAAAACGGTGCCCCGTTGAGAGCGAAGAAAAAAACCGAGTGTTACTTTGAGGTGCCCGACTGCGGCAGCCCAACCACGATTCTACAAGGACCCCAAACAAAAACCGCCATAGAGAAAGCGGCCGGTTTAACGGCGTTTCACTCAGACAAAAAGGCGGGCGCAGTTCAAGTTAATTTTGGGAAAGCCAAGCTTGACAGGAAAATCACTGTTTTAGCGCCCCTTCAGTCGGAAGTTGATGCGCTTAGGGTTTAGGCTAATTCTTTTCGAATTGGTTTTGCAAAGCTCAGTTCACAGTAATCCTTCAAGAACAAATTTTCGTTAAATGTAGTATTCAGGTTTAGAGGATTCAGGAATTGGCTTTTCCCTACAGAAAGTGACGCAGAGATCACAAAAGTCGGGAGTTATGTCTTTCGCGTTGATTTCTTTGTTGATTAGTTTTTGGGCGGTTTCATTTGCCATCGCTTGGATTTTTGGCATAAACTCCTCAATGTGTTCGATGCCTTTGTAGGCGCGTTTGGAACTTAGGTATTGGCTAACTGCGGCTTGTGTGGTTCCAATTTTTTTTGCTGTTTCGGTTTGTGAGAGGTGGTATTTTTGCACGAGTTCTTTGGCTAGCATTGACCTAAAGATAGGTAGAACGTATTTGCCGATTATTTCGCATTGGGGATCCATGTTTATCGCACCAGTATAACACGCTTATACTTATAAGTCATTTCTGACTACCTGTCTTTTCAGGGTTATAAGGCTTGTTTTTAATTCGCCTGTGAATCTAACAATCAGGACTAAGATATCACTCAGAGCAAGTTTTTATTCCAAAAAGAATATAACAGTGTTAAGACCTAGCGTTTTTCATGTTCCCCGAACTAGAGGATATAGCCAAACGCCGACGACAACTAGGCCTAAAACAATCAGAGTTAGCCAAAGCGGCGGGCGTAAGCCAATCGCTAATCGCCAAGCTGGAAGCAGGAACCATAGACTCATCATACAGCAAAGTAAAAACAATCTTCGACGTACTCGAACGCTTGGAATTTAAAACAAAAATACAAGCTGAAAAAATTTTACATACCGAAGTATTCAGCGTTCAAAAGGATGAGCCAATTTCTGAAGTGGTAAAAATTATGAAGGAGCACAGTTACTCGCAGATACCGGTTTTTGATGGGAAACAATCAGTGGGGAGCATTTCGGAGAAGGCGATTTTGCGGCAGATTTTGGCTGGAAAAGATTTGGATGAGATTTCCAAGTTGCCGACTGAGGGGATTATGGAGGAGGCTTTTCCCCAAATCAATGAGGATGCTCCGTTGTCGTTGATTACTAGTCTTTTGCAGAGTTATTCAGCGGTCTTGGTTTCTAGGAAAGGAACGATTGTTGGTATTATTACGAAGGCGGATTTGCTTCGGATGCTGTGATGTTGAGGTATAATTTTTAAGCGTTAGTGTTTCTTCTAGGTTGTTGAAGGCGTTCTTTTGCTTATGATGGGTACCATAAAGGCTTTAAGTAACGCCGTAAAGTTATAACAGTGTTATATAGAAGGGAAGCACCGTGAAAATAAACAACAACGTGTTAGAAACAATAGGAAAAACACCACTAATACGCCTAAACCGATTAACCCAAAACATAAACGCCACCGTCGTGGGCAAACTAGAATCAAGAAACCCAGGCGGAAGCGTCAAAGACCGCATCTGCCTAAGCATGATAGTTGAAGCGGAAAAACAAGGATTAATCAAACCAGACACCACCATCATCGAGCCGACAAGCGGCAACACCGGCATCGGCCTAGCCATGGTAGCGGCAGTAAAAGGCTACAAACTAATCCTCACCATGCCAGAAACAATGAGCATCGAGCGGCGCAACCTACTCAAAGCCTACGGTGCACAACTCGTGCTCACGCCGGAGCCAGAAGGCATGGGCGGAGCCATCAAAAAAGCCGAAGAAATAGCCTCAAAAACACCAAACAGCTTCATCCCGCAGCAATTCAAAAACCTTGCGAACCCAAAGGTCCACAGAGAAACCACAGGTCCAGAAATCTGGAGCGACACCGACGGAGAAGTGGACATATTAGTTGCTGGAGTCGGTACGGGCGGAACATTAACGGGCATAGCTCAATACATTAAGCCGCTTAAACCAGAGTTCAAAGCCGTCGCCGTGGAGCCGGCAGCTTCGCCAGTGTTGAGCGGCGGACAGAAAGGTCCCCATAAAATCCAAGGAATAGGCGCAGGATTCAAGCCAGACGTGTTGCAACTTGATTTAGTGGATGAAATATTCAAAGTAACAGACAGCGACGCCATACAAACTGCTCGGCAACTGGTACTGAAAGAAGGCTTACTTGTCGGCATATCCTCTGGCGCAGCAGCATACGCAGCGATAGAAATAGCGAAACGACCGGAGAACAGGGGCAAACTTGTAGTTGCCATTCTGCCAGACACAGGCGAACGCTACCTCAGCACAGTACTATTTCAGGAGCCATAAACGGGCACAGCAGCAACCACTAAACTTAATCAGCCAGACGCTTCTCTTATATTCACCCTTTTTGCATAATGAGGGGGAAGGAACCCGAAATGGCAGCAAAAGCAGACCAGTCCCGTCCAAAAGATTGCAAAGAATGCGCAGAAAAAAATCTAAACGTTGACTGCTGGAACCCTGACAGAATGCTTGACGCATTGATGCATAACCATGATGAAGTAGAGCAGGATTGGGTTGAAAAAGGTCTGCCAAAGCTAGTAGACCAGATGATGGCTAATTACCAAACCTTCGGCGGCATGGACCACCTTGAAGGACGCGACCTGCCATCCAAAAAAATAGTCATCGAAGTGTTAGAAGATTTATTCACAATTCTTTTTCCAGGGTACTTAGGCAAGGAAGATATAACCAGAGCCAACATAAAATATCATCTTGGCACCACCTTAACATCGGTGAACACACGGCTCACCCAAGAAGTTGAGAAGAGCCTCAAGTATATTTGCCGAAAAATAAGCTGGTGCCCCCAAGACGTATGCCGTAGGAGAGCCGACGTCGTTGTTAAAGAACTCTTAGAAAAGCTGCCTGAAATAAGGTCAATGCTAAGCGGAGACATCCAAGCCGCATACGCAGGAGACCCAGCAGCCGTAAGCACAGAAGAAGTAATCCTGAGTTATCCATGTGTATTGGCGATAACGACTTACAGGATAGCCCATGAACTCTACCTGCGTGGAGTACCTCTGATTCCAAGGATAATGAGTGAACACGTCCATTCCTTAACAGGCATAGATATTCATCCGGGCGCAAAAATTGGGAAAAACTTCTTCATCGACCACGGCACAGGCGTAGTCATCGGCGAAACCACGGAAATCGGCGACAACGTCAAGCTTTATCAAGGCGTAACCCTGGGTGCGTTAAGTTTTCCGAAAGATGAGAAAGGAAACATTATCAAAGGCAGAAAGAGACATCCGACAGTGGGAAGCAACGTAGTTATCTATTCAGGCGCAACTCTGCTAGGGCCAGATGCAGTAATCGGCGATAACGTTGTCGTAGGCGGAAATGTCTGGATAACCTCGCCAGTGAGTTCAGGAACAAGAATAACTATCGCTCTGCCAGAACAAAACTATAAAAAAGAAGAGCACTCTGAAAAAACTTGACTACAGCAAACGGAAGTTTTCTTTCACTGTAGCTAAAACTACATGAGTGTTTGTTCGCTCAATATACGGCAAAGATAACAATCGTTTAGTGAAGTGCCCAAGGTCCTCTCGACTCTTAAACTTCGCAACAATGATGGCATCCGTCAAGCCTGTCACATCATAGACACTGCATACGTTGGGAATTTTAGCTATTTCATTTTCAGTTTCCACAAGTCTGCCCTTTGAAACGGTGATTTCCGTTACAACTGTCAATTGGTAACCAAGTTTTTCATGGTCAAGCAGAACAGAATAGCCCTTGATGAGACCTTCATCTTCCATTTTTTTAATTCTGGACAAAACTGTTCCAACGGACACGCCAACGTTCTTGGCTATTTGCCTGCTTGAAAACCTTGCATCTTCTAAAAGGCCTTTGAGAATTTTTAAATCAGTTTCATTTAAGTCCGTATAACATCCCCCTGCACGTTCTTTCAATTAAACTTGATTTTTCGAAACATTATTTTAATTGTTGTATGATTATATTAATAAAAGTTTAGTTTTAACTGTCTATCAATGGATGCTAAAATTAAGAGAAAAACGTTTTAAGCTTCAAAACTGCGTTGACTTTATCGCGAAATGGATAGTAATCTTAAATTACCAGCTTAAACCCAATAAGTTGAGCTACTACAATGCAAGTCAAGTACGATACAATACTGGTACTCGATTTTGGGGGGCAATATTGCCATCTTATAGGCAGAAGAATTAGAGAAAATGGCGTTTATTCAGAAATTGTTGCCCACGACATATCACTCGAAGAGGTTAAGGCTCTAAACGAAAAATTCAACGTCAAAGGCTTAATTCTTTCAGGCGGACCATCAAGCGTCTACGAGCCAAACGCGCCTAAACTAGACCCGCGCATTTTAGAGGCAAATTTGCCGATTCTAGGATTATGCTATGGACACCAACTGTTAGCTCAGTTAACCAATGGCAAAGTTGAGCCCGCAGCCTGCAAAGAATATGGGATAGCTCAAGTAACCATTGACAAATCAGTTGATGTGCTAGAAGGGTTAAGCGAAAAAGAAAAAGTCTGGATGAGCCACGGCGACACAGTTTTTGCTCTACCACCAGATTATGAAATGCTAGCTCACACGGAAAACTGTCCAGTCGCAGCATTCCGACATAAACAAAAACCAATTTACGGGTTACAATGGCACCCAGAAGTAATTCACACAGAAAAAGGCGCCCGCATACTGCATAATTTCATATTCGAAGTCTGCAAGTGCGAGGCAAACTGGAAAGTAGAAGACATAATCGAAAAAATGGTTAAAGAAATAAAGGCTGAAGTTGGTTCAGCCAAAGCTATCATAGGCTTAAGCGGAGGCATAGACTCAAGCGTTGCAACCGCATTGGCAGCGCAAGCACTAGGCGACCAACTCACAGCGGTCTTCGTTGACCATGGATTCATGAGGGAAGGCGAACCTGAAGCAATCCGTGAAACATTCAGAAAATTCCCGATAAATTTCGTTATGGTAAATGCCCAAGACCGCTTCATGCAAAAACTCAAAGGAGTAGCTGACCCCGAGAAGAAACGTAAGGCGATTGGAGAAGAGTTCATCAGGGTATTTGAGGAAATCGCCGAAAAATCAGGTGCAAAATACCTGCTCCAAGGCACCATATACCCAGATCGAATCGAGTCAGGAATCAGGAAAAATTCAGATGTGATAAAATCACACCATAACGTTGCAGGATTGCCAACAAACATAAAATTCAAAAAAATTGTTGAACCACTCCGTGACCTCTACAAAGACGAAGTACGCAAAGTTGCTACAATGCTCGGATTACCCAAAGAACTGGTCAATCGCCAGCCATTTCCAGGACCAGGCTTGGCAGTCCGCATAATAGGCGAATTAACTCTGGAAAAAGTGAGTGTTGCTAAAAAAGCCGATGCTATCGTTCGCGAAGAAATAGAGAAAAACCATCTAGAAGAAAAGCTATGGCAATACTTCGCGGTGCTAACCGATACAAAAGCCACAGGAGTAAAAGGAGACTCCAGAGCTTATGGATACGTTGTGGCGGTTCGAGCTGCAGAAAGCCGAGAAGCTATGACCGCAAACTTCGCCCAAATCCCCTACCTCGTCCTTGAAAAAATCTCAACAAGAATCACAAATGAGCTCCCGCAGGTTACGCGAGTGGTTTATGATATTACTCATAAGCCGCCTGCAACTATAGAGTGGGAGTAAAACTCCATAACTTATATAAAAACTAACCAATAGTTTATCTCTCAAAAAAGGTGACTCACTCCTGAAAGCGTTAATCTTAGCAGGTGGCTTCGCAACAAGGCTACGACCCTTAAGTTGCTCTAGACCCAAAACTCTTTTTCCAATAGTGAATAAGCCATTACTTGAATGGATTTTTGAACGACTCGCTGACAACGGCGTCGACGAAGCCATATTGGCAGTTAACGCATTAACACAATTTTACATAAAACAGCAACGACCACCCAGACATGGCTTGAAAATAAAGTTTTCAATTGATCCGCCAAAAATGCCGTTAGGAACAGCAGGACCAATAAAAAAAGCTGAAAAACTCTTAGGGCACGATGAACCGTTTATTGTTTTGAATGGCGACATCTTTGCTGACTTAAGCTACAGAGAACTGCTTGATACGCATATGAAATCAAAAGCTTTGGCAACAATTGCCCTCTGCCAGGTAGATGACCCATGCAGGTACGGCGTGGCTGAAATGGGAAATGGCAACTTAATTAGAAGATTCATTGAGAAGCCAGCAAAAGATAAGGCGCCAAGCAACCTCATTAACGCAGGAGTCTACGTTCTAAGCCCCAAAGTCTTCGATTATATTCCATCTGGAAGATCAGTTTCGATTGAGCGAGAAGTTTTCCCCAAACTCGCTGGAGCAGGAACACTTTACGGGTACCACGTTAATGGTTTATGGATGGACATAGGCAAACCAGAAGAGTACTTGGAAACAAACAAAATAATACTTGATTCTTTAGCTAAAACTTTCAGAAAGAAAAAATCACAAAACTTTGAAGTCAAAGACCCCGTTGCATTAGATAAGGCAGTCGTCTTAGGAGATAAGTCGGTTATTGGTCCATACGCCATCTTGGGTAAAAACGTAACGGTCGGCGCAAATGCAAGCATTAGCAACGCAATAATTTTTCCAGGCGTGAAGATTGCAGATTGCACCTCTATTGATGGAGCAATAATTGGCGAAGGAGTGCAGATTGGTAAAAATGTGAAAATTATTGGAGGCTGCATAATTGGGGACCATGCGAGAGTCAGAGACAACTTGGAACTTTCGGGTAAAATATGTCCAGGTAAAGAAGTTGCCGAGAACGTTTTAAAACCCAAGATCCACTGTTAATTAACCGATAGCGTTCAACAACAGAAAATCCGAAACAAAAACTCCGTTTAAGCATAACTTCTTTCATTAGGGTTATGGAGCCCTGGACGTCCGAGAGAGAAAAAAAGAAATCGAGATGTAACTGCACCACAAGTTAGATGAAGCAGAGTCTATTCTGTCCGCTTACCGCGGTTGCGAAAAACAAAAAAAGGAAAGGATGTTGATTTTTTGTTGTTTATGCGTGTTTTCTGAGCAATAGTACGCCGACTACCGCGATTGCGATGATTATAGCGATTACAGCGAAGATTACGTAGGACATGATTGATGATTCAATTGCTGATTCGTTTAGCGGTACTGCTGTAGGAGCGGGTGTTGCTGGTGCTTGTCCTACGGCTAGGTATGTTGATGCGGATGAGGGTCCGTAGGAGTTGGATCCTGCGAACGTAGCGAGAATCTGGTATGTGCCTGGGACCTGCGGAGTGAACTCGCAGCCGTAGTTGCTGTGAACGTCGCTTGTGACAGTGCCGATGTGGATGTAGTTGCCGTTTGGATCAATGGCGTCTAGTGACACTGGGACTCCGGTTGCGTTTGTGGGCATTATGCCTTGATGGTACATATAGTTCATCCATGCGTCCATGCTTGCATCGGATATGGCTGGTGTGCCCTTGTCTAGGAAGTCGTTGTCGCCTGCGATGTTGATTCTGCCAGAGGGGGTCTGATCAGTAACTGTGCCTGTTAGAGTAAGAGTCGATCCTACTAATGCGTCGGATTGCGGCGCGGAAACCGTGGTGCCGCTGGATCCTTTGCCGTAGCAATAAACTGAATTGTCAATGTTATCAAGTACTAAGATGCGGCCGTCTGCAATAATTGGCGCGGCAGCTGGTGCACATCCTTGTGACCATATTAGCTGTCCTGTAGTTGCGTTTATGTCGTATATTTTTAGATCGCGTCTAAATGGTTCAGTCCAGTGATGCTCAGTTGAGTACACGTAGAGATTTCCTTGAGACATGCAGCCCATGGCAAGTGGAGCATATGTGTAGGGTTCTTCACCCAGGCCTACGAATGGGGCGCTCCAGTTCCACAAGACTGCTCCTGTCGTTATGTTGAAGTCGATCAGTACTCCGCCTAAGTTGTAGCTGTATAAGCTGCCTTGGTAGATGCTGAATCCCATGCTGTAATAGTAATATTGGTTTTGCAGAGATTGCGTCCACATTAGTTGTCCAGTTGCGAGGCTATAGACGTTCCATGTTCCTAATATTCTGTCGCCCCAGATGAAGACTCCGTCAACTGGATCGACTGCGACAAGTGATGCTTTTCCTGGCTCTAAGTTGTTAAGATCTGTCTGAGACAAGGTTGTTTGCGGTGAATCTTGTGGTGGCGTAAAGGTGTAGTTCCACAGCAGTTTTCCTTCTTGGCCCGTCGCTAGATTGAGGGCCCATAAGTTGCCTTGGACAATTGTGCCGTTGGCGTAATATTCTCCTGTTGTTCCACCAATTATTTCCTGTCCCACTACAACTGCGCGGACTGTGCCCTGTACCACTGGGATTGATACGTTCAGTGACCAACAAGTGTTTCCGTCAACTACTGGTGTTTGAGCAGGTCTCCAATACCACACTGCGGTTCCCGCTGTTCCTGAAAAGGCTACGCTTGAAGTTAAGTTCCATATGCGCAAATACTCTGTAGGTTGACCGTTGACAGTGGCGCCTGCGGCAATGCTGTATCTTAGTATGTCTCCAATTGAATCAGTGGCAGCTGTTCCGCCTGAGGAAACGTTGGCTATTTTGCATATCGGGTTTCCTGTGTATGCGTCAAGCATTTGCCAAGCTACTGTGCCGGCCATGTTTGTATTACCTGCTGGTAGGACGACGCCTGACGTTCGGTATAGGTATGAGAAGGTTCCGTGCTGGTTAGGTGAATAATAATCATATGTCTGAGCAAATGTTGGTATCGCTTCTTGTCCGTTGGTGTTGTTGTCGAAGTATATCGTTTTGCCTGTGTAAAGGTCTACGCAGTACCAGCCCCAATTCGGCTGGTCAGCACCTTGAATGTTATAGTAAACTCTTCCGTCCGTAACTATTGTGGGAGCCCCTAGGCTTTCGTATGCAGTGCCAGAGTGGTAGGTTATATCTCCGCCTATTGGACCACCTGTGATACCTCCGTCCCAAACTGGACGTGACCAAAGTATGTGTGAACTTTCTGGCGGTTGAACAGCGTCATTAGCTCTGTATGGATTGTTTGCTCCATTGTTTCCGAAGACTACGTTGGAAGAGATTCCCAGCCATTCTCCCATGACCGACGCCCAGTTTCTGTTGAAACCGTAGACGGGTCTAGTCCAGTAACTGTCGGGAAGAGGAGTCTCTGTAAATGCGGGCAGTGGTGCACTCTGTACATTAAATGTCGTTGGGGAGCTTTGGCTTGCTAAATAAGTGTCGTTGATAAAGACGTTTAATCCAGCCATGGTGAAATAGCTGGCGGGCGGTCCATTGGGGTTATTGAGTGATCCTGTTGTAGTTTGTTGTGGGAAATATGCCACAACGGTATATGTGCCCACTTGAGTAGGTGTAAATAAAGTGTATCCACTTCCAATTACGTCGGAAATGAACGGACCGAGTGCGACTGTGGTTCCGTCAGGTTGCGTTACATTCACATTGAATGACCATCTGTCACCGTAAGGTCCATATCCACTTGGGGGTACATCTTGGCTCCAAAATACGATTTCAACGGGTTGACCGACGCCTGTAGCATTCGCACCGCTCATTGATACCGCAACGTAAGTGTTGGTTACAATTTTCATTGGAGGAGTGTGTGCACTAGCGGTTGGCACAAACATCAGCGAAGCAGTCATGCTAAATATCAGAAATATAGCAACAGCGATAGATGTTATTTTTGTTCTTGAGAATTTCGCAGTTTTACTTTTATTTGTCAAATTTATCATTCTGTCTTTTTCTCCATAATTTATAGAACAGCCTTCCATTATGCAAGCGCTAACCTTATAAAACTTTGTTAAAGCAAGTACCCATTCATTGATGATTTAAGCGTCAAATCAGCAGAGCACCCTATTTATGAACGGTTGAAGAGATTGCGAAATGTACAACAAAGCGTTATTGAAAAAGGGAAATATCCAAAATATTAATACAAATGTTTGTTGTGTGTATCCCACGTTACAAAAGTGAACAGGATTTTGCGGGCAACATCTTAAAAGCTAAGTTTAAATAAAAACTGAGAGATAACTTCTTGAATAGTGAGTGTGAATTTATGAGCACGAGAAAACTTTTTGGAACAAACGGTATTCGAGGTCTCGTTAATGTGGAATTGACGCCTGAGATGGCCATAAAAGTTGGCTGTTCCATCGGAACTTTTTTTGGAGGAAAAAATTTACTTTTAGGATATGATGCTAGAACCAGCGGTCCCATGTTTGCTAAAGCTGTGATTTCTGGTTTAAACGCCACTGGATGCAACGTGTTTTTCGCTGGGATGGCTCCAACGCCTGCGCTACAGTTTGCTGTTAAAAACCACAAGATGGATGGCGGCGTAATAATAACTGCTTCCCATAATCCGCCTGAATACAATGGCATTAAAGTCATCTGGAGCGACGGCATAGAAACGTCACATGAGCAAGAAGTCGAAATCGAGAACATTTACTTTGACGACAAAATAGTATTCGCCGAATGGAACAAACTGGGAACGCTGCAGGAACTTCCTGGAATAAACGACGAATACGTACAAGCCATAAAAAAGCAGGTTAACCCACAAAAAATAGCCGAAAAGCACTTTCACGTTGTCGTAGACGCAGCTAATAGCGTGGGCGGCCTCACGGCACCGCAATTGTTAAGGGAACTTGGGTGTAAAGTAACCACTATCAACGCTAACATTGACGGCACTTTCCCAGGGCGACTACCAGAACCCAGACCTGAGAGTCTCACCGATATATCTGCAACTGTTAAAGCAATTGGCGCAGACTTAGGTGTAGCTTTTGACGGTGACGCTGACCGCTCCATCTTCGTTGACGAGAACGGCGTTATTTACTGGGGAGACAAAACCTTTGCAGTAATAATAAAACAATTCTTAATCAAAAACCCAGGAGCAAAAATAATTACCCCAGTGAGCTCCTCCACTTTAATCAAAGATACAGTGGAAGCTTACAAGGGAGAGCTAATCTGGACTAAAGTTGGAAGCGTCACGGTTTCCCAGAAAATGAAAGAGTTAAACGCAAAATTAGGTGGAGAAGAAAACGGCGGAATTTTCTATGGCCCACACCAAGCAGTCCGAGATGGAGCAATGACAACCGCTCTGATACTTGACACTATGTCTGAAACTGGGGAGAAGCTGTCTAAACTCGTGGCTGAGCAACCGCAGTACTTTATCGAAAAAGGAAAAATCGATTGCCCAGACGAGAAGAAACAAGCGCTTCTACAAAAAATTTACGAAATGGTAAAAGGCGAAAACATTAGTACAATTGATGGCGTAAAAATTTGGTTCAGCGACAACAGTGCCATCCTAATTAGACCAAGCGGGACAGAACCTGTGTTCAGGCTATATGCTGAGGCGAAAAACCAAGAAAAAGCATTAAAGCTAGTGGAAGACTACAGTTCCCGACTTAAAGAAATCCTTGAAACCATGTAGCAACCTATGGTGCTTTGGAGAAATACGGTTAATGCCCAATGTTCTAAACCTGAAACCAGAAGAAATTGATTCAAAAGAAAAACGCTCAACATACTTAGTTAGTGTTGTAGGATGCGGGCAAAAAGGAGTCCTTTACGCTAACGCGTTTGCTGACGCTGGCTTTAAAGTTGCATGTCTAGACTCTAACCCAAGTGTGATAAAAAAATTAGCGAAAGGGAAAACACCCTTCGGAGAACAAGAAATTGAAGCCAAACTAAAAGGTTTGATTAACACAGGCCAATTAACTGTTTCCAGCGATCTGCAAAAGGTTGTTTCTCGAAGTGATATAATAATTATAACTGTGCCTTCAAAGGTTGATGAAAAGAAAAAAATTGATCATTCTGAAGCAGTAAACGCTTGCAAGCAAGTTGGATCAGCACTTCATTCTGGCACACTGGTTATTTATGGCGATGCTGCTGGCTTCGGATTTACCGAAGGAATAATGAAGGAAACATTAGAGAACACATCAGGGCTAAAGGCGGGGCAGGATTTCGGTTTGGCCTACATTCCGATTCAAAACTCAAGAGCCAAGCCCGAGTTGACAGGCAACTTAGAGTTAAAAATTGCTGCAATCGATAAACCCAGCCAAGACGCAGCTATAAACGTTCTAAGCACAATAACAAAAAACGTTAAACCAGCAGGCGACGTGAAAACAGCGGAACTAGCGGCGCTTTTTTCAGCGGCAAGGCAAGAGGCAAACACGGCGTTAGCAAGTGAGTTGGCGACCTTCTGTGAAAGCGCAAACGTAGATTACTTTGAAGTTTTAAAATTGCTGGAGTTTAACGACCCGAGTTTTTGGCCCACAACTGTTGAGGAAGAAAACAAAAACGAAGCATATCTTCTGCTTGAAAGCGCAGAAAACCTCAATGTTAAACTTAGGCTCCCAACGTTGGCAAGGCAGATAAATGAAGACATCGTTAAACACGCGGTTAATTTAACGCAAGATGCTCTTCGGAGATGCGGCAAAACGTTGAGAAGAGCAAGAATCGCCGTTTTGGGCACTGTTAACCCGAGTACGGCTACAGTTGCTTTTGTTAAATTGTTAGAGTTGAAAGGCGCCAAAGTCAGCCTTTATGACCCCGCGTCAAAGAGGGACACGGCAGAGTCGGGTGTGGTAAAAACTAGCTTAAACGAGGCGGTGGAAGGTGCAGACTGCATAGTGATACTCACGGGAGAAGAGCAGTTTAAACACTTAAACCTACGGAAAATTAAACCATTAACAAAGACGCCCTCAGTAATCGTAGATTTAGCAGGTGCCTTTGAGCCTCAAAAAGTAGAGGCAGAAGGCTTCATATACCGTGGAATAGGAAGAGGTAAAGAAGAAAAATGAAGAAACTTGGAGTAGCGGTAATCGGTACAGGGTCATGGGGAAAAAACCATGCAAGGGTCTACAGTGAATTGCCCTCAACCGAGCTAATTGCAATTTGCGACGTAAACGCTGAAAGAGCCAAAACCATGGCTAACCAGTACGGCGTAAAAGCATACACTAACAGCACACGAATGCTGAAAAATAAAGAAATAGAAGCTGTAAGCGTGTGCACATGGTCGACCCACCTCGCGAAAGAAGCGCTCAAAGGCCTGAGAGCAGGAAAGCACGTTCTAGTTGAGAAGCCCATGGCCACTAACACAAAGCAAGCGATGAAGCTTTGTGAAACCGCAGAGCAAAACGGCCTTATCTTAACTGTTGGGTTTTTGATGCGGTTCATTCCTGGTTTACAGAGCATCCGTGAAGCAGTGGAGAGCAAAAAAATCGGCGAATTGGTCTGCGCAAACGCAAAACGCGTTTCCCAATGGCCTGAAAGAATAGGCGATGTTGGAGTAGTTAAAGACACAGCGATACATGACATAGATGTCATGCGGTTCATATCCAAGCAGGACCCCATCACCGTCTACGCGAAAATGGGAAGCATGAAGCACCGAAAATTCGAAGACTACGCTCACATAATGCTCACCTACGAGAGCGGAGAAAGCGCCTTCATAGAATCCAACTGGTTAACACCCTACAAAACCCGAACATTAACCGTGACTGGAAGCGACGCCATAATGAGACTGGACTATATAACTCAGGACTTATGGATTGAACAGCAAAAGGAGTCAGTGCAGCCAAGATACCCCTTCCAAGAACCATTGAAATGTGAACTTCAAAACTTTGCAGAATGCATAATTGAAAAGAAAAAGCCAGTTATAACAGGAGACGACGGCGTTAAAGCCTTAGAAATTTGCCAAGCTGCAATGCAGTCCTCAGCAAAGAACAGAGCAATAAACCTGAAGGATTAAATCACTTAATTTTGAAGGGTTTTCCTTCAGTCACTATTTTTTCGGGGAGTTTTTCCTTCCATTTCTTTAAGAAAGGCAGGTCTTCAGATTCTTTCCGCAGTTCATCAGGGAGCATTTCTGGAATTTCGTCTCTGATTGGGTACCAGCGTAGACATTTAGGGCAGACGATTAAGCCTTCAACAATTTCGTCTTTCTCTTCGAAAACATGAAGTTCAAGTGGGTGGTACTTGTCTATGGGGCAGGCTAAGATTTCCATAAGTTTTCGTTTCAATTTACTTCACGAAATAATTAGTTAACGGCTCGGTTATTAAAACTTGTTTGGCAACGATACTGTTAAGTTACCCAGCGAAGTACTTGCCTATGTCGAATATTGATTTAACTAGTCGTTGTGATGCTTGCTTTTCATAAAATGGTTTGTTGGTGCTGTCTTTAGTACTGCGATTTTCCATGAAGATATCTCCACACATCATAGCCAAGGTATAATTCAAAGAGTAAGAAAACCAAGATGGTTACAAAGTCAAACGCCCGGCTGATTAGTAGGCTTTGCAAGTCTTTTGCTATAGTTACTGAAGCAGCATACGGAAGCACTTCTAATATCACAACCACTGCGGCGACCGCCTCAATTGTGACTACGATGCGATGAGGTATCTTGCGGTGATTCAAATGAACTGTATAATTTGCGATAGATGCCAAAGTCATGATGAACAATGCTGCGGATACAAACGCCGTGAGCACAGCTCCATAGGGGTTGATTATCAGAGTAGCCACCCCTAAAGCCGAGCCGATGACGGCGAATACGATATTAGCGATGGCATCTGTCATCTTCGATTTATTTGATTTTTTGAACTCATTCTTTCTGACCCTCTGTTGGATAAACAAACTTTGCCATTTTTCGCCCACCCCTCTGATAGAAATGGTGACCTTTGCTTTTCTAATTAATCCTATCGCAAAGTGTAAATTCCGAAGCCCCCTAAGTAGCTTCCAGAGTCTTTTCATGTGGGTAAACTCAATTTAACAGTATCCTTGGCAACGAAGCGACCCGTATATCCAAAACGGTTTGGTACCAGTTAGGACCCGTACTTCGAACCACGCGAGAAAAAGCAAAAACGTAACCCACGCCGAGATTATCAAGTTTTTGGGCTACCTTCATTTTGGTTTTCTCAACTGGTTTTTCGTTGCCCGCCGCATGTTGGAAATCATAGTAGTGGATCCAACCGCCATGTTTTTTGAGCGCTGAAACCGCGTAGGGCAGGTACTCAAGCGCCTTTTCAGGCAAAGGCATCAAGACGCGCTCAGCCTTCCCCTGCAGTTGAGCATTAATAATTTCTTTTGAGTCACCAAGCATAGGAACTACTTTGCCGAAAACCCCGTTGATTCTAACGTTCTCCTCCATAAATTGAACTGCGGTTGGGTTAACATCAACCGAGAATACTTTGGTTTTGTCCACGGTTTTAGCGATTAATATGCTAAAGCAGCCGACGCCTGAAAACATATTAACAACCGTCTCGCCGCCCTTAACTAGACTTGCGATTCGTAATCTCTCATGTGAAAGTCTAGGTGAAAAATAACATTTTTCGACATCAACGCCAAAAACGCAACCTGACTCTTTATATTTGGTGTTTGTTTTTTCTTCGCCTGCCAACAATTTTAGTTTCCTGACCCTGAAATCACCTGAAATGGGACTGGTTTGGGCAAAAACTGTCTTGACATTTCGGTGGACAGCCATTATTTGGGCTGCTACTTTTTGAGCGCTGATGATGTTGCCGTTTGACACCTTAATGATGGCTATGTCTCCAATTATGTCAAAGGAGTTGTAAATTAGATTTAACTCTGCAGCAGAGAATGCAGTGGAAAGTTTTTTCCGAAGCCTTTTTCTCAACTTCATATCCTCATTAACAGCAAGGTATTGGAAACCTTTAAAAGCAAAATACTTTTCTTTGTAGGAAGAGGCGTTTCTAATGGAAAAATCAGGAATTGTTTATGAATGCATGAGATGCGGTGCAAGAGTGCCATCGGAAGAACTCGAACTGCGTGGCGGAGAGACCAAATGCATCATCTGTGGCTATAGGATTCTTAAAAAAGTTAAACCGCCAGTAGTTAAACGCGTTCAGTCAAAATAAGAAGAAGGGAATACTCGTACTTTGGTGCGAGTAATTCAGTTTTTGGTTTTTAGTTTGTATTAAAAGATTTCTTTGTCTCCGAGTTTGCGCAAAGCTTTTCCTTTAAGTCTTATTGATTCAGCCGGGAAGCCGTCGTCAATGTCTTTTTCAACGGTTTTGCGTTTGACGGTTTCGCCGCATACTCCTTGTGGCAACAACCGCCTTTTCAGGCACATGGAGTAGGTGCAGTTTGCGACGTTGCACATTTCTTCGGTTTGTCTACACCAAATGGAGTCTCGTCGGTAGAGAATAGAGTTTTGGCTGCATTTAAAAGATGGGCATGTTGGAGAACAAGCTTTTGATTGAGCCAATAGATACACCTCAATTGTCAAATCAAAATATGTTGTGATGTTTTGTCTTTACAGTTTCTCTATGTAATTTGGAAAGCAATATAAACTTTATTCTTATCAGGTATGAAATGGGTAGTTAACCTTCGGCAGTACTTTTAACTTTTCTTCTTCTGTATATTTCCACGGTAACGAACAGAACAATAGCTACTAATATTATGATTAGTGCGATCAGTAAACTGACGGGTATCATAACTGATCCAAGGGTGATGTACCTGTCCATTTTTATCTGAACTGACGTTGGATTATCAACGATTAATGTCACAGCTTGATAGGTATTCGGTGCTCCTTGAGCGAACGCTACTATCTGCATGTCACCGCCAACGACATTATCGAAAGTTGCAGTTCCGTCGTCTAGTGTCTTAGCTGAGAAGCGCTCTGCCGAAGGCCCGTTTAATGTAACGTTAGCGTTTGGAATAGGCGAACCGAAAAAGTCAACTACTGATACGGATACTCGAATGCCGTAGAGACTGCAAAATATTTGTTGTTGGGTTACATTAAAGACTTTGACGGTTGTTTGGTTGATTAGAATATTGTCTTTATAAATTTGTAACCTGTAGATTCCAAAAGTAACTTGGCTGGTGACTGAGCCTGAGTCGTCGGTTGTTGCAGTAAAGAATAAACCGTTTGTTAATTCAGCAAGTTTTATGTCGGCGCCTGAGATTGCAGCTTCATTATGACCAACAACATTGATCGTTAACGCTTCATTTGGACAGATGATTAAGATATCTACGACCGCCTGCGCTGGAAGATTGCTCACAGTGTTGTTGTTGACAGCGTTGAAAGGTTGATTGTATATTGAAGCGATTATATTGTAGTTTATTCCAGGAAGGGTAGAGTTTAATATGCATGTTCCTGAAAGTCCGGTTTCACCTGAAATGTTTCCTGTTTGGGAAGCTCCACCGTTTGTCGGTTGAAAGCTGTACGTAACTGTTAAGTTCACATAAGGCATTGCAACTCCATTCTGGTTTTGAACTAATACTTTAAGGTCGGATAATTGGCATTGCAGGGTAAATGTGCCGACCCCAGTGACAGCTATGTTGGATTCGCCCACGTTAACGCCGTTCCAAAATGCAGTTAAATTGTAAGCGCCTGCTTCAAGACTGAAGGGAGCAATGCCGTTGGAGTCACTTGTACTATCGACAGTTGTGCTGGCTGATGCGTCTTGGGCTTGAACTTCTATCTGGGGAACAACTTCGCCGGCTATGTTTACTGTTTTAACTTGAACAGAGTAACCGGGTATCGTAAAGGTCTCTGAGTCTTGTACTGCTTTCTGAGCGCCTTGAGGAGTTATTGTAGCAGTGTAAGTTCCAACTGCGGCGTTTGAGGGAACCGGCCAAGTTGCACTGATTGTGCCGTTAACCGATGCCATTAGTGATTCAGAGGCGAAAGGCGCGCCGCTTGAAGTGGTGATGTTTAATGTTGCAGCTTCGTTCGGTGTGTAACCTACCGCGTTTATTGTTGCTGTTTGCCCTCTGTGATAGGTGGTCGAATCAAGGAAGCCAACTGAAAATTGAGTATTCGCCAAAGAGTCAGACTCGTTAAAGTAAACAGAGTAGGAACCTGTAAAATTGGTAGATGAATCGCCCGGTTGGAAGCTGCTATCGGGGAAATTGAATTGAGCATTTGCAACGCCGTTTTGGTTAGCGCTCCCAAGTGTTACCAGTTTATTGAATTCTGTATTTAACGAGGATGGATACGCAACAGTAACATTCGCGTAGTAGTTGGTGGCTGGAGATGCTCCAGTGACACTGACATTCAATAATACACTGCTTCCTTCTTGTACCTGTGTCGGAACCGCGTTTATCAAGTAGCCAGTTAAAATTAGGAACTGCACAGGGGAAGCTCCGGTGGAATTTACGTTAATTGTAAGGTCCCTAAGAGTTAAATCATAACTACCGCTGGGAAGCGCAGGGACAATAAAGTTCACATTAACGTAAAATCCCTGAGAAGTGCCGCTGGCAACAACGGTTGTTCCAAATGTTAATTGGTAGGAACCGTTAGAAGTGTAAATAGTTCCTTGAACAGTAAAAGCTTGACCAACAGTCCCGTTTAACGTGCTCTGCCCGTTAGTTATTAATTGGCCTGCTGGAGCTACTTGTAAAATTTGGACGCCAAGCTCGCTGGTTTGCCCAGAGACCATAGCTACAGGTGTAAGGGCAATGGCTAAGAACATCAAGGCTAAAAGGGTAAATGCACCAATCTTTTTATTCAAACCACTCTGCTCTCCAGATAGATAGTCATCCATACCTTTAATGACTGAAGATTTAACTAAGAGATGATTTTAAACTTTGCCATTAAATTGTCCAATATAAAGCCTAAATAAGCCTAAACAACTCAGAGAAAATCAGGTTTCCAGCCAAAATTTTTTTTTAACCAACAGGATTTTTAAGAGACCGAGATTAAAAGTATGAGTAAATTTCGGTGGAATCTTGGAGAAAAATACTGCAGCCACGCTTTTAGGCGCTTTAAAGAAGCAAAAATACCATTTGGTAGGCAGCCATTCAGCGGTTAAAAGATGCAAGTGGCTTTACGAATCCATAATTAATGATAGACCGTGTTATAAACAGAAATTTTACGGCATAAAATCCCACAGATGCATACAGATGTCGCCTTCCCTTTACTACTGCACGCAACAATGCCTGTTTTGCTGGAGAGCTCAAAGCGGAGATTTGCAGGTCTCCTGGGACGAAATGAAAATTCCCAAAATCGACTCACCAGAAGAAATTATTGAGGGAAGCTTGAAGGCACAGGAAAAAATTTTGACGGGGTACAAGGGAAACCCGAAAGCAAACTGGCGCAAGTATCAAGAAGCTTTAACGCCTAAGCATGTTGCGATAAGTTTAACTGGTGAACCAACACTTTACGAACCGCTCGGAGAGCTAATCCGCACATTTCATCAAAAAGGATTAACTACTTTTCTGGTCTCCAACGGCACTTTGCCAAATAAACTTTCAACTCTAAGCCAAGAACCCACCCAACTCTACATTTCACTCTGCGCACCAAACGAGCAAGTGTACAAGCGGGTTTGCCGCCCCCAGTTCCCAAACGCGTGGGAAAAGCTGAAGAAGACGCTTGGGTTTTTGCAGAGTTTCCGTTGCCCCACTGTGGTTCGGATGACGCTGGTTAAGGGGCATAACATGAGTTTGGTTGAGGAGTATGCTAAGCTTGTTGAGAAGGCTAATCCCACATACGTCGAGGCGAAAGCGTACATGCACATCGGCTTTAGCAATCTGCGCTTAAGTTTTGACCGAATGCCCATGCATGAAGAAGTCAAGGATTTTGCGGCGCAGCTCTCAGAGAAGACGGGATATGGGGTTATTGATGAGGCACCTGAGAGCCGAGTGGTCCTGTTAAGTAGGCTGGAGAAGCCTATTCAGGTCGGAACCACTTAACGCAAAAAGTAGCCACAACTTTTGGGTTGGATAAATTTAAATACTTATTTTTTGCCTTATGCTTAACTGCCAAGCGGTTGCTACCATGGTAAGTGAAGGAAGAGGGCGCTTATTCAAACGAAAAGACGGTAGATATCTACTCTACCTTCCTAAGGACCTAGCGGAAGACAGCATGTTTCCATTTAAAGTCACAGAATCGAGATTCGTTAAAGTGAGCTTCGCCCTAGGAGACGGTAAAGTTCTAATTGAGAAATGGACTGGCCCCTAATAATATAACGTTAAAATTTTTGGGAAATTGAAATAAATAAGGAGCAATTCATTCTAACCAGATGATAAGTTTGTCCTCTTTAGAGAATATTCTGCAAGAAGTAAAAATTGAGCTTATGCAAAAAAACAAAATTCGCGAAGAAACACACGAAAGCATGCGGAAAACAACAAGCCTGTCTAAACAAGCGATACTGTTGATTCACCAGAAAAAATATGTCGAGGCTGAAAAATTAATTGAGGAAGCTAAAGAAAAAATTTCCAGCCTTCAGGTTTTATCTAAAGAGTATCCTGAGATCATTTACGGCGGCATGTTCAGTGCTGCGCTTCAGGAATATTCAGAAGCACGCATATTTTTGATTCTAGTTAAAGAATCGCGTTTCGTAACGCCGGCTGAAATCAATGTGCCTTCGGTAGATTACGCACTTGGTTTAGCAGATGTTATAGGCGAATACAGGCGCTTGGCACTTGACAATTTACGTGAAGCCGAAGTAGAAAAAGCTGAAGAATGCTTGGAAATCATGGATCAAGTGTTCATTCAGCTATTGGCTCTTGATGAGGCTTACATGCTTGTACCAGGACTCAGGCACAAGTCTGACATTGCGAGAAGAATAATCGAGGCGACACGGGGCGATGTGACACTGGAAATTCGAAGAAAATCCCTCGAAGATTACTTGAAGAAATTTCAACCAGTAAAACGCGCCATCAAACGCAGAGCCAAAAAGGTTAACCCTTGACCAAGCCATGCAGGTTAATGGAAAGTTTTTCTGTTCAGAAGGCGCATAAAACTCAACTTTGTTTGTCAAAGAAGGTTGTTTTGACAGATAAGTTGCCGCTGAGAATTAAAACCGTTGCAGGCGTTGATGTTTCATACATCGGCGACATCGGCGTCGGCGCAGTAACGGTTTTAGATTATGAATCATTGGAGCTTTTGGAAACAGAAGTTGCGGCCTGCCACGTTAGAGTTCCCTATATTCCAACTTTGCTGTCTTTCAGGGAAATTCCTCCTGCCGTGGCGGCTATTAATATGTTGAAGCTTCAGCCCGACGTTTTTCTTGTTGACGCGCAGGGATTTGCGCATCCCTACCGATGCGGATTTGCCAGCCATTTGGGACTTGCGATTGGTAAACCGACTGTTGGCGCGGCAAAAAGCCGATTAATTGGGACACCAGTGGAGAAGAACGGTGAAACCTTTCTGGTCGATGGGGACGAAGTCATCGGCGCCGTCGTGACTACAAAGCAGGGTGCCAAGCCAGTTTACGTCAGCATCGGTCACATGGTGTCTCTTGAAACAGCCATCAAAATCGTTAAGCGCTGCGCTGTAAACCGAATTCCTGAGCCTCTGCTACAAGCTCACAAGTTAGCCACTAAAGAAAGAAGAGGCTTGGAGAGGAAAGCAAAGTAAATATCACTGAAAACTAAACTAACGTTGGAGCGTGAACTGTTTGGCTGAAGAAATATCATTCGCTGAATTCCAAAAACTTGACTTGCGGATAGGAAAAATAATTGAAGCCGCCGCCGTTCCCAACTCAAAAAAGCTGATCAAAATAATTGTTGAGTTTGGCTCGGAGAAGAGGCAGGCGGTTGCAGGTCTGCTTAAATGGTATAAGCCTGAGGATTTGGTGAGTAAAAAATGCGTTTTCCTTTTGAATCTGCAGAGGCGCGTGTTGGCGGGCGTGGAATCGCGATGCATGATTTTAGCCGCCGAAGATGTCGAGGGAAACATAGCGGTACTTGTGCCCGAGAAGGATATTGCTGAAGGAAGCAAAATCGGCTAACCCGCGATTCATTTTTTGCCAGATTACTCTTAGATTGCTGGGGAAAACTTAAATTAGTAAATTAAAGCACGTTACTGTATATTTGTCGAAGGTTATGTTGATGGCTGTTAATGAAGAAGCACTAATGTGGGTGGAAAAGTACCGCCCAAAAAACCTAGATGAAGTTGTGGACCTGCATGACATCGTTGAAAGCCTTAAAGCTTTTATGAAAAAACCAAAAACGATGCCTCACCTGATGTTCGCAGGCATACCTGGCACAGGAAAAACAACCCTTGCGCTGTGCATAGCACATGAGCTTTTTGGTCCAAACTGGAAAAGCTTCACACTTGAACTTAACGCATCCGATGAAAGAGGCATCGACACCGTCCGTGAAAGAGTCAAGGATTTCTCCCGTTATAGCCGTGCAGGCTTTGGCAATGTGCCGTTTGCGCTGATTATTCTGGATGAATGTGACCAGATGACTGGCCCTGCGCAGACAGCGCTTAGAAGAATAATGGAAACCAGCTCTCGCACATCGAGGTTCATTCTGATATGCAACCAGTCAAGCAAGATAATTGAGCCAATACAGAGCCGCTGCGCCATCTTCCGGTTTTCAAGGCTGGACAAGCAAGCGATGAAAGAGCAGCTGCAGTGCATAGCCAAAGAAGAAAAGGTTAACCTGTTGCCTGAAGCTGCTGAAAGAATAGTTGATTATTCAGAAGGCGACCTTAGACACGCCATAAACGCGTTGCAGACAGCTTCAGCCTACAAGGAAGGGTTAGTGGACGAGAAAACAGTCTTGCTTGTAATCGGAGAAGCCAGCCCAACGCAGGTACAAAAAATGATTAGGAAAGCATTATTCGGCGACTTTGTTGAAGCCAGAAAAACAATGTATGAAATAATGGGGTCCTACGGATTTTCAGGCTCCGAAATAATTCGCCAAGTCCAACGGGAAATCTTCAAAATGTCTGATCTTACGCCTGAACAAAAAGCCGAAATGTCAAACGTAATCGGCGAGTACGATTACAGATTAACACAAGGCGCCAACAGCGACATCCAGTTGAGCGCGCTTCTTGCGCAATTCGCAAAATTCGGTAAAGCCATAGGGGAAACCTATTGAGAAATGATCTTTTATGGGTTGAAAAGTACCGCCCAAAAAGGATAGAGGACATAGTCGGCAATGAAGAAGCGAAAGCCACATTTATTGAATGGCTGAAAAGCAAGCGGCGAAGCAAAAAAGCAGTTTTGCTTTATGGACCGCCTGGTGTGGGGAAAACAGCGCTGGTTAACGCCGCCGCAAAAGAGTTTGGGTTTTCAATAATTGAAATGAATGCAAGCGATGCGCGCTCGGAAAAAGCGATTAATGAAATTGCTAAACCTGCCACTTCCTACCTTGCCCTAGACAGTTTCTCAACCCTAAGCAAAGGCAACCTTTTGTTTCTTGATGAGGTTGACGGCATCGCGGGCAACGAGGACCGAGGCGGAGTAGGCGCCATAATAAAAATTGTTGAGGAAGCACGGGTGCCAGTAATAATGGCGGCAAACGACCCTGACATAGAAAAGCTAAGACCACTAAAGAAAGTCTGCGTGCTTATCCGTTTCCAGCAAATCCGCATCCCTCTTATCATTGCACTTTTACAGAAAATTTGTTTGCTTGAGCATGTGAAAGCGGAGTTTGAGGCGCTTGAGAGAATTGCGCAGAATAGCAGGGGCGATGTGCGGTCAGCCATTAACGACTTGCAAAGCGTATGTGAAGAAAATCGCAGCCTCACGCTTCAAGATACCATGGCGTTGACTTCAAGAAATAAAGACATCAGCATGGATGAAACTCTCAGGGGCTTTTTCTTGGCTAAATCGGTTGCTGAAGCATCAAGTTTACTTAGCCGTTCAAGCGTTGACTATGATGATTTTCTGCTTTCAGTAAGCGACAACCTGCCGAGGCGATACACGGATATGGATGAGCTTGCCGACGCCTACGATTTCGTTTCCCAAGCCGATGTCTTTCGAGGAAGAATCGGAACCGAACACTGGCATCTGTTAAAGTACTTTTTCAACGCGTTGTCCCGCGCAGCCGCCGTTGAGCCTGAATCATATAAGCCTTTTGAATTCATTTCGCCGCCAATAAGGATCATCACTTTATTTTGGACCAAAGGCAAAAGAACAATGCTGGACGGCATCTGCGGAAAAATCGGAGCCCAATGCCACGTTTCCCATTCAATAGCTAAACATGAGTTTGTTCCATTCGTCAAGATCATGCTGCAACACCAAAAATCTAGCCCGCTAATTTCATGGTTCAAGTTTACGCCTGAAGAGGTTGACTTCTTCGTTAAAATGAACAGGTACTAGGAGGAAGCGAAGATACGGTGATAGCCTTAAACCCGAAGGGTTTCAAGCTTCCAAGGGTTGAAAAAGAAAAGTTTGTTCTGCTAATACGGCTCGGATTAGAGTACAATCGAGAGCTGGGATTGTACTCAATTAAAAACTACAACAACATTGAAAAACTAATTGAAACCATCAACACAATTTTAAACACCGAAGTTGTTTTTCTCCAAAACTGCACCCGCTGCGGCAAAGACTTCCCATGCTCAGACTGCAAATACAGCGATTTATGCACCACCAAAGATCTGCCGTTCAGCTGCGTTTGCCCTCAATGTTTGAGGGATAGAAAGCAGCTTTGAAGAGTATCTAGAGAAATTCTAATGGACTTCAACAATAAAATCAGTTTCAACCATGTTGAAAAGCACTGTTCTGATAGAAAAGTGCGCGCCTTTTTTCTATGTTGAACCATGTTGAATCATGTTTGACGCCTATTAGGATCATCTAGCAGACCGGGGGGTAGGCTGTAGCACACACGTGAGCGCTCATGGCAAGCTACACGGGCGACATAAAACACTTTTAATATTTTCTTAATTTTTTGCACATTTTTCCTTAAACGCTAAACCTCAAATCAAGCCCTAAATCGCAAAAACAACCTAAAACAAGCTCTAACCAAAACCGCCCACCGATTGACCTACCCTACTATTTACAACAAAAAACAGCCACAAAAAGCGCTTCCCAAACCTTTGTTTCCTTTAATTCGTATACAAAAGCATCAACCAAACACACAAAAACACGCAAAGGCAAATCTTATCTAGCCATTCCCAATTAACGTTTAATGAAGAAGGCATGTTTATGGCTGAAGAACACACACCGCTATCTGTGGCTCTTTCTCAACTTAAATTAGCATGTAAAAAGTTAGAGTTAGACGCTGGCATGCATAAAATGCTTAGCCAGCCGAAACGCTCCATCAGCGTCAGCATCGACATTCGCATGGATAACGGAACCGTCGGCGTATTCAACGGCATTCGAGTGCAACACTGGGATGCGCGGGGGCCTTTCAAAGGAGGAATCCGCTACTACCCAAACATCACCCTTGACGAGGTAACCGCGCTGGCGATGCTGATGACTTGGAAATGTGCAATAGCGGATATACCGTTTGGCGGGGCGAAAGGCGGCGTTTGCGTTGACACAAAAAAAATGAGCAAACACGAGCTTGAACGGTTAACAAGAAGATATGTCAGCCTAATCTTCGAATATTTGGGGCCACAACGTGACATTCCTGCGCCAGACATGTACACTGACGCGCAAACCATGGCTTGGATAATGGACACCTACAGCCAACTAAAAGGCTACAGCATCCCTGAAAGCGTCACGGGCAAACCAGTTGAAATCGGGGGCTCATGGGGCAGAACGGAAGCCACAGGCAGAGGAGTCATCCACTGCGTAAAACAAGCAGCAGAAAACAATGGCCTAAAACTCAAAAACGCCGCCGTCGCTATCCAAGGCTTCGGCAACGTCGGCTACCACGCAGCAGCCGCAGCACAAGAAGTAGGCGCAAGAGTCATAGCTGTAAGCGATTCCACAGGAGGAATCTACTGCCCAAACGGCTTAAACCCGCCCGATGTTCTTGCGCATAAAGAAAAAACCCAATCTGTCCAGAACTACAAAGGCTGCAGAAACATAAGTAACCAGGAACTGCTTGAATTGCCCTGCGACGTGCTGATTCCAGCGGCGCTGGAGAACCAGATCACCTGCAAAAACGCCGACAAAATCAAGGCAAAAATGGTGGCTGAAGCAGCAAACGGACCCACAACGCCCGATGCTGACAAGGTACTGTATCGAAAAAGAAATCTGCTTGATCCCAGACATCTTAGCCAACAGCGGCGGAGTAACAGTAAGCTACTTTGAATGGGTGCAAAACTTAACCCGCGAGCAATGGCCGCTGGAGAAAGTTAACAGGAAGCTTGAAGAGAAAATGACCAAAGCATTCAATGACGTTGTCGGTATTGTGGAAAAACAGGAAAGTGACATGCGCACAGGGGCACTGATGCTGGGCGTGGGAAGAGTTGCCAATGCCATAAAAACACTAGGATTATGGCCATAAACACGTAAACTTTTTCAAGTTCAAACACATATTTTGCATTTTTTTCTAGTACAAACGCTTAAAACCTTTCTCGCCATATCTGTTGAACCCCACAAAAGGGAAAAAATCAGGGTTTGAGAGGGAGAAAGGACTTGGCAGCGAAAATTTGCACTTTAGACTTCTGTTATGAAAATTCGCTGGTTAAAATTGTTGCTAACAGAAACTGCCCTGAGATTAAGCTTGCTGGATTAACGGTCGGTCCCTTTGATGAAGGAAATGAGTATGAAGTTTATTTTTGGGCGGCCAAAGAGTTAGCAACTGCGGGAATGGTTCATTTCCGAGAAGATGACATCCTCGACGCAACTAAACTCTTCAAAGTGCAATGGAAAGAAGGCGTGCAAATTCCAGGGCAAATTTCGGAGTTGACAGATGACTTTTACCCTAAACTACGCAGGTTCATATCCGACCTCAAAGATCAAGCCTCAAGGCAGTCGGAGAAATATCAAGAATACGACAGAGCAAAGCAGTTGGCCCGCGACATCGTGAATTCCAGACTAAAAAAAATAGTTGCTCTATCTTCTGCTCCAACGCAAAGTGAGCAGGTTTTGAAAAAGTTTACAAGTGAAGAAAAAATCCTCTATGAACAATTGGTTAAAATAATTTCTCAGTGGAAGACAAAGATTCTGGAAAGTGAGGGCGAAAAGTAAGATGACTAATGAACAGGTAACTGTTGACCCTCAGCAGCGTTTTCAAGAGTTCTTTAAGAAAGAGAAGTATCGCCAGAGAATCGCGCAGTTAGCAATCACAGGAAAAGGATCAGTAACAATCGATTTCGAGGAACTTTACGGGTTTGACCAAGCACTCGCTGAACAATTACTCAACAGACCAGAAGAATACCTGCAGCATGCTGGGAAAGGAGCCTATGAACAACTTCGAATAGAAGATGCCGAATACGCGGAAAAAATAGAAAAAATTAATCCCAGAATCGTGAAGCTCCTTGGAAAAGAGCAGCTTAGAAAACTCGGCTCAAGGCAAATGGCAAAGCTAATCATGGTTGAAGGCATAGTTGTCAGAGCCACACCAGTTCGTCCGATGGTTCTGCGTGCAGCCTTCAAATGCAAACGCTGCGGAACCATGAACATGGAGGAGCAAACAGGACAATTCCTAAAAGCACCAGCCATATGCCAAGCTCCAGACTGTGGAAGAGATGGACCATTCGAGTTTGTCCAAGAAGAATCAACCTTTATAGATTCGCAAGATCTTCGGCTGCAGGAAAAACCTGAAGATTTGCCTCCAGGGCAGTTACCACGTACGTTAGCCGTGAAACTTGTCGGCGACGACATAGTTGACATGGCTAGACCAGGAGACCACATCGGCATAGTTGGAATCGTCCGCGCTTTTGCGCCTTCATTGATGGGAATGGGAAAGCTCAGAACATTCATCCTTCAACTTGACGCTAACTCAATAGAAGTGCTCGGAAAAGAACCTGAAACATCACCGCCTACACCTGAAGAAGAAGAAAAAATGCATGCACTCGCGAAGGACCCATGGGTGCACAGGAAAATAATCGGTTCAATTGCTCCATCAATCTTCGGCTACGAGCACGTTAAAGAAGCCATAATGTACCTGCTTTTCGGCGGAGTCTCCAAAAGCCTGCCAGACGTGAACATTAGGGGAGAACTCAACGCTTTATTAATCGGAGACCCAGGCACCGCAAAATCGCAGCTGCTTCAATACGTGGCGAGGATAGCGCCAAGGGGCCTTTATACTTCGGGTAGAGGAACCACCGCCGCAGGCTTAACTGCCGCAGTGGTTAGGGAGAAAGGCGGAAGTATGTCGCTGGAAGCAGGCGCGCTGGTGCTAGCCGACAAAGGAATTGCCTGTATCGACGAGATGGACAAAATGCGCCCTGAAGACCGAGTTGCCATTCACGAGGCTATGGAGCAGCATACGGTTTCAGTTGCGAAAGGTGGAATTGTCGCCACATTAAACGCTAGGACGGCAGTGCTTGCGGCGGCCAACCCGTCTTTAGGCAGGTATGAACCGAACAGAACGGTTGCTGAAAACGTTCCGTTGCCGGTGACTATTCTTTCGCGTTTTGACTTAATTTTCGTGCTGCGCGACGTGCCAAACAAGGAAGCTGATGGCAAAATGTCTCAGCATATCTTGGAGATTCATCGTAGAGGTGTGAGCCCTGTTGAGGCACCGGTGGATGCGGAGTTGCTGCGCAAATACGTTAGCTATGCTAAGGGAATTAAGCCTGTGCTTGGCACTGAAGCGTTAAAGCGGCTAAGCGACTTTTACTTGGCTATGCGGGCGGCAAGCGAAACTGAAGGTTCACCTGTGGCAATAACTGCACGGCAGTTGGAGTCGCTTGTCCGTATCTCAGAAGCCAGAGCGCGCGTTGCATTGCGGAAGGAAGTGACGGGGGAAGATGCGGAGGCGGCTATAGTTATTATGAAGAGGTCTCTGGAGGAAGTGGGAATTGACTTGTCCTCGTACAAAGTGGATATTGATTTGATAATGACTGGAAGATCCAAAAGCATCAGAGACAGATTAAGTGTTATCCTGTCAGTGCTGCTGGATATGGAGAAAGTGACAGGCATAGTTGAGAAAGACGCACTCGTCAATGAGCTGGAAACAAAGCATAAGATACCTAGAGGCGAAATTGAACGCATGATAAGCCAGCTGCTTCGTGAAGGAACAATCTATGAGCCCAGAGAAGGATGCCTTAAGAAAACCTAAAAAAAGCGATCAACAATGAAGCCGATCGTAGTTGTCGCAGGAACTAGGCCTGAAATAGTCAAGATGGCCCCGATAATCAGGGCGCTAAAAGAAAACAAAGTTCCATCGCTGTTTGTCCACTGCGGCCAACACTACGACTACAATATGGCGCAGCAATTCATAGAAAACCTCGAGTTGCCGACACCTGACTACTCATTTAAAATTGAAGCTTCTTCACCTGGAAGGCAAACAGCAGAAATAATGATGAAGATGGATCAGCTGCTGGGAAGATTGACGCGTCAATTGTTTTAGTTGAAGGCGACACAAACAGCGTTTTAGCCGCAGCTTTAGCAGCTAATAAACGGGCGATACCTGTCGGGCATGTGGAGGCTGGCTTGAGAAGTTTTGACCTGCGTATGCCTGAAGAACATAACCGACGTTTAACCGACCACGTATCGGAGTATTTGTTCACGCCGACAGAGAGAGCTAAAGCGAATCTTTTGAAAGAGAATGTTTGGGGCAAAATCTACCTGACCGGGAACACCGCTATCGACGCGGTAATTCAGCATTTACCAATTGCCGAAAAAAAATCAGCCATAATGGAGAAAATACCTTTTGAAACGTTCGCTTTAGCGACGGCTCACCGAGCAGAAAACGTTGACAACCCCCGGGTTCTTGCGTCCTTCATGGAGGTTTTCTCAAAATCGCCAATTCCAATCGTTTACCCGATGCACCCGCACACAAGAAAGAGGCTGCAAGAAAATAACATGCTGACTCAAATAAAAGCATTGAAGAACGTGGTGGTTCTTCCGCCTTTGGGATACTTGGACTTTCTAGTTTTGATGAAAAACTGCAAGTTGATAATTACTGATTCTGGAGGCATTCAGGAGGAAGCCACTGCACCAGACATAAGAAAACCCGTGCTGGTAACGCGTTTGTCAACTGAAAGGCCCGAGGCGGTGGAAGCAGGCTTCGCTAAAGTGGTTGGGACGGAGGGGAAAAATATTTTAGCAGCTATAAAAGAAGCGGTTAAAAACGAAGTTGAGTTGCCTTATGTTTCTCCTTTCGGCGATGGCACAGCCGCCCAAAAGACCGTTGACGTATTGAAGAGAAGCTTGGGTCAAGATATGTAAGTGGTCTTTTTATCTTCTTCTTTACGTGTTTCTTCAGCTTGCAAAGCCCGTTTTTCCTCAATCTGCTGCAGGCGAGTAACCATTGTTTCTGCCCGGGCAATTTCCTCATCCAACCCTGCCAGGTCTAAATCGAAGTTGAAGGTGGATTTTAAAATTTCCAAAACGCTTTTTGCCGCAAGAGGGTCGGGGAGGTAGCCGCGTGTTTCACCAAGCAGGCAGAGCGCACTTATTTTTTTGAACCTTGCTAGACCAAGAATTAACCCTGCTGTTCCAACGATGGGGCTTCCTGAAGTGCTAAGTGTTGCGCCTGCTTGCAGTGCTTTGTCCAAGATTTCCTTTGAAGTTGCAGCGATGAAGACTTTAGGTTTCTCTTTTGGCTCCATTCGGTAGCCGCCAATTGTCGCGATTGTTTTAACTTTGTACTTCTCTGAGAAGTCAAGCATCCGATCAGCGATTTCATATTGCCCTTCGATTGTTTGCGATTGACTGTCGCCAGTAAACAGGATCAGATCGTTTGGACCGTTTGGATTTTTGTAGTAGTAGAATGCGCCTCTCAGTAGGCGAACGTTGCCTTTTTTGTTGACAAGGACAAAATACGGAAAATGAGGCGAGTAGAGATAAGCGATTTTTTTGGCTTTTAACTGTTTGATCATGTAGCGAAGGGCAATTTTACCAACAAGCCCTAAACCTGGAAGACCTTCGATGAGGACAGGATTGTTTGGTTCAATTTGCGCGATTTCTTTGATGTATGTTTCTTTCATTTTGTGCTACTCCTTTTCATTGCCATTCTGTATTTCAGGTATTTATCATCTGGCGAGAATTTGGGTGGATGTGGAATCCTGACTGGGCCGCCACAGTAAGGGCAACTGTTTTTGTTCAGTGTGTATTTTTCACAGTCTACGCATTTGCGTAATTGCCAAACCAATATTTTTCCCTTCTAAAAGTACCATTTGGCTTACGCTCAGCCGTCAAGTATGCCATCCCTTACTCAAGAACTGCTTGTACTTCGCCTTTGATTTTTGCTCTTCCGCCAGATGGCTCAGCTAAGGTTTCTCCGCATACATTGCAGGTTATCTTGTTAACAGCGTTACTGAAGATTAATTGTTCATTGCCGCATTTTGAGCATTTAACTCTAAGGAAGACGCTTCTTGGTTTTGGGATAAGTTTGCTCCATTCAGTCATGACTTTTTTCCTCCATTATCATTGGATAACTAGTTTTCTGAGGCGAATGCCGTCTTTGTGCCGCATGTAATTGCAAACTTTGCATTTTAACCGCAAGGTTTGTTTTTTGGTTGTTTTCGCGAATTCTCTTTGAAGTGGATATTTTTGTCCACCGTAACCCTTCTTTTCTCTTGCGTGGTGGCGTTCACCATGAGCAAGGGCCCTGCGTTTTCCAGGCTTATAGAGGGTTACACTGTGAATTTGATGAGCTTTACATTTCGGACAGTAAGTTTTAACTTCTTTAGGAACGTTCACCTTGTTCACTACCAGCTTTGCATAAAAGAAACATACGCATTCTTATACTTTTTCGCCTATCAGCCATAAACCTGAGGTTTTAGCCAGCCGAAGGAGCACTTGGAAAGCCTGAACCAAAAGAGGGAAGACTTTGTAATTTATTGCTCGTCTATTCGGCAGAATGGCAATTGCCAGAAAGGCGCATTCTTTTTTAAACCGAAACGATTAAGTTTACATCCAGTTTGCAGGTAATGCGTTAATGCAAATTCTTTCAAAACTCAGAGAGCACTCAGCCACCATAGTTAAGCTGCTGCCACTGTTGGCTTTCGTCGCTCCGTTAGCTCTGCTGTACGGGCTGAACCCAGCTGATCCGTACCTTAATTTAAGCGCTCAAGATTCTTTTCAGTTAATGTGGAAGGGCAGAACCTTCCAGTTGTTCTTTATTTGGTTGATAGCGCTGGAGTTTATCCTTAGTTGGGAAACCTTCAAGCTAAAGATAAGCAAGGAAAACAAAGCAGGGCTCGTCGCTGTCGCCATAGCTTTGTTGCTTCCTACAATTTACGTGGTTTCAGAGTATTATTTTGGGTTAAACGCTGCAATTGCAAGCCTATCCTTGCAAAACGGGGTTGCTTTTTACAATTCAATGCCGCTTTCAACAGAATACCTTGTCTTTTCAGTTCTTTTTTGCTTAACCGCCCTCATATATTTTGGGAAAAAGGGTTTAGCGGGTTTGGCTTTACCCGCCATATTTGTCGGTTTAGTCGGAGCGCTATACACCATCGATAACATTTTTCCTTACGGGCAGTTTACCCCATTCCAAATATTGGTTCCAACGACGGCTACGCTTGCCGCTGGCTTCCTAGGCCTAATGGGCTACACGACTTCGCTTGTCACACAAAACGGCATGCCCACCCTGCAGGCAACAGGGTCATTGGGAACAGCCAGGTTCGCTATAGCTTGGCCTTGTGCGGGTATTGAAAGCTTTCTTATTTTCACGGCTGTTGCTTTGCTGTTTTTGCAGAAGATGCCAATCTCTTGGAGGGCAAAAACAGGATACTTCATTTTTGGCGCCGCAGTCACATACTTCATAAATGTTCTGAGAATAGTCAACATATTCACCCTTGGCATGCAATATGGCATAAACTCAAATCAAGTGCAAACGTTTCATTTTTATTACGGTCCCCTATACGCTATAGCGTGGATTGTTTCTTATCCATTGATTATTCTTTTAAGCCAAGGTTTATGGCGGAAAATTAATAGCGGAAAAACAGTTTTAACAACGGAGCCCTTAGGAAACCTCAACCAACACAGCTAAGCCCTGTTTAACAAAAATCTTCGCATTCTCGGCAGGTAAAGAAGCAACATCCTCAACCATAAATGGCCCATAAGTTTTCATGTCTAACCCAATAATGGCTGGCGTACTTTTTACGAATCTTAGAGTTATCCGTTTATGAACTTCTTCAACAGTTCCCATTTTAACAGTTTGACCTTGCATGAGCTCTTTAGCGAACTTTTGATATGTGCTAGTGAAAGTGACAAAACTCTCGGACATCTTGGCTTCTTCAACCGTTAACAACTGTGACGGCAACTGTTGGTTTTGAGTTATCGTTTTTACTAGTTTTTTGTATCTTGCCCAAAGTAGTTCTTCAAGCATTCTTTTCACGTTTTGGGCTTCACGGTTCAGCAGGTTTACTTTAACTGATTTTTTGTCAAGCAACCCGCTTTCTTCGTTTATGCGTTTTAGGTAATCTGCTATTCTAGCGTAGAAGTCAGGGGGTAAACCTCCAAGCGGAGTCTCTTCAATTTCTCTTCGCCATGCCGCGTAAAGTTCATTGTACATTTAATTCGCCACCTTCGCTCTTCCCTTGCAGATAAGCATCACTGCCGCAGCAACAGGCAACTCTTTTGTCTCACACTTGTATGGACCCAACGTTTCTCCACCCAACTTAAACTCTGGCGCATCAGAGACCAACACTTTTACTTCGCCCTTTTTAAAAGCTACCGCTCCAGTGAAGGGGTCAAATTCCTCCAATTTTTTGGCTGGAAACTCCACTTTTTTTAATCCCGTTTTACCATGCAAAGTACCGTTCATCCTAATTAAGCGGTGAACATCCGTCGTGACAACCGTATCAATCTTTGAAGACTGCAAATCCCTCACATGCTCAGCCAGTTTTAGCCAGGTTTGAACGCTAACACCGTGAATGCTTTCCCACCGACCATCGTTTATGCAACGTTTAATTATAGATTCCTTGTTCTTTAAAAGTGCATTATTCTTTAAACCAATTTCTTTCAAATCTTCCATGGTTGCGTTTAAAAGAAAATTTTGCATGCCCAATTTTAGCCGTCTATTCCAACCAAAGTTGTGCAGATTAAATTTTTTACTAGCGGATTTTCCTCGTTTTTCTTTTGCGTCTTTATCGAGTAAAGCTAAGCCTAATCCAGTGACGTAATCTACGATTTCTTTTCGCGCCATAGCATCCAACGAACGAACTGCTTCCGTCTCAACATGCACGTGGTATCCGCGGTGACCAGAAAAAAACACATGCAACTCATCCGAAGAAAAACCAAAATCGTTCTCTAACATATCAATCAGTTTGGCAGCCTCATCCCGAGCTGATTTTATGCAAAGCTCGCAGGGCCAAGTTTTGGTTTCAAATTTTGTTGCTTCGCAAGCTGGGCAGACTTCGGGAGTTATTCCTCTGCCGCTGAAGCCGCATTTTGTACATCTGAATTCATCGTGGATTTTATTGCAGGGGGTTGGAATGTGGTCGGCGTCTATGTCGAAGACTAAGTCAGCACCTAACCAACCTTTTTTGTCCATGTCAAAGTCTGGGTTTTCATAGTAAGCGCAAGAATGGTAAACATCTGATGGAACAGTTTGATTCAGCACTGTCCTTAGGTTGCTGATTTTTTCGAACCTTTTGTGCCTAACCATAAAGTGTTCCTTGAAAAGCAGATAACCATATTCTCTTTGGCTAAAAAGGATTGGAGCAGGAATAATATTGGAGGGGTCTCGGTAATACTCGCAGAATTTTTGATAAACGAAGTCTCGAGAAGCCTCCATGTCCCCCTTGCCCCCTGATAGTGATTATAATAATTACTTCTCCTAAATTTATCTATATACCGCCTGCTGTGCCAAATCGCATATTACTGCAGAGCTTAATCAAAACTTCAGAAAAGAAACCAGTAGCGAATTAAAGAAAGATGCACTAAAGACGAGCATGAAAATAATAAACATTAACCAAATTGCAGTGATCTCTAATTCTTTTTTCTGCTGAGGAATCAGAACATAAACAAAAATGAAAGGCAGATACCAATTTTGGAAGTAAGGCAACATAAAACTTGGTAGGAGAAGAAAAAGCGCCGACAGAGAAAGTAAACTGTTCTTGTTTAGCATGTACAGTGCATAAGCCAAAGTGACCGCAAGTATCAGCAGAACTAAAATGGATTGAAGCCCCCAAGAAATCTGCGTATTGGATGAAAAAGCGTTGAGGCCATTCATAATTAACTGCGGTCCAGCCGCCAGAAAATAGGGCGCGCTTAAATAAGCAGTGAAGATGCTAGCAAACCCAAAGGCGGCGCCAGCGATTACAGCTTTATTTCTCGGTAAATTGCTTAACTTGTTTGTCTGAAAAAGCTTGATCATACCCACAATGATTAGGGGTAAAAGGAAAACGCCTGCTTGGTATTTAAAAAATATAGAAACTGCAATAAGCAAAAAGAAGTAATCGTAACGCTCCGCCATAAACATGTAGAAAGCAAACAAAGCAAACAGGAAAGCAACTGAATCAAACATTCCGTCAGCAGCGTAAACTACCAAACTAACATAAATAATGTAAACTCCCAAAAGTTTAAGCAACAGAGCCATGTTTTTTTCCAAATAATTTTTGAGGAAAAAATAAACGCAAACAGTTGCAAATACCAGAAATATGGCTATCTCAGTTTTATAAATTAAAGACGGGTCAAACCCTTTTTGGAGAAGAACTCCAAAGGGTAAAAACAAGAAAATGCTGCCTAATGGATATAGATGCGGCATTTGTGGCCATGTTACAAACTTGTAGGAAGAATTATCAAGGTTTGCTAGCTTACCTAAGGGTTGATTAAAAACTGAAAAACCATCTTTAAGAAACAAACTGGAAACATAAGAGTCCCGAGCATTATCGGTATACCAGTTTTCGAATGCAGCAAGTGGATTAGAGTTTACTGTTATGAGGAAAAGCCATATCATCAGTCCAATTAAGAGTAAAATAAAGAGGTATCGGCGGTTTTTCTTGCTAAGAGAAGGTAAGCCGAGCGTATTCGAATTGAACTTAGTAGAGGACAACACCATTTTTAGCATTAAAAGTATTGCTAGACCTGAACTTAGCAAGAACACTATTTTGGAGGGTTCGTTAAGCCAGGAATATGGATAAATATTGTTTGGTTCTATTGCAGATGCTTGGAAATGAACAGTGCCCGCATGAGGGGAATCAGAGACAAAAACCGCTTCATAGTAATTAGCATCTGCAATAAATGAGTAGGTAATGTTCGATTGCGTTAGAACAGAGTAACTTACGCTGCTATTAATTATAAAAAAATAGGGTCTCGTGGGAAGAATTATGGAAAAGCTTTTCTCGAAAGCGGTTGGGCTTTGTACTGAAAGTGAAATGTTTTCTCCGCTACGGAAAGATCCTAAGCCTTCTCGGTATGTTTCGTTTGGGCCTAATTGAAAAGTGTCGTTGACCAAAACATATGACTGATTACTACCCTGATCTCTTGGAAATAAGCTGATGGTGGCAAGGACTACACTTAGCACGATGACTATAATAGCTATAAACAAAAGAACCTTAGTGCTGCAGCGTTTCATAAACACGGCGTCCTTCAAATGAAAGCAACTAAGGGATATTTAATTCTGCCATAGACTAAAATAAGTGTTGACTAAGAAGCTTACGAATATGATACTGCTTTTAGAGTATAGGTAACGTAACTTTTAATTTCAGTCCAAGAGAGCTTGGATTTTCCTCGTTTTCGGTTAATAAATAAAATTGGGGCTTCTTTAACGTTAAAATTCCTCAAAAGAGCTTGCCTTATGGTTTCTATTTGAATTTCATAAGTGTGACTGTGCAAGTTGCCGATGGCCGCTGTTAGAAACTTTGTTGAGTAACATCGAAAGCCGCTGGTGCAGTCGTGGGGTTTTAAGCCGAGGGATAACTTGGCTATAAGGTTAGCAGTTCGGCTAATTACTTTTCTAGTGAAAGGCCAACCTTTTATGCTGCCGCCTTTGCAGTATCTACTGCCAATCACTATTCCGTAATCAGCCTCGCGCATGCTTGATATAAGTTGCGGGATAGCTTTTGGGTTGTGGGAGTAGTCAGCGTCCATTGTAACAATGTACTTTGGTGTTTGTTTAGAGGACAAAAAATATTTGAAGCCGTCGGTTATTGCTGTTCCTAACCCGCTTTTTTTAGGTCGAATGAACAAAAGAATATTATTGTATTTGCTCTGTTTTTCCTGTACAATTTTTGCGGTTTCATCTGGGCTAGAATCATCAATGACAAGTATTGAAGCGTTTAATTTTAAATCTTCAATATCTTCGATTAATTTAGAAATGTTATCTGCCTCTCGATAAGTGGGAAGAATTATCCCAATTTCCGAGCCAGCCACATTATTATTGCCGATTAATTGATGAGGCATTACGAGTCTATCCTATCTTAACTTTAGTGACCTAATAAATCTTAGCTAAATAAACGGTTTTAACCAAGCTTTTGTTTCCGCTTATAATAGGCAAGCGGATGATAAATGCGTCGGCACAAATCATCTTTGTTTTTGCAGACACCATGCGTTTGCAAGATGGAACATTGAGGAGGAACATAGTGTGTTCCAGAGCCTCTTTCACCTGCAATATGCTCGATTTGATAAAGAGTTAACCGTTCATTGTAGTCTGAAAAGGTTTTGTATAGTTCACTAATTTTTTCGGGGGGCATACCGATGTTAACAAGAAAAGAGGTTAAAGTGAAACGTTCCATGTGCGATAGGTGATGATTGGTAGACGCCGCTTTGTAAATTGCGTTTATGCATGGTGGAAAAGCGGCTTGAACAACAACTTTGGGAAACTCATCAGTTTCCATTTGCCCAATCACTTCAGAAGCTAATTTTTTAACTCTTTCAGCTGCCACAATTAATTCAGGCGGATATTTTGTAAGCTTTACATCCAATCTTTTTTCTACCCGTCTGCGAACTTCTTCTTGCAGTAATCTGGCGACATCTTTTTTGTTTAAGTAAATGTTGCCGTGAGATAGAATGCTGTTTGCGAGTTTCCATTTTTTGTCATGCAAATGGGCTGCGTTACGCAGATAATCTGTGAACTTTACGGTAAATTCTAAAGGTAAATCGTCGTCTTCCTCAGTTGAAAACTTTATTTGCCAGTCAAAATCTCTGGCTATTTTTAGGAGCCTTTCTTTCGGTTCAATAACAAAATCGCTAGATGCTTGTTTTGCCTCTGCCAACGCGTATCTTTTTTTAATAAAAGAGTTTTCAGTTGCTATTACAATTAAGAGCGCGACTGGAAAGGAAAGGATTTCAAGGTCTATTTTTTTCAAGTCTCTATTGATGCACCTGTTTATTATCGCATCGTTAACCCGTTCTTCAGCTCTTTTCAGAAGCTGGTCCATGCCCAAACTTGTTAAATCGTTTATTTGCAGGTCTAATGGCTTGATGTACTCGGCGGTTTCTTTTAAAAAAGGATATTTTGCTAAGTCGTTTTTTGTGAATCTCACCGATTCAATTTGCAATGTGGTCACATTATTCTGTTTCGATTCTCGGAGCCAAGAAGAAGGTCAGTTTTCCCTCTTTCATTTGTTGGAAATCTATTTTCACAGGCATGTCGGATGAGAATTCAAGCGTGGCAATGTCCGAAGTTGCTGACGCTGCCTTTATAATTTCGGATAAGTAGCTTAAGCTAAATGTCGCTTTGGCGTTCTCCTTTACCTCCAAGTCAAGCAATGCATCGCTGCCTTTTTGGAGAGTTATAGTTGCACCCATCAAGTCTCCTGAAGCGCTCAAGGTTAGTTTTTCTGGTTCAGCTTCAATCCGCACGTGATCGCTTACCAGTTGGGCGTCTTCGATGGCTTGGCTTAAGCCCTGAGTTGTGGTTTTAGCTTTTACGTTGAAGGTTATTTTTGGAGTAGGCACCTCTTCTTCTGAGGCTTCAAGCGTCGGCATCGTAAAGTTTCGGCTGTACTTTCCAGTTATGATTACCTGCAGCCGCCCAGTTTTATCGTCGAGAGATAACTCGACTGCCTCGTCTCTTCCAGCACGTTTGAGAAGCTTCAGCAGTTCACTGATGTTAATGCATATTTTCGCTGGTTCAGTGGAGAGGTATTCTTGAAAAATGGTTTTTGGCCATTCAAAATCAATCATGGCAACACGCGATGGATCCATGGCGCGAAGCCTTATGCCTTCAGGTTCAATTTTGAATGTTGCTTCATCCACTAGGATTGAGATGGCGGTAGCCATGTCTCTTAAAAGTTTAGCGTCAGACACTTTAAGCTTAAACATGTTAGTCTCTTCCTCGCTAATGCATGTTACTGTGAAGTTATATAGCTTATGATTACACTTTTAGCTAATAAATAAATTGTTTTAGCCAAACCAAAAATGCACCTTGGAACTAAATTATTTCGCGTTTGCTTTTTCTTACCCCCTTTTCAACAACCCACAAAATCAGGCTAATACACAAAAAAACCGTAGTTTCATATTAAAATGCGTAGCCTCCGCCCTTTACAGAAGCACGTTGAATTATGTTTGGAGCCAAATAGGAGCTCTAGCATATCCCGGCGTCATTTCTGCAAAATTCAACATTTTTCGCAGCATGCCAAACCCAAATCAACCCCTAAACCGCAAAACCAACCCAAAACAAACCCCGACTCAAAGCCGCCTGCCTACCTATAGACCCCTACTATTTGTGCAAAAATCCAGCCACAAAAAGCAGCTTGACCCATAGGCATACCCTAATTTTTAAACAAAAAACAACCCAGTAAAAATGAACCCCAACGTCTTTAGCTCCACCAAGACCAACCTGCACGTTTAAAGCCGAGGTACATTCCCAACAGAATTATTCCCCAGCTCAACGAAATGACTCCAATTGCAAGTAAAAGGTTAGCGCGCAGGTAACTGTAAATTGTCCAAGCGCTTAAAATCGTTAAACCTACAAGTAACAAAACAAAAATGCCCGCGTGGATTGCTCGCTCAGCCGTCAACGATCACACCCAAATTACGTACTAGTATCTCCCTGTGTTGTTAAAAGATTTTCCGTCAACGTTTATTTTCTAGTCAGAGCCTTTCTTGGTGAAGCCAATGATGCATGAAGAGCCGTCTGAATTGTGAAGATAGCTATAATGGGGAACTGAGGCTTCAGGCAGAACTCACCCTTCTCCATGAGAAAATGGCTTCCGCCAAAGTTTCTGAAAAATTTAGGCTTGTTTCTTGCGCTTTTAGCTGTAATCTTTATTTAAAAGGATAGCAGAATGTTTAGGCTGGAGACTCTGATGGCGCTAGACAAGTTAAGCTCTTCTCTAACAGACGCTATAAAGAAACTGTTTAAAGCCGGCGTAGTAGACGAAGCCGCAGTGAAAGAACTTGTCCGAGACATACAAAGAGCGCTGCTCCAAGCAGACGTTAACGTCCAACTTGTCCTCGAAATATCCAAACGCATAGAAGAGCGAGCACTAAAAGAAAAAGTTCCCCCAGGCATCTCCAGACGAGAACACGTCATCAAAGTCGTTTACGAAGAGTTAACCCGCTTTATCGGCGACAAGCCTGTTCCAATAAAAATGGAGCCTGGCAAAAGAAAAATAATAATGCTTGTCGGAATCCAAGGCTCAGGAAAAACAACGCAAGCCGCAAAATTGGCGCGGTATTTCCAGAAACGAGGCTTAAAGCCCGCGTTAATTTGCGCCGACACTTTTCGCCCGGGTGCATATGCTCAGCTTCAGCAATTGGCCGCTAGAATAAACATTCCAATTTACGGCGACTTAAAGGCTAAAGACCCAATTAAAGTCGTCAAGGAAGGGTTAAAACAATTCAACGACAAGGACCTGATAATCGTCGACACATCAGGCAGGCATAAAGAAGAGAAAGACTTAATCAAAGAAATGAAGGACTTGGAAAAACACGTCAAACCTGACGAAGTCATAATGGTTATCGACGGCACCATCGGTCAGCAAGCCCTTATTCAAGCCAAAACATTCCATGAAGCAACACCCATAGGCGCAATTATCGTTACAAAACTCGACGGTTCCTCGCGTGGAGGAGGCGCGCTTTCAGCAGTCGCAGCGACAGGTGCACCTATAAAATTTATCGGTACTGGCGAAAAAATTGAAGATATCGAGGCGTTTATTCCCTCGCGTTTTGTCGGGCGACTTCTTGGCATGGGCGATTTAGAAACGCTGTTGGAAAAGGTTCATGATGCCGAGATTAAGGTGCCGCCGAAGAAAGCTAAGGAAATACTAAGTGGAAATTTCACCTTAACAGACATGTACGAGCAGTTCCAAGCCGTCAAAAAAATGGGTCCTTTTAGTAAAGTTTTACAGATGTTACCTGGAATGTCTTCTTCCAATATTCCACAGGACATGCTCAATACAGCTGAAGGCCGTTTAGATAAATGGGGAGTAATAATTCAATCTATGACGCCTAAAGAAAGGGAAAACCCCAAGCTGTTGAACTCTTCTCGAGCAAGACGAGTGGCTCGCGGTTCAGGAACAACAGAAAAAGACGTTAAAGAACTCCTCAAGCAGTACGTTATGATGCGTAAAATGCTAAAGACGTTTAAACGCAAAAAGAAACTGCCCTTCGGACTCGGCGGACAAGGAATGCCAAACTTCCCAGTAGGCTAAACAAAAATGGATGTTTTAGAAAAAGCATTAGAACTTCTCAGCAAATACCCCCTCTGCGACCACTGCCTTGGCAGACAATTCGCTTCGCTTGGTTACAGCATGGAAAATAACGTTCGAGGCTCAGCATTAAAAATCAGTCTAACCTTGCAAGCCAACGACCTTGCAAAAGAAAAAAACCTTGACGGCTTCAAGCAGCTTAAGATTTTGGCGTCTAATGGTTTTTCCAGAGAAGCCCAAGAAACCCTAAAACACCTAAAAAAAGGGTTCCAGCAACATCTGAAAAATGCTATCTTTGTGAAGGCAAATTTGACCTTCTTAACGGTTTAACCGAGAAATCCTTAGGCGCAATTGAGGGTTATGAGTATACTACTTTTCTTGTTGGAATTGAAGTGCCTATTCAGGTTGAGGAGCGGGAAGATGAGTTTAAAGCCATCTATAATCTCGGATACAGCGAAAGTATCAAGCATGAATTTGGACGATTATTCGGCAAAACCCTCGCCGAACGCACAGACAAAGAAGTAGACTACTTAATCCCAGACCTGGTTGTAGTGATCAACCCCTTCCAACAGAAAGTGCGACTTCAAGTTAACCCCATTTTCGTCGGCGGCAGGTACCGAAAACTGGTGCGGGATATTCCCCAGTCAAAATGGTTCTGTTCAAACTGCCGTGGCAGAGGCTGCGAGAAATGCGGCGGAACTGGCAAATTGTATCCAGAATCGGTTGAGGAGCTCTCTTCAAAGCCGCTGTTGGAGGCAACTGAGGGTGAGAAAACGGCGTTTCACGCTTCTGGACGCGAAGACATTGATGCACGGATGCTGGGGAGTGGTCGACCTTTTGTCATTGAGGTATCTAAACCTAAAAAGCGGTTTATTAATTTGAAGGAAATTGAAGCCAAAATCAACGCTGAAGCTGTTGGGAAGGTTAAGGTTTCGCGGTTGCGTTTTACCACTAAAGATGTGGTAAGGCGGCTCAAGAAAGGTGAAGGCGCACAGAAAGAGTATCGTTTGCTTGCCGAATTTGAAAGCGAAGTTTCTGATGGGGATTTGCGCATGTTGGAAGAAACGCTGACTGGGGCTTCAATAAAGCAGCAGACGCCACTCCGTGTTATGCATAGAAGGGCGGATCTAATCCGAGAAAGGTACATATATAAGTTTAAAGTTAGGAAGGTGTCGCTTAAGAGGGCTCTTATGGAAATTCGTTGCCAAGGCGGCCTCTATGTTAAAGAATTGGTGTCTGGAGATGAAGGAAGAACAATACCTAACGTTTCGAATCTGCTTGGAAACAGAGCGAAGACGCTTAAGCTTGACGTTTTAAAAGTAATAATGGATGATTAAATAAAAGGTGAAAATTGGATGAGAGGTTCAAAAGGATATTACACGGGAACTCGCAGTCTGCTGAGAAAGCCAACCCGAGAAAAAGGTAAGCCAAACATCGGCAAAATACTTCAGGAATATCAGCCTGGGTCTCAAGTGATAATAAGGATGGATTCCAGCGTACAGAAGAGTATGCCTCATAAACGGTTTCACGGCAAGATAGGCACAATAATTGAAAAGCGGGGTCGAGGCTATGTAATCAGTGTGCCTCAGGGTAATTCTGTTAAAGAAATTATTGTTCGTTCTGAGCATATAGAGTCGTACATGGGCAGTGGAGAAAAATGAGCAAGAGAGAAGTAAGCGAAAGTCGCTTGACATTACCGCAGGTTAAGAAGATTTTGGAGAGCATCGGCGAGGAAAATCTTGATCAGTTCCAGCGTCGAACATTAGATTATGTAAGCAAATTCTCCAAAGTTGATCCTGAGAAGGCGGAAGAACTCTTGCAAACTCTTGTTAAAGAATATGAAATTGATGAAGCTGAAGCGATTCAAATTATAAACTGTATGCCTGAAACTGTTGATGAATTGAGGGTTTTCTTAGCTGGCGGTCGCAAGATTATAGAAACTGCAAAATTGCACTCTATTGTTGCACTTTTAAATGAGAATCGAACCTTGAAGTAGCGGAAAGCGACTAAGTATTTTTAAGCAGTAAAGCGCAATAGAATAGAGGGCTTAGTGAGTATAATGGAAAAGCGGTATGAAGAGTACGCTTACGTGTTAGATTTCCTGTCACATGGCAAGCCAGGGTTCCGTCCGACTGGGCGGGCAGGCTACCGAGCGGGAGCTTTAATTCAATGCGTTGGTGAAGAGTTTTTTACGCTACTGGAGGCTTTAGTGAAAGAGGGTTTAATGCTTAAGCCGGGGGACCGCGTGTATGTGGGAAAGGATTCTCGTGAAGAGGTTACGTACATTATTGGCCGCATCGGTTTTGATGAGTTAACTGCCTCAGCTAAAGCGGAGCTTCCCAGTGTGATAAGTCTTATAGTGAAGAATCGTGAAAAATGGTTTGTGAACTTTTTCAACACAGCTCGAGCCATTACCCCTCGTATGCATGCTTTAGAGCTTGTTCCAGGCATCGGCAAGAAGTACATGTGGCAACTTATTAACGAGCGCGATCGAAAGCCGTTTGAAAGCTTTGACGATTTGCAGAAACGCACCGAGTTGCCTAACCCAGTAAAGTTAATTACTAAACGAGTTATGGAAGAACTTGAAAGCGACAGCAAGTACCGATTGTTCACCAGGGCGCAGTAAGGCATAAAGCGATGAGCCTTGAGGAAACGAAGCAGTTGCTTCGAACTTATCGAATCACCCCGAATAAGCTTTCGGGGCAAAATTTCATGGTTGAACCTTCACTTTACGGCAAGCTATGCACTTATGCCACGCTAGACTCTTCAGACGTAGTATTGGACGCTGGCGCAGGCTTCGGTTTTCTGAGCCTTTTCTTGGCCGATAAGTGTGAGGCTGTAATTGCAGTTGAGAAGGACCCGCAGGTTGCAAAAGCGCTTCGTGAACAAGTCAAAGGCGCCGTCAATGTGATTGTGATAGAAGGTGATGTACTGAAGGCGGCTTTGCCTGAGTTTAACAAGGTCATAGCGATTCCCCCTTACTATTTGTCTTCTCGTCTTATTACGTGGCTTATTGAAGGCAAGATTGATTGTGCAGTGATGATTTTGCAGAAAGAATTTGCCAGTCGACTTATAGCGGCTGTTGGCAGTGAGGATTATAGTTGGTTAACAGTGTTGACTTATCGGCACGCCGAGGTTGAGGTTTTGGATGCGGTTCCTAAAAAGGCGTTTTATCCTCCGCCCGAAGTAGATTCGGCAATCGTTAGGATAACGCCTTGGAGCAAAAATCCGTTTGAAGTGAAAGACGAACTGTTTTTTGGACAAATGATCCGCTGGCTCTTTACTCAGCGCAACAAGAAGATAGGCAAAGCACTTACGCCTTTCCTCAAGACCACTTTAAAGCTCAGCAAACAAGACACGGAAAAGATAGTTCTTACTCTGCCATTTCTTGATAGGCGCGCAAGAGAACTGCCGCCTAAAGATTTTGGGGTCTTAGCAAATGCCATCTGCAGTTAAGAGAGTGCATTTCGGCAATTACGTTTTTAATATCTGGGACAATGTGTACGAGCCTGCGGAGGATTCTTTTCTTTTCGCTGAAAACCTTGACGTAGAAAAAGGAGCCAAGGTATTGGATGTTGGTACTGGCTGCGGTTTGCTTGGCATTTTGGCATCGGAAAAAGCCGGCAACGTGATTGCAGTTGATCTAAATCCATATGCTGTTCGTTGTGCAAAGGAGAATGCTTCATTAAATAATTTGCGTTGTAAAATGGTTTTCATTCAAACTGACCTACTGACCGCTTTGAACGAAAACGTGGGGTTTGATTTAATCCTCTTTAATGCGCCGTATCTCCCTGCCGCTGAGTATGAAGCGGAATCTTGGATTGGGCGTTCATGGGCAGGAGGCTTTAATGGGCGACAAGTTATCGACCGCTTTATCTCCATAGCGCCACTGCACTTGAAACCCAACGGTCGGGTTCTCTTAATGCAGTCTACGCTAGCAAACGTTGAAGAAACGATTAGCAAGTTTTCGGAGCATAATCTTAAGGCAAGCATTAAAGCTGAACGTAAACTGCCCTTCTTTGAAACTTTAACCCTTATAGAAGCCAAAACATAACCTGGCCAAGCAAACATTGATTGGTTATTGATTCGCAGGTGTTTTTTGACAAAAAGGGTTTGTGGTTTTGTTTAAAAGTTAACCTTGGATTTAGGTTCTATTGTTCTGGGTTTTCAAAAATGGCTCCTTTAATGTCTGTGTGCTCTCTACCTACCCGGTAGGTCAAAATATATACGTTTTGACAGTACAATTGTATATACGCCGGAGATGTGCCTAAAGCGTCTAAAGGCTCTCTGCGGGGTCTTGTAAGTTAGTGCTACTAGCCATCGAAAAAATCAGCTATAATACTGACAGGTTCTCGGCTGAATACTCCCCATAATCGTTCAGCAGGTTTCACGCCCAACTAAACTTATTTGCAGAACTACCAGTTTCGCTGAAAAGCAAATAAAGGTATGACGCATTGGATATTGGTGGTGGTTGTAAAATGACGTTATGGTTTTACGTTAAAACAAACGACGACCCAAAAGCTGTCGGAGACATTGTTTGCAGCTTCAACTTTACGCAGGGCAAGCATCCTGAGGATCAGTATTCTTGGGTTATGCAAGTTGGGCAAGATGAGCCTGGCTACTGGGTAATCAAAGGCAAATACGCTGCCCTAAAAGACCTCTCAGAAATAGGCGACGTTTACAGGATAGGCGATACCGTGGTTCTTTCAGAAATTGATGATGACTTAGCCCCGGACTTTGTCGATCCGCTAATAACTAAGTATGGGTTTGATAACGTTAAGTGGATGGTTGTCCAAAAAATAAGATAGCCCCGTATCAAGGACAAAGTAACATTAGCTTATTCGCTCGCCACAATACGGGCACATTACTATCTCCTTTGGAAAAGTCGATAAATTTTTATGACATTTAATGCATCTTCTATACGGGCTAGCAATTTCTCGCCAGATAATTCTCATAAAAGTGCTGGTAATCGATGTGGCAAGGGAAATTATTATTGTTAACGATAGTGCAGGTTGCAGAATTAGTTGTGTAGATAAGAAAGTAAGAAAGAAAATTGCTATTTCTCTAGAAACAAACGTGAGCTTTAATTTTAGAGTTGACATTGGCGATAAGAAGTATTTTAGAAATAGCGTTAAAGAAAAGCCTGCTATGAGAATGCCATCAATTATATACGTTAAGCTTTTTTGTAATGAGTTTAGATACATGAGAACACTAGTAAATAAAGCTGAAAAGGCTCCACTTATCTGCGGCATTCCCGATACTAAAACACTTGAACCAACAGTAATCAAGTAAATCCTATTAAGCAAGAGATTCCAGACACAAAGCCAGCCAGCTACAAATAATGCGCCCATGATTATTCCTGCAACAATTCCAGTATATAGAAAAAATGATTCTTGCTCAAATTCAGTGTTATCAGTAAAAGTTTTACGATATTGAATTGAAAGCGCGTAACTTGAAAGTATAGTTAATGGTATTTCGGAAATTAAAACAAAAAATAGAATGTTAGATAATTGTAACGATATTACCTGTGATAGCCCTATTAGCATTATTATAGTAATGATGTAAGTACAAATTGACAAGGGCGAACAGAGCATAAATCTATACCACGATTTAACGACTTGATCGACTAACGTAACATTACGTTCCCGACCCTGTTTAACGCCAAAATAACTTAAAAGACCTTTATTGGTTAAGTTAAAAACTAATTGTGCGATTAAAAATACCAGGAATACAAGTGCACAAAGGAAAAAGAACAACAAGCCAATTCTTATTATCGCATCTGTAATAAGCGGTACCAGTGGATATGGGGTTCCAATCGGTATGCTAGTGAGGTATAACCAGCACACCATTATGATAGAAATGACGGAAAAAAGTCCGAAAACAATCCAAGGGGTCTGTTCACCTGATTCTTGCTTACTTAAATAATTTGATACACCTTTGAAGACAGCAATATTGTTTGCCTTTCTGACAGCTTTGTACAGGGGATTGCCAAAAAGGAAGGAAAAAACGAAAAAAAATCCTCCAATTAAAGTGGCCAGCAAACCAAGATTAGCCCAACTGTAATCAAAAACTTGAAAGTTATAATTCGTACTATTGGTTACATTGCATGTTACCGTTTCGTTCCCACAGTTTCTTATAACTATATAATAGGTAACATTGTAGCTAGGCGTGAAAGTGTAGTTGCTAGTATTCACGGCGAATGGTAAAATGGCCTCTGAGAAGCCATATGCTTGACGAAACAGGGCATATTGGGTTTCATTAATAACATATGCTTGAATTTCTTGCTTAGGATTAACTTCGAGGGACAAGATGATATTTCGATTCAAGACTATAGTTGGCGCTGTAGCTAGTTTATCGACGAAAGATGTATTGCCAAAATATAACGGTTGAATTATTAAAGCTGTGGTACTGGTATAGGTCGTTTCGGCAATTCCATTCTTTATTGGACCGTTTAAATATGCGAATAATCCTACTATGACGAGGACTAGGCTTATTATTGTAAATAAGCTTCCAATATGTTTCTTAATTGGTCTTTTCCTATTTGACAATTTAGCAAACCTTTGAAGGGCTGAAGTCTAAGTGACTATTTGCTAAAGGGCAGTATAAAAAATTGGTCTATTGTTTGTCGTATTTTTCGATTTCATCATTCATTATGGCTAATTCAACACATGACTGCTTGAACAACTCTATAGTGTCAGAATCAGCATGGTAACGCTTTTCGCAAACTACTCGTTTTATGCCCGCGTTAATTATCATCATGGCGCAAGTTCGGCAGGGGGTCATTTTGCAGAAAAGTGTTGCTCCCTCTAGTGGTATGCCGAACCTGGCTGCTTGGATGATGGCGTTTTGTTCAGCATGAAGAGTTCGTACGCAATGCTGGGTTACGTTGCCGTTGCTGTCAAACACTTTGCGGAAGTCATGTCCGACCTCGTCACAGTGTGGCAGACCCGCAGGGGCACCAACATATCCGGTAGTCATAATTCTTTTGTCTTTAACAATTACACAGCCGCTTCTTCCGCGGTCGCAGGTAGCGCGCCTAGCCACGGCTTCGCATAGGTCTAAGAAGTATCTATCCCAATTAGGCCTTGAGTGATTTTGATTTTCCAACGTTCTCCCCTGTCCTCAACCCATTAGAGACATACTTCCCACAACGAACTAATAAATAATATATCCCCTAAGATGCAGAATTTTGATGAGCTGCCAGTTTGGTAAAATTTACTTTTCTGCAAAGAAAACCCATTTTTAGCTTAGGTTTCTAGTTAAAAAGTAGCCTATCCTCTATCTCTTTTAACAGCCGTTGAAAAGACTCCGTTCCATCGACCGGTTCCTTTTTCCCAGATGTGAATTTCACGTCCGATTTTGTGCCTTTCGTCAACTTCAACTATCGAGGAAGCATTGGTTAATTCTGCTCCTACTATTCCCGGCGAAAACATTTCAATTGGAAAAGGTTGCATTCTTCTGAAGCCAGAGCTCTGAAGCTTTGCGCCGATGGGCATCGCCACCGATTGTCCCGAACGCGTTATAATGTAAGGTGTTACAAGAACTAAGCGTCCCCCTTTTTTCAGCACTCTATAGGCTTCCTCGACAAAGGTAAAATACAACGGTTCAAGCTTCTGGATAATCTTTAATGCGTAGGGTCCTGTGGGCACTTGACGCAAAGCTGGACCCAAATCAGGTTCCGTCGCTATGCAGTCCACTGTTTCCTGCCCAACTTTTTGTGCTAGCCTGCCAACGTCTCCTTGCACAACCCTGAACTCCGCATCCTCAAGGCTGTACTCTCTTTTGATCCACTCAAGGTTTTCACTTGCCGCTTTAACACACCAAGGATTAATGTCTACTCCGATAACCGTTCCCCTTGCAAGGAGTGCTTCCTGAAGAATCGTGCCGACACCACAGAACGGGTCAAGCAGAACCTTCCCGGGAGTACAAGCAGATAAATTAACCATTATTCTGGATAGTCTTGGCGGTATGGCAAAAATATTTCTCTGATTAGGTTTGTAAATGTCTCTTTTTTGAAATTCAAATGGGTTATGCACAGCAATTGTGGTGGCGACCCATGTTTCTTTTTTGCCAACGCACAGCAGCACTTCAGCTTTGTTTTCAACTAACTTTTTCTTTAAAACTTCAACATGGCTCAGCTGAGCAAGCCTTCTATCTTTAGAAAGACCCATAAACTTAGATTTCTTTCCATAACCAGCTAACTCGTCCTTTACGGTGCTCCCGACGAACCGCTGAATAACCCCTGATAGTTGACGCAGCGTTTTCTCAGAACAGTATACGCTTACTCCAAAAAAAAGTTTCTCAGCAGACTTATCCATCTCACCTGCTAAACCGCTTGTTGCTAACGAGGCGGCTATCTGTGACTGGGCTTGCTTGTTTCGTTCAAGAAACGCTTCCTTAACTATTTGGGTGGGAAAATTTGTTTTTGCCTCGGCGATTTTTATTGTTCCTCCTAAACCCTCAATAACGGAAGCGTCCAAACATTCTTCAACGTTAACCGCAAAGAATTCTTTAGAAAAAAATTGCACTTCAAATTTGATTTCTCTAGCTTTAAAATAAAAAGCTATC
>CAVXXA010000007.1:0-384888 GCA_963765605.1 Candidatus Bathyarchaeota archaeon | reverse complement strand
TTATGCAAGCAGCAGCAGGTGCTGCTCCAGTAACAGCTACAAAAATCTATATGAACTTGGGTGTTCCAGAAAAAATTGAAGATTTCAAAAATCTGCCCTTCGAAGGCATAGGATTAATGCGCATCGAATTCATACTAGCCAGCGCTATAGGTCACGACCCAATGATGTTTGTTGAAACAGGTGAAAGCAAAAAATTCGTAGACAAACTTGCCGAAGGCATATCAACCGTTGCCCAGCAATCCAGCCCCGACCAGTTGTAGTGCGCTTAAGCGACTTCAAAACCAACGAATACCGAGGCTTAAAAGGTGGAGAAAAATACGAAATAGTCGAAGAAAACCCAATGCTCGGTTGGAGAGGCTGCAGCCGCTACATAAGCAAATGGTATATCCAAGCCTTCCGACTTGAATGCCAAGCCATCCAAAAATGCCGTATAGAATGGGGTCTCAAAAATATCTATGTCATGCTTCCAATGGTTCGCACTCTTTGGGAAGCCAAGAAAGCTCTCGAAATTATGAAGGAAGAAGGCCTAGAGCGCTCTCGCGACTTTAAAATTTGGTTTATGGCTGAAACGCCATCCATAGCAATAATGGCTGACGAATTTTCTAAGCTCGTCGACGGCTTCTCAATAGGCTCAAACGACATGACTCAAGGCATACTAATGATTGACCGCGACTCTGAACGCTTAGCTCAAATGGGCTACTTCGACGAAAGAGACCCAGCAGTAAAAAGAATAATTGCACACCTCATCAAAGTCGCTCATGAAAACGGAGTCACCGTTTCCATATGCGGTGAAGGGCCATCAAACCTTCCAGACTTCGCAGAGTTCCTTGTTCGCGCAGGAATTGATAGCATATCCGTAAACAACGACGCTGTAGTAGCTACAAGAAAAAATGTTGCCAGCTTAGAACAAAAGATAATTCTTGAACGGCTCGCGGAACAAGCTGCTTTAGCTCGTGGGCAACCTCTTAAAAAGCCAACTCAAGACTGGGAATGGCCACGCTAGCACAAAGAGTCCTTATGCAACAGTGTAGCCCTTTGCTTTTCTTTCTCTTTAGTTTTCTTTGTTACCCATCAGTGGGCGGAGTAAAGTATGAAAGGGTTTGATTTTGAAGAAGAAAGAATAAAGCAAGAGATAACCAAACTTGGCGCCAAACGTGTTCTACTGCAACTGCCCGAAGGATTAAAACCTGAAGGTCCACGCTTAGCTAAAATTATCGAAAAGAGCGGTGCGCTTCCAATAATTTCCGCTGACCCCTGCTACGGCGCCTGCGACATAGCGGTTAATGAAGCAGAAAGTTTAGGCGTAGATTTGATAGTGCATTTTGGGCACTCAAAACTTGTAAAGCATGAGCAGATTCCAACAATCTATGTTGAAGCAAGAGCAGCAGTAACAGTCGAGAAGGCTGTCAAAAAATCTTTACCGCTCTTGAGCAAGTACGGTAAGATTGGTTTAGCCACTTCAGTGCAGCATTTGCAAGCGCTAAACCAGGCGAGAGAGATTTTAATCAGGGCTGGAAAAACAGTAATAATCGGCGACAGTGGGCAAATGGGTTATGCTGGGCAAGTCAGCGGCTGCAATTACAGCAACGTAAAAACAATCGCCGATGAGGTGGAAGCTTTCCTTTTCGTGGGCAGCGGAATGTTCCACGCTTTAGGCATCGCGTTAAGCACTTCTAAACCAACCTTCATAGCTGACCCGTACGATAATAGGGCTTTCGCTGTTAATGATGAAGCGCAAAAAATACTCAAAAAACGCTGGGCATGCATTAAAGAAGCACAAGGTGCTAAAGTTATCGGTGTTCTTGTTGGTTTGAAACCGGGGCAAAAACATTTTGACCAAGCCTTAAGCGTCAAGGCGTTAGCAGAGAAACATGGGAAAGCAGCTTATCTGTTAGCTGGAAGGGAAATTACTCCAGAAACACTCCTAGAGTTTCCATCTATCGATGCATATGTCAACACTGCATGTCCCCGAATTTCTCTTGATGCTTCAGGAAAGTTTTCAAAGCCCGTGTTAACTATTAACGAGTTTATGGTGGCTTCTGGCGAATCTTCATGGGAGAACATGCTCAAAAAAGGATTATTCGAAAATTAGATTTAGAGCTGTTTCTCTCAAAAATTGCTCCTCAGCCTTCTCCTCAGGTGCAACTTGAACAGTACACTATTTCAGAATCAGTTGCATCAACTATGCTGTACATCGCTGCCTACGCGAACAACGACATTATTGGCAAAACAGTGCTGGATTTAGGCTGCGGCACAGGTAGGCTCGCTTTAGGCGCCTCTTACCTTGGCGCTGAAAACGTTGTGGGAATTGACGTTGATAGGTTAGCCATTAAAACTGCCGTTGAAAACTCGTTGAAAGTTGGTTTAGCTGGTAACGTTCAGTGGGTTATTGGCGACATCGAGTGCTATCATGGGCAGGTTTGATACTGTTTTGCAGAATCCGCCTTTTGGGGTACAAACACGGGAGGCTGACAGAGCGTTTTTAGTAAAGGCTTTGGAAGTGGGCAATTGCGTTTACTCGCTTCATAACCATCCCGAAACCGATAAACAATTAATCAAGCAGCTTAAAGCAAGCAATGGGTTTTTGCAGGTTTCGCCTTCTCCCTTTTTAGAACGGTTTGTTGCGCAACATAATGGCGTTGTTAAAGCAGTTTATGCTATGCTTATGACTATTCCCAGAATGTTTGATTTTCACACAAAAATTAAGCATGACTTTGTCGTTGACTTATACGTTATCGAAAAGGTTAAGCAGCTTGAATAAGAATTTTTAGCTTCCTTTCGTGGCATCTGGAATTAATTTTGCTTTATTAATCAAAAGGTTTATTGATGCGAATGGAAACTAAGCATATGCATTTATCAATCAGCGACTGTCTAGCTTATTTAACATAAAAGGGAAATATCATGAGTCTAAAACCACCTGAACAAAAAAGCGGTCATTTAGTGGTGCCTGGAGAACGCTTAGGTGTTATTGAAGAGTTTATTCCAGACTCTGGAACATACGTTAAAGACGGCGTTATCTACTCCAAAATTGTTGGTCGTGCACTGCTGGACTTGCTAAACAAACGTGTTTCTGTTTACCCGCTAATCAACGGCGAACTCGTCCCGAAAGTTTCAAGCGAAGTTATGGGACAAATTGGCAATGCTCAGTCCGACAATGTTTTGGTAAGAATCTTTAAAATAGGAAATAAAAGGCTCTCAGGCGAATTTGGCGGCATCTTGCACATTTCAGATGTTTCTGACAGATACATTGATTCAATGAATGACGTATGCAAGCCAGGCGACATCGTCAGAGCTAAAGTGATCAGTGGAAAAAACCGCATCTTCCATCTGTCAACCAACGACAAAAACTTAGGCATACTTTATGGTTTTTGTTCTCGATGCGGCACTCTGCTGGAACCTCAACGATATGAAATGCATTGTCCAAAATGCGGCAACACAGAAAAACGTAAAATCGCACCAGACTATGGAAAAGAAACAATATAAAAAAAAGGGGACCTGAAAAGTGAAAATTAAAGTGTTAAAAAAATCAGAGAATGAGCTTAAAATAGAAATTGAAGGCGGCACTCATGGCATATGTAATTTGCTGCAAAAGAGGCTTTTAGAGGATAAAACGGTGGATTTTGCAGGGTACGATGTTCCGCATCCTTTGGCATCAAACCCCATTATTTACGTTAGAATGAAAGGGAACTGCAAGGCTGAAGATGCTTTGATTAAGGCTGTTGAGAAAATTCGAGAAGCAAATGACGCTTTTGGCAAAGAGCTAGATCGCGTTTTAAACGCTTGATTTCTTTCCTTTTAATTTTTAAACGTAGGTTTTTTACTATTCGTTCGATTAGATTGGAGCAGTTTACTTAGGATTTGATTTAAAAGCCAAAATATCCTAATATCTTTCAGAGGAAAAGGTTTGGAAGTTAAAGGATTTCGAGTAATAAAATCTGAAATTCGCGTGCTTGGCGTCGATGACGGAAAATTTGTCCCTCACACTGAAGGTGTTGCCATTGTTGTTGGTGTTGTTTTCAGAGGCGGATGCTGGCTTGACGGAGTTATGCATACTCACGTTGCAATTGATGGCTTGGATGCTACTGAACAGATAGCTTCCATGATTAACGGTTCGCCTCATTGTAAACAGCTGCGTTTGGTAATGTTAAACGGAATAACGTTTGCTGGTTTTAACGTGGTTGACATTGAAAGGCTAAATTTGGCAACGAAGCTTCCTGTTATTGCCTTAACGCGTGATAAACCTGATTTAGAAGCCATTCGCAAGGCGCTTGATAATTTGCCTGAAAGTGAAGAGCGATGGAAAATAGTTCTCGAAGCTGGAGAGATTCATGAATTCTGTTGCCGTGGTAAGCAGATTTACATGGAGCTAGCTGGAATTTCGTTGTTTGATGCCCGAGAAATTGTTAAGTTGACGTCGACGAGAAGCAGTTTTCCTGAGCCTTTGCGTGTTGCGCATCTTATTGCTTCAGGCATCAGTCCTTGATTTCTCTGTCTTGGACAAAGTTTAAATGGTACAATGCTAAGGGAATCCGAAACGGATAGTGATTAAGGGAATATGGAATTCTGCCCTAAATGTGGTACTCGTCTAGAACCGAAGAAGTCCAAGGCGGGTAAAGATGCTTCTTTAGTTCTTGCCTGCCAAAAATGCGGGTATAAGAAACCTGAGGCTGGCGAAAAAGTTGAGCCGAAAGTTGCGTCGAAGGTCATTCAGCATAATCCTCAGCAGTTTGTAGCTGTCATCGGCAAAGAAGAGCAGAAACTAAATACGTTGCCGACTGTGCGGATTGAGTGCCCAAGATGCGGCAACAAAACGGCTTACGTGTGGCAGGTGCAGACGCGTGGAGCTGATGAATCTTCAACTCAGTTTCTCCGCTGCACAAAATGCAATTACACGTTCAGAGAATACAGTTAAGACCCTGTTTTTCTATTTTAGTCCATTTATGTGGCTGGATTTTTGCACAAAGAGTAGGGGTCTATAGGTAGGTAGGCGTTTTACGTAGGGCTTGTTTTGGGTTGCTTTTACGGTTTAGCGCTTGATTTGAGGTTTGGCTCGCCACAAAAAATGTAAAATCGTGCAAAAATAGCAACGCGGAATACTATATGAGCCTATCAGTTTCCAAACATGATTCAACACCTTGAACTTGGAAATAGCTCATGCATTTTTCACCGTAAAAATCGGTTTAGTCCATGCAGAAATATGAGATACATGCAAAAGAGAAGTGAATGGTAGAAATTAAATTTAAGAAAAATGGATAGAAGAGCAGTGCAGCAGGCAAATGCCAAGCTATTTTACTCTGGTGATTTTTACTCTTCCAAGTATTTTCCAGTATTCAATTTCTGCGCCGGCAGTAAGCTTGGCTTTGATGTCTTCCTCCTCAGGAAACGGAGCGTCCAAGTACTCGTAGGTCTCCAGATCCATAATTTGGACTCCCGTAGGGTTAACCGCGAAAACTTGCCCAGGCCTCTTATCAATTAAAGGAACCTCAGCGCCTAAATCAACCGGCTTAACGAACTGTCTTTTCTGACCGTCAAACACGCCGATGGCAACTATTCTTGCTTTGGCGGACCCGTGTTTTCCAGGCTTTGACTTTGCAATGTCTACTATGCGGCAGGGTTCGCCTTCAATCATCATGTAGCCGCCAACACGTAATTCTCCGACATCAACCGGTTTAGTCATACACTCACCAACAGGTTAGTTCTATCAATGCAATTCTAAACAACACCCATATATAGATTAAGGTTTACGCTATTTACTGAGCGATGGAATCTGTGTTCAAAAGCGTTGGATTAGTCGCCCGCTACGATAAAAAACCAGCTTTAAAGCTTACAGAGGAGCTGGCGGAGTATCTTACAGAGAAAGGATTGAAGGTTTACATAGAAGATACGTTAGCAGGCAAAGTCACCACGCAAGAACAGATGGTGCCTCTTTCAAAAATGAAAGCGGACTTTTTAATAACAATCGGCGGAGACGGAACAATACTGCGAACATGTATCGCGTTGCCTAAACCCGAACCGCCAATTTTAGCGGTAAATATGGGAGTCAGAGGGTTCTTAACAGAAGTTGAACCGAAAAACGTCTTTGAAGCAGTGGAAAAAATCTTCAAAGGCGAGTTCAAAATAGAAAAATGCGCTAAACTTGCCGTTTCCGCAGGCGGAGAACAGATGCCAGACGCATTAAACGATGTAGTTATATCCGCGGGTGAACCATCAAAAATTCTTTATTCGCAGATTTGCAAGAATGGAAAACCAATTCTCAAGTGCCAAGCAGACGGCTTAATCGTAGCTACCCAAACAGGTTCTACTGGCTATTCCCTTTCGGCAGGAGGACCAATTTTGGACCCAGCAGTAGACGGCTTCGTCATTACACCAATCTGTTCGTTAACAGTATTCCGTTCCCTTGTTTTTCCAGCAGACTGCACCATCACTTTAAACGTAATTAGACCTAAAGAGACACTTGTTTTAATCGATGGAAAGAACTACCGTAAAGTCGTAAATGAACCGACGCTGACAATTACCATGTCAAAAAACGTCACCTCTTTTATTCGGTTTGAAAATGATTTTTATGACCGACTAAGAAATCGGTTGCTCTTCAAGGGAATAGAATGAAAAATCAAGCAGATGGTAAGCGCAAAAGAATCGTTGTTTTAGATACATCAGCTTTTTTGGCAGGGTTTGACCCTTTTTCTTTAAGCGAAGAACAAGTAACCGTTCCAAAAGTTGAAGAAGAAATAAGGAAAAATTCAATCGTTTTGGTAAGATTTACAACAGCCATAGAAAATGGAAAGGTGAAGGTTCAAGCGCCTTCGGAAGAGTTTTTGAATAAAATTAAAGCATCGGCAACCACAGTCGGTGATTCATTCAAGTTATCGGAGACTGATATTCAGCTGTTGGCTCTGGCCTTAGAATTGAAAGCGGCAGGCTAGTCACCTCAACTTGTTACCGATGACTATTCAATCCAGAACGTTGCAACACAGATGGGAATAGATTTCTTAGCACTTGCCACTCTCGGTATCAAACGCCTTTTAGAGTGGATAAGATACTGCCCAGCATGCCATCGAGAATACCCTGCCAACTCTTCATCCAAGGAGTGCCTGGTCTGTGGCACAGGCATTAAAGAGGAAGCCCCGCAGAACAGTGAGAAACGTGAAGACAAGATAGATCTATGTTTCTTTTGCCACTTCATTAATTGTGTCTTCAACGATATCCAACGCCGAGCCCAGCAAATCACTTTGTATCGTAAGTGGAGGAGCTATCCTAATCGTTGAGGAACCGCAAGTCACCACGGCCACTCCTCGTTTCCAGGACCGCAAAATAACCTGATTAGCCTTCTGCGGCGCATGTTTTCGGGTTTCCTTGTCCTCCACGAGTTCTACGCCGATCATTAGACCCTTGCCGCGTACATCTCCAACTATACTGCTGGTCTCTTTCAATTCCTCCAGCCTTTTCATTGCGTAGGCTCCTTGCTTGTTGGCGTTATCGAGCAACTGCTGTTCTTTAATAACGTCTAAAACTGCGTTTGCAGCGACGCATGATAGTGGATTTCCGCCGAAAGTGCTTGCATGTGAACCGCTGGTCCAATCCATAATTTTCGCCTTTGCAATTGTTGCGCCGATGGGCAAGCCTGAAGCTAAAGCCTTTGAAGTGCAGATTATGTCAGGTTCAATGTTCCAGTGTTCGATAGCGAACCATTTTCCCGTTCTGCCTATGCCAGACTGCACTTCATCGTCGATAAGCAGTAATCCATATTTGTCAGCGATTTTCTTTAGTTTTTGGAAAAACTCTGGAGGCGGAACCACGTAGCCGCCTTCGCCTTGGATTGGTTCAAAAAGAATCGCTGCTACATCTTCAGGAGGCATGTACTTTTCCAGTACCTGTTCTTCGATAAAGTCTGCGCACCAATAGTTACAGTTCGGCTGTTCCAGTTTGAATGGGCATCGGTAACAATAGGGATAAGGAACATGAGCTACCCCCGGCATGAAAGGAGAAAAATGTCTCCTCTGCGTCGGTTTGCTGGATGTAAAAGCTAACGAACCCATCGTGCGACCATGAAAAGCGTTAATGAAGCCGATAAATAATGGTTTACGCGTGTGCCATCTGGCAAGTTTTACTGCTGCTTCAACCGCTTCAGTGCCGCTGTTGCCAAAATAGGTCTTTTTCTCAAATTCGCCAGGAGCTATTTTTGCCAACTTTTCTGCCAGGTTAATTGCTTCTTTGTAGTAGAAGTCAGTGTTAGAATAATGCAGAAAACGGTCGCATTGGCTTTTTATGGCTTCAACCACGCGGGGGTGATTATGGCCAACGTTCATGCAGGCTATGCCAGAGTTAAGGTCAATGTACTCGTTTCCATCCACATCCTTAACTATGCAGTCGTTTGCTGACTCGACAACAAGGGGGTAATACCGCGTGTATGATGGGGAAACAAACTGTTCATCCTTCTGCACAAGCTCCCTAGCTTTAGGACCAGGCGGAGAAACAACAATTTTGGGATAAACCATTGGAGATAACTCCAATTAAGCGTTAGGAAAAGAGGCAATATTAACCTTTACTCACAAGTAATGGCTGGCTACAGAAGCAGCAGAAGCAAAATTAAAATTAGCCCTTCTAAACCGAAGACTGGAAGCAGCATTTGCTTTGCCTTTTGAATTGACTTGTGAACAAGCGTAGACATCGCCTGCAAGTGGGCTTCTCCGATGACTCTGACTTGGGGAACAACAAGGTGAGCGGCTCCCGCCTTGCAAAGTTCAAGGTTTGCCTCTGCCTTTTTGGCGACATCACAAATATAGCCAATAAGCACTTCATGGCTCATCACTTCACCGATAGGATGGTAACCACGCCGCACACTCCGCCCAGACGATAGGGCGCTTACTGCATGAGTGTCCGTGGTGAAAACTTCACTCTCGTCGAATCCAGCGGAGGTTAAGGCGGCAAGGATTTTCTCTCTCAAGCCCGAAATCATGTTGTTGCCGTCGATTACCACGTAGGCGGTTTTCTGTTTGCCCACCTGAACAACTATCGCTGTGATGCCGCCTGCACCCATGCCCTCTTTTAGGGTAAACTCTTTGGGGTAAACGGTGGCGGCTCCGACCATGAACCGTTCAGTCGGCAACGCAACGGCTTTCTGCAGGCATTTAGAAGCCGCTGTTTGCAGTGCACCCACGTACTTCTCCACCTCAACCACGTCAGTGATGCTGTTATGGGTGTTAGTCACTATCGCCAACTTTAACCCATACTTGGATGCCTCCTCATTAACCATGCGACCCAACTCTTGAGGCAAGTCTTCAGTGGTTTTTGGAGCAAGCGAAAAAGAAACAAAGGCGGTGTCGCCGAAAATTTGGCAAGAGGCAGTGGCAACGTCCTCAGCGGCTTTAACGCAGGGCGAAGCTAAGTCTGCTGTTGCTGCAAACTTGGCTGAAGCAATAACCTGCGAGATTATTTTGTGATTTTGCGCTTGTGACGCTAAGTCAAGCTCATGCCCAAGAATACCTAAAGGAACGCAGGCGCTGCACTCGAATTCCTTCTCGAAATCCTGCTTCATAAGCGACGGCAAGAGACTGCTGCCGATGTTCTTGAATGGACCAGGATGCACCTGCGGAACTATTATGGCTGCTTTAGGCTTGGATGCGTCGAACTTGAGAAAATTAACTTCGATGTCCGCGTTTTCTCCCGTTTTTTCAAAAAGTTCTTCAAGAGGCTCGTTTAGTGCGGCTACCCAGTTAAGCATGAAGGCTCTGAACAGCGGTAAAGAATTTACCGAGTAGGTTTTGCCCAGCCTCTCCAGAGACGCCATAAAGGCGAAAACAGCTACACAGGCGACTACTGGAAAGATGACAATAAGGGGTGAAAGCTGGAGAAGGTTGATGGCTGGAATGCTAGACCAGAAAACAACAAACGCCCCTATGCAAAGGATTGGGTTGATCAAAACCGCTGTCAGTTTTTTCCAGGCAGCGGCTGATGAGGTTGCAATGAACACGACGGCTCTAAGGGTAACAACGGCGGCGTAGCCGACAAGGCAAAGTTTAACCCAAATCAATAGAACCCAACGGAAAACTCAAAGCGAGCCCTAAGAGGATAAAGATGAGCCAGAAAAGCCAGCCTACGAGTGAAAGCACCAAAGTTCGCCGCAGCGAAAAAATCAAGTCCCGCCTTAGAAGCAGCTGTGTAATTATCAAGTCGGCAGCTATTGTTAAAGCAAAGAGTAAAACGCCGAAGGCAAAAGAGCCAATCAGCCCATATTTGGACGAAACAAAGAAGGTGGAGACGCCAACTATGATGCAGACGGCGGCGACGGCTAAGAGGGCTTTTTTGAATGATGGAAGGGAAAACATGGAGGAATAATGTTTAGATGCACCTTCGATTGAGCGATTCAGTGAACTCTTACTCTCCATACTTCCAACTCAGTTAGGCTTTCTTATGGAATTAGCGAGACTTATTAAAATTTAGCTAATGTAGAGCGTACATTGAAACACGAAACACAAATTTTTTTATAACATAAACTCACGACGAGTAGTAATTTATCATGAAAGAGTCAAAAATCTATGAACAAAAACTTACTTTGCCATTTTAAGAGCTGAATCAACATGCTTTTTACAGGGGAACTGTTTTATCTTTAGAGTAACAATTATATTAGTTTGCGAAGTCTATGGCAGATCAAGATTTGCCCCTCTCAATATTTCACATGCTGGAGAGGAACGTGGGCAAAAAAATCAGAGTTATAATTGATCCAGCTTACGGTTTTGAAGGCACCTTAGCCGCTGTGACGCATGAACCATCAGGAATCTGGCTTTCTGAAGCAGAAGCAATTGTTTTAAGGTCAACTATTGCACAGCCTATTCCGCAAGTTGCAAGTCGGGAAGAAAGAAGCGAACTGTTTCTTCATTTAAATTCGGTTCAAAGGATAGAAGTTTTACACGCCACTGCGCCGAGGCGGTAAAGTAGGGTTTAACCTCCAAAGAACACTCTTGCTAAAACAGAAAGAACTATCAATGAAACCGAAAAGATCGACAAGCAGTTCAGGTCGCATTTTTACCCCTTCCGTCTCTTCTTCGAAGAACCTAAGCAAACCTGCACTTGCCGCCGGCATTGGACCTGTATCTTTCTTTTTCTTTCTGCCACTCACCAAACATCACTGCCTCTTCAATGCACTAATTGCATTAATTAATGTTATGCAGATTTAAAATTTTTTTGGGAACTGACAATATTTAACTTGCACAGATTTAACAGTTAGCTAAGATACGGTGGGTCTATGCAAATAAGTGAATTTCAAGAAATGATGAGGCAGCTATATTTCAAAAGAGACAGTGAACGTGGAGTAGACGGCACCTACAATTGGCTCGTTGACGAAGTTGAAGAGTTAGGAGAGGAATTGAGAAAAGGGACAGATAAAGAGGCTACTGAGAAAGAATTTGCGGATGTAATTGCTTGGCTTGCGTCTCTTGCCAACATAATGGGAATTGACCTTGAAAAAGCAGCCATCGGCAAATACAACTATAAGTGCCCAAAATGCCAGCAATCACCGTGCCAATGCACATTCTAGGCGATCAGACGTTTCTGCCCTAAACCCGTAGACACCCAGTAGTACGGTCGACTGCCTTTTCGGTTAACTATGCCTTCGTTTTCAAGAAGACGCAAGTGATGCATAACGACGCTGTAAGATAGAGACTCTTGCGTTGCTATCCTCACGGCGTTAGAAGGCGTGCTTTCAATAGACTCAAGTATTTTCGTTCTAGCTTTAAGGCCGCTACTTACGTTTCTTACTTTTTTCAAGTAAGCGTTCGGATGCAAAGAGTCCATTATGCCGTCTCACCGATAGATAAACAGGCGTTTTACATTGAAAAGCTTTAGGTTAATTAAAATCAAAAAGCTTAGCTTGCTTCGGCTTTTTGTTATCGAACATAGAGGCAATTTCTTCTTTTATGAGATCCATACGCTGTGTGTAATAGTTCGGTAAACCGTATGTGTCGACAAGCTGCTGAGCGGCCACAAGATACTTCTCTATGCCGCCACGGTAAACGGTAAGAGTTAACTTTCCGCCGCAGAAGGGACATTTCCCCTTAAGAGGGAGCCTACGGAACTTTTTGTTGCATGATTTGCACCTAAACGATTGAGTTGAAAAAGCACGTAAATTACCTGCTATGTCTCTGATGAAATGGGTGGTTAAAACTTTCAATGCGACGCGCTTGACATCTACAGCGTCAATTTTTTCGCCTAACTCCAGCTGCATGTTAAGTTTTTCAATCATAGACTTGAATTCTTTATAGGCGCTGTTCGCGTTGCCGAGGTTTATGTTTGTCACGGGAGTGGTGTACTGGAAGCCTTCAAACTGCGCTTCAGTGCCAAGTCTGTGGCTGATAACATCCATAATTGAGCTCACCGATCTAACTTCAGATTTCTCGAGGGTTTTTTGGTAAAATTCAAGCGGATAAGAGGCGTCAACGTCAAAATCATGTGCTTGCCTCTGAACTTCCTTTGTGTTAACAAACGGAATTAACAGTATCGGAGCATCCATGATTCCGCCTATCTGAGCGGGCAAGTAGACGCGGGAAAAGTTCAGAAGAGTATCCAACGCCAGCATAATCGCGTCTTCGTCACCATCGCAGTCCCGGCGTTTGGCTGAGTGCCAGATAGGATGGGCGTAGATTAAATTTCGGTCTGTGTAACCTGCTATGCGACCTAAAATGCAGGCACAGGTGTGGGGGGCTAAGCCGAAAACCAGATGCCCGACAAGGTCTTCAGGTTTTTTGACGTTATAGTAAGCGGGAAGCTTGTAGACCCTTGCCAGCAGGTCATCAATGAAACCCGCGATTTGAATAAAGTACTCTCCCGCTTTCCAGGGAATTACAATGTCCTGAATCTTAAGCTCGCAAACCTGTGTCGGATCAGTTAAAGATGCACCGTGCGTATCATAGCAGTACCCTAACTGCCTGACTTTTTCAACGGGTACTCCAACTTCGGCAGGCGTAAAATGCGTTAAAGGGGCGTTTGTAGCATCAAAGCGGATTGTTCCGTCCTTATAGACAGATAAGCCATATTTAGCCCTCAAAACTCCTTTTTCCACTATCTCAGGAGTTTTGTCTAGGTTAATTAAGCCCTTGACGCCTCTTAGGATTTTTGGAGCTGGATAACCAAGAGACCTGCAAGCTTCATCAATCATTTCTTTAAAGTTAACGGGTTGCCGCTGGTACTGGATAGCTTCCGTTTTACAAGCGGGGCAACCGTTATCTTTCAAAGCTTTTCCACAACGAGGACAACTTTTTTCGGTGATAGTGCCACACCCGCAACTTGGGCATTTTACCCTTAAAGTGTAAGTTTTACAGTTAGGGCACTTCCGCTTAACCATCTCGACAAACACTGGACCCTGCTTTGCTGCTTCCAAAAGGTCTCTATGTGAACCGCCAGCTAAGCTTACGGGAAACAGAACGTGGACAAGAGGCTTCATTTCCCGCCGTTTCGCTTTCTCTGGCCTTCCCATGCGTGCACCTACAAAGGTAGGTGATTTGTCTCTAACTTGGACTCCTGAAAGCATGCTAATTGCGCCAAATACTGTGTCAGTGTGGGTGTTGTCAACCGTGTTTTTTGTGCCGTAGCCAAGGCAGAATGCTAAAGCGACAGCATCTTCGCCGTCCAGAATGATCTTGTTGTTAACTAGTTTATGCGGAGCAAATATTCGCCTAAGTAACCGTACAGCGTCTTCGTTGGCTTCGCCGCAAATCCTGCAAACGACTCCATCTTTATAGGCCACTTCACAAGAATCCAACCATTTTTTCAGCAACTCAACCTCTTGAACACAAGACAAACTTCCCCAAAAGAACGTGCGCTCTGGGTGCAAAGGTATGTTTAGGCGGCAACTGAGAAGTATTGCTTCTTTAGCGGTAGGTTTATTTCTAAACGGGTCCTCCAGAAAACTGTTGAGTCTTGTCAAAGAAACCTTAGTGTCTTCTGCTGCTTTCTCACAGTCTGAACCGTATTTTTCTGTAAGAGCTGTCTGGAGGTCTTTTACCCACCATTCCTCAACGTACCCTGAGGGAGGAAGACCCTTGCTGGTATAGAGGAAATCGCCAAAACTAATCAGTATGTCCCCTAAAAACAAGATTTTTTGGATCTTACCTTTAACTTCGGCAAAATTTTCAGTCGTTGCTCGGACCACAGAGTTGTCCTTCAGCAAAACAATGGGGGACTCAATGGTATCAACTGGGAGTGTGACGCAGCCTTTTCCCGGAAGCTCTAAACGCATTTGGGTGCCTGCAGCAAGAAAACTCTCCAGAACAAGCATCGTGGCTGGGTGAATGCCTACGGCTGAAAGACCTGTGTTTCGTGACCTGCCATATCTTAAGCGGAAGCCGCCGCGCCTTGAAGGGAAAGCGAAAATTGGTCGTCCAGCAATCACATCATCCATAAAGCCGCCTGATTTCTTTTCAGATTTCTTCTTAAATTCTTTAAGCCAGTCCCAGCCTTGGAAACCTATCTTATCGATAATTACGAAGACCTTTTGGGCGCGTCCAACGATCCCGTCGTTTACCACTCGGAGGGCTCCGCCTCTTACCCGGTTTGTTTCTATCCGCGGGAGGTTTCGGTATGAGGAGACCTCTACTGGGTCTGATTCGGTGCCTGTGCATTCGACTGGAATCAGGTTAAGTGCCTTTTTTAATTCGTCGTCTGGAATGTGGTACTGAAAACGGCCTACTGACCGTTCATATAATCTTAACTCTTCAATGAAACGGGAGATTTCTTCCTCCGTAGGCTTGTATTTGTCTAAGGCTAATTGGGTTCGTACGAAATCGCCTACAACCAAAGTTAACGCTTGATCTGTTCCGCCTGCTGATCTGATTGGCCCTGCAAAGTATATTGCTAAATAGCGCGTTCTGTCGGCGTTAGTTTTTATTTTGACTTGAGCTATGCCTTGTATCGGCGCCGCAGTTAAGCCTTCAGTGAAAATTGCCAGTGCAGTTCGAATCGCTTGTTCAGCCGCCTTTTCAGGTTCCATGTGGCCGAATTTGCCTAGAACGATTTCTTCAGCAACTTTGAACGCGATTTCTTCCCGCTGCATTTTAGTGCTTAATTCTCTGATGCTTAGGGCCACTCCCTTTGGTCCGACCAAGCCTTCTACTAAGTCAGCGATGTCTTGGGCAATAATGCACTCTGTTTTTAAAGAGGGATCAAAGCCTTCGGATCTAGCGCTGTCACTTATGGCATATAATCGCTTTAGCTCATTTTCAATTGTATCAACGTAGTTTTGATAGCCCTTGCTGATATTCAAAGCGCAGCTTCCCATGGCAACATATAGAACAATGGGTTATTTTGGCTTTCTAAAATTAAACCAAAATCTATCCTAATGAATTGGCTTTAAACTTTGATGCTCTTGATTGCCTGGATGATTTCAGAAACTTTTTGCTTAGCATCACTTGTCTCAGTGACGTTTCCAGTGACGATTATGTCTGCGCCTGCAGATGCGGCAGCTGCCGCCTGCTCTTTAGTTCTTATCCCTCCGCCAACTATAAGGGGAATTTCAAGCAGATGCTTGACCGCGCGAATCATCTCAGGCGGTACAGGAGTTACTGCTCCAGAACCTCCTTCCAGATAAATGAAGCGCATGCCAAGGTATTGGCCTGCAAGAGCATGAGCAGCTGCAAGTTCAGGCTTTGAGTATGGAACGGAAATAGCTTTTCCCACTATGCCGGCGGTGCCGCCTTCCCCTACGATTATGTAGCCCATAGAGATAGGTTCTAAACCATACTTTTTGACAAGTGGGGCTCCAAGAATCTGTGCGCCCATGAGAAAGTAAGGGTCAACTGAATTTAGAAGCGACATAAACCATATGGCGTCTGCGTAGCTGCTGATTCCTGTGATGTTGTTAGGGAATAATATTGTGGGAATTTTTACTGCGGATTTTATGGCTTTTACAACGTGGTCAAGGTGATTTTGAGAAGCAAATGTTGAGCCACCAATCATGATGGCGGCTGTTCCGCTTTTTTCGGAGTTTTCAGCAATTTTTGAAGCTTGCAGAACCGTTACTTTTTCAGGGTCTATGAGGGTTAAGTGGATTGAACCTTCGGTTTTTATTTTTTCGAGTAAGTACTTTTCGATGCGTCCTAGCAAATCATGATCCTTCGATTACTCTTTTTTCACGTTTGTTATGGGTGTTCTTCTTGCATGACCATAAACTCGGTCTGTTAGCATACAGTAAACGTCAACTTCGCCTTGGGCAGGTTTAACTGGGAATTCTTCTTTAAGACCGCAACTGCTGCATTGCGCAATGGCATGGCCACCCTCTTCTCTGGATATTTCAACTTTAACTGTCTCTTTTCCGCATGTTGGGCAAGAGAAGAATTTAGGTAAACGTTTCTTAGGAATATGAACAACTTTTTTCCTTCTTCGCCCCAAATATAACAGCCTTCTAAATCGATGGCTATGTCCAGTAATATTTATGCTTGTCCTTAAATACTTGCCTACAAACCAAGAATATGAGGCTGCGTGAAGCCAAGTGAAGTTAACGCCTTCTGTCTTAGAAATAGACTTCTCAGAAGCTCAAAAAAGAATTTGCCGCTTTATCAAAGAGTACGTGGAAAACGCTGGAGCAAAAGGTATAGTGCTTGGCCTGTCAGGTGGAATTGACAGCGGAACGATAGCGGCACTTTCAAGCCTTGCAATAGGTGGAGACAACGTGTTAGCTCTCATACTGCCCGAAAAAGAAAACTTTAACCAAAAAGACATCGATGACGCCAAAGTTGTTGCAGATAAATTTGGTTTACAAACACAAGTCTGTGACATGTCAAATGTTTTAGAATGCTTCTACAAGGCTATTCCAGTGTTTGAACCTAAAGACAGACTTTGTAAAGGCAACATTAAAGCTAGAACCAGAATGGTGTACCTTTACTATTACGGTAATAAGCTTAACAAAATCGTTTGTGGAAGCTCCGACAAATCAGAAACAATGATGGGTTACTTTACCAAATGGGGAGATGCCGCAGCTGACATAACGCCAATTATGGATTTATACAAAATGCAAGTCCGCAAACTCGCAATACATTTAGGAATTCCACAGGAGTTGGCATTAAAACCATCTACGCCGGCGCTTTGGCCAAATCAAACTGCAGAGAACGAACTTGGAATCAAATATGAAATCTTAGACCTGATTCTCTACGGGCTGGAACGATTTATGGCGACTGAAGAGATTGCTAATCAACTGACTATTCAGAAATCGATTGTAGAAAAAGTTAAGACCCGATGGCTCGCAAACGAACATAAAAGGAGAATGCCAATAGCCCCCAAAATTGGGTATAGAACCGTAGGAAACGATTTTAGGCTTCCAAGACACATCTATTGAAAGTGGAAAAGATATGAAAGACAAAATAAAACTTGCCCTTGTCCAAATAAGCAGCAAACGCGAAAACAAAGACGCCAACCTGCAGAAAATAGAAACGTTAACCTTCAAAGCTAAAGAGCAGGGGGCAGATATAGCAATTTTTCCTGAGCTTTGTTTAAGTGGCTATGTTGTTAGAGATCAATTCTACGAGTTAGCTGAAACAATCCCCGGCCCCACCGTGAAGAAGGTGGAGGATCTGGCAAAGAAGACAGGGATGCATATTATTTTTGGTATGCCTGAATTAAGCGAAAAAACTCAAGCAACAGTCTTTAACACTGCCGTCTTTGTTGGCCCAAAAGGACTAATCGGCAAATACCGTAAAATGTATCTGCCAACGCACAGCGTGTTTGAAGAAAAAAGATATTTCCGTCCAGGTTACCAAACAGCCGCGTTTCAAACGGATTTAGGCAACATCGGATTATGCATTTGCTATGACATCTTCTTCCCTGAAATTACTAGGCTTACACGTTTGAAGGGTGCACAATTAATAGTCTGCATATCAGCGTCACCAGCAGTGCGCAGGAGCTACTTTGAAACTTTAACTTGCGCCAGAGCACTGGAAAACACTGCTTTTCTCGCTTACGTGAACCTAGCTGGCGTTCAAGACGGCTTGCAGTTCTGGGGAGGAAGCAGATTGGTTGGCCCAAGTGGGGATGTCCTTGCAAAAGCAAAGTACGACGAAGAGGACTTTATCACATGTGAAGTAGATTACAGGGACCTAAGAACAGCTGAGACTTTCATCCCTACTTTAAAGGATCTCCGACCGGAACTATTCGACAAATTAAAAGAGTACTCAGAGTTGCTCTAAGCAGCAAATAAGCACCATTCAGAAAACATCAGCAGTTAAATCACAAGGACATCACAAACCTATCACAATGCGTGATGTCAAGTGATGCGGCGTTAAATAACTGTGATTTTAATGTGATAGATGATGTCACGCCTTATCCACGATTAACAAAAGGCTTACTCCATTACAGGAAAAGCGCTAAGAAGCAAAAAGAAACTTAAATTATCAACTAAGACATTGATTTTTGGGCTATTCTACGCGTATAAAAGTACATTTTTTGTTTAAAATTCCGTCTATGTCATTAACCTAATATTGAATATTTTTGCCTCTTATGTGTTAATTTGGTCTAATATCACTTTAATTTGGAAAATATACCCATATTGGTTTTCTTTTGGCATTTGACCTTAATTTAGGGACATTTATTACGACAAATCTGCATGTCTGAACGTGGATAAGACTTAAAAAGTGGGGTCAGTATACAAAAGCGTATCCATCCAGAATATTGAGGAGACAAGGAGTTTGAAGCTGAAAGACGGTGTTCAAGCATGGTTAAATGGGGCATTAAACGATCCTATTGTGCAAATATTGGCTAAAAATAGCCAATTAACGAAAACACAGCTTGAAACACTGCTGATAGATATTTTAGCCGAGAATATAGCAGGCAAACAGTTAAAGTACGATGAAAAAGCCAACTTAAGACTAACGAAGGCTAAAATAAGCCGCGGATCCTTTAACAGAACATTAAAACAGTCTAAAGAAAACGTAATAAAATCAATCTATACTGTGCTACTTTTAGGGTATTTGGGTGTGTTTGACAGCACAACTCTTGACCCGTATCTCGAAATAGCCAATAAATTGCACGAATATGTGGATGCCCACCAAGGCACCCCTGACAAGGAAGAGGAACTAAAAGACCATCTAAAGGTAATAGAAATCATACGGGAGGAGCTTGAAACAAGCCTAAAACGGCTATCTAGTCCATCAGAAGACAGCTTGTGACGTCACAAATCACAGATTAAACTCGAAGTTTTTAACCAAAAGTGTGAAGTGGTAGAAGCGAAAATATAAGAGCCAGTATCAAGGCTGAAAACATAAAATAACCTTAAATCTTGGGCATTTTGCCAGCTCTTTGAGAACGCACAAAGCCAAAATTGAAGCTGTGATGTGTGATATCATGAAAGCCGATAAATGATGTCACCGCAAACCTTAAAAAGTCCATGGATAACTGTGATGTGTGATGCAACCGATTGAATCACGTATAAATCACGAGATGAAAAATCACGGTTGACTTTGTAACTATACTTTTGGGTGTTTTGCTTGCGGCTACAGTTGCAACGGCAGTGGAGTATTATAGGCAAATACGCCGGGCACAAAAAGAGTATGAAAAAGCGAAGAATATTGTTGAAGATATTGTTCTTAGTTTTGATAGAGAACTCAAGCGTGAAGCCGACAAGCTGGATATAATCGGTTTCAAGATAGAGGGAAACCGGGCAAAAGCTGATTCAAGCCTAAAAAAAGTAGACGCATTAGAAAGAAGGATTGTGCCTATAGAAAATCAAGTAGGCACTATTTCAGAGAGAGCTTCACAAAGCAGAAGCAACATTCTTTCTGGATTAACAGGTATAGAATCGAAAATCAAGGATATTGAATCGTCACATGAGACATTGAAAGCAAAGGTCGCGGGTTTCGAAGAGCAAATTCAAAAGCTCAATTTCGCTCCTGAAATCAATGAGCCTCCTGTCATACACATTAAACGCGATAAAGCAATGGCGGCATTAACGGACACAGAAATCTCAGTGCTTGAAATGTTGTCTGCAGAGGGACCTAAGACGGCGCCAGAAATCAAAGACAGGGTTAAGCTCAGTAGAGAACACACAGCAAGACTCATGAAGAAACTCTATGAAGAAGGATACCTAGAAAGGGAAGTAGGCAAAATACCCTTCAGATACAGTATCAAAAAAGAAATGGAAAAGCTGCTTAAGAAAACCGAAAATAGTCAGCCAACATAAAGCCGCAACCCACAGTCTAGCCAAATTTTATTCTAACCCAAACAGGGTAAATTAATTCTTATGCTGCAAAAATTATTTTGTACTTTTTTCCTAACTTAGTTTACCTTACTTTTTCTTTTATAGTTGCGTGGGAAAGGCTTGCAGTTTTATACTTTAAATTATTTGATCCGCCAGTCCTTAAAAGTATGCCTTTGCTTGTCATCCTTGAAAGGTATGTTGAAACTGTACTTAGGCTGACTGGCTCATTAAGTTCCTGTTCATAAACGGACTGAATGTCCTTTGAAGAAAACCAAATTAATGGAAAACTTTTCTGAATTACCAACTGAACTTTTTCAATGCGTGAAAGCATGCGATTCGGTAAAGAAGCCCCTGGTGCTTACGGTTGGACCCTCATTTGGTGCACCACCCAGCAATTCAACAAGATCTAAGAGGCGTAAAGCTTTATCCCGTGTTACTTGGCCCTCGAATGCAATAGTGTATCGATTACCATCGCTATCGAACAGCTCAACGCGTATTTTACGAGCTGGCATTTAGTGGGCACCACAGGGTTCACAGCTTTACACTTCACAACTTATAGCTGTTATGGTGAAAGCGGAAAAGTAGAAAAACGATTATACAGCTTATTTTTGCGAAATTGCCGCAATTTTCCTTCCATTCAGCATAACGACCTTCACAGTAAATCAGAATGTCTGGATAATTAAGATTATTGATTGATTCTGCTTTTCCAGTAGAAGCATAGGGGTGGCTTGTTCACAGTAAAAAGACACGAAAAATGTAAAATGAACCAAAAGCAAACTGATTAAGCGGCAAATTTAATGCCATTTCACATGTATTCACAATTTTGTGAACGAAATTTAGAAACTTTAAAGAAATTCTCGCAAGGTTATTGGGAGTCTGGAATCTAAAGAGTTTTTGTTGATAAAATTTAGATCCCGTTGTCATAAATTTGTTTGCCTATGTTAAAAATCGTTTAACAGACACCCCTAAATTTCCTGTCGAAGTCTTCAGGAAAAAACGAAGTTAAGAAAATACTGCAAAAAATTTTGCGGTATTTTTATCTAAAAACTTTGATAACAACTATTAATATATAAAATTATTACTTAACTATCACAGTATATTCATCTAATTATAATAAATAGAAGATTTTTGCGAAGTCAAAGAATTTTTTCCAGTAGAACCTTTGGGGTGTGCCTTGTTCTCAATTTACATAGTTACTATCCGATGCCTTCATTGTTTTTTAGGATTATTGTGCTTTAAAACCATTTTTTTGTACTGCATACTTTATCTGTTCCAGTTGAAATAACGGTTGAGCCTCTGAAAACGAGGGGATGGGGATAATGGGAAATCCAAATGTATTAGATGATGTATTCGAGAACTTCGTTAATGGAGTTCGACTGTTTAAGGACAGAGAAGTTCTTAGGCATGATTATCTTCCTGAAAAATTGCCACATAGGGAAGACCAAATAAAACTGTTAGGGCAAACTGTTGCTCCCGTCCTAAAAGATTCAAGGTGCTCCAACATTTTCATTTATGGGAAAACTGGCACAGGTAAAACAGCGGTAACAAAATACGTACTTAGCCATCTGGAGTCTAAGGCAAAGGAATATGGCGCCCCAGTAAAATTCTGTTACATAAATTGCCGAATGACTGGTTCAGAATACCGCGTTTTCGCAGCTCTAAGCCAAAACCTTGGTATGACTATACCCTTCACGGGCTTATCTGTTGGCGAAGTCTTTGACAGGTTCAGAGCAGGATTAGACTCGTCGCGAATAATTTTCATAATAATTCTCGATGAAATTGATGCCTTGATTAAAGACCGCGGAGACGCCTTCATGTACGAGTTAACAAGGATAAATGAAACTTTGAGCAAGAGCAAAGTTTCGATAATCGGCATATCCAACGACCTCCGGTTGAAAGAATTTTTGGATCCTAGAGTTTTTAGTTCTCTTAGCGAGGAAGAACTAGTTTTTAGGCCATATGATGCAGCTGAACTTCGCAACATTCTTCTTGAACGTTCAAAACTATCTTTCCAAGAAGGCGTTTTATCCGATTCAGCATTAAATATTTGTTCAGCTTTGGCTGCTGCAGAGCATGGTGATGCGAGGCGTGCTTTGGATTTGTTGCGGGTTGCGGGAGAAGTTGCTGAGCGCCAAGATGCTAAAGTGATTACTGAAGAGCATGTGCGCCAGGCAGAGAAGCATATTGAACACAACCGAGTTGTTGAAGCGCTCAAAAATTTAACCTTGCACTCAAAACTGGTGCTTCTCAGTGTTTATCATTTGAACAAACCGAGTGCCACCACAGGCGAAATATACGATGTTTACAATGAACTGTGCGGTGAAATGGGCGCTGGTCTTCTGACGCAGCGAAGATTAGGCACGCTAATTAACGAGCTTGACTCCATGGGTCTCGTAAACGCAAAGGTTGTAAGTATGGGGCGGTATGGCAGAACAAAAAAAATTAGACTTGAAATTTCAAGAAGTCTCATAAAAGATGTATTTGGCAGCGACAACAGATTCAGCAGCTTACTCAATTATTCTCTGCAATCCGCACATAAAAATTCAGCCGAAAATACCTAGTACTTTAACGTTAAAGCAAGCTCATCGACAACCAGTTGATGATCTCTTTCTTTACTAGTCGTTAAAAATATTATTGACGCATGCTGTTTCATTTGTTGCTCCAACGACCGCTGGGATTCTGCCCTCTGGATGGCAGCTTTTGAGCGGAAAAAGTTAACTAAAATTAATATGAAGGACTTGGAGAGTCTGCAGATTAACTACCGTAATAACATTAGGTGTAGGCGTAATCCCTCCTTTTTCCTGATATTCGGTTTGAGTTTGCCAACACCCAGAATTGACCATTAATACACCACGATACAATTCATTTTTTACAAGATGCAAATGCCCTGTATGAAAAATATCCGGTACTCTTTCTATAACTAAGGAATCGCGTTCTAGGAACAATTAGCGTTCTTTGCCCATACATTGGGGCTAAATGCCTGCTTTGAATAAGAATTTTCATTGCTTTATGTGCTTCATTCAAGGTTATTCCGGGAACTGACGATGCGACATCAATCAAGCTTCTTCCATGGTAAATCAGTACATCGACGCCATGGATACTTACCATGCATGGGTCCGGCAGTAAATGAACCCTCTTGAAGTTGCAAAGTTCTCCTGCATATTTTGGAGAAAGAGCAGGCTGTGGAAGAGGTTTTGGCGCTGCATCATGATCGCCGGGAACAATTAAGATTTCAATATAATCTGGGATTCTCTTAAGATAGTTAGCCAATGCCTTGTATTGGGAATAAATGTCCCTTATCGCGAGTTCCTTTGCTTGCCCCGGATAAACCCCAACTCCATCTACGAGGTCACCTGCAATCAAAACATACTTGACTTGGCCTGCGATTTCTCGCATGTTCTTCATCGCCATACTTGCCGTTAAGCCAGAGGATAAAGTGTTTAAATGCCTCTTTCTGAAACTTCTTACTGCCAACATGAATGTCAGATGTTAGCACTGCATAAACTGGCTCTTGGGCTCTTTGTGGTGTTTTTCTTCCTATTTCTGGAAAAATTATGTCCTCAGCTAGGAAAAGGTTGCTTCTTGTTTTTATCACTGCTAAGCATACTACTTGGTCCTGCAAAAGAACTGATGCTTTTTTGCGGACTTCTTCTGGTGCTTTTTGCGGCACTAAGACAGTTGCGCTTCCCAGCAAATCTTCAACTGACAATATCATTTGGTTTTTTGATTCTCTTTTTTCAGTTATCATGCAGATAATTTTGAGTTTTGTTTTTGCTGGTGATTTGAGCGCTTCTAGAATTGGTGTTGCAGCTTTAACGTCCATTCTTTGCCTAAGCAACCGTTCAATTCGTTTAAACCTATCCTGGAAATATTCTAGATATTCCTCAAGAGTGCCGTTGGAGCTAAGCTTGCCTGTTGCGTCTTCCAGAATGTTAATGTCCGCTTTTATGTCCTTAGCGTACGGATAAAAAGTGCTTTCCACGGAAGTTGCATGTTCCATTACCGGCGGCGCCGGTTGCTCTACAACGGTTTGCTGCGGCTGGGGTTGCGACACTATGACCTGTGCTGTTAGCTGCTGCATTAAGGTTTGTAGAAAAACTTTGTCTATAAAGAACGGCTTTTCCTGCAAATCTGCTAGCCTCCCAAGAGCCAAATTCATAACGTCAACTGGATCTGTGGTATCTGAGTTTTGGCTTAAGAATTCAAAGGCTTCGCTGTTAAGTTGGTATCCTGCCGCGATTGTTACTTCAAGTGCTTTTTGCAGTTTTTCTGTTACGCTCATTTTGATCGGTTCTTGATTATCTGATTGAGTGCACGGAGTGCATGTTTTTATGTTTAGGCTTTATGCTTTTGAGTTATTTACTGTTTTTCATTTGTAGGGCAAAATTTTCAAATGTCCAGAGCTACCTCTTTTCTTGGTAAGCTTCCGGGACGGCTTTGCTAACGCAGCTAATTGGTTTATTCTAAAGTAATTCAGTTTATATAATCGATGTATAGTTTAGATTTGTTATATTTCGCTTGGGATGTTACTATGGGTGATTTACGCAAGATTCAACAAACACCAACGGGCACTTTTTTTGTTTGTTTACCTAGAGACTGGGCGACAAAGAACGGCTTAAAAAAGGGCGCTTTAGTCAATCTGGATGTAACCAATGACGGCAAGCTCCTTGTTGATGCACAATACACTGCAGAGCCGCTGCCTAGAGCAACCTCTTTAAACGTCGGTCCTTATCTTGGTCGCGAGATTATCGGTCGATATCTCCTTGGCTACGATTGCATCGATATTCTTGCAAAAGACCGAATTGACTCCGCCGTTAGAAAAGTTGTGAAGTCAACTGCTGTTTCACTTGCTGGTTTAGAGATAGTTGAGGAAACCAGTTCAAAAATTTCTCTGCAAACTCTTATGCAGCAGCCTTCAGGGTTTTTACCTGAAAAAATTTTGCAGCGTAACTACGCTATCGTTGCGGGAATGATTCGTGATGCCGCTAACTCCTTTATTTACGGGGACGTGGAGTTGGCTACAAACGTCACTGAGAGGGACGCTGAGAGCAATAAACTCTATTTTTTGTTGGTTAGGATTTTACGGACAATAATCCAAAACCCACGCTTAACTGAGAAGCTTGGAATCACTCCGATAGAATGCTTAGACTATCGTTTGGCCGCAAGTTTAATTGAAGGCATAGGCGACGCATGTGTCCAAGTGGCTGCAAAAACCATTGCGCTCGATGGGGTGAAGTTGTCTGGAGAGCTGCAAAAGTTGCTGATTGCTTTGCAATCGCTCTGTTACCAAGCTCACGAGCAAGCATTGAAGTCCTTTGTAACTAAAGATATCTCTCTGGCTGAGAACGTGCGGAACCTTCGAGGAGAAATCGATGTGACGTACTCAAGCATTGAAACAGTCGCGAAAGATTCTTCTGTGGATTTGATGCCTCAAATTTTGGCAACAGTTTCCTTTCTTAGACAGATTTATGAGCACAGTGTAGATCTGGCAGACTTAGTTGTTTAACGCGCCTTTTTTTGTGTTGGCAAAGGTTAAATTTGCTGGTTTGTATTCAATTCAAGGATGACTGGTATGTCAAGCAGCACTGATAAAGTGGCTAATGCTCTCTACTCTTCTGGATGTTTAAAGTTTGGCAGCTTTAAAATTAAGTCTGGAGCAATCAGCCCATACTATATTGACCTTGCACGTTTACTTTCTTCACCCAAACAATTATGCCTTATAGCCGATTTGGCTGCTGAACATGTAAGGCAGATTATGATTTCTGACAGAATAGACAAATTGGCCTCTATTGAGCTTAAAGGCGCGTTAATAGTGCCAAGTATAGCGTGCAAAGTGAACCTGCCCTGCATCGTGGTTAGGAAAGAGGAAAAATCCTATGGGGTTACAGGTAGAATAGCCGGGGCAGATTTAGTTAAAGGTGATAATGTCCTTTTCTTCGATGACGTCATAAGCGAAGGTTTATCCAAAGTTGAGGGAATTAAGCCTCTGCAGTCGCTTGGCGGCAATGTTAAGCACTTGCTGGTTGTTGTTAACCGGGAGCAAGGCGGCAAAGAAAACTTGGAGAAGCTAGGTTTCCGAGTTCATGCTTTAACTAAAATTTCTGACCTCGCTGATTCGTTATATCGAAATAATTATATTTCGAAAGAGCAGGCTGATAGCGTGTTAGATTTTGTAAAACAATGCCAAGAGGCTAAGAATACCAACTAATTATTTCCTCTTACAAGAGTATACATTTCAAGGGAAGAAACATAACAATGCAAGCCCAAAAACCAGTGGTTGAAGCTCTTCTAAGTCCGGAAGCTTACCCGGAAGACCCCGGCAAGATCGAATTAATCCAAACACACATATCCTTTGTCTTCTTAACGAAACATTTTGTTTACAAAATCAAAAAACCAGTAAACTTTGGTTTTCTAGACTTCTCCACACTCGAAAAACGGCGGTTCTTCTGCGAAAAAGAGTTAGAACTCAACAGGCGCCTTTGCTCAGACATCTACCTTGAAGTTGTGCCCATCAACAAAGCAAACATTATCAAAATAAACGGGGTCGGCGAAACAGTTGAATATGCCCTAAAAATGAAGCGCCTGCCACAAGAAAAAATAATGACCGTTCTCCTCAAAGAAGGCAAAGTGGATAACAAAACAATTGATGAGCTAGCAAAAATAATCGCGCAATTCCATTCCACGGCACAAACAAGCACTGAAATAAACGAGTTCGGTTCACTTAAAATCATAAAGACTAATTGGGATGAAAATTTCTCGCAAACCCAAAAGTACGTCAACCAAACAATCTTTGCTGCTGATTACCAATTTATCAAAAATAAAGTCAATGCCTATACTGAAAAAAATAGATTGCTTTTTGAAAATAGAATAAAGGGCGGCAAAGTTAGAGATTGCCATGGCGATTTGCATTCAGGAAACATCTTTATAACTGACAAAATTTGCATTTTTGACGCCATAGAATTCAACGATCGCTTCAGATATTCTGATGTAGCTTCAGATGTGGCTTTTTTAGCCATGGACCTAGATTTTCAACAGCGGCCCGACTTGTCAACTTACTTTATAGAAAGATACATAGCGTATTCTGACGATCAACAATTAACAAAGTTGCTTCCGTTCTACAAGTGCTACCGAGCCTATGTGCGTGGTAAAGTAATCAGCTTCAAACTTGACGACCCAAACGTAAGCCAAGTGGAAAAGACAGGTGCAACAAAAGAAGCGCATGCCTACTTCAAACTGGCTGTCGATTACGCGGAAAAAATGTAAACGCGTCCTATGCGAATTGGTTAGGTACCCAGCTGGGTATTTTAACTGTGCCCATAATGATTGGTTTTTGGTGGCAATCGCTCCCGCCCGTCATGATTAACTCGTGTTTCTTTGCGAATGCTACATAGTGGTTTGTTGTTTCCTCGGTGTTTCTTGAGTGCCAGCATTCAACCCCGTCAATGTCAGGTAACATTTTTTCCTGGATTATTTCAGTTTGCTCAATTAACGATTTAGTTAATGTAACTAACGAAGTTCCATGCGGGTCGTTGGGATGAGCCAAAACCAGTTTTCCGCCAGCGCCCCTGACAAGTTTTGATGCTTCTTCCAAATACAGCGGGTATTTGGGGACATCGCACTTTACAAGGTATTTATCGAAGGCTTCTTGCCGTATTTTAACAATGTTTTTCTTTACTAAATAGTCCGCAATGTGGGGTCTGCCAAGCACTCCATCAACCGACTCTTCAATCTTTCTTAAATCATCTTTATTTAATGCTGCAATGTGTTCTTTCTTAAATTCAGCGTTTAGGTTGTCTACGATTTTTGCTGCCCTTTCTTCACGGTATTTTGCCATCGTCTCAAGCTTTCTTCCCAGAGCCTCATTGTTGGCGTCAAATTGGTAACCTAAGAAATCCAGAGAAACTGCTTTGCCTTCATGGTACTTTGGGTGTATGAAAGTTACGTTTAACTCGACTCCAGTGACGTATCGAATGTTCTGTTTTTTTGCTGTGGCGGTGGCTTGGGTTTGGCAGCCGATGGAATCGTGATCTGTAATTGCCATGAAACCGATGTTTCGTTTTTTTGCTTCTTTAAAAATTTCTTGAACGGTTAGTTTGCCGTCTGAAGCGTTTGAGTGAATGTGCAAGTCGGTTATCATTATCCAGCAGTGTCCTGTTACTTTCTTTCCATTCCGATAACGTACCAGCCTTCCGGGTTATCACGGCAAGTATCAACCGTTAAATGCAATATCTCCAGCGCTGGGTACCTTTTCTTTAGGTCGTCAATGTCGACTGGTTCAAACTTTTTCTTGTTTGCGAGGTACGCATCCACTGTCAAGGCGTTTGACTCATATTTCTCTTTGGTGCGCCTTTCAATTCTGGCGATGGATACTTCTTCAAGACAGCTTGTCTGCAAAATAACAAAAGTCATCTTGTGCTTCGCGGCAATTTCAGCTGCTCGCCGCCTTAAATCTTGAGCAACGAAGGTTGCGTCTAAAATGATGCCTAGGACATCTTTCTCAGCTAACTCGTCTGCCCTTCGAAAAACTTCATCGTAGACAGATAGGCGTTTACTCATGTTTCCTGCAACTTTGGCGTTAAAAACATCCTCGTTTTTTAAAACTTCTAAGCGGATTAAATCGCTTCGGAGAATGGGGTACCCTTTAATTTTTGAAACTTCCTCTGATGTTTCTGTTTTCCAAGTTCCAGGCAATCCGCACGTAATTAACAGTGTTTTGGTTCCCAACTTTTCTTTAATGAATTTGGCAAAAGGTTCCTTCAATCATCCACCCTTCTTACTGTTAGCTTTATACGAGTTGTAATTAAACTTTTTCCAGCACAGAATAAGCTCCTGTAACTTCCTTAATTTAAAGTAAATTCTAAATAGGGAGAAGACACATTCTTCCTAAAAAGAAGGAACTATTCATGGAAGAATTTCAAGTTAAAGATAAAAGTTTGGCGCCTCAAGGTCATTTACAGATTGAATGGGCGTCGCGTCATATGCCCGTACTGAACCTGATTAAAAACAGGTTTGAGAAAGAAAAACCGTTAAAAGGGTTTACTTTGGGGGCCTGCCTCCACGTGACAAAAGAGACAGCCGTTCTAGTGCAAGCATTAACTCTCGGAGGCGCTAAAATCGCTTTATGCGGTTCCAACCCACTTTCAACTCAAGATGACGTAGCCGCAGCTTTAGCCGATGACGGTATTCATGTTTTTGCTTGGAGAGGACAAAACACCGAAGAATACTACAAGTGCATTGACAACGTGTTAGATTATAAGCCGTCCATAACGCTAGACGACGGCGCAGACTTAGTCGGCACCTTACACAGCAAACGTCAAGCACAACTGAAAGATGTTAAAGGTGGAACAGAAGAAACCACGACGGGTGTAATCCGCTTAAGAGCCATGGAAAGAGACGGTAGCCTCAAGTACCCTATCGTAGCGGTGAACGATGCGTACACAAAATACCTCTTCGATAACCGATATGGAACTGGGCAAAGCACCATGGACGGCATTTTACGGGCAACAAACACGTTAATAGCGGGCAAAAACTTTGTTGTCTGCGGCTACGGTTGGTGCTCAAGAGGCATAGCTATGCGAGCTCAAGGCTTTGGCGCCAACGTTATTGTAACAGAAGTCCAACCTACCCGTGCGTTGGAAGCAGTAATGAACGGCTTGCGTGTCATGCCCATCGCTGAAGCAGCATCTATAGGCGACATATTTGTAACAGCCACCGGAGACATCAGTGTAATAAGAAAAGAGCACATGCAAAAAATGAAGGACGGCGCCATAATGGCTAACAGTGGACACTTCAACGTTGAAGTAAACATAAAAGATTTAGAATCGATGTCAACCGCTAAAAGAACCATGCGCCCCAACCTAGAAGAATACACATTAAAAGACGGCAGAAAACTCTACCTCTTAGCCGAAGGCAGACTGGTAAACTTGGCCGCGGCGGAAGGGCACCCCTCTGAAGTCATGGATATGTCCTTTGCTAACCAAGCGTTATGCTCAGAATACATAGCTAAAACAGCGAAGTTAACGCCAAAAGTCTTCACTGTTCCCAAAGAAATCGATGAAAAAGTTGCTGAGCTAAAACTTAAATCGTTGGGAGTAAATATCGACGAGCTTACGGCTGAACAAAAAAAGTACCTTTCAACATGGGAAATGGGAACAACATAAACAGGAGCACGAGTAAAATCATGACAAACTTTAAATTGCTTGACATAATAAATGCCTATAAAGTGGTGACTTAAATGGTTAGTAAAGATCAAGGAATAGGTGGAGCAATACTTATCGTCTGCGTTATAGTCGCTATAGGCTATGTCCTCCTAGTAAGTGTTCCGCAACAATTGTTCGGACTTAATGGGACCGATGTCAGACTAGATGCAGTACTGGTTCTCGTTTCCATAGCATTCATCGCCATACTAGCGATCGGTGCATGGATAGGCTGGACAATGGCAACAACGCCGCCTCCAAAACCGATTGAAGAAATCACAACAGAAATTGAAGAGAAAAAAGAAGAGCCAAAAGTAGAAGAGCCAGCACCAGTCAAAGCGGAAGAAGCACCTGCCACCGAAGACAAAACAACTAAGAAAAAGAAATAAACTCTCTTATTTTTCCTATTTTCATTCTTTAATTTTTTTAATTCTCAAAATCTTTCTCTGAAAAAGTTTAGCCCGGTTTTTTTAATCAAGTTCGCATTTTTTTGAGCATACATTCTACTATGTCTTTGCAAATAATGCATTCATCGGGGATTTGCTGGTTTTTTTCTCGTTCACTCAAGTATCCAGTGTGGTGTTGGCATGCGGGCGGTTTTTCAGTGTTTTTATTTTGTTTTTCTTTAGGAAGCATATTTTCGGCTTGAGCTTTTCCTTTTTCATCACTGACTTCTGTTTGTGGTTGAGTTATTTTTGTTAAACAGAATGGGCAAGCAGCGTACGTCTCTGATGAACCCTGCTGTAAATTTAGGGTTTTAATCGGTGTACTAAATGCTTTATTGCATGCAGGATTCGAGCAGGTGAACGTTCTTTTTCCTCGCTTGTCTTTTAACCAGCGATAAACTGGTCTTCATTGTGAATGGTGTTTACTGGCTTATAGTGTTAATGAATCTAAAATAAAGATACTAACTATTCGACATTGCATACTTGGGCAGGGGAAGCAAGCCGTTTTAAGTTGTCAGCGCCTTCCGCGTATCCCGAAGCAACTAACACGTCGCCAACCTCGATTTTTGAGTCTGCTCGAGGACGCAAACACTTCTCTCCTCTTTTAATCACTAAAACCCACATACCTGTTTCCTCATGAACTCGCGCTTCTTTTAGTGTCTTGTGCACAAGCAGAGACTCCGCAGTTACACATGCTTGAGCGACTGTTTCCTCAGCTTCTTTAATTGTAAGCTTCAAAATTGGATGCGGTTCAATACCTCTTAAAACAACCTCAGCCATATCAGCAGCGGCATCAGCGATTTTTTCCGTTGCTACCCCTAACCGAATTAAACCTAGAAAACCTAGCGCTTCTTCTTTTTTGAAGTCGCTGGTTAAAGCAAGCAATTCAAAATCAGTGTGCAGTTGGTCCATTCGCTCTTCAAGGCGCTCGACTTCTTCCGCCAGTTCCTTACTGTTTAGCAAAAGGGAAGAATAAGCTAAATCCAACATTAATTCAGAAGTGTCTTTGAGCTCCACGAATCTTGAAACGATCTCCTCGAATTTGGCGCGTTCTTCAACGTTTAATTTTGCCAGTGCTCCTTCTGCTAAATCTTTAAACTCCTCAATTCCTGATTGCGCTCCACGAGTAATTAGAATGTCCCCTTGGAACACTCTCTCTGTCTTCTTGGGGTTAAGTATCCAGTCATTATTTCGGCGAATGGCAATAATATCAACGCCCATTCTTGCAGCCAAATCCAGCTCATCTATCCTCTTTTTAACAATCGCTGAATTAGCTTTAACGGTAACTTTCATTAAGCGCTCTTCTACCTTTTCAAAGATTTCGCCAACTATGGGGTGGACGCCAATATTGCGGGTCACTATCGCTGCTATATCAGCGGCGGCGTCTGAAATTTTATCTGTGGCAGAAGCCACTCTGGAAATTCCAACCATTGCCTCTGCGTCTTTTGGGTCTCTTGAAGCAACCATTATCTCCATTTCCAAAAGGTACGCCAATGTATCTACTCGGCTTTCCAGCCCAAGGACGTCTTCAGCAAGGTCTTTATCGTTATATAGCGCCGCGGAATATGCTAAATCAATCATTAGTTCAGATAGATTTTTCATTTCGAGCAAAAGTTCTCTGACGGGGATAGGTTTGTATTCTATCTTTTCGAATTTAGGCATATCCTTGAGGTCGCTTCCAACAGTAAAATACGCTCTGAATTATTTTAATACTGCTCCTAGCCTAGACGATTAAAAATAAAGCCACAAGTAAAGCTGTTGAGGTTATTATGGTGGCAAATGAGGTTTCAATGGGGATAACAAAATTCTCAGGATTTAAGCCTCTTCTGAACGTTAATATTGAGACCCCATAAGATAAAATCACTATGCCAACGACAGCTATTATATTAGATAACCAAATTATGACCATAAAATTGAGCACGCTGGATAGCAGAAACACGCGGTTGATAGCTAGAGATATGAGGGCTAAAACGGTGAAAATTAAAAATGATGCTACCCAAGCACTACTAATATTTCTGGCATGATTTTTTATTGAGGAGAAAGATGGCGTAAGTAAACCTAGAGCAAGCTTAGTGTTAGCGGTGGAGCCTACAACTGAGCCTACACTACTTACCATATTAATCAGGGCTGGATAAATCGTGTAAATTTCTTTTCGGTTTTGCGCAAAACGATCTATTCCCTTGAAAACGGATCCAGTAAAGGTTAGAATTAAGGCTACGAACATAAGCATAATCAGGGATTCCTTTATGGTTTTTCGAAATTCAGGTTCTTGCTTATCTTTTGCCACCAAATATAAGACGAGAAAAACATGTGTGAAGCCGATTGCAAGAATTGCAAATCTGCCAAGATACGGCAAAAAGAAAAACACGTTTAACACTCCAACGTAACAGAGCGTTATGAAAACGCTTGCTGCTGTGGATATTATCGGATAAACTACGATGTCAGGGTCTAAACCTCGTTTAAACGAAATAAAAGCAACTTTAATTGTTACTAAGGAAAAAATCAGACCTATCGCTAACGTTGAAACCATTACGGATACTATGGCTGAGAAATCAGCAAAAGTTACCCCCCAGAGCAAGGAACCGAAAAAAAGAGAAATTATGCTAACCGTTAAACTCGTTACTAAAGTTAGTACAATTATCGCATGCACTAATTTATGGAAGCTTTTTGTATTTCCAGCAAACTGCGGATTAATCGTGCCAAGATGCAAAGCCGTGCTTAAACGGCCGCTAAGCAAGCCGTTAATCACTCTTGTGCTTATGAGTGCTGGATAAAGAGCCAAAGCCCATGGTGAGAGCCTGAAAACATTAAGCTGGTAAGCAATCAGAAAACCAGCAGCTAACCCGGCTATGTCAAACAAGTAAGCTAAGGTAGTTTCCTTAAACATTCCCAAGAAACTTTTAGAAAGGCTGCCATTTGAAATTCTATTTGCCCCCTTAACTTTCAGACAAGGGGAAGAGGTAATTTCCAACGAATCTCGGAAAATTATTGGCTGCGTTTTTAGTGGAATTAAAGTGCCGTTTTGTGGTATTTCTCGAAACTGCTGCCAACGCGGCATGTTTCGTATCTTTTAGTTTGTGGACTCTTATCATATTTCTGTCGCCATCACGATTTTTGGTTGGCGGTCCACAGTTTACCTGTTCCTGTGTTTGCGGGCTGCCAAAGCCATTTAACTGCCGATTAAAGTTTTTGATAGACACTGATGTCTTAAAAAGTTTCTGCCGCATCCAATTTTTAATTAAGCGGTTTTCTGTTAGTGGCTTGATTGTTTAAGGCTTTGCACATTGTTTTTGGCTGGTAGACGCACCATGGGTCTTCGGTTAGATAATCGCTTTTTAACTCTGCAGGTTCCTGAAGGTCGCCGCAGTAATCTATAAAATCGCTTGAGAGACCATATGCTCGGGCTCGGCAGCCACCACATACGACGCGGTATTCGCAGGCTCCACATTTGCCCTTTAATGAATTAGGATTCCTCAGGGCTTGGAAGATTTTTGAGTTGAACCATATTTCTTTAAAGCTTTTCTCCCGTATATTCCCAAGCTTAATCGGCAGGTAAGGGCAGGGTGTTACGTCTCCGTTGGGGTAAATGCGGCAATAGTATAATCCGGCGATGCAACCGCGGATCCACTGCCGCATATCTAAACCCATATCTTTTGCAATTCGCATAAACTGCGGCGCACAGGAAGGTCTCACGTTTAACTTGTGATTTGCGGCTTTTGCGAAAGTTTTGGTAATCATTTCTTCATATTTTTCTGGGGAAATATCAGTTAATTTTGTGCCGCGGCCCGTTGGAACAAGGAAAAATAGGTGGAAGTTTTCAACGCCTATGCTTTCAGCCAACGACATTATGTCGTCTATCTGATTGTAGTTCTTCTGCGTTAAGGTTGTGTTGACTTGAACAAGCACATTGTTTTTCCTCAAAGCCTTACACGCTTCAACCGCCTTCTCCCACGCGCCAGCCACTCCTCTGAATTCGTCATGCTGCGCTGGAATATTGGAATCTAAGCTAATTGATACAGTTGCGGTTCCAGCCTCCTTGAGCTTTCTCGCCGCTGTCTCATCAATGAGGCTTCCGTTGCTTCCCAGCCCCATCTTCAAACCTTTCCTTGAGCCGTAGCGTATGAGTTCAAAAATGTCTTGCCGCAAGAGTGGTTCGCCGCCGCTCAATATTAACAGTGGCGCGCTGACTTCGTAGATTTGGTTCATGAGGTTTTTGGCTTCTTGAGTCGTTAATTCACTCTGAAGTTTTTTCTCTGTGGCGTTAATGTAGCAATGAGAACATTTCATGTTGCATTCGCGCGTAACGTTCCATGACATAACAAGCGGAATAAACTGTTCAGACGCCTTTGCCGCAGGCGAGTAGGAAAGTTTCAGGTAAAACTCGCAGTTGCCATGTGTTGCTATTCGTTTAGGCTGCCAAAGTGTAAATGGGAAAGGAAGAACCGTGTCAAGCATTGCTTTTGCATGAGCAAAACAGAAATGTGTGCAGAACAGCGAAGACACTTGAGGGTTCACGCCGTATTTTTCCTGAGCATAAGTGTGGCTTCCAAAAATTGGGCAATTCAAAAACTCCATGTGCCCATCCAAAGTGTCTGTAGACATTGTGTAATTTATGAAGTGGTCGCTTAACATGATTGACTGCAGTTTTTCTCTTCGCATCCCAACTTTAAGCGTTACGTCAAGAGCTATGTTAACTGTTTCTTCACCGAACTTGTCCTGCACATTCTGCATCGCATCCTCAAGGGTTCGCAAGTCGATGTTTTTTGCAAGCTCAGCCAAGACTAGTAAACCCTTGATTGTTTCGTACTCTTGAATTAAACGCGTCAGGATAATCTGCTCTGCCCAGTCACGGAACAATTTTTTTAAAGCTGCAGACGCCTCAGGCTTCCCATTGTTTAGCAGGCTTTCGACTGTTTTGTTTTCTTTTTTTAATTTTGTGAAAAGATCAATTTTTTCATCTGTTCCGATATGTGGCTTTGAGGCTATTTGCTGGAGATTTAAGCTAAACGGGGCGATGTCCTTGGTTAACTCTTTCGCGTCAGATTCAAAGTCACCATAAACCTTGCTAAGCTTTAAGGTTACGTCGGGTAAGTCTACATACAACTCGCCAATTAGCATGCGTGTTTCCGACTCCATTTTTGTAACCATAGCCATATGATACAAAAGTGAGCCAGCCATGCCTGGGTCAGCTTGTTTGCCGCCGTTTATGCCGCTGAAAATTTGAGAAAATAAAAGCTTTGCCAAATCGAAGTCTTCTTGTGTTATTGCAGTTAAGGCTTGATTGAGCTTTTGTTGCCTTGCAAGCAAAAGGTGAGCCCATTTATGGCAGTGTCTTGCGTCGAATTTTGTTAATCCATTCACATCCTTGAGGTGCTTAAGAGTCATAGTTGAAGGTAAAAAAGGTTAACGGTATGTACCTTGTTTTAACCACGATGGTTTTTGATGAAGGCTTGTATTCGATAAGCTAATTAACCTCTAAATCAACATAGCCAACCTAACAGGTGAAAAAACTTGAGTTTAGATTGGATCTTCGCAGTAATCGGTTTTATAATCATGTTTGGCTACCTAGGCGGAATAGGCATAAACAAGCCAAGAGGAATGAGCGTTAAAATGTGGTGTGTCGGCTATTTGGCGATGGCGCTGGTTTTTGACGCGCTTGTGGTCTTCGGGTTAGTCGGCAATTATGCGATACTTAACGATTTACTGATAGGGCTTTCAGCAGGCGCAGCCACGGGGCTAGCTATTCACGTAATGCACCACATTAATGAAGAAGATGCGCATCCGACAATTATGGGTTAAGCTGCCGAATTTTCGGAAATTTACCTTCTCAGTTTCCCCAAGATTTTATCAACGTACTCTAATTTTAGCTTGCTTAGCGTCTCGGAAGTAGGTATGCCGTTTTGGTCCCAGCCTGCTTGCTCGTAGTACTGCAACACCTTCTGTTTTACGCTGGCCTTGTCGGCAGCTTGCCCCTTGCATGGTCCAGTCGGCAGTGGCTCATAGAACCTTTCTGGGTTATCATCGTCAACTTTCGGGTTCCACTTCAAATCTGGTCCCCCGAGGAGCAAGAGAGCTCTCTGTATCTGCAGGGTCTTCATTCCGCCGCCGTTAAGCCATCCTTTGCGACTTAAGCTTTGACCCGTAAGTGCACTGTAGAATTCATACCTGAAGCTTGGCGAGATGCTAAATGAAGTGAAGATACACAAAACTGCTGAATCGTTGAATATTGTCCAAATTTCGCTGCCCCACCCGTCAATAGGCAAGTCAGTCATGGATGAGTGGTCGCCGCCCTGTACACTGCAGGCGTAGCCTATTTCCCGCGAGAAGTCTCTTCCGCTTCGGATGCCGTGCGCCCCGATGCTGATGCCTTTGCCGGTTACAGTGTAAGGAACAAGGTTTTTGCCCTTCATCTTTCCAAGCTTAAGTGCAGCGCGGTACGTGCCTTCAGCCAATAAGTCACCTATGCCTTCTCTATACGCGATTTTCTTTGCCAAAGCGGCAAAAACGTCAACGTTGCCCCATTTCAGCTCTAATCCATCTAGGTCTGCCTTTGTTAGGATTCCGCGTTGGAACAGTTCAGCTGCAAAACCCATGACGCTGCCTGCTTGGATTCCGCACATGCCTAAATCTTCAATAAGGGACGATAAGTAGACGTTTTCTTCAGGCGTAAACAAACCCAAATTTGGACCCAGAAAAGCCTGCATTTCATAATCTGGGTTATCCGCTATGGCGCCTTTGTATTTGCCTGAGCGGATGCAGCTGATTTTCAGACAGTTTGTGGGGCAACCGAAATCACTCCAAGCAGGTTTAACCCAAACCCTGCTCTCAAACTGGTCTACGCCGTAGCTTCTTTGGTCATGCCACTCTTCTTGCCAATTCCGAATGGGTTCAGAGCTGGTTTCGGCGCCGAAACTATAGCCCCCTCCGCCGGTTCCCCACCTGCGCCACAACACGTTACCGTAAGAGCCCTTGCAGACAACGTCAATCATTTGCTTAATTTTGTCCAGATCAGCCACTGCGGGTAATGGTCCTGTGCCCTTAACCGCTACGGCTTTAAGGTTTTTTGAACCCATAACTGCACCGTAGCCACCGTAACCCGCTGCATGCGTCCATTTAGCCACCACAACGGAAGCTCGAACTTTCCGTTCGCCTGCGGGTCCAATGTAAAGTTTAGCTGGCTCTTTCCAGACACCCACATGTGGATAGCGTTCGGCCAACAACCGCCGGCATTCATGGTTCAACAAAGTGTCAGTTTGTTTGCCATCTTTGCCCCAGATGTAGCTAGCGTCCCTGAGCTCCACGTCAGAGTCCTTAATGAACAGGTAAACTGGTTTCTCAGCTTTGCCTGACACAATTATGCCGTCGTAGCCTGCGCATCGAAGTTCCACCCCAAATTCGCCGCCTACCGTGGAGCCTACCATACCGTTGCTTTGCGGCGATTTGCCTGTCACACAGGTTCTGCCGCCTGGAAAATACCCAGTGAAAGGTCCAGGCATAAAAAACAAAATGTTTTCAGGTCCAAGCGGGTCAACGTTCTCCCATTTGCTGATTAGTTTTTCACTCAGGATTTTGGCTGCCAGCGCTCTGCCTCCAATATAATCTTTAAGCCATTCTTCAGGAAGCATAGTGTCTTTGAAGCTTGACTTGGAGAGGTCCACTTCTAAGAATTTTCCAGCATAACCCAGCATTAGAGCAACTCCTCCGCTTTCTCACCATACAATTTAACAGCAACGTTTCTAGCAGTCTCCTCAGGAGTACGCGCATAAAGCTTAAACTCATGATCTTCACGGTCCACCACTCTTAAACAGTTCCACCCGCCTTCCTGGCACACTTTAGCGCATTGCGGTTCGCCACCACAAAGGTCACAGATCAAAATCTTCTTTGTCTGTGGATGAACATGCGGAACCTTTCCAGGGCAGGCATCGACGCATTTGCCGCAGCCCGTGCATTTGTTCACGTTGACGGTGACGGCGCTTGTTTCTTTGTTTACAGTAAGGGCTTTGAAGGGACAGGTCTCTACGCATGGATAGTCCTCGCACTGGGTGCATAAATGGGGAAATTCCGCGCCTGGCACCAGCATAAAAACGCGGACTCTGGAGGCTTCAGGCCAGATTTTATTTTCGTGGCTCAGAGAGCAGGCGATTTCGCATTTGCGGCAGCCGCTGCATCGTGAGAAGTCTCGGCTTATCCAGATTGGATTAGTGTTCTTTGCTTCGTTTTCTCCCATTAATCAAATCACTCATTGCTTAGAGCTTTAATGAATCCATATACATGAGAAGAAAAACGTTTTGGAAATCTTTGTTTTATTATCAAGAAAATCTTTCTGGCAGAATCACGTCGCAAAGGACTACTGAACAGGTTATGCTGCTCTGAAGTTGTAATGCAACTTCAATGAAGACGCGTTAACAATGCCATGACCCAATTCGGACGTCATTCATTTTAGAAAAAAAGCAAATTAGTTTAATTATCGTTTCCCATAAAAGCGTGATGTTACTTGTCTTTTTTTCTCGTTGTTTTAACGTTTTATTTTGCATTAGCATCGAAATATTAACAAATTTTGTTTTAAGTAAATGTGCGAATCTATTCGCAATATAAATTGACAACCTTTATATGTAATTATGAAACACAAATCTTTCCAAAGGCTGAGATATTTATGGGAAAGTCCCTTACAAGAAAGATAATCGAAAAACACCTGGTAGTAGGAGAATACGTACCAGGCAACGAAATAGGCATAAAAATTGATCAAACCCTAACTCAGGACGCAACGGGAACGATGGCTTACCTGCAGTTCGAGGCAATGGGTCTAAAACAGGTAAAGACCGAGCTTTCCGTCAGCTACGTAGACCACAACACCATCCAGGTAGGGTTCGAGAATGCCGACGACCACATGTACCTTCAAACGGTAGCCGCCAAATACGGCATTGTTTATTCAAAAGCCGGAAACGGGATATGCCACCAAGTCCATTTGGAAAGGTTCGGCAAGCCTGGAAAGACCCTTCTCGGTTCAGACAGCCACACCACCACCGGAGGCGGAATCGGCATGATAGCAATTGGCGCCGGCGGACTAGACGTGGCTGTAGCCATGGGCGGAGGAGAATTCTACTTAACATGCCCAAAAGTATACAAGATAAACCTCACTGGCTCTCTCCCGCCTTGGGTAACCGCTAAAGACGTGGTTCTGAAAATGCTCGAGATGTTCACAGTGAAGGGCAATGTCGGCGTTGTAATTGAATATGCCGGGCACGGTGTAAAGAACCTCTCTGTTCCAGAGCGAGCCACCATTACTAACATGGGTGCGGAGATGGGTGTCACAACCTCAATTTTTCCCTCAGACGAAGAGACCAGGAAGTTCCTCAAGGCGCAAGGCAGGGAAGCCGATTGGGTCGAGGTAAAAGCTGATGACGATGCCGAGTACGACAAGGTTATAGACCTTGACCTCGGCAAGTTGGAGCCTCTTGCGGCGGCGCCTCACAGCCCTGGAAACATTGTTCGAGTAAGCGAAATGAAGGAAATGAAAGTTGACCAAGTGATGCTTGGCTCCTGCACCAACTCATCCTACAAAGAAATAGCCACAGTAGCCAAGATCATGAAGGGCAAAAAAGTTCACCCAGACGTATCATTCGGGGTTGCTCCAGGCTCAAGACAGGTCCTCCAGATGGCGACCAAGGACGGTTATATCGGTGACTTACTTGATTCTGGCGCTAGATTGCTGGAGGCGACATGCGGATTCTGCATCGGCAACAGCCAAAGTCCCAAATCCACTGGTGTTTCTCTAAGGACAAGCAACCGGAACTTCGAGGGAAGAAGCGGCACTGCGGATGCCCAAGTTTACCTTGTAAGTCCAGAAGTTGCTGCTGTAGCAGCAATCACAGGCAAAATGACAGACCCGCGGAAAGCAGGCATAGATTACCCCAACGTAAGCATGCCAACCCAGTTTCTCATAGACGACTCCATGTTTATTTTCCCCAAAGACGCTGACAAAAACGTCGAGATAGCGAGAGGGCCAAACATTGGCGCGCCACCTACTAATGATCCAATGTCTGAGCAAATTGTTGGGGTTATCGGCATAAAAGTCGGCGACAAAATCACAACAGACCACATTATGCCTGCTGGAGCCCGACTTAAGTACCGCTCTAATGTGCCAGAATACTCTAAATATGTTTTCGAACCCATTGACAAAGCATTTCCAACCAGGGCAATGGACGCCAAGAAGAAAGGGTTAGCCACCGTTATAGTGGCAGGCGAATCATATGGTCAAGGAAGCTCAAGAGAGCACGCTGCACTGTGCCCAATGTACCTCGGCGTCAAAGCAATCATAGCCAAATCAGTGGAGCGAATCCACGCGGCAAACCTTGTAAACTTCGGCATAATCTCACTGTCCTTCAAAAACATGGCTGACTACGACAAGATAGAGCAGGGCGACGAGATTGAAATCCTAGACATTAAAAAGAAACTGCAGAACAACGAGCCCGTCATCTTAGTGGACAAAACCAAGAACCTGCAAATCGAGCTTGGATACAGCCTTTCCCAGAGACAGAAAGACATCCTTTACGAAGGTGGCCTGCTCCCCTACACCGTCAAGCAATAAGAAAGGAGGAATCTCGATGGACAAAATAAAGGTAAAAACTCCAATCGTCGAAATAGACGGAGACGAAATGACCCGAGTAATGTGGCAAATGGTCAAGGACCAGCTTCTTTTGCCCCACCTTGACATGAACCTCGCATACTTCGACCTCCAGCTAAAGAAGAGAGATGAAACTGAAGACAAAATAACCCTTGAAGCAGCAGAGGCCATAAAAAAATACGGCGTCGGCGTTAAATGCGCCACCATCACGCCGAACAAGGACAGGGTTAAGGAATACAACCTGAAGCAGGAATGGAAGAGCCCCAACGGAACAATCAGAGAAGCGCTGGATGGCACGGTCTTCAGAGCCCCCATTCTGGTAAATAATATTCTGCCCGCCGTCAGGTCATGGAAAAAACCAATCCACATCGGAAGGCACGCATACGGCGACGTTTACAAGAACTGCGAGTATAGGGTTCCAGAACCTGGAAAAGCCGAGTTGCTGTTCACGAACACCGCCGGCAAGGAACTTTGGCGTGGAACAATTCAGGACTTTAAAGGTCCCGGCATCATTCAAGGTATCCACAACACCGACAAATCCATAGCGAGCTTCGCCAAAGCCTGCTTCACCTACGCCTACGACCAGAAACTTCACGTGTGGTTCGGCGCCAAAGACACTATCTCCAAGACCTATGACGCGCAATTCCGCAAGATATTCGAAGAGGAATACAAGAATAACTGGAAGGCAAAATTCGAGGAAGCGGGGCTCGAATACTTCTTCACCCTCATTGATGATGCTGTAGCAAGGATAATGAAGACCGAGGGCGGTTTGCTCTGGGCATGCAAAAACTACGATGGCGACGTTATGAGCGACATGCTGGGCTCAGCCTACGGCAGCCTGGCGATGATGACCTCTGTCCTTGTCAGCCCACAGGGATACTACGAGTTTGAAGCCTCTCACGGCACAGTCCAGAAACACTACTACAAATACCTGAAAGGCGAAAAGACCTCAAGCAACTCCATGGCTCTAATATTCGCTTGGACAGGCTGCCTAAGAAAAAGGGGAGAATTGGACAAGACGCCTGAAGTCGTGGAATTCGCGAAAAAACTGGAAGAAGCGGCTCTTGAAACTGTTGAAAGCGGCGTCATGACTGGCGATTTGATGATTGTTGCCACACCTGACCCAAAGAACAGGATGGTTTACACCGAAGAGTTTATTGCCGAGGTGGCAAAAAGGCTCAAAAAGAAGCTTGAATAGAGAGAGATATGAATGGCGCACAAAGCAATCAGAGAAGCTGACGGCAAACGCATGCTCGCGCGTCTCTTTAAGGACTACTCTGAAGGAAACTACAACATTCAGGACAAGATTGTTACAGTCGGACCAGATACTGACTTGACGAAGCTGCCCAATCAATATAAGTGGCTAACGACCGAGAAGTTGGTCGTTAAACCCGACCAGCTGATAAAGCGCACGAGGAAAAAACGACCTCATCCTTGTCGGCGCAAACTATGACCAAGCCAGAGCGTGGATAAAAGAAAAGTCCAAGGCACCGATAACCATTCATGGCAAGTTTGACGCCGACGGAAAACCCGCTGACAAAGGAACAGTTGGGCAACTTACACACTTCATCATTGAGCCAATGGTGCCGCACAAGGAATCAGACGAATGCTACCTCGCCATAATGTCCACCAAAGATCGGCGACACTATCCTGTTCTACCACCAAGGCGGAGTAAACGTCGGCGATGTTGACGCCAAAGCAGAACGCTTGGAAGTGCCCATCGGTACATTCCCAACGTCGGCCGAAATCGAGAAGAAACTCCTGATGAAGGTTGCTGTCGGATCGCAAGAAGCGCCTTTCCGGCTTCATCGAGGCTTTGTTCAAATTCTATGCTGACCTGAACTTTACGTATCTGGAGATGAATCCGCTTGTCAGTAACTAAGGATTCAGTTATTCCACTGGACCTCGCAGCGAAGCTTGACAGCACCGCCGAATTCGAAAGCGGAAGTAAGTGGGGCGACATAGAGTTTCCAGCGCCCTTCGGTCGGACTCCCAGTAAAGAAGAAGCCTTCATCGAAGAATTGGACTCCAAAACTGGGGCTTCTCTTAAACTGACCATTCTCAATCCTGAAGGAAGAGTCTGGACAATGGTGGCAGGCGGCGGGGCATCAGTCATATACGCTGACACCATAACCGACCTTGGCTTCATGAACGAGTTAGCTAACTACGGCGAATACTCTGGAGACCCAAGCGAAGAATTCACCTACCTATACGCCAAAACAATACTTAACCTCATGACAAGAAAGGCACACCCCAAAGGCAAGTTCCTGCTTATAGGCGGCGGAATAGCAAACTTCACTGACGTCGCCGCCACATTTAAAGGCATAATCAAAGCCCTCAAAGAATACCAGAAGGAACTGCAGGAGAACAAGGTCAAAATCTACGTGCGCAGAGGCGGACCCAACTACCAGGAAGGTCTAAGTCAAATGAGGGCGCTTGGCGAGAAGTTAGGCGTGCCAATTGAAGTGTATGGACCTGAAACCCACATGACCAAGATTGTTTCAATGGCGTTGAAGGGAGCAAAGTGACATGGCAAAGAAAGAGTCAGCCAAGAAAAACCCTCATGAACTGTTCGATAAAAACACTCAATCATTCATCTACAATAATCAAGTCGCCGCAACGCAGAGGATGCTGGACTTCGACTATGCATCTGGACGCGAGACACCCTCAGTAGCAGCAATAATCAACCCGACAGGCTCAGACACCTATTCAAAGTTCTTCTTCGGCAAACGCGAAATCCTAATCCCCATCTACAAAACCATCGAGAAAGCCGCGAAAATGCACCCTAACGTTGACGTGATGATAAACTTTGCATCCTTCAGGTCAGCCGCACCCTCAACTGAGGAAGCGCTGGCCATACCGCAGATACGCACCGTCGTGATTATCGCTGAGGGAGTGCCTGAGCGGCGAATGAAACTGCTCACAGCAAAGGCTAAAGCCCTTGGGAAAGTCATCATTGGACCAGCGACTGTCGGAGGAATAAAAGCTGGCTGCTTCAAAATCGGCAACGCTGGCGGCACAATCGAAAACATCGTTGAGTCCAAGCTTCACAGGCCAGGCTCCGTGGGCTTTGTCTCTAAATCAGGCGGTCTAAGCAACGAGGCATATAACATAATCGCTCAGAAACACTGACGGCTTGTACGAAGGCATAGCTATCGGCGGCGACACATACCCCGGCTCAACACTTCTTGACCATCTTCTCAGATTCGAAAATATCCCTGAAATAAAGATGCTTGTATGCTTGGGCGAAGTAGGCGGCAGCAGCGAGTACGAGATCGCCGAGGCGCTCAAGACCAAGAAAATAACCAAGCCGCTGGTGATCTGGGTCACAGGAACCTGCTCCAAAGCGTTTAAGACCGAAGTGCAGTTTGGCCATGCAGGCGCAAAAGCAGGATGCGAAGTGGAGACTGCCGACGCAAAAAACGCCGCTCTCAAAGCCGCTGGCGCAATAGTTCCAAACTCATACGACGATTACGACCAGAAGATAAAGGACACATATGAGAGTCTGGTTAAAGCAGGCGTAATTCAGCCAAAGACGGAGCCGCCGCTGCCGAAGGTTCCCATCGATTATGCTAAGGCGTTGAAGGAAGGTCTGATTAGGAAGCCATCTAACTTCATCTGCACCATTTCAGACGACCGCGGTGAAGAACTGATGTACGGCAAGATGCCGATTTCCGAGGTCTTTAAACAGGACATAGGAATCGGCGGAGTACTCAGCATCCTGTGGTTCAAGCGGCAACTTCCGCCGTACGCAACCAAGTTCATAGAAATGACCATCATGGTAACTGCTGATCATGGACCAGCAGTGTCGGGTGCCCACAACGCAATAGTTGCCGCTCGGGCAGGCAAGGATCTGGTTTCCTCGGTCGCAAGCGGCATGCTGACCATCGGCCCAAGGTTCGGAGGCGCCATTGACGGTGCAGCACAGATGTTCTCTGACGCTTATGACAGAGGATTAACTCCTGCTCAGTTTGTCGAGGAAATGAAGACGAAGGGTGAGAACATCCAGGGCATCGGGCACCTATAAAGAGCATAAATAACCCTGACATGCGCGTGACCATCATGAAGGAGTACGCTAAAAAGCACTTCAAGAGCACGCCGCTTCTGGACTACGCCCTTGAAGTGGAGAAGATCACGACAGCCAAGAAAGACAACCTTATCCTGAACGTGGATGGCTGCATCGGAATCTGCTTCGTCGACATGCTCAGAAACGAGATGCCTAAGAATGAAGCCGACGAATACATCCAGATAGGTGCCCTAAACGGCCTGTTCGTGGTTGGCAGAACCATCGGGATGACGGCACATGTTCTGGACCAGAAGCGGCTCAAGCAAGGTCTCTACAGACACCCATGGGACGACATCACATACATGACTGAATAAGCACTCTTAAACCGGCGTTGGGCGAGTGCTAGGTTACCTATAGCCTGTTAAACATTCAGCTCTTATTATATGTTCGACAATTTACGTTACAAAAGGCGCTTTTTATTATTTAGTCGTCGACTCATGGTCCCAACTTCTGAGCCACTCTAAATGGTCATCGCCGTCAAAGCCATTCAATATGAGGCTTTTCCAAGCCATCTAAAGGCTACAATCCGCACAAAATGACGGCCATCAGAAGCCCTAAACAAAACAGCTTCAAAATCACCAAAGTCACTGACGCCTTCAGCAATCTTTTCCATTTTGCTAAATCCACTCATCAATAGCGTATCCTTAACAATTGCATATAAAATTAACCCAAATTCAGGCTTCCAAGGTTTGACATCTGAAAACTGGCGCCGGGGAAGGGATTCGAACCCCAATTTACCGGTAACAAAGTGCTCAAGGGAGGCGAAATCCTGTGGCTCCAAACCACGGGCTGAACCTAGAAAAACTCAGCATCTGAGGATTACGCTTGTGGGCTGGTGTCTGCTTTGGGTAAATTCATCTGAACAGTGTAAGACTCTAATTCCTGACATTGTAGAATTAACAATTACAGCATTATTTTTGATTTAGGGGGATTATTCTGTTTTACTGAAAAAGCAGTAAACTTGCAGTTTGCCTCATCAGCAAAAATATAATAGCTAGCGGTTGAATAGTAGCATCGTCGGTGCAAATGCAATCCGCAAAGAACCCTTACTTTAATTTCAGATTTCTTGTGGAAATACAAGGTTTTATCGTGGGCGGATTTTCCGAAGTGTCTGGTTTGCAAGCAGAAACCGAAGTTGAAATGATTGAGGAAGGCGGAGTAAATGATTACGTGCATAAACTTCCGAAGAGGACAAAGTATCCCAATCTTGTTCTCAAAAGGGGACTTGCAGATTCTGACGTTCTGTGGAACTGGTTCAAAGATGTAGTTAATGGAAAGATAACTCGGACTTCTGGAGCAATTATACTGCTTGACCTTGAAGGAAACCAGAAGTGGCGATGGAACTTCAAAGAAGCCTACCCAGTAAAGTGGGTTGGTCCTGAACTTAAAGCTGACAGTAATTTAGTTGCAGTTGAAACCTTGGAGCTAGCGCATAATGGCTTGGAAAAGGGGTAAAGATGCTGGTAACCAAAGCCAACCTAGCCATAACGGATATCGGATTCGCGGGAAAAATAACGCGTAGACATTTGTCTTTCCCTAAGCCCTTGGTTAAATCAATGGTGAAGCAGCGTGCAGCGATTTTTCTGTCAAGAATCGACTTCATCCATGTATTCCCAACGATAATCATTAAACGTAATTCATCGCTTTTCCAGAATACTTACATCACCAAAACAACCAGCAACCAAACTAACATAACCATAAACATACAACCGCCGTTTGTCAAGCAAGTGTTAACTCGAAGGAGCAAGCAAATACAAACAACCCTTATCTCACCCACCAGCATTTCGATGCAAAAAAACTTGACCAGCGAGAAAAACGACTTCGAGACGAAACAGACGTTTTTTCCTATTACGTTTATGTCGGCTCCTTCAAGGGAGATTCCGTCTAAGAGCCTTGTTGCGGGTGACAGATTGCCGCTTGAAAAAGCAGATCGCGCCTCGGCAAAGCTCATTCAAGCCACAGCCGTAGACAAAACATTCCATGTGCCTTACATGAAACCATCAAGCTTGTTAATTATTAAAAATCAAACTCTTCTGCCCTCCCGAAGTGCAACCAAAATACTATCTGGGAAACAGAGAAAATCGATTTCAGAAAAACTTCAGCTCTTCGCCGGAAAATTAATCGTGAATCATGTTAGTTACATGGAAGAAAACAGAGGCGGCGATGTTGAATCACTTGCCTTGAACGCACTTAACTTGAACACTTCAAACTCATTCATGGGGGAAACTCTCCACGAGCAAAGAAAATCCATGAGTTTTGAAGGCTACGCGTTGGTCACTAAAGAACATTTTATTAGTCTACAGTCACAAATAGCAAGAAGTAAGATAAAGCAGGCTGACGATGAGGCACAGACGTTTCCTGGCAAACAACAGAAAATGGTTACTTTAGATGTGAATGTGCTTGCCGACAAAATTTATCAGTTAATAGAAAGGAAAGCTCGAATTGAACGAGAACGGAGGGGCTAAGAATGCTTGAAAAGGCTTATTTAATCAGTGAACAAGACCTGAAGGGAAACGGAACAGACTCCAAAGTCACCTTCCTATTCAACCCTAATGAGTTTACTATCGAAAGAACCAATCAATACTCAGAAAAACAATTCCCAGGCATGCCTTCGTCGACTTTCCAGTTCATTAAAGGCGGCGCAAGAACATTAACCATGAATCTTTTCTTTGATACTTACGAGAAGGGGCAAGATGTTCGAAGCTTAACAGACAAGATTACTGGTTGGGACTCAGCAAGTTCAGGGGGAATAGTTGCACCAAAAGGCCTCATGGACATCGACTCGGAGCTTCACACTCCCCCCATCTGCTTTTTCGTTTGGGGTTCATTCATTTTTAGATGCATTATCGAAAATGTAACTAAGAAATTCACTATGTTTCTGCCCAGCGGTGTTCCCGTTCGAGCCACGTTAAACGTGAGGCTTAAAGAATACAAGGACGAAGAAACCCAACTTAAAGAAGCATCATTCGAGTCAGCAGACAGAACCAAAGTTTGGCATGTCAAGCAAGGCGACACTCTATGGCTTATCGCCGCCCAAGAGTACGGCGACCCTAGCCTCTGGAGACCTATTGCAGACAAAAACAACATTTACAATCCGCGTTCGCTGAAGATAGGCTCCGACCTCGTCATTCCACCTTTGGAGTGATTAAAGGATGAGCGGTTACGACGATTTTTCTCAGAAATACGGTAATTTTCATGTTCCAAGTTTTCGAGTAAGCGTCGAAGGGGAAGATGTTGTAAAAAAATACAACGTAGACCTTATAAGTATAACTTTTGAAGACGCTGTTGATGTGTCTCACAGGTTTTCCATAACCTTCAACGACCAAAGATTGCCAACATCACAATACAAGATAGTGGACAGTGGATTATTTGACCCGGGAAAAATGGTTGAACTCAAAATGGGTTACCTTGACAAGCTTTCAACGATGATCCTGGGCGAAATCACAACTTTAAGGCCAACGTTTCCATCAAGCGGAACACCGCAAGCGGAAGCTAGCGGCTACGACTTATTCTACCAGTTGACTAGGAATCGCAATAACAAAACTTGGTTGAGTAAACGGGATAGCGAAGTGGTTGAAGAAATTATAAAAGGCGACAAGGTCAAGCAGAAACTGACACCCCACATCGAAAGAACCGACGTAACCCTTGACACAATCGTGCAAAACGGCGAAACAGACTACGCATTTATCAAAAAACTCGCCGAACGCAACTTTTTTGAGTTCTCAATTAAAGAGAAAAACGTCTATTTTGGTCCACCGCAAAAAAACACAAACTCAGTTATAACGCTTGAATATGGAAAATCCCTCTTAAGTTTCACCCCTGAACTAAACACTTCAAATCAAGTAAGCGAAGTAACCGTCAAAGGTTGGGACCCAAACACTAAAAAAGAGATTACAGGGAAAGCAAAACAGCAAAGTGGCGGAGGGCAAAGTGGGGGCGAAACAATGGCTAAGTTGTATGGAACAGTTGAACAAACCGTGACTGATCAGCCTGTGTATAATCAGCAGCAAGCTGACATTTTAGCTCAGTCTCTATTCAACAAACTATCTGTGGGTCTAGTGCAGGGAACCGCTGAATGCATCGGCATACCTGAAATTAGAGCTGGAACCTGCGTTACCCTGCAAGGGCTGGGAAAAAAGTTCAGCCAAAAATACTTCGTTGAAAGAACCACTCACACCATTGATGGTTCTGGGTACAAAACAAGTCTTAGTGTAAGAGGAGATGTAATATGAGTATAATCGGAGAAAAAAGTGGTACGGACCAAAACAAAATTAGCGGAGTCGTAGTCGGCATAGTCACTGACAACAAAGACCCCTCGTCGCTTGGAAGAGTCAAGCTCCAGTTTCCATGGAGGAACGGCGCAGACACAACTACATGGGTTCGCATCGCAGTACCTATGGCTGGAAACGGCAGAGGAACATATTTCATCCCTGAAGTGGGCGATGAAGTGCTAGTTGCCTTTGACCATGGCATGATAGACTCGCCGTTTGTGGTTGGGGCACTTTGGAATGGAAAAGATAAACCTCCCGACTCTAACCAAAGCGGGAAAAATGATAAACGGCTGATAAAATCTAGAAGTGGTCATCAATTAATCTTTGATGACACAAACGGCAAAGAAAAAGTCGAAATTCAAACTAATGCCGGTCACCAGATTATTCTTGATGATTCTTCGGGGAATGAGAAAATTCAGATTATCGATAAGTCAGGCAGCAACTCGATAATCATAGACTCAAGCCAAAACAGCATCAGCATTCAAAGTCAAACGAAATTAAGCATTAAGGCTCAAATGATAGAAATAAAAGCTGACGCAAACATAGATGTGGAAGCGTCAGGCGTTTTGACTCTGAAAGGAGCCATCGTCAAAATAAAACTAGGAGGATGAAAGGAAACGCCACCAGCAGCAAGAGTCGGAGACCCAACAAGCCATGGAAGTCCATTATCCCCGGGACCGGGCAGCACTAACGTTTTAATCGGGGGACAACCTGCATGGAGAGCAACATCCGACTTCCATTCCTGCCCCATAGCAGACCCTAAACCTCATGTCGGCGGCTTAGTCACTCTGGGCAGCTCCACCGTTTTCATCAATAGCTTGCCTGCAGCAAGAGTCGGCGACATAATAGGTGAGACAACTCCTAATTTGATAATTAGCGGATGTTTCACGGTGATGATAGGTTGAAGGAGAGTTAATTGATGTCAAAAGAATTTTTGGGTGTAGGATGGGCGTTCCCAGTCGGCGTAGACGCGTCAGAAAAGGTTGCGATGTCTAAGTATGAAGAGGACATTAAAGAAGCCATACTTATCATTTTAAAAACGGCGAAGGGCGAAAGAGTTATGCATCCAGATTTCGGATGCGGCATCAACGACATGGTGTTCCAAACAATAAACATGTCCACGTTAAGCCTCATCGAAATGACGGTTCGAGAAGCCCTCACTCAATATGAACCCCGAATTGTGCTTTTGAACGTAAACGTTTCTACAGAGCAAGCTCAAAACGGCATACTCATCATCAGCATAAACTACCAGGTAAGATCAACGAACAACCAATTCAACATCGTGTACCCATTCTACCTGAACGAGGGGACCTAAGACAATGTCCACACCAAAAATTGACTCACGTGACCGCGCTGCAATCTTGACCCAACTTGAACAGTTAGCGCTCGACCAGGTGCCTGAACTCTCAGGCAGCGACCTCTCAGATTGGAGAAGTCGAGGTGACGCTGGTTACACGGTGCTGCAGCTTTTCTCTTACATGGTCGACCATGTTGTTACTCAACTTAACATGGTTCCAGAAAAGAACCTGATAGCTTACCTTAACATGATAGGAACTAAACTTTTACCCGCGCAGCCTGCGAAAACGCCTGTACAATTCATTCTTAACCAAGCCGCTGTTGACGATATCTCGATTCCCCAGGGAACGCAAATCTCCACCGCTGCTAAAGACAGCAAACCCGCAGTCATTTTCGAAACAGAAAGACCCATAACCGCAACTGTTTCCAATCTTGCCGCCGTAATTTCAGTTGACCCTACGGTGGATCAAGTGTTTGACCACTTAGCCGAACTTAGCTCAGATAAAAAGGAAACAACGCTGTTTGTTAGTCCGCAGTCTCAGGAGCATTCTCTTTTTCTAGGCGATGACAGCCTCTTTAACCTAAAAAAAGGGGAAGGCTATGGGCGCGTAAGCATCATTCTTGATGCAGAAACCAGTAGCCCCATATTTGATTCTAATGTTAAATGGTCGTACAGCTTCCAGGACTCTGGGAAAGACGAAGCGGATTGGATAGATTTCACCAAGATAACAACGATATCCTCAAGCGGAAAAGAAAGGGTCACCCTGAGAAAAACCAATAAGACAGCCACCGAAAACAAAACCGTTAATGACGTTGACACTTTCTGGATACGAGCCCAGTTCACGGGACAGTTGCCCAAAGAATTGAAAATTTTGAATTCATTGGCAATCGGCATCACTAACGAAGTGCGTCCTGACTTGGCATTTTACAATGATGTTCCAATTGACCTTTCATCGCGTATGTATTTTCCATTTGGTAAACAGCCGAACACTTCAGACATATTCTATATTGGAAGTCGCGAAGGTTTCTCAAAGAAAAATACTCAAGTGCAAATTCAATTCTTTGTCCAACCTGGTACTCCAGGAAAGCAATGTACTGATGAAGAAAATGCAGACACAAATTTATTGATTTCATGGGAATATTGGGATGGCAAAACTTGGAGCAACCTAAAAGATGTTACATACATGTTCAATGACAACACAGAGCTCCGGCTCAAAAAGCCTCAAGTCACGTTTACTTGCCCTAATGACATGACACTAACAAAAGTGAATAGTAAAGAAGACTTCTGGATTAGAGCCCGCATCGCCAGCGGCAACTACAGAACCGTTATCCTTTCAAGCTCCCCTACCATAGAGGACAATCCGCCCTCTATCAGTGACATAATAATAACTAACTTGGTCAGCTCCCAACCTGTCACTTATTGTTTAGCGAAAAATAATCTCCAGTTTGAATCTTGGGGAAATAGGGCAATTCCGTTTCAGCCGTTTGTTCCTTTAGACGAGGAAACGCAGACGCTTTACCTCGGTTTTGACAAGCCGTTTGGTCCTGAAGGAATAATCAGCGTTTTCTTTTCACTGATAAACCAGGAGTACTTAGCTGCCACAAAGCCCCAAGTTGCTTGGAGTTATCTTAGCACGAGAAATGACAAACAAGAATGGGCATCCATACAAGTCGTCGACGACACTGACAACTTCACAACAGGCGGAGCTGTAGAGTTTTTAGCCCCAGACGACATATCTGCCCAAAAAAAATTCAACAAAGTTCTCTACTGGGTTCGCGCTGAGGTGGTTGCAAACCAATTTGCGTCTTTAGAGCAGAGAGTACAAAATTACGTTAGCACGTTTTCTGACCAAACCAACCTCAATGTGCAAAACATGCTTGTTGCTCTGAGACCCATAGCACGTTTCTTTAATAATCCCGCAATCCTACAGCTTGGACAACAATACTTGGCTGCGACATCAACAATTTCTAACGTGCAGCCGACGACTTCAATCAGGCAGCCATGTACCCCAATAAGTGTGTTCCACCCGACATTTTCCTACCCTAACGCTGTGAAAGAAACACCTGCCGCGCCAATAGCCTACAGCATATCATTAAACACCACCTCTGCAATTCAAGCTGAAACTGTCAGCGACGAAGTGCTTGGAACAAGTGACGGAACAGTTGAACCGTCGTTCTCACTAAGCAGAAGCCCAGTAGTCTCCGAAACCGTGTGGGTAAGTGAAACGCCCAGCCCCGAAGCCACGGGTTTAACAGTCGTAACCACCGACACTGGCGAAACATGGGTGCAATGGCAAGCCGTCGAAGACTTCTCCGATTCAAACGAAACAAGCAGACACTACACCATTGACAGAGCCACTGGTAAAATCCAATTTGGGAACGGGCAAAAAGGCATGATTCCCCCTATCGGCGCCACAATCAAGGCTACTTACCAAACAGGCGGCGGTACCCAAGGCAACGTCGCTTCAGGAGACGTTAAAAACCTAGTATCGGCCATCGCTCTAGTCGATAAAGCTGTCAATATTGATTCAGCTGAAGGTGGCGCTGAAACCGAAAGTGTCGAGCGCGCAGAAGAAAAAGCTCCCAAACGTGTCCAGCACCGTCAAAGGGCAGTTGCCAAAGAAGATTATGAGTGGCTATCGATGGAAGCTTCCGGCGCAGTGGCGCGGGCTAAGTGCATTCCTAACCTGAACAGCGAGGGCAAACAAGAGCTCGGATGCGTGGCCGTGATCATAGTTCCATCAGGAACAGAGGACAAACCAGTAGCTTCACCTACGCTTGTTCGGATAGTGGAGGATTACCTTAAAAGTCGTTGCCCCGTTTCAGTTTCAACGCTTACAGTTACGGTGCCAACATACTTGGGGGTTTCTGTGAATGCAGATGTCTACGTAACCTCCATTGATTCGGCTTCCAACATCAAATTTAATGCCCTAAACCAAATCAAATCTTTCCTTCATCCACTGTATGGTGGTCCAGACGGAAAAGGCTGGGACTTCGGCGTAGTACCCTGTGCTTTAGACCTCATGGCAATTATACAAAAAACTCCAGACGTTGATCACGTAGAAAATTTAGCCATGACCTTAAACGAAGAGCAAACTGGAGACTCATTCCTTGCAAACGAGGCAATAAACTTGCCCGGTTACATTCTCATTTATAGTGGCACTCATAAAATAACAGTCAAATTATCGGAGGCTCCTTAAGCTTGGGATTAGACGTTCCGAATCTTGATGACGTTACATTTGCGCAGTTGGTTGAAGAAGCAAAAAAGCGAATCCCCCAGTACAAAACCGAATGGACAGACTACAACCTTCATGATCCAGGCATTACGCTGATTGAACTCTTTGCGTGGCTATCGGAAATGGAGATTTTCTTCCTTGATAAAGTAACAGCCGAGCATGAAGAAAAGTTCCTAAAGCTGCTGGATATCAGCCCACAAGCAAAAGAAAAAATAAGTGACGCCATGCTGAGAGCAGAAAGCGACTTGAAGAAAACGTACAAGGCAGTAACGCTTAACGATTTTGAAATCTTAACTATGGAAGTACCCGGCGTTCAGAGGGTCAAAGCTGTCTGGACACCTGACACTTTAGGAGCAACAACCGGCGAAGTAGACGTGATAATCCTACCGAGCGCTCAGTTCACCAGCGTAGGAAATGCCCTGCAGGCGAATAATATACTTAAACAAAAGGTCTGCAATTATTTGGATAGTCGCCGTCTCCTTACGACACGCATAAGTGTAGTTGACCCCGAAATTGTGACAGTTTCAGTTCAAGCGCTTATGAAAACGATGCAGATGGCTTCCGCAACAAACGTCAAAAACGCAGTAACAGAACAATTAAACAAGTATCTTGATCCATACACAGGCTATGAAGGTTCAGGCTGGCCGTTTGGAAAACCAGTTTACAAGTCAGAGATCTGCGAATTAATCAAAGGAGTCAAAGGCGTGGACTGCGTCCAAACCGTAAGCTTACATGTAATTGACGGCTCATTCACTTATGATGCGAACGGAAATGTACTGATTGGAAAGAATGCACTCGTTTACTATGGCACGCACCAGATTGACTTAGCGGGAAGCCAGCAGATTTGCTCAAAAATGGTGAGTGACACATGAACAAGAAAATAATTGCGAGCAAAGAAGATTGGACTGCAAACGCGTGGATGGCTGATTATGGAATATTAGAAATTTCAGGTCAAGGGCTTACGTTAAAACCAAAACAGGACGACACTTACACAACTCAATCTACCCTTATAACTAAAGCTATAGACAGCTCAAACAATGGAACAATTTGGTACAGGGTTCTCGTAGAAGCGGATGTTCCTGCATGCACAAAAGCAGAAGTGACTTACGCAATTTCCCAAGGCGAAGTAACCCCGCAAGAGATTTCACATCTCACTTGGTCAGATTCGCCGATTGAATGCCCAACGGACTCGTTAATAGTAGGCCCTAGGGGAAGATACCTTTGGCTAAAGATAACTTTGACAACCAGCGGAATCGCAAAAACGAACCACCAGGCGCCAATAGTTAAAAGTGTTAGATTGTATTATACACCCCCCACTTACATTAACTATTTACCTGCCCTATACCAAGAAGACTCCACAAGCAAGGATTTTCTTGTAAACTACCTTTCAGTGTTTGAAGCTGTACTAGCTGAACCTAGAAAGCCGCATCCGTGAATCACCAAGGCTTCTTGATGCGGAACATACCCCGGACGAGTTTCTTCCATGGCTGTCAACGTGGGTTGGCGCAGTTGAGGATGAGAATTGGCCTCAAGAGAAATGGCGTAAATTCCTTAGAAGTGCCGCGAAGCTTTACCGTAAAAGAGGAACCAAAGACGAGTTAAAAGAAATCATCAGAATATACAGTGGGATTCATCCTTACGCCATTGTTGAACGTGCGCTATTGAAATGCGATGGCACTAGTGCCGAGCTGGAAACGCTTCTTGATGAACTGTTTGGTGGACCATACGATTTCTGCGTACTTCTAAGACCTAAACAGGTGAGAACTGAAACAGACAAGAAAGTCATAAAACGAATAATAGACAACGAAAAACCCGCTCACACCTGCGGGAGACTTGCTGTGCTTGAAGACCAAGTCAAGCTGGACGGGCATACCTACCTAGGCGTTAACACCCGCTTGAATGAACCTAAATCTGAGATGATTTTAGGAAAAGCAATTTTGTCATTCAACACAACACTTCCCCCTACCCGCGAGAGGTGAAAGTCTTAAATAAAGTTTGACTCAATACTCAATACTTAACTGGGGCTAAGTTAATGGCAAACCAAAATGTAGACCAAAATAGTACATCTCAGAATAATTCAGACCAATCACCAACTTTTGAAGACGTAAAATGCGAGTCATTCCCAATTTTTAATCGCAATAATTATTTTCCAGGCAAGTTGCTAACAGCATCAGATTTTCAAATGGAACAAAAATACTTCATAAACAAACATCGCCTTATAAACCGCCTAGTTCATGGCTCGGGTGTTCTCTGTGGCCTTAAAGTCGTGATGAACGGGCAAGATGGAGTTACGGACTTAGCCCCCAACCACATAAGAATCCAACCAGGCTTTGCATTGGACTTATGTGGACGCGAGATTGAAGTCCAAGGCCCAGTGGACCTTGATGTCGCCGAGGAAGTTCAAGGATTCGATAGCTCCACGACTTCATTCCTAATTTTTCTGTGTTATGATTCATGTGCTGTTGGAACTCAGCCAAGCATAACAGACACTTCAGGTTGCAGCGAAAAATGCTGCGTAAGCACCATACTGGAAACCTATAGCACAGCAAAATCAGAAAAACATTTTCAACTCTTGAATAATGCTGAATTAAAGCAAATAAGTTTAAAATTGACGCCTTTGATGGGTGACGCAATAAAGGTTAAAATTGTTACAATCAAAACGATTTTGGCAGATGAGAGCGCCGCTTTTTACAAGGAAATAACTGACAGCTTTGCAAGTTGCCCAGATTGCCCTGACTGCCTCAATAACACTTGTTGCCTTCCTCTTGCCCAAATTGATTACTCATCAGACAAAACGGGAATTACCCTCAAAGGCGTAACCGACAAAAGACCCTTTGTGTATAGTAACCCATTGCTGTATAAGTTGATTGAGCAACTGCTCAACGACGAAGCTGAATTAGCAACGGAATTATCCAATGAAATAAACGGTTTGAAAAACAAACCTGTTTACCCAAAAGTCCAAAACATCAGTTGGAGCCACAATTATCTTTGCGAATCAATCGATGATTGGGTGCAACTATGCCAGAAGGCTTTTCAAGTCAATTTTAGCGAGCCCATGCTGCCTGGAACAGTAAACCGCTACAATGTTAGTTTTGAAGTTGAGGTTCAAAGTCTCGTTGAAAATACTTCAGAAAAAGCCATGAAGAAAAAGATTTCCCTATTTGAACTGCCGATACTGATAAAAAAGCCCGATTCGAAAGATGGGGCCTCCCACATCGCCTGGAATTTCATTGTGGACCCTGATGCGAGCGTCTACAATGAACTGTTCTCGACTGAAAGTTTAGGCTCGATACTGTATTCAAAATTGTTGCCTCTTGACATGCGCCTTATCTTACGCCTTAAAGGCGATTTCATCACCAGCATAAGAGATAACAGATGCTTAGACGGCAACTTCCTGAAAGGAACACTGCCATCTGGAAATGGGTCGGAGGGCGGGCTCTTTGAGAGCTGGATACGCTTAACACTTAACCCGCAAAACGGGGTGTTCGGAGAGTACTTTAAAGGCTCGAATTTCGAAGAGTTCGTGTCTTGCAATGTTATCCCAGAGGTTAACTTAGATGAAACTATGGCAAGCAGCCGATTATCTGACAACGAAATGGCTATGATGAAGATGGTGCTAAATCAAGCGGCAGGTATTTCTGCGCGTTGGCTTGGTAAGGTTACTCCCCGATACTCCGAAACTTATACGTTCACCGTGATTTCACAGGGCGGCGTTAGATTGTGGGTCGATAACAAATTAATCATTAACGCCTGGACCGAACCCCAATCGAAAGTTGAATTGATGGGCACCAGCAATCTTAACGCAAATCAAACATACGACATTAAGCTGGAATATAACGGCAGCAAAGCCAACTCCACTATACAGTTGCTATGGTCATCCAGCTCCCAGAAACAAGAAGCGGTTCCGCAAATATGCCTGACCATTCCTCAAGGCCTCTTCGGAGAATACCGCACTGGCGAAATCCATAATGAGTTAAAACTTGTGCGGGTTGACGATGACATAAGCTTTGATTGGAACGCTAACCCTGATAGCGCAGTGCCAAGCACGAATCTCTATGCGACATGGGTTGGGTTGATTAGCCCCGAACAATCTGGAAATTACAAATTTTATCTTACTTCAGGCGACGGATCAAAATTAACGATTGATAAAATTGTCTTAATCGATAACTTGAAAGGCGCTACCCAACCTGAGATGGCGAGTGCAAAAGCGATCTCCCTTATTGCTGGAAAGTTGTATCCAATCGGCATACAATACTATAAAAATCAAGGTCCAGGGTCAATAACGCTAAGCTGGTCAAACACAACATTGTCAAAACAAGTCGTGCCCGACTCCTGCCTCTTCCCGCCAATGTCATACAGACTTGCGGATAATCCAGATGTTCCTCGTGAGTAAAACGCCAATTTATCATGAACCGCAAACACCTCAGCCCCTTTCATTCAGCTTACGTCCTCTCCAGGAAGAAGCAGTAAGAAAGCTTTGATATGCTTGAAAGTTAGGAGAATAGACAAAATTGACGCAAAATCCCGACGAATCATCGCAGACACCTAATTCTAATTCAAATGTTTTTCACATGGAACATATCAATCTTGATTGGCTTTTAGAAGAGCTTGAAAGAATAGACCTGCTCATCAAAGACAAAATGGGAAAAGCACCTAAGAGCCACGCTGGTTCTGACTTTCTCGGCCTCTATGTTTCCGAAAAAGAAGTTAATTCGCTCCTAACGAAACAGAGCGGTTGGCAAGAAAAACGAGAACAAGAAGATGAATTATCATTCACGATTGGCGTTGAGAAAAAAATTGCCAACAGAGGTTTGCCGCCGCCACTTGAAACTTTTAAGGAACTGTATGATCTGTCGAGCTTTGAAATCGATGCCGTGCTCTTAGCCTTAGCCTCTGAATTAGATGCAAAATATGAAAAGATCTTCGCCTACATGCAAGATGACGTCACCAAAAAGCGTCCAACCGTAGGTTTAATCCTAAGTATTTTCTGTCAATCTAAAAAAGAGGAAATCCAAGCAAGAGACCATTTTAGTTATGACTCTACTTTGATTAAGAATTTAATTTTTCATCTCCAAGACGACGACATTCCCCTTCTGGAAAAAACCGTCAAACTAGACGACCGCGTCCTCGGTTTTCTTCTTGGCTCTAACGAGTTAGACCACTTAGTATCGTCCTTTGCCACGCTTATGCACCCGAAAGACGGCTTCGAAAGCTTGATCATTCCAGAAACGCTGAAAAGGCAACTGACAAAATTAGCCTCTTCACATAGAAACATGAAGTTACTGTTTTTGTTGCAAGGTTCAACTGAGCTGCTTGAAGTAGCCGAAGCCTTTTGCCACCAGATGCATACCTCACTTTTAATTGCCGATCTGGAGAAAACCAAGCCAGAGGCGCCTCCAAGAGTTCTAAGGCTTTTATTCAGAGAGGCAAAGCTTCAGCAAACGGCTGTTTATATAGACAAATTTGACGTTGCAAGCGAAGAAACAAAAAGATTTGTCTCCCAGGAACTTGACGAATTTAAGGGGATGGCATTTGTTCCAAGCAAAACAGAATTTTCTTTAAAGAGGCAAACGCTCACGGTTGCTATACCTAAACCTGCGTACTTGCAAAGGCTTCAGAAGTGGCGCGCTCTACTTGGCGATATGGAAGGACTTGACAGCATCGCCTCACGCTTCCGCTTCGGCAGCAACAAGGCAAAGGCAGCGGTTGAGGCAGCCAAAAGCATAGCATACCTCCGAAACCCTGAAGCGCCTAACTTAACACTTAACGACGTTTACGAAGGATGCAGGGCACAGTTAAATCCTGTTTCATTCGCAACAAAAATAACTCCAGTTAACATATGGGAAGACATCGTTTTACCTCCAGATAAAAAAGAGCAACTTCGAGAAGTGTGCAACTACGTCAAAAACTACCCTACAGTTTACGAGTTATGGGGGTTTGACAAGCATACCCGAAGTAAAGGGTTAAATGTTCTCTTCTCTGGGCCATCTGGAACAGGCAAAACCATGGCAGCCGAAATCATCGCAGGCGAACTTGGTCTTGACATGTACAAGATTGACCTATCGATGGTTGTCAGCAAGTACATTGGCGAAACAGAAAAGAACCTCAACCAGATCTTCAAAGATGCAGAGGACGCCAACGCCGTACTGTTTTTTGACGAAGCAGACGCCTTGTTTGGGAAACGCAGTGAAATCAAAGACGCCCACGACCGATATGCAAACATAGAAATTAACTACCTGCTACAGAAAATAGAAGAACAGGAAGGCATCGTCGTCCTCGCCACAAACATGCAGAAAAACATTGACGATGCGTTTCTTAGACGAATGAACTACATTGTGGAATTTCCGTTTCCAAACGATATGTATCGTCTTGAAATCTGGCAACACATATTTCCGAAAGACACGCCCTTGGATGAAATGATTGATTTTAAAGGTCTTTCGAAGCTGGAAATCAGCGGCGGCAACATAAAAAATATAGCGGTAACCGCAGCCTTTCTGGCGGCAGAGGATAGCAGAAGCATCAAAATGGAGCATTTACAAAAAGCGGCAAAAAGGGAATTTCAAAAAATAGGCAAACTCTTTGGAGAAAGGGACTCTAGTAAGAAGACTTAGCTTAAGCTTAACTTATTGTAATTACCTATTCTCGGTACGTTGTAGTCTCGCCTGTTCCACAATGGTCAACACAAGGGGTTCTGCAGCCGCTTGCAATGCATCCGTCTCCGCTGGACCTTTAGGCAGAAGAGAATCTGCTGGCTTGTTCAGCAAATAACCGTAGAGGGTAAGTTGTCCCGCAGCAAGGTTCTCAAATGTCCGTTGTCGTCCATAAAAGCACCATGGATTAAGTAGAACCAGGTTTTGTTCCTTCTGGGTGAAAGCTGGTTCCAGCGATACGCCGTAAAATCCCCTCATGGGGCGATCAGGCAAAGGATTTGGGCCAACCAGAAGCCTGCGATCTAGCGCCGCTCCCTCGTAACTATTATTCAAAGCCAACAGACGAACAATAATCACTTCACCAGTGTTCCAGACTTGTTTATCAGATTCTAATATCAGTTTCATATTGAAAATTCTCCTCTCATATTCTCAATGAGCCGCCGGTCCAGGAGGAATATCTAAGTAGTTGCTATAGTTTACGCCAGCGACTGTGCGGGGACCGTAGTTATGAATAAAGTCCGGTGCAGCTATATCAATAGTATCCACTGTTCCCATCGGCGAATTGGCAGTGGTGTCGGCGGTGCGAAAAGCCGTGATAGTGGCATTCCAATTGACTATTGCCTGCAGCGCTAGTATTGCGGCTTCTGGAGCATTGCCTTGTTTGAGTGCATGATCTTTTCCGGTATACAGACGAATACGCGCCTCAAGGGGTACAATATGCGCATCATGAATGCTTTGACTACTTGCTACATGAAGCCGCTCGTGAACATCGGCTCGGGCGGCAGCCGCCGCAGTTATGAAATAAGAAGGAGTGTTAGCTCCTACAAGGACTCCCCGGTAGGAACGGGTTACGGTAGCCGTTCCAGTTCCAGGTCGAATCCAAGCCCAAGCCGTTGCGTGCTCCGCACCAGCATCAGCGGCATCTTCTGAGTCATACTGGGGCGCAACAACGACTATGTCGCCGACGCCTTGATTGCCTTTCCCCCCGTCACCTCCAGCCACATAATGTACTATGCCGCTACCCGTCTTGCCACCATTAACGAATGCTATAGGTGTCACATCGGAGTTGAGCGGACCATCCATTTCGTTCCACTGGCTTAGCTCTCCGGGCTCCACTGTTGCGTTTTCGGCGTTGCACCAGTTTACCTCCTCTCCTTGCATTGCGCCCACATCGGTTTTGCCTTCATCCTGCATTATCATGGGGTGTAGCGTAGGCTGGCTTCGGAGCGATGTAATCTTACTTTGTTGCTGAATTATGGGTGCAAGTGCTCTCTGGGTCGCTTGATTACCCACCGTTCTTTGGAGATAAAGAATACGACTCTTGAGATTGTCCGTTTCGAGAGCTTTTTTTTTCGCTGAGCGGACATCGCCGATCTTTTTTTCCGTCTTTTCGGTTGGTGCTTTTACGTTTGAATGTGCAAAACTCATGTTTACTTATTTAGTTTCAAACTCAATATAATTTTTTCTATAGTGGGCAATAGTCAACTTCATGGTTTTTTCGAGTCTTCGATTGTAAATGAGGCGCACGTTTGCGGGCTGCTTCTATTCCTCAAGATTCTTAAGCGGATCGTGATATACTCTTGTGACTGGGGTAACCGATGAGCAGCCAGAACGGTAGCTTTCACTCACTCAACGATTTTGGTAAGACAATTGCAAATCTTCTCTTTATCAACTTAGCAAATGATTCTCAGCTCAAATCGATCTTCAAAATAGATGAAAGTATTGAAAACCAAATTTCTCTTGCATCACCCGAAGAGCTCAAAACCAAAGGGTCAGCCAAACTGTCCATTTGCCTCTATAACGTCACTGAGTTCTCAGCGATGAAGAACACGCCGCCGAATCCTCCTAATCAAAATCCTCCCATTTACTTGACTCTGCATTATCTTTTTACACCTTTCACTAATGACCAAAACAACGACCAACTCATCTTAGGCAAGATAATTCAAACATTTCTAGATAACCCAGTTTTGCGCGGCTCCCTTCTACAAGGCACATTAGCAGATAACAGCGATGACATAAGGGTAACTTTAGATTTGCTTTCCATCGACGACCTGAACAAGCTCTGGACGATGTTTTCCATGCCGTTCAAGCTTTGTTTAAGCTACAGCGTGTCGCCAATTCTGATTCAGCCTTCCCGACAGCCAGAAAGCAAACCTGTTATCCAGAAAAGTACTACATACAAGCAGGAAAAACCAGGAGAATCACCATAGATGAGTCAAGCTGGAGAAATCTTAAGCGATAACCTTTCAATAGCTGTCAGCCTCATAGACAACTACACAAATGAGCAGCCAATTGGAAGAGTCACCGTAACCCTGAAGGATGAACCATACACAGCGTTAAAGAACCCCTCGGGATATTACCTGTTCCTAAACCTACCAGAAGGCGATCACACCGTTCAAGTTAGAAGCGACTTCTACTCCGACAACGACTTGCCAGCAACGGTGAAGCCCCTTAAGTCAGAAGATGATCTGTCCGTCAAGTTAGGGCAAATTGTTAAAGTAATAAATCTTGAGCCGACCGTTGCCTACCCATTTCCAAACGGAGCAACAGTCATTAGAGGCGTCGTTAAGGAACAGGCGACTAATAAGGTATTTCCGAACGCTACTGTCACTCTTGTAGAGAAGAACATGGTTACGTCCACCACTGAAAAAGGAGAATACTTCTTCTATTTTGGCAAACTGACAAGCGACGACACAATAACTAAGAACGGAGTTACCTATGTGAAGCCAACATCGAATAGCACGGACCCAACAATGACTATCCAGGCACAAGCTGACGGCAACGTCAAAACCGTCACAATTGACGGCGTACAAGAGGGCGTTAACACGTCAATTTCAATAAAATTTTAAATATAACTTCTTAAGATAACCTGAATCTGGAATGAGAATATGCCTGAATATTTATCACCAGGAGTTTATGTTGAAGAAATCGAAATAGGCCCCAAACCCATAGAAGGGGTAAGCACCAGCACAGCAGGGTTCTTGGGGGAAACCGAAAGAGGCCCTACTTTGCCACAACCAATCGCCAGTTGGCTGGATTACCAACGATTGTTTGGGGACTATTTTGGGTCCAATAAGTATCTCCCATATGAAGTGGAAGGGTTCTTCACAAACGGTGGGCAAAGGTGCTATGTTGCCCGAATAGTTAAAGCAACCGCAAGCAAGGCTTATATTGCATTGCATGCAAGTCAAGATGCCATAGCTGTCAACGCGATTGGCGAAGGAAGCTGGGGCAACCGGGTTGCAGTTAAAATTTCCCAAGGCACCGCAAGTGGCACTTTCAAACTAAGCGCTTTCTACTGGAAAAAGATGCCTGCTTCACTCTTTGATCCAGAACTTGATACCAAAACTATACCGCGCCCATCAGCCGCGGAATCATTTGACAATTTATCTCTTGATCCTTCGTCGCCTGACTTCTACGTTGCAAAAGTTAATGCGCTTTCCAATTTGGTAAGGATTGATACTAACTCACAGGTGCCAGCTAGTGTTCCAAGCGGCTTCACGGGCACAGCACAGAGTTTCACAAGTAACGCAGTAGTGCTTGCCCAAGGAACCCCAAGCAGCTTAGTTACGGACGATTTATGGATCGAGGTTATTGACCAAAATGGGCAGAAACAGATCCAGAAGGTAGTAAGTTATACCTCCTCAACACTTACTGCAAGCATTGACGCAAACGCAGCCTGGAAAATTAACACTAGTGGCGCTTGCACATATGTACTCTACTGGGTTCAGCATCTTAAAAGCGGCGCTGATGACTTATTCTCCAGTGAGGCATCTGTAATCGCCTTGGACCAGAACCCAGCTTACCTCATAAAACTCGGCAAAGACGCTTCAAGTGTGGATGATTTTTACAAGGGCGCCAAGATTGAAGTAGACGATGGCCAGGGTCACACACAAAACGCAACAATCACCGCTTACAACGGTAAAGCAAAAATCGCTGTCGTAGGCGCAAAATGGAACCCAATCCCAGATGGAACCTACAAATTCACTGTTACCATCACCGAAGCCCAAGGAACCGTTGTAAAATTAGCTGTCAACCCTGAACAACGGGTAAATCTAGGACCTACCGTTCTCGTTAAAGATTACACAGGAATGACGATCGTTCTGGATGATGGCCAAGGAAATACTCAAACGAGGAAAGTAACCGCTTACGATCAAAGTTCACAAACTGCAACAGTTGACTCGCAATGGAACACCGTTCCAGATGAAAATTGGACCTACACAATTACCAGCAACTATGTAGGTTCCGTAGCGTCACCAATCTTTGATCCAACCAACAGCGTAAACTTAGGCAAGGCTGCTGACTTCACGGGCAAAACTATTGTGATAACAAGCGGCACAGGAAAAGATCAACAACAACCTATAGTGAGCACTTACGTGGACAGTACTACCCAAAACAGTATAGCACAAATAAATGGACAATGGACAACTGCTCCCAACGCAACCTCAATGTACCAAATTGAGAGCCCGAACCCAACCCTAACAATAGAAGACTACAAACGAACAGACACGAACACGCCAGGTCAAAAGCAAGGCCTAACTGCTTTCGAAGAAATTGAAGACATCTCAATCATTTATTCACCAAATGCCAAAGATCTGCAAGATCTTCCAGGCGTTTTAATCGACCACTGTGAAAACCTCAAGGACCGTTTTGCAATCATCGACTCAAAGTTGTATGAAACTACTCCGATTACACCACCAGCTGACTCAAAATATGCCGCCTTTTATTACCCTTGGATAAGCATAACTGATCCAGTTTCAAATTCCTTGATTCTTGTTCCACCAGGCGGGTACATCGCGGGAATTTACGCACGTACAGATAACGACCGCGGAGTGTTCAAAGCTCCAGCCAACGAGGTTGTCGAAGGCGCAGACAGCATACAGTTTATAATTAGCAAAGGTATGCAAGACCTGCTTAATCCAATAGGCGTAAACTGCATTCGCATCTTCAATGGAAACAGCATTAAAGTCTGGGGCGCAAGAACAATGAGCACTGACCCTCTTTGGAAATACATCAATGTACGACGACTATTCATATTTCTGGAAAAGTCAATTGAAGAAGCAACGCAATGGGTCGTTTTTGAACCAAACAACGAGAAGCTTTGGGCAAGAGTTAAACAAACCATTTCGCAATTTCTCACTACACAGTGGAAAAGCGGTGCCTTGATGGGAACAACCCCTGAGGAAGCCTTTTTCGTCAAGTGCGACCGCACAACAATGACACAGGACGACATTGATAATGGAAGGTTAATTGTGGTGATAGGAGTAGCGCCTACAAAACCCGCCGAATTCGTGATATTCCGTATTGCTCAATGGCAAGGAGGCTCCGCAGCAACGGAGTAACGAGGTGAAAACAAATGTCACAAAGAAAAGATCCGTTCGGAAACTTCAGATTCCGTATTGAAATTGATGGAATTCAACAAGCTGGTTTCAGTGAAGCCACAATACCTGATTCAACAAGCGACGTGATAGAATACCGTGAAGGCTCTGAACCTGTTCTGTACGCTCGAAAACTGTCAGGCCTAACTAAGCATGGAAACCTTGTCTTAAAATGGGGCATCACAACCTCCATGGACCTCTACAACTGGCGAAAGGCAATCGAGCAGGGCCAAATAGCCAAAGTACGCAAGAATATAGCAGTAGTACTTATGGATGAAGAAGGCAACGACGCTGCAAGATGGGAATTCGGAAACGCTTGGCCAAGCAAATACAAAGCCCCAGACATGAACGCCAAAGGAAACGAAGTAGCTATCGAACTGCTCGAAATAGCCTTCGAATCAATGCAGCGAGCAAAGTAGCTTCAAAGAAGGCGATTAGATGGTGATTCAGACAGAATACGAGTTTATCCTGCCAAAAGGCTTCGTTGATGAAAACGGGAACCTGCACCGAAACGGCGTTATGAGGCTTGCCACGGCAGCTGATGAAATTCTTCCCTTGAAAGACCCTAGAGTTCAACAAAACCCCGCTTACTTAACCATCATAGTGTTGTCTCGAGTTATAACTAAACTCGGCGACTTGAATTCGGTAACCACTAAAACTATCGAAAACCTCTTTGCATCTGACCTATCATACCTTCAAGCATTCTACAACAAAATAAACGGCGAAGGCAACACCGAAATAAAAGCCACATGCCCCAATTGTAAAACAGAATTTAAAGTGGAGATAAGCAACCCGGGGGAATAAAGGGCTACCCAGCTGACCAAATGTACAGTGAGGTAGCCTTCATCTCATATTATTTCCACTGGAGCCTCGAAGAAATCTTAAATTTAGATCATAACGAGAGAAGAAAATGGTGCCGAGAAATTTCCAGAATTAACGCTGAACTGAACGAGAAAAGCAAGCAAAATTTAGGCGAGTAAAATATCAAACTGATTTCATAAAGCTAAAACAGACGTGGGCTTGCTAAAATAAGCCCAAATAACGGTGTGAAAAATGGCGCTGAGTTAGGGATTCGAGCCCCAGTTTACTAGTAAACCGCTAAGGTTTTGCTTACCTTCTTTCTGACTATGGCGGTAGAACGCAGCTTATCGTTAAAGCAATCGTTAGAACTAAAAATCATGAAAAACCAAGGTTTTGAATTCTTTTGGGTTTGACACCATAGAGACTTAACCCTTTAGAAGTCCGAATCCTTTCGACGGCGCCACTTCCCAGTTACATTTATACATCTAAACTTGGCATCTTTTGCCATATATGCTACTATGTATTTTGACGGTTTTGCACTCGGGGTTTCACTGATTACTTCACGCTGAACTTTTTCTTTTGCTATTAATTCATCAATTTCTTTTTTATAGCTGTCCGTGTCATGTTCTAACTTCTTAAAGTTCCTATTCTTCTCGATATAGTTAAGGTATCTGTTCTTCAACTTTGGATAGGAAACTGACCGTAACATGTTTTTCACTTAAAAGAGCGTCTATTCTTTACTTGACAAGTTCTTCTCTTGGAACAAGAAATGTAGGGTACTCTATTGAATCACCTGATTTGCCACCTGTTTTTTTGTGGCCTTTCGTGCATTTCATTCCGTATCTTGTTTTGATTGCATTTTCCCAAACCTTTTCCGTTGGAGCACCACATATTGGGCATTTAAAATCTTTCATATATTTTCACCTAAAACCACGAAAAAGTCAAGAGTGAATAAGTCATAACTGTATTTTTCCAATTTTTTTTCTCTCCTTTAGCGTTATGTTGACTTGTTCTTTAAGTCTTCCTACCAAAGAAAATGAGTTAAGGTTTTTTGCCTTGTTTTTCTAAGTCTTCCAACGATTCCTTCAACTGTTCTTAAAGTTGGGAAGAAGAGGACTGGTAAATATATGGAAACTATGATTGTTTGCATTTTTCCATGCTTTATTTGTTCATGCTAAAATAGTTAAAAAGGTAGTACGGCAAAAAATATATTATAAAACGCTAATGATGCTATAGCGGTGAATGAATATGGATATGAAATATTCTTTGACGCGACCGTCTCGTCGCTTGACGTCAACGCTTAGTCGTTATAGAATGGAAATCGCTGTTAAAGCTTGCTTATCCTCCTAAGAAGCCTTCTTCAAGCCAATTTTATGTATCAGAGAAAAATGGGGAACGTACGGGAAGCTTCCCTATACTGGCAACGTAAGGCTTTTGTGAAGGGTATTTAGGCATCCGCTACAGTATAGGAAGAGATGTTTAATGCCGAAGACTAAAGCCATAATTAAGATTCAGAACATTGTTACTTCGGCCACTTTAAATCAGAAAGTTGACTTAAACGCGGTTGCGAAGAGCTATCCAACCGCAGAATATCATCCGGATCGGTTTCCCGGATTAGTGTTTAGGCTTAAGAGACCGAAGACAGCCACGCTGATTTTTAGTTCTGGTAAAATGATTTGTACAGGCGCAAAATCGGGAAAGGACTCCCGCAGAGCAATCATGAAAGTTGTTAAAGAACTGAAAATGGGCGGAATAATCATTGTTAGCAAGCCGGACTTGAAGGTTGTGAACATCGTTGCTTCTGCAAGTCTAGGCGGACAGGTAGATTTGGATAAGACAGTTTCCTCACTTACAAAAACGATGTATGAGCCGGAGCAGTTTCCAGGCTTGGTCTATAGGATGGACGAGCCTAAGGCGGTCATACTGATATTCGCAAGCGGGAGCCTTGTTTGTACCGGGGCGAAGAAAGAACAGGACGTTTATGACGCAGTGCATAAGCTTCATGTAATATTGGAGGAACAAAACCTCATATTCTACGAATAAAACTTACCATTCCAGAGAAGAACTAACGAAAAAGAGCATCCATGGAATACGGAATAGGAAAAGAAGGAATTATTATCTTTAATCGTTGAGTATAATGATGTGGATAAGGCTATTCATAAGTTCCTTGAATGTAAATATTGTTGGGTAGAGTGGTATGGAAAACTTTGAAAGATTAAGTAATAAAGTTCTCATTAGAACCTGCTCCTGCGGTATCGTATTTGAAACGTATGATCCGAAAAAAATGTACCATTCAAACAAGTGTGGGGCAATTTACGTTAGGAAAAGAAATGGAAACATGATAGTCCAAAGAAAGAGAACTAAAGCAAAAGAAGCTAGAAGAGAAAGTAATGGGCAAGGTTTTAGCTGTTAATTTAGACAGTAGTTTACGCAATAACACAAGTTTAAATGAATTTATGAGCAAAGGCAAAAGTGAACAGTTGAAACCTCAATACGAAAAAACCGAGGATAAAGGTTATGGCTATAACGCATAGGGTAGTTAGACAGAGCAAAAAGAAAAGCCTAAACCAAGTCACCGAGACAAATTAAAATCTGAGTTTGGCAAATATAGTGAATAGTTAATTTTAATTAATTGCTTAACTATTGCAAAAATAAAAAATTAAGCTAAAAAAAGCATTAGTATAAACATAAGCGCATTGAGTATAAGCATGAGAAAAGAGGTAAATGAAAATGTGCCAATTAAGAGCAGGTTTAGTTAAAAACTGCCGCAGGTGCAAATCGAGTATTCGACTTAATTGCCCGATTAGAAAGAAAGTGAAAAAGAAAACCTATATAGACACTAAGAAGAAGGGCGAAAGTTAATAACAACTAAGAAGAGTGAAGCCAAATAACAACCGAGAAAAAATTGAATTAAACTAATCAGCGTGTGCGCTGAAAACTAGCTTCACTTTCAGAAAATTGCCAAGTTTATATCTAAGAAAGTGTCCTGACACCCTTACCGAATCACAATATGTTCTAATGATGTTGAGAGAACGGATTTAGTGCTTTTATCAGAAATATGTTTAATGGAGCGTTGAAAATTGAGCGAAGTTCAGCTGAAAGTTCTGGATTCCAGACAGACAGATGTGGCAAGAGGAATCGCTAGAATAGACCCGAGAACAATGCAAAAGTTAGGGGTTTCATCTGGAGACATAATAGAGTTCTCAGGGAAGAAAAAAACGTCCGCGATCGCTTGGCCAGCGTACTCTGAAGACCAGGATCCAGACATTATGCGAATCGATGGGGTCTTACGTAAAAATGCTGACGTATCAATAAACGATTACGTTGTAGTTCGCAAGGCTGAAGTTAAAAATGCCCTGAGCATAGTGCTTGCTCCAGTAGATATGCGATTGAACGTTGACGAAGACTTCGCAAATTTTGTGAAGAACAGACTTATCGATAGGACGTTTGTTGAGGGAGACACGACGTCCGTTATGATGCTTGGTCATTCTGTTCAGTTCACTGTTGCGAAGATGCAGCCCCAAGGAATAGTAAAGATGACCCACGATACTACATTGAAGATATTGACTGAACCTGCGGCGGAAACTAAAGGTGTACCACGTATCACCTATGAGGACTTAGGAGGCTTGGAGGAGGAGATTCAACGCATAAGGGAGATGGTTGAACTTCCAATGCGGCATCCCGAGATTTTCCAGACGCTTGGAATAGATCCTCCGAAAGGGGTTCTACTGCTCGGCCCACCCGGCTGCGGAAAGACACTCCTAGCTAGAGCAGTAGCGAATGAGTCTGACGCAAACTTCTTCTCAATAAACGGGCCTGAGATAATAAGTAAGTTCTATGGGGAGTCGGAGGCGAAGCTTCGAGAAATATTTGAACAGGCTCATAAAAGCGCTCCGAGCATCATACTCATAGACGAGTTGGACTCCATCGCGCCCAAACGTGAGGAGGTTACAGGTGAAGTGGAGAAAAGGGTTGTCGCTCAGCTTCTATCTCTCATGGACGGATTGACTGGTAGAGGAAATGTCATAGTAATAGGTGCAACAAACAGGCCGAATGCCTTGGATCCAGCTCTCAGGAGGCCTGGGAGGTTTGATCGCGAGATAGAGATAGGGACCCCAGACAAGCGGGGGCGTCATGAAATATTGTTGATTCATAGCAGAGGTATGCCCTTAGCCCGTGATGTTGACTTAAAGGTGCTTGCTGAGCGGACGCACGGTTACACGGGTGCTGACTTGGCCGCCCTGTGTAGAGAGGCAGCTATGAAAGCTCTACTTAGGTATCTTCCCGAGATAAATCTGAAGGAAGAGCGAATACCTCCCAGCGTCCTGGAGAAGATGGAGGTTCGGATAGATGATTTCATGAACGCCTTCAAGGAGATTACGCCTACAGCTATGAGGGAGATTGCTGTGGAAGTTCCGGTTGTTCATTGGGATGAAGTGGGAGGCTTGGAGGAGGTTAAAGAGAAGTTAAAGGAGGCTGTTGAGTGGCCGCTGAAAAATCCTGAAGTCTTCAAGAGAATGGGGATTCAGCCGCCTAAAGGTATACTGTTAATAGGCCCGCCTGGGTGTGGGAAGACAATGCTGGCTAGGGCTGTTGCAACTGAGAGCGAGGCAAACTTCATTTCGATTAAGGGTCCGGAGGTTTTCTCTAAGTGGGTTGGCGAGTCTGAAAAGGCTATTCGAGAGATCTTCAGGAAGGCTAGAATGGCTTCGCCAGCGGTCATATTCTTCGATGAAGTTGACTCTCTTGTTCCAAGGAGGGGGCAGGGTGACGGCGACAGCGGAGTAACTGAACGCGTCATCAGCCAGCTTTTAACAGAAATGGATGGAATAATGCCCTTAGAAGACATCATAGTTATAGCTGCGACAAATAGGCCCGATATTGTCGACTCAGCCGTATTAAGGCCAGGCAGATTCGATCGGCTAATTTATGTTCCAGAACCCGACGAAGCGGCCAGGCTTGAAATCTTCAAGATTCATACGAAGAACATGCCACTATCAAATGATGTGGACATCAAGGAGCATCGCATGACGAAAGGTTACTCCGGCGCCGATATATCATCCGTATGCAGGGAGGCCGCCATGAACGCTTTGAGAAGAGACAGCAACGCAAAAGAGGTTACCTTCAGCGATTTTGAGAAAGCTATGGAGGAGGTTCCGCCGAGCATATCGCCAGAAATTGAGAATTGGTATAGGAGCTTTATGAATCAGGTTCGAAGGCTGCAGAAGCCTGCGCCTTTTGTAGTGTAATTCCGGAAGGGACAGATAAACGTCAATTTACGCTGACGGCGATTCAGCCTTATATCATCTTGCGAGAACTCTCTTTACAACTGGGGGCTTCGTCTTCTTTAAAACTCTGTATCCGCATACGATACATTTGATTAAGCCGTTTCTCTCCTCTATGTTTTCACCCATCGTGGTTGCTCCGCACCGAAGGCACTCGTAAGGTTGATTGCTTCCCCAATTACTACGCGGATTGCTATTGAATTCGAACATGTAAAATTTTCCATTTTTTTCCATATCATTACTTTAGCAATTATTTACAATACTTCTTATGCCTACCTTGCTTATACTTCCCCATGCCGCAATCAAGGCACTTAACGACATCTTCATCTTCTTCAAGGCGAGTGCTACCACAATAAGAACACCTTGGACATAAAACGTTATTCAAGTTTTTCACAGGTTGTATATTCTCCTTATTTATATTTTATTTTATTTTGGTGTTTGGCTATTTCTGTTTCCTATTTTTTGGCAAGTGTAAGTGATAGTTTGCGTTTATGTCTGCTTGAGTAAGTCCATAAAACTCTGCGTATCCCTTCACGCGTGCTTTCTTGTTTTCAAGGCATGCAGGATTAATACAGATGTATTCGCCGCATACACCCTCTATTCGTTTAAGAATTTTATCGCAAGCAGGGCAATTCATAGTTACACCAAGGTTTACTCCTATTCAAAGTCATGTTGCCACGTCCCTATCTAGCAATTCACCAAAGTCATTGTTTTCATAAATGTGCTCTTTAAGTTGGACTTTCTTTACGTTGGGCTTTCCATCTTTAACTACTGCCACATAATCTGTGGCGCGTCTAATCAGAGAAAGCAAAGTTGTCTTGGATCTGCAACGGGATTTTTAATCGGGCGACAGAAGACCAAAACGTATCTCGCCGTTATGTTTACTTAGCACGTGTTTCACAAAGTATTCCTACGCTTTTGTAAGCATTATTTCAATTGTTGAAACCATCCGTGCTCTGGTTTCGCCCTCTCTCGGCGGCATCTCCTCTGTTCCTATCACGATTTTGTTTACTTTCAGGTCTTTTAGGAAGCGATTTCTCGTTATTTCAGCTGCATCAACAGCCGTGGTTATTGCTTGTCCCCTGGCCTTCAAGGTTATATCTTTAGCATCGCTCGCCGACAGGCCTGTAATAATTGCTAGAACATAGTCCATTGGCATTTTCTTTCCAACGAAAACAATTTTTGATTTTTCCGACATTTACCATCACCATTTAATCATAACGTTACTGCCCTACAATACGCAACTGCCCTATAAAGCGATTAAACAACAGAGCAGCCTGAGAATGTTTCAGTGTAACTCCGCCCTATTTTGGGCGTGCGTTGTCATTTTTCTTTTCAGTGCTTTTTTATCTCTGCTTCCATTCCTTTTTTGTTTTGTTTTTCGTTTGGTTTGTTTGTTTTTTTGTTTCGTTTTTCGGTTTGTTTTTTGTTTTGCTTTTTATTTTGATTGCCCCTCCTGCACTATCAAGCTGTCCTGCGCCCTTATCCGTTTTGCCTCCCGGGTCTTCGATTTGTTCATCACGCATAACTTCTCCTTAGACGTTTTGTTCAAACGTGTGTTTCATGTTTGCGAGAAATTTGCGCCATCCAAAAAGTTTCGCTTTATTGCGTCGGTTTCAGCTATAACAAGTATACAGGAAGCCAAAGCGAGCGATCATCGAGTTTTCGTCATTTGTATTATGTGTTTTACTTGGGATTTGGCTAATTCGAAGCAATTAAAGACCTTTTGATTCATCGATTTTGAGTTTCTAATTTTCTAAATTCTAATCTTTAAGAATAGAGTTGGTAAGTCACTGACTTTTTAGCGCACACGAAGATAACTTCATGAACCAGAATGAGTCATTTCTTTTATCAGAAGGAGATAGCTACATGAGTAAGAAAGGAGAAACCGGAGAACAAGATCGGGGAAAACCTCAGCCTCAGAAGAAGAAGGATAGAGATGCTAAACGCAAGGATAAAAAATCTCCTAGACTTGAAAGACAAAAGTCCAGATAGGAGTTAGATAACTAAATAATTCCGTTTCTAATTTTATAGGCGCCTTGTTGTCTAAAACTCGAAAGAACCATCTTGAGTTAGTGAGCTCTGAACATGCAATATTTATTGTGGAATTTGTGTAGGCGAGTTACGTTAGTTTTTTTATGTTAAAGGCATAATATTGTATTCATGTCCAATTATTCCAAGAAACCAATACTAACGGCTAATGATGAAGAATACACGATATTAATCGAAGTTAGTGAAGAATTTCAGAAACAAAAAATCGACAAAACAACTCGCGAGAAATCTGGAAATGCAACGGAAATAGTCATACGCAATCACCTCTTAAGAAGAAACCTTAACCTTTCAATGAATCCAAACGTCACAATTCAAGGATCTAAAATCAAAAACGATCTGCTTCTTCTAAAGAACGGCGTTAACCCAAACCAAAAAACCTTCCCATCTGGCAATGTGAAAATGGTAATAGAGATTAAGAACAACGCCGTCGGCGGCAAAACTATGGAAAACGGAAAGCGGGAAGACCCTAACAAGGTGCTGCGCGTTAAATTCAATGAACTTGAAGGAACTACCAATGTAAGGAATTTTGCTGTTGTCGTTCTTTCTGAAACGCTACTTCCACCCAGAACTCCTTACAAATGGCGATTTAAAGAAGAGGTGATAGGAAAAGAAAACTGCAAAGTCTTTACCTTAGTTGCCCGTCAGCTGTATCCTCCTGGCGGACTCTACATCAAGTCCAGCATAGTAGAAATGCTTCAAAAGGAGCAGATGAAAAAAACCGGAGAATTTCAAAAGCTAATCAATTACCTTCAAAATTTGTAGCCGTAAAAATGGGGTCTTAAGCGCGTTTGGAGTAGCTAAGCTTCACAAGAGCCCTCAGGGTCTCGTGTTTGACTTTAGAAACGACATCAAAGTAGGAGGATATAAAAAAACGATTTCATGTTTAACGTGCTTGCGTGTTGGATCGACAAAAATGTAATGGAGTAAGTCTGTGCCATTCGGGTCATAGTGCTTGAAATCTCAACCTTATCTCTTCAAGCAATTCGCTTCAATAAGTGACATCTCAAAATTGAAACTACCCCGCTGTTCCAACCGTGGTTCTGTGCCGGGAAACATGTGTAAACGCACAAATGAACCATAGGGGCTCATACCTGGGAGTTAAGTTCGGTACGCTCAGACTGCGTTAATATCAATTTGAGAGGTTCCGGCTTTGATCATTTTAATAATTTTCTGCTCTAACTGACTGTGGTTTGAACCCAACACGGTTCAAATCCCGCCCGATTTACTTCCGGCTAAAAATGGTTTCTGAGGCTTGTTTTTCCAGTATTTTCTCAAAAGTAGCTGGTTTTGATGTATGGTTCCGAACCCATTTGGGTCTGAGACCCAGCGGCTTCACCGACTAAATTCTATACCGAACGATATTTGTCCTGAATAGAACTAAGTTGCGAATTCGCTTAGCTTTTACTAGTAAAAAATGCATCTCGAATTTCAACCTTTTTCTGGGCAATGCCAAATAAGGCAAAATCATGTTTGTTTCTATAAAATAGCCTTGAAATTAGCTCTAAAAAATGGCGCCGGGGAAGGGATTCGAACCCCTGCGAGCACGAAGCCCACCAGCTGGCTTGTCATTTTTGGCACAGCCCCTTTTGTGCAAATTTGGATCTCGAGGCTGGCGCGTTAACCACTCCGCCACCCCGGCTTGAATAGAACGATTGTGTTTGGGGTGTAAAAACATTTCCAGCACAAGACCAATTGGCTTTAAATCGGCTGCATTTGCATTAGAAAGCTTCTTTTTGTAAATGAAAAGGCGACGTTCAGCATGCAAAATGCGAGTGTTCAGTTCTATGCCGCGCTATGTTGAATCATGTTTTGGCCGAATCGGATTATGTAGCACAACGAGGGAGTAGACGGTAAGAGAAAGAAGGTGCTTTATATGGGTTTTTTGGGGAACCACACGCCATAAATGCTTGATTTAACCCCCAAACCAAAAAATCAACCTAAAACAAACCCCGACTCAAAGCCGCCTACCTACCTATAGACCCCCCTACTATTTGTGCAAAAATCCAGCCACAAAAAGCAAACCTATGGGAATAATTTTTCTTAAATACTAGTCCTTGCATAAGAAGAAAAGTAGAAGAACCCGAAGGCTGGAAGGGGACGACCATGGAAAACAACTCGGACAAAAAAGTCATAAGTGTAAGAATTAAAAAGAAAACTGAACCAAAACCAGAGCCAACGCTGCTTTTCAGTCAAAATGAGATCCGGAAATTCGTCGTCGAATTTGTTTCTTCATGGATTAGGGGAGACATAATAATCCGTTTTCCAACGGCAGCTGAACTAGCCAAAAAGACGCCGCTTAGCATCGCGTTTCCAACAGACCCATCTGTTAACGCGGAATTAAAAATTAAAGAACACTACGTGGACCAGTTATCAATTATCGCAGGAATAAAACCTGCATCGGTTGACGAGCAAGAAAAAGCCATTGCAGACGTTTTCAGAATGCTGCTGATGTTCCGGTCAGCAAACAGAATCGAAGGCAAAATCATCTCAAACGATCTGGAAAAAAGAATAGAGGAACTCGAGAAAACCCTCAAGAACCAAGGCAAACTTGTTGAGCAAATAACTGGATTTTTGTTTAAGCCGAAAAACCAAAACAACAAAGCACAATCTAGCTAAAGCCCAATTCTTGAAGGGTAAGGTTTATTCGATGTGAAAAAGCATTCTGCTTGATGCTTTTAGGAAAAGCGCTCCGGTAGTATAGTCCGGTCAAGTATACTGGCCTTTCGAGTCGGCGACCCGGGTCCAAATCCCGGCCGGAGCACCAGATTATTCTACCCTATGGGGTCGTGTATGAGTTTTTTCGGGTGCCCCATGCACGTTTTCCACGTGCCTATCGAGTTCACTGTGGGTTCTGAAGGCTTTTCCGCATATTTGACAGACTTCTTTGCCCACTTCCTTACCGACTTCTAAGCCACTTATGGATTCTTCATGCAGAGATGAAGCTTCAGGCAGGTTGGAGGTTTTGACTTTTTTACCTTTTGATGTTTCAGTCATAAAATAGCACTCATAATAAAATGTGTTGAAGGCTTCACTTATAGTTTAAGGTTTAAACCAAAGGCGGGGCAGTTACTTTTTGGCTATTGAAAATATGTGTAAAAAGATGTACCGCGTAGGTACCAATGTTTTTTACTGGATGATTAAGGTTCAAAAATAAAAAAAGAAATGGGTTTTTATTGGGTTAGTTGTTTTCCGCAGTTTGGGCAAAAGGTGCTGTTTGGCGGTACAGGTGCGCCGCAGTTGGGACAGTAACGTGTTGCCTGCATCGTCGGCGTTGAGGGGGGCGGTGAAGGCGAGGCATAAGTTGGGGTTGATGTAGTCTGCGGTGGTTGCCAAGCTATGGCCAAGATTCCTCCGATGAGGCCCAGTAAAAAGCCAATGAGTAGACCTCCGACTGCGCCAACCCAGCTGATTAGCGAGAAAACCAAGATAATTGCTCCCCAAGTTACATGTTGCTCGGGGTGAGCACGGAGGTTATTAGCGCCTACTATGATAATTATACCCCATACGAGTCCAAGGATGCCTACGATTGCTCCAATGCCAAACGCAAAGAAAGTGAAGACGGCGCCTATCAATGCTACGATTAAACCGCCTAACAGAACAAATATTCCAGCTATAAGCGACAATGTGAAAGCTGCAGTAGGATATGATTCTCGGGACATAAACTCGTGTTATGTGCAACCAATATTTAACGCTTGTTACCCTCAAGAAGCCACGCAGTTATCTGTAATAGAGGAATCGTTATTACTTTGAAGAATTTACTCTGTTTTCACGAATAACATAAAGCTGGTTGCCGTAACCAAGCAGTTCAGAGGGAAACGTTTGAATGGAAATATAAATCAAGTTTACAGAAAACTTTTAGAAAAAACTCAAGATTCCACAGTGCTTGGAACCGCTGAGGGCATAATTCACTGGGACATGGAGACCAAGATGCCTCCGGGCGCGGTGGAGCAGCGAAGCGAGCAACTTGCACTTTTAAGCCGAATCCAGCACCAGTTGGCAACTGACCCGGAGATTGGAAAATTCTTAAACGCCATTCAGGCAAGCCCAGATTACCAATCGTTGGGGCAAGCTGGAAAAACGCAACATCTACCTCATCAACAAAAGCTACCGCGAACAAACCAGTTTACCTGAAAAATTAGTGGCTGACCTTGCCAAGCAAGAAGCAATAACGGTAAACGTGTGGAAAAAAGCTAAAGCTCAAAAAAACTTTAACCTCTTCAAAGCTGACTTGCAAAAACTTCTGGATTTAAGCAGGCAAGCGGCGGAAATCCTGATGAAAGTTAAGGAAACCAAAACGCCCTATGAAGCGTTGATTGACAATTTTGAGCCAAAAATGACAGCAGACCAAATTACGGCAACGTTCAGCCAGCTTCAGAGGGGCATAAAGCAGTTAATAAGCAAAATTGAAGCTAGCGCCAAGTTAAGCCAGATACATCGGTGCTTTATCTGCCGGTTCCAATTGAGAATCAACGCCAAATAACGCAGCTGTTAACGCAAACTTTAGGCTACGACACCTCTTCACCGAAAGCTCACGGCAGAGTTGATGAGACAGAGCACCCCTTCACCACAGGCTACTATGACGACGTGCGAATAACTACCCATTACTACCTGGGCAATTATGCAAGTTCCATCTTCTCCGTGCTCCATGAAAGCGGGCATGCACTCTACGAGCAGAACCTCAACCCAAAATGGATGTACCAGCCCGTAGGCTCAACCTGCTCATACGGCATCCATGAATCGCAGTCCCGCTTCTACGAAAACGTAATTGGCCGTTCGAAAGAGTTTTGGACAAGCTTTATGCCTAAAATCAAAAAAGCAGCGCCTATCCTTGCAAAAGTTGAATTAGAAGAATTTGTCCGAGCCATCAACAGGGTTGAGCGCTCAAAAATCCGCATTGAAGCAGACGAGGTGACATACAACTTGCATGTAATTATCCGCTTTGAAATTGAAAGAGACCTTTTCTCAGGTAAAATCGAGGTGAACGAGCTTCCTGAAGCATGGAACCAGAAATATGCTGATTATCTGGGCGTAGAAGTTAAAGATGACTCGGAAGGAGTGATGCAGGATACGCATTGGGCAAGCGGCTTGTACGGTTATTTCCCAAGCTATGCACTTGGCAACATTTACAGTGGACAAATAACGGTTGCAATTGCTAAAGAGTTGCCAGATTGGCGCAATCAACTTGCTTCGGGAAAACTAAATCATGTTAACCATTGGCTAAAGAGAAAAATTCACAGCCAAGGAAACCTCTATGACCCAGAGGAATTAATCAAGGAAGCGACCGGAAGAAAACTAAATTCTGAACCATATCTGCAGTACCTAAATAAAAAATACGGCGAAATTTACGGATTTTGATCGGGCGGTGTCTTAGTCAATTCCTTGTATATGTAACTAACAAGATAGGCTGCTACCGCGCCTATAAACAGGAAAATGCCTGCGTAACCGATGATTGCGTTATAAATGTTGGCCCCGTATAGAAACAGCAAAAAACCAAGTATAAATATTCCTAAGCATGCCCAGTCTGTCCGTGACATCCGATTGCCTCACAGGTTGCATTCAATAAAACTTCAAGGTATATAGATTTACCGCTAAACTTTACTCTGAAGCACGAGTTGTTGGCGCTGCCCCAAAAAAACAGCAAATTAGACGGCAGTTTACCGCTAAAATCAAGGCAATGAACTTTATTATTTTTCAAATCTTCCGACATTTTTATATACAAGAAAGTCTACAGAGAGCGCTGAGGCTAAAAAAAATGTCGGGAGCAGAGGTTAAAAAACCAGAAACTCGAGAAGAATTCATAAAAATATTGACTGAAGCAGCAAAAAAAGAAGTTGGCTTAAAAAATAAGCCGACAAAACCGACAATCGTCGGCACTGCCAAAGAACTGGAGATCCACAGAGATACACTTTACACGTGGTTAAAAGAGTTTAATGTCGATTTCAAAGAAATTATTGATCGCACGCCGACAGCAGGTGTAGAAGCACAAGGCGACAATTCAGGAAGCGTTTACTTAATCGGCGAATCTCTCGTCGGAGAAGGAAACGAAGTTGCCCACATCGACCTCATGATAGGCGACAAAGACGGACCTGTCGGCCAAGCATTCGCCAACGGCATGACAAACCTATCAGCCGGTCACACGCCACTGCTGGCAGTAATAAGACCGAATTTACCACCGAAACCCCACACGCTAATTGTACCGAAAGTAACCGTTAAGAACATGGCAGATACAGGAAAAATTTTTGGTCCAGCACAAGCAGCAGTTGCCAAGGCTATCGCTGATTCTGCCGAAGAAGGAGTTATCCCCGCCGACAAACTTGACAGCTGGGTCATCATCTGCAGTGTCTTCATCCACCCCCAAGCAAGCGACTACCGCAAGATTTACCAGTACAATTACGGCGCAACCAAGATGGCGCTTGCAAGGGCGTTAAAGAATTACCCGTCACTTGAGAAGATCATCTACGAGAAAGACCGCAGCAAACACCCGATAATGGGCTTCAAAGTTCCACGCCTATGGAGACCCCCGTACGTCCAGATAGCTCTTGATAATCCATCACTTGAAAACGCTAAGAAGATCATCGCCCAAATTCCTGGCAGCGACCGCATTATCATAGAAGTCGGCACACCACTGATTAAGCGCTACGGCACACGCATCATCCAAGACCTCCGAACAGTCGCCAAGGACTTCTTCATCATAGCCGACCTCAAGACATTGGATGTTGGAAAAGTCGAAGCAGACATCGCCTACGAAGACACCGCCGACGCAGTTGTCGCATCAGGGCTTGCACCCCCCGAAACCCTCGACGCCTTTGTCCATGAAGCCAAACGCATGGGAATCTACGCCATAGTTGACATGCTAAACGTCGACGACCCACTATCAAAGCTCACAGGATTGAAAGACTTCCCAGACGTCGTTATACTCCACCGAGGCATCGACCAAGAAAGCGGCAGAACCTGCGGACTTGAACGCATAAAAATCATTCGGCAAGCATTCCCCAACAAGAAATTCCTCATCGCGGTTGCAGGCGGAATCGTCCCAGAAACAGCCAAAGAAGCCTTAGAGCAGGGCGCAGACATACTCATCGTCGGCAGATACATCACCCAATCCAAAGACATTGAACGGTCAATACGCGACTTCCTTGAACTGACACCAGCCATGCGCGAAGACATCGACCTCTACAGAGTCCACACAGAATAATACCGAGCGAAAGCTCAACCAATTTTTCCTTTTTTTAAATCTGCAAAATTTTTTATTTCTTAAGCAATAAGTTGCCGGCATGAAAAAATAGGATAATTCGTTAGTTATCGGAAAAGTTTCAGGGTGATGAACGCAGCCAAAAACACAACCGCGGTAACAACGAACATGGGCAGGTAATTCAAGTGGAACGCGAGGAACGGCCCGAGGAAGGCGCCAAACGCCGAGCCTAAGCTGACCATGCCGTCGAAAAGCCCTGCTTTGCCTTGAGGGATGACTTCCATTGAAAGCGAAATCATCATGATGTAGTACATTGCGTAGGCGAACCCGATAAAGATCAGCAGAACACAGGTCATGATTGTGCGGGAAAAGGCAAAGAGGATAACGCCGACAAGCATGAATATGAGGATGCTGCGTAGGAGCACGAAGCGAGGCATCTGCTTTCTGATGTCCATCGACTGGGCTTTGCGACCGATCAAGAAATAGCCAGTTGTTGAACCAACAGAATTCAAGATGTAAGCTACGTAAACAAGGCTAGTCGACAAGCGTAAACCCTGCCTGAGAAAAATAGGCAGCGGCGTAAAGAAGAGGCTCGTGGCAAGAGAAAACAAAACAATCCCGCAGACGAACCCGGCGAAGCTGGCCTCCTTAAGCGAGCCATCCCACCGCAGACCATCCATAAGCTTCGATGAACCCTCGAAACCGCGGTTGGCATAATCCATCTTCCTCTCGATGCCGACGAGGCGCCTCTCAAAAATCATCAAGGGATCCGCGACCAGCAACACCGCCAAAACAAGAGCGACCACGTTTAAGCCGCTGCATAGATAAAGCGTATACATCGACAGAACAGAGAAGCCCATTGTGGATGCAAATAGAATTATCCCGATGGCTAAGCCCAAGATGGTGCCGATCTCAGTGATGCCTTCGTAGAAGCCAAATGTTCTCTCCCAGTTATTGCGGCTATAATGCTCAGTGACGAGGACGTTCTTAGGAGATTCATGCGCCACATGAAGCATCTGCATGGCAACATAGAGCCCGACGAAGACAATCAGGTTCTGAGCAAACGGAAGCGACATGAGGAAAAGAATAATGGCTAACGACGCGAAAGCAAGCAAAATGAAGATCTTGTAGTGGCGGGTCGCATCGCATAGATAACCCCACAGAAACGAGGCAGGGATCGAGCAGAAAATCGCTATGGAAGTCATCACTCCCAAGGCAAGCAATGGACCGCCCAATAGGTTCAAGCTTGAGGTGCTGAAGTGGAAAACCAGATAGAGCGGTATGAAGACAGTCAGCAATCCGAAGGCCATGTCATGGAAGAAGAACCCCAGCCGCCACATAGCCAAAAGACGACTTCAACGATGCATTAAAGCTTTTGCCTAGATAACCTAAACTCCAGTAAAAAGTCCGTATTGCGGCAATAAACTTCATAAATCCTTAATAGAGAGAGCAGCCAATTTCATTCTCCGCTGGAGAGTTAATCAGCAAAATGGCAAAATTCAAGGTAATAGTATCCGACCCTGAAGTGGGAACTTCAAAAGTTGTTGAACTTGAAGACGCGCGGGCAGCACCCTTCATAGGTAGAAGAATTGGAGAAATAATAGACGGCACAGTAGTAGATTTACCAGCCAACAAAGTGCAGATAAGGGGCGGCTCAGACAAAGATGGAGTCCCCATGAGTAGAAACGTTCATGGCGGCGTTCGCCGAAGCGTTGTTCTCAGCGGCGGAGCAGGCTTTCGCCCAAAGGAGAAGGGAGAAAGAAAACGCAAAACTGTTCGGGGAAGCACAATAACAGATGAAATCGTTCAGATTAACATGAAAATTGTTGAAAAGCCAACCGCAAAAGCTCCTGCAACTAAAGCTAAACCAGCTGCAAAATAAGCGCAAGTTTTGACATAGTGTATGCTCAAACCTTATAACCTCCATAGTTCTTTCATAATTCATCAAATTTATTTAAAGAAGAGAATAAGATGAGTGACACCACTAAAGCCTTACCTAAGCAGCCAGAAGTCAACATTGGAACTATAGGTCACGTAGACCACGGAAAAACAACATTAGTACAAGCGTTAACTGGCGTTTGGGCATCAAGGCACAGTGAAGAACTCAAAAGAGGTATCACCATAAAACTAGGCTACGCAAACATGCCTATTTACAAATGCCCAAAATGCGAGCCGCCCAAAAACTACACAATTAAGCCCTACTGTGAAAACTGTAATTCTGAAGCACAGTTTGTTCGAGCCATAAGCTTTGTTGACGCACCCGGACACGAAGCTTTAATGGCAACTATGCTTTCTGGCGCAGCCATAATGGATGGCGCGATTTTGGTTATTGCAGCTGACGAGCCGTGTCCTCAACCGCAGACACGAGAGCACCTTGCAGCCGCTGAAGTTAGCGGCATAAAGAACCTAATTATTGTTCAGAACAAGATCGATATTGTAGGCGAGAAAAGAGCACAAGAAAGCTATAAAGAAATCAAAAATTTTGTTAAAGGCACAGTTGCAGAGAAAGCACCTATCATTCCAATTTCAGCTCAACGCGGAATAAACATTGACGTGCTCCTTAATGCTATTGAAACAATCATTCCCACGCCTAAACGGGACGAAACTAAGCCGCCGCTGATGTACATTGTTCGCTCATTTGACATTAACAAGCCAGGAACAACCATAGAGCAGCTAGAAGGCGGCATCATCGGAGGAACAATAGCTCAAGGAAAATTTGTTGTTGGAGAAGAAATAGAAATTCGCCCAGGCATCAGCGCTGAAAGAGAAGGCAAAACCGTTTACGACCCATTAATCAGCGAAATAGTCAGTTTGCACTCTGGCGAACAAAGCGTGAAAGAAGCCACTTGCGGAGGCTTAATCGGAGTAGGAACACTACTTGACCCCTCATATTCAAAGGCAGACGGCTTAACAGGCAGCATCGCTGGAAAAGCAGGATTGCTTCCGCCAACATTGACAGAGCTAACTTTAGAAACACATGTTTTGGAGCGCGCCGTAGGAACAAAAGAGCTTTTGAAAGTTGAAAAATTTAATCCTGATGAAGCTTTGTTGCTTCACATAGGTGCAGCTGTAAACGTTGGAAAAATCGTTTCAATAAAACAAAACGTGATTAAAGTAAAGTTGACAAGACCAATTTGTGCGTTGCCAGATTCCAGAGTTGCCATCAGCAGGAAAATTATTGCCCGCTGGAGACTCATTGGATATGGACTTATCGTAAAGTGAGCAACGTCGCTTATTCTGTCGGTTTTATTAACCGTTTTTCTTTAGGAAATCGCGGGCTTTTTGCAAGACATCTTTAGCATTTTTGAAAGTAAGTTTTTCCATGGAATGCTGATAATCCAGCCAAACATAACCTACGTGTTCAAAAGATAACTCCACTTTATCGGTGTACGCTTCCATCAGGAAGAATACAACTTCTTTATGTACTGTTAAGCCTTGTCGCCTGTAAAAGTAAGCGATTACTTCTCTGAAACCATCTACGAATTGGGCGCCACTTATGCTTGTTTCCTCTTTTAATTCACGAATAACTGTTTCTTTTTCGCTCTCATTAACTTCAACATTGCCTTTAACAAAATCCCAGTGGCCCGCTGCGTAATTAAGAAGAAGATATTTGGTGGCATCATCCTTTCTGTTGAATACCACAGCGCCACACGATTTCTCGTTAAGCATACTTTCACCTGACTGTTGCTCAAGTCATTAGCGCAAGTATTTAAACTGATAGCAATTTTACGAATACGCTGCCATATATCATCTGGAATAAAAGTTATGAACGAAATGTTTAACCATACAAAAAACGACTTTCAGGAAATAGGAGCCGTGGAAAGTGACAGCTTCACCTAAGGTAAATGAAGCCCTAAAAGTTATTTTAGATTCAAACGCATTATTTGTTCCGCTGGAGTTTAAAATTGATATTTTCGTTGAAGCTGAGCATCTGTTGAATCGGAAGGTTGATTTTATTTTGCTGTCGCCTGTTAAAAGCGAACTTGAATTGTTGACAAAAAAGGATTCACCGAAAATTCGCAGGCAAGCCGCTTACGCGTTGAAACTTGCCGAAAAATGCAAAATCGTTACGGTCAAGGAAGATGAAAAGTTGACGACTGACGATGCAATAGTTAAGGTTGCCAGAGCTTGGAATTCCCCTGTGTTCACCAACGACAGGCAACTGCGAAGGAAGCTAAGAGATATAAGTGTGCCAGTGATTTATGTGAGACAAAAATCGCGTCTAGAGATAGACGGGTTGATATAACTATGTTTAAGCTCATAACCTTACAGGACACAATCCGTATTCCACCCGAAACCTTCGGCAACCCTTTAGAAAAAGTTGGCCGTGAACAGGTAAAGCAGAAGTATGAAGGAGTTGTAGATGAGGAATTAGGCTACGTCATCGCAGTTACAACAATAGAAGTAAGCCCCATCGGCAAGATAATTCCAGGCGACGGAGCAACCTACCATAAAGTATTATTTTCTCTATTAACTTTCTACCCGATAATACAAGAAGTTGTGGAGGGCGACGTGGTTGAAATCGCAGATTTCGGCGCTTTCGTACGCATCGGGCCAGTAGACGCGTTACTTCATGTTTCACAACTTATGGATGACTACATCTCTTACGATGAAAAACAGGGAGTACTGCTGGGAAAAGAAAGTAAAAGAAAACTAACAGCAGGCGAGCAAGTGCGCGTTAGAATAACAGCAGTCTCGCTTGGCAGGGCAGGAAGCTCAGGGAAAATAGGCGTCACTGCTAGGCAGCCGTTCTTAGGTAAACTTGACTGGTTAAAGGAGACAGCTGAGGCGCCTGAAAAGAAACCAGAGAAGAAACAAGCGGAAAACAAAGAAAAAGCTGAGTAAACGGAGTGAATTGAAATGAGTGAAAAAGCATGCATTAACTGCCATTTTATAACTAAAGAAAACGTGTGCTCTAAATGCAGATCCACAAGTTTTAGCGAAGACTACAGCGGCTTAGTCGTCATGTTTGACCCAGATAACTCGGTTATTGCAAAAGCCATGAACATAAAAGAGAAAGGCAGATACGCATTAAAAGTGCGCTAAGAAAAGTTTCGGGCGCAGAACGGTAACTTCATACGACCCTAAAACTGTTTGTTCACTAAGGCTGAAACAATGACGTCAGACTACGTTATAACACCAGAGCTCCGAACGAAATTCAAAGAACCATTCGGCACGTTAATTCAAGGCTCATTTGATGAAACGATGGGTAAAATGAAAGAGTTAGTGGAAAGGGAGAAACCGCCAAGAATAATTTCAGTGGGAGATGTAGTTTCCCGCAACCTTCACGAGCACAATATTCACCCACAACTAACAATTATTGACACTAAATTTCTCAGAAACCAAAACATGACAGAAGAAGTCTCAGTGAAAAAAACGGTCCATGTGAATAATCCCCAAGGAACAATCACCAAGGAAGCAATTTTTGCAATCAAAAAAGCCATAGAGAAAAATGAGCATACGCACATCGTTGTTGACGGCGAGGAAGATTTGCTCACGCTTATAGCCGTTTTATATGCTCCAGAAAACGCTATTGTAGTTTATGGGCAACCGTATTCGGGCATCGTTGTTGTCAAAGTTACACCAGAAAAAAAAGCTGAGGCTAAGAAGTTCTTGGAAGCCATGCAACCCTTCGAAAAGCTAAATAGGAAGAAAACTGTATGAACTTACGCCTTAAGTGAATATTAATGCAGATCAAAATAGAATCCGCCAAGAGTAACCTGCTTCTTAAAAGGAAAGAGGTAGGCTTCACCATTATTCAAGGTCCAAAAGAAAAAACTCCTCCAAGGCTAGAAGTAAAAAAAGCCCTAGCTATAGAAATGAAAATCGGCGACGAAGTAGTTTTCATTAAAAGGTTGCATACGAAAACAGGAACAAACATCACACAAGGAGTCGCTAACGTATATCAAACAGTTGGGCAGGCTAAAATCGTCGAACCTGAATACATCAGGAAACGCAATAGTCCACCTGAAAAGCCTAAAGAAGAGGCGAAGGCATAATGTCCAAGAAAGCACCACCTCCAAAGAAAGAAGAAAAACCCGCAGCAGCACCAAAGGAAGAAGCAAAACCGGCGGCAACCGCGGAAGAAGCGCCAAAACCGCAGAAAGCCCAAAAAGGAAAACATGAAAAGAAGCATCGAGAGGAAAAAGGAGTTCACGCAATGTACAAGGTTGAAGGCAGCAAAGTTAGTAGGGCACGCCCAGCCTGCGAACGATGTGGAACAGGCTACTTCATGGCGGATCACCATGACAGGTACACTTGCGGTCACTGCGGCTTCACTCGGTACAAACAGAAATAAGCAGTTTTAAATCCCCGCTTGCAAGATTAGGTTCTGATGACCCATAATGCTTAGAGTAAACGTTGCGATAAGCAGCATTTCTGCTGAACGCTTTTGGGATATGAGAAAACCCGTTCCGCCCATTCAGATCAACACCAACATCAATGTTGTCGGAATGGAAAAGAAGCAGGATGAATCATTGGAAGTCCCGTTTGTTCTTTCAATCACGTTTAACCCATCTATTGCCCAGATGAGCCTGAAAGGCACCGCGTACGTTACAGGCGAAAAAGCCGAAGTTGACAAGGTGCTCAAGGACTACGAGCAGAAGAAGCCCCCAGCCCAAATAATAATCCAATCAATATCAAACGTTGTCTTCATCGAGTCAGTGCTCATATCAAGAATACTGAACATTCCGCCGCCGATTCCGCTGCCACAGATCGCCGAATCGGGGAAACCGCCAAGCTCCAAGCCTGAAGGCAGAGACTACAGCGCCTAACCACCTTCAGGGCTTTAGAAATCTTTTATTTTTCACTTATTTTCTGCCCCCCATTTTGCTGTTATTCCTTCTTGGCGTTTATTTTTTACAGATTCTTTCTGGATAATGTCGTTGTCGCAATTAGAAAAATGAATAAAAGCAGGCGATAACTCCTACGGGATGCTGAAAGAATAATTGATGAAAACGATTGCTTATTACGGGCATTTTAATGGTACACGATGAGGTTTTACCAACGAGGAACCAAAACCCGCCAACAACGGCAATGCAAACATAAAAATCGTCTAATTACCAACTAATGTAATTCGGGAGGCTGGTGTGTTGGACGTAACCCGCCTTTATAGGCTTTGTATTTTTTACTGTTTTGTTTGTTTCTTTCATTTTCTACGCTTCCTGTGTTATTAGTACTCCTGAGATAGTTTTAAATATTTCCTATTTCGGTTTATGGATGGGGTATTCATGACTGAAACTGTGATATTAAAGATTTCTAAGAAGGGCGATAAGGGTTTTCAGGTTTGCAGTGTTCCCGTAAGAAAGCTAAAGCAGTTATCGTCTAATAAAAAACGTTTCTGGTCTTTGGAAGGCGATTTTTTGGTTCTTCAGTCGTATTGATGAATTTTATTTTAGGCTGATTATTTATTCCTAAGATTAGCGGTTCGTTAATGATAGCGTTTTACTTTGCGGTTAATTAGAGATTAGCGTTCTTTGGACTTGGTCTTTTTTAGACGTTTAAATATTATTCATCTGGTGTCTATTTGGTTCCTGTTAGCTTTTGGCTATACCTTTTCTCTGAAAAGGTAGGCTACCGTTTGGTTCTCTATGATAATTCTTTTCTGCGTGAGCAGTTTTTTGGAGGTATGGAACCCCTTTGTAAGGCTTGCGCCTGCGTGGGGGTTCCATGTTCTGTGTTGATTATTAAAAGTTAATTGACTCTTGTGATTGTTTAATGTTTGAGTTTCATAGTTAAAAGCGGAGCGACCCGCGAAAGCGGGAGCGAAGCGTTGAGATAGTTCATTTACCAAAGTTTTGGAAGAGCAAAATTGATTGAGTAAAGGTATGAAATTATCGCTATGGTTATGACAGATGCATATAGAACAACGAAGATTATTGGATACCATCGTTCTGCTGATGTGAGACCGTGATATTTTTGAAGATTGGCATGCTTCTCTTCACAATTGAAAATACATGCTGGAAGGTATTGTTCTAGTTGATTTATGACCTTAAACTTTGCCTTATTCAACTCTTTGTACGCGTTAATGCTCTTATTCCATACTATGGATATCACAATACCTACGACGGATAGAAGAATTATTGCTAAATCTTGGTTCAAGATTGTTAGAGTGCCTGCAAGTCCAAAAACAATAGAGTTCAATGTTAGGTGAAATTTGTTTGCCTCTAGCCTTTTTGTTGTAACATCAAGAGAGGTGCCAACAAAAAGCTTGTATTGCTCAAGTAAATGCTTTTGAAAATCTGGACCGTAGTCTTTATTAATTAAGTCTTTGTCTTCCAATTCAATCTCTCTCTATTTCTGCATTTAGCTCTTTGAGGTCCCAATTCATTACCCTAGCGTTATGCTCTTTGCAAGCTTGAGGGATTTCATGGTTTTTGTCTCGGTATATCCTAACGCAAATCACCTTTTTTCCTAGTTCATACGCCTTATTTATCTCCCAATTTACAGCTTCTCGGTTATGAGTATCCTCTCCAACCATAACAACCAAAACTGAAGACCTCTTGATTCTTTCCGTTGCTTGCGTCTTCCACTTCTCATCAAAAGGTTCTTTGACGGAATAATCGATAAAATCAATATCTGACTTTTCATCTTTGGCTTGTTGCCTTAACAAATCAACTTGGGCTTCGTCTTCCATGTGGAAGCTTATAAATACTCGTTTTCTTGGCGCTTCTCCTTCGCTGTATTCATCTATACTAGCGCTATCACTTTTAGCGTGTGCATAGCTCTGGCGATTACCTCTGAACCCTCCGCCCAATGTAAATCCCTTAACTGTATAGTGTTGTTTGTAGCTTTAAGGATTTCACATTTTCATTCAATTGCTCGAAATTTGATAGGACGATTTTAGAGTTGAATGGACCTTGGTAAATTATCTTCTTTGAGCCTATGCATTTTCGTTTGTTCATAGCTGAGATAAAATGCCTAAAAGTCACAAATGCATCAGCATGTGAAAATGTCTTGAAGGTTCTGGGTGACCCGATACCATTTAGTATAAGTACCTCTGCTTGCCTGCGGATAATCCAAGAATAGAGTCGGGCTCTATTCTCCATCTCACGGTCCCGATTTCTCAGAAAATCTCCCACATGAAACACGAATTCCTTTATTCCTAATTCACTGAGCTTTCTTGTATGGTCTTCAATTTGCTTTGGCGTACAGCCTTTAACTAATCCAATAGGAAAATATCGTTTTGTCAATGCTATTAATTCGTCATTTTCCTGATTGATTCTTTCTATTTCCTTTGAAGAGAGCCTAAATTCGCCTTCATAAGTTTCTCCATCAATTGTAGTATACTTGTCAGGTTTTACATTATTTATTATCTCAGCGTATAGTTTTGGGTTAAAATTAGCTATTATTTGGTCTTTCATTATTAGCGAGAGAATTATTTCACCGTTGAAATTCAGAAAATTATGCAGTCCACCTGAAGAGACTATATGGTTGTATGTTTCATTATGCTGAAAGGTGTTTTCCGACAATAGGTCTTGCATCCTTATTACAATGCGATTAACACCTTTTGCATTCATTGCAACAAATGATTCTGGTGTGTCCACTTTTATCATTGGAATTAAGTCTGTCATTATTTGAACATCTTATTCTGTTAATAGCAATTGACATTTTACACTTTTCAAGTTTGTTGCCTATTTCTTTGTGAACAGTTTTATTCCATTGTAATCCATTTCGTATTTGTAACCTTTGGCTAAGAGTTGTTTTACTTCTGTTATATCTCTCGCCTCTGCGACTGGATAGTTCTCTTCACGCGTTACATTGGTCACTTCCGCAGGAATTGGTATTTGCTCCTTAGAAGAATCTTGGGTCTGTGAGGAGTATTCTGGATAAACTTTGATGTATTGGTAAGCTTTTGTATAAGCTTCTTTTAATTCTTCATCGGTTGGTAAGCTGTAAGCATCTCGACTATTGATGAGAGCATGTCCTAAAATTTGGTCAATCCAATTTGAATTGATTCCTGCTTTTTCTAAGTCTGTTTGCAGTTTCTTTCTGAGGCTATGGGCTGACATTCTTTCTTCGTTTACATTTGTGAATGCTTCACGCATTAGTGATGATAATGAATGCCTTGAGTATCGCTTGGTTTCTCCTCAGACCACACCTTGAATAATGGGCTATCTTTCGTGATAATTTCAGGCTCTACATTTCTTGAGTCTTTTGAGCCTTGCTTTCTTGCTTCGATGTATTCTTTTAGTGCCTTTATCGCTTCTTCGCCTATGAATGTTTTAGCGAGGAGATTTGTTTTCTCAGTGATTACGTTGATTTGGATTATTGTTTCTCCATTTTCAAGTTGCTTGGCTATGTCTCCGTAGTTTAGTTGTCTGATATCGCTTACTCTTAGCCCCGAGTCTTTTATGAATAGCATTATGGCTTTAATGGTCAGTTTGTTTCTTTGGTGTTTGTTGTTTAAGGCTTTGAGTATGGCTTCTTTGGTTGCTCTCTTTACTCCGTTGCTGTCTCCTGTGGGGTAATCTCCTTTTCTCATTATTAATGGGAAATAGTGAATCTCAAAGAATGAGCGTATAGATGCGAAATAGATTTGTCTGGTTGCTACTGCATAGCCTTCGGCTTTCTTCTTGGCTAAGAATGCTAAAAGTAAACTCTCGACTCCGCGTTGTATTTTTCTATCAGGATTCAGTAGGTTTTGCTGTCTTTGTACTATTAGCTCATCGGGTGTTTTGCCTACGAAGGATAAGAACTCGTTAAAGTATTCTTGGTATCTTTGTTTGGTGCCCTCTTCTTTATTGGCTAATTCGCTTTGCCAATACTGCATTGCGGAGGGAGGTTCAGTTGTCATGCTTAACCCTCCTCTCGGTGTATTGGCTTTTTCGTTTGGTGTATTGGCTTTTTGGAATCTTCTGTTGTTTACAACAAAGATTTGGGCTGGTGTGCTGGCTATAACCAGCCTTCTGTTGCCGTCCCACTTGTAGAATAAAGTTTTAACCAGTTGCGTTGGTAAGAAACTTTATTTCTCTGATTAACAATTAATTGTATGATAATTAATATGTCAGAAAAAATAAAAGTCGGTGTGCGAGGTCAAGTAGTTATTCCCAAGAAATTTCGCAAGAAACTCGGGATTGAAAGCGGAATCATACTTGAAATTAACGCAACAGACGAAGGCTTGTTTTTGAAACCCTTCAATCCCGTAGGCGAACTTAAGGGGCTTGGAAAAGGCGTCTTCGGAGACCCAGTCCAGTACCAGAAGAAACTGCGTGAAGAATGGGATTGCCCACCATGAAAGCAGCCCTGGACACAAATATCCTCATTTACTTTCTCGAGGGAGTTGAGCCTCAAGCCAGCAAAGTTGAACAGATATTGGGCAGGTTTATGAAGGCTCAGGACGAGGGAATCATTTCAACAGTGACCGTCGCTGAAATCTTAACGGGTTTCTATCTGGCAGGAGATGCCGCCAAAACCTTAACAGTAAAAAAACTGCTAAACGACTTAACCCTCAACAGCTTAAAAATAGTGCCAGTCACCTTTGAAATTGCCGATTTAGCCGCCAACCTAAGGGCAAAAAGAGGCGGAAAACTGCCAGACGCTTTAATCGTTGCCACAGCACTCAACCAAAAAGCCGACATAGTTTACTCGCAGGATAAAGACCTTCAACGCTTCATCAAGGACATAAAAATCTGCGAATTGCCATAAGAGGCAACCGTTCATTCTAGGCTAATTTGAAAGGGTGACGTAGTGGTGGGTTGGTTGTAACCCGCCTTTTCAGGAACCCCTTGAATCTTCTTGCAACTGCGTCCGCAATTTTCAATTCAGTTGGAAACGAAAAGGACCTGTGTTTCCATCGGTACTTCTCAATTTTATTCATCATTGAGTAAGCCGTTTTGAAGGCGAGGTCGCGTTTTTTTATTCTGGCTTGAGGGAAAAACGCCAGGCGGGTAGGTCAGGAGGCAGAGACTGTAGCGCTTAAAGAAACCTTTTATCCGCGTATCGAAGCGTCAGCTGGCTTTCTGTTCTGCTTGCAAAACCGAAAAAAGCTTAAGCCACGTGTTTTCTAACCTTGACCTACCGTTTCACCAAGCGGACAACAACTCAAGGTCTCATATTGAACAGGTATAAATCAATTCATACCTAACATTCCTGAATCAACTCAAAAAAACCGCGAAACTTCAAAACAAAAAACTCAACGCTACAACCCCCATTCAACAAACAGGAAAAGCAAAAAGCCCTGAACACAAACCCGCCTACCGATAGACCTACCCTGCTTTTTACAACAAAATTCAGCCACAAAAAGCAATTCAACACGATAAAACTTTGAATGCTAGAGCATCAACAAAAAAAGATATAGTTAAAAAAACTTCCCTACTTCAGCGGCACATACATTGATGAACGTGATGCGCCGATACCTGGAGTTCCATGCCGAACAGGCTTGTTAGTTACTGCGAATTCGCCAAGGTAATGCCCGATCATTTCAGGTTTCATCTCGACGTTAACGAATTCTTTGCCGTTATGTATCTGGATTTTTATGCCAACCATTTCTGGCAGAATAATGAGGTCGCGCACGTGAGTTTTAAGGTTGACTTCTTTGCCTTGTTTTTGGGCTTCTTTAGCCTCGCGAAGCTTCTCAAGCAATATACGCTGCTCAGGAGTTAAACCTCGCTGTAGACTTCTTCTCTGCCTTGAAGGAAGCAGATTAATGAATTCATCCATAGACATGCTTGTCAAACTGCTCAAACTGTGTCCGCGGTAACTAAATTCTTTAGGCATTTTTCATCTTCACCTTAAACTCATATTAAACGCTATAAACCTTCTGCCAACACCTAACGGATCGCACGCTTCTTTTTCTGTCCTGGACCACGCGCAGCGATTAACCCGACCTTTTGTCCAGGCGGCGCCCCATGCGAAGTTGTTGTGCATCTGCGAGAGCTCCGTTTACTGCTACCGTACGGGTGGCAAGCCGGAACCATTTTACGCCCGCTAACCCTCGGATACTTGTGACCTTTAGCCTTCATCAAATGAAACATCGAACCTGCTTTCAAGAAAGGTTTATCAATTCTTCCAGCGGCAGAAACTACACCTACAGTTGTTAAACAGTAGTCATCAACGTATCTTGTTCTCCCAGAAGGCAACCGTATCATTGTGCCCTGCGGAGTGTGACCGACAACAGTAGCGTAGGTGCCTGAAGCCTTGGCCATTTTTCCCCCATCGCCTGGGCGAAGTTCTAAGTCGCAAACGATTGTTCCTTCAGGGACTTTTCCTAAAGGAAGAATGTTGCCTATTTCCGCAGGAGCTTTTCCGCCATAGCGAATTTGTTGCCCAATGAAAACGCCTTCAGGGGTAACGGTGTAACATGATAAACCATTTTCAAATTTAACCAAAGATATTGGTGCGCCGCTGCCTGGATTATGCATGAGACCTTCGATTTTGCCTGACAATGAAGCGTCAAAAGATTGTTTGGGCGATATTGTAGGGTACTTTGCAGGAGCCACACGTTTGTGAGTTGAAGCTCGCCAGTTTTGGCCTCCGCGACCGCGTCTTTGAACTCGAATTCGTTTTCCCATAAGTCATGCCTTCTGTTAATTTATAATATTCCAAGTTTAATGGCGACGTCTGATGCCTTGTATTCAGGAGTAAGCTTCACAAAGGCTTTTTTCACGCCTTGCGGAGTGATTAGAAGATTCACTTTGCTCACTTTAACCTCATAAAGTTCCTCGACTGCTTTTTTCACGTCGCTTTTTCCTGCCTTTAAGTTAATTACGAATATGAGTTTGTTATCCCGTTCAACCATTAAGCTTGCGGATTCGGTCATTAACGGGTAAGATATAACTTCGTTGCTGTCCATTATGCACTTTCTCCTTCACCGTAAAGTTTACCTAATTTTTCAATTGCGCCGTTAGTCCATAACGTTAATCGTCCTGGTTGGGTTCCTGGCGCCAACATTTCCGTGTTAAGATTGGTGACCGTGGTGACTTCAACGCCTGGAACATTACTTGCAGCGTTCACTAAACCTTTATTCTCAACCACAACTATAAGCGGTCCAACGGCTTGTTTCATTTTTCTTCCTCTGTGCTTGCCTTTGCCTGCTCGGATTTTTCGGCTGTCTCGAACTCGGGTAATGTCTTCTAAGATTTTTAGGTTTGTAAGGGTTTCCTCGACTTCTTTAGCCTTCGTTAAACCTTCAATGGCGTTGTCAACAATCAAGGGTATCTGCAGGAACGTTTTCAATCATGTGTCCCCGTGAAGCCACTGTTTCTTTTTGTGCAGTAGCAGCAATCGCTGAAAACAACGCTAACTTAGCCTCTTTTTTCGGTATGCTTTTCAGTATTTTCTTTTCAGCTCTTGGCGGATGAGGTTGCCTTCCTTTAACCGTGCTTGGAGCGAAAGCTGCTCTTCCACTGCCGCCTTTAATGCGGGGAACTCTTGCGGTTGCGCTGCCTGTTCCGCGTGATTCTGCAGTGGTTCTTTTTCCAGCCATGGGATCTCTGCCTTGCGGTTGTATCCTGCTGGATTGTATTGCTAGCACTGCACGTTTTATTACGTCTGGTCTTAGCGGAGTTGAGAATATGTTGGGAAGTGTTATTTTCCCTGTTGATTCGCCTTTTAAGTCAAAAATCTCTGCTGTTTTTTGTGGTGCCATGACTTTTCAACCTATTTTCCTTGTGGAGATTCCAGCGATATATATGTGATTTGTGGTGCTGCCTCAGGGATTTCTCTGGGTGGACGTGCTGGAACACGCAAGCGAATTTGGCGTTTTTCTGTTCCGGGTGTGCTGCCTTCGATTAGTATGTATGGTCCTTTTACTTCGCCATATCGGATGTATCCGCCTTTAACTGTTACTTCTTTGCCGTCTTTCCCGATTTTTAGTATGCGTTTGTTGAATTCTATGCGTTGGTGATAGCCCATCTGTCCGGCTCTTGGAATTGAATACATTAAGTGGTGCGGATTCCATGGACCTAAAGTGGCGATGCCGCGTTTTGTTTTTCTTCCCTTATGCTGCAGGAAAGTTACTCCCCAACGTTTTACTGGTCCTTGGAAGCCTTTTCCAACTGTGACTCCGCCGATGTCTATGTATTGTCCGTCTTTGAATACTTCTTCAGGCGCCACTGTTTTGCCTAAAAGTTGCTTGGCATATTCAAATTGCTGCTGGATTGTGCCTCCGCCGATTTGGATTTCGCATACTTCAGGTTTTTTCTTTGAAAGGCTGGTTTGAGATGGCTGAGTTGCTGTGATAACTCGGATTGCGGATGTTACGTCGAGGTTTTGCTGGATTTTCTCAAGCATTGCTTCTGTGTTAAAGTTTTCTGGAAGAACCAGGGTTCGGTCAAGGATTGCTGGCGGCTCTTTCATCCATGCTTCCGAAATGTTCTGGAGTCCGTATGGTGTTTTAGTGTAAGTTCGAATGCCACAGACAAGTATAGGTGGCGTTTCCAGTATGGTTGCTGCTTTCATGACTTCTTTTCCAAAATGAGGTGAACGTTTACGGTCTTCAATGGTGAAGACGTAAGTCATGCCTGCTTTGTAGGCTGAAAAACCTAAAAGCTTAGGAGAATCAGATTTTATTTCTGGCCAGTAACGGATTCGCGCAACTGGTTTCTTGGCGCGTTTCCTAGGTAAATAAGCAAGTGAACCATGTTTTGGAGCGTGAGTTTTTCGATGTCCCATTTTACTTCAGCTTCGCGCCTTTAGCAAATAGAAAATAACGTTATAAACGTTACCATTAAAAATAAGAAACCAAGGCAAATTTAAGCATCTAGCCAAATTTGGGGGTCCACGGGCAGATGTGGCTAATTTTTGTTGGAACTATTTAACGTTGGCTTTTAACTTAGAAGCTGGTCCCGTGAGTTTGCTTTTTGTGGCTGAATTTTTGTACAAATAGTGGGTAGGTCTATAGGTAGGTAGCGTTTTTAGTCAGGGTTTGTTTTAGGTTGCTTTTTTAGTTTAGGCGTTGATTTGAGGTTTTAAAGCGTGTGGTTCCCCAAAAAACCTATATAAAGCACCTTCTTTCTCTCTCACAGCCTACCCTCGGTCTGCTAGATGAGGCCAATAGACGCCAAACATGAATCAACATACTTCAATATAGAAGCATTGGCCCCCACTTTCAACATAGAAACGTGTTTTATGCATTTGCATTAGGGCCCAAACAACATAGCGAAAAAAAATGGTTAATTTGCACCGACAAGCGTTAAAATGAGATTTTTGCGGCAGAAGGAATTTTCCCCAAGATTTTCGCTGTCGCCCTCTCCACTTTCTCGCGTTCAGCTGCATCAGTGTAGACCCGAAGAATATTCATGAAGCCTTTAAGTGTTTCAAAAATCTTTGAAATCTCGCTTAGCCGCTGCGGGGTTTTTTCACCTGCTTGGCTTCTTGTGAAAACAGGAATCTCCATAGACTCCATCAATACCGCGTGATGGTAAGGTACGGATGGCACCGTGGGCACGTCAATTATCACTGATTCAACGGCTGACGCCTGCTTCATGGGCGATTTCACTTTGCATTTGACGCCTGTATGATTCGCGACCGAAAATGTTGGAAATCATCGTGTCTTTCTCGTAGAAAGTTCGCTCATAAGCGCACTTTAGCATCCTACGATGTTCCAAGTTGCCAATTATTTCCTTGGACGCCTCACATTTCTTGAGGGCTGACCAAACCGTGTAGTCATCCAGAGCCAGATACTCTTCAGGCGTCTTAAACGCCGTTAACCCTAACTCGCTGTTTGCTTTTTCCATGGCGGTCGCCAGCATAATCTGGGCTGCTCTGCCGACGCGGTGAAAATAAATGCTCTTAAACGATTCAATCCTGGCAATCATGAACGCTTCCAACGCGGATAACGCGCCAAGCTCCACGGCTAAATTTTCGCCTAAAACATCAAGCGCATGTATCAAGCGGAAAACATCGATGAAACCGTATTCGGCGCCTGTGTGATAGGTATCTCTGACGATGAAGTCCTGCTTGTCAACATCCACGGCGCTGCTTATTATCTGGTCAAGAAACGCTTTGCCAGGCTTATGCAGTTTCCCAACGGCAAGCCCACCGACCTCTTTAGGGTTGTAACCCATCTTTGACAGTTTATCGCCAACTTCGCTTTTCTCGATAATCCATGAAGTGATGTCCTCATGGGTTTTTTCCAGGTCTTTTATCAGTAATTGCTCAAAAACATGCGAGAAAGGACCATGTCCAGCGTCATGAAGCAACGCTGAAATCCTGCACATGTCAACTTCCTCGTCGCTTACGACGCGTGAAACGTTGGGGTTTTCCAAAACTTTGCCTGCCAAATACATGACGCCGACGCAGTGTTCAAAACGTGTGTGGTTAGCCCCTGGGTAAACGTACTCTGAGCCTGCCAGCTGCCGCAGCCTTCTTAGCCGCTGCATTGGGTAAGTATCAATGATGTTTTTTTCTGCTTCAGTAATGTACACGTACCCGTGTACAGGATCCTTTATTTCTCCCCAGTAAGCCTTAGGCACAAGCAAGCCTCACAGTTTGTAAGTTATATTTATGGATGTGCCTATTTAATCGTTAAAACTTTCTATAGTTTTTTGCTATTAAATAGAAGCGTTTGGATGCGTTTTAAAATTTTCATAAAGCAACGTTTTGAAGCGTTAGCCGCACCATAAGAAGCTCTTATAGGATTAGAAGCGGGTAATGTATTATACATGCCACTTGCATAAATGCTAAAACTAACAAAAGTGCCGAATACTCCGATAAATATTGCAATTAAAAGTTCAAAATAAGTTTGGATTTTTGCAAGATTCAGTTGAAACTCTCTGTCTTCTTTTTTTATCATTAATATCATTTAGTTTAGATGAAATTTCCTTCAGTAATTCAATTGGTTCTGTATCGGGGTCCTTATCTTCAGCCATGTTACCGCTATTTTCTAGGCTATGAAGTTTTAAGTTTTTGCCATCGCTTTAAGTTGGTTGAAACTTTATACACATATTGATTCTAATAGTTTCTTTTCGGTAAAAATATCTCCTTTAGCCTCTTTATCCATTTCAAATAGTGTTTTTAGATTGATTTCTTCATTCGCACACTTTATGTTGATTAGTGCTTTAAGCAGAGCTTTCTCTTTGTCATTGAAATTCCTCAAATTTATTGCTCTTCTGTATCTTCTAATAGCTAACACTTTATCGCTTTCTTGATTAATAAACGAAAAATAGGCTATTAAAGCTGCAATAGCTGCTACTGCTACAGAAATAGAGAGGGCAAAATTAGATATTCTATAGCCAGCAAGAACAACAATTACAATGAAAAAAAATATTACTAAGACAGAAGTCCATCCGCTAATAATATCGGAAGCCTTGAAGATTTTCAATTTATTTTCTTCAATGAAATCGATAACCGCGACAACCTTATTTTGAGGTTCCTTTGGTGTTTGTAACAGGTCATTTTGTAAATGGGTCATATTATCGCTAACAGCTATTGCTATAATGAACTGTTAAGTCTTACCATCGCTTTGAAAAGGGAGGAGAGGTGATAATTAAGTTAACTTTAAATAAGAATTACCTAATAGGTAAGGTCGACTTAAATTTAAGCAAAAATGCTAAAATAAAAAAGTCAAGAACGATTCAGAAAGCGAGACAGATAGAATGGTAACAAATCTCCATTCCTCTGCTTGTCTTTCCTTTTCCGTGGCAATTGCCGAAATATTACTAAGCGTATTATATATATAAGTTATTCGAACTGTTTCGAATAAACTCTGATTAGTCAATGTCTTTTACCATCTAGTATATTTATACAAATTTACGTCAATTTTAAGATAAGTTTTTCACCATTTTAATAGTGAATATTGGTGAATCATTGTGATTAATCAAGATACATTTTATTTTTTATAAAAAAGCGTTTTTTCAATAAAAAAGTCTTCGGTTAATTTCGAAAAAAGCATGGAATAAATCCATAGTTCGAAAAAAGATGTTTATTGCCAACTTTAAGACGCTTAGAGAACTTCATGGTTAAGACGTCGCTAATATGAAGCCTAGAACTTGATTTTATGAAGGTTCCACTTTTGTTAGCCCAGAGTTTAAGCAATCTAGAAAATCTATCGTGAATGAAGAAATAAAGAAAAAAATGGATGGATTCATCACCCATGAAAGAATCTTTAACCTAAAATAATAAAAGAATTAATATTAAGAAGATGATTAGAGTGAATCTTGAAGGGAAGTTTGCTATTGGCTAAAAAGGGATGCTTGATTGTCTTCGAAGGAATTGAGGGATCAGGTAAGACCACTGCCTCCAGAAATTTGGAGAAGTATCTTTCAACTAAAGATTACAAAACAATGTGGACAAGAGAGCCAACTACATCTAAAATTGGTTGCTTAATAGAGAATATTTTGCTAGGTCAAGTAGCGGTGGCAGAAGAAGCCGTTCCGCTGTTATTTGCGGCAGATAGAGCCGACCATACAAGACGATTTATTTCGCCAGCCATAAGCAAAGGGTATATCGTTATCAGTGATCGTTATACCTATAGCTCTCTAGCTTATCAAAGAAGTGGGATGCGTAAGCCATTTACGAGAGATTGGTTGGAAGAAATTAACAAATATGCCATTAAGCCTGACCTTGTAATTTTTCTCGACATAGCACCAGAAGAAGGATTAAGCAGAATCGGGAAATGGCAGCGCATTCATGACGACAAATTTTTTGAAGATCTTGAGGCACAAAAACGAATCAGACAAGCCTATCATGACCTCTTTAAGCTAAATAAACCCTCTAATAGTTTACTTCAAAGAGACCTTTTTTCAAGTACTACACTTCCAAGTGCAAAAGAAAACAGTCTAAGTAATGAACCTATGATTCTATCGATTGATGCTTCTTTAACTCAAGAAAGAATCCAGAATACGATTAATGAAGAAGTCCGAACTTTTTTGAAATCTAAGGGTATTGAAAAGCAGCTGGAGGAAACGCCTTCGGGAAATTCTACTTTAACTAGTACATTAGTGGTCAAAGCTGAATTAAAAAAAGAGGATAAAGAAGAAATCGGTTTAGTCTTCTCTCCATTTGAAGAGCTTAACTGCCAACCCGAAGATTACGGCTGTTATAACTACGACAACTGCAAAGTCAATTAATGCCCCTGCAATGTTTCCGTAGACCATGACGTTGTTTAAGCCCTTCAATTATGTAGAATAGCGGCAGCACGTGTGCGATGGTTTGCAGGTAGGTTGGCATGATGCTGATGGGGAAGAATGTGCCAGAAAGAAACATCATTGGGAACGTTACTATGTTGCCTATTACGCCTGCAGTTTCAGGGTTCTTTGTTACTGTTCCAACAAGCATGCCTAGCGCAGCGAAAAGCATTGGTCCCAGAATGAGGAAGGGTATCAACCCAACAGTTAACGTGACATGTGCGCCGAAAGCGAAGACTCCGACTCCAACCATAAGCAGGAAGCCCGCGATTGTTAAAACAATGTACCAGAGCACCTTTGATGTTAGCCACTCCATCTTTGTCAGCGGCGTAAGTGATAGCTGCTTGAACAGTTTTGTCTTCTTGTATTCTGAAGAAATGTTAACCAAAGAGAACATTGGGCTGGTGAGGATTGAGAACCCGATTAAGCCTGGAATTAAGAAGTCGATGTATTTTGTCTGCTGAGTATTGACGGTTGCTGATTTAAAGCCTATGACTGATGTGCCGTTGAACCTGTTGTAAGTTGAAATAGTTTGCATAGCCGTTAACCGTTCCACTTACGATGCCACTGGTGCTTGATGCAGGATTACCGTAGACTGTTAAGTTTACTTGATGGCCCGCCAAATAGTCGGCGGAGAAGTTTGCAGGAATAATGATACCGTCAGATGCTGATTGGTCTGCTAGGATACTTTGAAAAGTCTGTAGTATTTACTGTATGAACTCTGATTGTAGTCGACTCATTGAGCGCTGCTAAAAACTGCGAAGCAATATCCATCTGTGGCGCAGCAAACGGGCCAGTATCCTGATTCTGCACATAGACACTGATTGTTCCCGTCGACTGCCTGAAAAGATAGCGCCGAAAATCAAGATCAAAATAACTGGGAAAATTAACCCGAAGAATAATCCAAACTTATTTCTTAAGTATCCTCGACTGAAAACTTTGAAGTCGGAAAAGATTCTTTTTCCACTAACCACTTTAAGCCCTCCGCTTTTTCTTTGAAGATTTGCTTTCATTATCTTCCGACGTGTCAGATGTCGATTTCGCCTTTTTCGTTGACAAGCTTGACAAAAACATCGTCTAAGCTGTCTTGGCGCGTTTGGATTTCTCCCCAGTCCATTCCTGACTGTTCAGCAGCCGCCAAAGCTGCTAAGGCATCAATTTTCTTTCTTAGCGGAATGAAGATTTCTCCTCTTGCTGTATCGTAATCAACTTGTAAGTCAGTATTTGCTTTAATGTAATCAGCCAGCTTCTGGCTTCCCTGAATTTCCAGTCTTTCGCCCGACCCATGCTCTTTAATGATTTCCTCAGAAGTTCCCATGGCGACAATGTGCCCATGATCCATGATGGCTACTCTGTCCGCTAATTGCTGGGCTTCATCTAAGTAATGTGTCGTTAAAATGATTGTTTTACCCTTCGCTTTTAGTCCGCGTATGACTTCCCAGATTGCTCTTCGCGCGTTGGGGTCTAATCCAGTGGTTGGCTCGTCAAGAAACAGCAGTTCAGGAGTATTCACAAGCGAGAGCGCAAGCCCAGTTTTCTGTTTCTGCCCGCCAGAAAGACTGTCAAAATTAACTTTAGCTGACTCCTCAAGCAAAACTTCCCTCAAAATCTCGTCAGGGTCTACTTTAATGTTGAAGAGGTCAGCATAATAGATTATGGCTTCCCGAGGCGTTGTTTTTTCAAAAAAAGTAAACTCTTGGGGAATAACACCGATCTTCTTATGAAGTTCATAACCGTTTTTCCATGGGTCTAAACCAAGAACCTTCGCGTTGCCAGCGTCCTTTGCTCTTAATCCTTCTAAAATCTCGATGGTGGTGGTTTTGCCTGCGCCGTTTGGACCCAAAAGACCGAAAACTTCACCTTCGTTAACTGTGAATGAGATGCCATCTACGGCTTTTAAATCTCCATAACATTTCTTGAGATTGGAAACTTCAATTGAGATCAACCTAACTTTTGCTCCTGTTTTCTCGGTTTTTCTTTTCTGTGGGCTTTCGATTTACGGAAATCCTTTTGTTAGAAATATAAGTTTCGGATATAGAATCAGCCTCAATGTCATTATTCTCTATATTTTGGCAGAGGCTTGTTTCTTCAAAATTTTCCTGTTTGAGGATTCATTTATTTTATTAAATATGAACAGCGTTAAATCTTCTGGCGATATGTATCTTGGGCCTTTTTTATGGAAAACTTGAATTTCCAAAATTCCTTTGCTATAGGCTGTCCTGAGAAGGTAGTAGTCAAATTTTAGTGCGCGCTTTTTTTCTCCCTTATAGTAGCGTATGGCACAGAAAAAATCCATAGTGCCCAAATGCTCTTTTTCAAGAACGGTTAGTACTTTTTTTACTTCTTCTTCGTCAATGTAGTTGAAGCTTTCAGCATCCGCCAAACCGAACTCGAAAATTAATTTGCATTCAGGTATAGTTGGGTTAGCGGCTTCTTCGAAACTGAATTCTTTTCTGTTTATTTCATAAAGAACTTGGATTAGCCTTTGTTGAAGTTGCTTGCTTGAAGAAATTGAATTAAAGCTCTCAACGAAATGGATGTTTAGGGGGAAATTTTCATAAAAACCCAGGGTCAAGATAGTTCTGCTCAAGCTTTCTTTATATTCTTAATTTTTTCAACACTGTTTAGCAACTCAGTTAATGCGGCGCTGAGTTTTTGTAGTTCCTCTATGTCTTCTGTTTTTTCGATTTTGACTTGCAATTCCCCGATCTTCGCCAAGAGTGTTGCTTCAAGTTTATCATAGGGCGAGGCGGCTGCGGTTTGCTTTGGCGGTTCTTCGCCTTCCTTAACTATCACCACTTTTTTCTCATCATTTGCACACCAAAGTGTGCCATCTTTTAGCCTGAAGAGCGGCGACGCGCAGGCTGGGCATGCCAGGTCGGTTAAGGTGGAACCTTGCGTTAGCAGGTCAGCCATGCGTTTGATTGGCGTGTTTTCTTTTTTTTGCAATCAGAACCCCAAAGTAAATACGTATCAATGCTTATATAAGCAGATACTGCGTGAATGCAGAGGGCAGTGCCGACTTATGGTTAGAAAGAAAAAAGCAGAAGAATACGAAGCTAAAATTAAGCAAGCGTTAGCAGTGCTAGGCGAGGTCTCTGAAGACAGCACAACGCCAAGAAACATCAGGCGCTCCGCAAAAGACGCAATGAATTCCCTGCAAAGCGGCGAATACACGGTTGCCGTGCGCGCTTCAAACGCAGTGTCGCTTCTGGATGAAATTTTGCAAGACCCAAACATGCCGCCCTACACGCGGGTAAAACTCTGGAACGTTATGAGTTTTATTGAAGCAATAAAAGACTAGTTGATATCAACAAACTTTTTTGTTTTCAATTATTTTAGAGAACAGTTAGCATCGCCTATGCTTGCTACTCTGTACCTTTTAGTCGTTTAGCCAGTTTCTTTTCTTCTTTATATGAGCAGGCACAATGTATGCAGCAGAACGCTGTCTCTCTGCTATCGATGATTTCTCGGTAGCCGCCTTCGTAGACTTTGCATCCGCAGTGGGCGCAAACGTAGATGCTTGGTTCAATAGCGATTGCTACTAGCTCAGCGAAGCGCTTGAAGAGACCAATGCATAATTCTCTGCCCGCTTGGGTTAGCTCGAAGATTTTTCTTTCTTTTTCGCCGATTGGCTTTATTGTGTGTTTAACTAAGCCTTTTTCTTCTAGTTGCTGCAGGAACGGGTAAACTAGGCTTGGGCTCACTTGTTTTTTGACTCTTTTTTTGAACCTGTTGATTATGCTGTAACCGTGTGCTGGCCCTTCATATAGTATGGTTAGTATGTAGAAGCGTGAGAAGTCCGAGATTAGTTCATCTATATTTTCGGATTGAGTGTTGCGGGACATGTTTTTCTTCATGCAATTATGGGATTTTTGTTATTATAAATGTTTTTTAGATATATCTCAAAAATACCTATTCAAACAGTCGAAAAACATTCGCCACTCGTCTGCACGTTTGTTGCACTAACAAATATATGGCACCTGTTACATTAGTTCTGGGTTCCACGGGGCAGTGCCTATGAAATATGACGTAATAATCGTGGGTGCAGGACCATCAGGCATCTTCTCAGCGCTAGAACTAACTGAGAAAACAAACTTAAACGTCCTGATACTCGACCGAGGACCAGACATAGACAAACGCAAGTGCCCCTCCAGCAGAGGGTTCGAATGTGTCCATTGTGAACCATGCTCAGTTCTTTCAGGCTGGGGTGGAGCAGGCGCTTACAGCGACGGAAAACTAACTTTGTCAACAGAAGTTGGCGGGTGGCTAAACCAGTACATTTCAACCAAAGAACTTCAAGCCCTAGTAAAATACGTAGATGGCGTCTACCTAAAATTCGGGGCAAGCGACCAAGTTTACGGCGGCGACAGCGAAAAAGTAGATGAAATCGAACGCCAAGCCTCACTTGCAGGATTAAAACTCATCAGGCAAGAAGTTCGCCACATGGGCACAGAAAAATGCTTGGAAACACTGCATCGGATGCGCAAAGAACTCAACGGCAAAATCACCTTCCGACCAAAAACAGACGTGAAAGGCTTAATCGCTGAAAACCACCTTATCCAAGGAGTAGAAACAGTTGACGGCGAAAAAATTCTAGGCAAATACGTCATAATTGCCCCTGGCAGAAGCGGAGCGGAATGGCTCCAAACAGAAGCTCAAGTTCGAGGATTAAAAACCATAAACAACCCGGTCGACATAGGCGTGCGCGTTGAAGTTTTAGCCTCAGTCATGGAAAACCTAACTAAAGCGCTCTATGAACCAAAACTAGTTTACTATTCACGATTATTTGACGATATGGTTCGCACTTTCTGTGTATCGCCTTACGGCGAAGTCACCACGGAATCCTATGATGGCGTCTTAACCGTCAACGGCGGAAGCTACGCTGAAAGAAAAACCGACAACACAAACTTCGCCATCCTAGTCAGCACCTCCTTCACGGAGCCCTTCAAAGAACCCATTGCCTACGGCAAATATGTTGCTCGCCTCTCCAACCTCCTAAGCGGAGGAGTAATGGTTCAGAGGCTGGGAGATTTGGTTACTGGACGCCGCTCAACTCCCGAACGCCTTTCAAGAAGCGTGGTTGTTCCAACTTTGAAGAACGCGACGCCGGGCGATTTAAGCTTCGTTTTGCCCTACCGCTATCTTTCGGATATACGTGAGATGCTTCAAGCCTTAGATGTAATAGCTCCAGGAGTTCACTCAAGAGACACGTTGCTCTACGGTATAGAAGTCAAATTTTACTCTTCACATCTACAACTAACCAACGCTTTGGAAACCAAAATCCAAAACATGTTCACCATCGGCGACGGTGCAGGTGTGACACGAGGTTTAATTCAAGCTTCAGCTTCAGGCGTAATAGTCGCCAGAGAGATTCTGAAGCGTGAACATTTGAAGGCTTAAACATGGATGCTGTAGCCCAAGAAATAAGATGCAGCCACTGCGGCGCCCCAGTTGAGTTTAAACCTGGAGAAATAATTGCCACCTGCAAATACTGCGGCTTCACACACCGTCATCGAGACAGGGCAAGCATTCACGTTTGAGCATTCGCTTATTCTCAACAAGTTTGACCAAAAAAGTATAGATGAGCCGATTCAGGCTTGGATGCGCGGCGGCTTCTTGAAACCAGGCGACCTCGCAAAGAAATCAAAGATTACTGGAAGAGACCTGGTTTATTTGCCGTTTTGGGTGGTTTCGGTGGAGGCTAAAAGCACTTACAAGGGCATATTCGAACGCATATCTCCAGCCATAGTTAAAGAAGGCACAATCTCCAAGGAATATGACTGGCTGGTTTTGGCGCGTGAAGCCTCGGGTTTTCCCACGCGTGAATACATTGTTCCTTTGGAAGGGAAAATCCCCTTTGACTTCCGCAAGATCGAAGGCTTCGCCAAACTCTTAAACAGCGAAATGGACCGCGATGCCGCTTTGGAGATTGCCAAGCAACAAATCGAGGATCACCATCGCTTCCTTCTCCAGCAAGACGTGGATAAAATAGTTGAAATAAAAACCGAAGTAACCGCCGAAACAGACAGTCTATTTGCACGCGCCCATCTGGTTCATCAAATACGAATACAAAGGCAAAGATTACCAGCTGATAATCGAAGGAACCGGTGGAACAGCCTTAAAAGGTGACATACCCTCTTCAAGATTCTAAGCTTGATTTGCGTCTAACAAACTTTAAAAGCGACCTTTTATTATCAACGAATAATAAAAAAGGCGGATATGTAAAATGAGCGATAAAAACGATGAATTATCAAACGTTCAAGGTCAAATGTCCCTTCCTGAGCGGATAGCCGCGTTTGTTCCAGGTTTCCGCGGTTACAAAGAAAAGGAACTGCGCCGCGAAAGTGACAGGCTAATCAGGAATCACCTGTACCTGAAACTGTCAATTGAAAAGACAGATCTGAGGGAAATTGAGCAGAAGTTAGCTGACCGCCGCTACTTCGACGTTCTCACGGACATGGATCGACTATTAGCTAAGATGGATCGTGTTGTTGAGAAAATTAATCATGCCTCTTACGGGTACAGCGGATTCTTTGACGCTGTCAAAGTGAAAGAGGAAAATCTTGATCACATGATAGATTTCGATAATAAGCTTCTAGACGGTATAACTGCGTTGACTGCTGAAATTGATGGTTTAAAAGCAGATTTAGCCAGCGGCGCAACTACGAACCTAAAGACCAGGGTTCAGAATGTAACTGACAAACTTGAAAGCTTAGAAAACACGTTTGATCAACGTAATGAAGTAATCATGGGAGTGAGTTAAAATGCCACAAGTAATAGAATGGGTAAATGCGGGTCCAGACGACATAATTTACAAGTACCCAAACGAAGATATTACATGGGGCGCCCAACTTGTCGTGCATGAGTATGAAATGGCAGTGTTCTTCAGGGACGGCAAAGCCTACGATGTTTTCGGCGCTGGCAGACACACGCTGACAACGCTGAATCTGCCTTTGCTTACAAGTTTGCTGACCCGTATAGCAGGGTTCGGTAGCAACAAGCCGTTTAAAGCAATGGTCATCTACATCGCCACTAAAGTTTTCAATGGCAAATGGGGTACAAGTGCACAAACCACGGAGTTGGCTCCACTTAAAGTGTTTGGGCAATTCCTGTTCAAAATCGAAGATGCTTCACTGTTCGTGAACGAGGTTGTCGGTGGACAAAATGCTTACACAACGGACGACGTTAACAGCTTCCTGCGTGGCTTCTTAAATGAGAAGATAATTTCGGAACTTTCCCACTACGACTTGGTCACGGTGTTCACTAGGCTGCAAGAGACATCTGTGATTGTTAAAAACTCGGTCTTAGACTACTTCAAACGCTTAGGCATCGAGCTGACAGACTTACGTTTCGAAGGCATCGACACCACCCCTGAGTACCGTGAACGGCTGTTCTGGCTTAAAACTGGAAGCACCCCAGCAGACACAGTCTTGCGCATGGAAACAGTGAAGAGTGCAGCTGCATCGCTTGGTCAGGGCGGCGGTGGCGGCGGCGCAGGCTTAGGCACAGGCATGGTGCTTATACCTCAAATCATGAATTCAGCAGGTCAAGTTCAAGCGCAAGCTCCAACAGCGGCCCTTGTGATTTGCCCCAAATGCGGCGCGCATGTTCCAGCTACGTCAAAGTTCTGTCCTGAATGCGGAACCAATCTTACGCCTCCATCGCAAGCAACAATTAACTGCCCGAAATGCGGTCACTCAATTCCTGCAAGCTCAAAGTTCTGCCCTGAATGCGGCGCAACAATAACCTAAGAAGGCAATGTAATGTCTGAAAGTAGACGGCAACTACTAACTATCGGCGTTTTCTTCATAATCATAGTCGTTGCCATACTGCTCTACCCCGCCAATGTAACTCATAACTGGTGGAACATTCTACAGTTAATCATCGTTCTGTTCGGAGCATGGATGCTGGTTCTTGCAGGTATAAGAGCTCAAAGTCCTCAGAAAGTACGCGCGCTCGCCATACAGCACGGTTCAAATGGGCGTGCTTCTCATGGCTTTGGGCGGCGCATGGTTCCTGTTCGGTTACAGCTGGATTTACTCGTTAGCCTTGCTGCTGCTTGCGCTTGGCGCCATAGCCATCACTTCAGCCATGCGACGAAAGACGCCTTGAGCCACTTTTCGGCTCTAAACATTTTTCTATTCCAACGCACAGTCACGTTGCTGAAGGTTCAAGTTATGAGTGAAGAGACCATTGGGCACGGCACATGGTACGACATGATGGCCAAGAAAGTAATTGACAGAGAACGCCAACTCGGCAGAAGCACGGATAAAATCCGCACTGAGATGGGTCTTGGCGCCTCAGGGTTCCCTCACATCGGCAGCCTCGGCGACGCCGCACGCTCATATGCCGTTACGCTTGCTTTGAGGGATTTTGGTTTTAATTCTGAGTTGGTTGCTTACTGCGACGACAAAGACGGTTTGCGGAAAGTTCCAGCTGGGTTATCGAAGGATCTGGAGAAGTATCTTGGTTACCCCGTGTCCAGCATTCCTGACCCGTTTGGTTGCCATGAAAGCTACGGTAAACACATGAGTTCGCTTCTGCTTGAGTCTCTGGATAAATGCGGGATAGAATACCGTTACTTTTCAGCTAAGGAAGTTTACGAGAAAGGCTTGCTGCTAAACGAGATTAGAACCATACTGTCAAATGCCCAGAAAGTAGGCGAAATCGTCAAAGAAGAAGTCGGCCAAGAACGCTACACTGAAGTTTTGCCCTTCTTCCCCGTTTGCAGTAACTGCGGACGCATCTACACCACAAGAGCCTACAAGTTCGACCCAGAAACCGACAAAGTCTCTTACAAATGCGAAGGCTTAGAAATCCGCGGCAGCTCATCGAAGGCTGCGGCTACGAGGGCGAAGCAGACATAACTAAAGGCGAGGGAAAACTGACTTGGAAAGGCGAATTTGCCGCCCGCTGGAAAGCGCTGGATATACGGTTTGAAGCTTACGGAAAAGACATCGCTGACTCAGTAAAAATCAACGACCGAATATGCCGCGAAGTCCTATGTTTTGAGCCGCCTTCCCACGCAAAATACGAAATGTTCCTTGACAAAAGCGGAAAAAAAATCTCCAAATCAGCTGGCAACGTTTTCACGCCGCAGGTTTGGTTCCGCTATGGTTCTCCCCAGTCGCTGCTTTTGCTGATGCTGAAGCGGTTTGTTGGCACACGAACCTTGGACGTATCCGACATTCCGCTATACATGAATGAGCTTGACTCGCTTGAAGACGTTTATTTCGGCAAAAAACAAGTCGGGGAAAAGGAAGCCACCAAGCTCAGAGGCTTGTTTGAATACTGCTATGTCATGAAGCCGCCTGCTAAACCCAGCGTTCATGTGCCGTATAATTTAATGGCGTTTCTGGTTAAAATGGCGCCTAAAGAATTCGTAAACGATTACGTGGCTGAGAAACTGCAGAGCTACGGTTACCTCCAAAAGGGTCAAGCCTTAGATGCTAACTTGAAGCAGCGTATTGAGTACGCGTTGAACTGGATTAGGGACTTTGAAGAAATCAAAGAAACCGATGTCACCCTGACAGCCGAAGAGAAAAAAGCAATCATCGACTTAATCACACAACTTGAAACAGAAGATGAATCGGATAAAATACAAAACGCCATCTTTAACGCTGCAAAAAACAACGGCATACAACCCAGCGGCTTCTTCAAAACGTTATACAGGATTTTGATGGGGGCACCGCAGGGTCCACGTTTAGGTCCATATGTGCTTGCCATGGGTAAACAAAATGTCATCGCCGCTCTGCAGAGGATTCTGAGCAAAAGTTAGCAGTTTAGGTTCTTTCTTATTTGAATTATTAAACTGGACAAATAACTAAGCAAAGAGCTTACCCCTGTTTTCATTTTTAGCGTAATTTTCATAGAGTAAATAACCTACCCTCCCCTTCATTTAGGAGCTAATTTCCGCTAACTAAATTGTTCCGTCCTTGCCGTCTATCCCAAAATACAATGGGGTGCGTACTGTTGTAAGATTAATACCTAAAACGTGAGCCTGCCATGATTTAAGATTGAACAAAAGACTTAACTTTCTTTTCCACTAATAATAATTATAGAATAGTTATTTTCGGGTTTTTTGGAGGAATTTATGGTTGAGTTATCGAAAAATTCTATCTACGTAAAACCAAAAAGAAGAACGCTCAAAGTAAACGTTAAAGAAGATAAAACTCCGATTTCTACCGCTTCATCTTCCACTTTGGTTCTAAATAAAGATCTGCTAGCTGATATCTTAGAGAATGTTCCGTCAGCTATAATGGTTATTGAAAAGCCCGAGGGAAAAGTAACCTTCGCTAACAAGAGAGCCATTGAAATTCACGGCTTAAACCCCTGCGGTATTCGATTAGAAAATCATGCCGCATATTTGAAAATATATACTCTGCAAGGCAAGGTTTGTCCGACCGAAGACCTCTATTTGTATAAGGCGTTGTTTAATGAAGAGACAATACGTAATGAATCAATGATTATTGAACGATCCGACGGAAAACATTTTACCGTAATGATGAGTGCAAAACCTCTATACGATAAATATAGCAAAGTTAACGCTGCAGTAGCTGTTTTCGATGATGTAACTGAGCATGTTAAAAATCAAAATGAATTTCTGGAAAGTGAGGAACGACTGAATATGGCGCAAAAGATTGCCCATTTGGGAAGCTGGGAGTACTTTGTTAAAGACGATAGGGCAATTTGGTCTAAAGAGCTATTTCGCATATTTGGCTTAAAACCGCAACGATTTGGTCCAAATACGACTGAGTATGTTGCTCGAATACATCCGCAAGACAGGGAAGCAATAAACAAAACAATGGAGCACATGCTCTTCGAAGGAAGCTTGCTTTCTAAAGCCAGTTTTGATTACCGCATTATCAGGCAGGATGGCTCAATACGAACCATACATTCTGAGCGTATAATCAGAGAAGTTGGCGAAGATAAGAAACCAACAAGAATGGTTGGAATAGAGCAGGACATAACTGAACGCAAGCAAATAGAACAAAAACTTGAGGACTACGCAAAAAATCTTGAACGGCTTGTTGATGAAAGAACAAAGCAACTAAAAGATGCTGAACGCTTAGCCACTATTGGGCAAACCGCAGGCATGATTGGCCATGATATTCGCAACCCGCTGCAAGCTATTGTTGGAGAACTTTTTTTGATAAAACAAGATGTCGATGGTGCACCTGATAGCCAATTCAAAAATGATTTGCAAGTAAGTTTAGGCACTATTCAGGAGCAAATAGATTACGTAGACAAGATTATTTCTGACTTGCAAGATTACGCGAGACCCCTCAAACCTGAACTGGTTGAAGTAAACCTTCGCACTGCTATTCCGCAACTGCTCTTAACGGTTAATGTTCCAAATGATATTGAAGCGCTTGCACATTGTGACCGAACATTGCCTAAACTGAAATTAGACTTAACTTACCTAAAACGAATCCTTGTGAACCTAGCTACGAATGCTATTCAAGCCATGCCAAACGGCGGCAAACTAACAATCAAAGCCTTCAAAAAAAACAACCACGTTTCCATAACTGTCACTGATACTGGCGAAGGCATAACTGAAGAAGCCAAAACCAAACTCTTCACTCCATTATTCACAACTAAAGCGAAAGGGCAAGGTTTCGGATTAGCCGTTGTAAAACGCCTAGTTGAGGCACAAGGCGGAACAATAACTTTTGAAAGCACATTAGGAGTGGGAACCCAATTCAAAATAACTTTTCCTAAAGAAACAAAACAACCCATTCATTCTTAGACCACTATTTTTAAGTTTAAGCAAAACATTTACTATTCTGCCCTCATTTTCTAGGCAAAAACAAGTAGGGCTCGTCGTCTAGTACGGATTATGACACCGGCCTGCGGAGCCGGAGGTCCTGGGTTCAAATCCCAGCGGGCCCGCCAATAACAATCAGTTTAAAGGGCAAATTGCTAAATCGGCGCAATTTTTAAAAAGTCTTGAAGTTGTTGAGAATCGGAAGCGGTTTTGTTGTTTTCTACCGAATCCGGGGGAAAAATCTTTGATTTTAATATTGTTCTAAATCGTCTTTCTGTTCGCTCGTAAGCAAGTTTTATTGTTCCGATATTGTTTTCTTCAAGCAAGAATTTGCAGAAGCTTCTAAAATGATCAGTGTCTTTCCAATCTACTAAATTAATTTCAGCCGACTCAATTACGTAATCCTTATTGTCACCTGATTTTATTACGTCCAAAACTTGTTTGCCCGAAAAGACTTCCTTAGCTGATAATGATTCTCCTGGAACTGAGAGATACAGCGTAGCCTCTTGTTGGAAAAAACTAGGGTTATATCCCTCAAATTTAAGCCACAAATCATGTAATGTTCCTGATTTCCCACCATCATTTGCAAAAATCAAGCAATTGCGGGTACCTGGTTTCAGTTTCAACTTAAGCGTTTTAGGGAAGGTTATTGGTTTCTGCCCTTTGAGTGTTTCATTCAAAGCCTTGTAGTCTACTTCGAACTTGGGTAGTGGGTTCTTAAGATCAACATCTGGCCCTAGAAATGTTGCGACCAAAGTGACAACCGAAACTATAATTGCAGCTCCAGAAAGAAAATCTGCCAGTAGGTCCATAGCCTCAGTGATCCCACGCCGAATATAGTTTAATGTTGCTTAAATCTAAAAATCTTTTGATTGCATTTCCAAAACTGTGTTCACGTGAACCAACAGTTCTTGTCGTAGATTCTTAATTCGTTTTTGGCGCCTTTAGCTTCCATTAGAATATTGTAGAATAGGTTTAGCGTTGTGGAATTCACTTAACTAATTAAGCGCATCCCTGCGGACCAGCCATCACTAACTTCACGGTTTCTTTCGTTTACCTATGGATAAATGTATTTTCATCGATAGTTGATATAGAAAGCTGCTTATGACTATGGCAAAGGCTGGGAAAGCGGGCAGGATATACCAGTACAGTTTTGTTTGAGCAAAAGTAAACACTAAAAGCACGGCAGCCATCCATATGAAAATTAAAGTGTCTTCTTTCAGATGTTTAATAACCGAGTTAAACAAACAGAGCGCCGCCGCAAAAGGTAGCAGTATTACCCACAGCGGATTTTCGTTGCCGGCTATGTAGCTGAAATAATAGAGGTAGCTTGCAGCGTGACCCTCAAGAGGGCTGACCGTTCGTGTTACGTCACTGTACAAGAAATATCCTTGCCAGAACTCAGACCCAAAGCGGACAGCCATAAAGATTAGCCAAGGAGAAAAGAGTATAACTCCGGTTCCCCAGAAAAGTGTGAATTGTTTTGTTATGAGAAATCTCAGGTTTCTCTTTGTCGCGACGAGATATGCGAAGACGACTAGGGGAATCAATAATGCATCGATTTGTTTTGTCATCAGTGCCAAACCGAAGAACAGGCCGCTTAAAGCTGCATACCGCTTATCTCCCTCCGCTTTTTCGCTTAAAACAAAAAAGTATATGCTGCCCAAAATGAAGAAAACCAAGGGTACATCGGTCATGGCTAATCTGGCAAACAAGTAGAAGGTTGTGAATGTGCCTAAAACTAAAGCCGACATGAACCCTACATACGAGTTGTAGAGTTTCTTGCCCAAATAAAAAACAAGAACCAAGGATAATGCGCCGAATACGGCGCTCCAAAACCTTGAGGCAAAATTGCTGACGCCGAAGACCTGATATGCAATAGACATCAGCCACATGTTAAGCGGGGGTTTAGCTATCCAAAAATTTGAAATGCCAAAAGCCCAGGGGGTCAGGTAGTCTCCTGTTTTAGTCATGTGGAATGCCCATTGAGAGTACGTTTGTTCGTCGGCAACTCTGAGAACCCCATTTCCAATATTAATGAAGAATATAACTGAAAAAGCCAGAATTGCCAAAACACAAAGAGCATCGACGTTGGCTGAAAACCATGAAAGATTTCGGCTAGACCTATTTGCAGCTTCAACGTTTCGTTTAGTTCTCCTATTTGAGGAAACAAAGAGTACGAGTGCAAGAATAATCATGGCTGCTACGGCAGATGTAATTGAGTCAAACGCAATCGTAGTCCAAGCCAAAGAGCTAGCAGACCGAAACGGTACAGTTTCAACACTCGAGTTGAATGTGGCAAAAGCGTAGATGTGGCTGTCGTCGGAACCAACGTATAAGGTGCCGTTAACGATGGCTGGGGAGGATTCGACATAATTTCCTGTTTGGTAGCTCCATTCTTTGGCTCCTGTCGAGGCGTTGAGGCTGTAGATGTTGTTGTCTTCGGAGCCAACGTAGACGCTGCCGCCTGCAACTGCAGGGGAAGACGTAACCCAGAAACCTGTAGGGCTCTGCCAAATTTTATGGCCGTCCGAAGCGTTCAAACAGTAAACGTTGTTATCCTGTGAGCCAACGAAGACGCATCCGTAAGCGGCAGCTGGAGAAGAGTCAATTTCGTCTGCGGTTTGGTATATCCAGAGTTTGTCACCCGTGGAAGCATTCAAAGCACAAACGTAGCCGTCGCATGAGCCTATGTAAACATAACCATCGCATACGCACGGCGAGGAATGACTGCTTCCAGTGTGGCGCTGCCATATCGCTTTGCCTGTAGAAGCATTGATAGCGTATACAAAATAGTTGTCAGAGGCAACATAAACTACTCCACCATAGACAGCAGGAGACGACTCAACCCAATTGCCAGTCGGATAATTCCAAAGTTTTGCGCCGTTTGTGGCGTTCAAGGCATAAACGTTGCCGTCAAATGCGCCTATGTAGACTACTCCGTCTACCCCGGCGGGAGACGAATTAACTTGGCCATCAGTGGTGAAATTCCAGAGTTTGACGCCGTTGGTGGCGTTCAAGGCATAAACGTTGCCGTCGTCTGAGCCTACGTAGACACATCCGTCATAGATGGCGGGTGACGACTCCACTTTGCTTTGGGTTGGGTAATACCAGACTAATTCGCCGTTGGAGGAATTGAGACAGTAAACAGCGCCGTCATTGGCGCCTGTGAAAAGGTAGCCGTTAACTACTGCAGGGGAAGACGAAACACCTTGCATAGCTGTGAAATTCCAAAGGAGTTTAGCCGAGTTCATCGGGCTGTTAGCAGTTGTGGCGCCGCTGTGGCTTGCGTCATAGCGAAACATCGCCCAATTATCGGTGCTGAAACTGCTGGTGCTTGAGCCTACCGAAATGCAGTATGATTGAATTAGAATAACGGAAATGAGGATTATTAGTATCCACTTGTGTTTTCTCATTGCCCCTTCTCAAAGAAACCACTGTAAGAAGACAATATTTAAACTAATTGAACTTCAAAGAGCCCTTACGGCAAGTAAGATTTTAGAACCGTTTCAAACGCAGACTGGAACATTTATTGTACTAGTGGCGTTGACAACTCGTCCCAAAAATCATATTCTTTATCGTGAAAAATATAACCTAAATGTTCACCCTCTTTTATAGGCAAAATACTTTAGCAACGGCAGTCTATTAAAATTCTTAAATCAACATATTAATGGAGCGTTCATGTTTGTCAGCAAATGCAGGGGTGCATGAAAAAGGAACCTTCACCGTCCAAGATGCCATAGACAACATCAAAAAAGGCGCAAATTATGATAAAGCTGGAGCGATAGGTCTTTTTATCGGTGTAGTAAGAGGAGAAACCTTTGAAGGACAAAAAGTTGAAAAACTAAAGCTTGAAGCATACGAAGAAAAAGCCAATCAGGTCTTAGGCAAAATATGCGACGATTTATCGCAAAAACCTGGAATAGTTAACGTTCAAATTCACCATTTACTGGGCGAATTCAACGTTGGAGACGATTTGGTTTATGTTGCCGTTGCTGGTTCTCACCGAACAGATATTTTTCCAGTCCTGCGGGAAGCTGTAGAACGGTACAAAATGAAGCGCCAGTTTTCAAAAAAGAACGCATCGTTGACGCAAAAGGTTCTGCTGTTGAATATTGGGTTTCAGAGAAACACCACCATTAACATTGATAGGCATGAAATTTATGATTACGGCTTTAGCAGGCGGGGTTGGCGCCGCCAGATTTCTCACTGGCTTAACGAAACTTGTTAAAGAAGAAGAATTAACGGTAATTGTGAATACTGGCGATGACATTGAAATGTTCGGTTTGCACATTTCGCCCGACATCGACATTGTGGCATACACTTTAGCGGGAATTGTGGACGAGGAGAAAGGTTGGGGAATAAAGGGCGATACGTTTCATTGTCTCGAAATGATAAAACAATTTGGGTCAGATACATGGTTTAGTTTAGGCGATAAGGATCTTGCAACTCATATTTTTCGTACAAATTTGTTAAACAAGGGTTTTACGCTTTCACAGGTGACGGCTGAGATGTGTCGTGCCTTAGAGCTTAAGGTTACTATTTTGCCAATGACGGATGACAAGTTTGAGACTTGGATAAAAATTAAAGAAGGACTAGTTCATTTCGAAGAATATTTTGTTAAAAGACAAGCGAAGGACAAAGTTTTAGGAGTTGAGTTTGTTGGCGCTGGAAACGCGAAGCCCTCGTCTAAAGTTATGGATTCAATCAGCGATGCGGAAATGGTTATTATTTGCCCCAGCAATCCGATAGTGAGCATTGGCACCATTCTCTCTGTTGATGGAATCAGAGACGCTTTGAAAAGGACAAGCGCCAAAGTTGTAGGAGTTAGTCCTATAGTTGCTGGCGCTCCGATTAAGGGTCCTGCGGATAAACTGCTGCGTGGTTTAGGTTTAGAAGTTTCAGCTTTTTCAGTTGCTGAGCTTTACGCGGATTTTCTTGACACTTTTGTTATTGACACAAGGGACGTCGGTGAAAAGAAACAGATAGAGCATCTTGGAATTAACGTGAAAGTAACAGACACCGTTATGAAAAGTTTAGATGATAAAGTGGGGTTGGCGAAGACTGTTCTGGAGACTAACATGAGTCTGTATTATATAGACTAAGTTATTCTCTATATACTATTTGCGCATTCTAAATAAGCCCAAAAAAGAACAAATGTTCAAGAGTGCCATGCAAAGGAAAAAAACAAAAAAACGATACACCGAAATCGAAGCGCCATGGTACTTTATCCATGTTTGAGGCATGGTTAAGCATCTTAAATTCAAGTAAGGGGCGAAATTGTGAAGGAAAAAATCAGTGGTAAAAGAAAAACGCAAACTAAAAACGCCGATCTCTATGGATTGGCTTTTGGCTATTGACGCATGCTTAATTTGACATATCTAAAACAAGCGTTCGGGAAGAAAAAAACGCATATGTAAGAGTTACTCTGAACGCCGCATTAAGAGAAGGGTTATATCTGAAACCGTTTCAATAGTGTAAATGTACGGTGATAAAAGTGGAGAGAAAAAGTTACGATTGGTTTGAACAGCGGCGTAAAACAAGAGGATTAGAGCTTGCTCATGACCAAATAACGAAAGCTTTTGATACAGTAACATGGCTGAATAAAGCAACCAAAAGCTTTGCAGAAAAAAACTTCAAAGAAGCACAAAAATACATTGACAATTTGTATAAAACAGAAGAAGGCGTCGACGCGCTTCGAACAGAAGTCTTCACGGAGTTATCCAAAGGCGCAGCTCTCGTAGCAGATTATCGTGAAGACCTCTTACACCTTGTTAAACGGTTAGATACGCTGGCAGACCACAGTAAAGATGCTGCAAGATGCCTTGAAATGCTCTCCGGGGCAGAAATCCCGCAGGAGCTATGTGAGAAAACCGTGCTTATGACGGGAAAACTTGTGGATACAGCGCAGACACTAAGAAACAGCATAGAAAAAATCTCGTCAAACCCAACAGAAGCAATAAAAGAAGCAAAAATGGTCGGCGAAATAGAACACGCGATAGACATTGAATACCTTAAAACCAAAAGCCTATTCGTGAAATACGGCGCAAACATAAACTGCGGAGCCATGGTAATATTCGACGACCTGATAGAATTCATCGAGCAAGCAGCAGACATGTGCGCAGACACAGCAGACTACATATTGATACTCTCAAGCAGAGAATAATCAACCATAATCTTTTCCTTAAATTTTATTCCAGCCCAAAAGGCTAAATTACTTTTTTATTGAATCTCTGAAAACTTTGGTTTATAGGTTGATGGCGGGCCCGCTGGGATTTGAACCCAGGATTTTCGGCTAACTCCCGCTTAATAAGCGCCCGGAGGCCGACGCCTTAATCCGTACTAGACTACGGGCCCACCGCTTACAAACCAACATACTCAATTAATTTAAAGCTGACCTTGTTATTCTTGGATTAACTCTTCATCTATCCACCAGGCTTTCTTCTTCCCAGACCTCTCACCAGCATAATACTCTATAACTGGTTTTCCAACTTGTTTTTTGGAAGTTTTCTGGATTTTTCTAAGCCTGTTCAGGATAAGCCACCTGTTGGTTTTAACGTAAGCCGCCAGTTCAGGCGTAGTTGCGCTCTTGTAATGAAGCAGATACTCCATTATCTTGTGATCGACCTCGTCAATACAGAACGAATGGGGATTAATCTTTCCATGCTGAAACGTAAGCAACTCCAAATCAGCGAGGCATTTCCTGATCTGGCCGAATTCCTGCTCGATTTTGCCCATTCTCTCTTCTAACGCTAAAAGCTTGTCTGCTTTAGGAGTTTTCTGCAGTTTCTCGCTTATGGCTTCCCGGATAAAGCTGCTTCTGTCACCTTCAGGAATGCGCAGCGCCATTTCTTGGTAGACTTCTTCAGGAATTTTTACCGAAATGATTTTTACTTCGCTCAAAGCAGGCTCCTCAGCCACGTAATATTTGCCTTTAGCTATTTCATTTTTTCCCTAAGCGTTAACTTGAATTTATGAAAAAGCGTGGTCCAGCATTTTTTCTGGCAAGACATGAAGCAATGCAAAACGGCGGCACATTAAGGCGGATGGGTGAGTTTGAACCAGGACGTTAAGGCTGAAAACATGAAAGTATACAAACAATACACGAAGTTTGGAGAAAACTGGCGAAACGCTTTACGCCGCTGGAGAAACCTAAAATTACTCAATGTAAACTGGCTGGTCTGCCAACTTAGCTAATGCTATGTATCGTTGTTTAACGATTTCATGTAATTGCCTGCGTAGCTCCTCTTCAGCGACATTTTTTTGTTTCAATAATGTTGCCTTTTTGGCTAATTCTACGTCGCCAAGTCCCGTAAACCAGGCTTCGAAGTCGCCGCGTTTTGTATGGAATTCTATTGATGCGACGTCTGCTTTTTCGAGTTTGTTGACAAAGTCAAGAAGGTTATGGGCGTGCAGGTTCAGCGGTTTTCCGATGTCAATGTAGAAGTTGAATGCTTTATCGTGCGGAGAATAAGCTAATATGGCTATGGCTTTTTCTTTGTTGATTTCTGGTATGCCCAAGGCTTCTTTGCCTTTTTGAGTAATAATGTACTGTCCTTTTTCAGGAGAGCTTACATAGCCCATGCGGACTAGCCCTAAAAGATGCATCATGACAGGAGGAAACTCTTTTTTGGCTTCTTTTGCTATTTCTATGGCTTTCGCTGGTTTTTCATACAGCAGCATGATTTCGAGTATCTCTTGTTTAACGGGTGATAAACTCATTTGTAAGCACCTTAACAATTACTTCTATACAAAACGGTCTAATCAAACTTTTCCTTAATTCTTTTGGGCTTTTTTCGGCTTCAAGTTTGCTTGGGCAAATAAGCAAAGCTTTAGTATACTGATGCCCAATGCTAATTATAAATCGGTGAATATTTAGGATGAAACTTGCCGTTTTCGTCTACGAGTACCCGCCTAAAATTGTCGGTGGACTAGGAACTTACGCTGCGGAGATTACTCGAAAGTTTGTTTTGGATGACCATGACGTAACCGTTTTTACCATGAATGATGATGCTGGTTCTTTGCCGACGAGAGAAATTTGGCGCGGGATTGAAATCCATCGCCCATTGCACATTGACATTTCTGATTCGCTTCCCGACGTTATCGCTGAAGACATTAAAAAATGGGGGAGAGGGCTGCATTTCTTCGGCAAACTAATGGTTTATAACTATTTGTCCGCGGCTAAACTCATCAACGAGTTGATAAAGAAGGAAGGCATGAAATACGACATTGTAATTGCACATGATTGGCTTTCTGCGATGGGCGGGATTACGGTTAAAAGGGAAACTGGTCTGCCTTTAGCTTTCCATGTTCACTCAACTGAGAAAGGGCGGACATTGGGGAATGGTTCAGGTGTGGTTAGTAACATAGAATTGCGCGCGGGCAAAATGGCTGATATGGTTGTTACGGTATCATACGCCATGAAAGATGAACTTATACAGCTTGGGTTTCCAAGAGAAAAGATTCAAGTAAGCTACAACGGCGTTGATCCGCAAAAATATAACCCCCAGAACATACCCACCGAGGCTATTAAGCGAATCCGAAGCAAATACGGCATAAAAGAGAATGAATTAATGGTTCTTTTCCTCGGCAGACTCGTAGGCGTCAAAGGCGTTGATAAACTCATAATGGCGATGCCGCATATTCTCACAAAGATTCCTAATGCAAGACTGGTGGTTGTAGGAGTAGGCGACCTTCAAGAATACCTAACAAATCTGACCAGAACCATGCGACTTGACGAATACGTTAAATTCTGCTTTGATTTCATCCCCGAGGAAGAACGAATACTGCACTACGCCGCATGCGACTTAGCAGTTTTCCCCAGCCACTACGAGCCCTTCGGCATTGTAGCTCTTGAGGCAATGAGTATGGAGAAGCCGGTTGTGGTTGGTGCCGCTGGCGTTAGCGGAATGCGGGAAATAGTGATTTGCTGTGGCGAGGAACAATGCGGTTTCCACGTAGATCCGAATCTCCCGTCTGACATTGCATGGGGAGTAATTAGTGCTCTAGAAGATCCTGAAAGACGGAAGGTTCTGGGCAAAAATGGCAGAAAACGTGTTTTAGCCGAGTTTACATGGAGCAAAATCGCCGAAAAAACCGTTGATCTTTACGAAACTTTAATGAAGCACTGATTAAAGCGCCGGGTGAATGATTGACTGTTGAATTTGATTTAAAGTGCAGAGTTGCAAGAGAAGCAGCTACTTTACTTTATTTTGGCGCGGAAAAAGAATACAAACAAGCTAAAGAAAAAGCTGCAAAAACTTTGGGTGCTCATTTTTTGCCATCTAACCTTGAAGTTGCTCTTGAACTCGATAAAATAGCTGAAGAAAGCGAAGGTGCACAAAGAAAAGAGCGTCTAATTCAGATGCGGCAGCAAGCCCTGAAGATGATGAAGCTTCTTGACGATTATTACCCCGTTTTAATTGGCAGCGTTTGGCGGGGAACGATAAGGCAGGGCAGCGACATCGACATAGCCGTCTACACGGATGAGCCCGAAGAAATCGTAAAAATTCTCAAAGCTGAAGGCCTAAGGATTTTGAAAACTGCTCGGACAACCGTTAACAAGCATGGATTAACTTTGGAGTCGTTTCACATTTATGCTGAGACTTCCGATTTACATGGGCTTGAGATTGTGGTTCGAAGCCGAGAGGAAGAAGGGAAAAAGAGGAAATGCGAAATTTTCGGGGATGAGTTAAAGGGCTTAAAGATTAAGGAACTTGAAAGAGTTCTAGAAATTAACCCAGCGCAGCAGTTCATTCCGTTATAATTCTTGCTGAAAATTGTTTTTTCCTCGAAAAAGAAAATAAATAACCGCTTCAATAATTATTTTTGTGCAACTGATGGAAAATGGCGATAGATAAAAGATCCCTCAAAAAAATGTTTCCAAACCTCTACATGGAACTCGAAACAAGCGAAAACAAAGTTCCAATAGATGCAGTCCGCAAAAACCCGTTGGAAGCCGAGAAGGCCGCCGAGTGTGAAGAGTGCGAGGAAGAGGAGTTTGCTCCCTGTACTGAGACGCCTGATAAACTGCGCCACTTTAATCCCTCCGCCGTAGATTTTATTCGCCGATGTGACACGGAAGCGCAAGCAGAGGAAATTATTTGTTACCTGCAGAAGAAAGGCGAAATAACCCTGAAGTATGCTGAGGAACTGCGGTGTCAGCTTAAAAGCGGAGGCGTAAGAAGCTTTGGTCCTAAGAAGGAAGAGAACCATTATTTTAGAGAAGCCGGGATTCTCTAATAAAAATATCTTCGATTAAACAAAAAAATTGTTTCATTTAAGACGGCTACAGCTTTTTTCCAAAGCTGTAAATTGCGCTTTGGCTTATTTGTTTGCCTGAGTTTTTGTCGGAAAACTAAATAAGGGTAAAGTCTGTTGTACAAACTTCAGAGATATGGTGATATTATGCCAATAAAAGTAGGAATTAACGGATTCGGAAGAATCGGCAGGCTTCTTTACCGCGCAGCACTCGAACGCAACGCAAAAATCGATTTCGTAGCAATCAACGACCTCGCAGACGCCAAAACAAACGCGCATCTGCTCAAATATGACTCAATCCACGGACGCTTCCCGGGCACGGTCGAAGTCGTCGGCAACGACATGGTTGTCAACGGAAAAACCCTCAAATGCCTCAGCGTAAAGGACCCAGTTGCACTGCCCTGGAAAGACCTTGGAGTTTACTTAGCAGTAGAATCCACTGGCTTGTTTACCAACCGTGAAGGTGCAAGCAAACACTTCCAAGCAGGAGCAAAGAAGGTTCTGATCAGCGCGCCAGCAGAAAATCCAGATGCAACCTTTGTGTTAGGTGTCAATGATGAGTCGTATGACCCAGAAAAACATAATATCTTAAGCAACGCTTCATGCACAACGAACTGCCTAGCACCAGTCAGCAAAGTGTTATCTGATAACTTTGGCTTAGAAAAAGGCTTAATGACAACATGCCACAGCTACACAAACGACCAAAAAGTCCAAGACCTTGTCCACAAAGACCCACGCAGAGCAAGAGCCGCAGCAATCAACATTATTCCGACAAGCACTGGTGCAGCAAAAGCAATCGGCTTAGTTTTGCCAAGTTGCGCTGGAAAAATGAATGGCTATTCACTGCGTGTGCCTACAGCAGACGTGTCCATTGTTGACTTAACCGCTATTTTGGGCAAAGAAGTAACCAGAGACGAAATTAACGCAGCCATGAAGAAAGCCGCAGAAGGCGAACTTAAGGGCATCTTACAGTACACAGAAGACCCGATTGTTTCAACTGACGTACTTCACAGCACTTACTCAGCCGTTCTCGATGCACAATTAACCATGGTTCTAGGCGACAAGAGCAACTTCGTTAAAGTCTTCGCATGGTACGATAACGAATGGGGCTTTAGCAACCGCATGGTTGAATTCATCGAAATGATCGGCAAAAAAGCAGGTCTTTAAGCAAGCAAACAAACTTAAATCCTTCCTATCTTTTTCTTTTCTAACTGAAAAATAATAAAAAATAACCTAGAAGAAGTGAAAAGCATGGCTAAATACAAAACTCTAGATGATTTTGATGTAAAAGACAAAGTTGTCCTTGTCAGAGTAGACTTCAACTCAGAAATAGATCCGCAAACCAAGAAAGTCACAAGCGACGTGCGCATAAGAGCACATGCTGAATCAACACTTAAGGAACTAGCTGAAAAAGGCGCCAAAACCGTTGTCCTTGCGCATCAAGGACGAAAAGGAGACCCAGACTACACTCCGCTCAAAGAGCACGCCGCTATCTTGGGGAAAATTCTCAAGTGCCCAGTAAAATACGTTGACGACGTCTTCGGCGAAAAAGCAAAAACCGCCATCAAGAACCTGCAGGGCGGAGAAATCCTCGTTTTGGAAAACGTGCGCAGCTGGGATAAAGAAACCAAAAGCATGACCCCTGAAGAAGCAAGCAAAACCGATTTGGTGCAGAACCTTGCGCCGCTCGCAGATTTGTTCGTTAACGACGCTTTCGCCGCAGCACACCGCGGACACGTATCTATGGTCGGCTTCACCGCAGTCTTGCCCTCAGCAGCCGGCAGAATAATGGAGCGCGAACTCAAGTCTCTGAGCAGGTCGCTTGAGAAACCCGAGCACCCATGCGTCTACGTCATGGGCGGAGCCAAAGCAGACGACGCACTTGAAATCAGCAAGTATGTCTTGGACAACGGCATAGCAGACTACGTTCTCGTCGGCGGCGTCACTTCGCAGCTGTTCCTCGCAGCCAAAGGCGTCAGACTTAGGACAGAAAACCATGGATTTCCTCGCCAAGAAGGAACTAATGCAGTTCGTGCCTGGCATCAAAGAACTCCTCGCCAAGTACCCTGACAAAATTATCTTGCCAGAAGATGTAGCCTTGGATGTGGCTGGCAAACGCAAAGAAATCCCAGTCAGCAAACTGCCAACTGAAAACAGCATATTCGACATTGGAAAGAAAACTGTTGACAAATTCGCTGCCCTCATCGCCTCAGCCAAATCCATCGTTGTCTCAGGACCAATGGGCGTCTACGAGAACAAAGAATTCAACTACGGCACCAAAGGCGTCTTCGAAGCCATCGCAAACAGCAAAGCCTTCAGCCTTGCAGGCGGCGGAAACACCATCGCAGCCATACAAGAATACGGCTTAACCAAAAAAATCGGCTACATAAGCACAGCAGGCGGAGCACTCATCGAATTCCTCATGGGCAAAAAACTCCCAGGCGTAGTCGCACTAGAAACAGCTACAAAAACCAAAAAAATCTAAAACTTTTCCTCTTTTTTTGATTTTATCAGAACTTTTGGAAAAATAAATTGAGTACTTTATTAACGAGCTTGACTTCAAAAAGACATAGATAAGTTTGAACTCAGGATGTTTCGTCATCAATAAATCCATACGGGGGTCTTTTTGCATCTCCACTAAAGTATACTCTAACATCAGGTTTTTTAATATAAGATGGAGGATGATTATCTACAATAATTATTTGACAGTCATCATCAAATTCGGATATTTCTTTTAATAAAACGTACAAACCATCAACAATAGATTGATCCCTAAATTCATTATCGACATTGGAACCGAGTCCTATTCCCGACTGTACACCGTCAAGCATTAAAAACCCTGGATGATGCAAGGAGCTTCGCATTGCTTCAATGTAAATTGAGGTAATCCAACAAATTGACGATAAGTTGATTGCACCTTCACTAGAGAGCTGATCATAGCGTAATCCCCTCACATAGGGAACAAGCCTTTCATCAATATACGCATTAGTCAATTTGGGAAACTTGACCATTTGTAGATGTTTAAGAAAAATAGCGCTTAATGCATTTATTAATTCAGTTCTATTCAAGGATTTCTTTCTTTCTTCTTCGAGAATTCTTTGAATCTCTTTTTGTCTTGCTTGTAAAGCTAGTATTTGTTCGGTAACTTCTTGTATTTGGTTTCTAAGTTTAACTGAGTCATCTATATGTTTAAGCCCATTTTGATCGGTAGTTATAGCTGAAACGAGCCCTTCTCTCTCTGTCAAATAAGGTGATACAAAACTTCTTAAGGTATCATCAAGTTTTTTGCTGGAAATTGCTAATTTTTGGCTAAGCTCTTCATCGGCTATCGCATTTTGCTTAACCACTTCTTGTGTTTCTTTAACATATGTACTGAGTTCATCAAGTTTCCGCTCAATCGTTCGGATTTCTCTGTTAACATTAATTGGAATCTCTTCCTTTTGCTCCAATTTACAACCACACAAGGGACAACGTTCTTTTTCCTCTGTTTTTAGCCTAAATGGAGATAAGCAAACTGGACATATTACTAATGATAATGGATCCATGATAGTCTTCGCTTGATTAATTAAATGAAGCTTTGAAATATCTTCAAAATATTGCGATCTTAGAGGAATTAGTCGCTGTAGAGTTTTTTCGTGACCTCGCTTTTCTGTTCTTATCTCTTGGAGTGATTTTCTTATTTTTAAAACCTCATCTTGTAGCCCCTTAGCAATTTCTGAACTTCCCGATATTTTGGCATCTATTTTTTCAAGAAGAGATTTTTTATTTTCTATATCTTCGAACAATCTACCTTTTTCACTTTCTAGTTGATCTAATGTCGAAATCCCTTGCGACGAAGCAACATCAGAAAGAACCCTCTCAGTCTTTTGTTTATCTGAAATTTCAGCAAGAAGCGACTTAAGTTCAGCACCCAGAACTGCTGATCTGTCTGAATGCAAATCGAATAAGACATCCACAACCTGAATTAGCTTATTTTCTTTCAGGCGATTACTTTCAAAAAGTAAATCATTTCCAGCAACTCTAGTTCTTCTTAGGTAACACAACCAAAGGATATCTCTAAAACTTAAAGTATCGATGCCAGACTCATCACGTGCAAGCGCTTCCCTTAAAGGTATGTCCTTTAATCCGATTTTTGATAGGAGAAAACTACCTACGGACTCTTCGCCTATTTTCTGGTAAGAGTTAACTTCCATAGTCTTATGAGGAGATGGAAGGTCAGCAATGTTACAGAAATGGATATTTTGTTTTTGACGGGTCGAGAATAGCTGCCTTTCAATTGTGAAGGCTTCTCTATCTATTTCGATCTCTAGAAGAGCAGTTGTTCCATTCCTTTCCAGTTCTGGGTACGTAGGACACTCGTTATTGCCAAAACAATAATCAATTAATTCAAGGATTGATGTTTTACCAGTCGACATTTCTCCAGAGATGATGTTTAAGGCTGTCTTGAACGTTATGAAGTAATCTTTCCTGATTCCTTTAACTCTTAATTCGTTTATTCTTATTCTACTCATTTATTATCGGCAACCATATCAAACAAATCTACTTGAAACGCTTTAGCTTCCAGCCATGTCCTTGCATTGTCCCAGAGTTGTTTATCTGAATAATCCTTAAGTTTTTTGACTATGAAAGAAACGCTTCTTCGGTAGGAAATAGCATACATAGAATTTAGCTTATTTGATATTTCAACGCCTAATGGAGTGATTTGATACAACAATTTTTCATCCTGATTCTTAACCTCGATCAAACCTTTGAGCAACAGCAATGATAGGTATTGCTTTAAAGACTCCCGTTTGGTTCTATAGCGTTGAGCAGTACTCATATATTCCAACTTATTAGGATCGAATCCTTGTATCTCGAGATCAAGCCATTCTGGATCCTCTTTGCTCACAACTAAAAAGGGGTTTGCGGCAAAAAAGTCATAATATGATAACCTTTCCATGTCTATGCCTTTTTTTACTTTTGAAGCCTTCAAAACTTCGAATAACAAAAGGAGCCTTGCTGAATTGAAGATTATAGCATCCTCAGGGCTAAAGATAATTCTACTGGTCCAATCCTTATTGTTTTTTTCCATGACAATCAACCAGGGGTATCGAGTTCATGAAAATCTGGACTCCAACCTATTTTGCATATATTAGCCAACTGTTGCATTAAGCCTTGTTTGTGAAAAAAAGAAAGCGAAGAACCAGGGGAAGCTAAAATTCCATTGTCTGATTGTTCAATGGACCTAAGCATCTCTGAATAAATGGCTTTCGTTGCAGCAACTGGGTCGCTGTCTTGTAGAGCTTCTATAAACCTTGTTTCCCACATTGAATGTATTTTTTCATATAGATTTGTTAATGCTTTAATCTCTTCTTGATCACCTTTCTGGGTAATTTCTTGTTTTACAAGCTCAGCATTAAAAAACTGGCATCTAGCAGACATGTTTTCTGTTATCCCAGCAACCACCAATTTTTTAATGAAAAGTGCTTTCTCATACTCAGAGGACTTATTGGCAGGCAAATCTAAGATAACTCTTTCCGCAAGGCTTTGCTGCCTTTCATATAAATTAAATTCCTTTTGAATGTGTAATCCTTCTGGGCTCATTAGGATTTGTTCAAGATCCGTTTGACACATTAAGCTTATTGCTATATTCGTGGAATCAGCATGGATTTTTTTCCACTTTTCCCACCAAGTTATGGCAGGAGGCGAGAGACAGCAAGGAACACAAAGTTCCCACGCATCTACTTTAAATTCCTTTTCAGCTGAACATTTGACCAATTGTGCAAATGAATCATCTATTTCTTTTCTCTGAATCATTTTTACGCCATCCATAAAATACTTTGCTTGCCATACTAAGCATGTTCCAGAAGTTAGTGTTCCAACCAAAACATCTATACCCCAATCTCCAGGAGCAGCGAGAACTTCAACCGCGTCTTTATGTTTGAGTTTAACTACTTGAGCAGCCAGCTTTTGAAACTTTGCTCTTGCGCCTTCTATGCCGCCAGAATCTACTTCTAATTGCCTAAAGCTTCGCATATTAACTTATCCAACTTTGTGCATAATTGCTATTTAATTATTTCCTTAATTAGCTATTTACAAGTTTTAACAAAATGTTCTATCTAACGTAAACTCGATTTCCAGTTTAACCTCTTGTTTTATTTGCTTATTGAAATAATTTCGGTTAGACTTTCGCTGATTGATTGGAGATCTTTTCCAATGAAGTCTGGTTTTTGCTGGCTATTCAATAGATCCTTTAGGGTGTTAAACTGTGACGCAACGAAGACCGTTTTTAGTCCTGCTTGTTTGGCGCCTTTGATATCTTCGATTGGGCTGTCTCCAATGTAAACTGCTTCGTTCGCTTGGACCAGCAGCTTATTTAGCGCGTCTTGGAATATGTGGCTGCTTGGTTTTCGCCAGCCGTTTTCCTCTGAAACCACAACGGCGTTGAAGAACGTGTTTATTCCCAGTTGTCTTAGGCTTTTGTAGATGACTGGTGCATGGGTAAAGTTTGAGATTAAGCCGACCTTGCACTGGGCTTGTGCTTGCTTGATTAGTTTTTTTGCGCCTGCCCGCAGCTCAAGCGTGTCTATGAAGTCTTTGAAGAAAACGTTGAGGGCAGCTTTAACTCGGCAGTCATCCGCCGCCACCTTAAACCCGCGGTTGCACAGCGCTTCTGCCACCCAAACCGCGTTAGTTACTTCCCTTAGCTGTTCATACCGTACTTTGCGGTATTTTTCATGCGCCAAATTGTAAGCTTCCAAAAACCTTTCTTTGGCAACATCAAAGCCTTCAGCCGCCAATGCCATGTGCAGTTTTTCTTTTGAGGCATCCATGGTGTAGTTTCTGCAGTTGACCAGTGTGCCGACGTAATCAAATATTACTGCTTTAGCGCAAGCCATGCTTAGATTCTCTGTTTTCTGCTGAAATTATGCTTTTGGCTACTTGCTGGATATTTCTGCCAACAGAGGTGCTGAGCAGATTCGTTTCGTTGCCAATGGCTTCCTCCACCTTTGGGTCATAGGGAATTGTGCAGAGGTACTTTAGCCCCAACTTTTCGGTTTCCAACGCAACGCCTTCTGCCTTGTCCATTTTCATGTTTTCAACTATGCCTATGATTGGCATCTTCAGCTCACGCAACAGGGCTACTTGCTTCTTTACGGTTTCAAAAGCCAAAAGCGAAGGCGTGGTAACGATTAGGAATTCTATGCGTTTAATCAGCCTTACTAAATCAAGGATTGCGTCGCCGATGCCTGGCGGCATGTCAATTACCAAAAAATCAAGCTTGCCCCACTGCGTAACCGACAAGAGCTCGATAAAAGCGTTTGAAACATCCGCTCCCCGTAGCGGCGCTGGGTTGTCTCCGACAAAGTAAACAAGTGACATGTATTCTAAGCCGTGTACTGTTGGCGGAACTAAGCCTTTTTCTTCTTTCGGCTGGGTGTTTTGGGCGCCGAGTATTATGTGGGTTGATGGACTTGTGAAATCTAAGTCGAATAAGCCTACTTTGCACCCGTTATGCGCCAAGCTTAACGCCAATGTTGTTGCAACCATGCTTTTTCCAACGCCGCCTTTGCCGCTTGAAACGGCGATAATTCGGGTTATCCGCCTTAAACGCTCGTTAATTACGCTTGTCCGTGGGTCAACCACGTTTATTTGGCTCCTTTTATGTTCTCAAGCCAAACCCCGCGTCCGCTGACGATTTCAAAGTCAGGACTGCCGCATTTGGGGCACTTGATGTAAGTGTGCGCTACCTCGGGAACAAAATGGATAGCTTCAGCAGTAGCCTTATCAATTTTTTTAAGGTTAAACTGCCATGTGGTTCCGCAAACCCTGCACTTGAGCGTTGACTTAGCCTTCAAAATTCGGAATTTAGCGTTTTTAAAAGTCTCCGTTTTCATTTGCGAAAGAGCAAACCGCAGAATGGGGGGCTCAACCTGCTGAAGTTCACCTATCCTGATGATGACTTCTGTGACTTCCTTCAGCTTCTCCTTCTCAGCAATCTCCTTCGCCGACGTCAAGATTGCTTCAGCCAGCGCCCATTCATGCATGAACTAACGTAACTTTAAGCCATCTTTAAAAGAATATGGTTCAAAATGGCAACTTTAAGTAAAAAGAAGAAAAATAGCTGCCTAAAAAGGAAAGAACTCGGATTAGCAAGTAGGCACTATCTTTAAATCCACTACATTGCCTTGACTCATTCTTGATATAACAGGTGATTTCTGCGGAAAAACAATTCAAAATCCTCGCCTTCGCTGGAAGCCTAAGAAAAGGATCATACAACAAAGCCTTAGTCCGCGCAGCCGTAGAACTTGCGCCAGAAAACATCATGATAGAGGTTTTTGACCTGGAAGGAATCCCGTCGTTCAACCAAGATAACGTTAACAACCCGCCTGCAAAGGTAGCAGAGTTCAAGGAAAAAATCAGAAACGCCGACGGGCTCCTCATAGCCAGTCCAGAATACAACTATTCGATTTCTGGGGTTCTAAAAAACGCGATTGACTGGGCGTCAAGACCCTTTCAGGGAAATCCGCTTGAGGACAAACCAGTAGCCATCATGAGTGCATCAACAGGCAGGTTGGGTGGAGCCAGGGCACAGTATCATCTGCGACAAACTTTTGTCTTCCTAAATATGCATCCAGTTAACCGACCTGAAGTCATGCTGTCAAACGCCGCTGAAAATGTAGATGCTGACGGCAGATTAACCAATGAACAAACAAGAGCCCTTATCAAACAGCTTATTGAAGCGCTGGTAACATGGGCTAAGCAGACTAGAACGAAGATAGTCGGGTATTTGTTTGCTCTCACAGCCTACCCCCCGGTCTCTAGATGATCCTAATATACGCCAAACATGATTCAACATAGTTCAACATAGACGCGAAGCCCCGCACTTTCAACATAGAAACGTGTTTTTTTCCATGTACTTTTTGGTGCAATCAGCAAAGGCGTTGATGCCAGATGATTTTAACGCTGACTTTGCGAAGCCTTAAAATGGTTAAAGCACAAGTTAGGGTTTAGGCGCTGAACTTTGAGAGTCATAGCTGACCTGCATATTCATGGACGCTATAGTCGGGCAACAAGCGAACAAATGAGCATACCTGAAATCGCAAGGTACTCAAAAATTAAAGGGTTAAACCTTGTCGGCACAGGCGACTTCACCCATCCCACAATGGCTCAAAGAAATCAACGAAACCCTGACGCCCGAAGAGGGCACAGGTCTTTTCAGGTTAACCAAGAATGCAGAGTCGCCCGTGCGGTTCATGCTTACAACCGAAGTCTGCACAATCTTCGATTACAAGGGCGAATCCAAGAAAATCCACCACGTCATATTGACTCCAAGCATGGAGACGGCTCTGCAAATCAACGATTCGCTTAAACGGTTTGGCGATTTAGCCTCAGACGGCAGACCCATCTTAGACATGACTGCCACACAACTTGTTGAGCAGGTGATGGCTGTTTCAAGCGAAAACATGGTTTTTCCAGCGCACGCTTGGACCCCATGGTACAGCATTTTCGGCGCCTTCAGCGGCTTCGACACCGTAGAAGACTGCTACCAAGACATGACAAAGCATATTCACGCTTTGGAAACCGGGTTAAGCAGCGACCCACCCATGAACTGGCGCCTCAGCAAACTGGACAAATTCGCTCTGGTCTCAAACAGCGACTGCCACAGTTTTTGGCCCTGGCGCATCGGCAGAGAAGCCAACGTTTTCGAACTTGAAAAATTCAGCTACCAGCAAGTTACTGACGCGATAATAAGCAATGACCCTGCACGCTTCAAGTTACACTATTGAAGTTGACCCAGCTTACGGCAAATACCATTGGACTGGACACCGCAACTGCAAAATGTCCCTCTCGCCGCAAGAAGCCATAAAATTCGGCAATATTTGCCCCGTTTGCCGCAGAAAACTCACCAAAGGCGTAGAGCAACGCGTTGAAGAGCTTGCAGACCGACCTGCAAACTTCAAACGTGAAGATGCGCCGGGGTTTTTGCGGTTGCTTCCTCTCTCCGAAATAATCGCGGCTGTGTTAGGCACTGATTCGCCTTCGACTCAGGCAGTTTGGAGAAATTATAGTTCGCTTGATTGAAAAATTCGGAGATGAGTACACTGTGCTGATTGATACGCCCATGGAAGCTTTAGCCGCGGTTGTTGATGCGCCGATTGCTCAAGCCATCGTTAAAGTTAGAAACGGCACAGCCAAAGTTACGCCGGGATACGATGGTGTTTATGGGCAGCTTGTTTTAGGCGTTGAAGCCCCAGCGGTTAAACCTAAGCCTGCCCGTGAAACGGTTAAGCAGATGAATATGGCTGATTTTTTCGGGAAATAACGAAGTTACCGTTCTCTAGCTATCGGCGGACCAAAATGATTTAATTCCTTCAAATAATTCTAGTTAAACGTTTTAGCTTTACAAAGGATAGATTACTCTTGAAAGACCTTCTAACAAAAATCAATAACACAGCCACCCAAAAATTCGGAGCTCAATACGCTGAAGCCCGAGCACAAAAACTCTACAAAACCATGCTCACCCTAAAAGAGGAACGCGTCGAAGCAGCCAAACAAGGCATTGAAAACGGTGTAGCCTTGCGTGTACTGGTAAATGGCGCGTGGGGCTTCGCTTCTGTCGGCTCGTTTGATGATGAAATTTTGGAAACCGCGGTTTCTGATGCTTGCAGAATGGCGAAGATGGCAAGTTCACGGTTGAAAACGCCCATTAAACTTGCCAAAGCCAAAGTAATCACTGACCGTGTTGAGTCTAAACCAAAAAAGAACCCTGCTGAAATTCTGATGGAGGATAAAATTAAAACTGCTTTGGCGGTAAATAAGGCAATCTTGGGTTTTGATAAGCGGGTGAAAAGTTGCACCGTTGATTACCTTGATTTGACTGGAAACAACTTTTTTGTAAACAGTGACGGCACAAGCATAGAGCAGGATAAGCTGTATGTTTGGGCAAGAATAACTGCTTCAGCCCAAAACGAGGGCGTCTTCACTTTTAGCCGCGAAGAAATAGGCTCCACAGCAGGCTACGAAATATTCGACGAGCACCCCTCAGAAGAGCTAGGTGAAAAAGTTGCGAAACGGGCCATTGAACAATTAAGCGCTAAATCGCCAAAAGGAGGAAGTTTGCCAGTTGTTTTAGGGCCAAACGTTGTGGGCGTTTTTGTTCATGAAGCGTTTGGGCATTTAGCTGAAGCTGATTTGGCTCTCTCCGGCGGTGTTTTAGCAAGTAACATGGGCAAGAAAATCGGTTCAGACTTAGTAACGTTTTATGATGATGGAACACTTGAGGGCTCTTTTGGCGCTTTCAAATATGATGATGAAGGAGTTCAAACCCAGAAAACGCTGCTCATAAAAGACGGCGTAGTTGCAGGTTTGATGCATAACCGAGAAACGGCTCAAAAATTCAATGCTGAACCTACTGGTAACGCGAGAGCGGAAGATTTCCGTGTTGAACCAATCATCCGTATGCGCTGCACTTACATGGCGCCCAGAGACCAGTCATTTGAAGAATTAATTGAAGAGGTCAAGCAAGGCTATTACTTTAAAAGTTTTAGGGGCGGTCAAGCTAACCTTGACGGCACTTTCCAAGTCGGCATCCAAGAAGGCTACGAAATAATCAACGGAGAAATAGGCGCGCCAGTACGTGACGCATCCATAAGCGGCAATACACTTGAAACGCTGCATAAAGTTGACGCTGTAGGAAAAGATTTCATGTTAGATCCAGGCAGATGCGGGAAAGGTCAAACCGCCTTCATTTGTGACGGTGGACCGCATATTAGAATTAAAGAGGTGGTTGTCGGTGGCAGTGCTTAAAAAAGACACAATGGTAAGTTTAGCGGAAAACGCTGTAAGTGAAGCCTTGAAAAGCGGCGCCTCTGAAGCTGAAGCGTATGTTTACGAGGGGCAAGCAACAAACATCGGCATTGAACTCGGGCAAATCAGCAAAACCAACAGGATAATTGACCGAGGCTTAGGCATCCGTGTTGCCAAAAACAAAGCAGTAGGTTTTGCTTACACAAACATCCTTGAAGACCAAAAAGCAGTTGAAAACGTGATTCTTAGGGCTTTGAATGCTGCAAAAGCAAGCAAACCCGATGCGGATTGGAATGGGCTTCCGCCAAAGAAACCTTACGCTTCGCTCGAAAAGACTTTTGATGATAAAATTGTCCAGCTTAAGTCAGAGGAGCTTGTTAGCGTAGCTTCAATCATGCTGGATGCTGCTGAGCAAGTGGATAAACGTGTCTTTCCCATTGAAGGGGGTATTGGCTGCGCTTACATATCTAACGCCATCGCCAACTCGAACGGGATCTCAGGTTTTGATAAAGGCACAGTTATCGAATGCAGCATAGCGACACTGGCTAAGGAAAACAATTTAGTCACGCCGGTTTGCTTCGAATTTAACGCGTCAAGAAACTACGACATAGATCCAGTTTGGGTTGGGAAAGAGGCGGCAAAACTGGCGGTTTCAGCACTAAAAACCAAGTCAGTTGAAACCAAATCCACTAAGCTTATACTAACGCAGTTTGCGTTGCAGGACCTCTTCGCCTACACGGTTGTTAACGCTATTAAAGCTGATAGTGTGCAGAGAAATCAATCTCAGTTTAAAGGAAAAATCGGAGAAAAAGTCGCTTCAGAAAACCTCACAATCTACGACGACGGCTTATTCCCCGGCGGGCTTCAAACATGGTCTTTTGACGGCGAAGGCGTACCTCACCAGAAAACAGCGGTCATAGAAAAAGGTGTACTGCGAAATTTCATATATGATAACTACGCTGCGAGAAAAGATGGAAAAGAAAGCACTGGAAACGCCTCCCGAGCAGGGTACCTTTCGACACCCAGCATCGACACCACAAACTTCCACGTTATGCCTGGAAACAAAACATCCCAAGAAATGCTCAGCGAAGTAGATGACGGCTTAATAATCTATTACCTGCAGGGCGCTCACAGCAGCAATCCAGTCAGCGGCGAATTCTCAGTTGTTGCAACTCCAGCTTGGAAAATACGGAAAGGCGAAATAGTTCACTGCAGCCGAGGCGTGATGTTGGCGGGCAACATTTTTGAGCTGTTGAAAAACGTTAGTTTGGTCGGTAGTGATGAGCGGCAAATGGGACAGCTGATTTCTCCGTGGATTCAAGTGGAAAATGTTCGGGTGATTGGAAAGTAGCGATTTTGCAAGTTTTTTTAGGCAATTAAGCCCAAAAACTCTTTGAATACTCGCCTAAAACGCCCTCATATATGAGCTTGGTTTGCTCCGCGATTTTTTCCCAATCATATTTTTCTTGAACTATTCTGTAGGCATTTTCGCTTATGCGTTTTCGGTAATTGTCATCAAGCAGAACCTTGTTTATTCCCCACGCCAAGGAGTCAGGGTTGTTTGGGTAAACTTTAACGCCTGTCACGTCGTGCTGGATGATTTCTGATAAGCCGCCGATGTCAGATGCAACCACAGGACTTTTCGCCGCCATAGCTTCCAGCGCGACGATTCCGAATGGTTCAAAAAGTGACGGCACCACGGACACGTTAGCGCATTTTTGAAGTTTAACCAGGGTATCTTCGTCGATGAAGCCTTGGAAAAGAACTTTGTGTTCAAGTCCCATGCTGCGGACGATGTTTAGGAGCTGTTCTTTCATGTAGCCGCTGCCGACAATTATGAATTTAGCGTTGACTTTATCCAAGATTTTAGGAACCGCGTTAATTAACACATGAATGCCTTTTTCGTAAACTAGTCTGCCTACATAGAGAACTATTTTTTCTTCGGGAAGAGCAAACTTGCTTCTGAAATCCGTTAAGTCATAATCTAGGTTGTTGTAGCACTGGGTGTTTACGCCGTTTGGAACCATAACTAACTTGTCAGTTGGAAGCCCAAAAGCCCATTTAACATGTGAAATCATGTATTGACTGCAGCAGATTACCCGCCATGCTTCGTAAGTTAGCCAAGCTTCTGTTTCATGAATCATCTTTTCAGTGTTAGTGTGCAATCCATCTCTTCTACCAATTTCGGTTGAGTGCATAGTGACGAGGAGAGGTTTGCGGAAAACATGTTTGAGCCCTATGCCTGCGTTTGCCACCAGCCAATCATGAGCGTGGAAGACATCGATTTTGTCTCCTATTTTTCTTGTTAACGCAGCCGTTTCCTTTTGCATGTTAAGGTTCATCAAGTAAACCCATGAGGCAAAGTCCGGAGCAGGGTTTTTGTAGGAGTCTATGCGATAAACTTCTACGCCATCGATTACTTCATGAGCTGGAGTGTCGGGAAAATCGCAAGTTACCACATAAACTTTTACACCCTGCTTAGCTAAGCTTTTTGACAGAAAGTAAACATGCGGCGAAATTCCTCCAATTACCCGGGGCGGGAACTCCCAGGTCAGCATCATAACAGTTAAGTCGTCTTTCATTTGCTGTTTGATCCTCCGGAGACGTTGCTATACAGTTTGAGCATTTCTTTTACCCAAACATTTGGATCTGCTGAAATAACGGCTATTTTTTCTTTTGGCACCTTGTAAATCCTTATAACTTCATCGCGCATCCATTCGGATTTAACGCTGATTTTTTTTGCTTCATAAAAACCAAGCCATTCAATACTTTTAATTGCCATGTTGTTTGGCGTATTTATGGCTTGAGACCTGTGGTCTTCTAAACTTTCAACTGAATAAACAAAGGGGATGCCGAGTCCGCTTTTCAAAGTAACCGCTGCGGGAATAAAATGCCAGTCGTAGACATCTATGAGGTCAATTTTCTTGTTGGCGCCGTAGTAAAGGTTGGATGCGGCTCGTTCAACTTCTTGGTTTAGTGTTAAAGCCCAGGTTAAGATGCCTATGTGTGTTCGGACTGGGTTTGAAACTCTGACTGTTTGCACGCCTGTTGGTTCTTTAGTTGAACCTGTATTGGAATCGTCGTATGTTACTACGTTGACTTCAACTTTATTGGCGGCAAGCAGCGTTGATAGGGCTTGTACGTATTCTGAGAGTTTACCTATAACTCTTGGAGGGTATTCCCAAGAAAAAATAATTATACGCATGTTTGTCTTCACTACGTGAAAAGCGAGCAGACTTTAATTATTCCTCTTGCGTTAAGATAGTACCTTTTTTTCCCTTCATTATCAACAAAACTTTCAGCGAAACCCTCCGATTTGTACCTGTCTAGGATGCTTTCAATTTCGTATGGGTCCTTCTGGAGAAGCCTCGCAACTTCGTCGCCTCTTCTAGCCAAATCAGCGGCTGTAGCACACAAGTTATGAAGAGTTTGCAAGACTTTGTCGGGAAATGGAAGTTCCTCTCTCATTTTCAACAGCACCGTATAAAAACAAATGCACGACATTTCTTATAAACGCATACGCAGACCTCTTAGAAAAGTTGGGTTGCTTCCTGCATTTGCTTAATCAGGATGTTGTATCGTTTTTTTGCAAAGTTAATTATTGCTTCTCTTAGCTTTTCCCCGTTTTCTTTTGAAGCCTTTATTTCCTTGAGTTTTGCTGTCAATTCTGCTTCTTTCAGGGAGTTTTGTGCCCAGTTCTCAAAGTCTCCGTTGTAGACATGGAATTCGATGGCTTTAACGTTAACTTCTTCAAGTGCTTTAATGAAACCTTTCAAGCTCCAAACCATGGTTCCAGTGTAATATTGCTTTCCAAAGTCAGTGTAAAACAGGAAAGGCTCGTTCGCAGTTAAAATCATCATCCTAAGTCTAGCTTCAAAATCGTTTAGTAATGTTTGCGCTGCCACGAAGGCATCCATCGGCGATTCGAAGGGGCTGAAATAAGAGTGAACTTCTCCAGGTCCGCCGCCTGCAGTGAACATGTAATATAGATGGTCGCTTGTTTGGAAGTCACGCCACAGTTTGAGAAATTCACTGTCGCCTGCTTCTTTTATGAATGGTTCCAGTCGCCTCAGTGTTGTGTAGTATGCCCACTGCATGATGTTGCCAAGCCACCCGCTTTGGTCTCTTTGGATGTCAGCCCAAGAAACTGTGCCTCCAGCTTCTGGAACATCAATTTCACCTGCCGGCGCATGCCTAGCCACAACTTCGGAAGGCGTAGCCATCTGTAAATTCTCAAACTTCAATATCTCGTCAGGGAGATGCTGCAGAAAACTATGGATGCCTGTTTCGGGCCAGTGGTGTTCCCCGAAGGTTTCGTAATCAGGGAAAACATTGATGCATTCGCCAGGTGTGGTTGCTAACCAACCTGCGTATTTATCTGCTGTCAGGGGCCATTCGGGCCACCATCTTGCGGAAAACCTAAAGCCAATGTCGTCTGTTAGTTTGTAGTTGCGGAGTAACACCCGAATTTTCTTGGTGCCTTTCGGAGTGTAAATGTAGTTTGGAGATTTTTCGCCTAGGATTTTTTCAACGCCTTCGGTGAATATGCCTTTGTAGCCTAAAGACTCAACCGTTTTAGCTATGGTGTTGTTGAAGAGAAGCTCAGTGTTCTCAAAAACGGTTGGTGTGTAGCCAAGTAAGTCTTTTATGGTTCGCTTGTGCATTTTTGCCTGTTCAATGAACTCTTCTTTGTCAGGGTAAAGGCTGGCGATTGAGTGGTAGTAGGTTTGGTTTAGGAATTCTACGCATCCAGTTGAGGCAAGCTGCTTGAAAGTTTCCAGAAGGTCTGGGTTAAACATCTCGCATTGCTCAAGAAACACACCTGAAACGCTGAAGGAGACTTTAACCTGCTTGCGGTCATGCTTGTGCTTATCTATCGAGTCGAGCAGTATCTGGTTTGAAGGAAAATAACATTTGCGTGCAGCGCGCCTGAAAATTTCCCCGTCAACCTCATTATCAAAATAGTAATTGAAGAGTTCCTTTTTCTTCAAACGCCTGAAAGTTTTCCCTTCCCAAAACAAACTCCGCTTTAGCCTATGCGGCTGATGAACCTCGAAAGTGAACACAACATCCGTCATAACGCTTCGCCTTAATCACACACAATATCATAAGATACATTTATTTCTAATTTGCCGTTCTTTCGTCTGGGAAGCGTTGATTTCGCAGATGTGCTTCCCGCAAAATCTAAAGCATCAAGCATAGTGCTTGCAATAGGCATAATAGGTTTGGCGAATATTTGTTGTTGAGGTTTGTTTGATGATTCCCCAAACACCAACCAAAATTTCACTGCACACCACAATGGGTGACATAACCATCGAATTACGTAATGATATGCCCATAACCGCTGGCAACTTTAAGACGGCTGGTCCAAAAGGGAACGTACAACGGCACAATCTTCCACAGAGTCATCGCTGGCTTTATGATACAAGGCGGCGACCCAACTGGAACAGGATACGGAGACCCATCAATTCCCGACATCAAAGACGAGTTTACCCGAGACAACCATAACGTCAGAGGCACAATAGCCATGGCAAATGCAGGTCCAAACACGGGAAGCAGCCAATTCTTCATCAACTTAGTCAATAACAATTTCCTTGACCCTAAGCACCCGGTCTTCGGCAAGATTACCTCAGGAATGGATGTCGTTGACAAGATAGCCAAAGCTAAAACAAACTCAAACGATAAACCACGGGAAAACATAACAATAATTAACGCGTCAATCGTGTCTTAAACAAAATAAAAATTAAAAAAACTGTTGGTTACTTTTCTTTCTTTTCTTCTTTAGGCTTTGACCCGATTTCCACAACTTGTATGCTTATCTGGTACTTTTTGCCCCCGGCCACCATCTTGCCTGTTCCGTAGTATCCTCTGCTGCCTGTTTTGAAATCTTTCTTGTCGATAATGAAGTTTTGTTTATCGCCGTTTAACTGGATAGTTGCCATGTTTGGTTGATCACTCATGCTTAAGTTCTCCTTGTTTGGTTTACTAGTCACTGTGGCTTTTCACCTTTTCGCTCCAAAAGACCGCACGCCACAGGGTAGAAGACTAAGTAGAACAAACTCTTAATTCCTTAAACAGACACTATTTTACAGGGTAGCTACAGATTAACCGAAGGTTAGGGATAAATCATGGCGGCTGAAGGCAAACTCGGGCAATTAATTAACCAAAAGAAGGCTTTTTTACAAGCATTCATGCCAGCCTCGGAAAGCGTCGAAGAATATCTAGAAGCACTTTGGATATCAGAAGAAAGAGGCGAAAAACTAGCGCATCTCACTTGGGTGGCAGATCACTTGGGCGTGGCAGCGCCAAGCGCGTTGGAGATGCTTAAGAAGTTAGAGAAACAAGGTTATGTGATTTACAAGACAAGACAGGGTATTAAGCTAACCGAAAAAGGAAGAAAAATAGCTAAAAGAATTATCCGCGCCCACAGATTGACTGAAGTTATGATGAAAGAGGCGCTTAAAACCGAAATTCGGGAAGAAACCGTCTGCGGCATGGAACACCACATGGATGAAGAGTTTATGAATGCGTTATGCACGCTGCTCAAACACCCGCGGCAGTGTCCTCATGGGAACGCCATTCCCAAAGGCAAATGCTGCCCATAGTTGCAGACATTTTTTGATCTCTTCGGCTACTTTTATGCTTACACCGTATAGAGTTTTTAAGTTTAAAACTTTTAACTTTTACATGGTCATGAACACCGCTTGACGCTGTCCGAGGCGGCAAGTTTTCCTGCCTTAATCTTTCGCGAAAGAAAACAATGGTGCGGTCGCCGGGATTTGAACATTTGCTCGGAAGGCTAAAGTTCTTCTATGGTTCTCAAAGGTTTTAAGCAACTATTAAGAGCTTCATATTCCAAAGTTTTACATTCTTCGAGAAAATAATAATTGTCGAGTGGTATTAATGAGCTCTTGGCAGTACCAATTTAGCGAATTTCTTAAGTTAGTAGCGAAAATTAACAAAGATTTAGTGCAAAATAATGAACTGCGATTCGGTCGCAATACAATAAGAGTAAGTGATATTTCAGAACAGTATTATTGTGAGAAAAAACTTGAGTTGCAGTATCTTTTTGGGCAAGTGGAAACGGAGGCAAAGATTTTAGGCACCAAGGCTCACGAGAAATTGCTTGAAGATACAACCCAGATAGAGCTTAGTCAAATTTGGAAGAGAATTTATAGCAGGAAAGAAGTGCTTACTTTCGAAATGTATCTTTTAGCAAGATACAAAAGTCAATTTGTGGTAGGCAGGGCTGACACTGTGTTTTTTAGTGCTGGCAATCCAATTTTTATTTTTGAATTCAAGTTTAGCCATAGAATAAAGCCATCCAAGTCTCATTATGTTCAGTCAAGTGTTTATGCATTTTTACTCCGAGAAATGGGCTTCGACACTTCTAGTTTATACTGTGTAAATGTTATCATTAAACCAGAAGCAACTAAAGATATCTCAAATATTAAAAAGCAAGTTATTGATGCAACAATCAAAAATGGTCAAAAGGAAGCGGAACTACAAATCAAAGACGAATTTCAAATCACAGTTGCTCAAATAGTTATTGAGAGATTTTTCCAGCATGACGCAAAAAAATACTTAGATTGGGTCATGAGCTATTGGGAATTTCAAAGGGCAGCAGTCCGAACCGAAGACAGAGAGAAATGCTTGGTATGTGAATATAAGGAAAAATGTGACACTGGTATTCAAGTGTATACCTACTGCAATCTCACATCAATTCCATTAGTCGGAAGTGAAAGAGCAAAGGCTTTCCTTTCTACAGGTATTAACACAATTAAAGATGTATCAAACATTAATCCACATGACCAAGTTCTGCTGAAACGTGCATGTTTTTCCTGGAATTGTCTTAAATTAATTAAGAATTATGCGAAAGCAATTGACCAGAATAAAATAATTGTAAGAAAAAAAATAAAATTACCCAATGGAAGAAATGCCCATTTTTTCGATGTTGAATATGATCCTTGCGGAACAACTACTGGACCATTTGGGATCTTTTTAATCGGAATACTTGAGTTATCGGGAGAGCACAAACAATATTTCTTAGATCATCCCAAAAATGAGTGCGATATGATTAGGCACTTCATGGATTGGTTTTTGAAGGAAAAGCCTGTTCTCATCGGTTATTCTTCAACAAGTGCCGACAAACCACAACTTTTGAACGCTTTGAAGCGATTTAACATTTCAACGTCAGGGTTGGAAAACGCTTTTTTTGACTTATACAGCGATTGTATAAACACACAAAAGGCACGTAAGCAAGCGATCTTTTTGCCCATGAAAGATTCAATGTCTCTGAAAGAGGTAACTAAATACCTCGGCTTTAAGGAACCGAGCTTAACAATCTCAAACGGAATAGATGCGCTTTCAGCATACAAACAATATCTTAGAACGAGAAATGGACTTCTGAAAACTGATTTAAAATTATATAATCTGATCGACTTGGAAAGAACAAAATTTTTGTTCGAAGCAATTAACGCGCTCTCCGCCAATTAGATATATTCTGCCTAAGTTCTGTTATGACTTGGGCGGATAGAGACAAATAAGGAACAGTTTATGGAAAACTAATGGAATTAAGGAATTTCGTTAACGGATTCACCTTTAGAAGTGAAGGTATGTTAATCAGAGCTTAAATCAAGTTGTTTTTAGGAATTGGTTGGTGCGGTCGCCGGGATTTGAACCCGGGATCATTAGCTTGGAAGGCTAATGTCCTAAACCAGACTAGACGACGGCCGCGCAAGATAAGTCCATATTCTTCAGCGTAATTTAAGCTTATCTGGGTTTAAAGTCGTAGGATAAACCGATGGCGTTATGGATTGGGACGTACCGCTTAAACAAAGTCGCCAACTCCCTTCCCTACTATTTACACTCAACCTCGAATAGTAAATAGCAGCAAACCAGCAGAAAACTGAAATCAGCAAATGTCCCGTAGAATTTTGATTCTTAGATGGAATGGTATATCTTACTCCATGAATGAATACAGTGTTGGATTGAATTAGAAGATGGGTTCAGGAAAGGAAACGCGTAAAGTTCCTATCAGCCGCATTAAAATTTTAACTAAAGACGCGAAACAGATGGTGAATGGACCTTACTATTGCCCGAAGTGCCGAAAGGAATTACTGCAGATTTTAGCTAATGTACATAAAAAAGAAGTGTACGCCGTCTGCAAATGTGGTCTTGAATGGCAACTAACGTATGCTCCTGTCTTTCAACCTGTAGATTACTACAACAAGTTCAGGGACGCTTGGAAAAAACAAAGCTACGGCATAATCAAGCAAAAATAGGCTTAGCGAACTTTTCTTCTGCTTAACTTTGGCTCACATTTTGTTTTCTTGCCGTGTCTGAGCAAAAAATGTGTCAAAACCAAATCAGCTTTAAGTAAGTTTCAATCATTAATTGAAAAAGGCGCCAAACTTTGACTGAAGAAAAACTTGAATTCAATCGTCGGTTGCTTATTTTAGGAAATCTGGGGCTTCTTGCATGGGTTTTTTTAGCGTTCTTCGGCGTGCTTTTTTATAATCAGATTTACGGGTGGCTATACCTGCTGTTAGAAGCTGCCTTGATCTATCTTATTCTGCGTAGGCTAGGTTGCAGCAGCTGTTACAAATGCAAAACATGCACAAGCGGCTTCGGAAGGCTCGCAGGCGATTTCTTCGGAAACGGATACGTCAAAAAAGAAAGCATTGGAAACAGGTTGGGACTGATAATTTTTGTTTATTTTCTACTTCTTCCTCTGCCAGCAGCCACTTTAGTTTTCTCGATTTTCGCGGCTTTTTCGTTTTTAAAAGTTTTGGCTCTGGCTTGTCTCTTGGCTGTAGCTGCCTATAGCTTAACTACTTGGCATAACCGTTCAACAGTTCACCAAAAATTATGATTTGGGACAAGTTTTAAACGATTGACATTTACATTGTTATCAACGTTGAAGATGTAAAATGAATAGACCAACGCTGAGCAGTAAACCAGTTAGGCTGCTGATCATCTTTACGTTAGCGCTTATTGTTTCTTTACCCATCATTTATCCTCTTCAAGTGGTTACTGCTCAAAGCCAAGATCAAAGCTCATATTACAACACAGAGTTTGCGTGGGATTACGGCGGGAACCATTGGGATTGGAACCTTAGCATTCCAGTGTCGCTTTACGATGCCTATGACGGTGGGGCAGTTTCCGATTCAATAAGAACGCAAATTGGGCTTGCAGACTTTGGCTTTTTCACTACAACTCAGGACAGCTACATTCAAACCTTGGCGGCTAAACTCAACGCCACGTTAACTCAGATGAGCTACAGTTCATATGACCAAGTAAATTTTGTTTTAGCTTTCGTGCAAAGTATACCTTACAAGACTGACAATACCAGTACCGGGTATCAAGATTACCCAAGGTTCCCCATTGAAACTTTAGTGGATAATGTTGGAGACTGCAAATCCCACTCTATACTTTTCGCGACACTAATGCTCATAATTGGCTATGATACAGTTTTCATTAACCCTCCAGACCATTTAGCGGTTGGCATACTGGGAAATAACCTTCAAGGCACCTATTGGCCATTTAATAACAAAACATACTATTACTGCGAAACAACAGGAGTCGGGTTTAAAATTGGCGATCTTCCCGACCAATTTAAGGATCAAACCGCTAACGTCTACGCAATAAATACGGCTCAGCAATACGTTCCTGACTTATCTGGGTCCTCATTGATAGAACCCAATCCCACTATTTTCTCCGCCATCCCAACTTCTGAACCGAGCCCTTTAGCTTCGCCTTCGCCCACCATTGCAGGACCAACAATCCAGCCAGTTTTACCCTTGTCGTTTAATTTAATCTCTGGCGAACCTGTTTTATTTGTGCTAATTGTCCTTGCAATTGTAATTTCGATAACTATCACCGTCAAGTCGGCAGGCAAATCCAAGCCAAGCTTAAGCCTTAACCAAACGGCCTCAACAGAACCGAGCGCCAGCACTATGGCAGATACCGCTTTGGAGAGTAACAAATTTTGCATTTATTGTGGCTCAAGCAACAAATCTTTTGCTATATTCTGCGAGGAATGCGGTAAAAAAATAGGTTGAACAGAAAATTTTACTGTTAAGGAACGCTTACTGAAGAGATTTTATTAATAGTTTAAGTGTCAAGTGTAGGTTACATAGCCCCATTTGCTAGTAGCATTTGTTGACTGAATGTTCTGCACGCCCTCAGGAATGTTTATTGTTATGCCGCCAAAATAGCTGAATAATTCAAATTAGTTTTATAGTTTTCATTACGCTATTTACAGGTATTTAAAATTTTCACATAGCAAACAAACGCTAACATCAGCCACAACTCTCAACCAAAACTTTGCAAGCACCTCTCCCCATCAAAAAACCGTTTTTCATAAGTAACGGTTAAAAGCCAATAATGCACACAAATACTACTCACCAAAAGGTTTGGTTACCATGCAATCCGCAAAAACCGAAAGAAAATTCGTCTACGTTGACCCAAGCAAATGCACCGGCTGCGGAATCTGCGAATTAGCCTGTAGCCAAGAGAAAAACGAAGGAAGCCCCTTGCGGTCAAGAATCCGCGTTGTCCGCATGACCCCCATGTTCAATTTTGCGCTATCCTGCCGCGCCTGCAAAGACGCTAAATGCGTTAAAGCATGTCCAGAAAAAGCAATTACGCAGGCAGAGAACACAGGCATACTTATGATTAACGAGAAAAAATGCAAAGGCTGCGACTGGTGCGTTCAAGCATGCGAATACGGCGGCATAACCATACAAAGCGACAGCGGCATAGCCACAGCATGCGACCTGTGCAGCAACACGCCACAGTGCATAGAGTTTTGCCCTGAAGAAGCCCTAGAACTAGTCGACTCAGACGAAGCAGCAGAAAAACGTTTCAACGACGCATTGGGAAAACTGCCCGCGCAAACCGAACAGTTAATGGCCACGGTCAAAAACAAGGATTGGAAACCATTGTTAGCCATTGCAGAGAAAAGGTCTGAAAAAGTCTCAGAGAAGCTTGAAGCATTAAATAAGAAGGCAATGGCTAAGAAACAAAAATAGCTATTTTTCTTTAATCACCAAGTTTTCTTCGTAACCTCTCAGAAACATGTCGATATCTGATCCCACTTTCACACCTACGTAACCGCCTTCCAAAACGGAAAACATTGGCTTTCCAAGCAAAGCAACCCTTTTGCCTATGTCAAAGTAATCCTGCTCAACTAAACCTAAAGAAGCCAAATCACCTAGATGCGTGTCGAATCCCGCGGAAACCGCAATCACCTCAAACCTGCCCAAATCAACCATACCCAAAGCTTTGTCAAGCGTCTCCAAATATCGTTTTCCGCCATAATCAGGTGGCAAAGCGAAATTGATGCAGTTGCCTTCAGTGAAATGCCCGGTTCCAGGATAATTAGGTGATTGATGCAGCGAAACGTAAACTATTTTTTCGTCGCCTTGAAAAATCTCCTGCGTACCGTTGCCGTGGTGTCCATCGATATCCAGAATCAGCGTTCTTTTCCCCAACTTTTTGATGGCTATGGCAATGTTGTTTAGGTAGCAGAACCCACGCGTGCTAGCGCCTAAGGCAGCGCCGTTTCTGCCAACGTGGTGTCCGGGTGGACGCATAATCGAAAAACCATTGATTTTTGAGGCTAAAATTGCGCCGCCAGCGGAAAGCGATGCGAACTCGTAGATTTTGTCGTATGCGGGTGTATCTGGATCTTCAACTAAGCCTTTCTTTAGGTTCCAAAGGTAATCGGCGTCATGGACAGTTAACAGGTCTTCTTCACTTGCGGGTGTTGGCTCCAAAAACTCGTAGCCTTTCGCCTTCAAAATTTCAGATGCAACCTTTACTCTCTGTGGTCCTTCTATGTGCCATGTGCCGTAGCCTAAAGATTTTTCTGAGTAAACTATTTTTGTCTTCATTGCTAACTGCTTCCATTAGACAGATAAGAGACACTTTCATTTAAAATATAAATTAACCTAGAAGTTAGCCTCCAAAGGAATCGGAGACAAAGTGATGATTTCAAAAAACCCGTTTGATCAATTTCGCCAAGAATGCCAAACTGCATTGGCAAATGCGTTGAAGAAGGCTTTGCCTGAGATAAAAACGCCAAATATTACGCTGAGTAAGACGCCGAACATTGAATATGGGCAGTTAGCTTCGTCACTGTGTTTTGAGTTGGCAAAGAAACTAAACCAGAAACCGCTCGACCTCGCACAGCACCTTGTCGCCGCAGTCGACAGATCCAGCTTCAAGTTGATTGAGAAAGTTTCCTGTGCAGGTGCAGGATACATAAATTTTCATGTTAACTTCCCGAAGTTTTCAGCTTTAACTTTGGAGTCGGTTAAGCAGTTAAAGTTTGATTACGGATTCGTTAAGACCGCACAGCCGACTAAAATTATCGTTGAACACACAAGCGTTAATCCGCTGCATCCAATCCACATTGGCCAAGCCAGAAATCCCATGTTAGGCGACGCTTTAGCACGGATTCTGGAGTGCAGGGGCAATAAGGTTTCACGCCACTACTACATCGATGACGTTGGCCGACAATCATCTGTTGTCGCTTATGGATACGAAAAGCTTGGCAGACCAAAACCTACAGAGAAACCGGACCAGTTTGTTGGAAAAATCTACACGGTTACCAGTTGTCTTGTTGAAATTAACCGTTTAAAAAAAACTCGTGAACTCGCCATCGCCATCAATTCGGCTGACGATTTAGTTAAGGCAAATAAGGAAATTGATGAGTGGATGTCGATCGCCGCTGAACTTAAAGAGAAATATCCCGTGCTCTTTGAGGCGTTGATGGCTAAAGTCGGCGAAGACGAAAATCCTGAGGACGAAATAAATCGGCTTAACCGCGCCTACGAGGACGATGAACCCCACGCTAAGGCGCTTATCCGTGAAGTCAGCGATTTGTGTCTTGAAGGTTTTAGAGAAACCATGAAGCGCATTGAAGTAACCTATGACTCGTGGGATTGGGAAAGCGACTTCGTTTGGAGCGCGCAAGTTAGTGAGGTTTTGCAGAAGCTTAAGACTTCACCGTTTGTTTACAGTGAAAAAGGCGTGTTGGAGTTCGATGCTGAAAAAGTAATCAAAGCCTTCGACTTAAAGGGCAAGCTGAGTTTAGGTGAGAACTATGAGGTTCCGCCGTTGACGCTTGGGCGTGCTGACGGCACCTCCCTGTACACTACCCGTGACATAGCCTACACTTTGTGGAAGTTCAAGCAAGCTCAAAAAGTCATCAACGTCATTGGCATAGAACAATCGCTGGCGCAGCTTCAGCTCAAAATTGCGCTCTACGCCTTAGGCTACACTGCAAACGCCGATAATCTCGTTCATTTCGCTTACAACTTAGTTACGTTGCCCGGTTACAAGATGAGCAGCCGCAGAGGACACTACATCACTTTCGACGACGTCCTTGACGAAGCAGTTCAACGAGCATACGAAGAGGTTTCGAAGCGTTCGCCACAGCTCTCTGAGGAAGAGAAACGCAGAATAGCCAACTTTGTCGGCTTAGGCGCCGTTCGTTATGCTCTTGTGGATGTTGATTCTTCAAAGCCGGTCGTATTCACTTGGGAGCGCGTGCTCAACTTCGAAACCAACAGCGCGCCCTATGTGCAGTACACTCATGCGAGGGCATGCAGCATTTTGCGTAAAGCTGCAAGAGAACCAGAAAAACCAGCCTTCGACCTGCTGTCGGAGAGGCTTGAGCGCGAACTTATCATAAACCTCGCAAGCTTCCCTGATACCTTCATCGAAGCCACAGAGTACCTTAAGCCGAACTTAATTGCAGATTACACGAACGCCTTGGCAGACAAATTCAACACGTTCTACAACGCACTCCCCGTCATAAAAGCCGAATCACAGGTGCTTAGCGACGCGCGCATTGCACTAACGCAAGCCATTCAAATCGTGATGCATAACGCTTTGACGCTGATTGGTGTTGTTGCGCCTGAAAAAATGTAGGTTCGGCTGAAGTTTTCGCCCTTTTTCTTTTTAATGGAATTTTAAAAGTGGATGGGAGGTCTTAGCTTACCCATTTTTGTGCTTGTTTTTTGGCACAAATAGTAGGGGTAGGTCTACCGGTAGGCGGTTCTGGGTCGGGGCTTATTTTGGGTTGCTTTTTTGTTTTGGGGCTTGAAACATGGTTAGGTTAGATTAAAATTGTTCTTGGAAACGCATGTAATTTGCTTGGGCATCTATTAGGGGCATCTAGATGAGCTATATAGGCAAGCATTGTGCCTCAAAACCAAGGTCGCCATGGTTGTGCCGATGGGCTTCTTTGGAGTTATAGCTGATTTTAGAATAAGTGTAAGCTAAAAGCGCGATTCATCTCCGCGAAAGCAGCAACCGATGATTCCAAAGCAATATTTGGTCGGGAGCGTGCGGTTGCTTGTTTTCTCTATGGGGTTCTGTTAACTCTTCGGTTGATGTAAGTTCCAATTCAACATCTACCACCCGACAAGTTAACAGTGCCCTCTATGGCAAATTTCATATACAAGCCAATTAACATAAAACGAGGTGCACACAATGAGCGATCCATACTTCAAAAAGAAACTTGAACCAATCAAGGTTAAACAAAAAAGCATTTCACAACTTTTATCCGAAATGGGCAAAACCGCTTACCAAGGCAGAAAGCTCGGCGAGGCGGTTGATGTTTGGGAAAATATGCTTAAAGAAAAAGACCTCACCATCGCCATGGGTTTTGCTGGTTCCATGAGCACGGCGGGGCAGTGGACGATTATCAACTGGCTTATCGAAAACCGCTTCATCGACGTGCTGGTTTCCACTGGCGCTAACGTTTCAGAAGACATTGTTGACGCCATGGGTTTGGGCTACTGGCAGGGCAGCCACATGGTTGACGACTCAGCGCTCTTGAAAGCTGACGTGAACAGGTACTACGACGTCTTCGGGAAAGAGACTGATTACCGCAAAATGGAGGAATTGGTCACCGACTTCGTCATGACCCTGAAAACCGACTACAACTACACATCCGCCGAATTCCTCTACCTGCTCGGCAAATACCTGAGCAAGAAAAATATCCCCGCAATCTCAGCGGTTGCAGCGGCAAACGGCGTTCCAATCTTCAGCCCAGCTATGGTTGACAGCGCCTACGGCGAAACCTTCCTGATGGCTAAAAACCAGGGACACAGCGTCCACATTGATTCTGTCCGCGAGTTTGACGAGTTCATCAGCATAGGCACAAAAACCAAGGATGTCGGCGTCGTCTACATCGGCGGCGGCGTCCCCAAAGACCTAACACAACTCATCGCGATATCAGTTTCACCGCTAACAGAGGACCAAGGCGTCAAAGGCAGAAAAGGCGGCTTACGCAAAGGCCTACAAGAATACTACTACCCGCACAAATACGCTATACAAATAACCACCGACTCGGCGCAGTGGGGCGGCTTAAGCGGCTGCACGCTGGAAGAAGCAATCAGCTGGGGCAAAATCAACAGCCAAGAAGGAACACGGGCGGTATGCTACTGCGACGCCACCATCGCGCTGCCACTCATAGCCCACGCACTATGCGAACGAATGCCCGAAAAACGCAAAGGACCAGACATGAGCTACCTATTCAAAGGCGTCCAATAAACGCCCTAACTTTCTCTGACAATCAATGTTTTTACCCAAGTCCTGTTTTTAATAGGCTCTAAAAATTATTAATTGAAATGGGCAAGATAGCTCATACATAGCGATTTAAACGCAAATTACACCTAAAGTGATTACTTCATATATTAAAGCAAGTTATTCGTAAGAGATTTTCTTAAGAACAAGGCGATGGTTGTGGCTTTAACTAGATTAAGAAAATATCTTCTTAGAAACGTCTACTTCTATCTGGTCATTTTTTTCGTAATTTTTGTGGTTATTGACTTTATTTCTGTTTTTCGTTCCGTGAGTTGGCTTCAATTAATTTTCGTAATAATTTTTGTTGTGATGGCTACCGGACAAATATTTCTATCAACTCCGTTTGGGCATATAATGCCTTACTATTTTTACTTAGTTTCAATCATCGTCGGGATGAATATTGCTCTTCTTCTTTGGTTCGAACAAAATATGGTTATTTCAACAGTCGCTTTAACCATCTGGATTGCTATTTGGGTAGCTTCAACTGCAGTATTCGCAACAGTCCATTACTTAACATTTAAAAAAGCTATAGATCCCCAGCTAATGCGTATTTTTTCGTTTTTCCTTTTTGGATTGTTATTTGTGTTTGCTTCTCCAAAAGCTTACTCCCCTCTTAGTTATAACCTGCTGTTCTTCCTAACATTGGTTCTATTCATTCTAAATGGAGTATTCTGCTCGAATCAGCTTTTCAGAGCAACAATAATTAAAAAAGAATTAGGGTTTGCTAATCGAGAGAACTACGTAAGTAAAACAAAAGATGATCTTCTAAAAATCCCTAATATTTCGGAGAAAGATGTTGATTTACTGGTTTACTACTTAAAATCATCTTTAAATGCATTTGTGCAAGGAGACCTTGAAAAAAGTTTCATGGATGCTTTTAAGATTGCTTTTGATAACCATGGTAAATCATTTGAAGGAATTTATACTCTTCCCGAAGACATAGCAAGGCATCAACATTATGCTAACATACGCGATTCCCTATCACATGCGAAACATACCCCAAAGAATAAAAATGAACAGCAAAAAGAGAAAATCATACGGTTGGAAGAGATGAAAAAAAGCCTCTATATGGAAAATCTGAAAATTCTAGAGATAATTAAGGTCGAATTTATTGACGAAGCAATAAAAAAAGGCCGCTAAATAAAGTGAATAACAATATGTGCTCGCATTAGGCGGTTTTCATTTAGAAGCCTAATCAGAAGATGGGACGCCAAAATAGGCAGGATTCGCGGTGCAGCCTTCTATCCTTAGCAGCAACCTTTTTTCGCTTATTTTTGCGAAAGCAAGAGGTGCCGAATTTGAGCTGGCTGTTCAAAGGCGTCCAATAACCCTTTTAAATTTTCTTTCACAATTAAGCTTTATGCGTGTGAAATGGCGGAGCGCTACAATTCTTATTTCAGATTATTAAAAGGTTTAAATAGGTTTTTAATTTTATGAAATAGTATGCGAATCCCAAATCCTGAGTATGCTTTCAGCAAATTACAAATACAGATACTTAGAGAACTTGCTAAGGGAAAGCTTTCTCTACCAGAAATCGAAAAGTCTCTTTCTGTAAAACCGTCTCTTCTTTCTTATAACTTAAAGAAGTTGCTCAAACAAGGTCTAGTCCAAACAACCGAACAGGGAAACAGAAAATACGCGTATTTCAGCGAGATGAAGCACGCATCTCTACTTAGAGATTTGTTGATATCTTATGATTATATAGATTGGGAAAATATTCTGACAGGTAAAACAATCGAAATACTATTCCAAACACTCACCGCCAAGGGAGCCAATTTATCTCGTTTCCCAAAGGCTACGCTTTGGCGTTACTTGAAAGAACTAAAAGGAAGAGGCATAATCAAACAAACGGAAAAAAATTACCAAATCAACCCCCGCTTTTCGATTCTAATAAACTTTCTTTACGAATACCAACGGTATTTTACTCTCAAACTTTCAAAAGCACTCTCAGAAAACTCAGTAATCCTTTGGCAATCAGACATGGAATTCTTAGTTAGAGCACCTAAAAATGCGAAGCCGCCATCTAAAGACTTCAAAAAAACCGCCACCTCCATATTCCATCAATACGATTTTCCGCTTTTTACGGAATCCAACATTTACCTTTACTCAACAAACAAGAAAAAAATCAAACCAGAAGACGCCATACTCCACACGCTCCTTATAGAACCGGGCAATGCGCGGTACAATACTTATGCCCTTTTGCTACTCAAAAAAACTGAAAAACAAATTGACAAACCATACTTGCTGCAGGAAGCTGAAAGGCTTGGGCTGAAGAATGAAATAATCAACATGCTTCAGTTCTTAGAAACCCGAACGCGCCAGCAAGACCAATCGCTACCCAGCTGGAACGAGTTTGTGACAAAGGCAAAAGATTACGAGGTGATGAGTGAATGAATCAAAAACGCTCTTTTGACAAGAATTACCTCAAACAAGAATTCGACAAACTAAATGCAACGGCAAAACAGCCTCTTACACTTTTCCTCATAGGCGGCGGTGCAATGTCATTCTACGGTCTGAAAGATGCTACAAAAGACATAGACATCATCCTAACCAACACAGACGATTTAAAAAACCTGAAAACAATCCTTGAGGGCATAGGCTACAAAGAGCCAAAACCTATACTCATAACTAAAGCTTATGATAACCTGCAAACCAGCGCCATATTGGTAAATGAGGACGGTTTCCGATGGGATCTATTTCTAAACAAAGTCTGTAACGCCCTGACCTTATCTAACGAAATGAAGAAAAGATCAACCTCACTCTACAAAGGCGACCGCCTAAAAATCTCTATAGCCTCAAAAGAAGACCTTTTCCTCTTCAAGGGAATTACTGAACGTGAGGCCGACTTAGATGACATGGGAATACTCGCCCAGTCAGGACTTGACTGGGAAATCATAAACCAAGAATGCAAAAGCCAATCCGAAGCATCAGGCGCTTGTTGGGAAGACGCGCTATACCAAAACCTAATTGGCCTTAAAGAGAAATACAGTATTGAGTCTCCAATCGAAAAACCTCTCAGGATGAGAGCAGAACGAAAGATAATTGAAACAGCACTTTTAAGTCAAATCGAAAAGGGAAACCATACCGTCAAAAGCATAGCTCAAGAAATCAAGGAGCCGCAAAAATTCATCAGAGAAGAGCTTAACCAATTGGCGAAAAAAGGATTAATCATAATTGATAAATCAAATAAACCGCATAAGTTCTCCCTCAATAAAAAATCGCATAAAAACGGCAATACTAAAGAAAAAGCATGAATTGACATTGCCTCAATTTCAAGGATCATTACGCCACAATCGTGTTGTCACTCATACCCCACGCTTTATGCGAACGCTCAGTTGTCTTGTCGTGCGTTTCAAGAACAATAGTTCGGTGCAATTCCTCGACAGTTTTGCGGTTGAGATACCTTACAGTTCGGCGAGTTTCTCCAGAAGCTTCTTGTTGCGCTTGATGTTTCTGGTCATGCGCTTTCGGAACTTTTCGTCTAGAACTACTTCTTCCTCTATGCATCTCTCTGTCTCAAAACTTCAGAAGTCATTTTTTATTCCCCATTCTTAGCATAATTTATGGAATTGATGGCTCAGTGACCATGATCTCGGTCTTCTCTTATGATGTCGGCAGAGGATGCCGTAACTCCAGTCTTTTGGCCTAACTCATTTCTGAATATTTCAATCTCTTTCATGACTTGCTTTCGCTTCTTGTTTAGTCTGTCGATTAATGCTGCTGTCATTAGGGGCATAATCATGGTAGCGTCGCCTTCTATCATTATGCGGGGTGCTTTTTCGTTGATTTTTCCCCACGAAACTGCTTCCCGCGGGCGTGCGCCGCTGAGGCTGCCGTCCCACTCGTCTGCAGTGGTTATGTAGACGACGTAGTCTAAGCCGTCTTTGAATTGGTTCCACCAAATCGTGTGGTGCTTGCTGATGCCTCCCCCGACGATGAGGGCGCCGCTTTTCTTGGCGTCGAAAACGATGTTGTTGAGGTCGCCTTCGTCTTTAAGCAGGTTAATCCGGAAGTCATGGTGGTCTTGGCTGAAGAACCAGAGTTGGTAGCCTACTGACCCGTCGGTTATGCCTGGCACGAAGACGGGGATGTTGTTTTTGGCTGCCCAATAAAGAATCGAGCTCTCGTTGCAGCAGCGTAAGCCTATTTCACGGCACAGTTCGGCTGTTGAAAGCTCGCGTTTGCCTTCCTTGTACAGCTCCTGTAGCATGGCTTGGATTTTCTGCTCTATAATGATGCCGTAGCTTTCGTTGGGTACGAGGACGTTTCCAAGGCGGTTTAATCCTTCTTGGTGAAGCTTGGAGTCGTTCATTATGAAGCTGCCTTTGTAGTAGTCTTTCCAGCAGCGTGCCACGTCATGGTCAAGCGTGCCGCAGGTCGTGATTAAGATGTCAACGAGTTTGCGTTTAACCAGCTCTCTGATTACTCCCCGCGTGCCAGTGGCCACTATGTCGGCGGTAAATGAGAGGAACTTAACACAGCCCTTCGCGTTAATCATGGATTCCATTATGTTGACGCCTACGGCAAGCTTGCCCGCGGTGAAACCCCACGCAGCATCCATTTGGTGGACAAGCTCATCTACCGACATCTGCTCGGTAAACTGGTAATCTCTCACAGCTTCTTTATGCTCTTTGTGTGCTGCTTTAGGCATGACGCCAATCTCCTGTGCACTGCATAATTGAGCGTGCTAATAAATAGGTGTCGAAAACTATTGAGGCTATTCTGATAGGTACGTGATGATTCGCTGGTAAATGTCGTGGTCCATTGAGTCTTCGTAGCCAGCGTAAATGCTCGGATTATCATTAACTTCGACGACAACGTAGTTGCCGTCAACCTCTTTGATGTCAACGCCGTAGAGCCCTTTTCCGACAACACTGCAAGCCTTCAACGCTACTTCCCGCAGCCTCGCTGGCAGTTCTTGCCTGTGCATGCTTACGGTTCTGCCCCAAATCACCGTTGGTTTGCCGCGGAGTTTGGCGCCATGCTTCCATTTGCCTTTGGGAATCATGTACTTGCACACGTAGAGTATGTCGTTGTTTAGTACGCCGACTCTCCAGTCAAAAGCTGTTGGCGTAAATTTTTGAATGGCTAAAACGTCAGATTTCTTAAAGAACCGTTTAGCAACGTCTCTGAAGCTTGTTTCGCAAGCCGCTTTCTCCACGTAACGCGAAAAACTCGTGTACGGAGCCTTTATGACGACGGGCTTGCCGAGCGCATCGAATATGTCACTGATTTTTTTGTGGTGAAGTTCATCCTTGTTAAGGAAAATGGTTGGAATGTACGGCACATTATACTTCTCGAACAATGCGTATTGATGGATTTTGTTACCGCATATAGTTATAGATTCAGGGTCATCGATAACTTTCAAGCCCAGCTCCCATGCCGTTTTAGATACAACGTACGCGGTATTCAATGGGTCTGTTGTTGCCCTGATGAAGACCGCATCATATTTTGCGACGTCTGAAATGTCTTCACGGAACAGAAAATGGAATTCGCTTCCTTGGTTTTCTGCGGCTAACTTGAAGTTTTGAAGCGCGCCTTCCTCTCGGGGATCACTGAAGTTATATTTCTCCACAAAACAGGCGATTTTAGACACCGAAAGGTTCACCCTGCTCAGAAATGAGCGAGACCTCTTTTGAAATTATTCGCAAATCCTTTTCGGAAAGCTCCTCTCTGCTTACGGGTTGCAATCCACAAAGATAAGCCTTGTCAACTGTTTTTTGTATATGCAGTTTGCAGAGAGGAATTTTGAAGGTTTCGTAAACTTTCCCTGCGATTTTTTCTATCTGCCTGTCTTGATTTGCAGTTTTGCCGAAGAAAGATTTGACGGCGAAAAGCTCACCTTTCAGGGGCTGAGCACAGACAGCGAATTTGTAGTTCATGCCCAGGCTTTTCATGGCGCGGTAAAGTGAGCTTCTGTTGTGAGCGACCTTGTAGCCATCGTAAATGAAGGGATTCACTGCAAAAAGGATGACGGGAAAGCCTAGTTCGTTAGTTATTTTTTTAACGGAGTCTGTGACGAGGAAGGGTAACGTAGGCACGCCAGCTTTGGCTGCTCTGAGAAGAAGAATCGGGGTTCTGCTTGAGTCTATAATGTTTTCGCATGACGGAATAACTTGGTTGCCGAGAATTTCGGCATGCATCGAAACATAATAGCCCGTTTTGAGGTATCGGTATTCGTTGTTGATGTTGAGGGTGGTTTCTTTGATTGTGGAATCTAAAAACGTTGCAGGCTTCATTACTTGCTTATTTGTGGTTAGGTCGATATTTGAGACGACCAACACGGTCATGAGACACCAGGTAATTAAAATGCGATATTAGTGCAGTTATATTTAAGATTAACTATCCATATATTCGCATCCGAATTAACGCTGAACAAAAAGAGGCATAGTGCACGTATAAACCGCTTGAAGTGCTTGGACCTGAACATGAATTTTCATTGGTAAACCAAGAACTAAAGGTCCTGCCGATAGCCGATAAAATCATAAAAGATTATTGTGGAAAAATAATCAATTTCATTGAGCTTCCATCATTTACGTTTGGAAAAGAACTACAGCTTCACGTGATGGAGGTAAAAGCGAACTCTCCGTTCAAATCACCCATCGAATTTGAAGAGACAATGCAAAACGCTGTCTCAACCCTAAACCAAATCGTGCAAAAACACGGTGCCATGCTTCTCGGAACAGGAATGCATCCCCTGCTTAAGCTGCAAGACACAGCCGTCTGGCCACACTATCACAGAAAAATCTATCAGGAATACGACAAAATCTTCAACCTGAACCAGCATGGCTGGCTAAACATACAAAGCTTTCACCTAAACCTTCCATACCAAAAAGAAGTCGACGGCATTCTAATGCATAATTTGCTTGCTAACTTGTGCGCTTATCTTCCAGCCATCTCTGCTTCCTCGCCGATCTACGAAGGCAAAGCGGGTCCAGACATCGACAATAGGCTGCAATTCTACAGGGTAAATCAAAAGGAAATTCCATCCATAACCGCTGATGTCATCCCTGAGTACTCTACCTCGTTTAGCCGGTACAGGCGCGATGTCATTGTCCAGTATTCTGAAGATTTAGCTAAAGCCGGTGCAGACAAAACTCTGCTGTATCGGGAATGGGTTAATTCAAGAGGCGTAATTTTCCGGTTTGACCGCTCAGCCCTTGAAGTCCGCCTGATGGATGAGCAGGAATGCGTTAAATCCGATGTGGCTTTGAGCTGTTTCATACGTGCCATCCTAAGAGGCTTAATTGCCCAGAAGGCTGAGCTTTTACCGCATGATCTGTTAGTTCAAGACTTCAACGCGGTGGTGAAGGATGGTTTAAACGCCCAAGTTTCAAATCCCAGTGGCAGAACAGCAAAGCAGGTATGTCAACACTACTTTAACATAGCTCTCGAATACGCGGATGACGACGAGAAAAAGTATTTGTGGCTTATTAAGAAACGGATAGAACACGGCAGCCTCTCTGAGCTCATACGAGACAGGGTCTTGGCGCGCGCGGAAAAAACTGATTTCCATCAAGCAGTCATAAACATCTATTCAACGCTTATTAAGTGCCTCTCCGATAATGAACCATACTTCTAAAAAATGGTGCCTCTTAATGTCCGAAGACAATGGAGCAACTTATTCTTTTGATATTTGTAGCCAATGCAGAATTATCTGCTGCCAAGACGCTAAACCGCCACTGACCGAAAAACGAAAAAAAATAATAAAACAATACCTGGAAAACCACAAGATCAACATTGAACCGCCATTCGCCAAAGAGCACTATTCTTACCCCGCAGTTGACGAACTTGTTTTCTGCAGGCTTTTCAACAAAGAAACAGGAAAATGCTCGATACACCCAGTCAAACCTGAAACATGTCGGGCTGGACCAATAACTTTTGACATCAACTTCTCTATTAAAAAAATCGAATGGTTCCTTAAAAAACCTGAAATCTGCGGTTTCGCAGGCGTATTATTCAGCAACGAAACTGCCTTCAAAAAACATTTTGAAGTAGCTAAAAAAGAATTAACCCAGCTTATCCAACAATTAGACCCCGAGGAACTGCGGGTAATCGTGAAGATTGAAGAGCCACATACCTTCAAAATCGGTGAGGATGACTTGCCTTCAGAAGTTGCGCGCAAGCTTGGCTTGAACTAACCTTAAAGAACGCCTACTTCCCTTAATTTTAAAGCCAACTTCAAGTTTCCTTCAAAATGAATTTTACCTGTGAAAAAAGCTTTTTCCACACTTAATTTTCCATTTATGACATCTACGAAATCGTTTTTTGACATCTTCAACGTCAACGTAGGCGAAGAAGTGATTCCCTCTGTAACCTGCAATTTTTGGTCTTTTATAGTGATTACCCAGTCGCCTCCGTCTGTGCCAGTTAAGCTTAATTGAGCTACAACATCAATGCCCACTGCTTTGTCAGGCTTGAATCTGTCTGGTAACGTCTTTTCCGAAAAATTCTTGAGGGGTTTTAGCTTCCATTTTTTTTCAGCTCATTGTTTTCAGTAATTTTCATGCGGCTTTGTTATTGAACATACTGATTTATCTGAAAAGGTCTTTTTCCTTTGCTCTTATAAGCGGAGTTGATGCGTCTTCAGTTGCTTGATAATTGTACCCTCGGATAATGGCTGCTGGTATTCCTTCATCAGCTTGACCAATCACGAGCTCCGCAGCAGAGGACAATTCGTCGGCGATAGCGGTTTGTTTTATTCTTAGAACGTAACCAAAGAGGTCTTTTTCTCCCCGTCTGTCTCTGATAGGTTTGATTCCAGCGACGCCGACTGCCACGTTTATTTCTCCAAGACGCAGGGGTCTTCCATGCGTGTCAGAAACGATTACTGCAACGTCAGCCCCTGTTAACTGTTTTATTTCTTGCCGTATTTTTTGCGCTGACGCGTTTGGGTTTTTTGGCAATGGCACCACGTTTCTGTCGCCTGAAACGTTAGATCGATCCACTCCAGCATTAGCACAAACTACTCCGCTATTGGTTTCTGTTATGATGCTGTTTTGGCCTATTCGAACTATCTCTTTTGTTTCCCTGAGAATAACCTCAACTAACGCGGGGTCTTTGTTTGTTTGCTGCGCTATTTCCTTTGCCTTCTGCGAAGGTTTGACTTCGTCAAGGTTGATTATGTTTCCCTCCGCTTTTGAAACGGCTACGTGAGTGACAACAATTACGTCTCTGTCTTGGATGGGTGTTTTCTGCTTTGCTGCAGCGTTAACAATTAGTTCAGCTATGTTGTTTCCTTTCTGTATTAACGGTAAACCTTCGACTGCAATTATTTTGATCGGTTCCATGCTTGGACCTCTGTGAATAATAGGTGGCTACATATGCCATTTCCGCTTTAAAGCTTATCTGCTTTTTAAGTCAAAAGCGGCATGAAAGCCAGCTTTTTGAAAATTTATTGCAACCTTTTTTTCATGCAACTACTCCTGCTTAGAAGTAAATCCAGCAAGTTGTGATTAACTGATAATCTTTACTTTTGGTTTAAAGAAACAATGTTGCTTTCACTTTAAACGAAAGAGCTTAAGAATCATAAAAAAGAAGAAAAATTATAAAGAAAAGATGCAAGACAGTTAGGCTGCGTTTTTTTCTTAATTAGCTGTTTAGCTCCTGAATTTTTGGAGCTTTCGCAGCATCTCTTTGTCGCCTTCAGCGTCTCCGGCGCATGTTGCAATTATGCCGTCTACGAGGCCGTTTAGCTTTGCCGCTTTTTCTTCAACGGTATCCATGGTTGCCGCAGTTGGCCACCCGATCATTTTCACTGTCTCTACATTTTTGGGTGTTCCAACTAGGAAGTAAGCGTAGATTGGCTTGTTCATTTTCTTGCATTCTGCAGCTACTTGCTCAAGGATCGGGAAAGATTTCTCTTCAAGCCTCATAAAGTAAATGAAGTCCCATGGCTCTCTCGCTCGGGCAAGTGTCTCCTCAACAGAGCGCCGCGCCGTCAGTAAGCAACCTAGCTTTAGGTTTTTGGTTTTAACAGTGTTGCGTATGAAGTCTCTTGCTTCCTCGGAGGACGGCAACATTTTTATGGGTTCACCATACTTGGGCTTGTCACCCATGGTAACTGCCAAACCATCAAGGCCTATAACGTCTGCGGCCAAAGCTAAACCACCGACCTCCACTGGCCCCTTGTAGTGCAGTATGAATATCGGTACAATTATTTTCTCAGGATATTTAGTTTTGAGGACGCAACTTACTACGGTGCCGCTGGGCGCTGGAAAGCCAGCTGCGCTGTCAGTAACGTTCCACCCATCAACTAGATCTTTGATTTCGTCTGCAAGCTTCAAAAATTTGCGTGTCGGGACGAACTCGTTTAGTATTTTCATGGAGATTTCATCTCGGCTTAAGGGAAGAGAGGTTTAGGTTAAAAAATCTTTTGCATACATAATCGGGCTTTAAAGTTGCACATTTTTCCGTTTAGCTAAATATTTTTAGGCAACAAAGAGCAATCCACAAATACCAGCGCGTGGTTAAATGCGACCAAACGTTTCTGGCGGCTAGCACATGCTTGTTTACGCGGTTGTACCAGTCAAAAGTTTGAGCGACTCAAAGAGGCGTCTCTCATCAGTTTTAAGTCTTCAGGAGCGTGGGCAACTGACGTTAGCTATGTTAGAGGATGTTTTAAACGCATTGCAGACCTCAACTGTTAACGATACCGTTGTGGTAAGCAACGATCTTAGGGTGAGGGACTTTGTAGGCAAATTCGGCGCCAAGTACCTCTGCCAGAAAATCGGCGGGTTGAACCCCGCGATTGAAGAGGCAACGCAATGGTGCGTGAAGCAAGGGGCAAAAGCCGTTCTTATACTGCCAGGTGACATTCCGCTGGTCTCTTCTGAAGAGGTAGACAGGATAGTTAAGTTGGGAAGCTCCGAAGAGAAAATCGTGGTGTTGTCTCCTTCCTACAATGGCGGTACAAATGCTCTTTTCCAGAGTCCGCCAAACCTAATTCGTGTATGTTTTGGAGCAAGAAGCTTCGCCAAGCACATCAAAGAAGCACAAAGCAAAAAGGTCTGCCCAAAATTTTACTACTCAGCAAAGGTGGCTACGGATATCGATTCTGTCAAAGACCTAAATAAACTGCTTAAAACAGAAAGCAACACCGCCTATCAACGTGTTTTGGGCCAGTTCAACTTGGGAAGCCGCGTCGGCGCCGTGGTTTCGCAGTCAAAATCACCGCGGAATTCATGAAAGATGATGCCCCATAGACCTAAAAAGTGGCTAACAAAATGAGGAAAACGGGGATTTCCAAGTTTTGTGCGTTTTACTGTTTTGGCTGAGCTTGCGCAGCCGCGGCGACATCGTGTTTTTTCTTCGACAGCTTAAGCAGCAGCCCCTTCGAGAAAGCTCCTTCCTCAAGCGGCTTTGATTCCAGGAACCCTGTTTTTTGGGCGTTTGTGAATAGTTCTTCGCCTTTTTCCGTGCGGATAATCGTGAATGTCCAGCCGTCGAGCCCCAGTCCCCCGACTGAGACATCTGCTAGTTCGGAGCTGAAGTCTTCGCATACACTGCAGCTTTTTCTAACGTACTGTTTTATGTCCGCAAGTGGGATAGCTGTGGTTCCTGAAGGCGTAGTTACAAGCATTTTTCCTTTGATGTTCATTTTTGTAATGTCGTTCAGGTTGATGCCGAGTTTGCCTTTAATGTGAGTTTCCATGAGCCCTTCGTAATCAAAGCATTCCGAGCACATAAGCCCAACAAGATATTTAATCGGCGCGCTAAGCCTTTTAACGCCGTTCACCTGCATTTTTCTGACAGCCTGAATCTGGCATGGTGTCCCAACGAAAGCGACTTGAGTCTTTTTCTGCTTAATTACTTCAGGCAAAGCAAGAAGCGCAGAGGAACATGAGTACTTTGTCCCCGCTGACTCAATAATTTTCTCAGGCGTCGTGGCAAGAACTGGGACGGGAAGGAAAGGTTTTTCTTGGCTTTTACCCGAAACCACAGCTCCGTCAATTAGTCCGTTCTGTAGAGCAGCTACCAACATCGCGGTGGCGGCTCCCCCATCTTGACGAGCCTTCTGGATATCCGTCGGTTTTGCTTGAGCGATGGCTATGCGGCGGAAAACTCCGAATTCCTCTTCAGGTTTTCTTACCCTGCCGAAAACAAAGTCCTCAGCTTTCGCCATTGCCCAGTTGTATCGCGGGCAGGCTTGGGCGCAAATACCGCAGACCTTGCATTCTTTCACCACATTGGGTTTTCCCTTGGCAAATTCAAGGCTGCCGAAGGGGCAGACGACGACACATGTGCCGCAGCTTGCGCATTTTCCAGTTTCAACAACTTCAGTTAACAAGGAATTTTCAAAACCAATCTTTTTGGCGCTCATGGCATTAACATATGGCATTGATTCTATTTAAATTTTAAATGTTTCAGTTTTTTGCCCTTCTATGTTCTGAGAGCAATTCTGCCTTTGATTTTAAGTTTACGTCGTGTTTTTTGTCCAGTTACAATCTCCTTTTTGAAAGTTAAATACCGTTTGCCTTTGGATTTGAGCTTTTTTTTATAGAAAAATAGCGGTTCGGCGAATTTTTCTCAGTCTTGAATTTATTTTTCCTATATTTTTTAAGGGCAAATAAAAATAAGCAGGGCACGTAGCATTAAGATGGTTTTCAGTATGCAATGCGAACGTTGTGGTTTAGTCCTCAAAGAAGGCGAAACCTATAATCTCCATGGAAAACTCCTGTGTGAAGACTGCTACATGTATGAAACAAATCCGCCTAAGGCTTGTGACCCGACGGCAGTGGCATCTGCTACGTCGATCCGTAAAGAATTGGGGCAGTCTGGAACCGCTGGCTTAAGTGGATTGCAAAAGCAAATTTATGGTATAATTGAGCAAAGAGGGCAAATTACTAAGGAGGAGTTGTTAAAGATAATTAACTTTAAGCCTGAAGAACTGGAAAGTGAATTTGCTATTTTGCGGCATTGTGAGCTAATTCGTGCCTTCAAAGAAGATAAGGTTTATCTAACCAAATGGTAATGCTGACTGTTACTAATTTAAAGTTGCTAAGGTCAGAAGCTATAGAGGTTTCCCACGTTGTTACAAATGAAGGCATCAGGCAACGCATTAGAGCATATCAATAGTGTTATCTAATAGACTGATTATTTCAACGACCTCAGCTTCTCTAATTTTTTGTCGCTCAAATCCCGTGCTCATCAGCTTCCCTCTATAGTGTACCTTTATATTTGTCGGCCGCGGGACAACCGACGCATTTTTGTTGTTCATACCGGATGCATGGGTTGCAGTCTACACTGCAAGGAGTGACCGCCGTTCCTTTATGCGCCAAGTTTTCTCTTATTTGCAGGTAAGGCGAAAAGAATGTGTCGCTTATTGGGTAAAACTCTGACCTGCGTATTCCAGGACTGCTCCGCATTGAGCATTTCTCCATCGAAATGCTTTCAAGAGTTTCTGCATTTTCCGCGACGACTATGGCGATGAGGTTGAAGCCGCCTACGGTTTTGAAGATTTGGATTACTCGAGGGCAGTCTTTGAATCTTTCAAGCAGGTTTTGCATTGCTTCAGCATTTTCCATTTCTAGGATTACGACGGCTGGATGCAATCCGAGCGCCTTTGGGTTTAGCAGTGCAGATACGTTGATTGTGCCGTTTTTTATGAGTTTTTCCAGCCTTTTTTTGGTTCCCATGCTTGTTAATCCGCTGATTTTAGCTAATTCTAATAGTGTTGTTCGTCCGTCAGTTTGGAGTTGGGCTATTATTTTTCTGTCAATTTCGTCCAAATGCCTTCACGAGTTTATTTTATAAACGAAATCTATTAATATTGTTTACGGAATAAACTATGCGGGTTCAATGAAATGGCTAAAAGAATTGTAATTCCAGTAGAGGATGAGTCAGGTTTAGAGGCGCAGGTAGCGCAGCACTTTGGAAGAGCGCCCTATTTTGCCGTTGTCGACCTCGATGAAAACGATCAAGTTCTGAGCGTTAAAACGGAGCCTAACACGGGCGAACACATGGGTGGCACTGGTCATCCACATGAAAACCTGCTTGCATTAAAACCAGATGTAATTATAGCCTTTGGCATGGGTCCAGGTGGACTGCACAGTTTTCAAAACGCAGGAGTGACGGTACTAAAAGCTGAGGATGCCACCGTTAAAGAAACAATCAACTCTTTCAAAGCAGGCAAGTTGACAGAGCTTGCAGGCGGATGTGAACATGCACATCACCATGAACACTGATAGTCACTATCGCATTTTAAAAGAAAGGTTACGGGGTAAAAAATGCCCAAAATTAAGGCTAAAGCAATTTGGGTTGAAAACGTCCGCTCAATAGTTGACAACCAAAGAACACATAGTGTAGTCTGCGATATGTCTACTGAAGAATATTCAACTGTTCATCTGACAGCTGCAAAGCATCGGTATTAACTTCAAATAAAACGCACGATTGAGCAAGCTATGAAGCCGCATATATTTATAAAAATATATAACAGTTGAACCGCCGTACTGTTATAACATTAGGTCGATTACATGTCAAAGCCCAAATTGATTCCAGCCATCATCATCATCATCATCACACTTCTTATAGCTACATCTTTTGTCTTATCAACAGAATTATTTGTTTATGCGGTTCCCACAGCTAATGATTGGCCAATGTTTCATCATGACACCTCACACACAGGTGTTTCCACCTCAGCGGCGCCCAGCACTAATCAAACGCTTTGGGATTGCTCAATCAACGCCGCGGCGACTTATTCGGGTGTGGAGGATTCTCCTGCAGTGGTTAACGGAGTAGTTTATGTGGGCGCAAATGACGGCGGAGTTTACGCGTTTGACGCTTATAGTGGTTCCAGACTTTGGAACTTCACGACGGGTGGTTCAATATTTTCTTCCCCTGCAGTTTTTGGCGGTGTGGTGTACGTGGGTTCATACGACCGCAACATTTACGCTTTGAACGCTACAACAGGCGAGAAAATTTGGAATTACACAACTAAAGGTGAGGTTGGGTCTTCCCCTGCAGTTTCAAACAGCGTCGTCTACGTTGGCTCTCGAAACAATGTTTATGGTTTCAATGCGCTCAACGGCGCCGTTGTATGGAATTGTTCAATCAATGGACGAGTAGACTCTTCCCCATCAATTGTCAACGGCATTGTCTACGTGGGTTCAGGCAATGTTCTTTTTGCTCTGGACATTGCATCAAGCAAACAAATATGGAACTACACGACGGGAAGCACAATTTATGCGGCTCCAACTGTTGTGGGCGGTGTAGTTTACGTTGGCTCATTCGACGATAAAATGTATGCTTTAGATGCTTCCAGTGGAGCGATCAAATGGAACTACACAACTGGCGCAGAAGTTTATTCGTCTCCCGCAGTAGCCAACGGTGTTGTTTACACCGGATCGGAGGACGGGAACATTTACGCTTTAAACGCGGCTACGGGAGCGCTGATTTGGAATTATTCAACAAGAGGTTGGGTAGCATCCTCGCCCGCCGTTGCTAACGGCGTAATTTTAGTTGGCTCAAATGACGGAAACCTTTACGCCTTAAACGCTTCGAACGGCAAATTTGAGTGGAGTTACCAGACCGGGAACTATGTTGATTGCTCCCCTGCAATTGACGACGGAGTAGTGTATGTGGGTTCAGATAACGGAAACTTTTTTGCCATTGGAACCAAGTCATCTATTCCCGAGTTTCCAGCATCGCTGTTTTTACCGTTATTTTTGGCTGCAGTAGGCGGTTCCTCAATAGTGATTGTTTGCAAAAATAAGTTCGGTAAAAAAAGAAGTTAGCCTTAACCTTTGGCTTTCTGCAATTTATCAATTATTTTTTGGGTTTCCTCTTCTGATGGGTGTGTGATGGCGCCAGCGGGGCAGATATCCTCGCAACCTCTGCAGAACACAACGCATGCGTTCAGGTTTTTTACCACCGTTCTCTTTTTTCCTTCTTCTTCCTCAAACGCAAAAGCTTTCATATGGCAGAAATCTACGCATTTTCCACAGCTAACACATTTTTCGTAATCTATTTTTGGTGCCCACGGTATTTTGCTTCGAGGGATTCCTTCATATGTTTCTTCAGACATTTTGTGTCCCCTTGCCAGTCATATGCATTCGCAGCGACTTTATAATGTTATAGACGCTCAAGGCAAATCATGTCCGATTTTTTATTTTTTTTTAAGAAACGTAAATTAATGTTTACTAAATTTCATTAATGCGTGAATCGGATGAAGGTAGCGGTTTCTGGTAAAGGAGGCGTCGGCAAAACTCTTATCGCAGGCGGCTTAGCCCGAGGCTTCACTGAACGCGGATTAAAAACCATCGCCATCGATGCAGATTCTTCTCCAAACCTCGCTTTGACTTTGGGTTTAACTGCTGAAGAAGCAAGAAAAATTATGCCTATTTCTGAAAATAAGGAGCTTGTGGCTTCTAAAACAGATACGGGTTACTCAGGCGTTTACCGCTTACAATTCACGGTGGACGACATAGTCCGCGATTACTCGGTTAGCACTCCGCTTGGCCCGAACTTGATTGTTATGGGCACGGTGCAGTCGATGGGCGCAGGATGCATGTGTGCGCCGAATGCTGTCATCCGCGCTTTGCTTAGGCACCTTGTTGTGGAACGCGACGAGGCGGTTGTTTTGGATTTGGAGGCTGGAGTTGAACATATCGGCAGAGGCACCGCCAGACAAGTCGATGCATTGCTCATTGTTGCCGACTCCAACTTGAAGTCTCTGGAAATCGCCAAACACATAAATGACATGGCTAAAGCCGCGGGGATGCAGCAGCTCTACCTCGTAGGAAACAGAGTCATGAACGAGGTTCAGAGAGAAGCAATCAGCAGTTTCGCCGAGAAAAACGGTTTGTCGGCGCTTACTTTTGTGCCCTTTGACCAGAAAGTCACTGAAGCCGACATGCTTGGTGAAACCCCGCTTAAAAACATGGAAATCCAAGCAGTTAAAGCCATAGATGATATATGCGAGCTTTTGCTTAACAAAATTAAACAACAGCACTTTGAGGTTAATGAAAAATGAAAACTTTAGTAACCGTTGGTCGAGGCGGAACAGGAAAATCCAGTTTCACGGCTCTTATGACTAAAGCCTTTATCGAAGCTGGGCAAGCGCCCTTATTGTTGGTAGATGCTGACCCCGACCAGAACCTTGCTGAGATGCTTGGCATAGACCTCAAAGAAGCTGGAAAATCAACAATAGCTGAGCTTCTCGTCAACACATTCATTGAGCAGGGCGGCACCACAGTCGGCGTTCCTCCAACCGAGCGAATTGAAAGCCGCATCTGGGAAAATGGCTTGTACGAGAGCAAAAACTTTGATTTCCTAGCGGTTGGCACCAAGTGGGTTGAAGGCTGCTACTGTATGCCTAATGCCGCTTTGAAAGGTGCTTTGGAGTCATTAACTAAAAATTACAAGTACATTCTTGTCGACTCGCCAGCGGGGCTTGAAAACCTGAACAGAAGAATCACGTCAAACGTTAACGATATATTTGACATACTTGACCACTCAAAAAAATCAATGGACCATGTTAAGCGAGCTTACAAAATCGCTAAAGAAGTTGACATGAAGTTTGATAACTTCTACCTTGTCGGCGGCTACCGTTTTCCAGCAGAACTGGGCAATCAAGCGGAAGCTGATTTAAAATTCAAATACTTGGGCAAAATCGAGGAGGACGAGCAGTTGGATGAGTTTGTTTTGAACGGGAAGTCCCTGCTTGACTTGCCATCCGATAACAAGGCGTATGTTTCAGTGAAGGCAATAATGAAAAGCTTAGGTTACTTGTAGGTCCACGTTTTTTTACACAATTTTTCAGAAACCTTCCATATCTATAGTTGTTCACTGACTTTTGCCTTTAATTCTGGAAACCTTTAAAAAGATTGTAACGGAGTTTATAGCTAAACCTTTACAGAGGTTTGAATTTGACAACTAAAAACGTTAATATAAAAATCGATGAAATGAAGACTAACAGCGGTCTCATCAAAAATCTTGAATTATCCATCGGCAAAGTCATCAATGATAACTATAATGAACCGATGGGTCCAACCCCGATGCCATCACTAACCACCCTGCGAGACTGGGACATGAAGCTCCTCACCAGGTACAAGCCCTTCTACATGCCTGATTGTGACCTATGCTGTCTCTGCACTTTTGGAAAATGCGATTTGACAGCTGGAAAACGTGGAGCATGCGGCCTAGACATCGGTGCTCAATCATCACGTATCGTGCTTATTGCTTGCTGTATCGGAGCAGCAACCCATACGGCGCATGCTCGTCACATGCTTCATCACCTGATTGAAAAATACGGCAGCAGATACCCATTAAACGTCGGCGGTTTGAACGTAAAAGTTGAAGCGCCAGTAACCCGTCTGGTCACTGGTATAAAGCCTGAAACTCTCGGCGACTTGAACGAAGTTTTAGAATACGCTGAAGAGCAAATTACTCAGGCAGTTGCCGTAGCTCACACGGGTCAGGAAGGTAACAACCTAGATTTTGAATCGAAAGCATTCCATGTTGGCATGATAGATCATGTCGGTATGGAAGTTGGCGATATAGCCCAAATTTCAGCTCTAGACTTTCCGAAAGCAGACCCAGAAGCCCCACTTATTCAACTAGGCATTGGAAGCGTAGACATGTCCAAACCAGTTATCATGTGCATCGGGCACAACGTGATTCCGTCAGTCGGAATAATTGACTACGCAAAAGACCACAAAGTTGACGACAAAATCGAAGTTATCGGTCTATGCTGCACCGCCTTCGACATCACAAGATACTATAACCGAGGCAAAATCGTTGGTCCAATCTCATGGCAGCTGCGTTTCATAAGAGGCGGATTCGCAGATGTAGTGGTCTTAGATGAGCAATGTGTAAGGACAGATGCTGCTGATGAAGCCAACAAAGTTCACGCTCCAGTCATCGCTGCATCAGAAAAGAACTGCATGGGCTTTAAGAACCGCACAGACGACGACGCAGACGCAATCGTTGCTGACCTCGTTAGCGGCAAAGTCCCCGGTGTCTTAATTCTTGACCCCGAATTAGTCGGCGAAGTAGCAGTAAGAGTAGCACAGCAAATCGCGCCAATCCGCAAGAAAATGAAGAATCTTCCAAGCTTAGATGAAATTAAACAATTATCCAAAACTTGCAGGCAATGCAACATGTGCCGAAGAAGCTGCCCACAAGACCTCAAAATACCGCAAGCACTAAAGGCAGCGGCGGAAGGCGACCTTATACCCTTAACTGATTTGTACGAGTACTGTATTGGATGCGGAAGATGCGAAGAAGCCTGCCCAGTAAAACTCAACATACACAGCTTCATAGTTAAAGCCGGCGAAAAATTCATGATGGAAGAAAGCAACTTCTGCCGCGCAGGAAGAGGCGCAGTTCAAGACGTCGAAATCAGAAACGTCGGAAGCCCCATTGTCCTCGGAGAAATCCCTGGTATAGTTGCGGTAGTAGGCTGCAGTAACTATCCAAAAGGCGGAAAAGACGTCTACGATATATGCAGGGAATTCGCCAGCAGACGCTACATCGTTGTAACATCAGGGTGCTCAGCCATGACGGCTGGAAGCTACCGTAACAGCGAAGGGAAAACACTCTACGAGGAATTCCCAGGAGGATTCGAAGCGGGAGGAGTCCTCAACGTCGGCTCATGCGTCGCAAACAGCCACATCGCGGGTGCAGCAATCAAAGTGGCAAACATATTCGCCAAACGCCCCTTAAGAGGCAACTACGAGGAAATCGCCGATTACATCTACAACCGTCTTGGCGCGGTCGGCTTAGCTTGGGGTGCATACTCACAGAAAGCCGCGGCCATCGCGGCTGGGTTCTGGCGCTTAGGCGTGCCAGTGCTGGTTGGTCCACACGGCGCAAAATACAGGCGCATGCTCCTTGGCAGAGAAGACAAACCTGAAGATTGGGAAGTTTACGATGCACGCACAGGCAACAAAGTAAATGTCGGTCCAGCTCCAGAGCACCTGTTCCAAACAATTGAAACCAAAGAAGAATGCATGGTTGCCATCGCTAAATTATGCATCAGACCAAACGACACCTGGAAAGGACGCAGCATAAAACTCAGCCACTACGTTGACTTAAGCAAACGCTACATGGGTGTTATGCCGCAAGACCTGCATTTATTCGTGAGAACGATGGCTGATGTCCCAATGACGTTGAAAGACGAATTTGGCAAGATACTGGAGGCACACGATTGGAAGGAAACAGTGATTCCTGACCCGACCTTGCTTCCAAGAATGGTCCGTAAAATGAAGGAGTGATAGATATGTCCTGTGAACCTTGGCAATGTGCAGAAATATCCGCGACAAAGAAAGCGAACCCGATCCAAAAACCCGAGATAGCAGTAGCAATGATCAAAAAAGCCCAACGACCCCTTCTCATCGTAGGCAGCTACGCTACTGAACGCTGGATGGAAGGCAAACAACTAATCGAGTACCTGATTGACTTCGCGAAAGCGTCAAAAGTACCAGTAGTCGCAACAGCGCACATGGTCGGCGAATTCTTAAAACGCGGATACCAACCAGCAGGCTTCATGTCTGCCATGGACATCGGCAACCGCGTCGTTGACCCTGAATGGAAAGGACTTGACGGCAAAGGTCCATACGACCTAGTTATGCTCGTCGGACTTCCATTCTACATGGAAGAGCTCATCCTGTCGGGGTTCATGCACTTCGCTCCAGACCAAAAGACCATGACTCTGGACAACTTGTATCATCCCCATGCAAGCTGGTCTTTCCCAAACGCAACCCTTGAGGAGTGGGCTGCAAACCTCAAAGTCATAACTTCAAAATTTGAAGGAGGACAATAAAAAATGTCAATGTTTAAAGATATACCCGTTGATGTTGGAGTAATCTACGAAGGAGAACGAATCAGAAGAAACGACATGCAAGTAGAACTTGGCGGTCCAAACGTTAAAGAAAAGTTTGAACTGGCAAAAGTAAAACCGATGGAAGAAATAGACGACGGAAAAATCACCATAATCGGCCCAGACATCAAAGACCTCAAAGAAGGCGGCGCATACCCGCTCGGCATTCTAGTTGAAGCTGCAGGCGCAACTCTTGATCAAGGCCTTGAAGGTGTCATTGAAAGACGCATTCACGGCTACCTCAACTACATCGAGGGCTTCATGCATCTGAACCAGCGCTATGACATCTGGATACGCTTAGGCAAAAAATCTTTCCAAAAAGGCTTAAACAGTTTTGAACCAATCGGCAAAGTACTCTACCGACTCTTCAAAAGCGAACTCCCCATAATCGAGAAAGTACAAATTACCTTCATAACAGACAAGGCTAAACTGGACGAACTCTACCCTGAAGCAATTCAAGCGTACGAAGCACGCGACGCCAAAGCCAGAGGCCTCAAAGACGAAGACGTTGACACATTCTACGGCTGTGCTCTGTGTCAATCATTTGCACCAAGCCACGTGTGTATAATTACACCCCAAAGATACAGCAACTGCGGCGCCATCAGTTGGTTTGACGGCAAAGCTTCCGCAAACATCGACCCCAAAGGTCCCGTCTTCGCAATTCCCAGAGGCGAAATGCTCAACGCGGAGAAAGGCGAATTCTCAGGCGTTAACGAGGCCGCCAAGAAACGAAGCATGGGCGAAGTTAACCAAGTTTGGCTCTACACGGCGTTTGATCACCCGCATACTTCATGCGGATGCTTCGAAGCAGTAACCTTCTATGTACCAGAAGTCGACGGATTAGCCGTAGTCCACCGAAGCTTCAAAGGCGCAACCGTAAACGGCTTACCATTCAGCACCATCGCGGATTCAGCAGCAGGAGGAAGACAAATCGACGGCTTCCACGGAATGTCCATCGAATACATGAGAAGCAAGAAATTCTTTGCAGCAGACGGCGGATGGAACCGCGTAGTTTGGGTACCTAAAGAAGTTAAAGAACGCGTTAAAGACTTCATACCTCCAGAACTTGTTGACAAAATAGCCACGGAAGAAGACGCAAAGACCGTCGATGAACTCAAAGCCTTCCTCAAAGCCAAGAACCACCCAGTAGTAGCAAGATGGGCAGCCGAAGAAGCCCCAGCAGCAGAAGCACCAGCAATACAAGTTAACGAAGAAGCAGCGGGCACAATGATGCCAGTTGCAACAGCGTCATCACTGCCAATAATGGCTGGCGGATTCAAAATCATACTCAAAGACGCAAAAATCTACGCTAACAAAGTCATAATCCAAACAGTGAAAAGCGACAAAGAAAAGCGGTGACCCCATTGCCTCAAGACGGCGCCAAGAAAAAAGAAGATGAAGGATTAAAACTCAGCAACGAACTATTAGACGCACTGGCGAAATTCCAGCAAATCGAGCTGGAAGACTTCCAAATGGACGTCAAAGAACTGGAAATAATCTTTGAGCCAGGCATGGCTGGGCAAATAATGCCTAAACTAAAGCTTCCAGGCTATAGCAGGCGGAAAACCCACTGCCATGCTGCAGACAGCCTTTCTTCCTCCAGTAGAAACCTACCCAAACAAAATCACTGAAGTAAAGCTTGGGGCAACCAGAAGCGAAGGCGGAACACGCGGAAAATCACTCATCGTAGGCGGCGAAGTTTCACCTGCATTCTACAATTTTGAGCGACCAACCACTCACAAACCAGTAATCACCCTTGACGTTTTCGACATGGAGGTTCCACTAAGCAAAGCAGTAAAAATGCACGTCAAAGAAGTAGTAGGCGACCCAGCCGCATGGGCAAAACTTGCCGTCGACCAGTTCAAGGCAGACATGGTCACAATCCACTTAATCAGCATAGATCCCCTGCTCAAAGATGCAACGCCAAAAGACGCAGTGAAAACCGTTGAAAAAGTCCTGCAAGCCGTTGACGTTCCACTAGTCATCGGCGGCTGCGGAGACCCAGTAAAAGACGCAAACGTTTTCGAGGCAATATGCGAAGCTTTCCCAGGAGAACGTTTCCTCATCAGTTCCATAACGCGGGACATGGATGTTGAACGCTGCGCAAAATTCGTTAAAAAGAACGGCCATGCGGCACTTTCATTCACTCCGATGGACTTGAATTTGGCAAGGGAACTTAACAGGCGATTATACGACTTCCTCGGCAGAGAAGACATTGTCATGGACTTAACCACTGCCGCTTTAGGCTACGGCTTAGACTACGCATTCACAAACATGGAGCGCGCCAGACTCGGCGGATTAATGGGCGACTCTGAATTGGCTCACCCGATGTCTTCAGGAACAACCAACGCTTGGGCTGCACGGGAAGCTTGGCTGAAAATGTCTGCTGAATGGGAACCGCGCGAACTTCGGGGTCCACTCTGGGAAGTAACAACAGCCTTAACACTGCTGCTTGCAGGCGTTGACTTATTCATGATGATGCACCCAGCCGCGGTGAAAACGCTAAAAGACGTTACAAACTACCTGACCAGCGGCAAAAAAGCAGATGCCTCCAAATTTGCCGATTGGGTCAGCGTAAAAGCTTAAAGGAGTATGAAGGCATGAGCGAAAAAAAGAAAGCTGGATTAAAGGAACTAAGCCCCATAGACGTTTACAAGCTTCTTCCAAAAACTAACTGTAAAGAATGCGGTCAAGACAACTGCATGGCTTTTGCCACAAAAATCGTTAACCGCGAAGTAACCATTGACCAGTGCCCCCCGCTGTTGAAGAAAGAAAATGAGAAGGCTTACGGCAACTGAAAGAACTGCTAAAACCAGCAGTCAAAGAAGTTATCGTCGGCGTCGGCGACAAAGCTAGGAAACTCGGCGGCAAACTAGTCATGTTCCGCCACGAATTCACCTACACGAACCCAACAGCCATCGCAATAGACGTAACCGACGAAATGACCGCACAGGAAGTTGACAAGCCGAATTAAACGCACAGAAAACTACAGCTTCGAATACATCGGCTACACTCTAAAGCTTGACATGATTGCTGTCCGCTCAACATCAGGAGACGCTGAAAAATTCAAAGCAACCGTGAAAAAAGTCGCTGAAACAACCAAGCTGCCCATGGTTCTATGCGCGTTGAATTCAACTGTTCTTGAAGCAGGTTTAATGGCGGCGCCAAAAGCAAGACCTCTCCTTTACGCAGCCACTAAGGAAAACTGGAAAGATATGGCGGAGCTCGCGTTAATGTACAGTTGCCCACTGGTGGTTTCTGCGCCAAACGACTTAACCACGCTGGTTTCACTTGTTAAAACGTTGATGGCTTACGGCGTAACCGACTTAGTTTTAGACCCAGGCACATTCGCGAATGAAGGCTTACCTGACACAATTAATAACTTCACTATGCTACGTAAAGCAGCGGCAAAAGGCGGCGAAGAGCTCGCTGGTTTCCCTCTGATGGGCGTGCCAATGGTGGCTTGGGTAGGCAGGGGCGAGACGGCTGAAGACCTCGTGAAGTGGCGTGAAGCATACTTAGCCGCGATGCTCGTGGTCCGATACGCTGATGTGCTTGTGATGCATGGCAATGACGGCTGGTCACTGCTGCCGATAACGGTGCTGAGGCAAAACATCTACACTGACCCGCGCAAGCCAGTTGCGGTTGCTCCAGGGCTCAAAGTGTTCGGAACTCCCGACGAAAACTCGCCAGTGTTCTTCACATCCAACTTCGCCTTAACATACTACACAGTCGCTTCAGACATAGAAAGCAGCAAACTCAACGCATACCTTATCGTCGTGGAAACGGAAGGCTCAGCCATCGACAGCGGAGTCGCAGGACGCAAATTAACCGCCGAACGCGTAGCCGACGCCATAAAAGCCTCAGGCGTAGAGACCAAAGTTAAACACAGAAAAATCATCATCCCAGGCAAAGCATCACGAATCAGCGGAGAAATAGAAGAGCTCAGCGGCTGGAAAGTCCAAGTTGGACCACGCGACAGCAGCGAGATACCCAAGTACATAATAGAGAAATGGCAACCCTGAGCCATCTATTCTTTTCTTTTTAGTTTTGTCTTCCTTTTTTGGGGAAAATCTTTTTTACATACGGGGTGTAAGTACTTACAGGGTGTATGTAAATGTCACTCTTTAGCCTTAATCCTAAGGAAACGCCAAAAGAACTTTTCGGTCGTGAAAAAGAACTCGCTGACCTGATTCGGCTACTTCAAGCGGGAAGATGGGTAGCTGTCTTAGGTCCAAGAATGGTTGGAAAAACCAGTCTTCTAAAAGCAGCCAATCACTTGCTGGAAAAGCAGAAGATGAAAATAGTTTACGTAAATTTGTGGGGCGCAAGCGGAAGCAGTGATTTCCTAAAAGCATTAACAGGAGCAATAAATCAAGACAAGAGCATCATTCAGAAAATAAAGGACACAAGAATAGACGGCATATCGTTTGGCTCAAGCGGCATCAGCATATCCGTTGCCAGAAAACCGATGACCACTATCTGGGATTTGTTCCATGCGCTCGGGCGGCAAAAGGAGACTTTTGTTATTGAGCTTGATGAAGTCCAAGAACTCGTTAACATTTCTGGTCGTTTTCTCAGAATATTAGCGAACCTGTTCAACACCTACTCAAACGTGATTTTCGTTTTCACGGGCTCCATGTTTGGGGTCATGAATACTCTGTTAGAACCCCAATCTGCCTCACCACTCTACGGGCGCTCACCTGCAAAACTGTATGTAAAACCCTTCGAGCCAGAACAGGCTAAAGAATTTCTAAGGAAAGGTTTCCAACAGTGCAATACAACTATCTTTGATACAGTAATCGCTAATGCCGTTGACCGTTTAGACGGTATTCCAGGTTGGTTGACACTTTACGGAAACAAGGTATGCGTACAACGTCTGTCAGATGTTGACGCGCTTGAAGAAACTAAACGGGAAGCTTTCCGGATAGTGAATGACGAGCTCGAGCATTTCCTTTTAAATAGAGACCGTATCTCCTACAGTGCGGCACTTAGAGCCGCGGCAATATCCTCCGGTTGGACCGAAATAAAAAATGCTGTATCTCATGCTAAGGGGTCAATTGTAAATGACGCAATCGTTAACAGAATAATACACAACCTTAAAGCCAGCATGTTAATGCAGGAGGAAAAAGGCAGGTATCGAGTTGAGGACCCGATGCTTAGATCGCTGCTTCTAACTTCTGCAGGTGCGAATGGGGTGTAAGTACTTACGGGACGTAAGTTCATAGATAAAGCTAGAGTATCAGCGGCGAAATCGAAGAACTCAGCGGCTGGAAGGTACAAGTTGGACCTCGCGACAGCAGCGAGATACCTAAGTATCTCATTGAGAAATGGCAACCATAAACTTTCTTCCTTTATTTCAATGTAGTTATATTTTCTCTATTATTACCCTTTTGTTTTCTATATGCAGTGCTACTTCTTCTCCTTCTTTGAAGGGGAATGTTCCGTCTCTTGCTACTTCTGTTGGTACGTATATGAAGAATTTGTCGTAAGTGCGTCCTCCGGTTATTGTGGGCCTGTTGATGAATCTTCCTTTACCTTTCTGCATTCTGTTTCCTCTTTGGTGTCACAGAAATCTTCCAAAACGCTTACATGATGCTTTCTGAGACACAAATTGAGACACCACTTTGGTATCATAAATTATATATGCAAGCGACAAGTGGTATACTTAACACAAAAAAAGGAAAGGAAAATACATGAAAAAACTAACAAGTAAAATTACAGCTATTACTATCGCTATATTCTTTGTACTTTCAATGACAGCTTCAATATCACTAATACCAAACGCTAACGCGCATACGCCTCCATGGACTGTTCCAACCTACGCCTACGTTACCTGTGCACCACAGACCGTTGGTGTTGGCCAGTACACCACCATTGTTGCTTGGCTTGACTTGTTTTCACCGAATGCTGGCGGTATCACTGGTCAAGAATGGTCTGGCTGGGTGATAAATATCACGACGCCAAGCGGAGCCACAGATATCATAGGGCCGTTTACGTGTGACAGTGCTCTTTCTAGTACCTTTAAGATATTCACTCCCACTGAGGTTGGCACATACAAGATTGTGTTCAGCTGGCCTGGAGGGGTAATTGCTCCCAGTGAATCTGTTCCTTCAGCATACCCACAATCTACCGGCGATATTTTTGAAGGTTCCACAAGCGCACCGGCTTACCTTACCGTACAGTCAACACCAGTACCATCTTGGCCGGAACCTCCGGTTCCAACAGACTACTGGACGCTTCCGATAAACTCTGCGAACAGAGGATGGTCGACCCTAGCAAGCAACTGGCTGAAAGGCACATGGCTGACTAACGGCCTCCAGGAGGGCACAGCACCGACCAGCGCCCACGTACTGTGGACAGAGCCTATAATAGCATCTTCACCTTCCACCGCGGGCTATCCAGGAGGCATCGCTGACGCACAGTGGCCAGACTATCCAAACGACATTAATGACTACAAAGTCCATGGTCAGCGCCGATAATCATGAACGGAGTAATCTACTACAATGCACCGAGCACCAACAGAGTGATAAGTATGGGTATTACGCAGTGGACCTGTATACAGGACAACAGGTATGGTACAAGAACGGCACCGATAACGGCCTTAACAACCCCTATACAATAAGTCAACCTGGCACCGTCAACTCAGTCCTTCCTATGCTGAAAATTTTCCGAAGCTGACACTCGGCCAAATGTACCATTATAACTCAGTTAACGGGAACGGAGTTGCCTCATTCCTGTGGATGCAGCAATGTCACACTTCACTACTGGCTCCCACGTGGTACATGCTTGACCCAACTACTGGAAACTTAATACTGACGATCAAAAACGTGCCATCGGGTACAGCCGCAACGGACGAAAGACGGAGACTTACTGATATACAGCTACAACGCGGCCACGGGTAACTTCCTTTGTTGGAACTCAAGCCAAGCCATTTATCCAGGGTGACCCGTAGGAACTGGTCAGCAGGCTTGGAGACCTTCAGAGGGAGCAGTAATTAACGCCGTTAACGACATAGCATGGGTAAATGCCAGTACTACTTGGGCACAGTTGGACCAATACTTTGGACCCGCTCACACTACAGGCGCTAAAAACCCCGCACTCCGGATATACAATGAACGTAACAAGTTCTTCTTTGGTGGGTCTGCCTGTTCCTCTTGAAACGAGCCAAGCTGGTGTGAATGGCATGACTATAGTAGAAAATGACCAACGTGTGCCAGAATATATATTTTGCGACGACGTTATAGACACTTACCCTAATGCTACCATACCGCTGAAAAAGTAGGCGGAGGTCCTACAGCTGATACAATTCCAATATGGCTTGTAAGTATAAACCAAAACGCCGCCTTATAGTCCTTGGCCAACACTACCCGATATCCTAAATAACAACCTTGGATTCACGCTTTCGCTGAATTATAACAAGACCCTAACAGTTCCACTGCCTGGCTTAAACTATACTTGGGCCGTTCAAGCCGTAAGTTATGACGCTAACGAGTTCTTCTTAAACTGCCAGCAAACAGGTCAGGTGTGGGCCTACAGCTTATCAACCGGAAGCCTATTGTGGGGACCAACTATATCAACCCTCCCTATGGGCTACTACGAAAAGGGTGCTGGCAATGGAATTGTTGGTTCAGTGTATGACGGCATATACATTGCAATGCAGGCGGGCAACTATGAGGGACAAATCTACGCCTACAACGCAACGAACGGGAACCTACTGTGGATCTACAATGCTACAGCAACTTACCCTTATGAAAGCGCATATGGCGCTAACATGCCGCTAGACCTGGGCGCTGTTTGCAACGGAATGGTCTACGTGTACTCGACTGAGCACTCGCCTACTAATCCCCTCTGGCGCCAATCATACGTCCGCTGCATCAACTTAACCGACGGAACGCTGATCTGGAAACTGACTAGACTTCAACATGGGTCTGAGTATCGCAGACGGCTACATCGTATCCGCGAGTGACTATGACAATTTGATATACTGCATCGGCAAAGGCCCAAGCGCAACAACAGTTTCCGCATCAAACGCCGGCATTCCACTGGGATCCAGCCTTACAATCTCAGGCACAGTGATGGATACGTCTCCGGGCGCAATGGTAAAAGGTCCGCAATTCGGCTATGCAAATGGAATTCCAGCAGTATCCGATGCGAGCGAGGAAGCGTTTATGGAATACATCTACGAGCAGCAAATACAGCCTACGAACACAACTGGAGTTCCAGTAACGATAAGCGCTATTGATCCAAACGGCAACTTCGTCTCCCTCGGCACAGTCACAAGCGACCTAAGCGGCTTCTATAGTTTAGGAGTAAATACAAACATGCTTGGGGCTGGAGCAGGCACATACAAAGTCATCGCTTCCTTCGCCGGATCTGGCTCTTACGGGTCATCATACGCAGAATCCGCCTTCACAATCAACTCTGCACCTGCAGCTACTGCCGCACCAACAGCCACTCCAACATCTGCTGCTGACTTATACTTTGTTCCAGCAATCGCAGGCCTATTCGTCTTAATCATCGTAGTAGCTATTGTACTAGCTCTATTGATGCTCAGGAAAAAATCATAAAAGCGCCAAACAAAAACATCACTTTCCCCTTTTTTAATTTTAAAAAAGCAATCGAGAAAAGTATAAGGGCTGAGAAGGCTCTGGTCAAATTCACAAATGCAGACATTGCATTCTTTTCTCCATTAAAGAGTGTTCCAGAGCTCAGCAACATAGAATGAAAAAAATGTTTCGGGTTGAGGAGAATGATGCTAACTGAGAATGAGGAAAAGGAACATGTTAAACAAGCCGACATACGGCGGCAAACTAGACAACCAGAAGCCTTTAAGAAAACAACAGGTAAATGGAGTAAGAATCACCCAAGCTACATGAAGGACTACATGAAGGACTACGTGAGGGAATGGGGGATTAGAAACAAGGAGAAACAGAGGCAGTATATGGAGATTTGGAATAAGAATCACCCAAACTACCTCAAAGAATGGAAGAGTAGCATGAAGGGAATAAACGCTGGATCCACACTAAAAATCGAAGGCGTGGATTTAGCTGTGGTTTCCGAGACAGACAAAAGCATTTACCGTGAAATTGATGAAACAATGATAAAGGGATCATCCAGCAAACAAGATGAATGGTAGCGCCTTTCACACTTGGTTTTCTTTTCCCAATTTTGCCAAATGAACTTTCTTGCTTATCTTTTGGAATATGGCTGCGTGCTGTGGACTGGAAAAACCTTTTTTTGCGTCAATCTTGTTGATGACTTGCCCAATTTATTCCCTGTTCAGGTGACCCAAGGCATGTAACTGGTGGAACTGTAATCCTTGGAGCCATTCTCATGTTTTTTCTTTTTTTAATGCTTTTTTTCATCAAAAAACAGGTTTGCACATAGAAAAAGCACAATTTCATGTAGAAAGTGCGGGCATTAATTCTATGCACACCTATGTTGAATCATGTTTGAAGCCTAATTGGGGGTCTTCTAGCAGACCGAGGGCGGCTGAGAGAAAAAAGGCGCTTTATATAGGGGTTTTCAGGACCCCTGCGCCATAAATGATTAATTCAAGCCCTAAACTAAAAAAGCAACCCAAATCTTATAGCTAAAGGCTCTTAGAAGCGCCATGAAAAAAGTTTTTCATAACAAAACAAGCCTTGAGCAAATCGCCTACCTACCTATAGACCTACCTACTATTTGTAACAAAAAACACCCACAAAAAGCGCTTCCCAAATCCTCGTTTCCTTTGATGCTTAAAATGTCAAAAAAGCCATGTTTTTTAGTTAAATATGTACTAAAAGCTGATAAAGCAGTCTTTTCACTACATCCCATTTACTGCGAGAAGGGAACCGAAATGGGCTGCGGTATCTTTGGCGTAATAAATTATGAAAATCAACCTGTCTTCCCATATGTCTACTGGGGTCTCCGAGCCCAAAACCATCGAGGCCACCAGTCACACGGGTTCCTCACCTACAGCGACAAGCAGTTTTTTGAGTACAAAAACTTGGATTTGGTTCCGAAAATAAAAACCGAAGCCATAAATGAATGGTTCAAGCGTCTGCCTGGGTCAATAGGCATCGGCAACGTCAGGTACACCACGTCGGGCAAATGCGATTCAGCCTCGCTTATTCAAGGCACCCAACCTGTTACCGCCTGCGAAAACGAAATGAAACTTGCCCTCTCATTTAACGGCAACATCGTTAACACTTTGCCGCTGAAAAAAGAAATGGACGACAACTTCGACGATTTCCAGTACACCTGTGACTCCGACATAGTGTGCCATAAACTGCTCCTCGGACTAAAACAGGGCAAAGACTTAGCCTCCGCGGTTCGATCCGTCATGGAAAGCCTGGATGGAGCCTTCTCGGTAACAGGCATAACTGGAGACGGCGACTTTTTCGCGTTCAAAGACCCGCTTGGAATAAAACCGCTCTGCGCTGGCCATGACCCTGCTGGGGCAACCTACGTTTTCTCCTCGGAAACCGTAAGCTTAGACATGAACGGTTTTGTAAGAGATTTCGAGTTGAAACCAGGCGAATTCGTCACAGTTTCAAAGCAGGGGTTCAAACGCATTCAAATCATTCCGAATCCCCGCCAAGCTTTCTGCGCTTTCGAATACGCTTATTTCGCCAGACCCGATTCAAGGTTTAACGGCAAATACGTTTACGAGATACGTGAAGACTTCGGGAGAAACATCGTTAAAGAATACCCTGAAATAGTAAAGGAAAGCGACATAATTTTGTCGGTGCCTGAAACAGGAGATGACCCCGCCATGGGCGTCCACGAAGCATCAGGTTTACGGTGGGAACGGGCGTCAAGGCGGCACCGTTATGTTACCGAGAGAGCTTTCATACTTCTAAACGCTGAACGCTTTTCAACGATTGATAAGAAAATCAATATTTTAGGTTCAAAAGTTAATGGAAAACGCGTCATCGTAACCGAAGACAGCATAGTAAGAGGAGACACAACCAAAGTAATTATAGATAAACTGCGAAAGTCGGGAGCAAAAAAAGTCTACGTCTTCGTTACTTTTCCAAGAATTATTGGTCCCTGCTTCTACGGCATTGACATGTCAACTTACGGGCAACTTGTCGGCTCAAAACATGACGCACAAGAAATAGCTAAAATCATAGGCGCAGACGACGTATGCTACCAATCCATCGAGGCATTAGTGAAAGCTACAGGTCAAACAGAAGACCAACTCTGTTTAGCCTGCATTACAGGAAAGTACCCCACGCCCTGTGCACAAAAAATGGCTGACGCCATGAAAAAGCGTTTCCAAGAGGGCTACGCGGAAAAAACAAGAATTTACGAGGCAGATGAGGTTCAGCCCTAAGGCTTTGAGCAAAGCAAATTAAGCGACCGTTCTATTTTCTTAGATTAACGGTGTATCTTGATGGAAAAAATCGGTGTGCTGGTCGTTTCCTATGGTGCAAGGGAAGTCGCGATGGTTGATGCTCTTCTGCAAAGCAGAAAATATCAAGTTGAACTTTTCATCGCTGACAAGCAGCGCAACCCCTTCAACGCAGAAAAAGCTTCAAAACACGTAGTCATCCCCAATTTGGATGTTGAAGAAATCTGCAAGTTCGCCGAATCAAACAGAGATAAAATCGATTTCGCCCTGGTCGGGTCAGAAAAACCCATAATCGAAGGCGTCCGCGACCTTGTTGAGAAACGCACAGGCATACCGGTTATCTGCCCCAAACAGCAGTATGCTATAGAAGTGAGCAAGGTGGAGCAGCGTGTGCTTTTTGATGAGATTGCGCCAGAAGCAAATCCACGCTTCAAGGTTTTCAATCCAGCCGATTACAAAGGTGTAGACGTTAAAACAGACGTTTATCGTTGGCTGGATGAATTAGAAGACCAAGCTGTGGTTAAGCCTGATAAGCCCGCGCTTGGGAAAGGCGTCGGCGTGTGGGGCGACCACTTCGCAACCCGAGAGCACCTTTTTGAGCATTTCATGTCCAACTTCCAATATGGCTCAGTTATTATAGAGGAAAAAGTTGATGGGGAAGAATCAAGTTTCATGGCTTTCTGCGACGGCAAACACTTTCTTCCTCTGCCAGACACACGCGATTACAAACGCGCCTTCGATGAGGATAAGGGTCCAAACACGGGCGGAATGGGTTCATACAAGGATGCCGACGACAAGTTGCCCTTCCTGACCTCTGTTGAACGCGAACAGGAGCTTCTGTTAGCTAACAAGATTTTCCAGGGTTGGAGCAAAAAAATCAAAGATGACACCGCACTCAAAGGTGTGCCATTATATCTTGCTTTCATGCACACGGGCAAAGGCATTAAGGTTCTTGAGATCAACAGTCGCCCCGGAGACCCAGAAATAATAAATCTCTTACCGCTTATTCGAGATGATTTTGTTGAGTTATGCTTTGAAATGGTGGAGGGCAGCTTAGCGAACGTCAAATTGGAGAACGCTGCATCTGTTTTAACTTACAAAGTTCCGCTGGACTACGGCGGCTACCTAGACAGTTTCCCCGGCAATATTGATAAGCAGGCAATTAACAGTTCCGTTGACCTTTCACAGGCCGAAGTGCTAATCACAAAATACGGCAACAACATCCGCATCTACCCTGGCTCCATGGAAACCCGAGAAGGCAAAAACTACGCTTTGAAATCCCGCGCCGTCGGAGTTTTAGGCATCGGCAAAACCATTGAAGACGCACGCAACATCAGCCTTGAAGGCGCCAAAGCAATTACGGGCGGAGCCCTGTGGAACCGAACTGACGTCGCCTCGAAGCAGCACATAGCCAAAAGCATCAGCCACATGGAGAGTTTGAGGCGCAAGGCGTGAAGTGCATCTTCATATCAGACTGTGAAGGGCCAATCTCAAAAAATGATAACGCCTTCGAGTTAGCAGCCCATTTTATTCCCAACGGAGACAAACTTTTTGCCAACATAAGCAAGTACGACGATGTGTTGGCGGATGTTTTGCGCAAGCCCGGTTACTCGGCGGGTAGCACATTGAAACTGATTTTGCCCTTCTTCAAAGCGTATGATGTTACGGATAAGCAGATGGAAGAGTTTTCCGAGAAAAATATCGTGTTGATCGCTGACAGCAAAAACACTTTAAGCCACGTTCAATCGATAGCAGAAGCCTTCATCGTCAGCACCAGCTACGAACACTACATCAAGCCATTATGCAAAGTCCTCAGTTTTCCCAACGAAAACGCATACTGCACAAAAGTAAGCATAGACAAATACGCCATCACAAAGCAGGAGAAAAAGCGGATTAAAAGAAATAGCGGCAGAAATCAGTCAGATACGCTTAATCGATATTCCGCCAGCGTCAAGAAAAATGGAGCAGTTTTCCCGCAGGGACACAGCGTTAATTCAGCATTTAGACGACATTTTCTGGAGCGAAATCCCCAAAATGACCGCCGGCAAAATGCTAAGTGACGTGGTAACTGTCGGTGGAGAACAAAAAGCCGAGGCAATCCGCGATGCTACAAAGCGTTTATGCGCAGAATTATCAGATGTGATGTACGTTGGCGACAGCATAACCGATGTGGAAGCCTTCAAACTCGTCCGGGAAAACGGCGGACTTAACCGTATCTTTCAACGGTAACGGTTACGCAGTTAAAAATGCGGAAGTGGCAGTTTTATCTGAAAGCAATATTGTCACTGCTGTGATTGCTGATTTGTTCTGCAGGTTTGGCAAAGAAAAAGCAGTCGATGCGCTTGAGGCTTGGAGTATTGAGGGGCTCAATAAAAGCGGCGTTGACAAAGGTTTACTGGGGCACCTCTCAATTTTGTATCCTGATCGGTTGCCTAAAGCTAAAATAGTGACAGCCCAAAATATGGAATCGCTTGTAAAAGAAAGCAGTGAATTCAGAAAAAAAGTACGAGGAGTAGCGATAGGGAGACTTGGGTAATGTCAAAAGCGGAAATAGAAGACACGTACGCAGAAGCCTTTACCGGGATATTTTGCCGAGTCATCGTTACAGCCGACGATGAGGAAACCTTGCATAAGGCTGCTGAAGATTCAACTGCCACGCCATCGGTTGTCATCGGCAGGACGGAAGGTGGAGTTGAAAAATACCTAAGTCAAAATGAAACTCCCGACGGACGCATCGGGGCTATATTGCAGTTCTGGGGAGAAATAAACCCCAAAAAAACCTTCGAGCAGTCGCTGAAAAAGTTTGAGACTGAATTTTCCTACCGCATCCGACAAGATTTCCTAGTCAAACCCTTCATCGCCGTTTACGATGCCTTACCCAAGGGTGAAGGCAAATTGGACATGATGGAGACTATTGGGCACTGCGGTGACGGCTACGAATGGGTTGAAAAACGCTACGGCAGAGAAGTAATCGTTGTCCCCCTGATGGTTCCTGACTTTGTCATTGAGCGGTATTTAGGCTACGGTCGGGGTGTTATGGGCGGCAACTTTTGGGTTATGTGCAAAACAAAACAAGCCCTACAGCAAGCGGGAGAAAAAGCCTTAGTAGCCATCCATAATGTGGCTGGTGTAGTAACGCCGTTTGATGTGTGCTCTGCGGGCTCAAAGCCCGAAACTCATTTTCCAAAGATTGGTCCAACAACCAACCACCTGTATTGTCCGTCTCTTAAGGAACGGCTTGGCAAGGAATCCCGTGTTCCTGAAGGAGTAGGGTACATAGCTGAAATAGTCTACGACGGCATCTCTTTAGAAGCTATTAAACAAGCAACAAAAGCTGGAATCGAAGCCGTTTTAGGCATTGATGGTGTTGTGAAGGTTTCAGCTGGCAACTACGGCGGCAAACTGGGCGAATACAAAATATTTTTGCGGGAGCTGTTTCCATGACTAAATTTGACGTTGTCGGTTTCGGCGCACTTAACGTTGATATGCTCTTCAAAGTTGACAGGCTTGCGGGGGCTGAAGAAGAAAGCTTCATTGAAGAATACACTGAGGCTTGCGGCGGCTCAGCAGCAAATACCGTGGTTGGGTTGGCGAGGCTCGGATGCAAAGTTGGGTTCATAGGAAAAGTCGCTAATGACCGCGAAGGCAAACTGCAAATTGACTGTTTCAGCAGCGAAGGCGTCGACACAGACGGCATTATTCAGGCAAAACAGGGAAAAAGTGGCTCAGTAATGGGATTTGTAGACAAGAAAGGCGCAAGAGCACTATACATTAACCCAGGCGTCAACGACACAATCGAACCCCGCGAAATCAACTACAGTTATGTTTCTGAGACAAAATTTCTGCATCAATCCTCTTTTGTCGGAGAAAAATCTTTTCGTGCACAAAAAAAGCTCTTAGCCGCCTTGCCTAACGACGTCAAAATCAGCTTTGACCCCGGCTCAGTGTATGCCCAGAAGGGTTTTGCCGCCATAGAACCGATAATCAGAAGCTCCTACGTTTTGATGCCTAACGCCGTTGAACTTGAACTTTTAACTGGAGAAGCTGACTACCGCAAGGGAGCCGATTTGATGATTGGGATGGGCGTTAAAATTGTGGCTGTTAAACTTGGCAGCCAAGGCTGCTATGTGACAGACGGTCAAGAGCGGCTAAGGATTGAGCCCTTCAAAGTTAAAGTGGTTGACACGACTGGGGCTGGCGACGCTTTCTGCGCTGGCTTCCTCTACGGCTTAATCAACAACAAAAGCCTCTACGAATGTGGGCGACTGGGGAATTTTGTGGCTTCCAGAAGCGTTATGGCGATGGGTGCTCGCGCTGGCTTGCCTTACGCTAAAGATTTAGGCATCTCTTGGTTAAATTGTCGATTATGCTTTGGAAGATCAGTTTTCCGTCGCCGTACTGCATCATTTGCTGTTGCCGTGTCCAGTCGGGTTGCTGCCACCAGTACATCGCCCTCTCTGGATGAGGCATCAAACCGAAAATGTTTCCTTCCCTGTTGCAGATGCCTGCGATGTCATGGAAGGCGCCGTTCGGATTAGCCGGGTACTTGCCGTCTGCAACGTTGCCGTTTTTGTCGCAGTATCGGAGAACAACCATGTCATTATCAATTAGTTTCGCAAGTATCTGCTCTTCTTTCTCTTTTGGGAACAGCAGCCTGCCTTCTCCATGGGCAATCGGCATCCTCAACACTTTTCCAGCTGGAATTTTGCTTGAGAACATGCATTTTCCCCTATTTTCATGCTTGAGGTAAACCCACTGGCACTTGAAGCCCGCTGGCTCATTGTTGGTCAATGTGGCTTCAGGATAAGTGCTCATTCCTTCGAACCCGGGAAGCAAACCGTACTCAACCAGAATCTGAAAGCCGTTGCATATGCCCAGAATCGGTCTGCCTTCATCAATAAAAGTTTCAATCTCCTTGCCTAATTTGGCGCTGAGCCACCTTGCAAAAATCACTCCTGAACGAACGTAGTCGCCGAACGAGAAGCCGCCTGGAAAAACCAGCACCTGATAGTCAAGTAGGTTTTTGCGTTTTGTTAACTCGTTAACATGCAAAGTCTCCGCTTGCACGCCTAACTCCAAAAAAGCCCGCTGGGTTTCTGCATCGCAGTTGGTTCCGCCGACGCGTAAAACGCAGACTCTGATTTCTTCTTGGTTCATTAGGTTTCCCCGCTTAACGTTTTTTTCCAGCTACGCCGTAGCTCGGCAAGTGAAGCGTCCACAACTGTTTTCTGGTTTAATCCGTGAATGAGCAGTTTTTGGTCCTTGGTTACTTTTCCGATTTGGACGCAGCTTTTGCCCTTCATTAACGATTCAAATTCCTGTCTGTCAGTTTCTGATACTTCGATGAGGAAGCGGCTGTTTGACTCTGAAAACAGCACAAAGTCATTTCGCTCCAAGGCTTTTCCAGGCACTTTACTTAAATCCAAATCTAAGCCGTAGCCTCCTGCAAACGCCATCTCCGCCGCCGCCACCGCCAAGCCGCCTTCGGAGAGGTCGTGGCACGATTTGATTAAGCCTGAATCGATTACTTTAGTTACAGCTTTGAATGTGTGTTTGGCTTTGGCTCCTTTCACTTTGGGGACGCTTGCGCCTAAGTAGCCTTTAAGCTTGTAGTATTCTGAACCGCCAAGTTCATTGAAAGTTTCCCCGATGATGTAGAGCAGGTTTCCGGGCGCTTTCAAATCCATGGAAATGGTGAATTGAATATTCGGAATTATGCCTACGGCGGTAATCAGAAGCGTTGGCGTAACGGGCCCCAGCGGCGACTCGTTGTAGAGGCTGTCTTTTCCCGAGATAAATGGTGTCCTAAACGCTGTCGCGAAATCGTAGCATGCTTCGCAGGCTCTCACCAGCGAGCCTAAACGCTCTGGCTTCTCAGGGTTTCCCCATGTAAAATTGTCCAGCAATGCAATTCTTCTTCCGCCGACGGCTATGTTGTTTCTTACTGCTTCGTCAATGGCTGAAGCTGCCATCCAGTAAGCGTCAATTTTTCCGTAATTCGGGTTCATTCCGCATGAGATTGTTAAGCCTTTCCATGAATCATCAAGCGGTTTGAGCACTGCCGCATCGTTTGGTCCAGCATACTCGCCTTGCAAGGGTTTGAGGGTGGTGTTTCCTTTTACTTCATGGTCATAGGTGCGTATGACGCTTTCTTTGCTGGCGATGTTTGGTGCCGAAAGCAGTTGCAGGAGGGTTTCTGTTAGGTTTTCTGGCTGCGGAAACTCGGGTTCCGTGAAGTTTGGGGTTTCGATGGTTGCTGTTTTCGTGCTCTCGCATGGGCTAAACAGAAAAGCCATATCCATGTCGGCAACTTTCTCGCCGTTAAAATTCAGTTGCAAACGTCGTTTGGTTGTTAGTTTGCCTATTGCTGTGGCTTGGACATCTTCTTTCTCAAAAATCGCCATGACGCGCTCAAGGTTTTCAGGTGGCACTGTGATGAGCATTCTTTCTTGGGATTCTGAAATGTAAATTTCCCACGGCGCCAAACCCTGATACTTCAACGGAACCTTGCCAAGCTCAACGGCTGTGCCGCAGTGGAATTTTTCAGCCGTTTCGCCGACTGCAGAGGATAAGCCTCCTCCGCCAAGGTCCGTTGTTGCCGATGCCAATTGAAGGTCACGGATTTCGACTATTGCCCGTTTCACTTTCTCCTCTTCAATCGGGTCGGCGATTTGGACGGCTGGACGGGAGATTTCTTCTGATTTTTCGGTTAGTTCGGCGGAAGCGAAGGTGACGCCGTGGATGCCGTCGCGGCCTGTTTTTCCTCCTGCCAAAACGATTATGTGTTCTGGTTTGGCGTTTTTTATGAATTTGCTGAGGGGTAATAGTCCTATGCAACCGCAATAGACGGTGACGTTTCCCGTGTAGCTGTCGTCAAAGTATATTGCTCCGTTGACTGTTGGAATACCCATGTTGTTGCCGTAAGCGCTGATGCCTGCAGTAACGCCCATGTACACGTATTTTGGATGTTTAACGCCTGCAGGAAGCTTACTGTAATCAAAATCTAATGGACCGAAGCCCAAAACGTCTGTGCACGCGATTGGGTCAGCCCAGACACCTAAGATGTCTCGGATTACGCCGCCAACTCCGGTGGCTGCACCGCCGAAGGGTTCAACTGCAGATGGGTGGTTGTGTGTTTCCACTTTAGCTGCTATGCCATAGCCCTTGTCGAAGCGGACGATGCCTGCGTTGTCTTCGAAGACGCTGAAGCACCAGGGGGCTTTGATTTGTTTTGTGACTTTTGCAATGTAGGTTTTGAATAGGCTGTCGATTTCTTTGCCGTCGATTCGGATTTTTCCTTTGAAGGTTTTGTGGCAGCAGTGTTCTGACCATGTTTGGCTGATGGTCTGCAGTTCTACATCTGTTGGGTTTCGCCCTTCCGCTTTGAAGTAGGCTTGGAGGCTTTTCATTTCTTGCAGGCTTAAGCCCAAGGCTAACTCGTTGCTGATTTCTCTGAGTTGTTGGTCGCTGGCTTCGGCTAACGCAATTTCGTAGAGCGCATAGTCGCCTTTACGCGGGCGGTACAGGTTAGGGTTCATTTCTGCTCCTCAACGGCAATCGTGTAGTTGTCTTTAGTTGGGTTTGCCAAAAGGCGCTTGCTCATTTCTTGCGCTTTTGCCCTAGATTCATCGATTGTTGATGCTTCAAGAGTAACTGTGTAAACTTTGCTGACGTCTACGGCTTGCACTTTGTAGCCGAGTTCTTTTAGTAGATGGGCTGTTGTTTCCCCTTCAGGGTTGCTGTGGCCTAGTTTTAGGCTGACTTCTATTTTAGCGCGGTATTTCATAGAGCCTTTAAATTAAGCTAGAAGATTTAAACGCTTTTGTCAGAAAAAACGCAAAACTTTACGTCAATATCATCTTTTTGTTTCCGCACTTTATCTCTATTGTTTGTCTGTCCGTTACTTTGCCTATTACTTCGGGTTTTATGACTTCATGCTCCAGCGTGTTCATAGCTTTGTCGGTTTCTGTTTTATCAACAATTATGCCAAAGCCCCAGCCCATGTTAAAGGTTTTAAACATTTCCTCATCAGTAATACTGTAGCCCAACTCGGCGGCTGTTTTTTGAATCAACCCGAATATTGGTTGAGGTTTGAAGTTGGTGAATTCAAAGCCAATGCCTGATGAGACACTGGCGAGGTTGTTGAATTTCATGTAGGCGTCGCCAGTGATATGAACGGCTGCTTTTACCTTCACTTCGCTGGCTAGTTTGAGAAGCGGTTTAACGTAGATTTTTGTCGGCTCAAGGGCTTCCAAGACGATTTCCCTCCCTAGGACTTGGGGGACATCGTTAGGTTGGTATTTTCCGCCCCATTGCCTGAAAAGAATTTTCCTTGCCATAGTTATGCCGTTGCTATGCAACCCACTGCTGGCTAAACCAATTATAGGGTCGCCCGGTTTGATGTTTTCTCCAGTGATGACTTCTGACCTTTCAACTTTCCCCACTGAAGCAACAACCATGTCAAACCCGGCGTTTTCGGCTAAGCCCTTTATTATTTCCGCTACATCACCCGTTTCTCCACCCGTAACGGGGCATTCTGCTTCAGCGGCTCCTTGGATGATTCCTTTTAGCCACTCTTTCACAAGTGTAGGGTTGCTTTCTTGTGCATGAATGTTGTCAGCTATGGCAAGCGGTTTGGCTCCTGAACGGATAACATCGTTAACCGCCATCGCGACAGCGTCGATGCCTATGGTGTCATATTTTTGTGCCAATTGCGCTAAGAGAACTTTTGTGCCTACCCCTTCAATGACAAGGTCCAGAAAGGAATTTTCATCGATTGGAAAAATATTGCCGTAAGGCAGATGCATAACACCACCGTGACGGCTGAACTTGTAAGTTGCCTGCAGGTTTTTTAGGGCTTTTTTGGATTCAACGCGTTGTTGCCGGTTTACGCCTGCATCAGTGTAAGTGTAATTTTTAGGCAAAGCATTTTTCTCCTCGTTATTCTTTCTGGTTAGTTAGAGATAACGATTATGCTTGCTCGGATGCAGAAAGAAAAAAAACAATGTTTTTTAGATTTTTCAGGGGTTGCTTTCTTCTACTTTTTCCTTGATTATTGAAAGAAGCACCTGAGGTTTAAACGGTTTCAAAAGATAAGCATCTGCATGTGTACCCTTCACAGGTGCCATCGCCGGGAAGCCCGTGATGATTATTTTAACCATCTTTCTGCCGTGGTCATCAAGCTTATTCAAAAGCTCAACGCCATTCATGTCTGCAAGACAAACGTCAACTATGGCAAAGGCGTAAAACTTGGCTTTCGATTTTTGTATTGCTTCCTTTCCAGTTGCAGCAGTATCAGATTGGTATCCGTTTCTCTTAAGGATGCGCGTGAATGTTTTTCTAATACCTTCGTCGTCGTTGACGATGAGCACTATTTTGTTTTCTTTCCCCGTTTTTCTTCCTTCTATACGCTTGATGAGCCGTTTTCTCAGAGTCGGTGGGTGTATAAAGCATTATTTCGATTTTCCAATATTTCTAAAAATTATATATATATCCCTTCTATATATCACTTTAACGTTCAGCGTTTTTTTCTTTTTGCATCTTCTGAATCAGAAAAAGTAAGTTGTTTGGTTTTACAATTTTAGTAACTCATGCATCTGCTCCGTTATTATGGATGTAAAACAGTTGGATACCTTGTAAACCTAATCCTTGATGCCGAAGTTATGGATTTTTTACAAGAACAAAATAAAGTCAAGAAGCTAGCTCAATCAGCCACGGAGTCAATTACCCGGTTATAGGCTGTTAAGGGAAGAGAGCAAAAATAGCTGACCAACACGTAAAATTATTTAAACTAACCCTGTTTCTTTCTTTTTAAAGTCATAAAAATCCAGCGTTAAGGATATTGCAGAGCAGAACCAATATATCAAACTGAAATAAAACAAACAAGACAGCTTCGGAAAATGTGCGGTCGTAGTCTAGCTTGGTAGGACATCAGCTTCCCAAGCTGACGGCCCGGGTTCAAATCCCGGTGACCGCACCTCAACCGCACCTAAGTCTGGGTTCAAAAACCATAGAGACTCAGACCGCTTCAGGCTCAGGTACATCATACATGGCTGTTCGTTTTCTGCTTTAATCACTTCTTGCATTAATCATTTCGCATTTTAAGAATGACGACTTGGCTATAATAGCTGGACTAAAACTGCGTACGGACGTTGGCTAGCGGGTGGTTATCGGTATAAAGTTAAATTTCAGAGACATGTAGTGAATATTGTGGCTTAAAATATGGCAACTCAAGAAGATTTGAAGTTAAGCCTAAAGCATTTGTTCGGAGAGAATAACGTTATCTCCGAATGGGATGTCGCAAAACAATCCCAGGACGCCTTAACAAGAAGATTGTATTGCCCAAGAATAGACATTGTCGTGGGACCTTTCAACACAGATAGAAATCTGGATGCAAACAATAAGCTAATTCAGCAAGCTTACGTCATGTACCACCGCTTGATTGAATCCATTCACGCTATAAGCGATGCTCCCAACCGAGCTTTGTTGCCGAATGACAACCCTCGCTGTTTCATAACCATAGAAATAGAGAACAAGACAGGCTCCAAGCACAGAATAGGCAGTATTGTAAACGCTTCTGCAATAGGAAAAATAGGAATAATTGCCACCAATAATCGACAAGATTTCAGTCGAATTGTAAGAATAAAAGATTATTTGGGTTTCCTCCTGACTGTTGGCAAAACGAGCTATAACCCGCAAAATATCATGATAGTACTCGCTGACGAATTGTTAGATGTAATTAATCGGCACGAGCTTGGACTTCGAAGGGCTTAACTAGACTGTTCGCTGGTTTTACTTTCCACACGGGGAATGCTGGTGGAATCTTAATTTCGAGCAAGGTTCAATCCATCCAGTGTCAGGAAAGCGGGCAGGAATCAACAAACATATCTCTTTCTTGCATGGGGACTTATCCCGGTAAGCAGACAGCGGGCGATAGTTAGCCGCGGCGGAGCTTGTTACCAGGCGGCCCATAAAGAACCAAAGCTGGCCATGTTGAGGAGTTTGCATGTTCTCGACTTTTGTCGTATTGCCAACGTGAAAGTAAAAGCGCTTCACCAAATGAGTTGCCCCTTACCAACTCATCATATAGCTTAACTGACATGTCTCGAGAAGGATAGTCATAGACCGACCACATATTTCCAATGAAGTTCTCGGCGCCCAAATCAAAGAATGCATCCATCAGATGCGAGTTGTATATTTCCTTTCCGCTTCTACAAGCGTTTAAGAATGAGAAATATGGAGCGCCCTTAGCCTTATCGAAGCACTCTCGGAGGTCTTCTTCCGTAAGGTCTCCATCACGAAGAATCAGGCGACCTTTCTTTCCTTCGGGTTGATTAGGGTAGAAGTCTCCATGACCAGTATAGTGGAAGACAGCTAATCCTTGACTGAGAATTTTCTTGACCGATTCTATTGTGGCATCTGACCCCCGAAGAATGATAGGGTTATACTGAAGTTTTTTCAGTCTTCTTGCAACTTGAAGGGCTTCGGTTTCAGGCGTCTCAAGCTGGTTGAAGGGCAACCAGTCGTAATTCAGTCCAACAACAAGCGCTTTGTTATTCTGTGGAGGATATCCGCTAAACCTTTCGACCTTATTTGTTATCGGACCAGTCCTTCCAACTGCATATTTTGTACAGAGAAAACCAGTCCCGTCGAATAAAAGTTCCCAAGGAAAACGTCGTGTTTGCTCATCGAGGTTTAACACAACCTGACCTAATTCATCACCGAATATATCCTCGAGCGTATTTACTGGGCGTTCCTTAGCAGTTTTCAAGAATTTGAAGAGACTTGAACCATATCGTTGAAGCGTTCTGTATGCAGTTTTGTTTGTTGCGTTGAGTGTTTTCTTATCTTGATTGCGCCTATAGGTCGCACATTTGGACGACCAGTTGTCCATTTTGTTGATAAAGTTTTTAGTTTTTCTTCTTTGATTGTAAGTTAGAGAAACGGTCTCTTCGCACCGTTGCGAGCTCTTGGGCAATCTATAGACAATTTCTACCGATTTTTTTGCCCCTTTTTTATTAACAGATGTAATGTAAACTTCTGACAAGGTTGTTCCATCTTAAACGAATGATTCTTGCATATGATATAAGTTTTCTTTATTACGAATCGTTACGCGAGCTAAAAGATGACAAGCGCGCGCCGTCGGACCTGAACTTTAATGTTCTCGGTTCAATCTGCTGACTCGAAACAGCTTGACTTAAAAGCACGCGCGAGGCGTTTAATTGTCGGGCCCGCCATTACAGAAAATGATCGACTTTTTCCTGAAATGGGGCGTCAAATTACTTGGATTTGAACCTGTTTGGGTTTAAATCCCGGTGACCGCACCTTAGTCAACACGGCTCTACTGCCCTTTCTAAAAGAAATCAAAAATAAGAAATCTGTGCATTACTAATGCATAACTTTATATTTTAATAATGCACGCTTTCGGCTCTTTTCCGTACTACGAAGGGACTATTTCGGCGTCTGCGCAACCGCTGCCTATGTCAGTTATTTTGATTTTTAAGTGTTCGTTTGGTTTTGCGTTGCCAATGAAGACTGGAAAGCCCTTAATTTTGGCGATGCCCTCGCCTCTTGGGGTCATATCTTCTACTTCTACTTCGTATTCATCTCCAATTTCAAATGGGTAATCGATTCCTTTTCCGCGTTTGTTTTTTGCATTTCTTGGGGCTCTTTTTTTTGGGCTAAAAGTTCATCTTCCTCGCTTTCACAATTATTCGGTATTAAATAATGTGTTCAACTGCATAAGGGTTTTGTTTTAGCCCTTTTAAAGAAAGCTAAAAAAAACTGTAGGATCACTTCTTGTTCTAGCCGAGGCAGCACAAAAGAGAAAAGAGAGGTTTTAGCATATTTTATGTGGTGTTGAAAAATACTTTCGGCTTTTATTATGGTTCCCGTTCCAAATTATTCCCAATATCCCCAGTACATGAGGTGCCCAAACTGCGGGTCACAAGTAACAGCGTTTTCCAATTACTGCAACATCTGTGGTGTAGCTCTGCGTCAGCCAATTTTGCTAAAAATCTGCCCCCGATGCAAAACCCGGATTCCTGCAACAGCGAAATTTTGCCCTGAATGTGGGCAGAAACAAGAATCTGCTACATCAAAACTCCCCGCGCCTAAGGTGAAGGCGGCAAACCGCGGCTAGCTTTCTCTCGCAATTATTTTATGAATTGTTTTCTTAGCTAAAGAACTTGCTAGCGCCTGAGCTCGGTTGAGTCGGGTTGCATTTCTCCTGATTGTATTGTTGGTTGTTGCGTCTCTAGGTGCGGTTGCTGGCACGATTGTTGCTGAGGGGGTTGAACCTGCTTCCATTCAACTACTACTTTTTTTCTAAAGGATTTTTCGAAAGTATCTTTTTTCTTGTTTAATGCGTATTCTTCTATAATTGGATTCAGAAGCACCACCACTTGAAGGGCCACGTTCTCGAAAAACGCATGGGCTTTTACCTCTTGAACTATTGAATTGTGAGAGAAGTCCAAGGCGTCCGCTAAGCGCAAAACGCCAACCAAAGTCGTAACTTTCCGTTTTAATTCGCGGCCCAGTGACTTGAAGTTGTAGTGCTTATATCGTGGACAACCTTTGCGGTGATACCGAGCTACGTTCGCTATGATCAGCCTTTCGGTAGAAGTAAATGGCAGTTGTGTCTCGTTTAGAATCAGCTTCATTGAGGTCTTATGGTGCGCTTTAGGCCCGTGCGACAAGCCTATGTCGTGAAGAATCGCGGCGCACTCGAGCCAGCAGCGTTCCCTCTTGCCGAACTTATGTAGTTCTTGCAAGGCATCAAAGAGTTCCAGAGAAAGTTTTCGCACTTGCTCCGAATGCTGCGTGTCGGGCCAATATTTCCTTGCGATTTTTCGGGTGCTTCTCACAGTCAAAGTGCATTTTGTTTCCATGTTGTTCTCTCGAGCTTTGTCTTGTGCGATTACGTCCTCAAGGGGTAGTCCGAGAAGCAGCATTTGGGCGTAATTTTCAGGAGCTCCCTTTCTTCTAAGAGCATCGGCTGCTGCCTCCACGTCATAATTAACCCTTATCAACTCGATAGAAAAAGGGCTCGCGGTGATCACTGCGTAGGCGGCTTGAAAGTTTCCGTCGCCTGGCCTTCCCACGCTGCCCGCATTAACGAATAAGACTTCGCCGATTTTTTTCGTGAATTGTTCCTGGGAATTGCCAAAAACAATTATGTCTGCGCCCGTCGTTATGGCCAAATCTTGAAATCTCTGCTCTGGCGTGTCATGATAAAGATGGTCGTCAACTGAATCAGAGGTTCTGTGAATCATGAGGAGTTTCTTGTGGGCGATTTCAAGTTCGAGTTTGGAAGGCAAGGTGCGAAGATAGGTTTCGTAAGACTTTGTCAGTTCCTTTCTAGAGTATTCTAACGCAAATTTTTTAGGGCCTTTCCCTTTGTTATTTTTGTCCAAGACTTCGAGGTCGAAATTTCCTATCACGCTAAGTGTATTCTTTGAGTATAACGTCTGGCTGACTTCGTTAGGAAAAGCTCCGAACCCTATTATGTCACCTGCATTCAGAAAAACCGTTACTCCACGAAGTTCCGCGTCATGCAGTACCGCTTCAAGAGCATTCAAGTTGGCGTGAATATCTGCAATTACCGCGATTTTCACGTAGGGATTTTCCAGTTCTGCTTTCGTTCTATATCCCGCGGCTACAAATCCGGCACTCGCATTTTTCCTCAATTCCTCAAAAGCGTTTTTGCCTTTATTTTCATCCCAAAACCTTACAAAATTTTCGTAATGACTTTTCCTTTTTTCTTTAATGTGGTCGAGGAACTTGAGAAGATCTTGATTGCCCTCAGCGCTCGCTTTTTCGTTTTCTGAGAATGTTGCGGTTTCATTTTCCATTTCTTTTATGAATTTTGGAATATATTCGATCCATACGTCGCAGTCGTGCATTTCGCCAAGCGTATCTTGAAAATTTTTCATCATTTCTATCTCTTTCGATAGCTCTTCTGGATAAAGCAGTGCAAACGCTTCCATGGTGTATCGGAGCCATTTGGCTCGAATGCGCATTTCATGATGTTTGAGGATTTCGTTTTCCTTATGAACGTAATCTTCCATGGATAGGAACTCGTCGAGTTTGGAGGATATTTGCCAGAAGGCTTTTTCACGAACGACAAACAAGTCGAAAGAGGTGCGTGCTGTTTCCTCGATGATTTGTTCGCAGTAACTCTTAGTTTGAAGTAAAACCTTTGAGTTTTTAAGCTCTTCCAACCCGTTGATTACGTTTGATTGTAAGTATGTTCTTTGGTCAATGTGCCGCTCAACCAGAGCCTCTATTCCCGTTTTGGGCTCGGTAGGTTGAAGCTGTTTGAGGTAGTCTTTTATGACCGCGATCTGCACATCCAAGTCTCTTGCAGCGCCGAGGAACTGGGTTACTTTCTTGATTTCGGTTAGCCATTTTTTGTAGCGTTTCTTTGGAAAACATTCTTTGAAAAGGGGCATGGTGGCTCTTATTCTGCGGGAAGTAACTCGCATTTTATGCACGTATTCTATGTCTTCGCTTTTTTCAACCCCACCTATTTGGGCTTCAATGGTTTGAAGAAGCTTCGCAAGGGCTTCCGCTCCGAAACGGCAGTAGCTAGAATCTGTCATAGAGCAATTGGGTTCAACGCGAGTGTTCATGCCATATACCTCGATATAATCAGCAAGGCGTGAGTTTGTTTTTCTTCGTTTTCAACAAGGCATAACTTTTTCGTATAGTCGCTGAAACAAGCCTTTGTGTTTCATATCGTTCTGAAGGTGTATTTTGACTTATACGTCCCGAGCTACTTACTGCATGAGATTAACTAAAGCCTTTCCCCTTTTAACCGTTAAATTTTTGCCGTATGATGAATTCCTAACGCTTCCCTTTCGGTGGGAAGAAGAATTCGGGAAAATCGCACACTTCGTGCTATTTACCTTGTTCTTCCTTGGGCTTCTTGTACTCTTGCTCTGTCATCCTGTCAAGGTAGCCTGTATGCGCAAATGCCGATAGGTAATGGGTTATTAACCCGATTCACCTGAAAACTAACATTTTTACCCTTCATTGGATTGCCTGCAGACAGCTTTAATTCTGCTTACAGTTTGCTACTAGTAAAAGAGAGTAGAAATAGTTAAATCCCTCAATAGTTCTTTAGTGAATTATGAATTCTAAAACTTTAATCGAAACAGGATTCTCCGAATGGTTCCCGCTGAAAACGCTAACATTCTCAAATTTGCCTGCAGACAAAGGCAGCGTCATTGTAATAGCGGATAAGGAGCTTTCAGGAAAGCCCGAATCTGACATTCTATACATAGGGCGCACAAAAAAACCCGCTAAGAGGATACTGGGCGGATATTTGGCAGGATACGGAGGCAAAAACACAAAGAAGATCAACCTGATGCTTTTCGACAAAGGCTACATAGAAAAAGCCGCTATAAGCTGGATTCTCACCGACAAACCAAGAATTATGCAAGAAGAATTGCTCGGCAAATTCAAAGAAGACCACGGTGAATTTCCAATCTGGAATACTAAAAAGAAACTCAATGTTAAGCCCAAAGAAGCTCCAGTTCTTAAGCCCAAAGCCTTTGCTCCAAAAACTAAAGTCGGTCCGTCAGCAAAATCCGTTTCAAAGCCAAAAATTGTTTTAACAAAGAAACCAGCGGCAAAGACGGAAACTCCAGCTAAAACCGAGATGGCGAGCAAAGTGGAAACTGCCGCAGAAGCGCCAGAAAAGGCAAAGACTTCAGACACTGAAATGACAACTTAAACTAAAGCTCTCAGTCAACTTCTTCCTCTCCCTTTTTCTTTGAGAAGTGAGCCTTCCGTTTTTTTAAAGAGGCTTTTTTCAAACATGAGAGCCACTTATTTTGGTCTAGCAATCCACACTAATTTTACGGCTTTTTGATTGAAACAGTAGTTATTATTAGGTAGCTTCACCTTTTTCCTTATGAGGTCGTTTTAGATGTCGATGGATTCAGAAGATTTCAAGGTGTCGCCTGGCAAAAAGATTAGTTTGAAGGATTTTGATTCCGGTTGGATTCCGAAATGGGCTAAGAAAAAGGAAGATCAAGAGGGCAAAAAGTCAGAGAAAGAACAGGCGTTAGCGATTCTTGAAGCGAATAGGCAGAAACTGGTTGAGATGCAGGAGTTGTTTTGGGCAAGCAGCACTTATTCTCTGTTGATTATTCTTCAAGGAATGGATGCAGCTGGAAAAGACAGTACAATCCGGCATGTAATGTCCGGGGTTAACCCTCAAGGGTGCCAAGTTACGGCCTTCAAAACCCCCTCTGAAGAGGAGTTGAATCACGATTTCCTGTGGCGACACACGAAAGCTCTCCCAGAAAGGGGCAGCGTAGGCATTTTCAACCGCTCGTACTATGAGGACGTGCTAATCGTCAAGGTTCGCCCAGAGGTCCTAGAAAAAACTAAGCTGCCGCCGGAAGAGGAAGGAAAACATATCTGGAATCAACGGTATGAGGACATAAACATGTTTGAGCGCCACTTGGTTCGGAATGGAACGATAGTGCTAAAATTTTTCCTCCATGTCTCAAAGAAACGGCAGAAACAGCGTTTGCTTAAACGCCTTGAAGACCCTGATAAAACCTGGAAATTTTCGTTAACGGACCTTTCAGAACGCTCAAAATGGGATGATTACATGGATGCATACGAAGATATGGTTAATGAAACAAGCACTGAATGGGCACCATGGTATATTATCCCTGCAGACAAGAAATGGGTCACCCATGCATCAATTTCAGAGATTATAGTCTCGCAAATCAAGAAACTGAATCTAAATTATCCCGTTTTAAGCAAAGAGCAAACCGAAGCTTTGGAAAAGGCAAAAGTTGAACTTGAAAAAGAATAAAACAAAAAGCAAAAATAATGCGTTTAAAGAATGCAGATTTATGGCGCACTTTGCGCAACTGTGCATTTGGCATCGAGTTGTTTCTCGAAGGCTTCATAGAACGCTTGCCGATTCTGGATAATGCTCCATTCTTCAAGGCTACAGTCTGAGTCTGAATAAAATGAGAGTAACACCTGATCTTTGTTAACCTTGATAAATTCTGCTTTCTTTACAAGATCACAGTGACTTCGGTCAAGCTTTTCTGCAAATCGGAGAAACGTTGAAAGAATTGCAATTGTATCATTAGTTTTTTCGTCTAACCCAGTGATTTTCAATGCTTTTTTGGAAGGTAACTTCTTCCTATGGAAACGTGCTATGTTAGCCATTATTTGGATTTCATTCGGGTCAAAACCAAGAAGCTCAGCGTTGCTAATGATGTAGTGAGAATGGAGCTGATGGTCATTAAACGAAAGAAAATCGCCGACATCATGCAACGTTGCCGCATGCTTCAATAGCTCCCTCTCTGCCTCACCCAAATTATGCAGCCCAATTTGTTTTGCGCTGTCGAAAAGCTGCAACGCCAAAGAAGCCACAGTTTCCGAATGTTTCTCATCGAAGTTGCAAGATCTCCCTAAATGCAAAACGCTCCTGTTTCTCATTGGCGCTTTTTGCAGTTCTCGAAAACCCTCAAAATTCGACAAATATTCCACAAGCAAACCATCTCTCAGTTCTCTGTGGCTAACGCAGATTTCTTCTAAACCGAACTCTTCCATGACCGCCTCCATTATGGCTGCCCCTGCAATTATGATGTCGGCTCGGTCGGGATTAATGGCAGGCAGCTTTTTCCTCTCTTCGAGGGAAACAGAGCAAAGAATCGGCGCTAACTTTTTGAGATTCTTCCTTGATAGAGTAAGAACGACGCCATTGCCATTTTTCTTAAAAAGCTTGTTGGCGATTTCTGCCAAGTTTATGATTGTGCCTGATGACCCCCACGCCCGTCTGACGCCGTACTCGAGGACTCTTGCTTTAGCAACATGAACCTTACTGCAAGCGTAATTTTCCATCTCATTGTAATCATTGCTTCCTATGGGTCCAGTCCAGCCTTCGCCAATAAATTGGGTTGTTAGTCTAATTGCCCCTAGCCTAAGACTGTTTACATAAAAGCATTCGTGCTGGTTTCCGATGGCAATTTCGGTGCTGCCACCGCCTAAATCTATAAAAATAGCCTTTTCTTCACCAATATCGATTCCACTTGAAACGCCCAACCAAATCAGGCGAGCTTCTTCCTGTCCCGAAATCACTTGTACTTTGAGTCCTGTTTCGCTGAAAAGTTTTTGAAGGAACTCGCATTGGTTTAGCGCTTCCCGAATTGCAGAAGTTCCAACGGCTATTATTTCAGTAGCGCCATAAGTTTTGGCGAGACCAGCAAATTTTCCGCAGACAAAAATGGCTCGTTCCATGGCATCTGGTTTTAGTATCTTGTCTTTGAATTCTTGTTCGCCGAGTCTGATAACTTCTTTTTCTTGGCTTACGATAGTGTACGAGAAATTGGGGTTTATTCTAACAACTAAAAGACGGACAGCGTTTGTCCCTATGTCAACAAACCCCACTACATGTCCCGCAGTTTTCACTGTCGCTTCCATACCAGCACCAATTTTTCTAGCGAAGACCTTTTCAAATAAATCCTTCTTCTTATTAAAAGCCTGCTCTTCCATTGCAGATTCAGTCACGGATACACATTCAGTAATTATTCTTTTGGAGTCCACGTTGATGTTTAAACTTTTTACGATTGACTCATGAGTGTAGTCTAAGCCGTCTGCTACACGAAGAAAACTGGCCAAAATCTTTACTTTATGAATGGTTGCACGATCCAGCGTCGCAAGATTGTAATGTTTCTGTTTGGGCAAACCTTTGCGGTGGTATCGGGCTATGCTTGCCACTATCCGTCTTTCCCCAGAGGTGAATGGCAGTCGAGTATCATTTAAGATGAGCTTGGCTGATTCTTTGTGGTGACCGCCTCTAGTTTTTGACAAGCCAACATCATGCAGAATTGCGGCGCATTCAAGCCAACATCGTTCCCGCTCGCCCAACTGATGCTCATTGATTAAACCGTCAAAGAACTCTAAAGCGAGTTGGGTAACCTGCGTGTAATGTTCAGTATCTTGCCAGTAGCTTTTCGAAATCTTCTGAGAAGCCTCTGCAATTTCCTTGCAGTTTTGAACCATGGCATCTTTTTCGGTCTCATCCTCTCTCAAAATAGTGTCAAGAGACACGCCGCGAAGAAGCATCTGAGCAAAACTTTCAGGTAACGCCTTTTTTCTAAGAGCGTCTGCAGCCGCCGTGACAGGGTAGTCTAATCGAATCAACTCGACATTGAAGGGATTAAAGGTCAAAATCGCATAAGCCGCCTGAGGGTTTCCGTCGCCAGATCTTCCCACGCTTCCTGGGTTAACGAAGCAGCCTTCGCTTACCTGTCTCAGAAATTGCTCATGCGAATGTCCCACGACTATAATATCAGATTTGGCAGCGTCAGCAAGAGCTTTTAGGTGCTCAACTGGCGTATCATGGTAGACGTGCTCTTCAATCGACTGGGGGCTCCCATGTGTTACAAACAGTTTTTTGCCAACGACCTCAATCCTTAGCTCACGAGGTAAAGACAGAAGATAACCTTCACATGACTTTGCCAACTCTTTTCTGGCAAAATCCAAAGCAAGCTTTTTTTCGCCTTCTGCTTTGGCTTTGCCCTTAACAACTTCCAAATCATAGTTACCCGCGATGCTCAGCACATTTTTTTCGCACAGCAACTCTATTACTTCATTTGGGTAAGGACCGAACCCTATCGAGTCACCAGCGTTGAGAAAAATATTTACACCTCTTCCTTCAGCATCTTCGATCACACTTTCAAGAGCTTGCAGGTTAGCATGAATATCCGACAAAACAGCAATTTTAATGTCAGGATTCGCAAGTAATTGTTTTGTTTTTGTTTTAGTCATAGTTAATCCAGCTTTGGTTGTCTTCTTAAGGTGAACAAAAAACCCATTGTTTTTATTCTTATTCCAAAGACGAACGAATTGGTTATAATAGATTCTTCTTTGATCTTTTATGTAACCCAAGAAGTTCAAAAGTGCCTTCTCAAATTTTACGGTGTCTTCTTTTTTGTTTCCTTTGGATTTTGTTTTGGTCGCTTTGTCAATGAATTTAGGGATATAATCTTTCCACACATCGCAGTCGTGCGTTTCTCCTAATACGTCTTGAAAAGCCGTTATGGTTTCTATCTCTTTTGCAAGCTTATTTTTGTATATAGGCGCAAAGACCTCCATAGTATAGCGTAGTTTCTTGGCGAATATTCTCATCTGATGGTGTTTTAGCTTTTTATTTTCCAGGTAAACGTATTTTTCCATTGCTAGAAAATCGTCTAATTTAAAGGATATGTGCCAATGAGCTTTTTCCAGCACCTGATTGGAATCAAAAGTTGTATTTGATTGTTCTGTAGCGATTTGTTCACAAGATTTGTGAATATCTTGTAAAATGCCAGATGCTTCAAGTTTCTTCAATCCGTCGACAACAGATGATTGAACGCTTTTTCTGCGGTTTTTATGATCCTTTAGAAGTATGTCCACAAATGCTTTTTCTGCTGTAGACTTTAGTTTTCGAGTGTACTGCTCTATGAAAGCTATTTGAACATCAAGATCTCTCGCTTCGGCAAGTAGACGCGTGATTTTCTTTAGTTGACTGGCCCATTCCTTGAATTCTTTTCCAGAAAAGCAGAATCTGAAAAGGGGTAGCGCGGCTCTAAGTCTGCGGGAAGTAACACGCATTTTATGAATATATTCGATATCGTTGCCTTTCATCACTCCATCAATTTGATCTTCAAAAACTGGAAGAAGCTTTAAGAGCGTTTCAGAGCCGAATTTGCAGTAGCTTGTGTCGGTTTGGCATGTTTGAGGCTTAGTTGGAGCGTTCATTCCAAATGCCTCTGTTCTGAATAAGCCAAGCTTGAGAGTTGATTACTTCTTCGCCTTCTTTAGGCATAACTCTCTCGTATGTACCATCAGGCAGTAATCTTCTTGCTTTAACGTTGTCATGGAGGTGAATTTTAAGCATGTATTCAAGGATTGCGCGACGCAGTTGTGGGTCAGGCACCGATAAGAGAACTTCAATTCTTTCATTGAGGTTTCTGAACATCATGTCTGAACTGCCAACAAGCACTTCCTCTTCAGCATCATCATGGAAATAATAGATTCTGGCATGTTCAAGGAAACGCCCAACTATGGATATTACTGAAATGTTGTCGCTTATCCCTTTTATTCCCGGTCTTAAGCAGCATAAGCCTCGGACGTTGAGGTCAATTTTGATTCCAGCCATTGATGCCTTGTATAAGGCTTGAATAACTTCTGTTTCCTCTAAGTTGTTTAGTTTAAAAGCTAAGTAGCCTTTGCCTGTTTTTCGGTGAAAATAAATTTCTCTATTTATCCGCTCTAGAATTTCTCTCTTCAGCGTTTTAGGAGCCACAAGGAGGTGTTTGAATTCTTTTTCTTGAAGCCCATTTATAATTATGTTGAAAAGCTCTTCAAGTTCGGCTCCTACTTGGGGGTTTGCTGTTAGGTAGCCTATGTCGCCGTAAATTTTCGCTGTAACTGCGTTATAGTTTCCTGATCCGATGTGGGAGTATCTTACTATTTTATCTTTTTCTTTTTTGACAATTAAGCAGAGTTTTGCATGAACCTTAAAATTGGGAAAATTATAAACAGTATTAATTCCTCCTGCCCTAAGTTTTGAGACGAGAAGAATATTGTTTTCTTCATCAAATTTAGCTTTCAGTTCCACTATTGCAGTTACTTTTTTGCCTTTTTCAGCCGCCTCTATCAATGCGTCAACGACTGGCGAGTTATGGTCCATCCGATACATTGTAATGCAGATTTCCAAAACATTACTATCCTTAGCGGCTTCTCTTAGCAGATCAACGATTACTTCAAAGCCGTCATAAGGGTGATATAAGACAAAGTCCTGTTTAGCAATGGTTCCAAACATATCCTTTTCAGGAGCCAGAAGTGGGGAAATGCATGGTAGAAAACTTTTGTCTTTAAGGTCGGGGTGATTTATTTTTAGCAATTGCCAAAGATCCACAAATCCGAGTGGTCCATCAAACTCGTAGACTAAATAATCTGGCAAGCCTACGGCTAAAGCTATCATTTCTTTAATTTCTGCCGGCACTTTCCTTTCAAATTCTAGCCTGCTTGGAAACCCAGCTTTTCTTGTCGACAGACTCTTCTTTACAGAATTGAGGAAGTCTGCCGACTCATCCATTAAAATGTTTATTTCTCCATTTCGTGTAAGCCTAAATTCGTACGCTGCTAGGTTTTTTTCGTTTGGAAAAATCAAATCTAAATTATTGATTATCAAATCTTCAACAAAAACAAAGTTAAACTCTATGTCTTGGCTGTATACGCTTTTTGGGATTCTTATCAGCCTTCCAAAATCTTCGGTCGGGACATCAACTAAGCAGTAGGAATCTTGTTTAGCAAAGCCAGATACATAGATTGTGACGTGAAGATTCTCAATTGACGCGCCATCGAAGCTTTCCTCAGTTTTAACCAATGGAAGAATGGATAGTTTGAAGAATTCACGCAAGTTTTCCTTGTCTTTCACTCCTAATTGATTAAATTTCCAAATAAAGATTTTTTCTTTCGCTAAAGCGGGAAGAATCTCATTTCTCCAACAATCAGCGTGCTTTTCGATTAGGGGTATTATTTCTTTTCTTGTAGCTTCGATTTGCTGGATTGCGGTCATTCCGTCTGCTGATTTTTCGTCGGATCCTGACTTAACCTTTTTCATAAGTCGAGGAATGCGTGTCATAAAGAACTCGTCTAGGTTGCTTCCGCAGATGGCGATGAATTTCACTCTTTCCAGCAGGGGATGCCACAGGTCTTGTGCCTCCTCAAGGACTCGGGCGTTAAATCTTATCCAGCTGAGTTCTCTGTTTAGATAATAGCTTGGGTTATCTAGTAATTTTTTCTGACTTTGGGCATTGTTGGCTTCTGAATCAAGAATATTTGAGGCTAACAATGGTACTTCATCTAGAGGTTTTTCAACCGTTTCTGAGTAATTAACCATTCAATAGAAATACTAGGAATTGTGGCTTATCAAGTAATCTGAATAGAGAGCTTATCTTGGAATCTGACATGGCTATGCTCATCGGTCTTGTTTCCTTGGTAGATCGTCGGCTTCTATACATTTTGATCTGCGAACTGTGAATGTTTCATATTTGAAAAGCTGAACTTTTTTGTGCATATATCAAGCATTTCTCCAACGTCTGGTAGAAAAAACGTTGTCATTAAGACTTCGAAAATAGAATCTATAGATTATATAGTTGATGCCTATATAAGAAGCTTAAATTTAATGTCGAATCGAATCTGTTCCTAAACCTGCTAAAACAGCGCCAGCTTATAACAACGAACTTAACTTTCGTTTTTATCTTTTTGAGGGGAATAATGCTGAATCAATTCGTTAGTTGACCATGGCAAGCAATCTTTTGCTTTGAAACCCAAAAGCCCCGCGTACTTGTGCAGTGAATCAACGTTTTCTGCCTCTATTTCCAGAAACTCCGGAATGTACCCGTAGCTGCCGACATAGCGGTCGACGTCAAAGCGTGTATGGTCAAGAGTGAAGCTAACTCTGTGCTTTTGCATACTTTCAGTTTCCGTCAGCCCGAGGTTTTCCAAGATTTTCTCCATTATTTCCAAGTTTGAAACTTCAACAGAATACTCTTCCGCCACTTTGGCTGTTTCGGTTACGTGAACTTTTTTGTAGGTTAATTCTATCTGATCTTGTTCTTTCCTTAAGCGCAAAACATCTTTTGCTTTAATTATTGAGCCATCTTTAAAGTCAAAAAACAAGGTTTGGATATCGCCGTCGAAAACTTTTTTGGCGCCCAGCCTGGTGAGGGTCTCCTCAATCTTTTTTCTGTCAACCTCTAAAATTTTGGCTTCAAGTTCTTTCATAAAAACTAATGACCTTTTGGCAGTTAAAAACTTGTTCTATTACGTTAATGGGCGTAATTCTTGAAGCGGGCATGGATTATTGAAGAGCTGAGGATTATGGTTTTTGTTTTTGATTTTTTAAGCACATTGCATTGATTTTATGGTCACTTGGCTTGGTTTTTTTATGACTTGGTGGTCTAGTCCGCATACTGGGCAGAACACTATTTCGTAGTTGGAGAAGTTTTCAGGGTAAACTTCAAATTTTCTTTCGCAGCCTACGCATTTAACTTTCAACCGTTGACACCTCACTTTGTTCAATTATGCGGGACGTTTCATCTGGGTAAAACTTGAAGGTCTCAAGTAGCAATGTTTGGCCTTTTCGGATAGTCATTAAGTCGATTCCGCAGATTGGACAAGGCACCAGTTGATACTCTCCAACAGGGTCAAAATCGAAGTTTTCCTTGCATCCTGGGCAGGTAAACGTTATTGGCGTATTCATTTTTTCCATATTTTTCTGTTCCCCATAGTAACTTTGACTTTGCGGCAATTAAGAGATGCCTTATTATTCTTTAGTAACTATATAGAAGCCTCCTTGGTTCTATACTGTTTTCAAGATTTCATCCAGGATTACCAGAATTTAAGAAAAAATTAAGAGAAGTAGCAAAGGTCTCGCTCACCTAGAGTTTAGGTACTAAAGGTGCGCTTTTCTTTTTTTCCTTGTCACTCTTCTTTTTCTGCGCTTTCGTCTTTTTGTTCTGGCGGTTTTGGCGGTTGAGGCGGCGGGGGCGTTATATCTCTGTCAGTTAGGAGGGTTTCCAGCTTTTCAATTTCTGTTTTCACCGCGTCGAAATAGCTCTTTACTGCTCTTTGTTGTTCTTCTACTGTTTTGTTGAGTTCGCTTAAGTCTTTGGCTAGCTGTTCTCTCTCCAATTTAAGCTCAGCCTTCAATGCTTGGATTCTATTTGCTGTTTCTGAGATTCTGTTCAAATTAGTTAACACCTGAGATTCCAAAGCCTGCTGAGGCGAAGTCGACTTGAAGATGGAATCAACGGTTTGCTGCGTAATGCTAGGCGTCTCAGTTGTTGCCATGGGTTGCTGTAGTGTCGATTGGACTGTAGGTGTGCTTATGGCTGGGCCCGGTGTTGCAGGTGGCAGATTCGGCGTTTGGGTGTCTATTGTAGGGGCTGGTTTTCTTTTAAGGAACATAAAGAGAGATGTGAATGTGAAGAGTCCCGTTGCAACTAAGAGCCATGAGAAGAGGCTTATGGAGGTTTCAACGACGTTGGGCGTTGGAGTTGGTCCAGATGTAGGAGTAGGTGTTGGCGTAGGTGAAGTTAAGGTATTACTGGCTACTGTGAAGTAGGCGGTTTGGTTTTCGGCTGCTGGTATGTTTGTGCCGTTATAGGCGCCTGAGTATATCGCTACGTTGATTGCCATTTGGCCTGCCGCTATGCCATCTGGGATTTGCAAGTCAGTTTGCAGTTGCGTAGCGTTGATGGAGCTTGTTTCTATTTGGCTGTTTAGGATTTGCGTTTGGTTGATTATGTTTCCTTGTTGGTCTTGCATGTTCAAGGTGATGTTTGCTGTTTGAGGTTGCCCAATGTTGTTGATTGTTAACTGGACTCCGACGGTGTCGTTCGGCGAAAAGGCTGTTTGGTTTTGGCCTTGTGAGTTTTGTAAGTTTATTGATGTTATTTCCATGTTCCATTGACTTGTAAAGTTCAGGCTTTGTTGCATCGTTCCATTGGTTGTTTGGATTGCGGCGGAAGCTTGCCATGTGCCTACTAGTGAGCTTTGGCTTTCACTTTCGATTGGCAGGCGGAAAGCGAAAGCGGCTTCTCCGCTTGAATTTGTGATTTCAATTCTCGTAATATTAATGGGGTTAATTGAATTTGTCGGGCTGTTCACTTGGAAGGAAACTAAGATGTCAGGTTGGGAGGCGTTGTTGTAGGTTACGTTTGCGCTTAGTAATATTTGGTCGAAAGGCGCAAAAGTGTTGCTTGTGGTGTTTTGTCCTATTTTTTGGGCTTGAAGATTTATCGCCCACGGGTTGTTTGAGCCTGCATTCTGGGTTTGCCCGTAGGTCAATTGAATTGTTTGAACTACCGTAAGGGAAAGAAGAAGAAGAACTAGCACTATGTAACCGGAGTTAGAAATTTTCGGTGTTTTTTTGCGCGGTATTCATGCTCTCTCCTGTTTTCTTATGTTCCCCTGATTTTTTTGTTTAAATAGTTTCTTGCAAACATCGCAATAACGCAAATCCCAAGATATATCAATATGAGGTAAAAAGCTGCTGCTAGTACTATTCCGTATTGCATAAAGGCTAAGTTTGGGTTTGGATGCCCCACGTTAAACTCCATCAGTGATGGCGCTTGCCAAATGAATACGGGTAGATTTGGGATGGTTTGATGGCTTGAAAAGAGTTGAGATATTGGGGGTAAGATTGAGTAGCTGTTTATGTTTCCATTAACGCCCACATTTGATTGAGGGTTCCAGCCTGCTGTTAATGCCACAACTATGGTTTCGCCTATGGCGGCTCCAAAGCCTAACAAAACTCCAGTTATTATCCCAGGTAATGCCGCGAAAAGTACTGCCTTTTGAGTTGTTTGCCATTTGGTAGCTCCCAGCGCGAAAGCGGCTTCGCGGTAAGAGGCGGGCACGGATTTCATTGCTTCTTCTGCTATTCGTATGTTCCATGGAAGGATCATGAATGCCAAGGCTATTGCTCCTCCCATCAAAGAATTTCCCCAATGTAACGCGGTAACAAAGACGGCTAATCCGACTAGTCCAATTACTACTGATGGGATTCCTGCGAGAGTTTCGATGAAATATCGGACAGTGCTCGTTAACTTATTTTGTGAAGCGTATTCTGCTAAGTATATGGCGGCGCCTAAACCTAGAGGGATAGCTATTAATTCGCAAAACCCTGCTAAAAGCAATGAACCTATTGCGAATGGCAGTATTCCTCCCATTGAACCTTTTGAAACGCCCTGAAGTATTTCCGCAGTGTTCGTAAAACCCCAATTTGAGCTACTGAAAAAGGTCCAGGAAAGGTATGGTGATGCTCTTACCGCTATGTAGGCAATCATGCCAATCAAAATACCTATGCAAATTAGTCCAGAAAGCCTTAAACCAAACTTCGCCAAGTTTTCTGTTACTATCGACAGGTCCTTTGGTTTGTTTAATGAGTTTCTTCTATTTCGGATTTCTATTATTGCAGCTAAACCGCTTAAAACCACGATAACAGACGCCAATTCGATGTTTAAGTCTCCTGCAATGGTCAACAATAGTGCTGTCACACAGGTTGCGATTGACAGTTTCCATCCAAATGAATGGGCTTCCCAAAGGAGATAACCTATGGAAAATAAAATTAATGCTGGCAGTATTATGAGTAATGAATCTGTTGTGTCAACAACTAATTTATCAAAGGTCGCTTGAGCAAAACCGTCAGTTTTTACGGAGTTGAAGAGGTGAATTATGCCGGGTAAAGTTGCGCTTACACCTGCAATAACAAGTAGCATGCCCGCGATGAGATTTTGCTTTTTCTTTTTCTTGAGGTAATTCATTTTTTTGATTATCTCTATCCTTAAATCAAAATTCATCGCTTACCTCTTCCTCGGAGTTGCTACCACCGTTTTGCTTCTGTCAGAAGCGATTGTCCTTACTGCCAAATTTATTAGAGCGGCAACAACAAAAAGAACAAGTGCGGCTCCGAAAATTTCGCTGTAAATCGAAGATCCAGGCTGGAATGTGTCCATAGTAGCTGTGTTTGCGATTATAGCGGTTAGAGAGTTGGTCCTGATTAAAGGATTGAGCGAAAGTGGTGGTGGAATAACATTACCAATTACCCAGATCACCGCCATTGTTTCTCCAATAGCACTTAAAAAGGCAAGCAAAATCGCCGTCATTATGCCTGAAGATGCGCTTGGTATCAGAATTCGAGTTGTTGTTTGCCATTTCGTGGCGCCAACTCCGAGTGACGCTTCTCTTAAATCTGCGGGAACTGCTCTTAAGGAGTCCTCTGAAACGCTTGTGACTAGAGGCAAAGCCATTATACCTAGAACTATCCAGCCAACTAGAGTACAAGTTGAAGCATTTATGCCGAAACTGGGTAAATTCTTGGCTATGATAATGAAGCCTAAAAATCCAATAACTATTGATGGAAATCCATTTAGGACTTCTAACGTTGGTTTTATTATGTTTCTTATTCTTATATCGCTAAACTCTGCAAGGTAAATAGCACATGGAATTCCAATAGCTATGGATAATAATGTTCCACCAGCGGCAATGTATAAGGTATCATACATCAAAGCCACCATGTTAAAATTATAGTAGCTGTTAAAACCGTGGGTTAACCAATTGATAACCGCTGGGTATCCATTATTTAACAAAAAAATAACTATAAAAAAAACTATGCCTATTGAAGAAATGGCGCAAGCAAACAAGACTCCTTTAATCAAGTTTTCTTTAAGTTGCTTGCTATTCATAGGTACCCCTCATGCTCCATTCGTCTAAGCACTTGAAAAAGGTACGAGCATCAAAGATAACGCTTCTCTATTTATAATTAATAGTCTAATTAGAGTCTCTCAGTATACAAGTCACCGCTTCTCTAAAACTATAGACTAAATTGTCTGCCATAAACTACGTCGGCAAGCTAGATATTGCCTGACCTTAGACTTATGCTCAGAACGACCAATCGTTCAATAGAGAAAGGAGTAATTGAAATTGAATAGAAAACAAAAATCTTTACTATCTGTGTTAGTATTAGCTATTTTAGTCGTTTCTGTCGCAAGCACAATGCTGGCAAAAGCAAACTCAACCGGATCATTGACTAACCCAAACACATTGACCATCGCTGGCTCAAGCACAGTTTACCCAATCGCTAATGAAGAAGCGGGTGTATGGGCAAACTACTGGAATAATCTCAATGGAGCAAACCCAGCGTGGGGCGCTAATAATTGTACCGCACCAGTTAGTCTCGCAGGCCAAGGCAGTGGAACTGCAATCCCTGCATTGTGGACTAACTCCGCAGACATCGGTGAAATGTCACGGCCTCCATCAAACAGCGCTACCGAATGGGGAAACTTCAGCGCATTGCAAACATGGGCAGTCGGAATTGACAGTGTCGCAATCGTTGTCAGTCCAGACATGACATGGTTCCCAACCAACTTGACAACACTGCAAGTCGCTAACATCTTCGCAGCACTTCCAACCAACGGATCACAACCATACGTTACTTGGGGAGACTTCTTTGCAGCAAACGGTCTGTCAACAAGTGGCGTTCCAGCAGCAGCCTTATCCGAAAACATTGTACGCGCAGTTAGAGACCCGACATCTGGAACTTTTGACTGCTTCAACAACTACTTTGCAGTGCCAAACGGCTTCTCATTTGAGCACAAAACAAGCGGTGTCGTTGACGCTTCTCAAAACATGGCAACTTACACTACTCGACAAAGAAAATCTTGACGTCTACAACACTGTTAGCTCAGGCACAACTGGAGTTCATCAGACGCAATCGGCTTCATATCCTTAGGCTACTACCAGTCATACGGCAACATGCTGGCCTCAACATTTCATACAACGTCGCTCAAGTTCCAAACATCAACAATCGCAGTCGTTACACCAGTCCAGTGTGGGGTCCATTTGTTGTTCCAACAAAATCCAACGTTATCTATGCATTCTCAGGCGTTAAAGGCGCAGCCGCAACCGGTGCATACTACGCATGGAGATACCTATGGGAAGTTACACCAAACACTTATTCCAAGCACAGGTCAACTTTTAGAAACAGGAGTATGGATTGCCTACATGAAAGCACCAAACACCACTGGAAACTAGCACTAATCCAAGCGACTTTGTCAATGACCAAAACTACATTGAACTTGACCGTGCAGACATGGCCGGCGCATCAATGCTTGATTCTAACCTAGCACCGTATACACCAATCTGCGCATCTCAGACTCAGACAATCCCAGACGGCAAATGAACTTCAACGACATCAGCTACTTCGTATCCGCATACATCGCATATTATAGCAGCACATCTACAACCCATACGCTGACATGAACGCAGACGGCAAACTCAACTTCAACGACATCAAAGCATTCGTCTCAGACCTACGTAGCATACTACACAAGCTACAACCCATAAACTCCCCTAACTTTAGAGCAAACATGAAAGGAGAAAATAAACAATGAAATCAAAACTGTTTAAAACAAAATCAATAATAGCGTTGGCATTGGCCCTTTTTATGGTCATGCCAATGCTCTTTGCAGCTTTGCCAATCGTCAAAGCTGACAGCACCACACGGTGCTCAGTATAGTGCCAACCGGCTCAGCCGGTGCCTCAAGCACTACAATCCTGCCTGCAGTACCGGTGAGTGGAACTTTCAGCGTAGACGTCAGAGTCGACAACACCGCCAGCATTAGCCCAGGCATTAACGGAGCTAGCTTCTGCAGTAACTTGGAATCCAGCAGTGCTCTCATGCACTCAACGCAGCAGACGGCGTAGCATTCTGGGGACCTAAAGGTCAATACTTAGGCGATCTTTCACCAGATAACACAACCGGAATTGCAGTCTTCGGTCCAATCATCATCGACACAGCGCAACCCACTAGCAGTATGCTGCTCAAACGCACAGGTGTCTTAGCAACTCTTAACGTTCCAGGTATTAACTGTAGGCACAGAGCAACATTAACCTGCAGCCAAGCGATGTCGGAATCGCATACCTAACATACCCAACCCAAGGACCTACAGGCACAATCAGCAATGATATAGCAACCTACACAGAAAACGCCATATACAACCAAATGCACACCACAATCAGCCTATACCAGCACGGCACAAGCAACTCAACAATCCAATTACACCGGCGGAAACCCAGTAGGCAGCACATTCAGCGTAGACATTTACATGAGCAACCACATTAGCAGAACCAATCTGGGGATGGAACCTAGGCGTTAACTGGAATGCAGCAGTCCTCCAATTAGTTAACGTGACTGAAGGAACATACATGAATCCAACATCCAGGTCTTTACGACGGCAGCTCAACACTCTTCATACGCAGGCTACATAGACAACAACGCAGGCACAATCCAACAAGGAATCAGCGACATATTCCTATCGAACACAACAACCACAGTAGCTTCAGGCGTCATGGCAATCTTAACCTTTCAAGTCATAAACTACGCCAACTGCAGCATAACCCTATCACCAGGCATTCCAACCTTGATGGACAACTACGGAAACACCCAGAACGTTAACAGCTTAAACAATGCAACATACGCTACAACCGCACCACCCTCAGCCCAAAGTCCAGTTGCAATAATCACTAACGAAGTTCCACCACCAGCAAACAACATGGGCAACTACCTTCCAAATGAAACCATCACCTTAGATGCTTACAATTCAACAGGCGGATTTGATGTTATACCCAATGCAATGAGCCCCAACTTCCCAATCACAAGCTACACTTGGGCAAGCTCCTCATTAACCCTCCCAACAACAACTGGCAGCTCAGTAACCTTCGTCCTACCTAATGTTGCGGCACCTGAAACATACACAGTCCAACTAACAGTCCAGACGGCACCAAACCCAGCTGACTCAAGTTACGTAAACAGCAACACCGCAACGATAACCATCATAGCTCAACCCCAAGGGCCATCATCGGGCAATGGCGCATGGATAGATGTCTACATTACGAACTTTGTCACTCAACAAACTCAGAACAGCACATACCCATATAAGATGCCACTCGGCTACGGAATCGGATCAACCTGTGACTCATTTGCTCCACAAGAACAGATGAACCTCACTTCATTCGTGTCATGGAACGGTGGATCAGTAGCAGACAAACAAGTAACATTCCAGGTACTTGACAACAACGGACAAATCATAGCCACTTTCGACAGTTGGACAGACGCCACTGGATACGCAACCTATGATTACCGCCTACCGTGGTTCAGCAACAATACTGCTACAGCCCAAAATGAATTCGGAACTTGGACTGTAACCGCTTCAGTTGACATCGCTCAAAACTACGCAATTGACAACATGCCATTCTACTTCGGCGACCTACTAACCATGACTCCTCCAACAACATTCGGATCAATCGAGAGAGCTAACCCAGCAACACCGAACTCTGCAAGCACCTATAGCTTCAACGTACCTATACAAAGTGCTTCGCTGTCACCAAAGAACTACTATCTAACCTACACAGTCATGGACAACAACGGCGTCCCAGTCAGCATGGGCATGGTTCAAGGCACAGTCGCAGCACAAGGCACAGCTAACCCCAGCGTAACACTCAGCATTCCAAATTGGGCATTCCTCGGAACTGGATCAGTGAAGTTCGATCTATTCAACTATAACCCACTCGTCGCAAGCGACCAAGCATTGCCATACTGCCCAGAACAAACAACAGCAATAACCATTACCGGACCATAAGCAAACAAAAACAATAAACAAATCATCCCTTCTTTTCTTTTTTAATTAAAACTTCTTGACCAATACGAACACTGGTTAGCAGTTTTTGATGGTTAAGTTTTACGGATTAAGTAACGGTCACTATCCAGCAGTCCCGCGGCTAACTCGTTTTAAACGGTATGAACTTTACGCCTCTTTTAAACTCTTAATACCTGTAACCTAGATTCGATTTTGCAAAAGCAAATTTTTCTTTTCTATATGGAACAAGCACCCAGAGCTAATGTCATGAAAAACTAGCCAAGTGATATTGAAGGCGATAAAGCAATCACAATGAATCTTAAATTGGATCGTTATTCCAGGACTCACTTTTACTTGTTTATAGACAAAGCGGAAATTCAAGCAAGCGCTTACCTCCACTTAGGCAACATTTTCTATATAGACTTGCTATGGTCTCAATATAATATTTCGAATACGCTAAATAATTCCAGTTCGGCAATAGAATCAGTGAAGGGAGAGGTATTAAATGAGAAAAATTATCTTATCATTATTCCTCTGTTGCATATTAATTATACCTGTCGCAATTACTCTGGTTAGGGCAACACCGATTCTCACTTTAACAGCCAATACAGATAGTAGTTTGTACAATAGGTACACAACTGTGACGTTAATCGGAAGCATGGCATACAATAACTATGAAAACATACAGTATCCATCAGACAGTTTAGTTGGTTTCGAAGTGCAGGATCCAACAGGGAATACAACAATAATTAGAACAATCCAAACAGGCTCATCAGTGCCGTTTAGTCAACCCGCATACGTTAGCGCGGCGTATTTATGCAATACAGGTGGAAATCAAATAACAAGTATACCGATTCCAAACGGAGTCAACCAAGTTATTCCATCCCTATATGTTGCTGTAAACAACAACTTGAACTCTGCGCAAACAATTCTTATTACATTCAACCTGTTTGATAGCAACGGAGTACCGATATCAGTGGCACACCAGCAAATTTCAGCGGATGCCTTAGCGTCTTCTAGTGCTATAGTTCCTTTCCAGATTCCATCTTGGGCTCACTATGGCTCAGCATATGCCTACGTTGACGTTTATAGCGACTGGCCAAGCCACGGGGGCATTCCTCTGGGTTTAGAAAAAGCCTTCCAATTCACCATCACTGGCGGTACTCCCTTCTCAGGTACCCCACCTACAACCAACAGTTTTAACGGCATTTATCAGTACTACAACTTTTCATACAGACTACCTAAGAATACTGCGATAGGAACATATACAGCCTACTCAACAGCTAACTACTTGGGCATTCCAGGAGAAAAAAGTACCACCTTCCAAGTAGCGCAGCTCGGCGACCTAACCAGTGACGGAGCAGTAAACTTCAGAGATATATCCCTTTTTGTCGGCGATTATGTAGCTTACTATACTTCACACACCTACACCCAAGCCATTGACTTCAACGGCGACGGCAAAATAAACTACCAAGACATACAGCTCTTCGTAAAATACTACATATACTACTGGAGTTCATAAAACAATTGAAAAAAGCGATTACCTGCCTACTAATGCTCTCGGTCTTAATTTTCACTCTTTTTCCTTTAACCAATCAAACTGAAGCACAAACTCAGCCGACAGTGGCTCTAACTGCCTCTCCAAGCACTGCAACTCAAATAAACCAAATTATAACAGTAAGTATTACAGTATCTGGCGTTTCAAACCTTTGGCTCTGGGATGGAAACGTAACTTGGGATTCGACAATTTTAAAAGTAACGAGCGTCTTCGAAGGTAACTTCATGCAGCAAGTAGGCAGCACAGTATTCGTGCCCATGCCTGTAAACAACGGTTCAACGTACGAGCTATCGGACACGCTTCTAGGTAGCAAACGGAGCAAGTGGAAATGGTGTGCTTGCTACGCTGCAGTTTCAAGTAATTAGCCAAAGCGCCTCAACAACCATAACCTTCGGGCTTAACGCCATTGAAAGCCCTCCTTCAAACATTCTTAGTGGAATAGGGTCTCCAATAACTCCAACCCCTGATCAGGCAACTGCAACAGTTTCATATGCAGCGGGTGGAGCGCCAGCAGCTGATGCAGGTGTGAATCAAACTGTCCTTGCAGGGACAGCGGTTACTTTAGACGGGTCAAAGTCAGTGTCGTCCGGATCCAGCCCCAGTTACACGTGGTCATTCACAGACGGCACACAAAAGACACTCAGCGGCATCACGGCAACCTACACCTTTAACACAGCTGGCACATACCTGGTCACATTAACCGTCCAAGACTCAAACGGTCAGAGCAACGTCACAACAACCATAACCGTAGGCACAAAACCAGTAGCAAACATCAAAATAGAAGGTCTCGGCTCTGCGCAATCTGCCACGGTGAGGCAATCAGTAACCTTTGACGCTTCAGGAAGTACCGGGACAATTCAAAAATATCTCTGGGACATGGGGGATGGTAGTCCCTCAATCCAAACTACAAATACAACCATAACTTACGCTTATGGTCCTAGTGCCATTAATATGACATATAATGTGACCTTGACAGTTTTTGACGTATCCGGTCTTAACGGCACCGCCACAACGTCAATTAAGGTACTTTCAGGTGCAGTTGGGACTTCGGGAACATCACCGCCGTCAGCTACACCAACAGATACTCAAGACTCAACTTCAACCCCGACTCCGACCTCAAATCTAGATGCCACCAGCACCCCAATTCAAACCATTACACAGCCAGCCTCCAGCCTGCCACCAGCAATCCTAGTAATAATAGTTATAATTACCCTTGTTGTCTTAGGCGGATCCACGTTCTGGCTTAGAAAAAGAACCTGACTTTTTGAATAAAAGCAAATTGTAAGAATCTCCATTCAAGGCAGCAAATTTCTATATAGATAACACATAACTCAATATACTATTTTCGATAACCTGAATAATCGCTTGTAAAACTAATAGAAACAGCAAGGGAGAGGATTAAAAATGAAGAAATTTGTAATAACGCTACTTCTTATTGCAGTTACATTAACAAGCGCATTGGCAATCAATCTCGCACACGCAAGCGGGACACCAACGATAACCGTTGATTCGGCTACCCAGCAGTTTCCTTCAGCAAATGTTGGAGACACAATTCAAGTTAACATTACAATAAGCAATGTGCAGAACCTTTGGTTATGGGATATCAACGGCATCGGATTTAATCCTGCAATGCTGAGTTTGACGAAAGTTTCGGAAGGTCCGTTCCTACAGCAAGCAGGATCAACAATGTTCATACCCTCATTTGATTCTTATCAAGCCAGTCAAGGACAAATTCCAGATCTGGCAGATGCGTTGACTGAACAAGCTGGCGCTAGCGGTAGCGGAGTCCTAGCCACATTAACATTCAAAGTACTTTTAACTGGAACCTCACAAATTACATTCAACCAAACAAATCTTGAAGACAGCAGCCAAATCTCGAATCCTGCCAACCCTGTAACAATGAACTCTGTTGCAATCAACGCTGATATAACCGTAGGAACGTCATCAACTTCCACGCCAAGTCCATCAAGTTCTTCGCCTGCAACTTCGAACACTCCATCACCTACTGCACCATCTACTGCATCACCTACTGGTACACAAAGTAACGGTGCAACAGTAGACCCAACCGCGACAGGCCACACTTTAGGTGTCCCCGAGTTTCCAGTTATGCCGGTCCTAATATCATTGATTGTCGCTGCAACCTTCTTAATACTGTTAGCTGCGAGAAAAAAAGATCAAACCAAATAAACCCTTTTTTTACACTTTATTTGTTTTTATATTAAACCCTACGTTCGCATAAAACTTAACTACTTTTTTCCGAAAACGAGCCATGTTCAAACGATTTTAGCTTTTTACCAACATAAGTTTGTGCTTTTATAAAAAAAGGTAATCTATATTGTGCTACATAGTTTATTTGGCTAAGGTAAAATAATTCAGAACCGATTACTTCCCTCAAAAGGGAGAGCTTTCATCTGCTTTACAAAAAATTCGCTCTGTTACATTTAGCTGAATTTATTTTTGGCGTGAATCTTGAAGGTGGGCTAAATGAAACATAAAACCCTGCTTTGCATAGTTCTAGTTGTTATTATAGGAATCTCGGTCTTTTCAATGGTGCATATTATCAATGCTGACACTCAGCCAGTGGTACGTGTTGTGCTTTCAGGTACAGCCAGCAACAGTTCGATTCAGCCCGTAAATGTTGGTCAAAGCTTCAGCGTAGATGTTCGAGTTGACAACACTGGCAGTATTAGTCCAGGCATTAACGGAGCTAGCTTTGCAGTAACTTGGAATCCCGCTGTCCTTAATTGCACCAACGCTGCAGACGGCAAGGCATTCTGGGGCAGTAAAGCTACATACATCGATCTTTCACCAGATAACACTAACGGCATTGCTGTCTTTAACCAAATCATCCTTGACACATCAAACCCAACAGCCGTTTCTGCCCAAACCACAGGTGTCTTAGCAGCACTTACGTTCCAAGTACTATCCGTAGGACAGAGCAATATTAACCTGCAGCCAAGCGACGTCGGAGTCGCATATCTAACATACCCAACAGTGGGACCCACAGGTGGTATTAGCAACGATATACTCACTTCTACAGTAAACGCAATATATGGCGCAACGTCTCCAACTCCTGCGCCTACTGCAACACCGACGCCTACTCCAACCCCATCGCCCACTCCTACGCCTAACCCATCAGTGCACGGTCCAAAAGCTATCATCTCAACTCAAAACGGGACCATATACGGAGTTGGTGCTCCAATCTTGCTGGATGGCAGCTCCTCCACCCTCGGTTATGATAATCAAACTTGCAGCATAACAAATTATGGCTGGTTGGTGCAGTATCAAAACAATACTTTGTTTGGAGCGTATAGCGGGCAAGCGGTGTCAATTGTGGTACCCAATCCAACGTATCTTCTAGTAACTTTGTCAGTCACTGCCCCTGACCTAACAATCCCGCCCAGTGCTGCCTACACCAATACTTCCGCAACAAGCATCTGGATAAAAGTGGAGCCAGCCCAGCAACTCACAAGTATCGATCTTTTCACTGACAAAGGCGGATTAGGACCGAACGCCACTAGCCCCGGCTTCATTCCAGGAGAACTAGTCCAATTATATGCTTACGTGACCGACAAAGGTGCAGCAGTAGCAAATCCAGAGCAGGTACTGTTCACCGTCTTTGATCCAAACGGAACAATAATATCGATAACGTCAGCGCCTACAAACTCAACAGGCTACGCTTACCAAGAATACCGAACCCCTTGGTTTGATAACGGCACCACAGACTTTGGAATCTGGACGGTTCTCGCCTCAGTGGAAATTTCTCAAGTGGTGGTAAGCGATACGGCTTCTTTCATGTACAACTACCCTGTAATAATCACCCAAAACGGCATCACCATACCTGCAGCTGTTGCTAGAGGATCTAACATGAACATTCAGGTAACTTTCCAAAACATCGATAACTCAACAAACTGGATGTTCCTTGCCATCACAATTTACGATAATGAAAGCGTACCGATAAACGCCATCCTAATAAACGCAAACACCATTTCGGGCAACACAGCATCTGCAAATGTCATCATTCCCCCATGGGCTTTCGTCGGAACAGCCACAGTATACGTAAACATCCTGTCGCAAAGTCCCGCGGCTGGAGGAGTGCCTGTTTGCCCAGAACAATCGGCGGTTTTCAAAATATTACCTTAACATGTCAAAAATAAGGCGGAGAAAAATGATGAAACCAAAAAAAATCTTGCTAATGGTGGCGCTAACCGTTTTGGTTATATCCGCGCCTTTTATTTACCTTAGCGGCGCGGCGCAATCTGTCTCCGTAAGTTTTAACCCTTCAGTGGTGTCAGGTCTAGCCGTTGGAAGCACCTTTACTATATCGCTTCAAGTCAGCGGCGTTACAAACCTATGGGGCTGGGCGTTAAGCCTTTCATGGGACCCGTCAATTTTACAGATGCCAACGCAGAATCAAGTCACTGAAGGTCCGTTTCTTAAATCGGTTGGAAGCACACTGTTTGTACCAGTACCCGCCAACAACACGCTAGGTGTGCTTGAAACCGTCAGTGACATTCTGCTACAAAACGTCGGCGCCTCGGGAAACGGTTATTTAGCAAACTTTACGTTTACAGTTGTTAAATCAGGAACTTGCCAAATCAATGTTACAAGCTCAGAATTTGACAGCATAGATTCAAACGGTAATACCGCTATAATCCCAGTGACTGTATCAAACGTAACTTTCACTACAATGGCAGATCCAGTAAACTCAGCATACGGTCCCAAAGCTAATTTTACTCCAGTTGATGGATCAATTTACGTGTTAGGCTCACCAGTAATATTAAACGCAACTTCATCACAACCAGGTTACGATACGCAAACCTGCAACATAACTAACTACGCTTGGAGCGTTGAGTACCCTAACGGCACAACATTCACCTCTTTAACAGGCGAAACCGCAACGTTCAACGCTTCAGTTGAAGGCGCTTTCCGAATAATCCTCATTATTACAGCAAACGATACCCAATCCTCTCCTAACGTAAACTACACTGCCACAGATAGCACAAGCGCGACTGTTTACATCGTTCCCAATCCTGAAGGAACCAAAATTGACGTCTTCACAGATAAAGGCGGTGTCGGCTCCAATGCAACCAGCGGCCAATATAGTCCATTGCAAACATTGCTAATGTATGCATCAGTTACAAGCGACAACGTTTCACTCAGTAACCAAAACGTTCTTTTTACAGTACAAAACTCAAATGGGTCAGTTATAGCCGTTAGGCAAGGCGTCACAAATGGAACCGGCATTGCGTTAGCGCAGTTTAGGCTACCCTCCCCTGACCCAAATTCGCCTCAAACAAACTTTGGAACATGGTCTGTAACCGCCGCAGTTAACGTTTTAGGCACTACAGTAAACGATACAACAGCCTTCGTATTCAGTTACTCATGTTATTTAAGCGGTGTTCAAAAGGTTCAGATGCCTGCGAGTGTTCACAGGTTAGAAACTTTTCCAATACAATTAACCGTAAACAGTTCATACTACCCAGCTCAATGGACACAGTTAAGCATAACTGTCTTTGACCAAGCTGGTATTCCCATTGGATCATCAACTGTCTCAACATCCCAGACTAAAACTATAACCGTTATGAGTTCAGACATTGTCATTCCTTCATGGGCTTTCACGGGACAGGCTACTGTATACATTTGTTTACTGACAAACTCTTCAAGCTCGCGAGCCGTCCCATTATCGCCTGAAACTGTAGCAACTTTCAACATTACGGCATAAGAACGAACGATTGTGGCAACGTCAAACAAGGCTATAAAAATAATAAAATTTAACCATGTTATGATACTAAATATTTTCCAACCTAACTATAGTTTTTCTTTAAGGTTAATGTGAAATTAGTTTTCTTATAAAAATTACGTAGAGCTAACTATAACTATTAAAAATACAGCGGCAAGCGGTAAATAGTTTTCTGCGCAGCAATTTGAGGGGAGAACGGTTTAGCCGTGAGAAGGCTCATTGGAAACGTTGGGTTAGTGATAGTGCTAACATTCATTGTGTTAATCCCTAGTTTTTATGCAGGAGCAGCGACAACCGCAACACTCCAAATTAGCACTATTAATTGCGCTACTTCCAAGTATTACATCGTCACTGGTTGTCCTGGTATAGTGACTGCTGGGTAAAGCTTTAGCGGCATAACAGTAACTGTTTATAATTCCAATGGCAAAGTCGCAACTGGCTATAGCGGCAAAGTTTACTTTACCTCAACCGATCCCAAAGCTACTTTGCCATACACTTCGCAGAGCAAATACGCGTTCACAACAACAACCAAAGGGGATAGAGGAATCCATACCTTTTCAGGCTTTAATTTGGTAACAGCCGGCTCTCAAACAATAACCGTTACAGACGGATCTATCTCAGCGACTACCAATGCCATAACCGTAAACCCCTCATCACCTACTAGGATTCAAATAGCTCCAAAAACGGCAACAGTTACCGCAGGTTCAAAGCAAGCGTATACAGCTACAGTCACAGACTACTACGGCAATTCATAGGATGTGACAGCATTAGCAAGTTGGGGGATAACCAGTGGTGCGTACGGCTTATGGTCAGGTAACACCACTTCAGCCATAGATTACAACAGTGACGGCAGGATAAACTATAACGACATAAAGTTATTCGTTTCCTACTACACAGCCTACCATAACCCCTAGTTGAGCTGACATTTTTTATGTGCGCTTTTAAGCCTTTAAAACTACTTTGTTAAGGAAAATGTTTTGGGTATCAAACTTTGAAAAGAGGAAATAAACAAAGGTTCCATCTACAATCAACTCTATTACTGAGGCAGGCGAGCCCATAATCCCAAGATACAGAAATTGTACAAATTGAAAAAATGCGGCTAACGCGAATATCAACAAGCCTACCAAACGAGCTATTCGATTTCTTACCCAAAACCCCAAGCCGACTAAAAGGAAGTCTATGCCAATAATCCAAGAAACCAATCCTATAGTTGTACTGCTGACGTTGGCAAGATCACCTATGTAAAAAGGGATTCCTGGTATCCAATCAACAGTAGAGACCGCTGATTGGGTGGCTGATTTAGTTTGGGCAACCTGAATTGAGCCGCTTGGATTGGTCATCATTAAATAAATGCCGCCCACTATCAGAACTACTCCAAAAGTGATAATTAGCTTGGTAAGTAGATCGGTGACTAAAGTTCGATTATCCATGTAATCTTTAACTTTTAGTATGTAGCTGTTGAGTTTTGATAAATAGCTCCTGACTTCTCTTAACATTTTTCTCAAACCAGTATTGAATCTACCGTCAAGTTGAGGACAATTTCGGCGATGTCACATGCGTATTCGGCTGTTCTTCTGATGCTTTCAATAATTAAACGCAAACTTGGTCCCTCTTCGATTTCAGTTTGAGATGACATAACAGCTTGTCTTTCCAGAGTGTTGATTTCTTTGAGGCTTTCTATAATTGTTTCAGCGGTGTTGTAGTCTTGCCTGAAAAGTGATTCCATTGAGGTGTCAAACATTTTGATGGCTATGGTGCTCATGTTTTCAATTTTACTCTGAATGTCACTGTTCACTTCATGTTTGAGCGTCAATACGTTTTCAGCTATGTTTACAGCATGGTCAGCGGTTCTTTCTATTGACTTAGTTACCACTCGGTATCCTAAGCAGTCTTTGCCGCTTACGAGGCCAATTTCTTTGGTTATTCGCGGGTTCTGAATTGATGTCCTTAAAAGTCTAGTCACATAGAGATTGAATCGATCTACTTCGTTATCAGTTGATATAACCTCTTTCGCAAGCAAATTATCGCAAGTTTTAAGACCAGTTATTGCATCTTTATGCATTGACGACGTGATTATGCTCATTCTTCTCAAAGCACTTTGAATTGTAAGTTCAGGGTAGCTTAAAAGAACCTGCAATACTAATTGAGAAGATGTGTCAGTCACGATTTCAGTTCCGACAAGCATCCGCCGAACAAAAATCTTCACGTCATGCCTTTGCTTGGTGGATAATTGTTGCTTATCTGGTTTAACGTGGATCGAATTGTACCCTGCCAAATAAGCCGACACAATCTTTCTAACAATCATGTCAGTGTCATCGTTCGGGGAAATCATAATTGTAGCCTCATCCAACCTTTTCTGCACTGTCGAGCTTGGAGGAACAATCGTTAATAATCCGCCTTCATCTGACCGAAGTTTTATGAAGCTTCCTTTTTTTACTTGGTTCTCAGCAGATCCACCTTTTGGGTAAAGATATGATGTAGGTGGAGCCTCCGGTAAACTGAACTTTTCTTGTTTCTTCATCCAATTTTGCCTCCCACAACAATTGACCCCTCCATTCCTTAGGTAATAAGCAACTAAGCCCTACAGGTAAATTATATAATAAATTCCTTGTCTAAACAGATTATATATTATCTTATAGTCTATGTGGGCTATTGTGGAAACCAATATAACAAGCGCGTCTCCACAGTGGCTTCTCAAGGAGAACAGTCGTCTTCCATGAAACATTCTCAGCCATACAACAGTTAACTCTACCTTAGCGGGAGAAGCGTAACTTGGGGAAAGTCGAAACTAAAAAATTTAATCTATGGTTTAAAAGCAACCATGTCCTGAAGGACGTCGACTTTCAAGTTAAAGAAAACGCTGTTACAGCCATCATGGGTCCTTCAGGATGCGGCAAATCAACACTTTTGCGGTCAATCAATCGGATGAATGATCTCATCCATCGGCTGCCGCACATCAGGAGAGATAATGTTTGATGGACAAAACGTTTATGGCGACAGCGGCAACGTTTATGATTTGAGGCGAAAAATAGGCATGGTATTTCAAAAGCCTAACCCCTTCCCCAAATCCATATTCGATAACGTGGCTTTCGGTCCCCGCATCCATAACACGGCAAAAGGCGAAAAACTCAAAGAAGTTGTCGAAAAAAGCCTTAGGGGCGCAGCGTTATGGGACGAAGTTAAAGACCGCCTAAACGAAAGCGCCCTTTCCCTTTCAGGTGGGCAGCAGCAGAGGCTTTGCATAGCGCGCGCGTTGGCGGCGGAGCCTGAACTGATTCTTATGGATGAGCCCTGCAGCGCTTTGGATCCAGCAGCAACATCTCGCATCGAATCCCTCGTCGGAGTTCTCAAAGAAAAGTACACGGTTATTATCGTGACGCATAATCTGCAGCAGGCGATGAGGGTTTCGGAGTACACTGCTTTCATGTATGTGGGTGAACTTGTGGAGTTTAATGACACTAAAACTCTTTTTGAGAAGCCGCGAAGCGAGTTAACTGCAAACTACATAGGTGGCAAATTCGGGTAGCTCAAAAGAGTCGATGACTGTTTGGACCTTTTTGCAAACAGCTTCAAGGTGAGGACTTCTGCAGGCGGTTGTTACCGAATGGGTTCTTTGTGTTAATTATTTGGGATTCTGTTTGGCTTTTCATAAATCTTAAGTCTCAATAAGCACTTATTTTTTCTCTCGATGACCTAATGACCATTGATCCAAAGCTAAACCACAGAATCACGCTGATCATTCACAGTTTAGGTTTAAGCTGTTTAGGCGGCGCCATCTTTCTCCAAGTTCTGGTCTTCTCAGATATCCTCATGCAAGGCTACTTCAGAGCGATAGAAACAAACCCTGCAATTCTAACGCTTGAAATAACCTTGACAGCTTTCACTGCAATTTATTTTATGTGCATCTACCAAAAAGTAATCCGTTCGTCGCTGAAATCTTAGCTCTTCCTCAACCAGCAAGTATTCAGCAAAAAGCTGTCGAATGCTGCCAAGTCTTGCAAATAAACGCGCACTTCCTGCCTAATTCCTTCACAAATCCTGAGGATTCCAAGCCGTTACTCCCCAAACATACCGATAATAAACCAATTTCAAGGATGTTGGCTTTAATTATAAGAGCTTTTTTGAAGGATTAGCTTCAATTTTCAGGAAGTAGTCCTGACAAACGCCAGATAACAATGCTTCGACTAAAAAATTGAAAGTCTGAGCACAATAACAACAATCAAGCGCAAGCAAAACCTCACAATTAAAACCTTCTTAACAGAAAGGTTATTACTTTTAGATTCATTCACACGTAGGCGGAGAGAAAAAAAAGTTGCCCCTCGCGTTTATTATCGGAACCGCTGGTTCAGGCAAATCCCTGTTCACCGCAGCCTTCAGCGAATGGCTAAAAATGTCAAAACAAGACGTCGCCGTCGTCAATCTGGACCCTGGCGCATTGAAACTCCCCTACTCGCCGGATGTTGACGTGCGCAACTACGTGGATGTTGGCGATTTAATGGAAAAATATGGTTTAGGACCAAACGGCGCTTTGATTATGGCGGCTGATTTAATTGCTGACGAGATTGAAAATTTAACCCGCGACATCGAAGAAGTCCACGCGGACATCGTTTTGGTGGATACTCCTGGGCAGATGGAGTTGTTCGCTTTCAGAGCAAGCGGACCATACATAGTTGACGAGTTGACCAAGGAGCCTAAAGCGTTAATTTACCTCTTTGACGCCGTCTTCTCAGCTAATCCAATGAACTATGTTTCAAACATGTTTCTTTCAGCCGCAGTTTACAACCGCTTCTTCCAGCCGCAGCTGCATGTTCTCTCCAAAATCGATTTGTTACCGAAAAAGGACGTGCAGGCCATTGCCACTTGGTCAGCTAACACCAGAGCGCTGGAGGATGCGATTGAAGAGAAACTTGAAGGTACAAAACGCCTTTTCAGCCGCAACATGATGCAAGCCATCAACAAGCTTGGCTTACAATTTTTGTTGATGCCGCTTTCCTCCAAAACAAACGAAGGTATGACTAACATTAACACGACGCTTGAACGAATCTTAAACGAAGGCGAAAAATACACAACTTAAGCGCTTAGCAGTGACCAGCTAGCTGCAAAGGCTCCGCGCTTCGCCCTTAAAGCTGAATCAGCACCCGCGATGACGATGGCGTCATTGTTCCTCAGGCGCCAACTCCTTAAGCATTTCTCTTGCCGCCATCGGATAATCTTTTTCTATGGAGTTGCTTATCGATTCGATACGCAAATGGCCATGCTTAAAGACGATAACTATGGCTTTGCGTGCACCAGCAATAATCGCGGCATCCCGCTGATCAATTCCAGACGTCACTTTTTGCCCGCTGTTTTTCACGAGAAAGGCAAAGTTAAATTCGGATTGATTCAGTTCAGATTTGGGAATCTCTATGCGTTTTAGGGAAAACTTGTTCAAATTGCCGCCAAACCTCTGAGCCTTTTTCTGTTAAAATGCAGCCTTCTTTTGAGGTTTCAATTAAACCAGCATCTTTAAGCCTGCTTATTATTGTGCGCACTGCTCCGTCGCCAACGTTAAGTTTCTTTGCCAGTTTGTTTCTGCCCAGAGGCTTCTGAGACAAAAGCTCCAGCGCATAAAAAACATGGAATACTGTGAAGCTTGTTGACGGTCCAGGGGCTTTTTTCCCAGCGACTCCTTGAATGAACTTCTTTAACGATACAGCCATATTTTGCCCTATAGTACTAAGAGGTGCTTAAGTTTTTATAATTTGTTAAACAGACAACGAAGTTAATCCCTGTAAGCGACAACTGAAACCTCGACAAGTGCATCAGTCTTCAATTCTATGCCGATTGTGGCGCGGGCGGGAAATTCTACGTCAAAGCACTTGGCGTATTCACGGTTGAACTCGTCAAATGAGTCTACCGAAGAAAGGTACACATTGGACATAACAATATCTTTCAAACCATAACCCGCAGCTTCCAAAATGGCTTTTATGTTCTCCATAACCTGCTTTGTCTGCCGCGTCACGGTTTTGGCAACTATTTTGCCTTCCTTTGGATCAATCGCCAGTTGCCCAGAGACAAAAAGGAATCTGCCTGCTTCTACTGCTTGGCTGTATGGTCCAACTGGTTTAGGTGCTTTTTCGCTAAATATTGGTTTTTTCATGTTTTTCCTCTCTTCTGGTTTATGGGTTATTGTGAGGATAAATCGTTTTTGTGGAAAGTGTCTTGGAATAATTGATGTTTATTAGTTGTTTGTATTGTAGAAAGGCTTTTAAGAAAAACTTCAAGTATAGTTATGTTCCTATCACAACTTAAACGGAAAGATTCCCATGAAAAAAAACGGAACATACTTATTTACCTCAGAGTCAGTGGGAGAAGGTCACCCAGACAAAGTATGCAGACCAAATATCCGACAGCGTTTTAGATGCAATATTCTAGTAATGATCCGAAAGCACGCGTTGACTGCGAAACCCTCGTGATGCAGGGAACCGTAATGATTACGGGGCAAATAACAACCTGCACCTACATTGACATCCCAAAAATTGTACGCCAAACCCTGAAAGAAATCGGGTTCGACAATGCCAAAGACGGCTTAGACTGGGAAACATGCGGCATCTTGACTTCAATAACGGCGCAGTCTCCAGACATTTCTATGGGCGTAACTGAATCCAAAGGCCACGAGCAAGGCGCCGGCGACCAAGGAATGGTTTTCGGCTTCGCAACCAACGAGACAAAGGAGCTTATGCCCCTGCCGATTATGCTGGCGCATAAACTTGTTAAACGCTTGGCTGAATGCAGAAAAACAAAGATTATGCCGTATCTGCGTCCAGACTGCAAGTCTCAGGTTACAGTGGAATATGACGGTTGCAAACCAAAATGCGTTAAAGCAGTGGTTATTGCAGCCCAAAACAACGGATCAGTCGATGATGCAACATTAAAGAACGATATCATTGAAAAAGTAATCAAGAACGTTATACCTGCCGACTTGATAGCTGAAGACATAAAATACGTGATTAACGGCACAGGCAGATTCGTGATTGGCGGAACACTCGCAGATTCAGGGTTAACTGGCAGAAAAATCATCGTTGACACTTACGGCGGAGTTGGAAGCCACGGCGGAGGATGCTTCAGCGGCAAAGACCCATCAAAAGTTGACCGTTCAGGCTGCTACATGGCAAGATACATCGCCAAAAACATCGTTGCATCTGGGTTGGCTGACCAATGTGAAATCCAAATTTCCTACGCCATCGGAGTAGCGCAACCCATCTCTGTGCTGGTGAACACTTACGAAACTGGGAAACTGCCTGATGAACAAATTCTCGAGTTAGTGGAGAAGCATTTCGACATGCGGCCAAAAGCAATCATTGACCAACTAAACCTGCTAAGACCAATATACAAGAAAACAGCGGTTTTCGGCCACTTCGGAAGAGAAGAACCAGAATTCACATGGGAACAAACCGACAAGGCAGAAGTGCTTCGCAAAGAACTAGCAAAAGCCAAAAAAGCATAAACTCCCATTTCCAGTTTTCTTTTCCAACTTTAACCGCATCACTAAGATTCTTAAGTAAAAGACTTAGTTGTGCCACGGCAATAACTATTCAAAGATGGCTTTCCCGCCGTTCTCCTCAACTAACATTGAAAGCTGCTTCCTGGCTTTCTCAAGCATTTTCATCGGGTTTTCTTCTTTTTTGGCTGTCATGGTTAAGTGTATTTCAAGGTGAGGTTTATTTTCTGCACCCATAGGGTGGGATTTTATGTAAACCCCTTTATTGGCGCTCATCACTCTGGTCAATTAACGGAGCCAAATTGGACTCCATTATGTTCTCCAGAAACATGCTTTTTTCACAGAAAACCCTGTCGCCAACGGCCTGTTTAAGCAACGGCGCTATGGTTTCCGTAAAAATCGCTTCCATCTCTGAAGGCACACCCGGCAGCGCAAACAAAACCGTTCCTTCCAAATCCACACGCACGCCCGGCGCGGTGCCGACTGGATTGTTGATTGGCTCGGTTTTTTCTGGCAGAGTCGCCATTTTAACTCTGGCGGGAGTCATCTCGCCTTGCGGAAGGTTCCTTTTTTTGCAGTATTCAACGTATTTTGCTTTTACCATCGCTGACGCTTTCTGGTTGACTTCCAATTTGCGGTTCAGCGCTTTGGCTATGCCTTCTAAGGTTTTATCGTCAAAAGTTGGCCCTAACCCGCCGGTGGTGACTATAAACTGTGGCTTTCGCCGCAGCGCTTCACAAATAACGCTGGCTATCTCGTCAACGATGTCCTGAACTACTGTTATCCGCTTAACGTTTACTCCAAGACCTGTTGCCTGTTTGCCCATCCAAAGAGCGTTCGTGTTAAGCGTCTTGCCTATCAGTAACTCGTTGCCTACGCAGATGATTTCCATGTCTGCCATCATAGCCGTCACTTGATAAACCTAAACAATGAAAAGTGTGTTTTATAGTGTTTGCTAACTAAACGTTTATAATTTCTCGGCTGCGCAGCTTTATTTTTTGCTTAGCCACCATTTGAGGTATTCTTTTCTGCGGTTTTCTTTCTCTTCCTCTACTGTTTCTTCGCTTGACCTGTTCTTATCACGCAAATCATTGAGTTCCTGCTGAGTCACTGACAAGCCGCAGCTTTTGCAGATATAGTGCTTGGTGCCTATTTCGTAATGGCATTTCTCCGCCGCATTCAGGACAATATATCGTCATATTTTTTTCTCTCAGCGAATTTTATATTAAATCGTTTTTGCAGAGATATTAGTCTTCGCATAGATTTGAGCACTTTTGACCTAAAAACCGGCATTTTTAGACGTGAGTGTAAACTTTGTCGCTGCTGTATTTCCCTGTATCCATTTCCTCTTCGATTTCCCGCAGAAGCATAATACGCTTAAACGTTGGCGGATGCGTAGAGAACAAGCTGTTCACCTGGTGCCATGTACTTTTGGACTCTTTCTCCATCGCCAATTCCAACTCGCGCTCGTCCAAAACGCCATCATGGTCTAAATCGTATTCGTCTTTATGCTCCATAATGCTTTGAACTTCCTGTTTCGCTGACGCTGGGTCTTCAATGTAGAATGCTCTGGCTCCCTCCGGCGCTTTAGGCGAAATGGATAACCCATAAGTGATTTTTGCCAAGGCGCTTTCCAGCTCCCGAGGTGAACCTGTCACGTAAGCGGAGTATGCATCTGCAAAATGTTCGCGCAGACGACTCAGCCTCATTACAATCAGGAATGTTAATATGTAAATTGCGAAAGCTATAACGCCTATTATGATCAATGCGGCGCCGGAATTGTCTTTGCTGTTTCGCCTTCCGCCGCCAAGTGCGCCTGCATATAACGCTCCCTCTGCAATTATGTATGCGATTAACGGCAGAGCTGACAGCACAGTCATCACAATGTAGTCTTTATGTTTAATGTGCCCTAGCTCGTGAGCAATTACGCCTTTAACTTCATCTTCATTTAACTGCCTCAAAAGCCCTTCATGGACCGCTAAAGTGGCGCTGCTGGTGGATCTGCCAAAAGTAAAAGCGTTTGGCGTACTATTTGGAACTATAGCTAACCTGGGCATTGGCAAGCCACTTTTGTCGGCTATTTCTTTAACTGTTTTTTCAAGCCACGGGTTCTCGCCAGGCTTTAAGTAATGCAGCTTCGTTGAGGCTGCAACCATAAATGGACCTATCGCGTACTCGAACAGTATGAAGAGCGCTGTCCCGACTAAAGCAACAATTAAACCAGTAAAGACATCCAGCTGCAAAAAATAAACAATTGCAAAAACGAGAAGACCAAATATAAACGCGGCTAAGAAAATAGAAGTTGCCATTGCCCACTTTAATTGTGATAGACTAGCCAACTATATTTCCTCTCTCGTTATTGCCCACAAATACTGAATTAAAGAATTAAGTCTTTCTCAAAAAATGCTGAATCTTAGGGTTTCAAAAAAATAAAAAAGAGATTTTAGATTGGGTAAGCTCCGCAGACTTTGCAGAACTGGATTTGTGTTTTGACGTAGCTTTTGCATTTAGGGCACTGTATTCCGCCTGCGATTTTTGGAAATACTTCTTTTGGTTTGCCGAATTTCTTGCGGAAATGTTCGTAGTAGAGTAATTGTTCTTTGTCTTGAATTTCGACGTCGTCTGCCGCTTTGATGGCTGCCTTTTTTTCTGCGAAGTCTTTGTCAGTAACCATGTCGTTGAAGTATGTTCTGAGTATTTCTGTTCCGGTTCCCTGTTCAAGCGGTGCTTTTGGTCTCCAGATGATGTCTTTGGGTATTACATCTTCGTAGGCTTTGCGCAGTATCCACTTGCTGTATTTTACTCCGTTGTAAGTGTTTATCTTGAATTTGATGGGTAATTTCTTTGCCCAATTCATAAACAAGGCATCCATGTATGGAGCACATATGGTCTCTCCAAGAGCCGCTGCCATGGGAAGTGATGAGAAGCCCATTTCTGCCCACATTTCTTCCTGCTTCTTTGCGAATTCTGCTTCAGTTAGGTGGAATTGCCATGGGTACCCGAAGAGCTCGTCTAATGCGTCGCCTGTGAATACGCTTTTTATTCCCTTCGATTTAAAGATGGTCAAACCGATGTAGACAGGCAGGCTGTTTCTGATTTCCATAGGGTCAAATTTTTTGAGTGCTTCCACAACTTTCGGGTAATATTTGAGCACATCTTCTTTGCCGAACTCGTAGGTTTCCTGCTTCAACTTTAAGAGCTCTACCATTCTTTTCACGTACTCGGTATCTTTGGGTTTTCCATGCTTGAAAGCTAAAGTCAGGCAGGGGATTTCAGGTTTGTACTTTACTGCTTCATAAGCAATTATTTGAGTGTCTGTTCCAGCTGAAAACAAGAAGCCGTCAGCCATGTTTTTCTTGACAACTTTGTTTACTAAAGTCCTTACTTCTGGTAAAAGTTTGGTGTATTCTGATGGGTCTAGTGTCATTTCTTTCGCCTCGATATAGTGGTTGTCATTCCTCCGCTATTTAAGGCTTCTCCATATGCAAATAAAACGGAAAAAATAATAAACATATGTGAGGAAAGTGAGCAAAATACTGAACAGACGCCATTTTCAGCCCAACAAAAAATACAGCCACCACAAAACATCACATTTAAAAGCGTTAAAACCTGAAACACAATAAAACAAATCAATCCGAGGATCCAACTCTTGAAAACAAGCCTCCTCCACATGAAAATCCGCACTTCCCTCCAAGGCAATATAGCGGCAGCCAAATTGGCAATCCAAAAAGCCGCCAAGCAAAAACCAGCCCTAATCGCTCTACCTGAATACTTCACAGTTCCAAACTGCATGGCAGACTTCACCGATGCCGCAAGAATTTCGAAGGAAACCTGCAAAGAAACCCTAAATTTTCTGCAAGAAATGTCAAAACAAATCGGCGACATCTATCTTCTGGGCGGTTCAGTGCTTGAAGAAGATGCTGGAAAATACTATAACACAAACACCTTGTGGAAAAACGGTTCTCTTTTAGCAAAATACAAAAAAATAAACCCAATTCAAGCCGAAATTAAAGCTGGCGTAGCCAAAGGTACCCAACCAGTTGTAGTAAATACAGAAATCGGCAAAATTGGGCTACTGGTGTGTGCTGACACCTTCGACCCCGACCTTGTAAAACGCACAGCGGAATTAGGAGCAGAAATTCTTTCTCTTCCCGTAGCAGCAATGGGCACGCATCCAACAGTGAAAGGTCACCCATTAACCGAGCAGATTGCACGCGATTACGGCTTGTTCATGCTGAAGGTTGGCAACGTGTGCTCAAGCATGCGGGGTGGAAGAAGTGCAGTTATTGCTCCATGGGGCCTGCTTGGGGAAGTAACCGATGCGCCTGAAGACTCAATATTAACAAGAGACCTTGACATGCAGCGGCTCAGAGAATATCGAAGTAAACTCAGTAAATCTTAGCCCAACAATCGACGATTCGGGTCATTTCCTTAAAGTCGTATTTTTCAAGCCAGTCTCGGAAGGCATGGTTCTGGACAGCGAACTTACAGACTTGCCGAGCATTCTCGGAATCATGCACCAAAAGCAGCACCGCATCCAACTTATGCCTTGAAACGTAAGCCACGGTTTTCAGCAGTGCATTCAGTTTCTCGTCGGTCGGCATTTCGGCACTTAATTCTAAAACAACAGGCTTCTTCAATGACGCAGCAAAATCCCTTGCCAACATGTCTACCCAGTAATTAGTCAAATAGTCTCTTGACGAAAGTGGGACATGGAAATAGTCAACAACTTCACCTATCGCATCTAAGTCCAAGCCGAATCTTTCTTTAGCAAGAACTGGGTCAGGGTAAATTTCAACCGCAAACGCTCCCTTCACCCGTGCCTTGGCTTCTTGAACAAATTTTGTTACTGTCTGAGCTCTCCACTGAGTCCAGTCTAAGCCGCTCTTTTTCCGCAGTTCAGTGCACCTTGGGCATACGCAGTATTCTTGGTCAGGAAAGTGGTAGAGGTTAATGGTGACGCCTACGATGTTTTCTTTGCTTAGGCTCTCAATGTAATCTAAGACTTTTGCCCTGTACTCGGGTTGTGTTGGACAAACAAAATCAAAAGCCAAATTAGATCTCCTGTTTTTGCGTAACGCTGGGCCAGTCTTTGACAATGCTACGATGCTTGGGTTTTCCCTGATAGATTTCGCATCACAAAACACTGTGGCGTCATTTTGCATGTTTTTTGCAGGTGGAAAAACTTGTCCGTCTGCCCATTTTGAATAGTAAACGTGAAGGTCAAAGCCTTCTACTTTTTGGGGGGTATAGGTTACTAAGCCTATTTTCATGTTCTTCACCCTATGCGCGCAAACAATATATTCTCGGCGCTTATTTAATTGTTGATTCGCATGGGCAAACAGGATAAATCTTTTATTGTCATCGACGCTGCAAAGTGCGGTCCCTGCGCGGGGCTTATCTGTGTCGGCGTTTGCCCAGAGGCTGTTTTAGAGCAAGGCAAAAACAAAAAACCGCAGGTCATTGACGTTGTGACATGCACTCGTTGTGGCGTCTGCGTAAACCTCTGCCCGTCAAAAGCCATTACTATAAATCCTAGTAAGCCCAAAAAATAGAGGCGGAGAATGGCTGGTTTGGAGCAATTCGACCTTGCAGCAGGCACTAAACTTATTGTGAAAGACAACGTACTAGCCGTAATTTGTGATAGTGCTTTAAAGACAGTAAGTTCAGCATTCTATCAAGGCGGGCATAACCAGCTTAAAGCTATTCTCAATGTAGGGGTGCCGGAAGGCTACAGTGACCTATCCTTGCACCTTGACCCGCTGGAACTAATCACTTCATCGGCAGCGAAACTTGGCTTAACCAAAGACTACCTCGCCATGGTAACAGCCGCCAAAATCCAAAACTACAGCCTTGTAACCAAAAAGCTGAATGATTTTTCAGTCACCGTAACCGCAACCGCAGGCTGCAAACATGGAGAATCCGCCGGCGAAGAAATGGATGTCAAAGAAATCGGTGGAGGCACCATAAACATCATCGTCTTCATCGACGCTGACCCGTCAGACAGCTGCATGGTGGCATCTGTCATCACAGCAACCGAGGCGAAATCGGCAGTTCTCCGAGACTTCGATATCCGCAGCTTCTACACTGGCGACTCAGCCACAGGGTCGATAACTGACAGCGTCTCGGTGGTTACAACTGGCAAAGGCAAAGCAATCAACTACGCAGGTCCCGCATCGAAGCTGGGCAAAGCCGTCGGCTACTGCACACGAAAAGCAGTCACGGAAGCTCTCATCAAACAGGAGCCATTTTGGGCTTGCCGAACCGTGCTGGACAGGCTCAAAGAGAGGCATCTTCCGATAGAGAAGTTGGCGGCTGAAGTGTCCAAAGTCGAAGACTTAACTGTTGACGCTGAAAGTTTGGCTGAAATCCTAAAGAATAAGCCGTTGGTTCTTGCTCAGTTGTTGGCGGCGGCTAAGATGGATGACGACGTCAAAAAGAACCTGTTGCCACCGGAGCTTGAAAACGCCGATGAAGTCGCTAAATCATTCGGCAAACTAACGCCATCCAAGACGCCAAGTTACAGTGAGGTAGATTTGCCGCCCTTCGTTAAACAAGCGTTAATCAGAATTGTAAGAGATGCTTTTCAAAGAAGCTATTTTGTCAATAAATCAGAATAAAATAAGCCGGCTCTAATTTCTGCTTTTTTCATGTTTAAACAAATGTTTGACTATTCAGGGGTAAAATATATGTTCTTACAGAATTAATTTAATAAAATAGATGTTCATTTAGAAAAACTGAAAAGTTATGAACAATTCACAACCACATTTATATTATCTGCATCTGTTGTTTACATGAGAAGCGGCAAAATTGGCCTCAAAATTAGAAAATAATTAGGTTTGATGAACATGGTTAAATGTGGTAAATGCGGCGTCGCTATGGAGTTGAAGGGTGAGCTTAACGATTCAAGCCAAGTCATTCAGTGTCCTAAATGCAAAAATATAGAGTTGCGGGAAAGATACTCTAGCAGCTGGTTCAGCCTCGGCTACCCATAAATAAAATGCAATCAATTTTTGTATGCTCGTTTTGCTAGACGATTAAACATCAACCTTAACACTGGTTAGTCAAGAAACGTTGACTAAACAAGTTAAAATTCCCTTACGAAAAGCCTTGTATCGTGCCATTACAAAATGAAAAATCGCTTTTTACTTTTTTTAGGTTTGCTTACGTTTTGCTGCAAAACTGAAAAGGCTTAAATAACTTGCACTTTTATGGGTAGGTAAATTAAACATACATGAGGAACATAGACCTTGAAATTTGGCGTATTCCTTTATCAACCTGAGCCTGTTGAAGGCGTCGATTATAACTTCTACCGTTTAAAATCAGAGTCTGGAATCGTTGGGAAACCTAACCCTGAAATGTACACAAACATCGCATGCTTCGGCGACAATTACATGGCTGCGAAACGCCCCGACTGGGTCTCCGTGAGTTCATGGGGTCCAGCCCTCCGCACCAACAAACGCTACAACCTTCGCTGGGATGTCGTTTGCATGACTAACCCAGAAGCTAGGGAGTACAACCTGAAAATCATAGCTGAAAGCGCAAAAGTAACACCGGGCATTAGCATCAGCAGCCAACATTTCGCAGACCAGCACTTCTGCACGTGCCCCAGATGCATAGAGTTACAGCGGAAAAGCGGCTTAAGCTGGCTTGACTGGCGCGCAAAAACAGTCACAGACTTCCTCGCAGAAGTCAAAGAAGTCGTCTCGGGCAAACCACTCTTCGTCAACTGCCTGCCAGACCCACTGCTGGGCAAGTTAAGGTTCGGCTACGACTTTGAAGCCATGGCGCAGTACGCTGATTACTTCGTTATCCCAATGTTCAGCAAAGCCTACCCGACCCCGTGGTACTGGGAAACCATCGCAAGAGGCTACAAGAGCTTCCTCAAGAAGCCAGTGTTCGTGAACTTCTATGTCCGCGGACCAAACGAAACATGGGACACTGTGGCGCCGACAAAACAAATCATGACCGTAGCTACCCGTGTCGCCAGACAGGGCGTGGACGGCATAATCTTCTTGGCAGAAAAAGCCCAGTGGATACAAGAGTTCCAGAAGAACGCAGTCGCAGACAAAGAAACACGCGAATTCCTCAAAAACCACAACGGCGACGAAGTCCTAGAACTCTTCAACCGATGGGAAGAAATGCTAAAAGCATAGCACCCACACTTTTTTCATTTTGACTCTTTTTTTAATAAATCAAAGTATCCGTTTTTGTTCTTACAAAATCATTTGTCCTTCAAGAGCCCTTAAAAACCCTATGTGTTGATTCTTCTGAATGATTACTTTATTCAATACTTAGGCGACGTTTTCTTCCGCAGGATTTCTAGGAAGTGGCGAAACAAATATTGGAGGAACTTTTTTTCTGCACTTAGTTATGATGGCTTCAGTTTCTTTCTTTATTGCATCATTATCTACGATCAATGCCTCAATGTCATCTGTGCAACAAATTGATATGAATCCGTCATCCAAAACATCTGTTTCGGCAGAAATAACTGAATCTTGAATATTTAATTTAAGCCAAATAAGCAAATCCTCCTTGCTTTTCACAGGAAGCTCTACAGCGTCATCTTTTATCGCAATATCAGTGAACAATCTAACTTTTCCAGCATCAGCATATCGATATACAAGTTCGTCCTTGACCAGTATAATTATCACTCTCTCATAGTTCTTGCCCATTGTATTTTGGAGGGTTTTATTAAGCGACCCATAAAATGATTTATTATAAACCTTCGGTGAATCGTATTCTGAGCTTAAATAACCGTTAAGTTCGTAACTTCGAAATTTTTCATAGAAGCCAGCAAACATCGGAATATAATTTGTCAAGCCGAGGGTTTCTCTTTTCGCTTGGGTCGGATCTATTGATATGTCGACAATTTTCTTGCCCTTCGCCATAAGACCATTTCTAGAAATTAGCCTGCCGTCGCTTAAAATGTTATTAAAGCTATCCAAAGAGGTGTAATGAAAGAATGGAATTCTCACCTAAGTTGCCCCCCTCTTTAGGTGAAACTTGATATTTTCATAGGAGCAGTCTTCTCATAACCAAAATCATAAAGCCTTTGTACCAAGTTTACACTCATTTTGTGAAAAACCACTAAATCGGAAAGTAGAAATGCTTCGGAAACACGGCTTTTGACCAAATCGCTTTTAGCCAAAGGCAAACCGAACTCCTTAGAAATTTCATAAGTGGACATTTCTGTGATCGCTTTTTTAACCCTTTTTGTAAGTTGGTCCTGTCCATGCTTGCAATAAATTTCGATGGTTATCGGTAGGTCTTGAAGTTCCTCTTCCATCACAATTAATACACCTTCAGAATCGAGTTTCCCGAGTCGAGCACCGAGAGTGGGCATTGCAATTGAGCAAATGCTATCGCGACGATAGTTGTTAACGAAATATGTTAGACCGTCTATGATGTATTCCCATTTGGACGGATGATTGAAACCTTTTTTGACAGGGAAATTCAATATTTTCTTTCCCAATCTATTGGGTTTGTTATACATCCAATATTGCCCAATCTTTATTTCGTTCCGCTTGCATTTCTCCCTGTAAACTTCATACATTTCAGGCACTCGAAGTCGAAACTCAAGGGCTAGACCTGCACCCATTGCCCCGACAGTGTTTATTGTATTCGTTAAATAATCGCATTGTGAATCAAATATGCTGCCGCCCGTTACTACTCGCAATATGATGAATCCCTGAAGAGTATTTTGCCGCACCAAAGATATAAGTTTCTCCCATCAGAAAATTTCACAAAACTCTCGACTCTCTACTTTCGGAAAGTGAGGCTTTTTGGTTCAACTTGAGCAACTTTGTACTCTCAGGGAGTTCCGGAAGAACGCTGTTGCCGACAAGGAAACACGCTGGTTCCTTAAGGACCACAACGGCGACGAAGTCCTAGAACTCTTCAACCGATGGGAAAAGATGCCAAAAGCATAACAGCCCACACATTTTCCCTTTAATTTTTGTGCCTAGGTTTAATCGAGACAAAGATTTTCTTTTATTATTAATAGCGTAAAGAGCTTGAAGGCTACGACGACTATGAAGCAATAGAACTCTTCAATTGCTATGAAAAACTAGCCTCCTTATCTCTTTTTTATTTTCTCGTAAAAGTTCGAGGCTCGTGACATCGCTGTCTCCGATTTTCTTCGGGAAATCTCATCTATAGGCATGGATCGTGTTTCATTTTGAGGCTTGAATCGAACGGGATTACCAGTTGCTCCCCTGCTTATTAAATCAGCTATCTGTTGTCCTATTAACCCTATTACCCCTTCAATTTTCATATGCCTGCAACTTGGTTTTTTCCCAATTGTTAGAATGCATTCTCCATTGGCAGACCATACCTTGACTGTCGTGTCGTAACTCGCTGTGGCAACTTGCTCTCCATCTGGGCTAAATGTTACACAGTTAACGATATCAGAGTGACCTTGCAAAGCCATTATTTCTTCACCGGTTTTTAAATCGAATATGCGCGGAATTTTGTCATTTCCTGCAACCGCCACTCTATCTAAATGCGGACTAACACTAACACTTTCGTAACTTGTAACTCCATTGACAGTCCATTTTACTTCGTTCGTTTCCCTATCCCACATTTTGAGTTGTTTGTCCTTGCTGACGCTCACAATTAGCTTACCATCGGTTGAGAAAGATAAATCTTGTATGCAGTCTAAGTGTCCGTGTAGAACTGAGACTAAGGTATAGTCTGGCAGGCTACGAATATAGATGTCCTTAGTCGGGCCTCCAATTGCTATGCATTTTCCTTGGGGTTGGCAACCGATAGCCCAAATACTATCTTTTCCGTCTTCAACGTTTAACCTTCTTTTTTCTGAAGCCCCTGATTTAGAATCCAACATTCTGACATACCCATCTGACCCTACTGCAATTATTTTTGTGCCATCCGAGGTATAGGCTACCTTCCAAATAATTGATGTATCGATACCAGACTTTGAAATTAATTGACCATTCTTTGCCTCTCTAATTATGAGAGCTCGATCACATCCACCGGTTGCGATATATCTGCTATCAGGGCTGAATGATAGTGCGAATATTTGGTTGTCATGATCTTGGATTATCCTGATTATCGAACTCCTATTTACATCCCAAATTTTTAAGATGCCTCCTGAATCTCCTATTGCTAATTTTTTACCATCTGGGCTGTAAGATAGAGCTGTGCAAGGGTTAGAGGCTGCAATACTAACATTTGATAGATCCGCAAACGAGAAATCGGCACCCGTAAGGTCAGTTCCATCTAAATTTGCGTTTTGCAGTTTTGCGTTAACAAATATTGACCCCTTTAGACTTGTGCCAGATAAATCCGCAAACGGGAGGGTTAAACCAGAGAAGTCTTTTCCAGTAAGGTCAACATTAAGATAGTTTAATAAAGTGATAATATTAGCGGCAGTAAAACCATAATTTTCTGATTTTTGCTGGTTTAAATAAAATATTGTGTCTTCTAAAGTCTTCTTTGCCTTAACGTTTGCCTTGATGAGGCTTACAATAAAGTCAAAAACCTCTGGAGAAAAGAACTTTTCCTTAAACGAATCGGTTACATTTTGAATAAGTTCTTCGGAGATTTTCTTAGCAACAAAAAATTCCATGAATGACCGATGAATAAACTTATAGTTACCTTGGCTGTCTCTATTAAGAAAGCTACACGTTCGAGTGTCATTATCAAAATAGTCAACGTCAGAACAAGTGATTATTTGTGATTTGAATTCATTTTTAACAATTTCACAGAGCTTCCTAAAATGAACCCACTCTAAGTCTGTCGTAAACATTTGAAATGCCAAATTCTCCATAAAAAGGGCTTTTTCTTCTTTAGACATCTGCGAACGCCAATCTTCTCGCTCAATCCAAAAACGAGTATATTCATCATATAATATTGCCTGGTCGATTTCAGATTTTTTTGATATAAGCGACGGGAGAGATTTTGTAATCATATCCAGTAAAATTGGTCTTCTTGCAAGATCCTCAAGATTGTATATGGAACGTATTTTGTCCCAATAAAATTTCCAATTATCAGTTCTTTTCTGTAGTAATGAAATAACTTGCGGATTATCAAGCTCTTGCAATTCGATAACTTCAAAGTTATTTCTTTTTTTAAGTTCAAGCATAAGTTCAGTTTCGTTAGCCGGGGAAAATAGATCAAAAACCTGGCTTTGGCTTCTGAAGTAATGCGTACGGCATGTTAAAATAGTTTTTGAGTTAGCAGTAACTACTGTTGATAATTCATTAAAATTTTCTATGGTGGTTTTTTTGTCCACCTTGGTAGCCATCTCGTCGAATCCATCGAATATCAAAACCATTTTACCAGTTTCTACAAATTTCTGAAAGACCCCAAAACCTTGAATTTGTACACCATAGTGATTGATCAAGAGGTCTGTGATAAGTTGTTGAATATTAATTGCCTTAGAGTAATCTCTCAAAGAAACAAATAATGGAATTCTGTTATTCACAGGGTCTTCCAAATATTTCTTGGCCAACTTGTATGTGAGATATAGGGCAACCGAAGATTTTCCTGTACCGTAATCGCCAAGTAAAGTCACTTGATTCCTATTTTGATCATCGAGCCATTTTTCAAAGAAGGTGTCAATAGATACTGGTTCGGCTCCGAAACTATCCTCGCACTTCAGATCAATATAATATCTTTTTAGATCACATCTGCTAAGGATATCAAGGATTGGTTTTCTTTGGCCATTGCTATACTCATCATAGTGCTCAAAATCATAAACAAAATTTTTGAGATAAGCCTCAAAATCTATTAGCTGAGAAAGTAGCTGCCTGTACGTCTTTAATTGTACAAACCCATAGCCAGTTGCACAGAGTTTTGCTTGAGGACTGAAGTCAGTGTTTGAAATAAGCATTCCAAAGTCTGTTTGGCCTTTTTGCCGGGCCAGACTAATCCTGTTACAGAATTTTTCAACATCTTCAATTCCAACGTTTGTTCCAGCATAATTCTTACATTCTATAATTCCTTTTTGCGTTACAAGTCCAAGCTTGATTTCGACTCTTATGTCGATTTGACCAGCGTTAATTAGCGTATTACTTTCTATTGAATAGCCCATTAACTTAAAAAGTGCTGCAACTTCTTCCTCAAAGGCCTTTCCTTTTTGAAGACTAGATGACAATTTTAGCCCTGTCCTTCGTTTCTTATTATAATTGTCTTTCTTTATTCAGTTTTTGGTTAATTCTACCTTAGTTTAGGTCAGACGAGCGAAGAGGAAGCACATGACTATTCAACCGATGGGGAAAAGATGCTAAAAGCATAGAATCCACACTTTTTTCATTTTAATTTTTTGTACCTATTTTAATCAAGAAGGATGTTTCTTTTCTTCGATGAGGTTTCCAGTTTATACTGATTAGAATGTTGTTTCCGTTGACTGAAGCTGCCTTGTGCCTCTTTTCAATCAGTAGAATCGGCTGAATTGTCTGGGATTTGCAGAATTAGTTTTTCATCGTTTTTCTTGATTGGGCTTCTTTCGTTTAAGCCGGGATTCCATTTTAAGTTGGCATTTCTTGGCCTATCAACGCCTATTCAGGCAGGATACTTTTTTTCTTCAACGATGTTTCCTGAGATTGATATTAGAATAGCATTTCCATTAACAGAAGTAGCTGTGTGTCTTCTGCCGATGCCATAGAAGCGGCTAAATTTCTCTGGAATCTTTAAAACTATTTTTCCGTTCTGCCTTTTTACTTGAATTTCGGCTGTGAAGGCGGCGCTGTCTTTCCATCTTGGTATTTCGCAGCCTGCTACTCCAATGGTGGTGCTGTCTAAGGCATAGATGAAGGCGTAATCAAGCCATTCCCCGTTTTCAAATTGTAAGAGCTTAGCTGGAACTTTAACTACGTCTGAGGGGGTTGTATCTTTTGGGTAGATTAGGTTTACGGTTCTGCCATTTCTTTCTTGGCTTTTGATTGTGATGAGTTTTTGGTTGACCAGTCTCCTTGTGGCGCCGTCAACCTTGCCGCTTTGCCAGTTGAGCTTCTTTGTGAGTTCGTACAGCGAAAGCCCAGGGCACATTATTACCGTTCCGAGCAGGAGATTGTCTGATTCTTTGCCTCTTTTGTTTTGGGTGGGTTCCCGCAAAACGCCGCCTCAAATGTTGTTTGTTGCTAAAGGTGGGAGTTTAGCCATATAAACTTTTGGAATATTCCAAAAATCGCAAGCGCGAAACCCTGACTTCCATGCCTTCCCCAGCCTAACCCACAAAAGAATCAAAACCCAAACCAAAAAACCAACCCAAAACAAGCCCTGAACAGAAAACCGCCACCTATAGACCTACCTACTATTTGTGCAAAAATTCAGCCACAAAAATGGCATAAGAAAAAGCCAAAACTCCTAAACCTTCATCTTTTGCGTTTCTGGCATTTATTTAGAAAACTATATAATTTGTCTTAACATACACCCACACACCTAAAGGACGAATACGGCATTGAAAATTACCCTCATTAATCCTCCTTACCCGCCACACGTGCATTCGCACCCGCCGTTCATACCGCTGGGCTTAGCTTACCTGGGCGCGGTAGCTGAACGAGACGGACACGAAGTAAACGTCATCGACTGCCAAGCCGAAAAACTCACCTACGACACCTTCCGCCAGAGAATCAGCCAACTCAACCCAGACGTCATCGGCGCAACATCCACCACCCTGCTCTACAAGTCAGCCATGCAGCTCATCAATACAGCAAAAGAAGTCCACCCGCAAGCAGTAACGATGCTCGGCGGCAGCCACGGAACCTTCTGGGACGAAAACGCCCTCAACGAATACCCAAGCCTCGACATGGTGGTGCGGCGGGAAGGCGAAGTCACCTTCATCGAACTGCTCAACAAACTGCAAAACGGCGGCAGCCTCTCAGACGTCCTCGGGGTGACCTACAGAGCGAAAGACGGCAAAATCGTGCGCACTCAGGATAGGCCGTTCATGGAGGATTTGGATTCGCTTCCTTTTCCAGCTCATCATTTGCTCCCGCTTGACTCCCTCAAAAGAATGGGTAAGATTCTGTTTCCGCTTATCACAAGCCGCGGCTGCGTGTACTGGTGCGACTTCTGCAGCACGGTTCGCATGTTCGGCAGAGGATACCGTTTCAGAAGCCCCAAAAACGTAGTTGACGAAATGCAGTTGGTACACGACAAATACGGCGTGGACCAAGTCACCTTCTACGACGATGCCTTTTCAGTTAACCGCGATCGAGTCCTCAAAATCTGCGAGGAACTCCACACCCGAAAACTCGACATGATATGGGACTGCGGCACACGCGTCGACATGGTTGACAGAGAAATGCTAAAAACCATGCATGATGCAGGCTGCATAGCTGTTTGGATGGGCGTCGAGTCAGGTTCAGAAGCGATATTGGGTAAAATGAACAAGAAAATCAAGCTCGACCAGACACGCACAGCCTTCAAAACAGCAAATGAAGTTGGATTAATGACTATTGGGAACGTTGTGTTGGGCTTCCCAGGCGAAACTGAACAGACCGCAAATGAAACAATCCGTTTTGTCAAGGAACTTAAACTTGATGACGTCGGCTTCTACGTTGCAACACCGTACCCCGGAACACCAATGTACGAGCAAGTCAAGAACAACGGTTGGCTCAGAGTCACAGACTTCGACAAATACGACACCGCGGGACCAACCTTTGAAACCCCGTGGCTGACCATGGAGAAACTTGCAGAAATCCGCTACAAAGCCTACCAAGAATTCTACCTGCGCCCAGGATACGTGCTGCACATGATGCGCAGAGGCGGAACATACGGGATTTCAGCAGTAAAAACTTCAGGCGCTTACCTGCTCAGGCGCCTGGGCATTAAGCTGTCTTAATTTCCTAACAAACGCAATCGCCGAGAAAACCAGCACCATCGCGCTTAGCGACACCGTTATTGAAGTGAAGGTAATCCCGATTGGTGAGAGACCCAAAAATAAACCTGCAAGCCCATCTAAGCCGAAGCTTAACGCAACCGACAACACTAATTGTTCTACAAAATCAAGCTTATTTCGATTCATAAACAAAAGATTAACTAAACAGTATCCTGGCAAAAAAGCGACAAAAACAAAACCGAAAACGTAACGGAAAACGGCAAGCAATGAATTGCTTGGAATAAGATAAGTTGCCAGTAAAGTTAAAACTGTGAAGCCAACGATAATTTCAAACCATTGAAGAGGTTTCAGTTTTTACCACTTCAAAATTTAACAATAAAAAATAAAGGAAGGAGTTTTACATGAAGGCTTTGTAGATTGGGTGAGTTTCCTCTAGTGGTCTTGTCCCAAGGTCGCCTGCTGCTGAAGCAATGTATGTGTCGGTAACTGCAACGGCTGGAAATACCCATTCCGCTTGTTCTGCAGGTCCAATCATTAGCCAGTTTGCGCCTGCTGTCTGCATGATGGCGTTGGTTGCGGTCCTACATCCGGGGCGGAATTCTTTGGCGAAGTTCGCTTTAACCCAGCCCATGGTTGTGACAACGTTTCCGCTGCCTAATCCTACTGGGTGACCATACTTCTCTTTCATTATAGGTATAGTTCTTACTGCAGTGCCCATGTCTGGAGCGAATGCGGGAATAGCTGTGTCAATCAGAGGCTTTGTAATTCCACCTTTCTCTGCTAATGCTAAAGCTTCTTCTATAACTGTCATTTTTCCTTCTAAAGAATTGTCTTTCGGGTTGTCTGCGAGAACAATGGACATTTTGACACCGCTGTCCTTCAAGTTTGCAAGCTCAGCGTCTGTCACGCCTTTGTAGACCGAGTTGTATAAGCATCTGTCTGACAGACCCATTTTCTTAGCAATAGCTGCAGCTGTCATACGTGTCTTTGGGCTCATCGCATCAAGCATCAATGGTGCTTCACTGTGCTTTGCAACGAAGTCAATGTACTTCTCAAAGGCTATGTCAGTAGTTCCAACGATATCAAAAGCAAATTGTACACCAGTAATGTCGCTTTGCGTTTGCATTGTGTTGATTATGTCTTCCGCTGCTTTAGCATCAAAAATACCTTTATTTGCGTCTTGAACCATTTTCTGGCCTAGCCAAAAGATAGACCCAATTAGAAAAGTTGGTAGCTCACCTGGCTGACCGCCTACTTTTGCTCTTCCAATATTGTAGATATTTTGTTTCGTATTGAATTTAAAAGACATTTTTCCTCATCTGATGGATTTATTTCTTGCCCATTGCTTTCTTCGCTAACTCAGGGGCCTCCTCCTTATTCTTACCAAAGAGTGCACCCAATGCGTCAGCATCTTCTTTTTTAACTGCAGCACCGCCCATGATTATTGCGATTTTGCCTTTTAATCCGGCTGATTTCAATAGCTCGTCTAGTTTTGCAAGATTGTTTTTTGCGGGTACAGTGTTTACTGAAATTGCGATTATGTTTGCATTGTTTTCTTTTGCTTTGTCAATGAAAACTTGTGGTGCAACGCTTTTGCCAACGTCTATTGTTTTGAATCCTGCACGTTTTAGTGACCTTCTAACTGCTTCTTTTGCTGTGTCATGCATATCTGGTTCAATGTTGCCTATTACGATTACTCCCAATGGATTCTCTGGTTCTGGAGGCTCTTTTTCCATCATAGATTTAAGCCACGACATTTAAACACCTTTTTTCCTTTTTGTTACTCTGGGCTTTTTATACTCGAATTTCATATTTAAGCTTTGACTTAATAATTCATCAAACACGCAAGCATAAAACACGGAAAGATGAGGAGACAATGTTCAAAGCAAACAAGAAATACGTGCTGTTGCTATTGATTTTTGTTTTTTCCTTTATTTACCGTATAGTGTTGATGTTCTGGCAAGGTTACCCGCCTGGCGCTGACATTGGCTTACACGCTAGCGTAATTAACTCAATTACGCATTCAGGTAACACCAATTTCCTTTATGATTACTACCAGATGGGCGGAGGTCAATCCTTAACCTTCCCAGGATACCACATTTTCACTTCAGCCATGATACTGATGACTGGAATGAGTGATTACGTAGCGCAGGCTGTAATTGTTTGTTTGTTCTCTTCGCTTATTGTTTTAGCCGCCTTCTTGATAACAAAAACAGTATGGAATGAATCAGCCGCTTTCATCGTTGCATTTTTAGTTGCTATCTCACGCTTTGACGTTGAAATGATCATGTGGGCAGGCTACCCTAACGTGATAACCCTGCTTTTGATTCCTGTAACCTTCTACCTGTTTCTCCGAAGAGAAAAGTTCTCGTTAATGCCTTTCCTTGTATCATCCTCGATTTTGGTTGGATCGATATTTTTAACGCATTCTTTAAGTGCTGCCATTTTCGTCGGTATAACTGTCGTAACCGTGTTCTTTGCCCTGATTGCCCCTAAAACCTTCGGCACAACAAGAAAAAATGTCCTCTATTGGTTGCTTCCAATTTTCGGTGGCACATTTCTTGTTTCGCCTTTTATAGCAAGTGCTGTTCCTGCTTATTTAAGTGCTAATTCATCATTTAGTACCGTCAATGCTATTGATCAAGCGATACTTGCAACAAGAATTCTTCCTCTTTATGTAATAGAAGCACTCTTTGCTTGCCTTTTACCATACTTTTTATTATCTAAAAAATATCAACGACGCTTCCTTTCGCTTCCGAGTTTCCTGCTAATCATGTGGCTTTTAGTTCCATTAGTCCTAACACAAGGCTACCTGGTTGGATTCTACGTCGATTACAATCGTTTTCTTTACTTTCTTATTTTACCTATAATCATACTTTTCGCGGTGATGATTCATCATGGCTCAGCATACTTTGCACACCTAACAGATGTATATCACACTTTAACCAGCCAGATACGGAAGACAAAGCGCGCGGCCAACAAGTGGGCAACGCGAATCTCAACCCGCATAACACACAAGAATATTTATTCTATCTCCGTATTAGGATTCATACTCATCTTTCTGCTCGCGCCCCTTCCTATCTTTCTCACGCCATGGCAAGGCGTCACGATTCAAAGCTTCTACCAAGTCATGGATAATCCAGGCTACCAAGCAATTCAATGGGCTAAGCAAAACACCGCTCCTGGTTCAGTATTTGTTTCTGATGCTCTTTATGGATGGTGGCTTGGCGGTTTTGCGGAGCGACCAACCTTGAGCGCGGTTCCCCCACAATATTTAACGGTTGACAGCGAGTTAGCGCCAGCAACAGTAGCGAGCAATCTGCTTGATACAGATTACGTTATTGATAATGGTTATATTCAGGTTAGGGAAGACGGTGGATACATTGGTAGACATAATCCCGAGTTTCTAGCGGATCTTAACTGGACGTATTTCCCGTTTTCGTTCTTCCAGTTTAATGATAGCGAGATCACTCTACTATCTCAGAACGGTGGATCTGTCCAATCAACTGATGTAACCCAAATACCTGTTGTCGGCATGCAACTGGTTGGCGCACAAACCGATAGTCCCTCTATCATTGTTAACAAAGCAAACGGCGACTTTAATTACTCTGAAATTTTAACGGTGACGAAGGGAGTTTCTTTTGCGAACATGACTATTGTAGTTCAAAGTAACAACCAAAATGACTCTTTAGATTGGATTAACTTCATCTTGAACTCGCAGGGCGAATTTCTGCAGCCCAGTGGAAACACGGTTGCAATGCTGGATATCGGCATGAAGGAGGTTGGTCAACTAGTTTTTGCTCAAAGTCAGCCACAAATCTCCTCCTATAACACTCAAAACCCATGCATCGTCCAGCTTTCCTACAATTTACAGGGCAAGTCTACTGCTGAAATGCAAATTTTAGTGGGAATCTACCAGGTTTCTGAAGTTAACATAGAAAATCAAACAAGCCTTAACGCAACGGTGAACGTGAACGCTCAGAATCCGCAAACTGCAAATAACCCTCTGCCCCTAACCACCTTCGATTATCGAGAAGCGATGCAAGCTAACTCGATCTCTTACATTGCAAATCGAGATTCTGAATTAAACCCAAAATTTGCGAATGACCCAGCTTTTAACCTTGTATTTATTAACCCTGAAGTTGCCATCTTTAAGATTAAGGCGAACGTGACATAAGTAAGGAGATAGCTGACGCTTTTGATAAGTAAATTGACAAGAGAACAGCAAGTAGAAATCACATTTATCACTGTTTTCTCTGTGTTAATTTTCGCCATTTTCTATACCTTAATATCAATGAACGGCTTGATCTTAGGAAATGACCCCTCTGTACATTTAACAAAAGCCCAAATCTTCCTGCAGACAGGGCACATATCTTTAAGTGGCTTAAGCTGGATGCCTCCACTCTTCGATATTTTGCTCGCAATGCTTATTTCCGTTACTGGTGCAGCCAATGTTGGGCAATACATTTTTTTAGTGAAAGCTTTAGCGGTAACAGCCGATTGGTTACTGTTCCTTTCCGTTTACTTGATTGGTACTAAATTTTTTAACAAAAAAGTCGGGGCTGTAGCCGCTGTTTTGTTGACTATGTGTTATCCTTTATATGAGCTTAACGCATGGGGCGGCTACACTACCGTGCTCGGGATAGCGTTTGTTTTTTTGGTGCTCCTTTATTTGCCTTTAGCGATCGATAAATTCGGGTATCTTTTAGTCACTTTCTTTGCTGGTTTCGGCCTTGTTTTATCTCATCAGCTTGCTGCTTTTCTTGCGGTCATAATATTGCCGCCAATTATGCTTTTTATGTTGATAAAATCTAGGGGCGCCTATCTTAAAGTGTTAATAGCGCTATTTTTAGGGGGCGGTATAGCGTTTGCCATATATTATTTACCCGCAATGATAGGTTACCTTGGAATTCTTATTAATGTCTTGTTTTTTGCACAAACAAACTACGCGTATCAAATCCCTGCCGCAAGTCTCTCTGCTTTCTGGGCTAATTTCGGCTTCATATTTTTCTTTGCCATAGCTGGACTTTTTATAGCTACGTACCTGATGTTGAAGGTAAAAAAGAAGCCGCTTTTTTACTTGATTTTGATTCTAAGTTTCCTTGTTCCTTTATTTTTCGCTGAATCTTACCTTGTTGGTTTCTACATGCCTTTTCAATGGTTCATTTACTATTTGACGCCTCCGATGGCAGTTTTCGCAGCTGTTTCCGTTGTCTTTCTGTCGGACAAGTTTTTATCCATCTATGCCAAAAATAGACAAAGCACGCTTTCTGAACAAAAAAACTCTTCACGTTTAACTATTCAATTGCGCGTTTCGCAACTTTTTCGCTCATCTCCTCGGAAGGGTATTCGTCGCTTGCGCAAAAATTGGTTAAAGGTAGCAACGGTCTCTTTAGTTGTATTGATGTGTCTGGTTATTGTTTTTCGGTCAGATACTTTGTACGGTAAAATAATGGCGGCCAGCGTTTTCTATTCAACCTCTGACATTAAAGCATATGATGCTGGAGTTTGGCTCCAACAAAACTATCCTAACGACGCGACAGTGGTTGACACACAAATCCCGGGTTATTGGTTTTCAGTCTATTGTGGTAAAAACGTGATTTCGCAAACTAACGCTGCCGAAGGAACAAATGATATCGCCGACTCGGTTCTAAGTTTATCTTATCAAATTCAGGATTCACAAACCTCGCTTAGGGCTTATGAAGCAAAGGGTGATATAAGTGACGAGAACTATGTCCCGATAAATCAGGTTTGGTACCGAGTTGCATTTTCATCCAGTGAAGGAGATTTTCTGTCGTTCACCCAGAACAGCACTAACTATAAATTTACTCTTTCACAGCTTAACCGAGAAATATATTTTGATGACCAAAGTTATCCAAAAGAAATAGGAGCTAGTATACTCAAACGACTATGTGGCATTAACGAGGACGTTGCTTGTTCAAAACGATAGTTACCCGATTACTGTTTTTTGGGCTGTGACTCCGCTACAGGGTGACATTTCAAATGTAACTTTGTACGTAACCACTTATCTTGACCCTCAATTTGACTTTACTATGGTTCAGGTACCTCAACTAATGGACTGGGTTAACCCGTGGGATATGGCTTCAAAAACTACTAATGGAAACGAATGGGCGGTTGTTGACTTTACAAACTCAACTTTTAAGGCAAATTATTTAGGTCTCTATGACGACAAAAACCAAATTGCATATGCCTTTAACTTTACCGTTTCCCCAGACTGGGGAAACGTTGGCGCCTTAGGAAATAGGCGAATAGATGCTGTGCGGTTTCAATATCAATTCAACGAAATTAACGTGAACCAAACGGTCACACGGCAATATCAAGTTCTTACCCTTTCCAAAAACGGTTTTCCATCATTGCAGCCAGATGAATTGGAAAATCTCTTTAATTTTCAACCTGGCCAATTTACCTTATCCACCTCAGACTTTAAAGACTACATCGCTCAAAACAACATTGAATTTATCATGTACGACAAAAACCAGCTTGACCCCAACATGGTTCGCGTTAAATTCCTACAACAAATTTATTCAAATGACCGATATGTTATCCTCAAAATTTTAAGCAGTTACAATCAAACCCAAGTTTAAAAAATAAAAAAGATATGTTTTTCCTAAATCGCGGTAGATGTTTTTACTGATCTTGACACATTTATAAGAAAGATTAAACTGCAAAGTTTTATGGTTCTGCGCCTTCTTTTCCCGTCACGTTGTATAGTTTGCGTGCGTCAATTTTAGATGATTTTATATCTTATTTCCTATACTATAGCTTCAAAACGACACAAAAGAGGCTCCCAGTCCACTGTGATGGATATCGGTCCGAATTCGTTGATTGCCTGGTTCAAAGGTGGCTTTAACAAGTGGCGACTGGCTTTTCTAGCGTTCGTAATAGTTTATGGTCTTTTTTTGGTTTTCGGCGTCTACCAGATATTCGGCGTCGGGCACATGTCGATTCAGTGGGATGAAGTCTCCAATCTGGACGGCGGCTTGCTCCTGCTTCATGGGAACTTCCAGCAGTATCTTTCTTGGAACTCTTTCTACCCACCTTTGTACGACATCTTTACTGCGGTTTTCTTTGCAGCGGGCGGCGTGAGTGTATTCATGGGGCGGTTTGTTTCCGTGGTCTTTTCCCTGCTTTCCGTGTACGCTGTGTTCGAGTTTACTTATCGCATGTACGGGGCGAAGACGGCGTTGCTTGCCAGCATCCTGCTCGCTGTTATGCCTGGTTACATTTGGCTTAGCCGCATGTCCTTGATTGAGACGACGCTGTTGTTCTTTTTCATGGTTTCGACGTTGTCGTTTTTTTTCTGGCTCAAAGAACATAAAAATAAGTTTTTGGCGTTGAGCATTGTGACGTTTATTTTGGGAGTTTTGACAAAGTATCAGACGCTGATTGTGGCTGTTATAGCGGTTGCGGGGTTAGCGTTTTTAGGCAGAGACTATTTGATCAAGAAGTTTCGTACGCTGCCTCGTTTAGCCATAGGGGTTGTGGTTGTGGTGGTGCCGCTGGTTCTGCTGTTTTACTGGTTGTATTCAAATGGGCTGCTGAATCAATGGCTGTATGCCTTAGGCGTCGGCAATCCTTTCAAGGCGGTCTACAGTACTGGACTTAACCGATTTCCCGCATGGTTTGACCCGCTTCCCAACTGGGTGCAGGTGCCGATTTTTTATTTGATAGAGATAACTGCGCCGTACCCGACAATGCATCCGATTTCGTTACTTCTGTATGCTGTTGGACTGGTTGGTTTAGGTTGGTTCGCGCTGCGGCGAAAAGCCGAAGACAAGTACCTGCTTATCTGGTTCATAGTGGTGTACATCTTCTTCACAGGCATACCGAACAGGGAGTGGCGTTACTTGATACCTCTCTTCCCTGTGCTAGCCATTTCTGGCGCAAGCTTGATTGCGTCGGCTTTAAGTAAAGCGCAGAAAACTTGGAAGCTCCCTCAGCTGAGCATTAGCAAGAAACGGATTGTGCAGGTTGCTGCTGGAGTTTTGATAGTGCTTGTTTCTGTTGGTTTCTACTTTAGTTTGAGCGATGCTTATGTGATGTCTAAAGACCAGATTTATGTGCCTCTTCAAGAAGCAACCAGCTATGTGACTGGCCAGCTGAAGCCTGGGGAGAACGTGATGGTTCTTTGTCCTTTCAACTTGATCAGTGAGAATATGGTGTGGTTTTACATGAATGAGAAAACGTTGGTTAACACGCGGGTTTACCAGTACCCCGAGAACCCTGTGGATACGTATACACCGAACTTTAACATGACTGAATTAGTCAGCGAATGTGTAGCTGACAACATAAAATACCTGATTGTGGACGAGTATGGAGGAACCCAATATCACTACTTTGGCACCAATTTAACGTTCAACGATTTCAACCAGACCCTCATGAACACGGGAAGGTTCACGTATGAGCCTGTCTCATTCTGGGTAGCACCTGCAAGAATCTTTGTCCTGAGCTTCTCTTAACGTGCATTTATTCGTGTCCTGCAAAAATTGTTAAAAAGGGGCTCTTTAAGAACAAAAGAATGTATGGCTGCTTTTTATTGCTGGAAAATGAGTGTAAATAGCAGGGAGGGGGGCTCCTCGTTTCTCTTATGCCATTTTTGTGGCTGAATTTTTGCACAAATAGTAGGTAGGTCTATAAGTAGGCGGCGATTTAGTCAGGGCTTGTTTCAGGTTGATTTTTTGGTTTGAAGCTTAAATCAAGCATTTATTACGCAGGGTTCCTAATAATTCCTATATAAAGCGCCTTTCATTCTCTTTCGTTTGTTTGGTGAAAACCCCAGAAAATACTGTAATCGGCGGCATTGACAAACACCCTGTCTGGGGTCAACTTTCACTTTTGGGTTTCAATAAATATTCAGGCATCTATCGTGACTGCTTTAGGCTTCACAATAAAAATTGAAGCTATGCCCTACGCTTAGAAGGGGTTGCGTTTATTGTTTGCTGAGGGCTTTGGGGTCTTCACGTAGGATTTTCGGGACATAGTTGCATGCTGGGTCTGATTCGAATAAGTCGCCTGTGTAGTATTCCGCTCGTGTTCGGCATCCGCCGCAGATTTCTCGGTACTCGCAAACTCCGCATCTGCCTTTAATGTTGCTTTTGTCACGCAATTTTAAGTGTAGTTCGCTGTGCTGGAGTTCGTCCCATGCTGTAGATAGGTGCTTGTCTTTGACGTTGCCTATGCGGTAGCCTTCATGGAAACCGCAGCTACGGTAGTCACCATTTTCAGTTATGCCTATGTAGTTGCCGCCGATGGTGCATCTGCCAAGGTAGCCTTCGTGATACCAATCCCAGAAGTCCACTGGGTTTTTCTGACGCACGATTCGTGCGTAGAAAGGCGCGTAAACGTTGACTTTAACCTTGCCGTACAACTTGCGTTGGATGTCATAAATCTCGTTAAAAGCTTCCTCATATTGGTCAGGTGTCGGTGCCAAGTCAGGCATGTTGCTTCCTGCTCTGCCAACGGGCACGAGGTTGTGGTAGACAACCATGCGGGCATGGTATTCTTCTGCTAGTGCTGCAGGATGCGCCATGTGCTTAATGTTGTACTTGGTCATTGTGGTAACTAAGCAGTCTAACAACCCGACTTCCGAAAGTTTCTTCATAGCGTATATTGCTTTGTCATAGCTTCCCTTCCGTCGGATGATTTCGTTAGATTCCCTGTTGCCGTCTATACTAACGGCAGTGTGAACGTTATACTTCGTGAGTAAATCAAATCGTTCTTGATCAAATGCAAAGCCACTCGTTATAAGACTGACTTCCATGCCGTGCTCTTTTTCAGCATAGTCAATAACGTCGAAAACGTCTTTGCGAACGAGTGGTTCTCCCCCGCTAATGCCAAACCATTTAGAACCGAATTCGGCGATTTCATCCACCATTTTTTTGGCTTGAGCCGTAGTTAATTCGCTATCTTTGGCGTATTCTTTGGTGTAACTGCAATACATGCAGCTTCCAACACAGTTTCTTGTACACCGCCAAACCACCATGTACAATGGTGACTTATTAGGAGCCATCAAATATCACGGAATAAAAATAGATTATCTAATGCGATATAAAACTTGCTCTTATAAACTAGATTTCTGCTTTCTCTGCAAAAAAGCAGAAAGCAATCAAGTTGAATCGTTATCGTTATCTTGGTTTAAGAAGAATTATTTTCTGTCGGAATCTTATCGAATGTTCTTATTATCGACTGTGTGAAAGAGTTCAAGGCTGCTGATAGTAAACGGGCAAAAATTTTGCGAAACTTTTTTCATTGGGAAAAGATACATTTTTATTTTTTCCGAAAGAGTTTAATATTTAGCGCATTAAATAGCACTCTCACATTTAAGAGGTTAATAAAAATGAGCACAGAAACCCCTCAAGATTTAGTTGTTAAACCCGCTCCCCACATAACAGGTCCAATGTCTAAGAATCGTCTGATGCAATACACATTCATTGCCCTCTTGATAATCACCGTTGTCTCCGCAATTCTTTGGTGGCCCGTCACTAGCCCAACAAGTGCACAAATTTCTTCTTTTAAACTCACAAACGTCTGGCAGATGCCCCTGGGTCTCATAGTCCTTATAAACGCACTTATCGCCGTTGGAGTAGCTGTAGGCCTCGATGCTCTTTTACACGTATTAGTCTCTGACAGCAAATTGAACCTATGGTCAGCAGCAGTTTTTGGCTTAATCGTCACGCTCTCATATTCGCTCGGTGTGCCCGCAATGGCTCAAGCATCCGATCCAATGCCCGTTGGCTTCTTAACCGCACCCATGGCATTCGTTTACATTGCCTCCATCTCATTGGTCGGCCTCGTGATTTTCAAAAAACTCCAAGGCGTAGCAGGCAGAAAATTTGTCAACCCTGCAGCAGCCGCACAATTCATAGTTCTACTACCCTTCATATCTACCATACTTCTAGCCAAAGATCACTTCGCTTCTCTCACGGCAGGCGGCTTAGGAGTACCTTTACTTGCAGGTCCAATAGGTTTAGGAACTGCACCAAACTTTGCAGCTATACATGGTAACGGTGCCCTATCGTTCGGTAGCTATTTACTTAGTTGCTTTGCTAATCCAACCGCCGCCGCTCCTTCGCTGACGAATGTCAACTTGTTCTCTCTCATGTTCCTTTCAAAGTTTCACGGATGGACTGGCGGAGCCTCAAGCCTCGCAGTTATTATAGTCGGTGTAGGACTTTTCGTCGCCGCACGCAAGTACGTCAAATGGAGAATAACTCTCACTTACTTAGTAGCTATAGTTGCTATGTCTATGATAATGTCCGTTGCTTACGCAGATTCAGATATGTTAACAAGACTTCTGTTTGAACTGTTCATAGGTAGCTCCATATTCTTAGCGTTCTTCATGGCAACAGACCCAGCATCAACACCGTTGACTGGTACAGGACAAATCATATTCGGCGTCGGCTTAGCCATACTGACAGTGCTGATACAAACATACATGAACTTCTTCGGAGGCTCACTACTGGCATTACTCATTATGAACTTGACTGTGCCACTCCTTGACCGAGTAGGCATACACAAACCCTTTGGGAGATGATAAAAATGGCAAACCTCGTTAAAATAAAAGAACATAAGGAAAAAGCAAGAACTACCCCCATAGAAGCCTTCCCTGACCCAAAAATCGCCATAGTCCTAACCCTTCAACACACTGGAGCAACAAACACTCCGCTTGTCTCTGTTGGTGACTCGGTAAGCATAGGGCAAAAAATCGCCGACTCCAAAGAGCGAGTAAGCTCCCCCGTGCACAGCCCAATCTCTGGCAAAGTCATAAAGCTTGGCGACATATACAACAGCTGCTACGAAGAATGCTCCGAAGCAATCTACATCGAAAACGACGGAAAGAAAAACAAAGACAAAAGCATAAAGCCCATAACTGAATCCGAATTAAATGACACCCCAAATGACGTGCTTCTCAAAATTATACGCGAAGCAGGCATAATTGGCTTAGGCGGAGCAGGCTTCCCTACACATATCAAACTCTCACCGCCACCAGGCAAATCCATAAAAAACCTTATAGTAAACGCTACTGAAGGCGAACCCTATGACACCGCAGACGAAAGACTCCTAATTGAGAAAACAGACAGCCTTCTAAGAGGCGTCAGAGTAATCCGCAAAATCCTAGGCAACCCAAAAGTTATAGTCGCAACTAAAGTAAGCAAAGTTGAAGCCGTACCAAAATTGCAGCAAGCCTTCGCCAAAGAACCTGAAACAGAAGTCATCGCGCAAGCCTTCACATACCAGCAAGGCGACGCAAGTCTGCTTCAGAAAGCAGTTTTAGGGTATGAAGCTGACCCAACAAAACGTTCCTACGAAATGGGAACAATAGTGCAGAACGTAGCAACCATCAATGCTGTCGCAAACGCTGTTTTTGAAGGTGAACCGCTCATATCAAGAGTAACCACGCTGAACGGAGATGTTGCTGAGCCAAAAAACTTGCTTGTTAAGATAGGCACCCCTGTTAGTGACATATTAAACCAGTTTAAGGTAAACACAGCAGACATCCGACAGGTAGTCATCGGCGGAGTCATGATGGGACACACGCTTCCAACCATAGAAGCGCCAGTGACCAAGAGAACCTCAAGCATCATCGTCTTCTCCAAGAGCCAATACAAGCCAGGCCAACAACAAATGGACTGCATACACTGCTCAAACTGCATCAGTTCCTGCCCCGTACGACTGCACCCGATAATGATCTACAATGCACTGTTGAAAGACGACATGAACAAAGCAGAAAAACTATGGATTAAAGACTGCATAGCATGCGGAACATGCTCTTACGTTTGCCCAGCCAGACTGCCCCTATCAGGCACCATATGCGCTTCACGCCATTAGCCCTTCAGATTTAGGGAGCAATAAACAGCACTTAACACATGGATTTATTCCATGTGCCTTTGTTTTTTCATTTATAACGTTTAGTTTAATGCGGAAAATACTGTGTATCCATGCGGTGCTTTCGGTCTCTACGTGGTTTTGTTTTGCTTTTTGTGGTTGTTTTTCGCCACAAATAGTAGGGTAGGTCTATCGGTAGGGTTTCTGTTCAGGGCTTGTTTTGGGTTGCTTTTTTGGTTTGGGGTTTGACAGGGTACTCGTTTAGATTTTAGTTTAAATTTTTTCAGGAATAAGAGTTGGAGAGTTGGATTCGTCTCCACAAATTGGATGGTTCGTCACCCTATTCCCTTTTTTAACAAGAAATTTTGGGAACTCACTAACTTACTAATGGTTTATTTCTGCCAAAAATCAACTTTCTCCTGCTGAGCGCGCGCATTTGACAAATCTTATATTTGCGAGAGGGCAACTTATATGAGAAGATACCTCAATGCAAAAGTGCCTTATTAATATGGAGAAAGGGTTTAGCAAAGCAACGCTTACAGTACTTTTTCTAAGTGTATTAACATTAGTAGTAATAGTAACGCCAGTGGCGAAGGCACAAGGTCAGTCAATAGTATTGAGTCCTTCCCAAGGAGCCGCAGGCACATCAGTGACGGCCACGCTATCTGGATTTCCCGGCGGCATCGTGGTAAGCGTCACCTTTGGCTCAACAAACGTCGGGTCGGTAACCACAGCCCAAGTTGTGGGTTTACAATATGCTACAACAATGGAATTCTCAGTTCCGTCAACGCTTCTCGGCAAAAGTACTGCAACTGGCACATATACTGTTACTGCTACGGATAGCATAGACGAATCGGCCAGAGCAGCCTTTCTCGTCACCCCATCATCATCTCCAACATCCTCAACATCCTCAGGCTCCTCAGGGTACACAGGCTCCACGGGATACTCAGGATCCACAGGATACACAGGGTTAAGCCCCACGAGTACCCCCGTAACCGTAACCAGCGGATTTTGGTCACCGCTAACGACCGCTATAACCGCAGTTGTGATAGCAATCGCTGTTTTTGTGACTGCCGTATACGTACAACGCGGCAGACAAAAACCGTTACCATATGGGGAAGAGTCAGCTTACGAGCCGCGGCCCGCAGCTCCGCCGGCTTATGGTCAACGGCTGCCTTACTCGTATTCGAGGATTAAACAGCCTTCAGCTTATGACCGACGGTCGCCTTACTCGTCTTCGAGGATTAAACAGCCGCCGACTTATGAACAACGGTCGCCTAGCTCGTCTTCGAAGATTAAACAGCCGTCACCTTATACTCATTTTATAACATGTCCAAATTGCAAACGAGCTGTCAGAGATGACCAAAACATCTGTCCATACTGCTCAAAAGGGCTTTAAATAGCTCCGGAAACTAGCCTTTTAGCGCGCGAAGAATGCCTTATTGACAGCAGCAACGTCTCAGCTTCTAATTTAAACCAAAATCTCAACGAAAAGCTTGTTAAATTAGGGTTTGAATTAGCTTTAATTCTGAGGGGAAAATGGGAATTTAGGGAATTTTGGCGAAAGGTGAAAAAAGGGATTAGGAAAGATGGATTTTTGTGTGTTCGAAGTTCAAAGCAGATGCAAAGTTTTAAACTGAATTGCCTATATATTAAAAAATAAATTATCAAAAATGACCCTAACACTCATTTTCGCAATTACCTTGAGAAGTGGCAATCCGTTTGAAAATAGGCATGTGCGCTCAAGATTTTGAAATTTGGTTCATGAGTTTCAAGTGAATTTTTTCTGGCCGTTAACACATGCGTGTCAAGCTTCCAAGCATTAAATTTATAAGCATACCACCACGTAAATAGAATCATCAAGGGGATAAAATTTGGAAACAGAAAAATTTAAACTGGCTGACATATTCTACGCCATAATCATACCGCTCATTCTATTTCTACTTGTCATGGTTCTAGCAATCTACGTCAACCCCACAGGAACTCACCATGTACTGGGAGTTGCTGGCACAGGCGCAACCATTGCCATCATTTTTACCCAAGGCTTTGCTCAAATGATTGTTCTCGGCGTGCCACTAGTGCTCGGTTTGCTTTGGAATAAATGGGCAGGCGGCGCAGCAGGCTTTATCACAGGCGGAATGTATTACTTAGCCAGCGCAGGCCTTTACACATCGTACTACGCGACTTCAAATCCACCACAAAACTTTTTCGGCGACATGAGCATGCTCTCATGGATCCTCTACGGTGTAATCGTCGGCTACATGGCTGGAGCATTGTGCAACAAATCAACGAATTTCAAACGAATGTTAGGCGCAGGCTTAACAGCCACAGTCATAGTTGCGGTAATTACAGCGTACATGGACTACTATATTGCACTCGCACCTTCGCGCGCTATGGCAGTTTCAGAATGGAAAGATACATCACTTGGAGCAGCCGGTATCTATGGATTCGTGATAAGCTTCGTCCCGAGCATTGCTTTAGGAGTAATAGTGCCTATAATTGCTAAAGTAATGACCTGGTATGGGCTTCAGCCGATGAGGCACTAAATTAATCCCAATCCCTTTTCTTTTTTAATCCCAATTTCTGTTCGTGCTTTTCAGTTTTCCGCTACATGCTTTTCTCCACATAAGTGAGTTGGGTGCAATTTTTGCGTAGAAAATGGAGACCGTGGGTAGCTGTTTCTGAAATAAACTTTGAGAGTAGGGCGCTTGGAAAAAAAAATTAAGTTTGGTTAGGTGCGAATTCCCAAGCAATATTTCCTTTCCAAATCTCACCTAACTTTGTTATTCTGACCTCTTTGTCGTCGATTTCAATTAATCCCTTGTCTTTTAGCTTTTGAAGTTGCTTTGGAAAGACTTTCTCTGGTGTGGTGCCGAATTTTTGCATAAATTCTTTTTTGTTTACTGGTAAACGTAGATACAGTCGAGTCATTGTCCTCCTCATCATATCTTCAGTCGTTGACTCTGAAAGTCTACTTATTGGCAGTTTTCCTGCTTTTACAGTTGCCATGTAATCGTTTATGTTTTCAATGTTGGAGTAAGAGAATTTCTGGAGGTACCCCATGAAGCATCCGGCGCCTGTTGTGAGAATTCCTCCCCATGGCCAGCCGTTGAGGCAGTTTTCTCGCATGTGCCATTCAACTCGGCTAAATCGGTCGTGGCCTACTGCCTTGTAGCCTGCTTCTGTCAGCATTTTGTAGGCGCTAAGGTACATTTGTTTCTCGCATTCTGTGTCTCCTTGTGGCGGAGAAACTCCCGTCTTAATCATTTTTTCAAGGATTGTGCCTGCATCTATGTGAAGAGAATATGTGTCAACTTCCACGTCAAGTTCAATTGTTTTCTTTAGCGTATTGATCCAGCTTTCCATTGTCTGCCCTGGGAGATTGTACATGAGGTCTGCACATACACATAAATTCAGTTTTCGCGCGTGCCGAATGGCTTTTTCAACGTCTGCCGCGCTGTCAGGTAAGCAAAGCATTTTCCTCAGTCCGTCGTCAAATGTTTGTGCGCCCATATCCACTTGGTAAACGCCGTATTCGGCGAGTTTGTCAATTTTCTTGAGCGCAAGTGTCTTTGAGGAACCGGTTACTTTGATGAAGTACTCCTTGTTAATATTGAATCTTGCCTTGCAGAAGTCTATCAGATCAATCATCTGCTCAGCAGTCAAGACACTGGGTGTTCCACCTCCTAAAACAATTTCGTCAAACACGCTTGTCTTGACGTACTTGGTTTTAGCGTACATGTCAAGTTCTTTTTTTAGCAGTTCAAGATAGGGCTCCATTTTGACTTTGCTTGTAGGAGTAGTTGGAAAATAGCAAAACGCGCATCTTGAGTCGCAGACAGAAATCCACGGTTGAAGCTCCATTAATCTGCCTGACGTATTTTCTGTTTCCAGGAATTCAATGAAGGCTTGGTACGTCTCTGGTTTTATATCTGGGTAATCCCTGTACGTGTAAGGCGGCCAGTTTTCTCTTGAATTGTAAACTTCTGATTTGCCCTTTTCAAGCTCAGATGCGTTTTTCATTAATGATTCCTCTTTTAATTTTACGTTTAACGTTTTGATGACACATAAAGTTTCCGTTAAATAGCTCCAAATAACTAGATCTGTGCAAAGACCTGTTTTGTCAGGAGCGAATAAACGGAAATCTGCAGAAAAAAAAATTTGCCGATGTAGGGGAGATTTTGGAAAAGAGATTTAAAACCGTTTGTGCAGCTTATTTGGTTGAAGGCAAGATTGCAACTTCAAATTAGAAAGGCATTCGCCTCTTTGTCGCTGAATCAAGCTGTGGCTTGTTTGGTGGTTGTAGTATTTGCTTGGTCAAGACACTAAATTGCCAAAAATTAAACTCCAAATTCGTAGGTAGTGAGATGTCTTCAAATCTTTCGAACCAACTCCATGGTAACATTCTCAATTATGAATCGCTAGATATTTCCGCGGCGATTGAAGAGGAAAATGTCGATGCGTTGGTCAGTTTAGGTCTTACTGCTCGTCAAGCTAGGGTTTACCTTGCGGTTCTTTTGATTGGAAACGCAAAGGCAAAAAAAATCGCTGCGGTTTCTCTTGTCAGTCGACAAGACATATACGTTATAATCTCTGATTTGCAAGAAATAGGGTTAATTCAAAGAAAAGTGACTTCTCCAACTATTTTCACCGCAACTCCGCTATGCGAAGCCCTCGAAACGCTACTTCAACGGAAAAGCAATGAACTCAAACTTGTTCGTGCAAAAACGAAAAATCTTGTCGAAAAATTTAGCCAAATCCCGGCACAAGCGGATATTCTCGGCGGGGACTCTTGTCTAGGCGTTATTTCCGAAGGTGATAGTGGTAAAAAATATCGATATGCACTGGGAAACGCTGCTAACACCATAGAAATCGTCACGACATGGAAACGGTTCAAGCAAGTAATCATCCTTTTTGAGGATGAACTTTTAAGTGCTCTCAAACGAGGCGTAATCATAAGGATAGTGGCGGAAAAACCTCAAAGTGATTCTCTTCCAAACTCGACAATTAAAGCGCTGACAAAAAATCCGAACTTTAACCTAAGAACCGTTCCGTATTCACCTTCAGTAGTTACAACCATATTTGACAACGCACAAGTTGCCCTCCCCTTCAACAACACAACAAACATGACATCTGGGTTGCACCTTTGGTCAAATAGCCCTAATATGATAGCTCTCTCTCAAGCCTACTTCAATAGTCTGTGGAAGCAACTGAGAAAAAACCAAAAGTAGCTCACTTTTCTTTCATATTACCTTTTTGACTGTAGATTATTGCATTTCCATTTCTAGAATCGATTGGCGTGTCTACTTTGCGCTCTCTTTATATGTTTTGTCGCTCGGTGTCCGACCAGCAAATGATTAAGTAAGAAAAATGCCTTGTTCTCAAGGTTAGACATAAAAATAGGAGAAGAAAAAATGTCTAATATTTTCGCTATGAATAAACTAGAAATCCCTCGAGTCCCTCGAAACAAAGAAAACTTAAGCGCAATCGCATTAATTCTGCTATTAGCTCCTAGTGCCGCCGCAGTTGCAGTACCACGCGCTAACGCGCAAGCAATTGGAAACGCTTTAACTATTCCAGAATGGGCCTTCATCAATGCGTTCCCAACGCCAGTTGGCGTTGGTCAACAGGTCAGCATCTTTCTCTGGGCAGCAAACTTACCACCCACCGCGAACGGAGCTTACGGTGACCGATGGACTGGCATGACAGTAAATGTAACAGCTCCAGACGGAACTGTCACGACACTTGGACCATTTACGTCAGACCCTGTAGGCACCATTTTCACAACATTCACACCCTCGCAACTAGGCAATTATACATTCCAAGGCTTTATCCCTGGACACGTTATAACCGAGAGTCCTAACGGGATTGACCCAGCAACGATAACTCCAACTTTCTTGCACAATGCTCAAACATACGCCACAAATAACAATGTTTCGTTAGCTACTGGAGAGATCGCTACTGCCGCCGGCGTCTACTATGGAAGATATTTCGTACCCGCTGTATCTGATGTAGTTACAGTTACTGTTCAATCAACGGCAATTCCAGGAGCACCTGCTTATCCGTTGCCAACTGAATACTGGGCGCCTCCAGTGAGTCAATCTGGGCACTCTGCAACTTGGGACTTCATCATGGGTGACTGGCTAGCTCAAGGCATTGCACCGAACTATCAGGGCACTATGACTCCTGAGAATAATATTGGTGGAATCATCAATGACTACACCCAACCGCCGACAACCGCCCACATCGCATGGACTAAACCCCTAAACTTCGGAGGAGTTGCAGGTAACCCACAGCAACTCGCGAACGGAGGAGACAACTACTACTCGTATCTTTCATATGAAACCATGTACGCGCCACCGATAATCATGAATGGGCAACTCTACTACAACACACCTAATCCGCCAGAATACGGCTTCATGGATGTCAACTTAGCAACAGGACAAGAAGTCTGGTACCAAAACGGTACAGACGCTTGGGCCGGTACAAATAGTCCAAATCCCCTGCAAATAGGCAGCTTTAACAAGAACAGTTATCCGCAGCTTAGCTTCGGGCAGGAACTTGACTTCGAATCACCCAATCAACACGGTACAATCGACACTCTCTGGAGCGTTTGGACAGCCGCTAACGGATCTAACGTCTGGTCAGCATTTGACCCATTGACTGGCAATTGGATATGCAATCTCTGGAATGTACCAGGATATGCAGTATCATTCGGTTCGCCAAGTTTGACTACAGATCAATTCGGAGATTTTATCATCTACACTGTTAACAATGCAAGCAAAACCCTAACTGTCTGGAACAGCACCGCAGCAATCATTAACACATATGAAACAAGCTCTCAGCTTAGTCAAGCCGGTCAGAGTCTTTTCTACGGCAACTCATCAAACAGCTACTGGTTCTATAGACCTGCACTGGGGCAACAAATCAGACGCTAGAATGGAAGGCAACACTGTCTACAACATCACAGGTACCATACCTAATACGCCATCTTCACCAATGCTCTTTGCAGTAGACCAAGCTGACCAAGAACTGATATTCACTACACTGCCAAACACACTGGGCACCCCATCGTATCCGACACCCACTAATTACTGGCAATACGCCATCAGCATAAACCCCACTAACATAGGCACAGTTTTGTGGTCTGTAACAGCTGCACGACCAGCTGGTAACATCACCATCGACTTTAGCCAGAATAACTTAGGCAACGGCGTCTTCTGCATGTTCCAAAAAGAAACAAGACTTTGGATGGGCTTTAGCACAGCCAATGGAAACCTGCTCTGGACAGCAGCGAACCCTGAACTTGATAACCACATGTACGGTGTAACAGGAGGCATCGATAACGGCATTCTCTACAGCGGCGACTCAAGCGGCACAGGAGGAAACATATACGCCTACAACGCTACAACTGGAACGTTATTGTTCGATTATCAAACAGGTTCCTTTGGTTACGGTGGCTACTGGGTAAATACACCATCAGCCGTTAAAGCAATTCGCAGCAGGCAACGTCTACTTCGGCCAAACCGAACACAGCCCAGGACCAAACCTTGAACCTGGAGAAGTCATAGGCGACATGAATGCAACAACCGGAGCACCAATCTGGAACATCACATTCTGGCCAGGTGCCATGGGTATTGCAGACGGCTACATTGCGGTCTTAAACAACTACGACAACCAAATCTACTCTTTCGGCAAGGGACCAACCCAAACAACAATCGGAGCTCAATGGAGTAATTTGGGACAAAACCTAATCATACAGGGCTCAGTGCTGGATAAATCTGCAGGAACAACGCAAACCACAATCGCTGCGCGCTTTCCAAATGGAGTTCCAGCTGTCTCTGACGCAAGCCAAACCGCATTCATGGAATACGTGTACATGCAGAATCCTAAACCCACAAGCACTACCGGCGTACCAGTCTCTATTACCCTTCTTGACCCGAACGGCAACATTATCAACGAGCCTACTGTCACAAGCGACGCAGACGGCCACTACAGCCTCGACTTCAAAACCAGCTCAGGCGTGCCAGGGATGTACACTGCACTCGCTACATTCCAAGGATCCAACTCTTACTGGCCATCCCATGCAGAATACACCTTCATGGTTGACTCTGCACCTCAGCTACTGCCGTACCAACAGCTACTCCCGCATCAGCTGCTGACCTGTACTTCGTTCCCGCAATCATCGGCCTATTCGTATTGATCATCATAGTAGCCATTGTATTGGCTCTATTGATGCTCAGAAAACGAGCATAAACACAAATGGAAAAAACCAACTCCCCTCTTTTTTTTATTTAATTTCAAATTCTATTAAAAACTAAAGAGAACACCATATGCTTGCAGCTTAAACCCTGCACGAAGTTCAGTTGAATGCAGTGCAAAACGTGTTGGCGTACCATAACTTATAGTTTTATGAATTATTTTTGGTCACAGTCTCTTTTTTTTTCTCTGCTTCGATCATTTCCTTTTTCGGACAAGCAGGGGAAAATCGGAATCTAAAAGAATAAAGCCTATTTTCATTTTATGATTCATTGCATTTTTCAAATCGTCAAATAATCCATAACTTAAGCTCTAAGCAGAAACGACACTTGAATTGTTTACCAAGCGGTTGCTTGTTTGAAAAGTTTTATATAGCTTAACGATTGCATAATGGAAGGCTGTTCTAAAATTTAACGGAGAAAAAAACAAATGATAAATTTGACAAATAAAAGTAAAACCGCGAATTTCTCAAGAACCAAAATAACATCTATTGCTAATCGCTTTATCTAATGATATTCAGTATGGCTGCTTCGCTTATGTTTCTGCCATCCGCTAATGCGCATACACCTGCATGGAACTTTCCAACCACCGCCTACGTTACCGTTGCACCAGGAACCGTTGGTGTAGGACAGTATGCAACAATTGTCGTGTGGCTTGACAGGTTTTCGCCGACAGTCGGCGGTCCCGGCGGTCAACTCTGGACTGGCTACCAGTTAAACATTACGAAGCCAGACGGAAGCACGTTGATCATTGGGCCATGGACCTGTGCAAGTGATACTGCAAGTGATTTTAAGACATTCGTTCCCGATGAGGTTGGCACCTATACTATTGTGTTCAGCTGGCCTGGAAACGTAGTTACCAACGGCACCGGAGTGCCCAATTCTTCAGGAATCCCATATGTCGGCGATTTTTTTGAAGGCTCCACAAGCAAACCATGCACACTTACCGTACAGCAAACACCAGTGCCAAATTGGCAAGAACCTGCTCTTCCCACTGACTACTGGACACTTCCGATAAACGGCGCGAACAGAGGCTGGTCAACGCTTCCAAGCAACTGGCTGTTGGGCAGCTGGCTGGTTAACAACTTCCAGAGTGAAGGCACAGTGCCGCTCACCGCACACGTTTTGTGGTCGCAGCCTATAAATCCGGGCAGAGCCGGAGGCATCCTTGACGCACAGTGGCCAGGTATCCCTGCAGACGTTAATGACTACGAAAGTCCATGGTCAGCGCCGATAATCATGAACGGAATAATCTACTACAACGCACCAAGAGTCGCAGACAGTAACGCATACGGATACTACGCAGTGAACCTGTACACCGGGCAACAGCTATGGTACAAGAACGGAACCGACAACGGACTCAACAACCCCTATACGTTAACTACAGCAGGATCCGGACCAATGATTCCAGCCCTCTCTCAAAGCTATCCATCATTGACTCAAGGCCAACTATACTACTATTACTCAATAAACGGGCAAGGAGTGCTCTCCTACCTGATAATGGTGCAGGGAAGCACATGGTACTATCTTGATGCATCCACTGGCGACTTGATGTTTACTGTAATAAATGTGCCTAGCGGTACAGCCGTAACGGACGAAAACGGAGACTTACTGCGATACAGCTACAATGCGGCCACTGGTAATATTCTCTGCTGGAACTCAAGCCAATCTATCTATCCGGGAGCCCCAGCTGGAACTGGTGAGCAACAATGGAAACCATTTTTGGGAGCAGTATATAACGCCGTCAACGATACTACCTGGACTCAGCTTGGTCCAACATCGAATTGGCCTGCAAGCTATATTCTTCCGCACTCTGGGTACACGATGAACGTAACAAGCTCTTCTTTAGCGCATCTGCCGGGAAGCATTACTGCCATCTTACAAGACGACAAGCGTGTGCCTAAAGAGATATTCGGCTCAAGCATTGTCATTACAAGCGGAAGCGGGCTGGTTGGAGCCGCGGTCGCTGACGCTGATACCTTTTCAGCATGGCTTGTAAGCATTGACGACCACGTAAATCCTTATAGTCCTATGCCGGGTGCAACTGCCACGCAGAACAACAACCTTGGATTCGGAGCTACACTAATTATGAACAAGAACATAACGGTTCCATTGCCAGGCCTCAATGATACTTGGGTCATCAGCGCCGTAGATTATGACAGTCAAACCTTCCAACTGAGATGTCAGCAAACAGCTCAGAGCTGGACCTATAGCTTAACAACAGGAGCCATATTGTGGGGACCAACTACATCATTTGACCAGATGGACTTCTACGGGCTTACCCAAAACGTGTACTACGGAGAGCTGATTCAGGTTTCATCCTATGGAGGATGGATGGCTGCCTACAATATTACGACTGGCAAACTACTGTGGGTTTACAATGCTACTGCTACTTCCCCGTATGAAAGTGCTTACGGCGATAATATGCCGCTGAGCCTTGGCGCTGTTGTTGACGGAACTGCCATTTTGTACTCGACTGAGCATTCGCCTACTAAGCCTCTTTGGCGTGATTCGTATGTTCGCTGCGTCAACCTGACTGACGGAACACTGGTTTGGAAGCTGCTGGACTTTAACATGGGCTTAAGCGTCGCAGACGGCTACGTCGTAACTGGAAGTCAATATGACAATAACGTATACTGCATCGGCAAAGGACCAAGCGCCACCACCGTCCAAATAAACAACGATGTTATAACAGTAGGAAACAATGCACTCATTACAGGGCACGGTGACTGATCAGTCGTCCAGGCGCAAAAGGCACCGCCGCGATAGCGGACGTTAGCCAAGAAGCATGGATGGAATACCTCTACGAGCAGCAAATGAGCCTACGAATGCAACTGGAGTTCCAGTATCAATAGACGCAATTGATCCAAACGGCAACTACATCCACATCGGCGACGCCACAAGCGACGCAACCGGCTTATTCAGCTTACCATGGACAGCTCCAAATGTTCCAGGCAAGTACACAGATCATCGCCACGTTCGCTGGCTCCAACTCTTATGGAAGTTCATCCGCGGAAACTGCTATGGATGTGCAAGCAGCACCCGCAGCTACAGCCGCACCAACAGCAACTCCGACATCTGTCGCTGACTTATACTTTGTTCCCGCAATCGCTGGCCTATTCATCTTAATCATCGTGGGCTTAATTGTTCTAGCTTTGTTAGTGCTTAGGAAACGACCATAACCAAACATGGAAAATAAAACAAATTCCCATCTTTTCTTTTTATTTTAGATTTAATCGTAAAATTCTTAAAAAATAAATTTGGCGCGGCTTAGCACAATGAGATTTAATTTTTTAGCAAAAATTAATTAGCCGTATTGATTCCATTTCTCGTTTAACGAATCATTAGAATTGGCACTTTGGGTATTTTCATCTATCGCTATGTCTTTTTTTATAGAGGGCTATCACTATTGCCACGGTTGCAATAATAACTGCGGATATAGTTAATGCAATAATAACTATTGGCAGATGCGTCGAAGTGACTGGTTGCTTTTAGATGAAGAACCAAATGCATAGATTATATGGTCATACGAACCAACGTAAACTGTGTTGTTAGCTACGGCGGGTGAAGAAACAACCATTTCTCCCGTTGCATAACTCCAAACGTAAGCGCCAGTCGCGGCGTTTAGTGCATAAACTTTGCCGTCATACGACCCCACATAAACCACTCCGTCCGCTACAGCAGGCGAGGAAGCCACCTCTCCGCCAGTTTTGATATTTCCATATGACTTTGCCGCGGGATGCATCGAAAGCGTAGATTTTGCCGTCCCCTGAACCTACGTAAACTGTGTTTCCGCTTATGGCTGGAGACGAGGCAACGCTGTCACCTGTAGTATAATTCCAAACCAAGAAACCTTTTGCAGCGTTTAAAGCGTAAAAGTTGTGGTCGTATGAACCAACATAGACTACGCCGTTTGAAACAGCCGGAGAAGAAACAACATAACCGTTTGTCGGGAATTTCCAGACAAGAGAGCCCGTTGGAAGCGTCCAATGAATAAACATTGCCGTCCTTTGAGCCGATGTACACTCTGCCATCAGACACAGTTGGAGACGATACTATTATCTGGTCTCCTGTAATGTACTTCCATAGAAAACCGCCTGTAGAAGCATTTAAAGCGTAAACATCGTTGTCCTCAGAGCCAACGTAAACTAAGCCCTTTTCGACTGCGGGGGAAGAAACAACTGGGTCACCTGTTTTGTAGCTCCAAATATAAGCGCCCGTAGAGGCATTCAAAGCATACACGTTATCATCGTATGAGCCTACGTAGACTACGCCGTCAGCAACCGCTGGCGAAGAAAACATAATCATGCCTCCGGTGGTGTAGCTCCATACCACATTGTTATGAAGTTCCAAGTTGAAACCAACCATGCCCGTGGAAGCGTTTAGAGCGTAAACTTTGCCGTCATGAGAACCCACATAAACTAAACCAGCCGATTCTGTCGGGGACGAATCAATCTCGCCGCCAGTTACATAGCTCCAAACATAGCCGCCGTTCCCAGCGTTTAAGGCATAAAGTTTGCCGTCCCAACCGCCTGCATAAACCACTCCGTGATCCACTGCGGGACTGGAAATCACCATATCGCCCGTAGTGTAGTTCCACAGTGATTTGCCGTTTGACGCGTTCAAAGCATAAATTTTGTTATCCTCTGACCCAACATAAACTACGCCGCCGGCGACTGTTGGGGATGATGCTACACCGCTGTTTGTTGTGTAGCTCCAAATGTCGGCGCCATTAGTCGCATTCAACGCGTAAACCGCTTTGTCTGATGACCCAATGTAAACGGTGCCGCCGGAAACATATGGGGAAGAGTAGACGGGTCCCCTCGTGGTGAAGTTCCAAATTAATTTCCCATCGTAGGCATCTAAAGCGTAGACTTTATCATCTGATGAACCCACGTAAACCACGCTGTTGAAGACTGTTGGGGAAGACGCTATTTCGTTGCCTGTTGCGTAGCTCCAAACAAGCTTGCCGTCTGTAGCGTTTAAAGCGTAAAGGCTGTCGTCTAATGAGCCAATGTAGACTATGCCTTGATTTACGTAGGCAGAGGACAGCATGATTTTGTCGCCTGTCGTGTAGTTCCATATGTAGACGCCTGTCGTTGCGTTCAGGGCGTAAACGTTCTTGTCTTCTGAACCAAAATAGACTACTCCGTTGCTGACAGTTGGATCTGAATCAACATAATATCCTGTTGAATAATTCCACAGTTGGTCGCCGCTGGCAGCGTTTAAAGCGTAAAGGTTGTGGTCCTCTGAACCCACGTAAACGATGCCGTTCGTCACTGCGGGGCGAGAAATCACTATGCCGCCGGTAAGTAAATCCCATATTACCTCCCCTGTGGAAGCGTTGAAAGCATAAACCTTGTGGTCATATGAACCAACGTACGCCACGCCGTTAACAACTGAGGGTGAGCCCACTTGACCGCCTGTATTGAACTTCCACAGTGTCTGGTTAGTTTTGGGCGCTTGCGAATTTGAATAGCCCGTGTGGGAAAGGTCACCGTGGAACATGGGCCATGAGTCTTCGCTTGGCTGGTCCGCTGCAAAAGCAACCCTTTCCAAAATGCCTGAGGCTAAAAAAAGGGCTATCAAAATAAGGCAAATAATAGCTGTTCTTTTCATTTTTTACTCTTATCTATGTTTGTCTCTTTTCAAGTTATAGATATTTTCTTTTTATTGCCGGACAGAAGAGAAAAAAGGAAATTGACTACTTTTTGCGCAGGCTCTGGGGCACGTAGGCGCAGGCGGGGTCCTCAGCGTACATGTCGCCTGTGTAGGCGTAGGCTCTGTTTCTGCATCCTCCGCATATTTCGCGGTACTCGCAGACGCCGCATTTGCCCTTGAGGAGGCTGCGGTCTTGGAAGCTGCTGTAGAACGGCGAGGCTTTGACTTCTTCCCATGCTTGCTTCAGGGTTTTGTTGCGGATGTTGCCTAGCCGCTGGTGCTCGGTGGGTGTGAGGTCAGTGTAGAAGCATGGGATGAGGTCGCCGTTCTCCGTGACGGACACGTAGCCGCCGAAAGCGAAGTAGGTGCATTTGCCGTGGAACTTGTGCTCGTACCAGTCGTCGAAGTTGGGGATGTTGCGCATTTTGACGACTCGGGCGAAGTGGGGGCAGTGGACGTGGATTTCGAATTTGCCCTCGTATTTTTCGGTGAGGTCCCAGATGTGGTTGAGCACCCACTCGTACTGTTCAGGCGAGGGGGTAAGTTCAGCCATTTCCTTGGCTCTTCCGCTGGGGACAAGGTGGTTGAACCAGACAAAGTTGGCGTGGTACTTCTCCGCCAGTTCGCAGACGTGGTCAAGATGCTGGTAGTTTATGGTGGTTATGGCGCAGGCTAAGCCGTTGAGGATTTTGCCTTTGCTGAGCTTCTCGATGGCGGCTATGGCTTTTTTGTAGCTGCCTTTGCCGCGGAGCTGGTCGTTGATTTCTTCGGGTCCGTCGATGCTGACGCTGGTCCAGATTTGGTCTCTGACGAGGTTGTCGTAGATGGAGCCGTCCACGAAGGCGCCGTTTGTGAGGAGGCACACGTTGAGGCCTTTGCTTTTGGCGTATTTGGTGATTTCAAAGATGTCTGGGCGTGTGAGTGGTTCGCCGCCTTTGATGCCGAACCAGCGGACGCCGAACTTTGCCACTTCATCCACCAGGTGGAAGGCTTCCTGCGTGGTGAGTTCCCTGGGCGCTTTCTTGCCGGTGGCGTCAACGTTGCAGTATCTGCAGCGGGCGTTGCAGGCGCCTGTTGCTCTCCAAGAAGTCATAAGTAAAGGACCTTTATTTGCCAAGCCAAAATCCACCTTTAAACTCTCTTCGATGAATCATTGTTTATTTTAACTTTGTTTTCGACTTAAAAAAGATTGTGCGCTACTCCCCTAATTTCTTTTTCAAAGCGTAAGAGCACAATCTAATCGCGCATATGTTACATTGCACGCACTATTTTCTTAAAGTTTGAAGAAAGCCACGTCAACTTAATCCGCCAAAGAAGCTGATGCAACGCGCTTTCAGCCATGATTTTGCTGTAAATGGTTCCTTTGAATGTTTGCCGCAAAATATACACGGGCGAATACAGTTGGTTGTAGAAAATTTCGCGTCTGTTGTTGATTTGTTCAAACGGCAAACCAAGGTTTTCAAAAGCCGGCGTCTGCATCTCAAATTTATCCCAATCCTGCGGGATTTTCCAGCCTATACCCTTTACCAGGTCTCGAAATTCCGTGTCTGGATACGGCGTTGCCAAATAAAGATAGACGTCGTCGGGTTGAGCTCTTCTGACGAAATCAAACGTTTCCTTCAGCGACTCTGATGTTTCGCCTGGATAACCAACCATCAACGATACAGCCACGGATAATCCGATCTCTTTTGCCCATCTTATCGCGGTTTCGTTCTGTTTAACTGTGATTCCTTTTTTCATGGCGTCTAAAATTTTTTGGCACCCTGATTCCACCCCGAAGCTAACGAGTTGGCAGTTTGAGTCTTTCATTTTGGACAGCATCTCTTTCGAGACGCAGTCAGCTCTGGTTTGGCAGTCCCAAGGTAGCTTGATTTTTCTCGTTTTTATCTCGGAGCAAAAGTCGAAAACTCTTTCTTTGTTATACGTGAATATGTCATCGTTAAAAGTGATGTAATCAGGTTTGTAGTGCTCTTTTATCCACTCAAGCTCGTTGACGACATTTTTCATTTTTCTTGCCCTGAAATCAGCTCCGTCAAGTCGAGGCACCAAACAGAACGTGCAATGTAGAGAGCATCCTCTGCTGGTCATCATTGGAAGACCAAGTTTCCCAAAAACTCTGTATTTTCTTAACGGAAAATAATGATACGCGGGAGGAGGCAGTTCATCAAGGTCTTGAATAAAAGGTCTGTCGGCTGTGCGAACGATTTGTCCGTTCTTCCTAAACGTTATACCTGCAACCTCGTCAATACTTTTAACTCCAGATACGCTGAGCGCAAGCTCCGCAACTGTCTGTTCACCTTCACCCCTGACAATAACATCGACTTCTTTTTGTTCTCTCAGAATTTGTTCGTCCATAAGCGTGACGTGTGGCCCGCCAAAAACGGTTAGAACTCGCGGATTAGATTGTTTTATGGCGCGAGCAACCTTAAGTGCCGATGAAAAGGTGGCGGTGACAGAGGTGATTCCAACTATGTCGGGTTCGAAGAGTGCTATTTCTTGTTCAATATTCTGGTAGGTCATTTTTAAAGCTGGGCAGTCCAGGACCATTACTTTATAACCGTTTTTTTCAAGAACGGCTGCTAAGTAAGCTACACCTATAGGTGGATTTTGGTAGTCTACAAAAGCCCAGGGAGAAGGAGGCGGAGGATTAATCAGTGCTATCTTGATCCTTTTTGTTTCCACCATAGGTTCATCCACAGACCTTTTATCTATACTTCAAAGAGCAAATTAATTAAGTATACCTTAAAGCTACGTGATTGTTAAAATGAATCTTGTTTAGAAGTCACTTGTTTTTCGCAAAATATTAAACCGATGTTTAGGTCTATTTATCCAACGCCTCTTCGGCTTTATCGTAAGGTTTATACCTAAAAAAATTATACTCTACTTTTACGGTCGAGAGATTCAACTTCACTTTCAACAAAATCTATCTCTTACCGATTGGGGGAAAAAAGGAAATTACCAAAAATCTCAAAGTTGCAGCGATCTTGGTTCTACTTCTTGTTTCATCTTCGGTTTTTGCTTCATTTTCAACCTTCCATGCAAGTTCTGCCAGTCTAGCAAGCGCCCAAGTTAACGCTAACGCAACATCCACCTCTGGCAACTTAAATCAATATGAGTGGCCGGAGTTTCAAGGCGATTCCTCTTTTTCAAGGTTCTCAGCGGGACCAGCCCCTGCCGCATCAACCATACTTTGGAAAGCCAATGTAACAGGAATACAACCATACATTGCGGCTTTTGACGGAATGATTTTTGTCTGCAACCTAACCGCGGTCACTGCAATAGACCAAAATGGAAATATCGTCTGGGAAAAAGCTGTCCCGATGGTTGGAAATTGGCCGGCAGCGTACAAAATTGATGATTCACACTTGGTTGTGGAAGGCAGTTGTCTTGACCCGCAAAGGGGAAACATTCTGTGGACGAGCACAAATTTCACAGCTGACACTGGTCCTCTTTTCCAAGCTAACGTCTACAGTCCAGAAGAACAAATGTTTTACACCAAAGTCGGCTCCTACATTGACGCATGGAGCTTCTCTGATCCTTCGAAACCGCCAACATTAGCATGGACAGCTTACGTTCCGGGCGGCGGCATTGACGGTTCAGGAACAACATACGGCGGCGGCATGGTGTTTCCTGGCTCTTACTTGGACCAGCAAATAGCGCTTAATGCCAAGACAGGCGAAGTCGTGTGGTCTACCCCCACAAAGGGACCAATGATCTTCAGCGGCTCCTATTATGACGGCAGATTTTTACGAGGAGGAACCGATGACAACACAATTTACTGTTTCGACGCCACAAACGGCCAAATCCTGTGGACGTACACGCCTGCTACGAACGGATACTTCTGCATAGGGTGTGCAGTAGGGTACGGAATGGTTTATGAACTCAATAAAGACGGAAACCTCTACGCCATCAACGTAGAAACAGGCAAATTGGCGTGGAAATACCAAGGGCCAGGTCCACTTATCTTTCCAGGAAACCCAACAGTTGCGGACGGCATGGTTTACGCGACAACAGGGCAAAACGCGTCATACCTCGGCGAGGTCGGTCACAGCCAGTTTGCATGTTTGAACGCCTTCACTGGGCAGCCAATTTGGCAGCTTCCTATGGAAGCGTTGGCTCCAAGAGAATCCGTTGCTGTAGCGTACGGTACCTTATACCTCATCCTAGGCGACGTGACTACGGCTGTTGACACAATCTCAGGAACCGAGTATACCTCGCTTAATCAACTGTGGGCAATGGGACCCAGCTCTACGACGACGCCGTCAGTCACTCCAAGTCCAACAGGCAAACCGATTTCAACGCCTAAACCTACTGCAGCACCTCCACCAACGCGAACGACGATTAAAACTTCAACTACTAGCAATTGGCCCGAGTGGGGAATGGATCCAACGCACTCCTCCACCGCTCAAGTGGGTCCCTCAAACCTCACTTTGGCTTGGAAATTCACAACTAACGGCGCAGTTATCTCTTCGCCAACCGTGGCAGATGGAATAGTCTATGCTGGTTCAGTCGACCATAACATCTATGCCATTGGAGCGTTGAACGGCAGCCTAATCTGGAAATTCACAACTCTGGACGCTGTCGAATCTTCTCCCGCCGTGGCAAATGGCAAGGTATACACGGGAGGAGATGACGGGTACGTTTACTGCCTTAACGCTTATACGGGTGCTCTACTCTGGCACACTTTCGTCAACGGCGACCTGCATTTCACGTACGGGGACATAGTGCTTAAATCTTCGCCAGCGGTGTCTGGCAGCACAGTTTACGTTGGGTCACTGGACGGCTACTTGTATGCTCTTGACGCAAACAACGGCAACATCGTTTGGCAGGCAAAAACCAACGGACCGATCAGCTCTTCTCCCGCCGTGTCAGACGGCGCCGTCTACTTCACTTCAGAAGAACCAACATCGGGCGCTCTCTACAAACTGGACGCCGCCTCTGGAGCAGTAATTTGGAAACAAGAACTTCCATATGTACCTGTATTCACAGGCGGGAATGAGATGCTGGGTTCTCCATCAGTTGCAGACGGAATGGTTTTCACATCCTCAAACGTGAGGAACTATTACGCAATAAACGCTAACACAGGTGCTTTTGTCTGGAATTTCACGGATCCAGAGGCAATCGAATACATTTATTGTTCACCAATTTACGTTAACGGCGACCTTTTCATCATCGACAAATTCAACATAGCCTGTCTTAATGCAACAAACGGTCAAACACTTTGGAGCTTCTTCACTGGAGACGAGTTATACATTTCACCCACATACGCCGACGGCAAAATCTACGATGTGACTAGCCAACGTGACATATTCATACTTAACGCAACTAACAGCGGCGCAAAAATGGCAACCTACACTACACCCTCCAGCAGCTGGTCTACACCAACCATAGCCAACGGACTGCTGTACATAGGATGTAACGACTGGAACATTTACTGCCTCTCAACCACTAACCAAGCAACAACTACAACATCCTCAAATAGCCTCATTTTAGAGCATGGTTTGCTGTTTCTAATTGCTATTATAGCCGTAGTTGTGGTTGTTGTGGTTGTTGCGGTCGCCTACGCAAACAGAAAAAACAACAAAAAATAATTGACGATTCTGTTTACACTGATTTCGTTTTGCCATGTTTTTCAATGAACAAAACTGTTTTATGCAAGCATTAATAGCGGGTTAGCAGAGAATTGACTTAGGATAAAGGTGGCAATTTGTCAGCTGATTTAGCTCTCATAAACGCAAACGTTCGAACCATGAACCCACAGCAGCCTGCAGCTCAAGCAGTAGCAGTAAGAAAAAACAAAATCGCCAAAGTGGGCACAAACCAAGAGATAAACCATCTCATTGGCAAGGACACAAAAGTAATTAGTCTAGACGGCAAAACGGTGGTTCCCGGCTTAATTGACACTCACATTCATGTGGCAGACTTCGGCAGATGCCTCCTTTGGCTTGACTTAACCAACGCAGAATCCATCAAGGAACTGCAAAACTTACTGAAAGAGAAAGCGAAGCGAACCCCTGCTGGAAAATGGGTAATCGGTCGGGGCTGGAATCAGAACCGCTTCAAAGAAAACCGCTATCCCAACCTCTCGGACCTAGACGAGGCTGCACCTGACAACCCAGTAATTCTCTACCATGAAGCAGCCATGATATGCGCCGTAAACAGCCAAGCCTTAACTTCGGCTGGCGTTACGAAGCAAACCGCTGCGCCTCCGGGTGGAGCCATTGACAAAAACCCGCAGACAGTCGAACTGACAGGCATTTTACGCGACGCCGCCACAAACTTAATCTGGCAAGCGGTCCCCGAACCAGACGCCGACGAGCTTTCTGAGGCAACGGCGTTGGCTTGTCAAAAAATCGCGGCGGCAGGACTAACCAGCGTTCACTGGATAATCCTGTCGGACAATGAGCTTGAGGTGATTAAGAGGCTACATGAAGCGGGAAAGCTTGCCGTCCGGGTTAACGTGATAGTTCCAGAGGCGTTCTTAAAAGAAACCGCCGATTTCCATTCGACTGACAGCCAAATGCTCCGTATCAGCGGCGCGGTAATTACTGTAGATGGCTATTTAGATTCTAAAACAGCAGCGTTATCGCAGCCCTATAGTGATGAGCCAGAAAATAGCGGCACACTGCTTTGCACTCAGCAGACGATGTCGGCTTCGGTCGCACAGGTTTTAGCAGCGGGTCTTCAGCCAGTTATACATGCCATGGGCGACAAGGCTGTAGATACAGCATTGAAGGTAATCGAGCAAACGGCAACCGCTAAAGGTGTTCGCTTTCGCATTGAGCAAGCCGCGGTTTTGAACAACGAATTAATCAAGCGACTAAAAAAGCAAAATACCGTTGTCTCTGTTCAGCCCAAAGTTATTGCTTCAGAATTCGCCGTTTGGTCTGCCATAGCGAGCCTTGGCGTTGAAAGGGCTAAGTGGCTTCATCCGCTCAAAACCCTCATTGAAGAGGGCGTGAAGGTTGCAGGGGGCTCAGATTGCCCCATGGAGCCTCTAAGTCCGCTGCTCGGTCTTCAAGAGGCTGTGCTGAGAGAGCGTTTTCCTGAACAGCGCTTAACCGTTGAGGAAGCCTTAAGCATGTACACGGTTGACGCCGCCTACAGTTCTGGCGAAGAAAAGATTAAGGGCTCCATTGAAGATGGAAAGCTGGCGGACTTGACAGTTTTGTCTGACGACCCGCTGGCAACTCCAAAAGAGAAGATTAACGCTATTGGAGTAGAGCTGACAATTATAAACGGTAAAGTGGGTTATGAACGAGTTCCGTTTAAAAGGAAACGAAAATAGTTTAGATGTCAAACGGTAACTGGCTAAAATCGTTAAGCAGCCTTGGTTTGCGGAGGCTTAGTCAATTCAACAACTAACCTCCAAATGAGGAATCCGAAGGCGCTGGCAATGAAAGACAAGATGGTGAAGGTGTCGGTTCTCAACCAAGGCAAAAGATGCGACACCTGCAACGGCAGCCACTGTGGATCAACAAACTGTATCACTACTCCGTCAAGCCATGCCAGCAAGCCGTAGAGAAACAATAGTTGACCAGCTACTTTCACGATGAGAGGAATCTTCCTGTCCATACTGTTTAACAAACAGCGCGATTATAATAAAACTTGCTAGCAAGATTGTTAAATTTCTGTCTGCGATTTCAGCAACAACCTGTTTCTGTGGGCTACTTCATTTTCAGCAGTATCTTTATGGTTTTCTTAGGATTCCGAATTGCCCTTTCAATTTTGTCCCTTGTAAAAGTCGGATTAACCAAATTGGCTTTGGCACACAACTCACGCAAATCCGCGCTGAAAACTCTGCTGTTTCAATTAATGGCTCCGTCGCTGCAAGTGCGTAATCGCAAAAGCCATCTCTCAAAAATCCGCCATTTTTTGCTTGGTCGTACAGTGCTGTTCCGTAAAGGGGCATGGCAATGCTGAATATGAAGTGGTCAGCGCCCAACCGCTTGAGCTTATAGGCAAACTTTATTGTCTCTTCGATGTCTGCTTTGGTTTCACCGATCAACCCGATAACGAAGAAGCAGCCAACTTTGATGCCTACTTTTTTGCAGGCAACTACAGTCTGCTCAACCTTCTTCAAATCCAAATTCTTCCCAATAACATCGTTCACGACGCGTTGCACACCGGACTCAGGAGCAATCCGAATCTTTTTGCAACCAGACGCCTTCATTTTTCTCAAAAGCGGTTCATCAAGCAAGTCTGCCCTGACACCGTTAGGCGTAAACCATTCAACCCGCAAACCTCTCTGCACAATTAAATCGCAGATATCTGCCATGCGTTTCTTGTCCAACGTCATGTTGTCATCATGAAAATCAACTTGCTTAACCCCAAAGGTCTTCATGACCTCTTCGAGTTCGTCAACCACGTTTTTTGCGCTTCTGGCACGCCATTTTCTACCCCAAACAACACAGTTTGAACAGAAAACACAGTTAAAGGGGCACCCTCTGCTCGTAACCATAATAGTCCACGGCTTGCTTATTTCGCCACGCAACGGGTTTTCCTTAACAGCTTCAAAGTAAACTTTCATGGGAAGCAAATGCCTGGCTGGAAACGGCAATGAATCCAAATCCTCAATTATAGCCCGCTTGTCTGTGAGAACAAGCGTCCCATTCTTCAAGAAGCCTAAACCATCTATCTCCATGAAATCTTGCTTCCCCGACTCAAGCGCATTAATCAACTCGGAAACCGTGGCTTCTGGTTCACCGATAACGACAAAATCTACTTGAGCATCCAAAAGACAAGCTTCTGGTCTAGCTGAAGGATGTTGACCAATCAACACAACGGAAATGCCCTTGTTGGCAGCTTTTACTGCGTTAACAACTTCAAACGCGGTTTTTGACCAGCCTGCAAACGGAATTTCAATAACCACCACATCAGAATTCCATTGTTTTACGCGTTCAACAATTGTCTGTGCGCTTAATCCGCAGCGGTACTTGGTTTCATCCAGCTCTATGAGGTTCTTCCAGCCTTCGTTTGGAGCATCAATAATGCATACGCTGTGCTTTTTTTCCAGAACGGCGGCGACTGATGCTAATAGTATGGGTGGAACAACGTTTGGTTTTCCCCACGCTTTCGGCTGAATTCTCGGCGGATTAATCAAGCAAACACGCATGTAACCGGCACTTCTGGTAGAATACCCTGAAGCTTTGATTAATACTTTGCACTAAAAGGGCAAAAAGAACAGCCGCGTCGCCACAATGACGCCGACACACAGAAGCGCCCACAGAATAATCGTCACATCCCTGATTCGCAGCGCACCCAAGTATCTTGTTTCCCGTCAGTGGCTCCAAGCTATCCCCAAGGATGTATTGACCTGGTTTCTCCAATTGGATCCGCAGCGCTCCAGCCATAGCTGCCATTGGCCATCCGTGATTTCGGCTTGGTGTTTTCTTATGGTCTCGATATGCGATTTTCCAAGCGTTTTTGGCGTCTTTGCCCAGGATTGCTGCCGCTACAATCATGAAGAGCGCGGTAAGTCTTGTCGGAATGTAGTTGACGACTGTGTCTAAATTTGCGCTGAACCAGCCGGTGTTTATGTGTTCTTTATCTTTGAAGCCTACCATGCCGTCAAGGGTGTTTATGGCTCGAAAAGCGATTGCGCCGGTAACACCAAACAAGGCAAAGGACATCATAGGAGAGAGTTTGAAGTCAATTAGGTTTTCAGCCATGGATTCGATGACTGCGCTGCTCATCTGTGACCCGTTTAGGTTTGTGGGGTCTCTTCTTGAGAAATGACTATACTTTTTTGCTTCTTCAACCTCGTCTGCTTGAATGGCTTTAGCCGCGGCTTTTGCCCAGTCCGTCTCAAGCTTAATGCAAATAGTCATCTTCACCAGGATAATGCCGATAATTGCGTAAATCAGGACGTTAAAGTAAAAAGGAACGAAACTATAGACTGCCCATAAACCAAAGTAAACTGGAACCGCAAAAACGCAAATTACAATCAACGCCAAAAAAACGCCGAGAAGCTTTTCTATTTTTGGATCGGGATTTTTGAAGTAAGGTTCGATTTTTTTAGTGAATTTACCCATTAGCACAGTTGGGTGCAGCTTGAAAACCCATCTGTCAGGATAATTAGGTGATGGGTCGCCAAGAACCAAATCTAACACTATCGCAAAAATCAGCACGACAACGGCGATCAGTAAATTTAAGACTTTCGGCACCTACCAAGAGCTACTAAGCATACTATCTTTGCTTTCGAGATAATTTCGATAATAAGTTTATATCGATTATGGTTTTTAGGAAAAAATACGAAAATTTGAGGCATAAAGCTGAGCTTTCCAAGCCACCGTTGTTGCGCCGAAAGCAAGCCCAAAAATGGGCTCTAAAACCTTATGGTTCGGGCGGAGGAGGCGGAGGCGGTGGCGGGCGGAGCTGCTTTGCGCTTTCTGAACATAAGAAAAACGAGGGCGACTACGATTACGGCCACTACAATCCCTATTGTTATTGCATAGTAATATATGACGGGCAAAGATCCACCACCTGTTCCAGGCGGTGTTGGTGCCCCCAGTAGTGGAACTTCCTCCACCCTCAAGGGTTGTCGTGTCAACTATAAGCGAGTAGCCTGAAATCTGATTCACTAAGGTAGGCGATATATCGAATTCACTTACCGTAAAAGCTGTTCCATTGTCGGAGGTCAGAGCATTGGTCACATTATTGAATCCGACTGCAACCACAGTGCCTGCGCCGTTATAGTATGTTCCAACTACCCTGATGTTGTTGGCTGTGTCGTTACCATTGTTACGTACTAATCCTATAACTACGAAAGCGCCGTTAAGAGTACCATTATAGTCGCTGGTCACTGATAGATCCTGATACTCTTTGTCATTAGTCAGAGGCGCACTGGAAACGGTAAAGTTAAGGTAGCTGACGCTTGAGGCCAAGCTGACGCCTGTGCCCGTTTCATTGGGTGACCCGAAGTCAATGTAGAAGGGCGCTTTTTCCTGTGGGGTAAGATAATTTACATATGCCATAGCGGAAGAGTAAGATGTCAACTCTGTGCCGTCGGCACTATAAACGCCCGCATCCAAAGCCACTGACCGGTAAGTGAAGTTACCTTGGTTCTGAATTTCACCGACGGCAATAAAGTCACCTGCCGAATTAATGTAAGTACTGTAACTCAAAACTTTGATGCCGCTGGTTAATTGAGCGGAGCCACTGGGAATGGAAACTGCGCTTAAACATATTATGGCTGCCAACAGGATGGCAAAGGTTTTAAACTTCTTCATTCGGCTTACCCTTTCTCTTCACTGTCAAAGATCTTTTCGTAGATACCCCTTACGGGAAATATGTATAATAACTTTTCCCAATATTGGGTTATGACGTAAATCCCTATTTTTGCCACTTAATCAAGAAAATTGAACAGTTTATCTTTTCATCAAAGGTGATATTTATTTTATGTGCAATCGTTGTTTCGTTTTAATCAGGTTGATATGAGACTACCTTTAGTCATAAGCTCTTTCTCGTTTATGACGCAGAATAATGGTCACTTTTTTTTATCAAGTTTCCCTTTCAATTTTTTTCCGAGACGTTATTTGGGCGGCATTCATTTTGTCGATGGATTCAGAAGCAACAACCACATCGCCAATACTCGACCCACTGGTCAACGACCGCTGCTTGCATTCGACCAAAGATTCCTCAGCGATGGTTCTCGACAAGCCCAGAGCCAAAGAGTCAGCTATTCTTTCCCACATCTTAATCTTTTCAAGCGTAAACATATTCTTTCGCTTATCATTTAGCTGGAGTAAACCCAGCCGATTCTCTCCGACGCGCAGTGCAAGCAGTGCAACTGACTCGTATCCTTCCCCGTTGCAGCGGTTGCGCGTTCGGATTTGGCGGTCTGCATCATTGGTGGTAGCAAGAAGTCGCGTAGTATCGTTTGTCCAAAAGCTTCCTTTTTCAGTAAAGAACTCTTTCGAGGGGTCAAATCTTCCGCATATGACGTTTCCGCACATGCATTCGAGGACGGGGTCACCGTTAAAGTCGCGGATAAGGCATCCTGCCTCGTCCTTTGAACATAGTTTATTCTCTAATCTGGACGTGTTCAGGCGGAAACCCTCTTGTTTCATAATATGGATAATCATCCCCTTCTTTAAGCCTGATACCTACTGCGTCACAACCAGATTGTCTCTGAAAGAAATCCACAGTTGCCTTAATCAGATCACGTGTATTATTAGTTATGTTGACGATTCTTAAGAATTCAATCATTAATTCGCGTTCTTCTTCTGCTTTCTTACGATCTGTGATGTCTTCAAATATAACTGCAAAATACCCTTTTATCGGACTGTAAACAGAGAGGTGTAGCCAGAGGTTTAAAGGCTTGGCGAAATTCTCAAGTTCTTCCGCTTTTCCACTGCAGGATACTCTGCCATATATTTCAAATAACTCGGGGTTTGCTGCTTTGAATTTCAGGTATTATTTTTAAAACTCTTTTTCCGATAACTTGCCCTCGCTTAAGTCCCGTTATTCTTTCAAAAGCTTCGTTAATTTGGAGATAAACGAAATCAATCGGTTTGCCGTTCTCGAATATCATTTTACAATATGCAAAACCGTTAAGCATGTTTGCAGACAAGTAGTCAAATTGCAGTTTAGTCCGTTTAAATGTTAAACCAGGCGATTCGACTGCTGAGAACCAAGCATCGTTAAAGTAGCTCTGTGATAGCTCTAAAAGGCTTGAATTGTTTGCGTACACCGAAGCGTTATTGTCATTTCCACTTTGAACTTTGGCTGACAGGAGAATTTCTTTTTCGTCGAATGTAACTAAAGAGAAAGGAGGCAAAATATCGACTAACCTAATTTCTAAGTGAGCCTTTTGCTGCAGACTGAATGCTCTATTGATTAGAGAGTTATTCTTACGTTTCTCTGTTACAATTCTAATGTTTACTTCTTTTTCTTTAGCACTTTTAAATATTCCTTGGATGCAATCAAGAAATTGCGTCAACGTCTTTTGACTTGTAATGATGCAAATGTTTTTTTTGGAATTTTCCATTAATTTCTGTAGACGATTTGAAAAAGCCTTTCCGCTTGGAACTAAAATAAACTGGCTGTCTTTGGCAGGTTGTTTATCTGCTAAATTCTCATACTCTTTTTGTAAGCTTGCTGATTTTTCTTCTAGTTCTCGACTTTCAGTTTTTCTTCGTCCAATTAATAGTGGATAAAACCTCGGATAAAGGGATAAGCTCATACATGTTTGGGGTGGATACAATTTTCTCGATTAAACCTTTTTTCTCAAGTTCGACTAATGCTCGATAGGTGTCGGGGCGAGCGACGGCTGAGGCATCTGAGATTTCACTCACTGTTGATGGTCCAATTCGGGCGAGTGCTAGACTGATTTTTGCTTGTGTGCTGCTTAATCCCAGACCAACTAAAGTTCTAATGTTCTCGTCCGTGAGTACATTTGTTTTCTCAGCCATGAAAATCGACTTTATTGCTTGATTATTTATAATTTTGAGGAATTTCATTATGGTTATCGCAAAAATATATTTGTTTTGCTGTTGGTAGAGATCCTACCAACAACATCTTATAAATTATATTTTTCCAATATAGAACTGTTTGGATGAGGCAATTTCTGCAAAGGCAGTTTCCTTATCCAAAACTAAATTTAAGGAAAGGAAAAAAACAAAATGAAAACGCTAAAAAATAAAATTGCAGCTATTACTATCTCTATATTCTTTATACTTTCAATGACAGCTTCAATGACACTAATACCAACTACTAGCGCGCATTCGCCGCCATGGAATGTTCCAACCGCCGCCTACTGTGTTTGTGCACCAGGCATCGTTGGTGTTGGCCAGTATACTGCTATTGTAGTGTGGGTTGACAGGTTTTCGCCGACAACTGGCGGGGCTAATGGTCAAACCTGGAATGGCTATCAGTTAAATATCACGGCGCCAGACGGAAAAACAACAATCATAGGGCCGTGGACGTGTTCAAGTGCTCTTGCCAGTGACTATAAAACATTCACCCCCACTGAGGTTGGCAATTACACTATTGTGTTCAGCTGGCCTGGAGAAGCAGTTGTTTCCACCCCAGCTATCTATTCCTCAGTAGACGTCGGCGATTTCTTTGAAGGTTCTACAAGCGCACCGGCGACACTTACCGTACAGCAAACACCAATCCCAGCGTGGCCGGAAGCTCCGCTTCCAACAGACTACTGGACGCTCCCGATAAATAGCATGGACAGAACATGGTCGACCCTTGCGAGCAACTGGCTGAAAGGCGCATGGATACTGCCTGGCGGCCTTCAAACGGGTACAGCACCGACCAGCGCTCACGTTCTGTGGACGGAGCCTATAATGGCATCTTCGCCTTCCAGTGAGGGCTATCCAGGAGGCATCGCTGACGCACAGTGGCCGGGTATGCAAAACAACATTAACGACTACCAAGATCCATGGACGACGCCGATAATCATGAACGGAATAATCTACTACATTGCACCGAACACCCAACAGAGTGATAAGTATGGATTTTACGCAGTGGATCTGTATACCGGACAAGAGCTATGGTACAACAACGGCACCCAAAACGGCCTCAACCAACCCTATACATTAAGTACACCTGGCGGCAACGGTTATTCCTATGGTCAAACTTATCCGACGCTGACACAAGGCCAACTAGTTTTTCTCTCACACAGTTAACGGGGAGGGAATAGCCTCATACCTGTGGGAGTCGTTTGCATCGGGAACTTCCTTGGGCACCGAGTGGTTCATGCTTGACCCCAATACTGGAAACTTAATATTGACGCTGACTAACGTGCCATCGGGTACAGCCGCAACGGACTCAAGTGGAGACTTACTGATATACAGTTACAATGCGGTCACGGGTAACTTCCTTTGTTGGAACTCAAGCCAATCTATTTTGCCAGGGTCACCCACAGGAACTGGGCAGCAGGTTTGGAGACCTCCAATGGGCGCAGTAATTAATGCCGTTGCCGACACAGAATGGGAAAATGCCTCTACTACTTGGGGTACAACTCTGGAACCGCTCATCCTACAGGCACTTGCAACTCCGCACTCCGGATACACAATGAACGTAACAATACCTACGGGTCTGCCGGCAATCCATAATATCTTATCCAATGACCAACGTGAGCCACAACAGATATTTGGCTACACAATTACAGCCACTTACACTGGTACAACCGCTTGTGACGCTGATACAATTCCAATATGGCTTGCAACTATAAACGAAGGCGCAACGGGTTATAGTCCTTGGCCCACACTAACCAGTACCGTAAATACCAACCTTGGATTCACGGTTACGATGAATTATCAGAAGACCATAACGGTTCCATTGCCTGGCTTAAACTATACTTGGACCCTTCCAATCGTAAATTATGACGCTCAAATCTTCACCATACATTGTCAGCAAACAAGGCAGAGTTGGGTCTACAGCTTAACAACCGGAGGCCTATTATGGGGACCAACTATACAACTTCCCCCTATGGGGTACTACTACCCTAGTTCTTGGGGTAGTGGATTCCAAGGAAATGTGTATCCCCAAAGCACATCCAGCCTCAACACTGCGAACGGCATATACCTCGATGTAGGCCCGGACAACTATGCAGGAATAATATACGCCTACAACGTAACGAACGGGAACCTACTGTGGAGCTACACTGCTACGGCAGCACCCTACAATTATGAAAGCGCGTATGGTAATAATATGCCGCTGATGCTGGGCGCTGTTTGCAACGGAATGATCTACGCTTACTCGACTGAGCACTCGCCTACTAATCCCCTCTGGCGCAATGCATACCTCTACTGCATCAACATAACCGACGGAACGTTGATCTGGAAAATAGAAGATTATACAGCAAACTGTTATATATCGGCGACGTACGGACAAAGTGGTCCAGCTATCGCAGACGGCTACCTCGTAACCAGTAGCAATTATGACAATTTGATATACTGCATCGGTAAGGGAACAAGCGCAACAACATTACAAGCACCGCTGACTGTTCCACCCCTGGGATCTACTATAATGCTTACAGGCACAGTGACTGATCAGTCTCCAGGCGCAAAAGCAGAAGGCCCGAACTTCGGGTATACAAATGGAGTTCCAGCAGTATCAGATGCTAGCCAAGAAGGGTGGATGGAATACCTCTACGAGCAGCAGCCGATGCCAACAAACGTGACTGGTGTTCCAGTTTCGTTAGACGCTATTGATCCAAATGGCAACTACATCCACATTGGCACTGTCAACACAACTACCGTAACTGGCGCATATGGTCTCACGTTTACTCCGCAAGTTCCAGGCACATATCATATCATCGCTACTTTCGCAGGATCCAACTCCTATGGCAGCTCTTCCACAGACACCTACATAGCCGTAGGCCAAGCACCAGCAGCAACCGCCGCTCCAACAGCTACTCCGACATCAGTTGCTGACGTATACTTTGTTCCGGCAATCGCGGGTCTATTCGTCTTGATTATCGTGGTTCTCGCTTTAGTGGTACTATCGATGCTTAGAAAGCGACCATAAAAATGCCGACAGAAACATCATTTTCCCCCTTTTTTAGTCTCTGAAAAGCAGTGGAGAAGAGATATGGGCTGAGAGGGCTCTGGTTCAATTCATAAGGGTATTCATTTGTCTTTTTCTCCATAAAAGGGCAATCCAGAGCCCCAGCAAACCCTAAATGCTCTAACATTCTACTTCCAAACATTTTCTTTTTAAAAAACAGGCTTTATTGAACCCCGCAATAAGAAGGCCGCAAGCGAATTCATTCGGCTCTCTCAAAAACACACTTGTTGCAGTTGCTAGAAACTTGCTGTTGGTGGAAACCCTACCAACAACACCTTAACTGTATCGCTCACTTGTTACTGTTGGATTCGGGCATTTTCGCAAATCAATTTTGCCCTTTCCAAAAAAATAAAATATAAGGAAAGGAAAAGAAATGAAACTTGAAAAAAACAAAAAACTATCTACAATTCTTTTGATTCTAATATTAGCTGTTTCTTCATCTGCAATATTAATAGGAATCCCAGCCACTAAAGCACTATATGCCACTTCCGTTCCAACAAACGCTTGGGTAGCTGTTCCCGCTACTGACGGTATTAACCAGCAGACTGAGATTGTCATGTTTCTAACTCAAATATCCCAGGACGCAAACGGGAGCGGCGTCAGTGGGCCAAACTTAAACATCGGTACACATTTCGCTGGCTACATGCTAACAATCACGGCACCAGATGGCACAAACCAGACCATGGGGCCATATACTGCTGACCCAATTAGCAACGCATTCATTTTTTACACCCCGACACAATTAGGAACGTACAAAGCGCAGTTTAGTTTTCCCGGACAATGGATAAACGACACTCCACGATCCACTACCGCGTGGCCTCCAACCAACTTCGGGGTCATAGATCTCTATTATCAACCAAGCGTCAGCAACGTAGCAACGTTCACGGTGCAACAACAACCGATTGCTGCTTACCCAGCTTCTGGGCTGCCAACTGATTACTGGAATAATCCGGTAAACGCTATGAACAGGGATTGGGCCCCAATTGTCGGAGACTGGCTAATACCTACTGGTCCTTATGGCTCAATGACCGGGGCCAGTTCACCTGCAGCTGATCGATACCAGCCTTATGGTACTTCGCCAACCTCAGGCCACGTAGTTTGGACGAAACCAATTACGGAAGGCGGACAAGTCGGCGGAAACCTAGGCGCAGTTGACTATTACACTGGGCAGTCTTACAATGTCTTTTTTAATCCCATCATCATCGACGGGACGCTATACTACAATCAACCAAGCTCGTCTTCTGGAAATGACGGATTCTACGCTGTAGACCTGCGCAGTGGCCAAACACAATGGTTCAATAACGGGACGACCTTCAATACCGGTACTGCAGGGCTATACACTTACAAGAGCATAACTCTAGGGCAAACACTTGAATACACAACTGGGAACCAAATGGGAGCGCAGGCATATCTTTGGGCCATAGGCACAAGATATGTGATGTTGGACGCTTTCACCGGCGACATAGTCACTTCCATAAACAACAGCGTTGCTGGCAGCGCATACGCATATGACTCTCAAGGGGATCTATTGGCTTACACTGTTGGAAGCAACTACATATCTTGTTGGAATTCAACTCAATGCATCGTGGGCTCATATACGACGACTGGCGCTGGCCTTGAAGAGTGGAGTCCATCCGCTTCACTTGTATACAACTGGCCTGTGGGAGTAATGTGGAACACATCAATCCCAGCCGTGGGCGCGTCTCTCTTACACCTTGATTACGCTGACGGCGTGTTGGTTACTTACGCAGACAAACTCAATACAACTACTCCGCTACTAGAGTTAACAGCTTACAGTACAACCACTGGTGCGCAACTATGGCAGGAAAACGAAACTGGCCTATTCGGATACTTGTACCTTTACACTGGAGCAGGAGCTATGGCTGATGGAGTCATGACCCTATCAACCCTCGGAGACCAGACTTGGTACGGCTTCAACCTTACAACGGGAGCTCAGATTTGGAAAATTCCGCCGTCCGCGAACGCTACTGCTTGGGGCACCTATGACATGTGCAGCGACATTGATCCCTCAACAGGCATTATGTTTACAAGTAGCTACGACGGAAACATCCACGCTTATAACGTTCTGACAGGTCAACCACTGTGGACATGGCAAGGACCAGACGCTGGACTCAATACTCCCTACGGCACCTATCCATTCGGCGGCTTAGCAGGCACAATCCAGATGACAGCGGTTGACGGACAACTATACGCCACTAACGGAGAGCACTCCCATGTGGGCGAACCAATGTTCCAAGGCTACGGCATTTATGATCTAAACGAAACCACTGGCGCCGAGATATGGACTGAACATGGATGGTGGCAGTTCCCAGCTTTCAGCGATGGCTACATGGTTGCAGACAACGGTTACGACAACCAACTCTATGGTTTCGGTCAAGGCAATACGGCTACTACGGTGAATGTTGTACCAGTCGTGAATAACGCCGCTCAAGTGTTGATAAAAGGCACTGTTACTGATCAATCTCCTGGCCAAACGTGCTTAGGAATACCTGCCGCAGGCACACCCGCAATCTCAGACGCAAGCATGAGTCAATGGATGGAGTACCTCTATCAAGAGCAGCCAGAACCTTTGAACGCAACAGGCGTTCCAGTAACGTTATCGTACATTGACCCGAACGGCAACGAATACACCATGGGCACAACCACAAGCGACATAACAGGACAATACTCATACACCTTTACCCCCAACATACCAGGAACATACAGAATCATTGCAACATTCGGCGGATCCAACTCGTACTACAGCTCATCAGCGGAAACTTCCATGGCTTTCGATTTACCAGCAACTACTGCTGCACCTACAGCTACTCCGACATCTGTCGCTGACCTGTACTTTGTCCCCGCAATCGTAGGCTTGTTCGTCTTAATCATCGTAGGCTTAATCGTTCTAGCTTTGTTAGTGCTTAGGAAACGGTCATAAAAATGCCAAAAGAAACATCACTTTCCCCTTTTTTAGTCTTAAAATAGCACTGAAGAAAAAATATGGGCTGAGAGGGCTCTGGTTAAGTTCATAAGGGTATTCATTTGTCTTTTTCTCCATAAAAGGGCAATCCAGAGCCCCAGCAAACCCTAAACGCCATTAACCCTTAATTGTTGTCCTCACAGTCTCTCAAATAACTATAATCAAGCGTTCTGCCCAGACTAATATTTAAGTTATTCAACACCGCAGGCGAATTCATTGGGGTCTCCCGAAACCATTTGTTGCAGTTGGTGAAAACTTGCTGTTGGTGGAAATCCTACCAACAACACCTTAACTACATCCACCGCTCACGTGGTATTGTTTGGATGCGGACAATTTTTACAAATCAATTTTGCCGAATCCAAAATAAAATTTAAGGAAAGGAAAAAACAAAATGAAAACGTTAAAAAATAAAATTGCAGCTATTATGATTTCTATATTCTTTATACTTTCGATGACAGCTTCAGTAACACTGATACCAACTACTAGCGCGCATACGCCTTCATGGAATATTCCCACTTGGGCTTACCTGAGCGTTTCGCCACCGTCAGTAGGCGTTGGCCAGTACACTCAGATTGTTATGTGGCTTGACTGCATAGTACCCACCGCAACGGGCACTGGGGGTGACTTATTTCGCGGCTTTATCGTGAATGTTACGGCGCCTGACGGAACCACAACAACGCTGGGGCCGTTCACCAGCGATCAAGTCGGCAGTACATATACAACTTTCACGCCTGATCAAGTTGGCAATTACACCTTAGTATTTAGCTGGCCCGGCCAAACACTGGCAAACGGCACCAACCCCAATCCGGGCGGCGCAATCTATGTCGGCGACTATTTTGAACCCGCCACAAGCAACGTGGTCACGCTTTCGGTAACGAGCACACCATTAGCGTCATGGGTAGAATCTCCACTTCCGACAAACTACTGGACACTGCCAATAAACGCTGCAAACAGAGAATGGTCGATTCTTGCCAGCAACTACCTCGGCGGCAGCTGGTTAAGCACACCCGAATTCCAAAACGAGGGTACAGGACCCACCAGCGCTCACATCCTTTGGCAAGAGCCTGAAACTCCTGGGTACCCTGGAGGCATCTTAGACGCACAGTGGCCTGGCATAACCTCCGACAGTAATGACTATCAAACCGTATTCGCGACGCCGATAATCATGAACGGAATAGTGTACATGAACGACCCCACAACCGAAAATACTCCTAAATACGGCTATTATGCAGTAAGTCTGTACACTGGTGAACAGCTATGGTATAAGAATGGCACTGACAACGGCCTCAACAACAACGCGGTCTTGGCGGCTGGCACCTTCGGCGGTAGTGATTCTCTCTTTGAAACTTATCCAGCGCTGTCATTCGGTCAACTACTCCACTACTATTCCGTTAACGGGCAAGGAATAGACTCATACCTATGGATGGTCCAAGGGAGCACATGGTACATGCTTGACGCATCTACTGGAAACTGGATACTGACACTGACTAACGTGCCCAGCGGCACGCGAGCAACGGATCAAAACGGAGACATACTAATATACAGCTACAATGCTGCCACGGGCAATATTCTCTGTTGGAACTCAACCCAAGCAATCCCATTTGGCGCTCCTGGAACAAGCACTGTTGAACAGCAATGGAGACCTCCTGTAGGAGCAACAATAAACGCTGTCAACTACCAACCATGGCTCACTTATGGCTTGCCACTCGGCTCATCCAATAATACTGCTAGCGGAACCTGGACCGTGGCCGATGAATATCACTCGTCATACTCAATGAACGTAACAATGCCAGCCCTGGTCGGCCTGAACCCTGGATCAATTACTGCAGTTATTTCAAACGACAATCGTGTGCCTGAAGAACTCTTCGGATACGCTTTCTCAGGTCCAGGATATTCCGCATCCATTACAGCCGATACAGCCCAAATGTACGCATGGTGCGTCAAAATAAATTATGGTGCGACAGTGTATAGCGGAGACCCATACGGACCTTCTCTAGACCCACAAGCTAACTCAAACCTAGGCTACACTTTATCGCTGCTTTGGAATAAAACAATCCCAGCTCCTCTGCCAATCAGCAACATAACTTACCTGGCAGGTGGCGCCAATTTTGCCTATAGTTATGACGACCAAGTCTTCTGTTTGTTTGCAAAAGAGACCACACAATGGTTTGGCTACAGTTTAGCCACTGGAGACCTCTTGTGGGGGCCATCTGCTCCGATGGGCGCATGGGACGTTTACGGTGGTTCAGGGACATCAACCGAGGGAGCTCCCGTGATTGCCTACGGCACACTCATGATGGGCGGCTACGGAGGAGTTCTAATCGGCTACAACGACACGACAGGGACAATACTTTGGAACTACACCGCTTCAAATGTTGGCTATGAAAGCCCATACGGCAATTATCCACTTGACATGGGTATTGTATGCAACGGCGTGATTTACATGTACTCAAGTGAGCACTCTCCCACTAAACCTCTCTGGCGTGGCTCGGAAATTCGCTGCATAAACGTAACCAACGGACAGTTAATTTGGGCAGTACAAGATTTCGTAACTCAAAGTGGCGCCACTACTTTGGCTATCGCAGACGGCAACATGATATCCGGCAACCTTTATGACAACATGGTTTACTGTTACGGCAAGGGACCAAGCGCCACAACCGTCACAGCGACGCCGGGCGGCACCATTGGAAACCCTGTAACAATACAGGGCTCAGTAACTGACCAATCTCCCGGTGCGTTGGGAGTGAACTCTCTAAGCACGAAGGGCACTCCAGCGATATCTGACGCCAGTATGCAGCAATGGATGGAATACCTGTATATGCAACAGCCTAAACCGACGGATGCAACCGGAGTTCCAGTGTCAATAACTCTTATCGACCCTAACGGCAACACCATTAACCTACCCGCTGTCACAAGCGACGCGAGCGGCCACTATAGCTTAGCTTATAACACCGCTTCAGCCGTACCGGGAACATACACAGCCATCGCTACCTTTGCCGGATCCAACTCTTACGGGTCATCATCCTCAGAATACAGCTTCACATTAACCGCGCCTGTAACTACTGCCGCTCCAACAGCTACTCCGACATCTGTCGCTGACGTATACTTTGTTCCCGCAATCGTGGGCCTATTCGTTTTGATTATCGTGGTTCTCGCTTTAGTGGTACTATCGATGCTTCGGAAGCGACCATAAAAAATGCCGACAGAAACATCACTTTCCCCTTTTTTAGTCTCTGAAAAGCATTGGAGAAGAGATATGGTCTGAGAGGGCTCTGGTTCAATTCATAAGGGTATTCATTTGTCTTTTTCTCCAAAAAGAGCAAATCCAGAGCCCCAGCAAACGCTAAATGCTAAATTTTACCAATCCCCCATCTCTTTGTAGAGCATTCTGGCTTAATGTTTTCAAGGAGCACCGGGGATTTTGATTTATGATGGCTTAGTGATTAAACTGTTTTTTTGTTTATGCTAAGCCTATCAGTTTAACCTAAATTCGATGTTTGCCTTTTCATCTTAAATAATACGGATAGGCGCGCGCATTGTCTCTGTTAATGCTTAGGAAAAACCAAATTCCCCCCTGTTTCTTGTTGTCATTACCTTAAAGCAGCTTATTTTCCAAATCATATAAATCCCTAAATCCATTTAAAGGCAAAGATAACCACGAGAATGAGGTGGGGAAAAAACAATTGCCCGAAGAGGAAACGCTTACAGAAAAAATTTTTCAAGCAAACATTTTGGTCCACCGAAAAGAAGCACAGTATTATGAATTGATCCATCCTGAAGTTTACAGTAAAAAAGAGCAGACAAGACTGACTGCGAAATTGGAAATGATGAATAAACTTGTGACGGATAACCAGAAAAACGCTCTTGATGTGGGTGCAGGTACTGGCAACCTAACAGGCAAACTTCTAAAGATGGGTTATAATGTCACGGCAGTAGATATCTCGGCAGAAATGTGCGCAATTCTTCGAAGTAAATTCAGCGATTACTTGAAAAATAATAAGTTAGCTGTCGTTAATTCGCGAATAGAGAATTTGAATTTTAAAGTAGGCAAATTTGACGTAATAACATTTTACTCTGTGCTTCATCACTTGCCCGACTACACCCGAGCGGTCACTGCTGTCTCTCGCTTTCTGAAAAAGGGCGGAGTACTCTACGTTGACCATGAAGCCTCTCCCTTCTATTGGGAACCTGAACCAAACGGCTTAGCGAACTTTATAAAAGGCATCTATTTTCATTCAAACCCGCTGCTTAACATCTTATACTTAGAAATTATCGGAGTAAAAATTCCTTCAATCGATTATACCCTGTCTGATTACTGGCATAAAAAAGAACACGCTTTAAATCACAAAAGCATAGAGGAAATCTTCAGAAAAGAAGAATATGAGTTCGCAAAGCGAACAGACTATTATGAAAACAGCACATGGATTCCTAATCCGCTATCCATAATTTATCGTCTCCTCTGCAAGCCTGAATTGAGTTTTTGGCTCGCTAAAAAATAATGAAGTGATTAGCGTCTTTCTTACCGATAGGCTGCAATCATTTTTTACGCGCCTAATTTGATTTATTTAGCAGGTAATTTCTGAATAAAAAACCTATATATTTCCAGTGATTAGACAACAATGAGACAAAATGAAGACGGCCTGGGTAGTTTTGATTGCAGCTCTCCTTATTGTTTCCATTCTCTTGCCACTAATCTATTTTGAACGCCCAAGCCAAAGTGTGCCCGAGAATAACGGCGTTTATTTTGGGGTAACCTTCGGATTGAACACAACCATTCAAGCAAAGGAGCTGATAGATAAAGTAAAAAACTACACCAACCTATTCATTGTAGACTCTTGGACGCTGGATACTTTAAACGAAACAGTCAACGGAACAGCCCTGACTCAAGTCTGCGATTGCGCCGTCAGCAACGGCTTGAATATTATTGTGTATTTCGCATATATCTCCCATTTGATTTATCCATGGCAGATCCAGTGGGTCGAACAAGCCAAAGAAAGATACGGCGATAAGCTTTTAGGAATCTACTTTTTCGATGAGCCGGGTGGAAAGCAAATCGACTCGGGCGCTTGGAATAATGACACGACAATCTTTTCGAACGTAACGAGCTACAGCGAAGCTGCGGATAATTACGTAGCAAGCATCAGTTCCACCCCCAGTATGCAGGATCTTAAAACGCTGGGCATACCTGCTTTCACGTCTGATTACGCTTTATACTGGTTTGATTATCTTGCGGGTTATAACTGTGTGTTCGTAGAGTTAGGCGGAAACAACCAGACCAGCAAGATTCAACAAATAGCCCTTTGCAGAGGAGCAGCAGACGTGCAAGGCAAGCAGTGGGGCGCTATAATAACTTATTCTTCAAGCGAACCGCCCTACCTTGAAAATGGAACAGCCATGCTTCAAGACCTGTTCACCGCTTACCACGCTGGAGCAAAATACATAGCTGTCTTCAATTATCCTACCTACCCCAGCACAAACCAGTACGGAATCCTAACCGAAGACCTGTTTGACGCAATGCAAAGCTTCTGGAATCAGATACACTCCAGCCAAAAAAACACGTTTGCAACCGAAGACGCGCAAGTCGCTCTTGTCATTCCAAAAGACTACGGTTGGGGAATGAGAACGCAAACCGACAAGATCTGGGGATTATGGAATTCCGACGCTTTATCTCCTGTTATATGGGCAAAAATTAATCAAGAGTTAAGCACCTACGGGTTGAGGCTGGACATAATCTACAACGATACATCATTCAACTTGCACAATCACTACTCCAAAATCTATTACTGGAATACATAACAATTTCCAAAAACCGTGAAACCTTGTGCTAAAGCGTGTTTTACCGCTCGGGGTAGGGTTTAAAGAAAAGGTTTATAGCCCTTTTACGTGCCTTTCCCAGAAGGAAGAGACCTCAAAATGAAAGTTGTCGTCCACTGGAGCGGCGGCAAAGAATGCTGCTTAGCTTACCACAAAGTCATCAAACAGGGCCACCAAGTTGCCTATCTTCTCAGTTTTGAATACATGAGGCCTTACGTTTTTCATAGTTTCAAGGTAATGGCGCTGCAATCGCAAACTTTAGGGACCCATTTGAAGGTTGTGAGAATTAAGAAGCCATACGAGGATATTCTTGGAGCGCTCACAAAACTGCATGATGAAGAGGGCATCGAGGGCATTGTCACAGGTGACATTGTCGGGGCAGGATGCGCCATTGTCCACTCGGGCTATTACGAGAGCATGGCAAAGCAGTTGGGAATGGCTTTCATGATGCCTCTGGAAAATCCTTCAGGCGACACCTACGACGTCCTCAAAGAAGTCGTTGGCACAGGCTTAAGACCCATGCTGAACTGCATTAACCTTAACTTCTTCGGCGAAGAATGGCTGGGGCGCAGAATCGACCCAGACTCCATCAAAGAGCTAAAAGAGTTGGCTGACGAAAAGGACATAGATGTTTCAAGTGAAGACGGGCAAGGTTACCACAGTACAGTTGTTGATGCGCCGCTTTTCAAAGAATCCATCGGAATTGGCAAGTTTAAGTCTAAGAAAAAGCAGGAGAAGTCAAAGAATTGGAAGAGAAATTGGCTTTACATGGATATTAAGGAATGTTATTTAAAGCCTAAAGAAACGCCCAAATGATAAGCACCTGATTTCCCTTTACTTAATCCGCCACTTTAACCGTGTAAGCTGGTATCAAGAGGACTTGCAAAAAACTAAGCCGTTTTGCATAAAGTAAATGAACTACAAGGTCTAAACTCTATTGTTTCAGGGAAGAAAATGAAAACTCGCGTAACTCTTGTCAATCCACCCTACCCTGTTGGTTCCCATCAGCATCCGCCCTTTATGCCGTTAGGCATCGGGTACTTAGGTGCCGTATTGTACAAGAATCATTTTGAAGTTAACGTGATTGATTGCCAAGCGCAAAAAATCAGTCATAACCAGTTCAAAGAAGAAATTGCTAAGGTTAAGCCTGACATAGTTGGAGTCACCTGTACAACTCTAACATACAAATCCGCGCTTAAAATAATGAAGATAGCCAAGGAAGTTTGGCCAAAATGCATAACTGCAATCGGAGGGCCTCACGTGACTTTCTGGGATGACAAGGCACTGCAAGAAGAGCCATTACTAGATGTTGTTGTCAGGAGAGAGGGCGAAAACACTATGCTTGAGCTTGCACAAAGAGTCGAAAACAACCAGCCTTACCATGACCTTATAGGCACCACTTGCAGAAACGGCTCGGCAATAGTGAAAAACCCTGACCGACCTTTTTTAGAAGACCTTGACAGTTTGCCGTATCCAGCGCTTCACCTTTGGCAGCATACAGAGAACCTGCGGAAGTACGGAACGATTCCCTATCCAGTTATGACTAGTCGAGGATGCGTGTTCTGGTGCAACTTCTGCACGGCTGTCAGAATGTTCGGCAGAAAATACCGCATGCGCAGCCCAAAAAGCGTAGTTGACGAGTTAGAGTTTCTCCACAAAAACTACTATGCAAACCAATTTACGTTCTATGATGATGCATTCACCGTGGATCAAGCTCGAACCATGCAGATCTGCGAGGAAATCCAGCGCCGAGGCCTAAAAATCAAGTGGGATTGTGAAACCCGAGTTGACATGGTAAGTAAAGAACTATTTGTGAAAATGAAGGAGGCTGGCTGCATAGCTGTTTGGTTCGGAGTCGAATCCGGTTCAAAGACAGTTTTAAACAGCATGGGCAAAGGCTTCTCGCTTACTCAGACCCGAAGAGCGTTTAAATGGGCTAAAGAAGCAGGGTTAATGACTGTTGCCGGCGTCATTTTGGGTTTTCCTGGCGAAACAAAAGAGAGCGCTTGGGAAACAATTCGGTTCGTGAAAGAATTAAACCCCAACGACGTAGGATTCTACATTGCCACTCCCTACCCTGGAACACCCATGTACGAAGAGGTCAAAGCGAACGGATCCCTCAAGGTAACTGACTTTGACAAATATGACACTGCTACCCCCACCTTCGAAATTCCAAACATGACCATGCAAGAATTAACACAGATTAGGGAACAAGCATTCCAAAGCTTCTACCTTAGCCCCGCCTACTTCGTCAGCGCGTTAGGCATGTTTAAGCACGGAAAAATGTGGGGTCTAGGCGCGGCGCGTCTAATATTCGCGCATTTCCGCAGAGCAGTAAGTGCAAAAGCAAGCAGCCTGTGGAAGTAAAAAGAGAACAGAAAAAACTGAACATGGAGAAGCCAGACCTTGATTTTACTCATGACCACCGCTCCGCCTGAAAAATCACCTTGGGGCATGGCGGGGAAGCTTCCTCCATTAGGCTTAGCTTATGTCGCCGCAGCTTTAGAGAAGAATGATTTCCAAGTAGAAATATTCGATAATTACCTACTGGAGCGTCCGATTGAAGAAGTCAAGTCGGAAGTGAAAAAACGTGCCCCAGAAATAGTCGGGATAACCTGCAGTTCTTTGACTTATTCAAGGTGCATCGAGACAGCTAAAGCAGTCAAGGAAGCCTGTCCGTCTTGCAGGGTTGTAGTGGGAGGCCCGCATCCTTCGTATATGCCTCAAACCATGCTGGAGCACTCAGAGATAGATTACGCAGTCATTGGCGAGGGCGAACAGGCAATGGTCCAGCTTGCCACCAGCATCAAGAAAAACGCAAAAGAAGCAGCAATCGCCAAAATCCCAGGTGTAGCATGCATGATTGGCGGAGAAATAGCGAAGGCGGCTCCTGAATTCATCAGCGATTTAGATCAAGTTCCCCCTCCAGCGCGTCATCTGCTGCCAATGCGTATGTACGACCGCGCGCTAAGCTATTTGACTGTTAAACCCGTCGACACAGTGAGCATGCTGCGGGGATGCCCATACAACTGTGCTTACTGCGAAACCAGGGAACTGTGGGGCACAGCGTGCCGAGCCTTCTCACCTCAAAGAGTCATAGACGAATTAAAGCACATGGTTGAAGTCTACAATTCAAGGGGAATCTACTTCGTCGGCGACAACTTCACCATAAACAAAAAACGCACCTCCCAGCTGTGCCAACTAATCAAAAACAACAAAATAGACCTGAAATGGACGTGCGAAACCAGAGCCGACCTTATCTCCAAAGAACTGCTTGCTGAAATGAAATCTGCCGGCTGCCAAACCATCTTCTTTGGCGTCGAGTCAGGCTCACCTAGAATTCAGCAAAAACTCAACAAAGACATTGACCTGCAGGAAGTTGTTAAAACATTTGAGATTTGCAGGCAAGCAGGCATACAGACAGCTACTTCATTCATGCTAGGCATCCCCGGCGAAACAGTAGCTGACATGAATGCCACCTTCAACTTTGCCAAAACGCTTAAGGCGGACTGGTGCATGTTCAACATTTATATCGCGTGTCCAGGCAGCAAACTGTATGATGAAGTCATAAGCCAAGGCTTGTACGACCAGCTGGATAACTATTTGGCAAGGGTAAAAACCAAAGAGTTCGATTACGACATGTTAGTGAAGATCCAGCGGGATTTCCAGCGCGGCTGCCAGAGGTCGACAGCGTCTAAGCTGGTCCGCGTAGTTAAACAGGAAGGCTTAGGCAGCGCAGTTAAGAAAGGCGCATCGTTAATTTTTCGCCGCACATGAGTTGGAATTAGATTTGGCTCTTAGTTTCCTATGTTTAGGCGTTTGTGTGTGCGCTACAGTCTACCCTCCGGTCTGATAGATGATCCTTTTAGGCTCCAAACATGATTCAACATACTTCAACATAGAAAAAAGGCGTGCACTTTTCTATGCAGAACAGTGCTTTTTCATGTGCTTTGTGGCTTTTTGGTGTTATACCGTTATGTTGATTGTTTTGAGAATATCGCGGTAAGCTTGCACTGGCGTTTCTTTATCACTCACGTTCTTGATGAGCATTCGTCCCCCGTCGAAGAGGCTAACGTCCAGCTTCATGTAATCAAACATCAAAACCATCTGGGATTTCACGCGGATCTTGCAGTGCTGCTTCTTGATTTTTTCGCAAGCCTCGTTCATGTTGAACTTTAACGGCTGCGCTGGAGATATGTCGGCGGTTGTTCCCCCGCAGAGCCAAACAACATTTAGGTTGCCAACAACTTCTTTCTCAACCAACCAGCTTCAACTCCAGCCTTGCTATTTAGGCGTATTTTTGCTTTATCAACATTGCCGTAAAACGGCTAAAACGCGGCAATTTGTTGAGCGACGCTGCCTGCGTCTTTGGGTTTAAGAGTGGCTTCTTCAATGTCCATGTACAGGAAGTTCCCCTCTCTGAATGGTGAACCGCCGAAATCGACCACTTTGCTTTTCTTGGTGAACTTTGTAATTTCGACGCGTTGCTTGAACAGCGGAGCGTCAAGACTTGTGGAGTGGTACTCGCCTGGTTCGCCTGAAACGTCTATTCCTTTGCCTGCTGGACCCACTAGGGGCTGCATGTCCTCGATGCATTTCCTGTCAATCTGACGCCCAAGCCACTCCTCGGTGAAATACCGTTGGTCAATGCAGCTGAGAATTGCCTTAACCCCAGTTGTTTGCTCCATTTCCATGATTCGTTTGCGGCGACGATTTCCTGGAATCAGGTTGAATGGGCGGTCCCACAGCGGCATCATAAGCTCTACGCCTAGTTTTCTGCATGCGTCTTTCCATACCCGCCGGTGATGCACATTGTCTATGTCACCTGTTACAATGGCTTTGGCTCCCTCTTCCTTATGCAGCCGCTCCAAGGTTCCCATAATGTCGTCGTAGCGGTTGTCAGTGATTTTGACGAATTGATGAGGCATGCCGAGGGCTTTGACTTGTTGCTCAATGACTTTGAAGCTGTGGAAAACGTAAGGCTCCATGTAAATGTAAGTGACAAGGCACGCTACCTCGTGACCCTGCTCAACCACTTTGTGAAGTGCCGTGCAGCAGTCTTTTCCGCCGCTCCAGTGAACAACCACTTTCATTCCAATTCAAGCATCCTTGGTGAAGTCTATTTCAGTGAAACGTTTAGCTTAAAACGATAATTCGCAAGTTTATAGCTTTAGCGGAACACAACACACTGACGTGCTTTGGTATCGCTTTGCTGTTTTCTTATGAGCCTTTGCCAAGGATTTGTTCTATTGTTTCTGTGAGCTTTTGGTTGTCTTTGGCTGATCGGACTGTGATTCTGAAGTAGCTGTCGTCTAAGCCTACGAAGGTGCAGCAGTCGCGGATTAGAATTTGTTCTTTAGCCAGCAAATCCCTCATCTTGGTGGATGTGATTTTTCGGTTTCTGATTTTTACGAGCAGAAAGTTTGTTACTGACGGGTAAACGTGTAATCCTTCGATTTCGCCAAGGCTTTTTGCAAGCGCTTCTCGTTCTTTGGCGATTGTTCTCTTAGTGTTCTCGATGAAATCGGCGTCGTTAAACGCTGCCAACGTGGCTGCGCTCGCCAAACCGTTAATGCTCCACGGCAACCTAACCGCCTCAAGTTTCTCAATTAGGCTTGGCGATGCTATGCCGTAGCCTAAGCGTATGCCAGCCATGCCGTAGAATTTTGTCACCGACCTGATTACAAAGAGGTTCTCGTACTCCATCACCATGCCTGCCAGCGTGGTGTTCTGCCCTTTCTCTGCAAACTCGATGTAGTTCTCGTCTACGCTGAAGACTACGTTTTTTTTGCGGCAGAAGTCAACAAGGTCCAATAATTCTTCTTTGCTGTACAATGTGCCTGAGGGGCTGTGGGGGTTGCAAATGCACATTATTTTGGTGTCCTCAGTTACTGCTTTCTTGATTTTGTCCTTTTCCAACGCGAAGTTTTCTGGCAACTGAACAAACACTGGTTTGCTGCCGACGCGTAAAGCGGCTCTCTCGTACTCCGAGAACGAGGGCACAGGGATAACCGCGTTAAAGCCACGAGGCAGGATTTCTGTGATTGCGTAAATTAGCTCTATTGACCCGTTGCCTAAAACAATGTTTTCCTCTTCGACGCCGTGTCCCACGTATTTGGCGACTTCTGCTTTGAACTCCACTGGGTTTGGGTCAGGATAGAACTTTATGAGCTTGGCATACTGCCTGACAGCTTCTACAGCTTTAGGTGAAGGACCAAGAAAATTGATGGGTCCGCTGAACTCAAGCACTTCTTCAAGGGGAACATTGTATTTTCGGCTAAACCCCCAGATGTCTCCGCCATGGCTGATAAACCTTCGTTCCTTACATTTGTCCGACAATTTTTTCTTCCTCCATTAGCCTACTTACTTCTTTTTCAACTTGGAGTTGAGCTTTAAAGTGAGCGTTATACAAGTTAACAACCTTATACAGCCAGTAAACTCCGCCAACGCCCAACGTAACAATTGTAATCAAAACATAAGTTTTTATCGGTATCGTCTGGGTCATAAAAATTCTTTCTGGAAAAGCAGCCGCAAGAAATTCGTCTTGACTTCGTTCATGCACCAATAAATCTTTAGACAAAAGGTAAACGATGACGAAGGCTGGAATGACCAGAATGATGCTGGCAGCCCACGCCTTCGCGTTCCTCTGCACAAAATGCCTATTTTTTGTCGGCGGCTCCTTTCCCTGATTCCTCAAATAAGTGGTGATCTGATTTTCTAATTCTTCCTCATGTTGAAAATGCCTGTTCCTGCCGTCAATCAGGCGGTAAAACATGGGGAAAAACGCCAACCCGAAAGTAACAATCGCCCCTAAAAACCACATGGAAAACCACACTTTCCTGTCACTGCCAACTTTACTTTGCAAAGCGGTTTCCATGTAAACCCCGAACTAACCTATTAAAGTGCTAACAAGGTTGGAGCACCCAAACTTTATAAGCTCTTCCATTGGCATCTAAAAGTTAAATGAACCAGAAGAAAATGCTGCTTTCCATAATAATTCCCATGCACAACGAGGAATTAACGATAGGCAACATAATTGACCGCGTCAAAACGGCGGTGCAGCAAACCGGCTGCGAAAGTGAAATTATAGTTGTGGATGACCGCTCGTATGACCAGTCGCTTGAAGTCGCCAAAAAACATAGCGTCAAACTTTTTACCCTGAAGCGGCACTTGGGCAAAGGCTATGCTCTCCGTGCCGGTTTCGCCAAGGCTAAAGGCGACATTATAGTCACCATCGACTCAGACGGTTCACACCGACCTGAAGAGTTGCCAGAGGTCTTGGCGCCAGTCCAGCAGGACAAAGCAGACCTAGTTATCGGCTCAAGGTACCTGAACCACAAGCATGTGGCAGCAAGGAGACTGAACGCTTTTGGAGTGCGCCTATTCAACTATTTTATCCAGATGCTAACGGGCGTCGCCATCACTGATTCTCAATCAGGTTACCGTGCAATGAAACGCGAAGTGCTCTTGAGCCAAAAGCCGAAGTCAGGAGGCTACGAGATAGAATCTGAAATGCTGGTTAAAACTGCTAAAAAAAAGTTCAGAATCACTGAGGTGCCGATAAGTTTTGAGCAGCGAACCTACGGGCATTCTGGAGTTGACCCGATGTTTGACGGATTCAAAATTCTCATATCGATAGTTTCAGCTTACATGAGGAGTTAAGCAAAGTTGGCGGCTGACGAGTTTCCTAAAGTTTCAATCATCGTTGCAGCCTACAATAACGAGCAGACAATCGAAGAATGCCTCAAATCAATCTTGGCGCTTGATTACCCAGCGGGCTATGTTGAAGTCATCGTTATGGATGGGGCCTCAAAAGATGAAACCGTCAAAAAGGCGCAGCAGTACCCAGTCAAAGTTGTTTCCATCCGCTTAAACGCCCCAGCAGCCTACAATTACGCCACGAAAATTGCACAGCACCCGGTTTTGGGGTTCATTGATTCTGACGCGAAAGTGGAGCAGCGATGGCTAAAAAAACTTGTGCCCCGCTTGGACGAGCCACAGGTGGCAGGAGTCAGCGGCAGCATCGAAACATGGAACACCCAAAACCCGTGGGCAAAAAGCATCGGCTACGAACTGAAAAACCGCTACAGTCGCATAGGAAAATACACGAGCCGCATAGCCACCATGAACCTGCTTCTCAAAAAGGCGGTTATCGAGGAGGCTGGCGGATGGGATGAGAACCTGCCAAGCCAGTATGACACGGACCTGGGCTATCGCGTAAGCGCCAAAGGCTACAAAATCGCGTACGAGCCCAGTGCAGTTTGCTACCACTACAACAGACCGACGCTGAGGGCTTACTATAGGCAGCAGATGCAGTACGGAAAGAACACTTTGAAACTGTATTTCAAGCATGGTGGCTTGGCGAAGGGCGATGAAATCACTGATTTCGGGATGAACATCCAGCCCGTGCTTCTTTTGGCGGTCATCGTCTTTTTCCTCGTCGGAATCATTCCCGCAGTCAGGCTTCTTTGGCTCGGTTCAGGTTTAATTTTAGCGTTCATGATTGTTTACTTCGATTATTGTGCCGCCAGAATTGCCGTCAAGTTCCATGACACAGATGCTTTTCGATTGGTTGTGCTTTATTTTGTGCGGGCGGCGGCTTGGTTTGTCGGCGCAACAGCAACCACCCTTAACTACCTGCGGGGCAAAGGGAGGAAAAGCCGTGCGTAGCGTATGCTTCATTTCACCTGAATATTGGCCGCTGTCTGGCGGAACAGGCGCCTACGTTTACTACCTATCCAACGAGCTCATGAAGAACGGCTACAAAATCTACGTAGTCACAGGCTCGGACCAGTCGCTGGACCTGCAAGTCAACGAACAGCTGAAAGTGTTTTTCCTGAAAATCCCCAAAATACCAGTTGTAAAGTCGTTTTTGCTTGCTGCCTCCAGCTACCGCAAACTAAACAGCCAACGCTCAAACATTACGGTGGATATTACACATGCAAACTTGCCCCTGACGCCTAACTTTGCAGTGCCGCCCAACTTTGGAAAAACATTGGTCTGCACTGTCCACTCGACATGGAAGGGTGAAGCACAAGCCATCCGCGGCGAACCCTACAGCAGGCTCAACGCTAACGAGAAGTTTATGGTTAGCTTCAACTGGTTTCTGCGGATTTTTGAGGAAAAAATGCTTGAAAAAGCAAACAAAATCATTGCAGTAAGCCATTTCACGAAACGCGAGTTGCTTGACTACTACAATGTGCCCGAACGCAAGATTCGAGTTATCCACAACGGAGTTGACACCAAAAAGTTTCAGCCAGCCAAAGACAAACGCAAAATCAAATCTGAACTCGGCTTTAACCCAGACGATTTAGCCATCGTTTCAGTAGGCAGGCTCTATGCACGCAAAGGCTTATTCACGCTTATCGAAAGCATGCCCGCCGTCGTCAAGCGGTTCAAAAACGCGAAATTCATAATTTCAGGCAAAGGGCAAAGCGACGAAATGCGAAAACTCATCGCTCACGCAGAAAAACTCGAAGTGAAAGACAGCATAATTTTCACGGGTTACTTCCCCGACAAAAAACTCCCCAAACTCTACCAAGCAGCAGACGTGTTCGCGTTCTCCACCTTCTACGAGCACCACCCATTCGCCGTTTTAGAAGCGCTCTCAACAGGTCTGCCCGTGGTGACAACATGGGTAGGCGGAATCCCAGAAACCATTGAAAACGGGAAAAACGGGTTTTTGGTTGAACCATTCAATGCAAAGCAGTTCTCTGACAAAATAATTTACTTGCTTGAGCATCCAGCGGAGGCACAGGAGATGGCGGCGCTTGCCCGAAAAACAATTCTGGAACACTTTGACTGGCGCATAGTTGTGAAGGATGCACTCAAAGTCTACGATGAAGCGCTTGGCTAAGCAACCTGTACGGGCTCTCGCCTGTACGCCATGGTTACCTTCTGGAACAGCTTAACAACATCCAGCGAGCAAAACAGCATCTTTGTGAGGTACTCATGCTGGTAGATTTTCATCTGCGCCTTCACTGGCAAATCAATTCTCGGCGGCTCAAACCTGCGCTTTACCTCGTTGACCTGCAAACCCTGCACCGCGATTGCTTCCTTTTGCATGCCTGTTTTTTTGGCAATGTAGTTCAGGTATGTTTGTTTCCAGTCTAACTCCATGATTTCTGCCGCTGTTATGTCGATGGCTAATGCGTCGTTGCTGGTCAGCATCAAATCCATTTTTACGGGTTCGCCCTTTGTTGGGCCATTTCCCTCAATTCCAACTCGCGCATCCATGACAGTTAACTGGGGCTTTATGATTGAGTACAGCCTGTAGAAAACTTCTGGCAGATACGGGTGCAGGTAAATGCGCCTGTTGCTGGGGACGCAGCCGAAAAGGTTCTTGATGGCTCCACTGTACATCGTAAACTCATGCGTTTTCATCAAAGGCAAATCCACAACCGCATCCGCGTCCAACACGGTTTTCGGCAAAAGCAGCTCCTGCAGCGCGGTGTTGTTTGGGAATTTTACTTTGACCACTTTGTCCTCTGAAAGATTGATGACTCTGCCGCCTGCCTTCTCCACGGCTGCCTCTATCCCTGTTTTCTCAAACGCCGAGTTGCATGGATAATTAAACCCGTTGGATTCGCCAACAATCACTTCGCTATTGTTATCCCGAAGCAGACCCACTAGTTCGCCAAGGAGTTGGGGGCATGTTACTACGCCGGGAACGTATTCTGGGTGGCTCATGTTGGGTTTGATAAAAATTTTTTGTTTCCCGCGTAACCCTGAGTCGTCAACGGCTTCTTTTAGGATTTCGCTTATGCCGTTTTTTACTCGGAAGATTTTAACCGTTTTCTGTCCTGTGCCAGCCATAACTATACACCTTTCGCCATTATGCAGCCTGGGTCGGAATTTAGCATGTCCCCGCCGTGGTAGGCCGCTGACCTTGCTCTGCAGCCGCCGCAAATGAATTTGTAGGCGCATTTTCCGCAGGCTCCTTTCAGGTTGCCTCTGTTGCGCAGAGCTTTGAAAAGATATGAATTTAACCAGATATCCTGAAACTTTTCAGTTTTCAAGTTGCCAACGTTCACGGGCAAAAAGACGCATGGGTGAACATCCCCTTGAGGCGACAGTGAACAGTACAGTCTTCCTGCTCCGCAGCCGCCGATGAAATCTGCCAGCGGTACGGCTTTCTTGGTTACTTTGACGGTTTGCATGTGTGCCATCGACATGGTTACTTCGCCTGTGCCTCCCGGTCCTTGACACTGCAAGCCGACGCGTGCAAGCTGGGGCGCGGTTGTGAGAATGGTTGTTTTGCAGCCTTTCGACATCCTCGCCAACAGGTACCGCATGAGTTTTTCGCGTTCTTCCGCTGAGAGGTCTTGGTCGTAGTGCGCTTTGCCTCTGCCCGTTGGAATAAAGTTGAAGTAAGTGAACCGCTCAGCGCCTACGTCTTCGGCTAAGTCGATGATTGCCGGCATCTCTTCAAAATTGTTCTTCGTCGCAGTCGACGCGATGCAGACGCATAAATCAGCTTCTACGCAGTTCCTAAGCCCAGCCACAGCCTTGTCAAACGCTCCTGGAACGCCTCGGAACTCATCATGAGTTTTCGCCGTTGCACCATCAATGCTGATGTCCAAATAGTTGACTTTTGCTTGCTTGAGCTTGGCTACATTTTCTTTGGTGAGCAGGGTGCCGTTTGTAGCCACGGACACGTAGAGCCCGCGGTCAGCGGCGTGGCGTGCTACTTCAAAGAAGTCTTTCCGAGTCAGGGGTTCGCCGCCTGAAAAAGCCAGCGCCGTCACTCCAGCATCTGCAAGCTGATCAACCACCGCCAACGCCTCCCGTGTTGTCAGTTCTTCCTCGCCGACCGCGCCGCTGTTGGAGTAGCAGTGCTTGCAATTTAGGTTGCATTTATGCGTGAAATCCCAAACAATCAAAAACGGCGCACAAAGTGAAATCGGCTTTTTTATGCCCATGTAAGCGAAGCTTTTAGTTAAGTTCAGCACCGCCCGACGCGCATACGGGTCAGCTAAGAGCTTCTCGACTTTTTCCCGCTTAATGTTTAAGCTTCGCCTAAGGAATTCAACCCAGAAACCAATAATCTGGGAGTAAAGGCCGCTGCATTTTTTGCAGTCGCGTTCGGTTTTTCCCGCGTAGGAATCCAGCGCCGCTTCAAGCACTGTTCTGCCACATGAGGAGCATTTCTGGAGCGACAGCTTAAGCATCCGCTTAGTCATCGGCAGCGTTATCACTGCATTCCAAAAGCTATCGTGGCTAAGTATGCTCATCTGAGGCGGGTCTCCTGAAACAGCGACTGGTTTAAAGTAGGTTATGTGGGGATGTTAAAGATTTCTCTAAAATGGCAAGTCATCTATTCAAGCTATATTCTGCATTATTTTCTCAGCTATTTCTAAATCCTTAATTGTGTTGATGTTCAGGAGCACTTCAACGTCATCTGTGATTAGGGCTTTTGTTTCGATTTTTCCTTCTGTCTGGCTTTTGGCGCCGTTGATGATGTTGACTCCTGATACGGCGTACCATTCCCCCTTGTACTCATCAGTCGAATCAACGGAAAGCCCCAGCTTTTCACGGGCGGATATTGGCACGAAAACCGCGTAGAAATCAGTGCCGCATTCTTCGAACTGGCTGACGATTTTGTCGAGAAATTTTCCTGTGACGGCTGGAGAATCTGCTGGAACCGTCAGGATGGGACCTTGCAGATTGGCTTGGCGAGCTGCCTGCTTCAAATCATTGTGGTAGCCTTTGGCATCTGTGCGCAGAACTTTCCAGCCCTTGCTTTTGCAATGCTTCTCTGTTTCAGGCGTGTTTGGGCTGGTTATCACGTAAAACTCCGATACATTCTCCGCGCTCGCCACTGCCTCTGCAACCCAGTCAACAAGCGGTTTGCCCAAGAAAGGCAGAAGCGGCTTCTCCACTGGCAACCCCATACGCTTGCCCAATCCGCCAGCCATAATCAACGCGGGAACTTTCATATTAGCATCAACACGCCTGCAATCAAAATAAGCGTAACTGCCCTAGCCACCTCGTTGGTTGCGCCAATAGTGTCGCCTGAAACGCCGCCAAAAATGCCCTCGGAAATTTTCTCCATCACAAGCGCAACTGGAATGCTGACTAAAACCAGTCCGACACCTACAAGCCCCAAAACTGCGCTGTGCCCAAAAGCGAAAAAAGGGTAAACAATCAAAACCGAAAGCGCGTAGGCGATTATGTTGAGTTTCTTTTTGGCTTTCGCCAGAAAAATCGAGCCTAACCCTTTATGCGTCGGTTTCCCCGCCCAGACAATCGTAACCATCGCCAGTTTAGCCGATAATTCAGCGGCAATTATGGCTCCGAAAGCAAAAAGAGGGCTAATGAAAAAAAGACCCAGAAAAGCCGCAAACTCCACAATTATCGCAAGCAGCGCTCCCCAGTAAGTAACCGTCCAAGCGTGAGCAACCATTTTTCGGTCATGCAGGTTTCTCAGCCCGAAAGCGTTTCCTAAATCGATTAAGCCGTCGAAATGCTGAAGCCCAGTTAAAACAAGCAGAAGCGCGATAGTCATTGCGGAGACTGCAAGCTTTGACAGTAGGTCAGTTGGCAAGGCAATTATTGGATTGACTAAACCGAGCAGAAAATGGACAATTATGTTTGCCCCGAGAAAGTATGCACCTGCAAGTATGCCAAGGAAAGCGCCGATTACGGGGAAAAGGTACATGTGCTCGGCGGTGGTGAAGATGAAGTCTTCTTTTCCTCCGACAGGGATTATGGTTAGGAAGGACAGCAAATCCCTAAAAGTTTTTATAGCTTTCACAGGCGACATATACCCTACAACTAAGTGAAAGATAATATAGACTTTGTCGTGAACTCTATGGGGGAACTTAAAGGGAAAAAAATTCTGGTTACTGGCGGCGCAGGATTTATCGGGTATCATCTCTGCAGGAAACTGTCAGAATTAACGTCTAACTTGACAATTTATGATAACTTGTCAAGCGGCAAAATGGAAAACGTAAAAGACATAGAGAAAGCTGCCAAGTTTGTGAAAGGCGATATCTTAGATACGAAAAAGCTCTATTCGCAAGAGAAAGCTGACTTAATTTATCACCTAGCAGCACAGGTTGTTGTCCCCTATTCTATGGAGAATCCAATGATAGATTTCGAAACCAACGCTAAAGGAACCGTAGCTGTCTTGGAGAAAGCACGCAAAGACGACGCAAAACTGGTTTTTGCATCCAGCGCAGCAGTCTACGGCAACCCCACAGTTTTTCCAACTCCTGAAAACTACGGTTTTCACCCAATATCCTGCTATGGCTTATCCAAGGTTGTGGGTGAAGAATACTGCGACATGTACCGCAGCCAATACGGTTTGGAAATCGCTATAACAAGGTTCGCCAATGTTTATGGATTAAGATGCCACGGGGTAATCCACGATTTTTTGGATAAAATCGCCAAGAACCCTGGCAAGCTGGAAATTATCGGCACGGGTTTGCAATCAAGAGACTTTGTGCATGTTTCAGACGTGGTTGATGCCCTTGTTACTGTCGGCTCAGAGGATTTCACTAATGGCGAAGTCTACAACTTAGGCTACGGCACAGCTGTCACAATCATAGATCTTGCCAAGTTAATGCTTAAAATCCTAAATCTAGAAAAGAAAACATTTGTCACAACCACTGGCGTCTCATGGCAAGGCGACGTAACCAAAATCTGGTTTGACAACACCAAAGCCAAGAAAGAGTTGAATTGGAACCCGAAAATAACTCTTGAAGACAGCATAAAAGAAGTCATCGCTGACAGGAAACTTTCTTAATGGCTCCTGCCGCGCCAGCTAGAGGATTAATCGCTCTTCTGCGTCTCCCCTACTGGCTCATGACAGGCGGCTTATCTGTCCTTACAGCTTTCGCCATAGCTTTTGCCATTACTAAACCTGCAATAAGCCTCAACATACAAACTCCGCTACTGATTTTCTTTTCCATGGCATTCATAACATCTGCAGGTTTCGCAATCAATGACTACTTCGACAGGGAAAGCGACGCAGTAATTAAGCCAAAACGCCCCCTACCCTCAGGCGCACTAACGCTCAAGCAGGTCATAGCCATCTCAGGCGTACTTTTCGCCGTAGGTCTGATTATGGCTGCTTACATTAACTGGCTCAGCTTCACCATTATCGCAGCCGATTCGGCGCTGCTTATAATTTACTCAACACTTGTAAAGCGCAAATCAGGCTTTGCCGCTAACGTTTTGGTTGGCATTTTGACGGGCACAGCCTTCATGTACGGAGAAGCCACCGTATTGGGTACAGTAAGCTTGATTTCTTTAAGCCTCTACCCCATAGCGTTTGGTACCATTGGCGGCAATGTGCTGCGTGACATCCTAAGCGTAGAGGGCGACGCAAAGGTTAAGTATCCGACGCTTCCGCAGAAAATCGGTAGCGCGAAATCAGCGAAAGTAGCTGCCCTATTCTTCACGTTAACTGGGGTGTTCGCGCCTCTGCCCTACTTCATAGGCAAGTCAACCGTTTACTATTTGCCACTCATCCTGTTATGGAGTGTTCTTTTGATTTACTCATCAATCCGCCTTGCCACTTCAGCCGCCACGGTGCAGAACATTAGGAAATATGAGCGATTAGTCACGATGTCGATGATTCTTCTTCCGTTAGCGTTAATAATCGAGGCAGCACTTGGAGGGTTACTGTGACCAAAACAAAAAGCATCTGTCCTGAATGCCAGAAAAAAATCGATGCACAACTAACGCAAGCGAACGGAAAAATCCAGATAACCAAGCAGTGCCCTGAACACGGCGATTTTGAAGCCACTCACTGGCAAAGCCCAGCCATCTTCAGCCACATGCAGCACTACGACCAATTCCAATACCTGGGCGACTTAAACGCCCCGAAAAACCCCGAAGGATGCCCTTACGTTTGCGAAACCTGCGGCAACCATGCCTCAGGCACGGTTATAGGCGTAATTGATGTTACAAAACGGTGCAACTTCAAATGTGCAATTTGCTTCTCGACTTTTCCGCAGCAAGAAGTCGATTATGAACCAACCAAAGAAGCGCTCATAGACATGCTTGAGTTTGTAAGCAAAACTAACCCTAAACCTCCCGCCATTCTCTTTTCAGGCGGCGAACCCCTTGAACGGGAGGATATGCCTGAAATAATCGGTGTAGCACACAGGCTAAAGTTTATGACAATTTTAGCCACCAACGGGACACATTTGGTCGACACACCGGGGCTGGCAAAAAAGCTGAAAGATAAGGGCTTAAACATCGTTTATTTATCGTTTGACAGTTTCCATGAAGAATTCAACAAGAAGGTCAGAGGTCAAGAACTCTTAGACATGAAACTTAAGGCAATTGAGGTCTGCCGCAAATACGACATGGAAATCATCCTAGTTAACACATTGATGAAGAGCTTAAACGATAAAGAAGTCGGCGACATGATACGCTTCGCCGCCAAAAACACAGACATCGTCCGTGGACTAATTTTCCAGCCCATCGCCTTCACAGGCAGAGCAACCGAGAACCCGTTCCGCGAGAACTTTCGTGAATGGTCATTTGCAGAGGACGTTGAAAAACAAACCTTCGGCGAAATAAAAGCAACTGACCTATTTCCCATGTCGGTTATGACTTCTCCGATAAAGATAATGCGTAAATTCATGCAAAAACCCTGGCCACTGTTCTCTTGCAGCCCACAATGCGGCATCGTAAACTGGATTTACGTTTCAAAAGACGGCAAAATGTACCCGATTAACCGCTTCGTCAACTTTGACAGGTTCTTTAACCACATCCGAAAAACCGCTGAAAACGCGGAATCAAAAGGAAAAATTTCCCTGCTCTCATCGCTGTTCATGGCATCAATGCTTTCAATGAACATGCTTCTAGTAACCAGAAAAGTCGGGATGTTAACTTTAACAAACTCAATTATGAGAATGCACCTTTCACCAACTTACCAATCGCTTGGGAAAATCCGCAGACGCATCTTCTTGCTTGGCTGCATGGCGTTCATGGACCCATACAACTTTGACGTCAACCGTGTCCGCCGATGCGTGGTCCACTACATTACCCCCGACAAGAAAATCATACCTTTCTGTGCCTACAACAACATCCACAGAGTAGCCATCGAAAAAGAATACGCTGCAAGACAAAATCAAACTTAACTTTCAACTTGAATGCTTAACTTTGCGTAATCATTCGTGAACTCGTAGTTGCCTGGTGAATTTTGATGCCAGAGTTCAAAGACAACGGTGTAGCTTCCAGGCTGATTCAACGTGATTGTGTCCAAATGCTGCCAAGGGCTGCCTCCGCTTCCCAAGCTTAAATCAAATGTTTGGATTGGCGCTGTGTCAACGGGTGTGCCTGTAAAGTTTGTGGTGGCTTTCACCTGGACCTGGTAGGTTTGGTTTCCGAATCCTCCCATATGGTTCTCAACGCCGATCCACACGTTAAACGTGCTGTTTTGGTTAGCAACCAGCGTCACTGGGTAATCAACGGCTTGTTTTTGGGAGTCAAGCAAATAAATTGTGTTGTACGGTTCTGGCTGCGGATTAAGTATTACAAAGTAGCCCACTAATAATGCAGAAACGATTACTAATGCAAGAAAAATGGCGACGGCGAAGCCTTTTTCTTCATCTAAACCGATTTTTCTTCCAATTTTCTTGAAATTTTCTAATCGTATCTGCATCCATCAATCCTCTAACTATAACGCTGAATATCTCGATTCCTGACTTAAATCTTCTCAGTTTAGGTTTCCCATATTTCCTGGCTTTATAAGTTGTGGGAACCTCAATCATTGTGAAGCCTTCCTTAGCGAATTTAATGAGCATTTCAGTTGCAAAAGCCATGTCTCCCTCATTTAATTCAACGTCGTCAATGGCTTGGTGAGATATCGCTCGGAAACCTGACTGTGTGTCGCTGAGGAATTGGCTGTAGAAGAAATCAAAAAAGAAGGTAATCACTTTGTTCCCGAGAAAATTGAAGAACCCCATAGCTTTGTTCGGGTCATACATGCGTGTGGCTAAAACCATATCGGCGTCTTTCTCAACCATTTTAGCTAGCATGCGGTTGATGTGCCTTACCTCGTAGGTTCCATCGCCATCAACCATAACGACAATGTTGCCCTTCGCATTTTTCATGCCTGTTCTAAGAGCAAGACCGTATCCACGTCTCGGTTCAACGATGAGTTTGCAGAAATTTGTGTCTTTAACAATTTCTATTGTCCCGTCAGTTGAGTTGCCGTCTACCACGATTATTTCTTTCGGGTAAGACAAATCTTTCTGTATGGTTGTGACGGCTTCTAAGATGTTTCCTGCCTCATTGAGTGTCGGAATGACTACAGAGACCAAGTCCACTTTTGATGTCATGTGCCTACCTCCAATTTTTGCAAAGGTTATATTGTTTCCGCTGCGAGGTTAAATAAGCTCTTCGTATATCCCCACAAGTGTTTCAACGTTTTTGTCCCAGCTAAACTTTTCCTCCATAACCGACCTAAGCTCTAATCTGCGCGAAGACCAATCAAGACCAGAAAACTCAAGTACTGCCTTCGCCAGCAGCTCCGGCTGGTTAGGCGGCACCAGCTTTCCATAATCATCCATTAGAATTTCTCTTATTCCTCCAACATCTGTGGCTATTACGGGCAATCCGCAAGCCATAGCTTCAAGTGCAACCAAAGGCAAGCCCTCACCAGATTTTGACGGCAGCACAAAGAAGTCGGCGGCGTTGTAGTAAAACGGTAAATCTGCATCACTAACAAAGCCCGTAAGCCTAAAATTGTTTTCTATTCCCAGCTGCCGTATCCTCTCTTGTACATTGTTTAGGTCAGGTCCTTTGCCGACAACAAGAAAAACGATTTTCGGGTTCTTTCTGACCGCTATGTTTGCGCCCTCGATTAACGTGTCAACCCCGTTTTTGTAAACAAGCCTTCTAACGGTTAAAACCACGATTGCGTTTTGAGGAATTTCAAGCTTTTTTCTCATTTCTTCGCGTTTTCCAGCCAAAGGTCTGAAACGGACCAAATCCACCCCGTTGTGCAGCACTTTTATCTTGTCTGGTTTTGCTCCTAAACTTAAAACATAATCCCTGGTTGCATTGCTCACAGCGATTATTTTGTCGGCTTCTTTGAGCGTTTCTTTTCCGATTGCCAAGTCATTTAGCCGTTCGACGTTGTCAAATATGCTGTCGTATTCGATGAAGGTGTTGTGCTGGGTAAGCACGAATGGCTTGGAGTACCTCTTGGCGAGTTTAGCTGCAATCAGCGATGTTAGATATGGGTGACCATGAGCATGAACTATGTCACTTGATTCTACGGCTTTAAGAAAAGTTTCAAGGCTTGTCGGAGACGGAATCGAGTAAGGTATTCCAAGGCGGAAACCCGTATTCAACGACTCGTAACATTCAACGTTTATGCCGTCAACGACGTAATTTTTCGGCGTATCAATTCGGTTCGTTACCACCATGGGCTCAAAATTTCTCTGCATCAGCCGCTTGCTCTGTTCATAAACTACTCTTTCTATTCCGCCAACATGGGGCAGAAAGGTGTGTGTAACAATGCAGAGCTTTGTTTTAACCATGGAAGCCCAACGGCTTAACCTCCTCAACCAACATATTATAATCTTATGGAAAACCTTGGGCAACCGCTAACGAGCATGGCAATAGACGCTTAAAGACCCATAAAACCAGAGCTTCCCAGCACACTACCGCCTTTTACAGGTAAAAAGACTAAGTAAAAAACTACTCCTTGACTGCTAAATTAATAAAAAACCGCGTCATCTCGCCTTGTCTGGTTTGCTTGCGCGTTTTTTAGTGGCGCGTGTATAAACATTTGATGATACGCCAGCAACCAGGGCACCCACAGCATCGTTCGTGATTGAGCCAAGTTTCTTCAGAATGCCCGGTTTAGCCTGGTCAAACCGCACGTACTCAAAAACCGCCCGTGTTCCACCTATGTAAGTTGCAATGGCTATGCCTAAAATCTCGTCCGCCACGGGTCCGGGTCTGCCCTTGAACCGCTCCTGCGTCAAACCGGGAATCAACCCCTTTTCGGCATCTTCTTGAGCGTGGAAAGCTGCCGTTTCAAGGATGGCTATGTTAACGTCGTTTAGGGCGTCAAGGAATTCTTCTTTGAGCATTTCAGTTGCTTTCTCTGCTGTCTCGATGCCTGGGTGAGGTACAAACATTTCAAGTGCGCAGTCAATGAGGCTTTGCAGCGTTATGCCTTTTTGCTCAAGGAACTCTAGTAGGGCTGGCGTTTTGTTGGTCATGTTCTTCAACCGCTTTTTTTAATGTGCAGTATGCTTTAAGCGTTGCGTGCCCCTGATTACCGTAATGCTTATATGAAAAGGTTGGATAAACCAACCAAACACTGCCGTGATAATTTGCTGAACTTCCAGAAAAAACCCGACATTCCGCTCAAAACTTTACAGCAAGGCAAATTATCTGAATATTTGAAAAGCAAAACAGCTTTTTTATGGTTACCTGTTTCCAATTTAAAAAAATGGGTTTTTCGGAAAATCAAATATTTCACGTTCACCCAAAACCTAAACGAAACAAAACTAATGGTCTAGGGTGAAGAGACTTTGGGAGGAAAAATTGGAAATGAAAGTTGTTGCTTCATGGAGCGGCGGCAAAGACAGTTGCTACGCATACTATTTGGCAACTAAGCAAGGCTACGAAGTAATCAGCCTTTTAACTATGATGATGAGTGAGGAAAAATCAAACTTCCACATGATACCGTCAGCCATACTTGACGCGCAATCAGACGCAATTGGAATTCCACTTGTAAAACAGATGGCTACGCCTGAAACCTACGAGAACGATTTCAAGCGGGCATTACGAGCACTGAAGGCAAAGGGCGCTGAAGGCTTAGTCACAGGGGACATCTACGAAGTAGCAGGGCATGAAGAGGGCTGGCTTGGACGAGTGCTCAAAGAAGTCGGGTTAAAACCAGTAAAGCCCCTGTGGATGGGCGACACCAAACAGATTTACCTTGACTACTTAAAAACGGGTTTCAAAGCAACCGTAGTACGCACCAAACTGGAGCTGTTAGGCTTGGATTGGCTTGGAAGAGTGCTGGACAGAAAATTCTATGATGACATCTTGAAGCTTGGGAACGTTGACGCATGCGGAGAAGGCGGAGAATACCACACCGTGGTTACCGATGGACCCACGTTTAAGAAAAAGATTGAAATTCTAGAAACGCAAAAGCACAAGCTAGACGGCGGCTTCGGATACTTAGAAATCAAACGGTTCGAAGTCAAGCCGAAAGGCAAGGTAAAAAAGTAGAATGGACACTGAACTTGACGTATTAATCGCGAATAACGAGTTAAAAGCGAAAGCTTTCCTTGACGAAATCGAAGGAAAAAACCCATTATTTATTTGCACAATAGCCACAACGGAAACTGGCAAAATTGCGGGCATCTCAGCGGCTGGAGCAAACCCAGAATTCACCGATTACACGCCGCCAGCAGACGCTGAACTCCTTCTGCTTGGACGATGCAAATCCATTGCTGGAGTGCCCATAACTCCCGATGGAATCCCGACGCCAGCACTGATAACTATGTCGGCGCTGCATTTAGCTGATATTCCCGTGCTTATCGCCAGCGGCGGATTAAAAGTGAAACCGCAGATTCCATTTTTAGACCTCGGCGGAAGCCCAGGAAGAGACATCAGAACAGGAAACGCCGTGGATAACGTTGCAGAGGTTATTGACCGCGCCAAAATCGCGGGGCAGCAGTTAGCTAAAGCCGTGGATTACCTTGTGATTGGCGAGAGCATTCCAGGAGGAACAACAACAGCTCTCGGCGTACTATCTGCTTTAGGCATTAAAGCTGAGGGAAAAGTAAGCAGCACCCTGCCTGAAAACCCGCACAGCTTGAAAGCGGAAACAGTTAAGGCAGGACTAAAAGCGGCAGGTCGAAAGTTTCGGGAGTTTAGCCAAAGACCCAGCCAAGGCTATTTCCTGCGTTGGTGACCCTATGATGGCTGCTTTCTCAGGTTTAGTGGTCGGAGCTGCTTCGCAGGTTCCAGTTTTGATGGCTGGAGGCACACAGATGAGCGCCATTTTAGCAATCGTGAACGCTTTGGAACCCGATGTCCTGTGCAACGTGGCGGTGGGCACAACAAGATGGGTGGCAAAAGACAAGTCCTCCGACCTCAAAGGCATAGTTACCCAATTCTGCGACGTGCCAATTTTGGCAGCCGACTTAAACTTTGGCTCCTCACGTTTTCCCGGCTTACAGATTTACGAGACCGGCCTCGTGAAGGAAGGGGTCGGTGCAGGCGGAGCTTCCATTGCAGCGATGGCTAAGCTTGGCGGGGCAGTAACAGCTGACCTATTGCTTAAAGAGATAGAGCGTAATTATGCTCTGCTGATGGGTATGAAGTGAGATGGTTATTAAAGAGCTGAAGAACCTTCTTTCTTTCCTCACGATTTTTCCAGTAACAATGGATAAAGACATGCTCACAGACTGCGCTAAGAGCATGTGGTTTTTCCCCTTAATCGGCGCATTCATCGGGTTGCTGGCAGGGGTTTTCGGGTGGGCGGCTTACCACTTCTTGCCAGGCATCGTGGTCGGCGGCTTAGTTTTAGCGTTGCTGCTGCTGATAACTGGGCTGCACCACACAGACGGCTTACTTGACTTCGGTGACGGCGTTATGGCTCACGGCACAGCTGAACATAAAATTGAGGTTATGCATGACCAGCTGACAGGCGCAGGCGGCTTATCGTTGGGCATCATGACCATGCTTATCACAGCCTTAGCCATCGGCCAACTCAAAATTGGGTTAATAATCGGCGGCATTATCGCAGTTGAAGCCTCAGCAAAGCTCTCCATGGTTGTCATGGCGTGGGCTGGAAAATCAGTCCACCAAGGCATGAACTCACCGTTCCTAGAAGCCATGCATGGAAGCAAAGGCAACCTGCTCCTCATCGCTGCAGTAGTGATTTCTTTTGCGGTGGCTTTGCCTCTTCTGAGTTGGGCAGGCGCTTTCACCATATTGGCAGCCATAATCACCAGCTTAGTTATGGTTGCTATTGCCCACAAGCACTTCAACGGGGTCACAGGCGACGTGTTCGGAGCAACCAACGAGATAACCCGAATGGTCTGCGTGATTGTTCTGTTGGCGGTGGCTGCATGGGCATAACCGCGCTTGTTATGGCGGGCGGCAAAGGAACCCGCATGCAAATCGCCCAAGAGAAACCGCTCATCAAAGTCTGCGGAAAGCCAGTCATCGAATACGTGCTGGAAGCGTTGAAAAACGCCAAAAAAATCGATTCCATCATCGTCGCCGTCAGCACTTGCACGCCTAAAACCGCCAAGTTCCTCAGTCAGTTTCCCGTTAAAGTGGTTGAAACCCCTGGGAAAGATTATGTTTCGGACATGGGGTATGCCGCGCAAAACCTCAAACTCAGCGTTTTTTTAGCGATTGCAGCAGATTTGCCGCTGGTTACGGGGGAAGTATTGGATGCTATTGTTGAACGTTACGAGTGCTGCGGGAAGCCAGCGTTGACCGTCGCGGTACCGCTAAAAACCAAAACCAAGCTCGGCATGAGCGTGGAATATTCCTTCAAAATGGAAGACAAAGACGTGGTTCCCGTAGGCATCAACGTGATTGATGGGCACAGGCGGTATGGCGACGAATGGCTCGACCAAGACATCTACCTGCTTGACATAGACGAATTAGCCGTAAATATAAACACAGTAAAAGAACTGCAACTAGCAGAACGATTATTATCTGACAAAAAGCGATAAAATCCTTTTAAATTTAACTCCTTCGCTTGCTTTCCAGAACTTGTCTTAGCATTTCCTGCATTTTTCTAGCGTCAACATCAAGTATCGGTGACTCGCATATCATTGTCGGATGCATTTGGAAGTCGGCGATGACTTCGGCTAGCATGCGAAAATCTGGTCCGTATCTTTCCTCGTCAAGGGTGTGGTGGCGTTTTTCGCCTTGGGCGGTGAACTCGATTTTCGAGAAGTGGCAATGCATGCTTCTAAGGGCTTCTGTTCCAAGTTTCTGCTCAACTTTTTCGGCTATTGCCCTGAAGTCTTCGGTTTTCTTTAGGCTTCCCTGGTGAATGGCGTGCAGGTGCGCCCAGTCAACGACAAGCTGTGTGCCCTCCACTTCTTGGTTGAGTGTCAGGATTTCGTCCAAGCTGCCTACTTGAAACTTTCTTCCCATGGTTTCAGGTCCAAGCTTCACCCGAAGCCCAAGGCTTCGCATTTCAGCGCTAACTTCCCTTAAGGCGTCAAGGCAAGTTTTGAAGGCAAAGTCCTTTTCGAAGCGACCGTAAAACCCAGTGTGAAAAACCATCACGTATGCCCTCATCCAGTCAGCTGCAGTTGCCGACGCAATCAGCCGCCGTTTGCTTGCTTCCACAACATCGCGTTTGCCTGACAAGTTAATGAAATACGAGCCGTGAAGGCTCATCCGCACGTCATTTTCCTTCGCCGCTGCACCTAGCTTTTCGGCAAGTTCCTGTCTAATCTGTGGTTTTGGACCCCAACGGACAGCCTCGTACTCCAAAGCATCCAAGCCTTCCTCACGGAGCAGACGGGGAACATCAGGCAAGTCTGCTCCCATAAGCCTGAACATCGGCGGAACCCCAGCTGGACCAAAACGGGTGTGCTCAGTCATCTATTTCTTTCCTTCTCTTGTTTTATCAATAAGGCTCTTTTTAAAAAGAGTATTTAGCTCTTGTTTTTTCACTATTAGTTAGTTTACTTTTCCCAGATTAAAACAAACAAAAACAATGCACTCTACATTCAAAATGCGCCAATTCATGTTGAAAGTGCAGGGCTCTGCTTCTATGCACTGCTATGTTGAATTATGTTTGACGTCTATCAGGATCATCTAGCAGACCGAGGGGGTAGGCTGTGAGAGAGCACAAATGCTTCAGACTTAGTGTTGCAGTAAGTGAACTATTGTTGGGATATGCACATAAAAGTGGATGTAGACGGCGGCGACTAGAATTCCCACGGTGATTGCCAGCAAGGCGTAATCGCCCTTATGAAGTTTCAGCACATAAAGGTTGGTGCGTTTTTTGGTGGCTCCCCATGCCCTAGACTCCATTGCCTCTGCCAGCTCAAGGCTCCTGCGGATGGCGCTGACGATGAGAGGGATAAGCACAGGCACGTAATTCCTGATTTTTTTAAGCAAGCCGCCTTTCTCCAGCTCCAATCCCCTTGCTTTCTGCGCATCCATAATTGTCTGTGCTTCTTCCGCCAGAACAGGAACGAAACGCACTGCCGTGGTGAAGGCGAAGGCGAACTCGTAGGGCACGCGAGACTCCTCCAATGCTAAACCCAAATGGTCAGGCGAAGTGGTTAGGAAGAAAACTGAGAAAGACTCAACAAGCACCACAAAACGAAGAGTTAACGCCGCTGCGCTCTCAATGTTAATAGCCGTCAACGTGTAGTGTGAAGTAAAATAGTCCGTTCCAACATTAACTACAAAGATGAAAATTGCCAAAAAACCGGCTCCCCGCAACGAACGAAGCCATTGCCTTTGAACACGCGCTAACAGAACAAATGGAATCTGCAGAACAAACAGAAAAACCAGCGGAATAATCTGGGCGAAAAGGATGGCGACAACAAAAACGGCGATAACATAAACGAATTTTACTCTTGGGTCTAAATTGTGGATTGGAGAGTAAACTTTCCTGAACCTTAAGCCGTCAAAAACGCTCATAGGCGCACTTTACGCTCCTTGGCGTCTAAGATTATCTTTTCTGCTTCGTAAATGTCGATGATGTTTTTGGGAAGCCCCAGCTGCGAAAGTTTCATGAAGACTTGAGCTATCTGGGGCAAAACAATGGATGATTCAGCCAAAACAGCGGGGTTAGTAAGTATGTCTTTTCCTATGCCTTCTGCAACAATTTTTCCTTCCTTCATCAAAACTACTCGGGGATTGCATTCAGCCACAAACTCCACGTCATGCGTGACGATGACAACAGTTTTCCCCTGCGTCTGCATCTGCATAATGAACTGGCGCAGTATCTCTTTTTGCTCATGGTCCTGCCCAATGGTGGGTTCATCCAAAATCAAAGCTTGGGGGTCCCAAGCTAAAACGGAAGCCAACGCGACGCGTTTCCGCTCGCCTCCGCTAAGCAGGAAAGGTGAAGTTTTCCTATATTGGGTTAACGCTAAAAGATTCAAAGCCCATGTTACCCGTTTCTCCACAACTTCCGCTTCAAACCCGAAATTCTTCAGCGCAAAAGCGATTTCATCTTCAACTGTTTCGCTGAACAATTGGTGGTCAGGGTTCTGGAAAACAAAACCGACGTTTCTAGCTAAAGCGGCAACGCTTGATTTCGTTGTCTCAACGCCGTCTACAAGAACCCGTCCCGATGTAGGTTTTAGGAGTCCGTTAAAATGCTTGACGAAGGTTGATTTTCCAGCGCCGTTTTGCCCCATTATCGCAACGAATTCGCCGTCTTTTATAGTTAGGGAAACACCTTTCAAAGCTTCCACTTTGTTAGGGTAAGAAAAACGAACGTCTTCAGCCACAATCATTCGGCTTTCAACATCTCCAACAGCTGATCCGCCAGTTCTTCAGAGGACAGCGGGGTGTTGCCGCTGAGGTTTAAGCCGTCTTTTTTCAGCAGTTTATACAGCAATGTGGCTTTGGGGATTCCTACTCCGATTAAACGCGTTTCTTCCGAGCTGAGAATCTCTCTCGGGTTTCCTTCAAACCGAACTTTTCCTTCATCCATAACTATAAGGTGGTCTGCGTATTTCGCCGTTAAGTCCAGCCTGTGCTCCACAAGGATAACGGTTATTCCCTGCTTTTTATTTAATGAGTAGATTACTTCAAAAATTTTTTCAGCGCTCAGCGGGTCAAGGAAAGATGTCGGTTCATCTAAAACGATGATTTCGGGCTCCATCGCGAGAACAGACGCTATTGCCACCCGCTGTTGCTGCCCCCCCGAAATCTCATGGGGCGAGCGTTCGCGTAAATCATAAATGCCAGTTTGGTTTAGTGCCCAATCAACTTTTTTTCTCATTTCCTCTCGGGGAAACCCCATGTTTTCCAGCCCAAAAGCCACGTCTTTCTCAACCGACAGCGCAAACAGCTGGTTTTCGGGGTTCTGAAACACCAAGCCCACGTGTTTCGCCATCTCATATGTGTGGTGCTTAAGTGTATCTTCGCCTGCAACAGAGATTTCGCCTGTCAATTCTCCTTGGTAAAAATGTGGGACTAATCCGTTGAAGCATCGGCACAAAGTTGTTTTTCCACAGCCGCTTGGTCCTGTAATTAAGACAAATTCGCCTTTCTCCACTTTAATCGAGACGTCAACAATTGATGGTTTAGTTGCGCCCGGGTAGGTGTAGGTGAGGTTTTTTGTTTCAATTATAGCCATGTTTTTTGTGCCTGCTACCTTAAGCGTGAGACTTTGCTCATTTAAGCGTAGCTACCCAACTTTGGCTATTTTCTGCTTCAACAGCAGCAGGCACTGCTTGAGTGTTGGCTCTATCTCGCCAGTGCCGCTTACTCCAGCCGCCATGGCGTGACCTCCGCCGACTCCTTGCAAGAACTCGCCAAGCGGCGCTGCAATGTCTTTTCCCAAGTTTACACCTGCTTGCTCCGTGAATTGGCGTGTGCAGCGTAGGCTTACCTCTATTTTCCCGTTTTTTTGCCCTGCAACAGCCGACATGTGCGCCCCTAAATCAACTAGGGCTTTAGCTGCTGGAGCCTGGTAAGCGCTGACATGGGAGAGGGCAATTATCCACTCGTTTATTCTTATGATTCTTGCTCTTTTGCACGCTTTCAGCTTAGCTAAGCGCTCGGAGGTGTCAATTGGCAAGTTGAACTCCGCCAGTGTCTCCTGAACATCTATGCCCTCAGTTACCAACTTAGCGGCGATTTGGAGGGTAGATGCGCTTGCCAATGCGAAATGCCGCGTATCAAAGGCTATGCCGACAAACAAAGCCTTAGCCTCGTTAAAATTAGGTTTGGCTTTTGCTTGCGTGAAAAGCGTGTAGACTATTTCGCAGTTTGCGGCTGCTTTCTCGTTGATGATGCAGAGTTTGCAGATTTTGGTTGTTTCCGGGTTCGGAGAGTGGTGGTCAACGATTATTTTTGGAGCTGGAGACTTTTTTATGGCTTCAGCCACTTCATCAAGCTGATCTATGGTGTTTGTATCCAAAAGCACGATGACGTCGGCGGATTCAATGTTAGGCTTCAAGTTAACAGTTATAGGCATATGTTCCAAAATCATCTTAGACGGCTTATTGATGCCTTGAGGGCACCCGACCTCAGTTATAACGCTCGGCACAAACCGTTTGAGCAAACCCTGCAAAGCGTAAGCTGAACATATCGCGTCAGCGTCTGCGCTACGGTGGCACAACAAAAGCACGAAAACCGCGTTTTCTTCCTTTAAAATTTGGATTAATTTTTGAAAATCATTCATTTTATTTTTCTCAAGTAGTTTTCACTTGCTTCATGGGCTTCGTTTACGGCTTCTTTAACCAGCTTCTCTGCATCAACGCCTTTAGCTGCTGGCGTTAAATCTAAGTCTATTTCCACAGTTACATTCACTGGCTTTGTCCCTTCAGCTTCCACAATAATATCTAGTCTATCAACCATTTTAGAAGAAACTTTGGAGAGAACATATTTTCTGGCTGCGTTTTCTGCCGTTGCACATAAAGTTTCTATTTGCTCGGTCGATAGCTCTGGTATCCCCAGCTCTACCAAAGGGTAGTCACCTCTACGATGATGGCTGAGAAACTGGACTTAGGTCTTCTTGGAGTTTTGTCTGAGCTTCCTTTATTTGGCTGCGCATTCGCTCTTCTTGCCTTGCCAGAACAGTGCTTCTTGTATCCAAAAGCTCTTTCCGCTCAACCAACTCTTCGGTTACTTTCGGCTTCTCTGCTTTAACTAACAATGAACCTACTGCCTTGTAAATAACCGCGTCGTCAGTAGTCTTTTGCAGTTCAGCTATTGTCTGTTCTACCTCTGACTTTTCCATTTCAACCTGCTGTTTCTGAGCCAAAATTGACTGTAAAGTCTGTTGCAACTGTTGCAGTCTAAGAAGCCTTTCTTGCACGTTAGGCGGTAATCTTGAAAGTTCGTCACTCAAATTTTATCCTTCCGTATCCAGCATTACCGTAAGCTCTTAATTAAGCATTTCCAACAAAATAATAAGCTCATATTCCCTTGCAAAACGCATTGGCGGAGGTTCAGCCGATTAATCTTTTTAAAAAGGGCACTTTTTTTAGTGGAACAATCACGCCAAGGCAAATAAACAGAACAAGCACAGTCATCAAGGGAACTCCAATGATAGAGTTGATTATGTTCCCGTTAATGGCGAAACCGAAATAGCCTCTTTGAAGGGATTCAAGAACCATAACGTGGAGGAGAAATATCGGCAGTGTGTTTTGGCTAATTATTTTCAAAAGCTGATTGGGTTTGGAGTGGCTGTTTTCTTTGATATTTTCGGGGCGAGGCTGAATCGTATTCAGTAGCAGGAACATCATAACTGAAGCGAAAATTACTGTTGGGCTATAATACTCTTGGAAGTAAAACATTTTTCCTCCTCCAATCGTGGCGGCAAGCGCGTAAGTTCCAATTGCGGTTAAAGCTACTCCGAGAGACGAAAAAATCACAAGCTTGGAGCGGCTTATTTGTACGGTTAGAAGGTATGTTCCTAAAATGAAGTAGCCTACGAACAAGGTAATTACAAAAACACTGCTATCCAGATAGTACGTGGTTAAGAAGCCTACGAGGGGGCTGATGGATGCACCCACAAACCATACAGCCACAAAGTACTTCATATCATTGCTGTCAGCATGAGCGACAAAAATACGCAATATCGGAGTTAATAAGTAGAGGCCTATGAGCATATAGAGGTACCAAAACTGGTAGTAAGGACCATTTAGTATGCCGTGAATGATGGCGCTTGAAGTAAAAGCTTGGTGTTCAACTAAAAAGTCCCAAGCAAAATAGGCGGCGCCCCAAAACAGGGCTGGCAAGCCGATGCGAGCCCACCGTTTCTTAAAAAAAACAGTGAGACTTTCATTCTTTGAGGGTTGAAGTAGAAGAGCGCCAGTCAACAACACAAATAATGGAACCCCCAGTCGTCCAAGGCTTTGGTAAACATCAACGATATTCCAACGAAAAATTTCAAGCAGATTCATCTGTTGAATGGTTAAGTCATTTGCAGCATGAAGAAGTATAACTCCTACAATGGCTATGGTCCGAATTAGATCCACTGGAATAGAGCGTGCTCTCTCTATATTCAGTTTCTCCAATTTATCAAAACCTTAAGCCCTTATGTCTTAATAGTTTCCTGAAATTTGTTAATATAATCTATAAAACGAATTCAGAATAAAACTAGTGCAATTTATGAAATAAAATAATAAAATTTCAAATCAAATTGTATAAAACTTAGGTAGCAGTGATTTATTCGGGGCTTTTTTCTTTACGTTTTTTCTGCCATGTGAACGCAGTCTGCCAAATTACATTTTAGGCTCCAATATAAACTTGCCTTTGATCAACCAGAGCAAAGTTACTTGCGGTTCAAATTATACTCTAATTTGCAGGCTTTTTTAGGGTAATAAACAAGTAGTTTTATAAGCCGTATCTAAGGCAGATATTCTATAATCAGGCTTAAAGGCGCTTTTGATTGGAAAAGACGGGTTTGACTCCAAGTAAGAGGCTTGCTATTCCAGACCACCTTATTCGCGCCTTAGCTATGTTTTTAGTTGTGTTGCTTCATGCGTCAAATGAAGCGTTAGAGGCATCTTCGGTTCCGGCAGCGGATTGGTGGACCGCCGTTGTTTACAAAAGCTTGGCATTGGCATGTGTCCCCTTGTTTGTTATGTTAAGCGGAGCTCTATTGCTTCAGCCCGCTAAACTTAATGAGCCTATAAGGGTGTTCCTTAAGAAACGTTTAAGCCGTCTTGGATTGGCTTTTGCTTTTTGGAGCGCAGTGTACCTTGCATGGGGTTTTTTCATCAGCGGTTTGCCTGTGACGTTGAGTAATGTTGGTCAAGGCATAGTTCTTGATTTGTTTACCGGTGCCTACTACCAATTTTGGTTTATTTACCTTATAGTTGGACTTTACTTGATTACTCCAATCTTAAGGGTAGTGATAGCTAATGGAGATCGGAGAATTGTTCGGTACCTTATTTTGCTTTGGTTCGTAGGCGTGGCTATTGTGCCTCTTACACAGCTTGCCAGCGGCGATACTTTAAACAGCGGTGTCTTTCTCCTCGGTGGTTTCATAGGCTACTTTGTATTAGGCACGTACCTTCTGAAAATAAAGTTGCGGTCTGCTATATTATACGGTTTATTAATCGTAAGTGCTGCTTCAACGATTATTGGTATGTGGCTAATGAATTACAAGTGGCTAATGAATTACCCATTAAACGCCACGGAACAAAACAACTTCGTTTTTGGTTATCTAACGGTGAACGTAATCATAGGGTCGGTTGCTTTATTTTTGATTCTGTTAAAGTTTCGCACGGATTGGCCGGGAACTAACCACGTCACGGCCAGCCGTTTTGTTCAAGCCATAAGTAAAAATACTTTGCCTATTTTCCTGTTTCATGTGATAATTTTAGAGTCGTTCGAAAGAGGCTTTTTTGGGTTCAAGTTAAGTTTTACAACACTAAATCCGATTGTTGAAATCCCATTAATTGCTGCGCTAACCTTTTTCATTACACTTGGCTTAGTTCTATTAATGCGGAAAGTGCCAGTTTTGAAAAAACTCATCGGTTAAACCGTGTACTGGGTTATGTTGAATTCGATTCGATGGCGTTATAAATTATGTTGGCAATTAATTGTGCGCCTTCACAGGTAGGATGAACGCCATCTGGGAAATACTCAGGATGGTTGATTAGCGGTGTATAAACGTTTATAATAGGCAAGCCCGTGGCGTTGGCGACTTGTTCTATCCGGGGAATTACCCCTTGCACAAAATCAGTTGAGTTCAAATTAAGCGTATTGTTAAAGATTGGCGGCGGCTCTACCAGAAAAATTTGCGGTTTACTGTTCAATGCTTGGATGCGGCTTATCAATCTCTCGTAATCAGCGACGAACTTACTGATTTGTTGATAATTATCTGTCCGGGCGTCATTTGTTCCAAGCATTATGATGACGGTTGTAGGATCAAAAGTCGTCGCGTTGCGGAATTCTGGTTGAAAATAATATGCTATGTCACTGCGGAAGTTCACTGTGGCACCGCTAACGCCAAAGTTACCCACAATCGAATTATTGCCAAGCAGCGTCTGTAGATACTCTGGGTAACCGCAAAGTTGAGTGATGCTGTCGCCAAGGCAAGCAACACGGGCTAATGATTTACCATCAGCGTTATTGTTTGCAAGATTCTCTGAAAAAACTACAATTGAGCTTAACGCTATCACTATTATAACTATGGTAACTGCCACGAGTGTCTTTCTTTTTATGGTCATTGCGAATTCTTCTGCTTGAGACAACATGAGTTGTTACATTGAAGTTCTTTTGCTTTACGGTCTCCAAAGAAAAATCTGTCCTCCAAAAATAAATGCAAAATCACCTCGCATACTATTGCTTTAGCCTTGGCTGGTTATTTTAGGCGTAATTCATCGCTTGTTTTTCAAGCTTTTTTCCAGAAAAGCTGAAAAGTTTGGTTTGTCAAGTTTTTTAAGTACCCCGAACATTAAACAACTTTGAGGGAGAAAACAGTGGAACGCGCCAAAGTTGTAAAGGAAGAGTTGCTTGAACAGGATACGCGTTTTCTAGCCGTTTATGTGGAAGCAAAAAATTCCTGCATGATAATGCTCAGCGAAAAGGAAGATAAGCTTGGAACTTTAGCGGTTGCTGTTCCCAAACCTAAAGACATGGTTGGCGTAGCTACCTCTTCAGTGCTTTTAGGTGACAGGAATGTTATTTCTGCTCGAATGTTCGCCGAGCATGTTGCTTCTCTGAAGGGAAAAATAGCTTTGGTTTCAGTTTATCTGGATAAAGTTGACGAAATGCAGGCGCAATCATTCTTTATGCATCTCATCGATAAACTGGTTAAAACCGAAAGTCAGAAGGAGCCAACTGCAATCTGAGAAAGAGACTGGTTTTTAATCAGCGTGAAGCTTGATGATTCATAAATTAACAAACGCAGACGCTTCAGCCATCTTAACCGTGGTAAACGACGCCGCGGAAGCTTACAAAGGCAAAATTCCCGCTGATCGATGGAAAGAACCTTACATGACAGAGCAAGAGCTTAAAGAAGAAATCCAAAGTGGAGTAAAATTTTTCGGCTGGAAAGAACACAGTGAGTTGATTGCAGTTATGGGCATCCAGCCAGTCAACAACGTTACCTTAATCAGGCACGCATACACCTTGACAAGACACCAGCGTATAGGGTTAGGTCAAAAACTGCTAAATCATCTAATGGACTTGGCCAAAACATCAACAGTTTACGTTGGAACATGGGAAGCGGCAACTTGGGCAATAAGTTTTTATCAAAAAAACGGGTTCAAACTGGTTTCAACTGAAGAAAAGAATAACTTGCTCAGGAAATACTGGAAGATTCCAAAACGGCAAGTGGAGACGTCAATAGTACTCAAAATAGAAAGGCAACCTCCATGAAAGAAACTCTCGTCTTAAAAGTTGACTCCGAAAACCCTGACCCTGCAAAGATACAAATTGCGGCGCAAATTATCCAAAAAGGCGGATTAGTTGCTTTTCCAACGGAGACGGTTTATGGTTTAGGTGCAGATGCGCTCAATTCAGACGCTGTCTTGGCGCTTTTTGAGGCTAAAATGCGACCTTTAGATAACCCGCCAATCGTTCACGTAGCAAACATCAGCGAAGTCTACAGGCTAGTGCAGGAAGTGCCGGAAAAGGCTGAGTTGCTGATGAAAACGTTTTGGCCGGGACCATTAACTCTCGTTTTTAAGCGTTCAAGCGTAGTTCCAGAGGTGACGGTTGCAGGTTTAGATACTGTTGCAATTCGCATGCCTAACCATAAAGTCGCTTTAGAATTGATTAAGAAAAGCAATCGGTCCATCGCTGCCCCAAGTGCAAACCTTGCAGGCAAACCCAGCCCAACAACCGCTGAACACGTTTATGAAGACCTTAACGGAAGAATCGACGCAATACTTGATGGCGGCTCCACAAATATCGGTGTAGAATCCACTGTTCTAGATTTAACCGTTGACCCCCCAGTGGTTTTGCGCCCAGGCGGAGCATCTTTTGAATCACTAAAGAAAGTCCTCGGCGACGTGAAACTTCACCCCTTTGTTCAAGCTGAAAAGGAACTGCCGCTGGAAAAAATAAGGTCTCCTGGAATGAAACATAGACATTACGCGCCTAAAGCTGAAGTAATCCTAGTTGAAGGAAATGTTTCAGCTGTGAGAGCTAAAGTGAAGGAGTTGGCTGAGTTTTACGGGGTCAAAGGCGCGAAAGTGGGTATCTTAGCTACTGATGAAACACAACCTGCCTACAAAGCAGACGTGGTTAAATCTCTGGGCAGCCGCTTCAACTTGGCAGTCGTAGCCCAAAATCTATTTCGGTTATTGAGGGAAGTTGACTCAGAAAACGTTGATGTTATAATCGCTGAAGGCGTGCCATCGGAAGAAATCGGCTTAGCCATCATGAACAGGCTGCGTAAAGCGTCAGGCTATCACATAATCAAAGCAGAATAGACTGGCTTATCTGTGGATGAGCGAGAGAAGGTTATCTAAACTTATTGTGGCAACGCACAGGACGCTGTCAGCTCCGCCATAATAAACAAAAAGGCGGTTATCTAAAATTACGTTACCACAACTAAAAACAACGTTGGGAACTTTACCGAATCGTTCATAATCTTCCTTCGGCGCTAAAACGTGCTCTTTCGAGCGGTAAAGAACATGTTCAGGATGGTCTCCATCAAGCAAAGCTATGCCTAAAGAATACAGCCGTTCCACGCTTACCCCATGATAAATCACCAGCCATCCCTCATTAATTTTTATTGGCGGACCAGCTACTCCAATTTTCCAGTTATCCCAGCCGTTAGGCTGCGGGTTCATCACTGACATCATGTCACACCAATGTATCATGTCGTCTGAGTAGGCTATGCAAATGTCTGGTTCAATGCGGTGAAGCAAAACATATCTGCCACTGATTTTTTGAGGAAAAATAACGGCGTCTTTATTTCGGATGCCTGGAAAAGGCAGCCTGCGCTGTCCCCATTTCCACTGTCTATTGATAAAATCTTCCTTAGTAATTGTTGTTAAAGCGATTTGGTACACTTGCAAGTGGTTGTATTCTCTAAGTGCAGTGTAAGTCATTACCAGCTGTCCTTCTACTTCGCTTAATCGCGGGTCTTCACACCCATCCTTCTCGCTGTCGGCTGCTGGTTCAAACACCGGCTTTTCAAAGCGCTCTTTTATGGTGTAGCCGTCAAGTGATGAGGCATAGCCGATTCTTGAAATATTGTCATTGCCCAGAGCCCTGTATAGAAGGTGCACTTTGCCGCCAAGGTAAATTGCCCCTGCATTGAATACTTCTCTTGACTCCCAAGCATGGTTTTCAATTGGGAGTAAAATGGGATTATCTGAAAAACGTTCCATAAAAAATTCCTAAGTAGAACTCGGTAACGGCGTTTTTACCCCGTGGATCTCATCCAAGAAAGCTCTCAGCGAAAAAAGCCCAATTAACTTTCCTGTTTCGTCTGTTACTGGTAAGTGCCGTATATGATGAGAGAGCATCAGCCTTTTTGCTTCATCGAAGGAAGCTTCAAGCGACGCTGTAACTACATTTCGGCTCATCACATTACCCAACGGTTGATCAAGCGAAGCCTTCTGCGCAAAAATGCGGATGGCATCACGCTCAGTAAATATCCCTATACATTTTTGCTCGTCATCGATAATGACTATTGACCCCACATGCCTCTCGCTAAGCAGCTGAACAGCATGATGTATCGGTGTATCCTCTTTTGTAGTAACTATTTTTTTGCACATTAAATCTCGTATTTTAAGCATAGGTTCACACATTTTTTCACCCGTAAAACAGTTAATTTCAAAAGCTATTTCATTAGACCTTGCTGATTAAGCTCTATTTCGCCTCCAGATACCCCTTTTTAATTCCTCAATCTTTAAACGTGCCATAAGATAAGAAATTGAAGATTCAGCACCCTGATTCAGGTTTACCTCTTCGGAAGTTAGACCATCAAAGCATCCAGTCGTCTCAGGGCAATACAACGATGTTTTGAGGCTGTTTCTTCCTAAAAACCATTCAAATGCCCTATTAGCGATTTTCAGATAGCTTTTATCGTTTGTCGCGTAAAAGGCACCCACAGATGCTTCGACCATGGCAGCGGCTTCTAACGGTTGTTGGTCATAAATCGCTCGGTTTTCACCATGTTTGTACCAGCCGTCGTTGCCTATCGGCACGAAAACGTCATTTATCATTTGAGTTTTAAAAAGAAAATCCGTTGATTCTTTGGCTACGTCTAAGTATTTTTTTTCGCCGATGACTTTATTTGCTTCGAAAAGAGCTTGAGGCAGCCTAGCGTTATCGTAAGTTAAGGATGGCTCAAACCAGCGCCAATCACCTTTAACGTTGTCCTGGTAATTCTGAATAAGGCTATCAGCTAACTTTTCTATGCTAACTTTGGCGTTATTATCTTGCAGAGCCTGATAATACTGCGAGAGCCCCAAAATCGCTGAAGCATAAAATCTGAGGGACAGTGACTTCCAAATCCAAGGTAAATCTTTATCAAAAATTTCCTTAGCAACCATTTTCATATGCTTAGGCAAAGTAGAGTTAACTGTGCATCCGCAAGCCCAGAGGACACGACCCATACAATCTTCTGAGACGTCTGTATCTTGAAAAGTGCGTTCATAACTCAAATAATTATGAAAGTTGCCCTCGGGTTTCTGCATATGGTTAAGAAAGGCTAAGTAAACATTCGCCAGAGCCTCCGTTTGGCTGTCTTTTTTTAAACGTTGGTATCTTGTGCAGGCGATTAATGCGCGGGCGTTGTCGTCTGTTGTGTATCCTTCGTTTCTTTTCGGAGTGCAGTATTTAGCATGTTGAAAGACGCCTGTGTCATCAGTTAAAGTTTTCAAGTAATCTATCTTTATAGGCGGAAGATGGATGGCCATTCCTCCTTAAATTGCCTAGTTAGCTCATCAAAAAGGTCAAGATATTTTTTGGCGACTAAAGGCCAAATAAACTTTCTGCTGTATCGGTAGGCTTTATGTTCTAGAGACTCTCGAAGCGGTTTGTTCTCAATTATTTCTGTTACCCGCTCCGCTATAGATGCTGCATCGTTAAAGCCGCAAAAGACACCTCGCCCTTCACCTAACGCCTCTTTGGCATGCAGATAAGGCGTTGACACAACTGCTTTACCTGCACCTAAGGCATAAGATAAGGTGCCGCTGCTAACTTGGTTGGGCGAAAGATACGGTGTAATATACACGTCAGTTGCGAGCAGGTAATTCAACAACTCCTGTTTTGAAAGAAAACGGTTCAGAAATCTCACGTAGCCGCGGAGCCCGAGGTCTTTGACCAACCGCATCAGCATGTTTCGGTATGCTTCGCCCTCTGTTTTTTTAACTTGAGGGTGAGTAACGCCTAGGACGTAGTAAACTGTTCTGGGTTCCCTTTTAATTAATTCTGGAAGCGCTTGAATAGCGTACTCGATTCCTTTGCCTTTGCTTAAAAGCCCAAAAGTTGACAGTACAACCCTATTTTTTAAACCAAGAATAGGCTTCACTTTTGAGCTTGGAACTAGCGGAACATCTGGGCAGCCATGTGGAATTAACTTTAATTTTTCCTCGGGAACCCCGTACTTTTTGACTAGTGAACGCGTAGTTTTATTTAACACTACAATGGCTGAACTTCGGTTAACAATTTTGTCAAAAACTTCTTTTGCTTTGGGCTCAAAATTGGGGAGAACTGTGTGGAGTGTTGTTGAAACAGGCTTTTTTATTTTGGATAGGAAGCTGCAAATGTATTCTCCGCATTCTCCCCCGAAAATTCCAAATTCGTGTTGAATATTAATAACGTTAACAGACGACGCATTGAGGAAATCAGCCGCTAAAAGGTAATCCTCAAGAAAATCACGGCTGATCTTTTGCTGTACTCCGCCGTAAACAGGCTTGAAAAGTCGGCGACTGTCAATGGAAATCACTCTCTGACTTTTCAGTTTGTTTAATTGGCTGACAGAATTTACTAGGTCCGCTGTGAAGGTTGCTATACCACATTTTCTTGGTGTAAAAGTGCTGATATAGGCAACTTCTTTAACGCAAGTCAAAGATGGAGTGCCTAGAACATACTTTGCCAATAATAATTCACGTCATATATGGAGTTTTGGCAATCTTTAAGCGCATGTGATTGTGCAGTGGCAGTCACAAAAGGAATTTTTAACATACTTTTACATGGGGGTTTATATGTTACTCTGTTCAATATTTTTTTCAGAGGGAGAGGGGGATCATCATTGAAGCGGTTTGTAGGCAATCCTATACTGGTGCCTATAAAAAATAATATATGGGAATCTCAAGCTGTGTTTAACGCGGCAGCCGTTTATAGCAACGGGTTAGTGCATATTGTTTATCGTGCATTGGGCAGTGACAGCATCTCACGACTTGGTTACGCCACTTCCGTTGATGGCTTCACCATAAATGAGAGGTTTAATTCGCCTATTTTCAATCCTTCTAACCATGCGGAGAGAGACGGATGCGAGGATCCGCGCCTTACAATTATCGGGGATCAATGTTTAATGGCTTACACCGCTTTCCGAAATCATGATTACCCCGTAATTTTCCAAATCTCCCTGACTTCAATTAACCTGAGCGATTTTCTTAATCGTCAATGGAACTGGAAAGAGCGGATTCTGCCATTTCCAGGAGTACGCAATAAAGATGCTGTTATTCTTCCGGGCAAAGTAGACGGCAAATATGTAATGTTCCACCGCATTGAACCAAGCATCTGTATTGCTTATTCTGAAGACCTGAAGAAGTGGCACGGTTTCAAGTCAATAATGGAACCGAGAGATAAAATGTGGGACAGCGCCAAAATTGGGGCCGCTGGAACACCCATAGAACTCAACGAGGGCTACTTATTCATTTATCACGGCGTAGACGCAGAGAGGCATTATTCCCTTGGCGCCGCTTTACTGGATAAGAATAATCCCGAAAAAGTGCTCTACCGCTCTGAAAAACCCGTACTTACTCCATCCGAAACTTACGAATGCGTTGGAGATGTGCCTAACGTAGTGTTTAGCTGCGGAAACGTGCAACTTGACGATCAAGTCATCGTCTACTACGGCGGCGCGGACAGCGTATTATGCGCTGCAAGTTACGAACTCAACGAGTTGCTTCCCAAAAAATAGCAACGTATTGCCAACGAGCAAGTTCTGTCTTGCTGCGTCATGCTTTTTTTGCGTTTTTAGTTGATGGGTGATGTTGGCGTAGAATTGCAGTCACATACTCTTAAATTATCGTCAATAGAGGATTATGGTGTGCCATCCATAAGTGCCTACGGAAAAAGTCAATGATGAATTACTTTTCTGCCAAAAGCGAGCTTAAAAATCGATTTTTTCCTATTTATGAATCCTCAGACCAGCGGATTAGTGAGAAGGTGAAGGAATGTCAAAGTCCAGCGAACATGACATGGAAAATTTTGACAAAAAAAGCCCGATTTACATGTACGAGGCTGAATCAAGAGACATGAGAGGCGTTGATGATGAAGGCTACACTGGAGAAGCTTTAGAAGAAGATGAAGAAGTGGGCGATCAGTGGTCCAGTGAAAAGCGGTCGCCGATAGCTGGCAGAATGTTTGGTTCCAGGGAGGAGTTGGAAAGAGTTCACGGTTCAGAAGTTACGGCTAGCGATGAAGTTCGCGAATGCTTGAAGGATTGCTTAAGTAGCTACCAAACCTGCACTGAAACTACAATAAGATGCTTGACGATGGGCGACCAGCATGCTGAACAGGAACACCTGAATCTCTTAATGGATTGCGCTAGAATTTGCAATGTAAACGCAGATTTCATGCTTAGAAACTCAACTTATTACCCACAAACCTGCGGTTTAACGGCGGATATTTGTGACGAGTGCGCCGACACTTGCGACAGGTTTGATGATGACTTCATGAAGGAATGCGCAAGCGTTTGCCGACGCTGTGCAGAGTCATGTAGAGAAATTGCAAGATAATTATTTTTTTTCTTTATTGCTTGGTCAATTACATGTATCGAAACCATTAAGTTAATTGTTTAGCATTGTTCAATGAGAAAAATTTATATTTAAATATCTGATTGTTGAATTCCGTTTGTATTCAAAACATAAAACTTGGTGAAAATTATGTCTCAAGGTGGAGGAAACATTCCAGTTCTAGTATTAAAAGAAGGCACTGGCAGAAGTACCGGTCGCGAGGCGCTAAAAAACAATATCCAGGCTGCAAAAATAGTGGCTGAAGCAGTGAAATCTACGCTCGGTCCATGCGGCATGGATAAAATGCTCGTCACCAGCATGGGTGACGTTGCAATAACTAATGACGGCGCAACCATAATGAAAGAGCTTGACATTCAACATCCAGCAGGAAAAATGCTTGTGGAAGTTGCAAAAGCTCAAGACAACGAGGTTGGCGACGGAACCACAACCGCGGTGATTTTGGCTGGAGAATTGCTCTCAAAAGCTGAAAGTTTGCTTGACAAAAACGTCCATCCCACAGTTATAATTGAAGGTTACAAGAAAGCTAGTGAGAAAGCTCAGGAAATTTTGGATCAAATAGCTGTTCCCGTTTCCATTGATGATGACAAAACCCTGAGGGATGTAGCAATCACATCTTTGTCAAGCAAAGGCATCAACGTTGCCGAAGAACACTTTGCAAAAATCATCGTTGAAGCGGTAAAGCAGGTTTCAGAAAAAGTCGACGGCAAATACGTAGCTGACATTGATCTAATTAAAGTCGTTAAGAAACACGGTAAAAGCTTAGATGAAACAGAACTTGTCAAAGGCATGGTTATCGACAAGGAAATTGCAAGCTCACAAATGCCTAAGGTCATTGACGGCGCCAAAATCGCGTTGCTAAACGGCAAGATGGAGATAGAAAAAACAGAGTTCGACGCAAAAATAAACATTGAAAGTCCCAATCAAATGCAACTTTTCCTCGATGAAGAAGAACGCATGCTTAAAGACATGGTTAACTCAGTTACCAAGGCAGGCGCAAACGTTATTTTCTGCGAGAAAGGCATCGACGACATGGCATTACACTTTTTAGGCAAAGCTGGAGTCTTAGCCGTTAAAAGCTTAAGTAGCAGCGACATGGAAAAAATGTCAAGAGCAACAGGCGGCAAAATAGTTGCAAACGTGAAAGATTTGACGGCTGACGGTTTAGGCAAAGCGAAACGTGTTGAAGAAGTAAAAATCGGCGATGACAAACTCATTTACGTACGCGACTGCAAGAACCCTAAGGCAGTCACCATCGTTATCCGAGGCGCATCCAACCACGTTATCGACGAAGCAGAACGCTCACTGCACGACGGCTTAAGCGTTGTACGCAATGCAATTGAAGACGGCAAAATCGTTGCAGGCGGCGGCGCACCCGAAGCAGAACTAGCCAAAAACCTACGAGCCTACGCAGTTAAAGTCGGCGGACGAGAGCAGCTGGCAGTTGAAGCTTACGCAGAAGCAGTTGAGGAAATACCGCTTACTTTAGCGGAGAATGCGGGTTTAGATCCCATAGACATCATGGTAGCACTCCGAGCGCAGCATGAGAAACCAGACAGCAAATACTTCGGCATTGAAGTTTCAACAGGCAAAATCAAAAACATGCTTGACCTACTAGTAATTGAGCCGCTACGCGTGAAGCAGCAAGTAATAAAATCAGCCACCGAAGCCGCAAACATGATACTGAAAATCGACGACCTAATCAGCACCAAAGGCGGCAAAATGCCCCCAATGCCTCCAGGAGGAATGGGCGGCGGCATGGGCGGAATGGGGGGCATGGGTGGTATGGGCGGCGGAATGCCCTACTAAAAACCCTTCTTTTTTCTTTTTTAATTTTTTTAAAACAAGTTTACGGTAATTCTTTCGTCCTAAATTCTGATTAGCTGTAAATTTATATTCTTACGGTTAGACATTATTCGGTATCTTGGAGACTTCGCTGTGAAGCATGTTAAGGTAACGGCTTTCGATTGCCCTGATGCTTATTTCAAAGGGTTAAACGCCATTTGGACTGAAGGAGATGATTTCCAAGTTGGCTATGGCTCTGAAGTCACCGAGACAAAAAAGCTCAACTTGTCAATAGAGATTGTTCATCCTGAGAATCGCCCGCTCGTAAGCGATAAGGCGCCGTGCGACATGAAGTACGTGCAATGGTATGCTTTGACGTACTTGTGGTGTGGTGAAGGAAAACAGGATGAAACTTACACTTATGGCAGCAGGCTTCGTGAACCAGTTGATCAAGTTGAAGAAGCAATCAAAAATTACGTAAAAGAACAGCGTGACCGGCAAGTCACAATGGTTGTTAGACTGCCAGAGGATATCTATAAGATTAATCCCAAAACAAAAGAGCGGCATGAACCGCCATGCCTGAGCCTAATCGATACAGAAATCCTTGACAACAAAATGCATTTAACATGTTATTTCCGCTCTTGGGATGCATACGCAGGTTTACCAGCAAACATAGCGGGCTTGCAGCTGTTCAATGAGGCTTTTGTTTCAGAAATAAATGAGCGTGGAAATCTTTCACTGAAAACTGGCAAGCTCATCTTCCATTCAAAAAACTGCCATATTTACCAGCGGCAACTTGACCTTGTAAAGGAACTTTTAGAGCCCAAAGATAAAGCCAGCAGAATGGCAATAGGTATAAAAGAAGCCAAAAAAGGGTAGTCGGCGAGTAGTTTTGAGTGATAGGTTAGTCCGCGTTAGCAAGTGGGAAGAGTTCAAGCGTTTAGTTAACGAGTTAAAACCGGATTCGATAGTTTACAATATTGAGCAAACGGGCATTTCAAAAACCCGCGAGTTCACCAGCCTGAGACTTATCATTCCAGCCAAAAACTACTATGTTTACGTTGATTTCCCCAAAGCAGATGCGCTCAGAGAAACTGGAATTCCAATTCGCACCGACGCGACTGGAACACGCTGCATAGAAGACGATGACATCAGAACCTTCATCAAAAAAGAATTCGGAAACTTGCCAGTTTACTCCTACTGGATAACCTGAAGCTATTTTTTTGTTGGGTAACCAAGGTTTGCCCACGCGGTCATGCCGCCGAGAACGTTGCTGACATCTTTGAAGCCTGCCCTTTCGAGTATGCTTACCGCGGTGCTGGCTCGGTTGCCTACCGTACAAGTAACTCCTATCGGTTTGTCTTTTGGCAGAGAATCCGTTTTCCCTGGCAAGTCAGCAAAGAAAATTCGGGTAGCGCCCTCTACCGTGCCTTCGTCTTTCCACTCGTTTGGCTCCCGAACATCCAAAAGCAAAACCTCATCTTTCTCCAGTTTGCTTTTAAGCTCAAAGGCTGACATGGTGCCGGTGCTGCTGATGGGTTTGCCTGCTTCCTGCCACTCGTTCATGCCGCCGCATAGGTAGCCGCACATGTTATCAAAACCCAGTCTACGAAGCCTCGGAGCCACAATGTCAATGTCGCCTGGGCGTTCGTGGACAAAAACGATGTATTGGTTTGTGTCAAGAAGCCAGCCTGGGTAAACGCTGGTTCCGCCAAGCCACAGGCTTAGAGAATTAGGAATATGGGCGCCTGAGTAAGCGTAGGGCATGCGGGTATCTATCACCAGCATGTTTTGCTCATGGATTTCTTCCTCAAAAGCCGCCAGAGAAAACGGCTTAGGAAACGCAAGCTCACTCAGCAGAGGCGGGCCGTTAAGGTTGTATTCTTCCATCTTGCGGAAGTAACGCGGCACAATCAACTCTTCGCTAACGACTTTTCGAATAAAATCTTCCTTACTTAACTGCAGGTAAGGGTTAGTTTTTTTCTCGTACCCGACGGTTGTCGGCTCCTGACCGCTGATGCTGTGACCGCAGACGCTGCCCTCGCCATGTGCAGTGTAAACAAGAACGTGGTCTCCAAGCGGCAGCAATTTTTCATGGAGGCTCCTGTAGATTTTTTCGGCTTGGGCTGAATGGGTTGCTTTGCCGTAGAGGTCTGTTCGCCCAACTGAGCCAGCGAAGAGCGTGTCACCCGTGAATGCCATCAGTGCTTCAGGGCTTCCAGGAGGATAAATCACATAGCATAAGGATTCATTTGTGTGCCCCGGAGTATGCATCGCTTTGATTTTCGCATTGCCAATGTTTAATGTGTCGCCGTCGGCTAAGTTGTGCTCGCCGTACTTGAACGGTAAAGCGTTGCTGTGGCCGATTTCTGCTTCAGTCATGTTTTTCAGTTCAAGCGAGCCGACTACGTAGTCTTCGTTTCGATGCGTCTCCAAAATATACTTGATTTCTGCGCATTCTTTTTTTGCGAGTTGGGTGTAGATTTCACAGTCACGGCGTGGATCAATAACAGCCGCTTCGCCTTCGTCTGAGAGGAAGTAGCTGTTGTGGGCTAATCCTTCCGACTTGATTGTTTGGAGTCTTATTTTAATCGCCAAGCTGCCGTTATTCTTGCCAATCTAGCAGGCGTTTTTCGCCTTGAAGCTTTTGGATGTCAGTTATGTCCTGAACTACTTCCATCGTTCCCAAATACTGGCCTCCTGGATCACGCACCGCAAAGAACCTGATGTACACAACGCGGCTGCCAATGCTAATCCAGAATTCAGCCGAGTTTTTCTTTCCCGTTTTGAAGGATTCGACTATTCTGGTTACTGTGTCAAGGCTTTTTGCTGGGTGGCAGTTTTGCACTTTTCTGCCAATTATGGCTTTTGTCCGTACGAAAATGATTTTTTCGGGCTTGTTGAAATAGCGTACTGTGTCATTTTCGTCGATGAATGTGACTTCAACTGGCAATGTGTTGAGTAAACTATCCAGTTGTTCTTTAGTTAGGTTGCCGTTTTCGAATTGCATGATGCCTGTTGGCGCTGGAACCTGCGATTGAGGAACTTGGTCTTGGGGTGCGAGCACAAGTTCCGGCGGTGTAAAGCAGCAGTAGCCTATGGCGTCGAATTCTTTGCGTATGTCCACCCATTCTTGCGGCGTCATAACGCTTAACGCCGCTGGGAACAGTATGTTGTTTTCCTTGTAGAAATGGCTAGGTAGCAAGTTTCCAAGCGTTTTGGCTGTTTCCCAAAGCTGCTCTTTAAAGCTGGGAAAGTTGGCTTCGCTAACATCCTTGATGAGCCCTTGGAGCTTCTTTTTCTGTTCCCTTATTTCGTCATGCTCCATCCACATTACGGCTGGCGGCTCAGTGATTCCGTGTTTTTCAAGCATCGGAAACAGCACGTTTTCTTCCCTTAGATAGTGCTTTTCTGAGTCAGCGAAATCGCTGGCTAAATGCTCAACCTGATGTATATCCTCATCAACATAGCGCATGTCTTTAACTTTCAAAATCTTATTCGCCAAAGAAACAAGCTCTTCAGCCATCTTTGTCATTATCCTGTGCTCCTCCATAAGTATGCTGATGGGTTGGCTGGGCTTCAAGTCGAGGTTTTGTTTTTCAATCTGTTCCCTAAAAATTGCCATGTGAACATCACAGAGCCTGCGCATATCTTCTCTTTTGACGCCTTCCTTTGAAATTTCTTCTTCAATCTTGGCGATTTCCAACGAGTCCGTTCCTTCAAAAACCGCTCTGAATTTCTCTTTTACTTGTTCAGGCGGCACTCCATCATGCAACTGCCGTATGGCTTCTTTAATTTGCGCTTTTTTATCTTCTGACAAAAACAGCTACCTCTGCATGTAATACAGAAAAGATTTAATGATTTATTCTTTTCCAAGATTAACATTTATAGGCAGACACCAGAATAGACAGATGGGGAAAAGTATGAGTCACACAGCAACATGGAAGATCCTTGAGGACCTGATGTTGGAGCTTCGCAAAAAAGGCGCCGCCGTACCGCCGAATGTTATTAACGATTTAAGAAGCGCTAAACTTATGATTAAAATTTCCGAGGTTGAAGGCAGCAGGGGTGAAGCATCACGGATGGTGGAAGAGTACCTTGGAAACGTCGATTCCTTCCTGGTTACTGAAGCGCAAAAAGTTTTGAGTCCTGAAGCTGTTGATCAATGGATTAGGCGCTTGGAAGAAGCCAACTCTGAAATATTTGAAGAAAAAATAGAAGAAAACAAATTCATCACGGGTGTGCCTAGAGATCAAAAATGGGTCAGGGTTGAACCTGCTGGAAATCTGCAGACCGAGCGAATACAGCAGTTTGCCAAAGAAAGCAGCCTTTCAGTTAACCCGCAAAAGGATGGTCGACTAGTTGTCTACGGTCAACCTGACTGCATCAAAGAGTTCCTCAAAAAAATGACTTCGGAAGCAACAAAAAAATAATGCCTATAGCTCTCCCGAAACGCGTAATCATGCTTGGGAAAATGATTTATACTAAAGATTTTTATGAAATTATCAACACATACCACTGGTGAAAGGATATGAAGTTTGCTGAGATCGCTGTTTTGCTGAGAGAAATCGTTGACAATTGTCCAGGTTTAGATGGAAGCACAATAATGTTGATTCCTCAGAAGGCCATTTATCCATTGTACCAGGGGTACCACATTAACATTAAGGCGAACTTTAGTAGGGAAACCATGGGTTGCCTGAGAAAAATAGTGGAGGGCCATGACTTAGTTATGCAGATAAAGACTGATTCAATTGTAGTTTATGAGACTAGGTCATGATGGCGTTTTTGGTTTAACAGGTGTTTTAGAGTTTTTGTTTCGATATGTTTTTTACGATAAGTCGCTAGTGCAGTATTGGGAACCATTTTGGTGAAACTGAAGGGATTCCAAAAATTAACATTAACTGACCAAGCACTGCAAAGATGGTTGGCTGCATTGCAAATTAAAGCGCCTAAAGCTGCCGCGTTGCCTTTGCATGATGCGTGTGGCCGTGTTTTAGCAGAAGACATAATTGTCCAAGAAGATTTGCCGCGGTTTGACAAGTCAGCCGTTGATGGGTACGCGTTAAAATCCGCTGATTCCGTTGGTGCTTCACAGTTTAAGCCAGCAACTCTGCAGTTAACTGAAAACGATGAAGTAGCGGATAAACAGGCCACTCAGGTTTGGACTGGAAACCCCATTCCCGCGGGCGCAGACGCAGTGGTTATGCTTGAAAACACCGAAAAACGCGGGGGGAAACTGGAGGTTTGGAGTCAACTTGCCCCAGGCGACAATGTTTCCAAGAAGGGCGAAGACACCAGAAAAGGCGAGGTCGTGGCTAAGGCAGGCGCCCGTTTGAACCCATACCACATCGGTTTAGCTGCAGCGGTGGGCTACAGCCAACTTAAAGTTTACGAGAAACCCAAAATCGGGGTTTTAGCCACGGGAAATGAGCTTGCAGAAGTTGGGTCGCCGCTTTCTGGCAACCTGATTTATGATTCAAACAAAATCATGCTTTCAGCCATGTGCAGGGAACTTGGTGCGGAAACAACTGATTTTGGCATAGCTAAAGACAACGTGGATGAAATTGCCGATAAAATCCAAAAAGCCCTCAAGACTCAGGATGCAGTAATCACCACGGGCGGAACAAGCGTTGGAGGATTAGACTTGGTGCCTGACGCAGTTAACAAGCTTGGGAAACCAGGAGTAATCGTTCATGGCGTTGCACTTAGACCTGCAATGCCGACGGCGGTTGCCATGTTGGAGGGTAAGCCAGTTTTGATTTTGTCAGGGAACCCAGTGGCTGCAATCATCGGGTTTGAGGTGTTCGGCAGACCGATGGTTTGCAGGCTGATTGGAATGAACAAGACGGAGCCAAGACCAATGTTGAAGGCTACTTTAGTCAGAAGGGTTGCCAGCGCGCTTGGAAGAAAAACCTACGTCAGAGTCAAAGTGACTTTGAGAGGCGGCGAGTTTTATGCTGAGCCAGTTAGCGCGAAGGGTTCAGGGTCAATATCCACTATGACGCAGAGCAACGGTTTCGTGGTTGTTCCTGAGAACCGCGAGGGCGTAAGCGAAGGCGAAACCGTGATGGTTCACATGTTTGGTGGCTTGGAGGTTGCGGATTAGAGTGTTTAGAAAGCTCATGACGTTTGATGAGGCTCAAAAAGCCATTAGCGACCAATTTAAGCCTGCCGATTTAGGCGAAGAAGAGGCTGTGCTGCTTGAGGCTTACAATCGTGTTCTCAACGAAGACGTAGTTTCAACGCTTGATATTCCGCCTTTTAACCGTTCAACCGTCGACGGGTACGCCGTTAGAGCAGAGGACACTTTTGGAGCAGAGGAAAACCAGCCTGTAACCTTGAAAGTTTGCGGCGCTGTGAATGTTGGTGAGCAGCCGAAAGTGGTTTTGGCGAAGGGCGAAACGGCTGAGATTGTTACTGGCGCACCGATTCCGCAGGGAGCAGACGCAGCCGTTATGGTTGAAGACACGGAAAGAGAAGATGCCGAGTTGCATGTTTTCAGCGCTGTCACCGTGAATGAGAACGTCATGAAGAAGGGCTCAGACATAAAGAAGGGCGAAGCGGTTCTCAAAAAAGGCCAAGTTCTGGGTTCTTCGGAGATCGGTGTTTTAGCAGCTTTGGGTTTGACTAAAGTTAAAGTTTCAAAAATACCGATAGTTGCAGTTTTATCCACAGGCGGCGAAGTAACTGAGCCTGGCAAGGCTTTGCCTGCGGGAAAAATCTATGACATCAACACATACAGCCTCAGCACAGCGGTGATCGAAAGCGGCGCAAAACCAGTTTACTTCGGTGTTGTTGCTGACGATAAAGTCGCTTTATCCAAAGCCTTGCAGACTGCTTTGGCTTCGGCGGACATGGTGATTACTTCCGGCGGCGTCTCTGTCGGCCCAAGGGATTATACTCCACAAATCGTGGATTCGCTTGGTAAGCCCGGAATAGTTGTTTACGGCATTGCAGTTAAGCCAGGTAAACCTACGACCGTCGGGTTTGTGGGGGAAAAACCTGTTTTTTCGCTGCCAGGCCACCCAACGTCTGCCCTACTGATTTTCTATCTGTTCGCTAGGCCCCTGATTCAACGGTTAGCCGGCAGACCCGTAGGCGGAATGAAAGTGGTCAAGGCAGCTGCTGGCACACGAATGTTTAGCGCTAAAGGCAGGCGCACGTTTGTCATGGTTAAGCTGGAATTCGATAAAGACTGCCGTTTGATTGCTGAACCCGTGGAAACTGGCGCTTCTGGAGCGATCACTACTTTAGCTAAGGCTGACGGGTTTGTGGAGATACCTGAGAATGAGCAGTTTATTGATGTGGATGAAGAGGTTGCTGTGGTGCTTTTCCGCAATTTCGCCGGCAAGATTTAGAGGTTTAAAAACTTAGCCATTTGTAAGAATTTTTTTCTCGCGCTTCACTACCGAAATTTAGAGGTTGCCTCACTGTTGGTTTGGCTTATCTTCTCTTTATAATCAAGAGGTAAATGGCGAAGACCCATGTGAGCACTGCGTAAACCACCATGCTTGCTCCAGTTAGGACGTTGCTGAATCCTACGATGGCTAAAGTGTAGATTGAAAAGGTTGATGCTGCAGCGAACAAAATGAACAGTACCCATGGACCCCAGCCTCTTTTCGTAAAGACACCGTAATCAGATATTAAGCTAAGGACGCCCAGTAAACCGAGCTGCGGCGCAAAACCAGTGAAGGGCAAAACAGCCAAAAGGATTATTCCAGAGACGGCATAGAAAGCTAACGCTGCCAATTCTATGCGGTTGTAACTTTTCAGTTTAGAGGCTAATGACGCTAAAGACACTTTGTGCTCGCCTTTACCCTATGCAGTAGAGGTTTAATTAATAAATTTAATGCATATAAATGAGCGAAAAAGCTTAGAGCATCTTAAACGAAATACCACGCAAGGATTGAAATACCTAATGAGTTATCTTGAGCTGTTCACCTCGCAAACCAACGTTTTCAGCGGCATGCAAAAATCGTTCGAAGAAGCAAAATACGTGGTTTTCGGCGTGCCCTTTGACGGAACAAGCAGTTATCGGACAGGCGCAAGATTTGGACCCAACGCAATTAGGCAAGCATCGCTCAACATTGAAACCTACAGTTTCCGCAGCGGAGTTGACGTTGAGAATTTAGCAATCTACGACGCTGGAGACCTGCACGTTTCACCCGACGCCGCGAAAACAGTTGACATGACCCGGCTTGTGGTTGAAGATATTTTGGCTGCTGGAAAAATTCCCGTGGCAATAGGTGGAGAACACACAGTTGTGCTTGGGGTTGCGAAGGGCTTAGGCGCTAAAGCGGCTAAAACGGCGGTGGTGAGTTTTGATGCACATTTGGATTTGCGCCCTGAGTTTTTAGGTTCAACGCTGTCTCACACGACGTTTATGAAGCTGATAAGTGAGGAAGTGAAGCCGGCGAAAATAATTGAAGTTGGCACCCGCGCGGTCTGCAAGGAAGAACTGGCTTATGCTAAGAAGGCTGGCGTGGAGTTTTTTACTTCGCAGCAAATAATCAGGCAAGGCTCAGAGCAGATGGCTGAGCAGTTGAAGGAGAGGCTTCTTCCATACGAAAACGTGTACTTAACGGTGGACATGGACGTTTTGGACCCAGCGTTTGCACCCGCAGTGCAGAACCCTGAACCTGAAGGAATCACCACAACCGCCCTGCTGGACATTGCCTGCGCCCTGTGCGATAAACATGTGATGAGCTTTGACGTGGTGGAGGTTGCGCCAATTTATGACCAAGGCACATCAGCAATCGTTGCCACAAAAGTGTTGTTTGAAATGCTTTGCCAACTGGAACAATCAAGAAAAATAACTCAAGGTTAAACGCTGTTCACGGCAAGATACGTTTAATTCTTATATTTTGTCACCGCACACTTAATGCTAAGAAGGCGCCTTGAGTTGGCTAAAGAACCAGAACTAACTATTCTAACCATCGGGCACTCCACTAGAACGCTTGAGGAGTTCGTTGATTTGCTTGAAGCTTACGGTGTGACTTTGCTTTTGGATGTGCGTTCCGTTCCTCGCAGCAGACATAATCCCCAGTTTAACAAGGAAACCCTTCCAAGCAGCCTCAAACACCTCGGCATAAAATACATCCACATGCCCGAAATAGGCGGCTTACGCCGACCAAAACCCGACTCCGTAAATCTGGCATGGCGCAACAACAGCTTTCGAGGCTACGCAGACTACATGCAAACCAAAGAATTCACCGACAACCTGCTAAAAATCATCGCGCTTGCACGGGAAAATCGCTTAGCGTTGATGTGCGCCGAAGCCCTTCCTTGGAGGTGCCACCGAAGCCTCATCAGCGACGCACTTGTTGTCCGCCACGTAAAGGTGCTGCATATAATCAGCAAAAACAGCACCATCACCCATGAACTAACCGAGTTCGCCCACGTGGAAGGAACAAAAATAACCTACCCACTATTCACCAAAGAAACACCTCAAAGAACACTTGGCGACTTTGGTTAATTGTGATGTTATGAATAGCTTTGACTTTGGCTTGTCTTATCCTTTTGGCTATACGGAAATAGAGATAGTCTATTTATTTTGGTTTATTTTGCATACAATTTGATATTCTTTGATCAACGAAAAGACTGTCTGTGTGCTCAAAGTTAGGCATTTTCTTCTCAAGAAAGTGAGAAGTTGGTTTGAAGATGAAGGCTATCTTGAAGTTCAAGCACCAATCTTGATTCCGGCTTTAGGAAAATGGGCTAACTCATTTGAAGTTAAGTATTTTGATAATAAAGCCTACTTATCAAATGGGTTCTTGCCCTACGGACTAATTCTTGCACACAAACTGAAGAAGGTTTACACTATCACCCCTAGTTTTAGAAAAGAGCAAGACTCTATCAAGCACCTAACAGAACATTGGAGAATTCAGAGTCTTCAATATTGCAACTTAGAGGCCGTTATGAAAATTCAGGAGGCGATCATTTCCTACGTTTTTTCTTCTCTACAAAATGATCTAAGCGAATGTTTTAAAAAGCTTGGCAGAACACCAGATAATTTAGCAAAAATAAAGACGCCCTTTAATCGATTAACGTACGATCAAGTCATTGATATTTTGCAAGCAGACCACTATAGAATTTTTTGGGGTGAGGAAATCAACTCACAAGCCGAAAAGCATCTTAGTTCCAAGTTTGATCGACCGACCTTTATATGGAAGTACCCCTACGGCGCTGAAAATCTGTTCAGTGAGGCAGCCTGTGATAATTTTGAATTGTCCTTGTGTGCTGATCTAATTGCGCCTGATGGTTACGGTGAGATTGCAAGTAGCCTACAAATGAAAATGCAGAAAAAATGTTGGAAACAGATTGTGAAAGAAATGGGAATGAATAGCAAAGATAGATGTTGGTTTCTCAGTTTCATCCGAACATCAGATCAGGCATGCTCTGGATTTGCGATGGGTGTTGAAAGGGTTCTGCAGTGGATATGCAAATTCCCTGATATACGAGAAGTGACCGCTTTTCCCAGAACTGTAAATTCGCTTTACCCTTGATTTTGAATTTTTCGTAACTTTCTGACGTACCTTTCGAATCTTGTTTTAGCAATAAGGTCGCTATCCGCTATTTCAGGCGCCAAGAAAATTGGTACAATTGAGAAGTAAACAGCGAAGCATGTTAGGAATGAACTCATTGTTATTGTAAGGAAACTATTTTGAATTAGATTGGCTATTGCTGATGACGACAAGTAGGTTAATGACCCTAAGGCATATAGTTTTGGGCAATTCTCATCGTTAGATAAATCGCTCCAGACCACGAAAATATACATGACAAATAGAATTCCCCAGGTTATACCGTTAATTAGATACATCGCGGACCAGCAAATAGCGTTCATGAATATGGCGCCAAGCGCTGAGCTGACTCCGTATAGCGTAAGTGCCAGGGCTAAAGTGATTCGTCTGCCAAAAAAATCCGACATAAACCCAGCCATTATGGCTCCAAAACTAACGCCAATAACTTGAAAGGCAATTAAGAAAATGGTGAACGTGGTTGGCATATGATCAAGGACGTATATCGAATTATTTTTGGCCAATGTTGCATTGGTTATACAGAAAATTATCCAAGGCAAAAGGTACAAGAAAACCGTTTTTTTTCCGAAATAGTGCATGTCTTCTTGCGCTAGCACGGTTCTTTCTGTTCTAGAGCGATTGAGAACAAGAAATCCGCAACTCAAAAAGATGAGTAATGCGGCAGTAATATAGCTAATAAGTGCGTTTAACGGCAGTAAACTAATGAAAAAAACAAGCGGCAATGCTGTACAAGCGATGATTACAACAAAACGAGTTCTTTCCGCTTGGACTGAAACACGTTGGAAGTAACTAAAAAAAGCCATCACTCCTAAGCTGAAGAGTGGCGCAGTGCCAAAAATAAGAATTAGTTTGAAAATAGGATTTAATAGGAGAAACAAAAAAGAAGCAATTCCAATAACGATAGCTGCTACATAACAAAAAATGGTATCATTAATTTTTTTGACGAGAAAAGCGCTGAGAAGAATAGTGATGCATACTTCTGCGTCCAAGCCTACTGTAACTATCGAGCTATAGCTTGATGTCAGCATGGCAAGAAAAATGTAGAATAGAAAGAAATAAAAAAACCAATAAACTATAAAAACCGACTTGGTCCTTCTCGGCAACGATAAATTCATAAGCCATTCTCCTTTTGCATCTTTATTTCTATCGTTTCATTTTTAAAATTATCATTTTTCTCCGATACGCATTTGCATTCGAAATCGAGTTCTGATTTCAAAAGACACACAATTAATAAAAAAGAAATTTTGAATTGAAATTAGGGTGATAAAATGCCTAAACTTAAAGAGAGCCTATGTTCCATGTCTGGATACCTCCAATCCCTAAATACGCCTATGTTCGCTTCTAAAATAGAAGATGCTGTGAAAAAACGAGATAAGACTGCCATAGTAAATATTTGCAGAGAAGCCAAGATACCGCGAAGAGACTGGGCTACCGTTGTTTCAATGTTGTTAAGTATGTGTGGACAGCCGAAATATCCTGATTTTATGTAAGAATTATTCTGCCGCTTTAGCTGTCGCAAATAAAAGGGAAGGCTGAAGGTCGACAAAAGTCCTTAGCGATTGCTGGGCTGGGTTCTTAGTTAAGTGATCTAGCTCAGCATCTGCTTTTTTTCTGTAATTTTCTATTTGTTCGCCGATGCGGGCGACTATGTTAGTATCCAAAACATCCTTTGTAAGTTTTTTTATAAGACTGAAATCTAAGTTTTCCTTTTCACCCATGACTTTGAGGTCAGATTGAACTTCTTCCGAATTTTCTTTCGCCCAAAGTATGCAGTAAGGCAATTTACCATTTTTTATCTTCTCAGGCAATTCAACCGTCAAATTAAGAGATACTTGTAAGTCTTGCCTCAAGGAAAGAACAACCGACAAATATCGGCCATATCGGTCTAGGTGGACAATCTCGGCAGCGGAACCATCGCCGATTATAGCCCCAATTTTTAGGCATGAGCCTAAATCTGCTGCCTCAGATCTTATTTTGGAAAACTTTTTGGTGCTGGATGCCTTGCCAGATAATCTAGTTTTTACTGTCTCAGCTTCTTCCGATGCCATTGTTGCGCACAATTTCCAAAGGGTCTCACTTATCTTAACCCTCGCAGCACTCTTTATTTTGGATTGGTCAAGAATGGTAAACGCCTTCGCAGCGGCGATTCCACCCGTTATAACTGTAAGTGCCTGACCGTATTTTCCAAATAGTGTAGGCCTGAACACCTTGTAAGGTGCATCGTCAATTAAGTCGTCCCATACAGTGAAACTTAAATTCATAAGTGAGAACGCTATTGCCGCATCTTCAATTTCTTCCGGTTTTCCGCCTACTGCTTCGCACGATAGCCGCATCAAAGCGGGGCTATGGTCATGCCAATTCTCTTCGACAAACTTTAATGGTCCACTTAACTTCCTGAGATTAGCATCTTCAATCAAAATTCTCTTTACCTTGCTCGTTATCGCAGAGCCATTTTCATCTATAATTTTGCGAACTATTTGTTCAGCGGTTTCTTGGTTCATATAGCTTTGTATTCCAGCTAAGTTTTTAATTTTTTTGCCGCCAATTGGCGATTGCTTGTCTGCCATGACTTTATATTTCTGTTGTGTTGTTTAAACAACACAACAGTTAAGCAGATTATTGGCAAGCGGAAAGGGATGGCTATTGGGAGAAGGCAAGGTTGCCGAAATATTGCTTAAAATGCTAGAAGAGCTTAAGTCAATCAATCATAAGCTTGATTCAATAATCGAATTCCAAGTAGAGCCAAAAAACCTGTTAGCAGAAGAAAATAAACAATCGATAACTCTTCAAGCCGATGCTTTGACGCTACTTAATTTACCTGGATCAATGCGGGTTACCGCGATGGCTTTACTTAGGTTTGAAGGTGCGGTGACAGCTCGTGACCTATCTGAAGCAACCGGAAAGCTTAGGACAACCGAAAGCCACATTGCGAATCAATTGGTAAGGCAGGGTTTAGCAAAAAAGAAAAGATTGGGCCGACAGGTCTATTTTTCCATTGAGCCAAATATGGAGAATAAATCATGAAAACTATTTCAATTCACTCCTCACGGGGAGGAACCGGGAAAACCGTTATTGCTACCAACCTAGCTTGTGTGTTAGCAAACAAGGGCTTTAAAGTTGTTTTGTTGGATGTCGATTTTCATTCCCCCAGTCTCTCAAGTATCTTTAGCTCAATCAACCCTTCTGTTCAATATTGGCTCAATGATTACTTAAACGGTAGATGTCAAGGAAAGAATGCCCTGATCAACATTTCCAGTCGCCTTAATTTGAAAGGCGAACTTCACCTCGGACTAGCCAATCCCTCCATTGGAGCAATTCAAGATATGACCTCAAAGAGCCAGGCATGGGAAGCGGCTGCGGTCAAGAAACTTTTGGCATTATTATCAATACTTAACAATCAAATGAATGTTGAATATTGTATTTTCGACACGGGCCCAGGTGTGCAATATTCATCCCTTAATGCTTTAGTTGCCGCAAACTTGTGTCTCTTGGTAGTAAATCCTGATTTACTAGATTTAAATGGAGCAAAGAATATGATGGATGAAATAATCGATACATTCAACAAAAAGACAGCGATAATTTTAAACAGGTGCTGGCCTCAAGTTGAATCCGCGTCTTCTTCGAGGTTTATGAGTACCTCAGAAATAGAGCAAATCTTGAAACGGCCCATAATAAGTCAAATCCCTTGTTTTTGTGACGTTCTTCAAGGCGGAAGAATGAAGCTATTAGCTCTTGAGAATGCCGATCATCCTTTCATTGCAAAATTGGAGGAGGTAGCAAACAAAATTGCTTGCATGTGAGAAAAATAAAGAAGGGTATTCTGAAAAAGAAACCATGGGAGCTGTTAAGATAGAGAATGATTTTGCTCGTGCGTTGACCTATACTTTTATCTTGGTTGTTTTAGAAAAAAGAGGACCATTGACAGAAAAAGAAATTCGTAATACAATTGAATCACAATTGTGCCAAACATTTGAGGCTTTTCTTTTTCACGATGCCTTAGATGCATTGTGGTTTAATGAAATCGTTTGCACAAAATATTCAAGCCGAGATACTCTTTTTTGCCTTACAGAGAAAGGCAAGAAAATCATTGGAAAAAAGCTAAAACGCGCAAAACTGGACTCTTGAACCCTAATTTGAGGAGCATGCGGTAATTCTATACCTAATCGACGCACTCGTGGAACAGCACGTTAAAGTAGAACACATCATTAGCGCAACAAGCGCTCTTAGGCATGAGCTTAGTGAGATGGCACAGGTGGAAGGAACACAAATCATATACCCACTATACAGCAAAGAGACGCCCCAAAGAACTCTAGGCGATTTCGGGCATGCCTAGTTAAGCGGCTGACCGCAAGGTTTTTACATAGAACGTAACGAATGGTTTACAGTGGTAACTTGCGCCTAAGAATTACCAAAGTTGATGAGTACCAATTCCTAAGTTGTCTAAAGCATTCATTATGGGGAAGTAAGGCAGACCGTTTCAAGACTTGGCAAAAGGGCGATTTCCTTGTTTTTATAGTTGATAAAGCACTGGCTGGTTACGCAGAAGTTTCAGGCGAATCTTTTAGTTCAAACGAAAAGATTTGGGATAATGGCCTATTTCCTTATCGAATACCCATAAAATTTAAGCAAATTCTAGCCAAACCTGACAGAATTCCAATTCTGGGCGAAGTAAGGGAAATATTAATTTCTAAATGGGGAAATCGCTATGGGTGGGGGATACTAAATCAACAACTTATTACAGACGCTTTTGCAGATAAAATAATTAATGCTTTTGCTTGGCGAACTAATGCTTTTGCGCAAACTCAATCGAATCTTGAACAACTTCTTCAAGAGGCGGCACAACTAAGGGCGAATGATATTCCCTTATTCAAACGTCCAGTTTCTGTCAAGAAAGCCGAGTCCTATGTTTCAGTAACTAGCGGAACAAAAGAAGGAGAGATAGATAAAACCGCTTTAGTGGTAGAGGATTCCGATCATTCTATTGCCCAGAACGCCCTTATTGAACTTGGAAGGATCACTGGATGTGCGGTATGGATTGCATCAAATGATAGAAATCGAACGGTTAATGGCAAAATCTTGGGCACTCAATGCCTTGAGCAGTTACCTAACATGGGTTTAAACGACGAGGCTGCTCGCAAGATATCTCTAATAGACATAATTTGGATAAAACAGAATGCACCTGTTTGCGCCTTCGAGGTAGAAACAACGACATCAATATATTCTGGCATTTTGCGAATGTCAGACCTAATATCTGTAGTGCCAGCGTTAAATGTTAAGTTGTACATTGTGGCACCAAAGGAAAGACAAGATAAAGTAGGCAATGAATTAACACGCCCGACCTTTAGGAGAATTGGGTTAAACGATTTTTGTAAATTTATTCCACTTGAAGAATTAAACAAGTTATTGTCTAAGGTAGAAGGCTTCGGCGGTTACGTTCAGCCATCAATCGTTGATACAATCGCAATAGGGTTCGGGGAAGAAATATAAAAATTTTAACTCTTTTTTAATTTTGCTATGAAGAAGCCGTTGCATTGGTGCAGGTGCGGGTAGAGTCTTTGGCATTTTGTTAGTTCTCGCAGCCCAGGCAACCCGATTTTAGGCTCTATTTCCGCCAAGGTGAATTCTGGGTGCCACTTTAGGAAGCGCTCGATTATCATTTCGTTCTCTTCCACCGTTATGCTGCATGTCGAGTAGGTTAATGCTCCTCCCACAGCGACTTTTTCAGCGCAGCTGTTTATCATTTTCCACTGAATTGCCGCCATTTTCTCAGCTGATTTTGGTCTTAGACGCCATTTTGCTGACGGCTGCTTGGCGAAGACTCCTGTGCTTGTGCATGGAGGATCCAAAACCACCAAGTCCGCTTGCAGGTTGAAGGGCAAAGTGGCGCATGCATCGGCGATCACTGGCTCAGCTATGCTGGCTCCCATGCGGGCGGTTTCCTTTTTCCAAACTTTCATTCTTCTGTTAGAGAAATCAACCGAGCGTATGCTGCCCTCGTTATGCATAAGCTGAGCCAAAAACGTCGTCTTTGCGCCAGGCGCAGCGCAAACATCAAAAACCACGCCGCCGGGCTTGGGGTCTGCGGCTTGCGCAGCGAAGCAGCTTGCTTTATCCTGAATGTAGAATAAGCCTTCTCTGTAGCTGGGCAACGTGTTTAGCGGCTTTTTCATTTCCACGATTTTGTAGGTGAACTTTAACGGTTCAGCTTTCTCCATTTTTACGCCTTCTGCCTCAAGTTTCTGCACAATTGCCTCTTCAGCAGCCGCCAGCGTGTTCACTCGTATGTAGGTGGGCGGCGGAGCTACGCTTCCTTCCAAGAAGGCGATGGCTTCACTTCGCCCAAAAAGCCTGTAACAATACTTCACAAACCATGAAGGATGAAAGGTTCGCAAGCTAACCCTCTCCACGTCGCCTGCCGCCTTCAAAATTGGCTCCAGCTGACGCGTAAGCAAAAAACCCAAAATCGGCTCAACTTCCCGCACGGTTTCCCAACCTAGAATGGCTCTGCCGAGGCTTGCGATGTTTTCGGCTTCTTGCAGGTTGATTTTCGTCCAGTTCTTGGCAACGCGCGTCTGATAAACGTAAAGCCTCAAAAAAGATTGGATGCCAAGGTTGTACTCGCCGATTTTTTTGGGCGCAACCACGGTGTTGACAAATTTGTCTATGAGGTTTCTGCGCCTGGTGGTTTCAACGACTAATCCGTAGGCGAAGCGGATGGCGTTGGGGTCGCTTGCGCCAAGCTGCTTGATGGTTCTTGCCAGGGCTAAGCGTTCGCTTAGTTTCTGCATTTCCATCCAGCTTAGGGTTTCAATGGCGACTGTCCAAGCATCCTTCAACAATATTTTTCACGCATTAAAGAAGATGCGATGCTTCTAAATAAGAATTCAAAACGCAGTGCTGCTACTGCATATGCAAGCCAGCATATCTTTAAGAATTATTCATTCATCGTAGACCCTGTGTTACTCGCCCAGCATCCAAAATGGAGATGATGAGTTGTCAAGAAGACGAAAAAGAAACAAGGCCAAGGAGAAAAGTAAAATGACGGTAAGCGAAGCTGGCAGAAGAGGCGGCGCAAGGGACGGTCCAAGAGTTCGCGAACTTATTGAAGAGGAAAAAGAACATGAAAACGAGTAAACAAGTGCGTAACAAATTTTCTGCACAAATTAGTTTATGTTGCTTTGCCTTTTTTAGTTATGAGAGTGAGCTAATGAGTCAAGTGATTAAGCGCCGAAGTACCCCTGAAACCAGGGCGGGGCAATATATGTGTCCTGAATGTGGCCAAATCTTTAATACCAAAGAAGAAGTCGATGGTCACCTTCATGTGGTGCATGAACCTCATTTTAGATCGGTGCATGGAAACCGGCGTCAGGATTAAACCTGCTCTTACGTTTTCTGCCTATAAGCATGCTATTTTGATTCCTCATTGTCATTTGGGCTGGCTTGATTTACCTGCTTGCAGTTTGCTTTGAAGTTGCAGGCTGACAAGCGGAGAGTTCTTTTATGCTTTTTTTGTCCTTTATATACCAAAATTTACCAGAAATGCTTCAGCCTAAGATTAATTCAACCCCTAAACCATAAAAGCAACCTAAAACAAGCCCTGACCAGAACCGCTTACCTACCTACAGAGGGGTCTACTATTTGTGCCAATTTCCAGCCGCAAAAATGGCAAAAAAAGCTGCGTAATTAAAGCACTGTCCAAAGAAACTGTCCGATTAGTCCAAAGGGCAGATTGTTAGTTTTGAGTAAGTAAAGATTTTAGTCTCAATGCACCATAAGAAGGCTAAGGTCAATTGGGATGGCGCGAACACTCTTAGATTACTTCAGCAGCGAACAAACTAAACCGCTGCCAAAAGAAGAAGTAAAAGCGGAAGCTACGCCGTCCCCAGCGCAGACCCATGAAGAAACGAAACCTGAAGAAGCGAAACAGCTAAAAAAGAAAAGACCAAGCGCTTTCCCGCCAGTCGCGCCCGAAAACCTGCCCGCTTCCTATTTTGTTTCAGCCATCTTACGATGGGCGCCAAAAAAAAGCAGTTATCAAACTCTACGAGCCTGAATCAGAGCAAATCTATTTCTGGTATGACAACACTGGCCACAAACCCTACTGCCTAACGAACTTAACCTTGGATAAACTGAAAAAATTCGATAGGATAATTAAACATGAAGGTTTTTACCATTTTGAAGCTCAAAAAAAATTTGACCCCTTGGAAAATAAAGATGTTGACTTAATCAAGATAGTTGACAAAAGACCCATTAGCCATCGGCGGCAGACCGCAGGCACAATAAGAGACATAATTCCCGAAGATTTCCCGAGCGTTTGCGGATGCAAAATACAGGACAGCGATACTAAAGTTTGGGAGTCAAAAATAAAGTATTATCAATCATACATTTACGACCGCCAGCTTTTGCCAGGCATGATTTACGAGGTTAAAGACGGCAATCTTGTTCCTAAAGTGCTTGAAGAAGCCACAGAAAACCTGAACAAAATAAAAACCCTCTTCAAAGACTGCACTGAGGAAGAACGTGAATACGCTGAAATGTGGGCAAAACTTCTTGAGTACCCAGCGCCAAAGTTCCGCAGAGCAGCCATAGACATTGAAGTTTATTCGCCGTTATCCACCAGAATGCCTGATGCTCGGGAAGCTGCATGCCCAGTAATCGCCGTGTCAGTTTACAGTTCAGACGGCGAAAAAAAAGTGCTTGTTCTTAAGCGTGAAGGCATGCGGGAAGGCAACCAGCACTTAGCCGCAGACATAAAGGTGGAATACTGCGAAACCGAGGAGGAGCTGCTTAGAAAAACATTCGATGTGCTGCTGGATTACCCGTTTATTTTAACTTTTAACGGCGACGACTTCGACCTCCGCTATCTAACCCACCGAGCCATGAACTTAGGCTTTAGAAGAAGCGAGATTCCCATTGAAGTCGGCAAACGCGTCTGCCTGCTAAAATACGGCGTCCACATTGACCTCTACAAGTTCTTCTTCAACCGGTCAGTCCAAATCTACGCTTACAGCAACCGCTACCGAGACGTAACCCTCGACGACGTCGGCAACGCCTTGCTCGGCGTGGAAAAAATACATTTAGAAAAAACGTTCGGAGACTTAACTTATTCTGAACTTGCAGCTTACTGCCTGCGGGACTCAGAAATAACTTACAAACTAACCAGTTTTGATAACGATTCAGCAATGAAGCTGATCTTGGTGCTTGCAAGAATCGCCAGCATGCCCATGGAAGACGTAAGCCGCCAAGGCGTAAGCCGCTGGATACGCAACTTCATGCATCGCGAACATCGAAGAAAGAACATGCTTATCCCAAACGCCGAGGACATTCTGACAAAGAAAGGCAAAACCTCCACTACAGCCATAATAAAAGGCAAAAAATACAAAGGCGCCATAGTTGTTGAACCCACGCCGGGCGTTCACTTTAACGTTTCAGTCATGGACTTTCCAAGCCTGTACCCATCAATAATCAAAGTGTGGAACCTTGGCTACCAATCAATTGACTGCCAACACAACGACTGCAAATGCCGCATGATACCCGACACGCCGCATTGGGTCTGCAGTGAGAAACGGGCGCTGGAAAGTTTACTGATTGGTTCGCTGCGGGATTTGCGTGTTAAATGGTATAAGCAGCGTTCAAAAGACAAAACTCTGCCGCCTGAACTTAGAAGCTGGTACAACATCACTCAGGGAGCGCTTAAAGTCATTTTAAACGCCAGCTACGGCGTTTTTGGCGCTGAAAGCTTCGACCTTTATTGTCCGCCAGTGGCGGAAGCAACGGCAGCCATCGGCAGATACTCCATCACCCAAATACTCAAGCACGCTGAAACGGTAGGCATCCAAGTTCTCTACGGCGACACAGACAGCTTATTTTTGAAAAACCCCTCTAAAGAGCAAATCGAAGAAGTAGTCCACTACACAGAACATGAATTAAACATGGGCATTGACGTTGACAAAGTCTACAGGTACGCGGTTTTTAGTTCACGCAAAAAAAATTACCTCGGCGTCTTGGAAGACGGCACAGTTGATGTTAAAGGCTTAACAGGCAAGAAAAAACACATTCCAGTCTTCATCAAAGACGCTTTTAACAAAATGAAAGAGACACTTGCAAGAGTTAAAAATCCAGCTGACTTCGAGAAAGCCAGAAAAGAAATCGCGGAAATAATCCGAGAACGCTACACACGGCTGAAACGCAGAGAATGGGCTGACATTAGTGAACTTGCGTTCCACGTAGTTTTAGGCGATGAACTTTCAAGTTACACTAAAACTACGCCTCAACATGTTAAAGCCGCAAGAATTCTGCAGGAAAGCGGAAAAGAGCTGCAGAGCAGGCGACTTGATTAGTTTTGTTAAAGTTATAAGGGAGCCCCATGTGAAACCAGTTGAGTTAACTTCAAGAAACGAAGTGGATGTTGACAAGTACGTTGCTTATCTGCACTCTACTTTCGACCAGGTTTTGGATGCGTTGGGGTTAAGTTTTGACGAAATTATCGGGTTAACTAAGCTTGAAAGGTTCCTTGCCTAATTAGTATTAATTGGACTAAGAACTGCTAATAGCGTGAAAAGTGCAACTATCAAAGCTATTATTCTAACCACTTGTTTCTCAGTTAATGGGCGATGATAAGTTATCATTGTGACTAGGCTTCTTCTGTGGTCCGATGAAAGCTTTTTGTCCATCAAATTTAAACGTTGGCTTTTTTGCGTGTGAAGAAAACCGTCAACAGTATCAATGATGAATTGAAAATGTAGGGCAAAATTGAAATTAGCAAACTTAATTTCAAGTCTGAAATCACGGCGAATGAGGCTATAGTCATTCCTATGGCAAATGAGCCTGAGTTGCCCACAAAAATTTTGCCTTGAAAATTGAAGTAGGCTAAGAATTAGCCAGAATATCAATGGACCAACCATCAGAATGTATGATGGTGACAGCAGCCATTAAACCCAAGTATAACTATGGCTGGGCAAACTGTTTCTAAACCGTTTAATCCGCCAAGCTGGTTTACCGCGTTTGTCACGACCATCACGATTAAGGGAATAATCACGTAGAAGTATACTGAGCCGAAATGTATGTGTTCCCATAAATGGTAAGACAATGGATGTTCTGTGCGCGTGTTGTCTCTGGCGAAGTAGATCAGCGGTAACGCGGCAATTAAAGGCATGAATGCTTTGTAACGCCATTTTAAATCCATCCAGTCATCAAGCAAGCCCATGAAGCCGCCGAAAAGAATGCATGCGGCTAAGATGAACGGTGCTGAGACGTTGGATGGACTTCCAGCTATTTTTAGAAAGTATAGAAGAAAAAGATAAACGGTGGTGAATAGGACGTAGAGTACGCCTAAACCGTTGGGAATTAAAGGTTGCCCAACTTTATGCTGGTCTGGAACCTTTGGAAAGCGCTTCCCTGCTTTCTTGCATTTGTTTTAGCCTGTGCCTGTCGTACCCGTCGCGTTGTAGTAATGCTGCGTAGTCGATTTTGTATATGGCTACTAGTGGTACTAATCCTCCATACTGATTTGGAGATGTTCCTTCACCTGCGATGTCAGCTGCTGTAAAGTATGTTGGCTGTTGTAGCTGTTGCATCTTGGCGTAATGCTGACTTGTCCCGTTGCAGTCCACGTCGTTACAATACTGTGCTTCTGCATCGTTTATCAATTCGTTTACAGTGCAGTTTTGTCCTTGGTCGTTCCATTCCCACTGCCCAGTTTGATTATTAGAGCTGCCGAATGCTTTTTCATCTGTCCACACGGTTGATGTTGTGGCGTTCATGTATCCATTTTGTAGATACCACTGTTCTGCTTGTCCTGAAATTCTTGCCATCCACGCCCATTTTCCTTCATCTCCGTATCCCGCGGGGCTTGCAGTGTATCCTGTGCCGCTGCTTGACTGGGATATTTGAAGGACAGTGAAGACCAAGATGTATTTGACTCGTCCAGGATTATTATAGTCGTTGTAGACGGACAGCATTTTCATCGACTGGTTTTCGTTGCCCATGTATATGTAGCCGACATTTTCGATTTGCGTAGTATTGTATGTGGTGTTATCACACAAAGTTGTTACGTTTCCAAGATTAGTTAACCAGTCGCCGTAGTCCCACCAAGCAACTACCACGTTAGTTGAAGGAACGTTGGTTTTCAGGTAATTTATCGCTTCAAGCCATGCACTTACTGGTTGAGTAAGGCTTGCACCGCCTATTGGAAGGCTTGATGCACTGATTGCTGTTGGAACGAAAGCTTGGTTAATGGCTCTTGGTATTCCGGAAGTTTGCGGTGAGAAAGCAAACTCGCTTACCAAGATTAGGAATATCAGAAACACTGCAACACCGCTGTATTCTTTGCTTACGCGTGCGATTCTGCGTTTTGTTTTTGCGAGGTTATGTGGCGATTCTTTAAGTAGAGTGTAAAACGGCTTTATTAGACCCAGAATACCTACTCCTGCTATAACTGCGAAGACTGGCGCAAAGATTGCCAGTAAACGGATCATTGAGGCGGCAAAGAAAAGTGATGTTATCGCGAAAACAATCAGGAAGATGTTTCTGGTTGTTGGATTTTTTAATATAAAGTATAAGCCCATGAGGAAGAATAGTGTTCCGATGCCAAGTTCGATGTACATGTTTCCCCAAGCTGAAATTTGCTGTTCAGCCACTGAATTAATGATAGGTGAAGTTGCTCTGATGAAGGGGTCTAAGACTGTAAAGAATTTTCCTTGAAGACCACTGCCAGTAATGAATCCGGTTGCATATAATGTTGAAAAACCTCCAACAATTACGACTAGTGAGGCAATTGCTATAAGCAGTTTGCTTCGTAAAGTGATGTTGTTCCGTAAAAGTTCTGCAATTAGAAGTAAGACGAATCCTCCAGCGACTGGAATTACTGCGCCTGACGTTAAGTAGGTAAGTCCCAGATAGGGAACTATTGTTGCGATGTATAACGCTAAGCCGAAGGTTATGCTGTAGCTAAGCAGAAGCCGTTGATTATATCTCTTCAACAGAGTTATAACGAAAACAAACAGCACTGTCATGTCAATCATGTAGTATGCTCCACCCCACCCTGCCATGAAGTAGGCTAAAGTGCCGGCGGCAGCTAACGAGTACAATATGGATGCACGCAGTGACCTGTTGTTGTCAATAGACCTTAGGAACAAGAAGACAAATAATACAAGACCAATCGTCCCGGGGACTTGTGTGTCAAAGAAACCAAGAGACGTTCTTTCGATGATTGACGGTTCTAAGGCCAAGAAGAGTGCGGAGAGTAAACCAACCGTTCTTCCACCAATGTCCTTGCCTAAGAAATACATTACCAGAACTGAAAGCACGCCAATAACGGGCGGTATCATTGCGCAAAGGGTCATCATATCAATGTTTGCGCCAAAGGCTCTGATGACGTCGTAGATTACTGCTCCAGTTATGGGTATTGATGGCAAAGCAGTAGACATGTCAAGTCCGAAGGGATACCAAAGTTGATTGTTGATCCAGTGTGTGGGCCAATAAGGCGAAATCAAACCGTGATTTACCATGAATTGTGTTACGCTGAATTGATAATAAGGGTCAAACTCGTTAAGAAGTGAGGTTCCTCCGGAGAGATTTTCCCAGCGCAACGGTAAAATTCGGACAATAAATGCAGCAAAGAGTATTAATGCTAACGCAGAATAAGCGATTATTTGTCCGTGACTTAGTTCGATGCGTAATCTACTGAAAGGCGACAGTTTTTTACTAAGTCGATCTTTAATTCCTTCCCCCACTTTAAGCCAACTCTCCGTGTATTAATTGCGGTTTCTTGTTTAATTCTTAATTTATACACATTGGAGGTTTATTTATGGCTTTCCAAAATGAACTAACATAGCTTGGTGACTAATGTAATTTGGTTATGTTGCACTATAGTCAAGTAGATAAAAATATATAGCCATTTTTAATCAAACTCTCTAAATTCACAGCTAAAACAAGCAAAAAGTTCCACAAACTCCTAAAAGCCAACTAACTGAGATTATATTCTTTCTTCGCTTTGAACCCTGTTTTGGACAGGCGTTGCATACTTTAGTTTAGTTAAAGCTTACCATTCTGGGTTTGTAGTTTTTCCAGTGCTCTTCTGATAAGTTTAAATCGAGACTTTTGTGAGAGTGCCCGGTTTATCGACGCCGAAATATCGGTTTAACTTCAACATCCATAGGTAACAATGAAAGTTTCCTGTTACAACTTGGGCATTTTCCGCTATTTTGAGCAATAATTTCATCAGGCGGTTTAAGCTCAGAGCCTTCATATAAAACATGATTGCATCCATGGCAAACAACACGTTGCGGCATCCCAAATCCCCCATAGTAACATCGATGTGACATATTTATTGGTTGCTAAAAAAATTAACTCTAGCTAAGACACAGTGCTTGCTACATGCCTGCAAAAGTTTATTTCAAGAGAGACACTTTGGAATGCTGACGGGTGTGGTTTAACAGCCTTTGGGAAAATACACGTTAATCATAACTGAAAAACCTGATGCCGCAAACAGAATAGCTATGGCTTTGGATATTGATGGGAAAGCCAAAAAAATAATTGATTGCGGCGTTCCATACTATCAAGCGTACCGAAACGGGGATTTGGTTGTTGTTCCAGCCATTGGGCACCTGTATACTGTTGCAAGCAACGAAAAAACTAAGCGAGCTTATCCAATTTTCGATTACCATTGGGTTCCAATTTACATGGCTGAACGTGGCGCATCAAAGACCCGTGTTTGGCTAAATGTAATTGCTAAACTAGCAGAAAACGCTGAAGAGTTCGTGGATGCCTGCGACTTTGACATTGAAGGCAGCATCATAGGCTACTGCATCCTTAGGTACGCTTGCGGCAGCAAGGAAAAAACCGCCAAACGCATGAAATACTCCACTCTCACAAAAGAGGAACTGCTGGAATCTTACGCTCACTTATTGCCGCATTTGGATTTTGCTCTCGTTGAGGCTGGATTGACAAGGCATGAAGTAGATTGGCTATACGGCGTAAACCTGTCCAGAGCCTTAACAACCGCCGTGAAAACCAGCAGCGGACAATATGCCACACTGAGCACTGGTAGAGTGCAGGGGCCAACTCTTAAATTTCTGGACGATCGGGAAAAAACCATAAAAAACTTTGTGCCAGCTCCCTACTGGAGCGTAACCGCTAAAATAATCATAAACGGCACGGTTTACGAGGCGGAATACGAAAAAATCCTCGAAAGCAAGCAGGAAGCAACGGCAGTAAGGGATGCCTGCAAAACCAAAGAAGGCCAAGTAGAAACAATAGCTGTGAAAGAGTTTGAGCAGAACCCACCGGTGCCCTTTGACTTGGGCGCTTTGCAAAGTGAAGCTTACAGAATTTTCCATTTTATGCCAATGCGTACTTCAAACTTAGCTCAGCACCTCTACTTGGACGCATTAATCTCTTATCCGAGGACAAGCAGCCAAAAGCTTCCGCCAGCAATCGGCTACGAATCCGTATTGAGAAAACTATCTAAACTGCCTGCTTACAGCAAACAGGCGGCTGAACTGCTCTCTAAACCCGTTTTGAAGCCAAATGAAGGAGAAAAAGCTGATTCCGCGCATCCAGCCATTTATCCAACTGGAAGCCTGCCGGAAAAGACGCTGGGGACAGCTGAAAGAAACATTTTCGACCTTATCGTGCGCAGGTTTATGGCTGTTTTCGGTGAGCCTGCCATTCGTGAAAGCACGAAAGTGACCGTTGGCATAAACGGCAACTGTTTTTACTTAAGTGGAATGCGAACGCTAAGTGAAGGGTGGCTTCGATTTTACAAACCCTACGTTCAATTGAAAGATGCGCCTCTGCCGACCTTAACTCGGGGACAAGAAGTCGCGGTTAAAAAAGTAGTTGCTGAAAGACAACTTCACTAAACCCCCAGCAAGATATAACCCCCGTAGTTTACTTTTGAAAATGGAGAAAGAAAACATCGGAACAAAAGCAACCAGAGCAGCAATCATACAAACACTGTACGACCGCAAATACCTTCAGGGAACCGACAGCCTCACCGTTTCTGACCTTGGCTCTCGAAGTCACCGAAACCCTGTCAAAGTACTGCCCAACCATTGTTTCGCCTGAACTGACCACGACGGCTTGAGGAGAAAATGAGTGAAATCCAGCAGGGAAAAGAAACAAAAGAAACCGTGCTGCAAAACGCCGTTGAAATCTTAAAGCCCGTCACCTTAGAACTTAAAGAAAAAGAATCAGTTATAGGCCTGCAATTAAGCCAAGCGTTACAGAAAGCTCGCCTTGAAGAAAAAACAGTTGGCGCCTGCCCAAAATGCGCTGATGGAAAACTTGTTATTTTGCGGTCGAAAAAAACTGGCAAACGATTTGTCGGCTGCACAAACTATTTTGAAGGCAAATGCAAAGTGAGTTTTCCGCTGCCTCAAAGCGGCACGATAAAACCGTTAAATACCCCTTGCAAAAGCTGCGGCTCCCCGATGCTGCGTGTGTTTCTGAGAGGGAAGAAGTCTTGGAAATTATGCCTAAATCCCAGTTGTCCCTCCAAACGAGGTAAATGAAAGCAAACTAGCCAAGATCATTTGAGCACATTGGTTTAGAAATTTGTGGGAAATTGAGCATCGGGCGCTTTTTTGGGTCACTATTTAGTTTAGATTCAGAAAAATTCATTAACTGGAGAATGGGCTAAAGATGTAGTAAAGCACATAATCATGGAGAGAAAGGAAATGTCAAGTAAAATAAAAAAGCGGTCTTCATCAGTATCCTTTTCGCTGAGTCGATGGTTCCGCAGAATTTCAACAACTACTCCTTCAACACTCTTAATTACGGTCGTAGGAATCGCGTACGCCATGTTTATTTTAGGCGGCGGCTTGTTTACTCTTATTACGCACCCTTTTCCCTCAGCCTACGTTAACGGGCTTTCTATTTCCTCTATCCGAGTCTCAGTTCACAATTCATATCTGACACCGTGATTGCAGTAATATTGTATGGCTTTGGTTTTGTTGGCCTGTTTGCAATTTACCAAAGTACAAAGAGCGCTTATAACCCAAGGCAAGCCTACATGATGCTGGTCATAGGCGTAACATTTCTGTTTATTTCCTACATATTCCTGGAAAGCGCAATTGCCTACAAAGCATCTGGCGGACGGTTAACCCCAGCTTTTTTGCTCTTCTTTTTTACCACGGGTTTCTTTTTCAGCTTCATTTTGTACGCTAAGAAATTTGTGAACAAGTGAATAGGCGGAGTAATCAGTAAAACTGTAACTGCCAGTTGCCAATTGACAATGGCTAAAGGAAGCGAAAACACTATTGCGCCAACGACAAAGTCAACTTGGTCAACTACAGGCAGTAACCCTCCTGGGGCTATGCCGACTCTTCTTTTAATGAAGGCGCCCGTTAAATCTCCCAAGAGCGCACCTAAGGGAATGAGCAGACAAAACAACACTGGATAGTTTTGAAAACCGAAAACTAAGCCTTCAACTAACCCTACACCAAAGCCGACTCCCCAGCCGAAAAAGAATCCTCTGAAAGTTTTGTTGTTGCCGAAAATCCTTTTGCCATCAAAAAAGTTTTTTCCGAAATCCATCCTTGTTCCTCCTCCAGCAAGCACTGGCGTGGCGTTTGCGCAGTAGGCTGGGAAAATAAATTTTAGTGCTTCAACGATTAGCGGGGTTATCGTCCATGTGGTCAACCATCATTCGTGGAATTCAGTATCTTTTATTCCCTTTTCGCCTATTTGTACATAACAGGTGACTTCTTGCTTGTTTTCCCGTGTTTCAACAACCGCCTTGATTGTTTGAGGGTAATCAGTTGGTTTCAAAGCGATTATTGTGTCAGCCCAGAACTTTAAAACCCTGTTCGCAACAGGCGCGACGCTGACATTTGGGTTGTCAAAAACGCTTCTCACTTGGCTTGTTATTATGACTGGGATTTTTCGGATTTTTGCTGTCTGCGCCAAAATTGCCAATTGCCTGTTCAATTCGCGGTTTACGCTGAAGGCTTTTCCCGATAACTCTGCAACTTTTGCGCCGTACAAAGATGTGAAAGTGTCAATTATTATTAACCCAAAATTTTTTTCAGTGTAATCCTGAATGCGGTCTATAACCGCCGTTTGCTCCCTGAAATCTTTAGGTTTAATCAAAATGACTTGCTCAGCAACCTGGTCAAATTTGTCTGCTGAAATCTGCGAGAGCCGTTTAGTCGAGAAAGTGTTGTCGCAGTCGACAAAAAGCGTCTTGTAAGTTTTGCAGTGCACAGTTTACGGCGCATTGCATGGCAAGTGTTGTTTTTCCAGTTTCAGGTTCACCGTAAATTAAGGTTACGCTTTCAGGTGAAATGCCTCCGCCGATGTTGCTGTCGATGCATTTGCAGCCTGTGCTGATTGTACCATTTTTACCTTTTCACGTCAAGATTATAAACTTGAAACTAGTAATGTGTTTTGCACTTAAACGTATACTGTTAAGGTTGATTTATTGAAAGAAAAAGTTGCCGTAGCAACGGTTGAAGGAAAAGCCTACTTTCTAATCGTTAACCAGTTAAGAGAACAAAATATTCCCTTTGTAAGTTTGGTTCCAGGCGAATCAGTGCCTGCCGAAGTTAAAGTGGTAATAACAACTGAGAAGGAAAAGCACCTAGTAAAAAACGAAAAAATACTGATTTTCCAAGCGAAAATGAGCTGGACAATTTGGTTAACGAAGTAAAACGGATACTTCAGGGAAAAGAAGCCTACGAAAAAATAGTAGTCGGCATTGACCCAGGCGAAGCAATTGGATTGGCAGTAATCGCCGACGGCAAAGTTATTGAGGAAGGCAACTGCTTTAGCACGCAAGAAGTAATTAACAGCATAATTAAGACAATAAAAAACGTTGATTTCAAATTGACAAGTGTTTCCGTTAAAATCGGCAACGGCGTCCCGTTTACAAGGAACTGCTTGAAGCCTTAGATGACGCTTTGCCGCCTCAAGTTGTGCTGGAAGTGGTGAGTGAAGCAGGAACCAACCGCCGATAAAAAACAACAAGCGCAGCCGAAGAATCAGGCATATTTCTTCAGCCATACGGATTGCTGGAAGAACAGGCTATATTATTCCAAGGAGGAAAACGATTGCAGCAAACAGTCGAATCCAATAAGACACTGCTTGTGGATGGTCCAGCATCTGTCTGGTTGTTTCTGGCAAGGCTGAAGTGTTCGGTTACCAACTAAAACAACGCGTAAGAATTGTGGTTCGCGAAGGAAAGCGGCTGCCATTTTTTGTCCTTGAAAAAGCAGTTTTTGACGTTTCACTGGGGCCAACGCAAGCGTTGAAGAAGCTGATGGCAACACTATTCCCGAGTCGTGGAATAAACCTCTTGAAGCAATTTTGAGCGTGCAGATAAGCCAGCTGTTGTTTTGATTTTGGGAAAAATTGACTCTGGAAAAAGCAGTTACTGCACTTATCTAGTAAACAAGCTGGTTAACGGAAAATGCAGGGTTGCGGTTTTAGACGGCGATTTAGGTCAATCAGACATTGGTCCCTCAGGCACCGTTGGCTACGCAGTAGCTTCCAAGCCCATGACGGAATTGTACGATTTGAAGTTTAAGAACGCTTTTTTTGTCGGCGTTACCTCGCCGATAATGGCGATAGCTAAAACACTTGAGGGCTTAGCCGCTTTGAAGGCTGAGATTTTAGCGAGACAGGTTGATTTTGTAGTAGTTAACACTGATGGCTGGGTTTCAGGCGATGATCGCTGTAGGCTACAAGACGCAGTTAGTCAAGGAGCTAAAGCCAGATGTTGTCGTCGGCGTGCAAGTTGAAGATGAACTTAGACCTCTTATTGCCAGCTTGGAAGATACTTCGGTGATTATGGTTGAGCCCTCTGCTTTTCTTAGCCAGAGGACTGCAGAAAAACGCAAAAGCTCTGCGCGAAATGACTTATGCAAAGTACATGAAGGACGCTAAACTTCACATTACCCCATCAGCCAAATCACTATTGAACCAAGAAGGTCTCTTCCGAAATATCAGGAGCCAGAAAAGGGACTGCTTGTCGGGCTCTACGGTTCAGGAAGCAAATTCTTAGGAATCGGCGTCCTGCGCGAAATTAATCATTTGCGGAAGGCGTTAAAGGTTCAAACTGCCGTTTCAGCTAAACCGAAGAGGCTTGTTTTCGGAAAAGTTGTTTTAAACCAGAAATTACAGGAAATTCAAGACTGAATTTTAAAGAAATTGCTGATTTCGCTCGCTAAAACATCTTTTTCGTTTGGCAGGGTTTTCATGCCGTTGGTTATCCATGATGGCAGAAAGCCTTCGCAGTAACTTGTGGCAAAACGGTAATCCATAAAGACTATGGCTCCCCGGTCATCCAGTGTTCTTATTGGCCTGCCAGCTGCTTGAGAAGCCTTTTTCATGGCGGGCAAAACATAACCGTACTCTCGTCCAAACCCTGGAAAACATTTCTCGTAATAATCAATCTGCGCTTTCACCCTCGGCGTCGGCTCCGCATACGGAATACCCACAACTACGACGGAGTTCATTTGGTTGCCTGGAAAATCCACGCCCTCCGAGGTTCTTCCGCCTTGCACGCCGAGGAACACGGCGCCGCCTTTGCCGCCGCACGCTTTAAAATTTGACACCATTTTCTCGTTTGCTCTGGAGGTCATTTCTCTTTTTTCGTGAAAAAGAGGTTTTGACAGAGCATTCTCTAACCCCTCAGAAAGCATTGAGTTTAGCACTTCGAATGAAGCTGCAAAAACGCCCGTGTTGGTCGGCGTGTTCTCTGCCACTTCGTTTATTCGTTCAACGATGGTTTGGTACATGGCGGGGGTTCTTTTCTCCATGGCCGTGGTTACGCCCAGGCATACGGCTGAGAACACGTGTTCTTTTGGAAACGGCGACGGAACAATGCATTCCACGGTGTTTAGCGGCAGCTTTGTTATTTGCTCATAAGCCTGCAGCGGCTGAAGTGTCCCCGACATTATCACGTTGGCGTAGGTCGATGAAAAAACTGGCTGGGTAATTTTTGAAGGATCCAACGCAACTATTTCTAATTTCGCCGTTTTGTTCCTTTCTCTATTGAGATAGCAACTTGCCACGTTTATGTAAGAATCGTCGTCCGCGGTGTCCAGCCATCTGAGCAAGAAATCCCCCATTGAGTGAATATATGACCGCGGGTTTTTCCCCTCTGCCAATAAACGTTTCTTAATGGCGTTTCCTGCTTCGCACATGCGTTCAAAAAACTCCCTTGGGGTCGTCGATGCCTCCAGATTTTTTAAAGCTTTCAATTACTTCATCTGGGCGAAATTATCTTCTCGCGACTTACCCCCTCGGTTAAACTTTCAATTACATCCTTAAAGAAATGAGCAAATCTCTCAACTTCCTTGTTTCCAAACTTGTTCGCTTCCAACTCCGCCTGCTTAACGGCAAAAGAGGATAAACTGCTGCTGGAGATGTCAATAGCTGTCTCAGGCAGATTATGCGCTTCATCCACGATCAATATGATTTTTGATAGTTCTTGCTCCAAGTTTTTCAGAAAAGCGTTTCGGATATTGGGGTCAAAAACGTACAGGTAGCTTAAAGCGATGACTCTGGCTTCTGACACTGCTGACTTCACTAGTTCGTATGGGCAAAGCTCTCTTTTCATGCAAATCGACAGGATTTCAGATGCTAAATAGGGGCGAATTGCAACTGCCGCGGAAAGTTGAACAAAATTCGGTGTTCGCCTATGAACGTTAACGTAATATGGGCACCTGCTTTTGGTCTTCAGCAGCTCGCAGACTTCCATCATTGATTTTGAGTCAAAAGCTCCTCCAGTAGCAAAAGCGTTGAGGCACATCTCGTTTCTTCCGCGAATTGAAACTCCCGTAGCTGGCTGCTGCCGGTGAATGGCTTTTAACTCTTCTATGACGCGGTCATGTTGCCTGTGGGTTCGCGCCACGTAAAGTATTTTCAAGTTTTTCTCCATAGCAACTGGCAGGCACGCCGAAAGGGCAGAGATGGTTTTTCCTAAACCGTTGCTTCCCTCGATGAGAACTGAACGCCTCTCGTGCACCGCGTTATAAACCGTTGTGACAAACTCGTCTTGATGTGGACGCACGGTAAGGTAGGGAAAATACTTTGCAACTGCGGGCGGCAGCTTAATCATTTTTTATCCCCTAAACCCTTTGACGGACAATAAGCGTTGACCGGGCACTGGGGGCAAAGTGGCTGCCTTGCCTTGCAGTATTTTCTGCCGTGCGCAATCAGCAGCAGATGAACCGCCAAGTAATCTTTCGGCTCAAAAAGCGACTGGAGACTCAACCGCACTGCTTCGTAGCCGCCGTCCTGCAGGCGCCAACCCAAGCCGTTTCGACACCCGATTAACATGAGTATCCACGGGAATGGTGGGTTGATTTGCTGAGAAAAGCAAGACAACATCCGCTGTTTTCGGACCAACTCCAGGCAGTTCCATGAGCGTTTTTCTTGCCTCTTCAAGAGGCAACGATAAAACGGGTTTTAGTGAGCCGCCGAAATTTTTCAAGAATTATTTTTGAGACTGTCTGTATTGTTTTGGCTTTGCTTTTGTAGAGCCCGCCAACGTGAAGGCAAGCTTCAATCTCGGTTGTTTCCGCTTTTGATAGCGCTTGAGGCGTTATTTCGAACTGCTTCGAGAGGTTTTCGAAGGCTCGCTCAGTGTTGCGGTCAGCGGTGTTCTGTGAAATAATTGTTATAACTAAGGTTTCGAACGGGTCGTTTTTTGGTTTAACCAGTTTAGGCACGGCTACTGTGTCCTGTAATATTTGCAAGATTGTTGCCGCATGAGTGTCATCCATCATCGTGCCTTCAAGGTCTCGAAAATATTAACCTCCAACTATTGATTTGCCAAGTTATAAATAGCATCGGAATAAAAACCCGAAAATATAGATTTGGGATTCAGATGAATAAAAAACCTTGCTTTACTAATTGCACTCAACTTAGAATAGTGCTAAAAAGTTTTCATCGCCAAGCTTGCAATATTCCAGGCATCTCTGTTACGAAGGCAAGGAGAATGTTTATTGCACCACAAGTTTGCTTAAAATCAGGCGAAAAATTGTGATGAGCAACATTAACTCTAATCTCATGCCATAGTGTTCCAATAGAAATTTCGTTGCTCTTGTTAATTTTAAAGCCAAAAGTTTCTAGTTGAGTGCTGTATGCCTTAGGTTTTCCTTCTTTTCTAAAAACGTCTTTTCGTTGGATATTTTCAGAGATAATTCCTTTAGTGGCTGCATCTATAGTTTGTTCCATTGTATTGCATAACCATAGAACCGCAAGATTGAATGAACCTCTATCGAATAAGGTAATAACGTAACGGCAATCGTCAACACTACTTATTAGTTCTTGGTGATTTGGAAAATCAACCAAACTTTCTTTCCATATTTTCATTTGCTTATTGAGGACTTCCTGTGTTAAGCCTAAGTTTCTTCTGACTGAATATCTTTGACTAGCTACTGATATTTCAATTATTGAAATGATTAGCGTAAGAGTAGAAACGGCGTATACCAAACTGAATTGAAGTATCCCTAACGCGTTTTTCTGATAGAGCACAATAAAAGTGAATGTAAACGCAAGGCAGCTTGATACTAAGAAAAAGTAGCTAATCCAATTGTTGAGAGCTTGGAATTCATGTGGTTTTTTAGAAAAAGACAAATTTTTGCTGAATATTGCTGAAGATATTATCGCTAACAAAAAAACAAAAATGTACATAGCAAAGGGCAACCACCCAATAGAAGTTCTAGTTGCCAAAATGTAAAATATAAAGGAGGGAATAGTAAAGCCAAAAGCCAAGAAAAAAAGACTGACTATCATAAATCTATTGTATAATCTTATGTCAAAAATGGAATAGAAAACCTCGAGCCAATTTACCTTTCTCTTAAATTGTGGCATTCCATATGCGCCTATTCTGCTCTTTACTTGATTTTCACTTTGGGTATAGATTTAAGATTTGTTGACTCCGAAATAAACCAAGAGTCCACCAGCGACCATAAAAGCAATCGCGATAGCAGCCTCTATCAAGTAACTATAGACATGAGAAAACATGTTTGTTACAGTGATATTGGTTATTAATGCCCTTCCTGCAAAGTAAGCTAAAATGAAACCTATAATTAGCAACAGTATCCCGACACCAACAAGCATTGATTTCATTTCGGCTCAATTCTACTTTAACTTTATGCAGCTTTAAGTTTTTGCGTTAACTACCTTTAGCCTTGTTTTTAAAGATATATTTTAAATAGCAGATTTGACCGAGTGCTATTTGAGGTGAAATGAATGAATTGGACAGACTTGTGGTTTATTGTTTGGGGTCTTGCAATTGGTTTGCTTGTACAAATTATTTATGATTGGCTTGGAGACAAATACAAAGATAAACCCACAGCAAAGCGAATGGCTGGGATATTTCTGTTTTGTATTATTGTTGCAGTGCTTATTATCTGGGCGCTTATCGAAGTCATTTTAACCCATGCAACTATTTAATGAATTTGCTTAACTAACCTTGTTATCTGAGAGTAAATCCCATAAATCTTTAACGATAGAAAAAATGAAGCAAAAAAATTGTTTTTGGCGTTTACTATTACTTGAAGCCATGAAAACGACCCCTAAAACGAGCAAAAAGAAAACCACCTGAAACATCATTTATGTTGGTTATGTAGCGTACTATTAAATAGAGACCAAGAGCGTCAAGAACACCGCCTAATGTGAATGTACCATCAGTTTTCTTTGGTTGGCATCGTAACCGTTCTGCATATTGGCTTATTTAGTTTTAAGTTTTTTCACCAAGATTTTCAGTATTTTGGCTCTTGTTTTTTCTTCCTTAGTGCTTTTTTTCTACATTAAACAGTTTTTCCATGGTAAAAAGCACTGTTTTGCATGCTGCGTGCTACTGTTAGGGCTTGTGCCCATGTCGTGTAGTCATGGCTGTTTTGCGGGTGGCTGAACTGTGAGTGTCCGTTTTTGGCATGGGTGAATTGTTGTTTGATTGGCGATTTAACACACCTGTAGCAGAAATAAAATCAATGCTTTCCGAAGTTAATAGCAAACTCGATTCGTTACTGGAAGAAAAAGACACCTGTGCGCTCACGGCTTGGAAGAGAAATCTCAAGGATTTTCTTGAAGGGGAACCTGACATTTACTCGGTTAAAGACATGGAGGCAAAGATTAAAGGTAATTGAAGGGAAAAATGGTCCTTATTAAGGACTCGACTTTTGCTTTTAAATTGGCTTTTGGCCGACGGTAATAGTTAAGTTGTACCTGCTGCAATATACTACTTGAAGGTTGAAGTTGAACTATGGACGAAGTGCTTGTAACCCGTAAAGGGCAAATTACGGTTCCTATCGCCCTGAGACGCAAATATGGGATAAAAGAAGGTATGAAAATCACTGTCCAAGACTCAGGCTCAAGTATAGTCCTCAAAGTTGTGCCCAAGTTTGAAGATCTTATCGGTGCAGATGCTGGAAAAAAAGATATCAAAAAAACAATAGAAAAACTGGATAAAATGCGCTCCGAAGATAGATACTAATGAAAGCCATCTTTGACACCCGATTCTTTATGACTAGTCTTGAAAGCAAGGACGAGCAATTCGAAAAATGGGCGAAAGCAACCCTACAAACACTTCAAACAAAAGCAAACGTGGGTATTGTGCCATCGATAGTCATACACGAGTTCTATAAGCTTCAACTAGAAGACGAAGGCAAAGACATTGCAGAATTGCGAACAAGCTCCATTCTCAAATTAGACCTTGAAATTGCAGATCTTGATGTATCTATTGCAATCGAAGCTGCCAAACTACGATGCAAATACGCCGAACTGCCAACAGCCGACGCCATAATAGCAGCAACCGCAATTGCAATGTCCTGCGACTACGTGTTAACTGACGACAAACACATCAAACAAATAAAAGAAACAAAAACAAAATGGATCTAAGCGACAGCTTCTATGGCTTTTACCATTTCGGGGTCGCTTAAAATTTCGAAGGTTTCCATCAGTTCCCCCATAAGCTTGGTAGCTTCATCTAGCTTTTTGCTTGGTTTCAGCTAACAGTTTACGGTCTTCTTCATCCAAATGCACAGTCTTAGTCATCAAAGATCAATACTGGATATGAATGCAAGAAGCGTCCTATAAATTTGAAAAAAACTGCTTCTTCTCAAAGAGTGGAATATCGAGCCTTAGCTTTATCTGAATGTGGAAGCATGACAACATCTGCTCCTGAATGAGGGCACTTTTACGCTGCGGGAAACTGCCAGAACTCATGCCCACGTCATGTCGTCGCCGCTGTTTTGTTTGTCGCTGATGTGAAGGTCTTATTTCCTCGCGCTTTTCGCTTCAGTTTTGTAATCGTCACCAATTTTGAAGTCACGCTTTTATGGTGCTGCTTCTTAAGACCCCAAAATCCTTGCCTTCTCCCTGAGAAAAGTACCGCAAACTATTGATTTCCGAAGCTATAAATACAGCTTCATAAAAAATGCAGGCTTCGCTAAGGTTTTCAAGGGCAATTTAAACCCCGTGCTTTTTCCATTCAAATATCAACGCCGTTCTTCCCCCTTAAACCATGCACAAAAAGCACCGTTCTGCATAGAAAAGTGCGCACGCCGCGTCTATGTTGAAGTATGTTGATTCATGTTTGGCGTCTATTAGGAGCATCTAGTGAACCGGGTAGGTAGGCTGTGAGAGAAAGAAAGCGCTTTATATAGGGATTTTAGGAACCCCGACGCTATAAATGCTTGATTTAAGCCCTGAAACAAGAAATCAACCTAAAACAAGCCCTGACGCAAAGCTATCCACCTATAGACCTACCCTAATATTTGTGCCAAAATTCAGCCACAAAAATGAAATGAGCGCCGGAGACCCCTCCCTGCTATTTACACGTGTTCTCCATCAATAAAAAGCGAAACAAAAAATAAAATTGAAAAAGAAAGGTTAGTCGGTTTCTTCTTCAGCTGCCGATTCAACAGCTTCAGCTTTTGCTGCTTCCTTCGTGACTTCCTCGACGGGCAAACCTTTAGCTGCACGCTTAGCCACAACACCCAGCTTAGTTGTCGGAGTGTATGCTCCACCTGAAAAAGTGAAGCTGCATTTGTTGCATTTCCAAACGCCGACGCTTTCACGCCTCACTCTTACGAAGCCGCAGTTTGGGCATTTATGCGGCTTTTTAAGTTCAGTGATCACTTTGATATAGCGTTTCCTAACTGTCGCGCCGTAACGTGGACCTAAACCTCTTGTCGGACCGACCTTCTTTGTTTTAGGCAACTTTTTCACCAATTAAGCTTCTTGCGTATTTCCGCCGCTTTCTCCTGAGCAATCTTTGAGGCCTCTAAAATCTGTTGCGGTGTAAAATAGCCCGAGCCGCCCTTCTGAACAGCACAAATGTTTCCTTCATCGTTGATAGCCATCGATATCCGCGAATCCATAACCTGCTCTTCCTCCAGCCCAGGGTCAACTATGAGGGAATTGTTGATTTTCCCAATAGTAACAGTTACCGGGTGGCTTTTCACTGGCAACGGAACGTAGCCCTGCTTGATCTTCAGTTCGCCATCTTTGATTTCATAATTAGGCATCTTTGTATTCATCAAAGCAGCCATAGCCGCTATAGCTGAAGCGTCAATTAAGTTTCCGTCATGCATAAGAACATAAACGTCAACAAACACAACAAAAACTTTCTTGCCTGGCTCAATACACAGCTTCTCATTGTCAATTGCATGCGATTCACGTATCCCTCTGTCAACAACCCTTGCCAACTCAATGGAGTTTTCGTCAGGTGGCCCCGGCTCAAAAGTCGGCGACGCTACTGGAACAAGCTCAGCATTAACCGTTAAGACCCCTTCATTTGGCGTGTCGGGGAATGGTTCGCCAGTTTCAACTTTTACGCCTACAAGAACCTCTGTCTGCCCAAGCAAAACTCTAGCTGAACCTTCAGCCCGCTCAATCAAACCCTGCTCAATCTTGATTTCTCGGTAGTCACGCAATCCACGGTCATCTAAGCGTTTTCCTTTTTCGATAAACTGCTCAATCTGCTTTAGTCTAACACGGGTAACAAGCGACGACATTACTCTTCAGCCTCCTTAACAACCATGTACTTGGTTTTTAACGCTTCCTTCTGTATTTCATAGATCTTCTTGCATCCAACAATCGCCATATTCATCGCTTTCTCAAACTCGTCAGGTGTAAGTATGCCGTCCATCTGAAGCAAAGTAACCGCATTCAAATTAGGCATATAAGCAACTGGAACATCAGCGGCGCCAAGTTTATCCTCAGCGTCATACAAGTCCAAAACTACGGTATCATCGATTTTTCCAGCAGCGCAAGCAACAACCAAATCACGCATAGGAACGCCAGCATCAGCGATGGCTAATGCAGCGGCAGTAATGCTTGCACATCGTGTTCCCCCGTCAGCCTGCAGAATCTCAACGAAAACGTCAACACCTGTCCGTGGATAAAGCTCCAAGAACAAAGCCGGCTCTAAACATTCCTTTATCACTTTAGACAGCTCAACTTCTCTTCTTGAAGGCGCAGGTGACTTACGTTCCTGCACCGAAAAGGGAGCCATATGATAACGACACCGCAAAACCATGCGGTCTGGCAATGAAAGGTGCTTTGGATGCATTTCTCTTGGACCGAAAGCCGCGGCTAAAATCTTGTTTTTTCCATGTTCAATATAGGCTGATCCGTCTGCGTGTGCTAAAACGCCGACTTGAAGCTTCAAGGGTCGAAGTTCATCTGCTCTTCTACCATCTGCTCTAATACCTTTTTTATCAATTAATTTTTCAGCTTTTTCATTCAATTTTGTTTTCCTCCACTTTACCTTTACTTTCTTTAAGTAACTGTGTTACGCGATCTGTGAGGCCACTTGTGTGGGATTCTTCCTCAATTTTTTTAATCGCCTTTATCGCAAGCTCCTCTTCCTCAAGGCTTTTCCCAGTAACCAAGATGACACCGTTTAGCCCCAGAATAATTTGGCAGCCTGTTTCCTGCTTTATCATCGAAATCATTGAGCCTTTCCTTCCGATTATTCGGGGAATCTTGGTGGGCGTCACATGAAGAATTTGCCCTCGAGTTATTTTTCCTAAGCCTGGTTCTCCAACAGTGAGCTGTGGGTCATGCGCTCTGTCATAGGATGCGATTTTTGCAACAATCAAGTCACCAGCGCTTAAAACTGCTGATAACTCGTCGTTTTGAGGCTTGAAGGGCCTGCTTAAAACGTCTGATGCGCGCAGGAGCGCCGTGTAGGGTGCTTTAATATCAACGGTCCAACCGTTAAATCCAACTTCAAGGACCGCGCCAATTATGATGTCCCCCGCTTTAGGCACGTAAAAAGCCCTAAGCGCAACAACGTTTACTTTTTTATTATCAGTATCTACAAGCCCGATTCTTAACGCGTAAATTTTGTTCTGATCCATGTATGTGTTTTCGCCAGGTAAGTATTCGCCTTCAGCGAGCAATTCTCCCGGCGTCACAAGCTGTTTTTTTTCGAAGAATATTGGCATAATTTCTCACCATCCAATTTTATTTTTAAGAGATTATTTTTGCTTCTCCACTTCCCTTAGTTACGTCGCCAAGTTTGTTTAGCAACGAGGCGTATGAGCCAGCTGGCAATTCTATCTCTCCATACCATGAGCCGTCTCCACGCCATTCTTCCCTTTTTATGGTACCCAAAGTTTTGACTGACCCGTAAGCTCTTGCTGAGTATTGGGCAGGTATTTTCACCGCAACTACCACCTGCTCTATTTTTAGGGGCAAAATCGGCCGCAACAGTTTCACTATGTCTCTGGCTTGTTCTTCCACTGGTTTGTATGGGTCAATTGGGTAACGGATTTGCTCCATTGCGTTCTCTATGCGCATTGGCGGATGCGGCAGATTCGTTTTTGGGTCAACCGCTTGTCTTGCAATAAAATCAATTATCTGTCTTCTCTTATCTTCAACCATTTTGCGTCTCTGTTCAGTTGTCAGCTGAAGCGTTCCTTTCTTTAGTATGGTATCAGCAACTTTGAGTGGGTCTGTGGTTCCGAAGGCTTTATGCATCGCTTCTTCGGAGACTTTGGTGCCTTTGTTTGCGTCGGAGAAAATGATTTCAGCGGCTAAGACTTCTGTTACTCCCGCGATTTTGCCGTTGCGGTAGTCTAGTGCTTTTTGGGGTTTAACTAGGATTTCAAAATGCTCATTTTCTTTTGTTAATCGTGCAACGGTGAACTTTTCACTCATCGAGTTTTCACTTGCTTGAACCCAGCTCTTTGATGTAGCCTTCTACTGCGTCGTCACTTAACATTTCCATTTTTTTGGTTGCAACAGGTATGACGGCAATTTTTATTCTTGGCGGCAGCTGTCTTGCGTCGAGTGCTTTTACTAAGCATTTTACTGCGAGTTTGATGCTTGTTTCTAAAGTTAAGTCTTCGCGGTATTCTTCTTTCAGAATTGAAACGACGGTTTCTCTTCCTGCGCCTAATGCTGTGGCTTTGTATCCTCTGTAGGTTCCGCTTGGGTGTGTTCCGAAAACTCTTGTTCCTGTTTTGTCGACTCCTCCGAAAATTATTGAGACTCCGAATGGTCTGACTCCTGCGTGCTGCGTGTACATTTGCTGGATGTCGCAGATGCGTTTGGTTACGACTTCTATATCTATGGGTTCGTCGTAGGTTAATTTGTTACTTTGAGCGTATATTCTGGCTTGGTCGATGAGTATTCTGGCGTCTGAGCTTAATCCCACTATAGCTGCGCCGATGTGGTCGTCTACCCTGAAGATTTTCCATGAGTAACCTGCTTCTTCAAGGATTTCTATATTTTCTTCTGAACCAAGAACAAGGCCTTCTGGACTCTGGATGCCAAGTATGGTGGCTCCACGGTTAACCAATTCCATTGCGTATTCGACTTGGAAGAGTCGTCCGTCAGGCGAGAAAACGGTTATTGCGCGGTCATATGCTCCTGGTGCTGCAAACACTGACATAATTTAACCTCACTTTACACTATACACTTTTTCACAGACTCATATAATAACTATACTAAAAACCTTTCCTATAGAAACAAACTTCCCTCTGTCGCGCTTGAGCAGCTTGGGGTTGATTTTAACGTGTTCAAATCGTGAAAATCGGGTATTTGGATAATGACGTCGTCCTTATTTTTATCGGGGATTTATCGTTTAAAAATTAGGGTATACTTGTGGGTCAAGCGTCTTTTTATTGGTTGAATTTTGTTGTTAATAGTAGAGAGGGGGGTCGGCTGCTTTTGCGGTAACACTTTTCGTGGCGGAATTTTGGCACAAATAGTAGACCCCTCTGTAGGTAGGTAAGCGGTTTTGGTCGGGGCTTGTTCCAGATTGGTTTTTTGGTTTAGGGCTTGAATTAGCGTTTGTTTTGGTTGCGGCTTTAGGCTGGAAATATGCTGAAGCTGGCTGCGTGGCTGTGGTCGCAGCTTAAGAAAGCAAAAGCTGACCTGGTTTTGCTTACATTTATTATCCCGCTTTTCAATGGTTAACTTAGGCACATTCGATGTCAACTCACGCTAAGGCGGCTGTCCGCTTAAAACTCGCATCCGACAAACAATTAACCGCCATCCTAAACGCCGTCAAGCCTGAAGCCGACGCGCCGGCAACAAGACGCGCCACGGTGAGTCTGGAGAAAGACGGTTTATTTCTCGTTTTGGCGGTTGAAGCCGAGGACACGGTTGCCCTGCGCTCAACCATGAACGCCTATTTAAGATGGATAAATTCAACATTAAACGTGCTGGAGACAGTTGGTCAAATTCAAAGTTGAGCAGCCTGCTGAACCGATTTGCCTCTTAAGTGGTAAACTTATCGGTACTTCAATTTGAATACTAAAATTATAACTGCTTGCACAAAGGAAACAGAGTTTGCAATCATTATCGGAAGATTTCCAATACTGACTCCATAAATAAACCATAAGAGGACGCCGCAGCAGTATAATGCGAACATTCCAGATGAGATGTCTTTGGTTGACTTGGTTTTCAAAACCTTAATTAACTGTGGAAAAAACGCGACCGTAGTGAAGGCGGCAGCGATTAAGCCAATTATTGTTACGAAATCCATCATGCTCTTTCCCTTATAGCGTACATGCGGTTAGTATAAGTTTCGCTTGCCTAAAACAAATTGGCGAGAAGAACCACATGAACTGTTTATTGGCTGTCGAAGATAAAGAAAGATAAAAAGTGCACAAGGAAATTTTAAGCGATGGTTTGGATATGATAGAGGTAAAATGTTTTTTTAGGTCCAGTTTCGCATTCTGGAATTTCGTCTTCTTTTAATGTTTTCAACCAATCTTTAACCGATTGGAAGCCCGATCTTACAACGTAAAATCCCAAGTTAGAGGGTTTTGAATTTGCTGGAGATGT
>CAVXXA010000006.1:0-224696 GCA_963765605.1 Candidatus Bathyarchaeota archaeon | reverse complement strand
TTGACGTACCTTTGTGGGTTCGTATGTTCTCCTTGCTCCTCCAGTTAAGCACTCTTCATGCTTTTTTCTTAGGAGGTGATCCGGCCGCAGGTTCCCCTACGGCCACCTTGTTACGACTTTTCCCTCCTCACGAAACTTAGATTCGATGCCGCCACAGAGGACGGCGCCTCACCCAAGAGTCGCTCGGATGGAACGACGGGCGGTGTGTGCAAGGAGCAGGGACGTATTCACCGCGCGCTAATGACACGCGATTACTAGGGATTCCATGTTCACGAGGACGGGTTACAGCCCTCGATCCCAACTACGGCAGGCTTTCGAGATTGCCTTCCCCTTTCGAGGTCGGAACTCATTGTACCTGCCATTGCAGCTCGCGTGTGGCCCGGGAGATTCGGGGCATACTGACCTGCCGTGGCCCGCTCCTTCCTCCACTTTATCAGTGGCGGTCTCCTCAGTGTGCCCAGCACAAGACTAGTTGCAACAGAGGATGCGGGTCTCGATCGTTGCCTGACTTAACAGGACACCTCACGGCACGAACTGGCGACGGCCATGCACCTCCTCTCAGCTCGTCTGGCAAGACCTTTAATCTGGCCTTCACACTGCTGTCGCTCCCGGTGAGATTTCCGGCGTTGACTCCAATTAAACCGCAAGCTTCACCCCTTGTGGTGCTCCCCCGCCAATTCCTTTAAGTTTCAATCTTGCGATCGTACTCCCCAGGCGGCAGACTTAACAGCTTCCCTGCGGCACTAGAACGGCACGTGGCCGTCCAAACACCTAGTCTGCATCGTTTACAGCTGGGACTACCCGGGTATCTAATCCGGTTCGCTCCCCCAGCTTTCATCCCTCACCGTCGGGCGCGTTCTAGCAGACAGCCTTCGCCACTGGTGGTCCTCCCGGGATTATAGGATTTCACCCCTACCCCGGGAATACCGTCTGCCTCTCTCGTCCCCTAGCCAAGCAGTATCCCCCGCAACCCAACGATTAATTCGGTGGATTTAACAGGGGACTAACTTAGCCAGCTACGGATGCTTTAGGCCCAATAAACATCCACACCACTCGGAGAGCTGGTATTACCGCGGCGGCTGACACCAGACTTGCCCTCTCCTTATTCCCCCAGCGTTCTAGACTGGGTAAAAGCCTTCCTCAGCGGATGGCACTCGGGATAGCCCTGTCAAGCTTTCGCTTATTGCAAAGTTTTCGCGACTGCTGCGCCCCGTAGGGCCTGGGCCCTTGTCTCAGTGCCCATCTCCGGGCTCCCGCTCTCACGGCCCGCACCGGTAAAAGGCTTGGTGAGCCATTACCTCACCAACAACCTGATCGGTCGCGGCCCCATCCTTGGGCGGTGCCAAAGAGCATAACCTTAGCATCTTTTAGGCAAAGACTCATTCCAGAGTTCTTCACCTATCGAGAATTAGCCCCAGTTTCCCGGGGGTGTTCTCGTCCCAAGGGCAGGTTAGCCACGTGTTACTGAGCTGTGTGCCGCGCTCCCACATTGGCTAGGAAGCGCACGACTAGCATGTCTTAGTCCTATCCCGATAGCAGTGGGGTCCGGCAGGATCAACCGGAGTTGTGACACTCCATGTTGTTTCTGCGGATCTTCTGTTTTTTGTGTGGTACGTTCGTACACTTATTCGCATGATTTGTGCCTAACTGGATTTGGAGGGAAAAACATTCCACTCAATACGTCAAAGCCCAATTCAGACCTAACTGAGCAATTAGTCAGGTCCACATTCGTGTCCCCGCAACTGGAGGCCAACTCCGTCATTCCTGCAAGGCAAACGCCGTTTCGGTAGGGGTTGAGCCGCCGCCATGTGAAAATTGCGGGGCTAGCAATTATAGCTGAATTCTATCAGAAGCACGTTTATCCGATATAAACATTTCTTTAACATTAAAATAAACATTATCCTGTGAACAACTGACCGTAATAGCCTGCTTTGTTCATGCTGTTAAGTGAATTTTTTGTGACACCCTAAAAAATGGGGAGCAATCGTCTTTACGTAGTAATTAAATTAGCCACCAGCCTTTACTGCCGCTGCTTTTCATGTGCGCTTCTGAGCAATGCTTATCATAGTCTGCTCTTGAGTTGAAGGTTTTGTTGTCAGCTTCACATTGGAATTTGCCTTCTGAAGTCATTTTGGGTTCCATGCTTGAAGAACGCGGGTTCTTAGACAAAAACATTCACCTCCATACCTGCAAGAGATACAAATAGAAAGCGGAAAAACACTTAAGACTATGTGACTGTAACAAACCAACAATGAAACTTTTTAAGCTTCAACAAAAAAATTGAAACCAGCGGCCAGGTCGCTGATTTGCCATTAAGCCTAAATTTGCGTTTTTAGGAGCACACAACTACTTTATGACTTTTGCTTCTGCTGTTGTGCCGCCAATCCGCGTTATCTTTATCTTCACGTGGTCTTTAGGCTTTGTGTCGGCAACATGTATTACTAAACCCTGAACCCTAGCTATGCCTTCCCCTTTTGGACTCAACTCCACAATATCCACTTCTAATTCTTCCCCGACCTCAACAGGGCACCGTTTAAACCCTTTGCCGTGACCCTGTCTTCCCTCGTAACTACCGCCTTGCCTTTTTGAATAACCCATAATAGCCTAAACACTTCCTTTTGCTGAAATATCTAAATATAAACATTCAGTTTCTAATGTTTAAGCGTTTTCGCCACACACCCTTTCTAATCTGTGCAGCCTCAACTGAGCTTCGATTCTAAAAAGTTACACGCTTACATGAAATGCCCAGTGCATGTACGCTCTGCAATCAGGGACTCTTGTTACTTTGCTTTTGCGGTTCTTGATAATTGCAATCATTATTATCATCGCTTTGCTCATCGTTACGCGGCGTCTTTTTTTTAAGCCAAAAAATTCAGCGAAAGGCAACATATTGATCAGCCTGCATAACAAAATGTTACTTTTTATTTTACACCTTAATATCAGAAGATTCTAATACAGCTAAATTAAGAAATCTAATCGAGGAAAAATCAAATGCCAATAGTTCAGGTTTCTGTTTGGGAGGGCATGAGCCCTGAGAACAAGAAGAAAACAGTTGAGGGAATAACTAAAGTCTTCGAAGACATGGGAATCCCCAAGGAAGCAGTCACCATCGTAATTTATGAAGCGCCAAAGAGCAATTGGGCAACGGGTGGACAACTGCATTCAGAAAGACATCGCAAACCGCTAAACCTCAACCTAAGCGAAGGACTGACAACTAATGTCTGAGAAAAAATTCAAGCTATCCGCAAGCGTAAGCAGCGCCAATCCATCAGCCATAAAACCAGTGCTAGAACGAATAATCGGCGCCAACGGCTCCATAAAACCGACCGCCGAGGGGTTCGAAGTTAATGCTGAATTCAAAGGCGAAAGCGCCAGAGACTTAAATCGCATGGTTCTTTCTGAGTTGCGCAGGGCTGAAAAGAAAACTAGACTCCGCTCTGAATGGACCTTTGAAGATACGACTGAGAAGTTCTTTGATTATGCACATAAGCAAACCCTTAAGGCAAACCAAAAATAAGCTTTCTTTCAAAGTTTCAAAGACCGCAGTTTTAGGGTCTCTTCAGAAAAGTTATTACGAGTAGACTCTTACATAGTTGCGATTAAGGAAACATGATGAAATCTACTGTTGAGACAAACGATTTCGGAACAGACAAGAAAAGTAAAATCGTTAAAATAGGGCTTATTCAGACGGCTGTTTCAGATGACATAGCGGACAATATGAAAAAAACCGTAGAAAGAATCAAAGAAGCCTCAAGAAGGGGCGCTCAAATTGTCTGCCTCCAAGAACTGTACAGAACCAAGTATTTTCCCCAAGAAGAAAAACAAGACGTCAGCAAATTAGCTGAAACGATTCCTGGAGAATCCACCAGAGCTCTCTCAGCGCTGGCTGAAGAGAAAAAGATAGTTATCATTGCACCCTTATTTGAGAAGGGTTCAAACGGCAAATACTACAACTCCGCCGCCGTAATTGATGCAGACGGAAAAATCTCAGGTACCTACCGCAAGGTGCACATACCCAACGACCCGTATTTCTATGAAAAAAACTATTTTGAAGCAGGCGACCAGGGCTACTGTGTGCACAAAACCCAGTACGCTCACGTAGGAGTTCTTATTTGCTATGACCAATGGTTCCCTGAACCCGCAAGAATCAACGCGCTAAAGGGCGCCGAAATCATATTTTACCCCACAGCAATCGGCTACATTAAAGGCTACGCCTCATCTGACGGAGACTGGCATGACGCTTGGAAAACGGTGCAACGCGCCCAAGCCATAGCGAACGGAGTCCATGTTGCTGCAGTGAACCGTGTGGGCGAGGAGGGGCAACTGAAGTTTTGGGGCGGCTCATTCGTATGCGACTCCTTTGGAAAAGTGCTCAAGGAAGCAAGCGGCACAAAGGAGGAAGTACTAGTTGCCGAGGTGGATCTTAGTAAAAACAAAGAAATCCAGGAAGGATGGGGTTTCCTTAAGAACCGGCGACCAGACACCTACAATTCACTTACTGAAGGTTGTTCCTGAGGCATAATGATGGCAAGTGGAAATTGTTTTTCAAACAAGACGCCCCGCGAACTAGGATACCGCATGCCAGCAGAATGGACTAAGCATGAAGCAATCTGGTTAGCATGGCCACATGACCCAACAACTTTTATATCCGGCGTTGAGAAAGTTGAGGAAACCTACGTCCAAATTATCAAGTTAATTCATGAAGATGAATACGTTAACCTTTTTGTAAAAGACGAGGACATGAAGCAAAAAATTACTGGTTTGTTTGAGAACGCCCACATTGATTTGAAAAGGATACGTTTTTTTGAGTTTGATTATGCTGATGTTTGGTTTCGGGACTATGGTCCGATATTTGTAAGGAACAGAAATCATGAGTTGGCGATGGTGCGCTGGATTTTTAATTCTTGGGGAGAAAAATATGAGGAACTGCTAAAAGATGCGCAGATCCCCCATGTAATTAACAGAGCGATGGGTTTGAACTGTTTTGAGCCAGGCATTGTTTTGGAAGGCGGCTCAATAGATGTCAACGGAAAAGGAACCCTGCTCACGACCGAACAGTGCCTACTGAACAAGAACAGGAATGTTCATCTTGGCAAAGAAAAAATCGAGAAATACCTGCAAGACTACTTGGGCGTAACCCACATCATCTGGTTAAGATGCGGCATTGCTGGAGATGACACCGACGGTCACGTGGATGATCTTGCACGGTTTGTTAACCCGACGACAGTTGTGTGCGCTTATGAAGAAGGAAGATGAAAACGCAGAAGCCCTAAGAAAGAACTACGAAATACTCTGCCAATCCACCGATCAAGATGGCAAGAAACTAAACATTGTCAAGCTGCCCATGCCGGGAAACGTGGAATGCAACAGAAAAAGGCTCCCTGCAAGCTACACAAACTTCTACATCGGCAACAAAACGGTTTTGGTTCCAACTTTCGAATCAGAAAACGACGAAGCGAGCGCTATCTATCCTGCAAAAACTGTTCCCAAAAAGAAAAGTTGTCGGCGTAAACTGTGTGGACTTGATATGTGGGTTTGGGGCGATTCACTGCATCACACAACAGCAGCCTAAGTGCAGACTATAAGCCTAATCAATAACCAAAAATCTGTAGTTAATGAAGCTTAGGCAATCGATTACTTTTCAAGAGAGGCGGGTCCGATGGGATTTGAACCCATGACTTTCAGGTTTGGTTTAGATAACGAATTCTACGCCTTCTAATCCTTTGAACCATTTGTCTCCAGTCAAAAATTTTACGTTAGACTTTAGTGCAAGATAGTATCCAAGGGCATCAGCGTAAGATATGTCGCGGCCATTTTTCTTTAGCTTCAATCTAAGTTTCATTGAACCTTCAATATCAGCTACTCCAAAGTCAATCACGTATTTAGCAAACACTTTGACTACTTGAGAAGCAGCTTTTTCTCCGTGAACTTCAAGAGTGCGGTAATATATTTCCATTAAATTGAGTTTTGTTAAAAAACCATCGTTTTCTTCAAAGAAAGATCTGTAATTTGGGTTGTCGCTGAGATATGCCAGAACGGCATAGCTGTCATAGAAGAACCTGCGCTTTCTGCAAATTATTCCCAGCCGCGTTTCATTTCGTCTTTCTCATGTTGCAGGTCCTTGAAAGGATATTTGCCTCTAAGGCAACGTACATCAAATACTTTTCTTACTGTTACCTCGACTTCTTCGCCTTCCCTGAGACCTTCTTCCTCAACCAGCGCTTTCGGCAGCACTATGCCTAATGAATTTCCCCAACACTTAACTTTTGCCTTTGTGTTCATAATTATACATGTATAACTACTTAGCATTAAAGCTTTGCGAATGACTGCGCCTAAAGGTCCAATTAAAGAGAACACAAAAATATCCCAAGTGATGCTGGCGGGCCCAATGGGATTGAACCTATGACTTTCAGCTTAGAAGTTTCTAAAATTGACGGAAAAAACTTTGACCTTGGTCAGTACCGGTACAATACCCTTTTAAGTGCGTGCAAGGTTTTCTGGTAAGAATTTGGCAAAGATTTAAGTAATAATCTGGAAAATCGATTAATCACTCTCTGTTTAGAAGAAGCTGAAAACTTCTAAACCGACAAAAGGAGGCATGAATAATGCAGCAACCTATGCAAAAAAATAGAAACGAAAAACCGCGCATGCGAAGTAAAAAGAAAAATATACTTATTGGTGTACTAGTGCTAATAATCGTCGTTGCTGTTGTCGTTGCTGCTATTGTAGTGATGAATAGTTTACAGACAAACCAGGTGCAGGTGAAGGTATCGTATAGTGGATCATGGTCGGGTTCTTATGGCACCACAAGTAGCTTTGTGATTTGGAAGGGAACTGGCGATAAAACAGTTATTGTAAACAAACCGAGTGGCAGTGGTAAACTGTTCATAGTATCTGCTACTGCTCAAAAACAGGATGACTCCTCTAATACTTTAACAATATCCATATTAAAAATGGACGGAACCGTATTACAAACAGCAAGCACAAGTGATGCATATGGCTCAGCGCAAGTTTCAGCAGACGCCGGTAGCCCCTAAAAAACTGATAACTTCGTCTTCTCCAACATCTGTCAACTAGTTCAGTTACAGATGCTATCGTGTTTTTAAAAAGGTATTCAAAAATGGGCAGAGCCGTGAAAAAGTGTCATAAACAGACATTAAGATGAAAACCTCTTAGCACTTAAAGTTTAAGCCAGCCAACTAACCTACTGATACATTCTGGTAGCTGAAATATGCCTTTTAAGCCTTAGAAACAATTTCTTGGTTCTGTTTGAGGAGAGAGGAGAGCTTCTAAAAAATGATAGGGTCAGAGGTATCTTAATGATTTGTGATTGGTGTGGAAAGCACTATTCAGAGACTTTGCAGAGTAAAGAAGTTTTCCACATACTAGAAGGTTATGTCATTCACCCCAGTTATTTGTGACGATTGTTATAACAAATTAAAGAAAACAAAATCGTCTACTTAGAAGCAAAAGAATTCAAAAATCATTAAGCCATTAATTATGCTTATTTTCTTTTAGGGTCAGCTATTACGCTTTTGCATTTCTTGCATCCCTATTTGGCAAGTCTTAAAAGTAAAACATCAATCATCATACCAATTAACGAAGTTTGTGAAACTATGAAAAGAGGTGAATGAAAATGGTTACAATAACCAAAGATGATATATCAGCAATAAAGGAAATTCTTGCATGTGTACTTATCGTAGTTGGCATCATTGTCCTCATCAATCTCAACACCTTAATTTCTAACTTAATTGCGAGAATATAGCCTTTAGGCAATATTCACTTCATTCACTTCTTACACAAGTTTTCCTTAACTCTAAACCTTACCAACACGCCCTCTGATTTAGTTTTAATGGTCTTTATATCCTAAATTGACCAGTCTGGGCTCCAATCCTAAGGAAGAATTTAAAATGAAGATAAAATGTTTAAGGTTTGAATGTGAAGTATGCAGTAAGTTAGCTTCTGTCCAAGTCTTCTATAATAAGAGTGGAACAGTGAAATATGCTAGGGCAAGGCACTATACAGGACAATTGAATGGCAAACCCCAGTTTGAATATCATCAGCAATCCCTAAGTTATATTCAGAGAAAACTTTGTGAGATACCTGCAGGTAAAACAGAGATTGGTCATATTGGTCAACAGATTAATGATGACCTACAAAAGGCACAATCAAGCCCAGAATTAAGTGCTTGGCGGGCCCGATGGGATTTGAACCCATGACTTTCAGCTTAGAAGGCTGACGCGCTATCCGTACTGCGCCACGGGCCCTCTTGCGGGCACTTTAATGGAAACACTAACAAATATAATTTTACCTATCGCTTCATCCTAAAAATAGAAAAGGAAGACGCTGGCTAGAGTTTTTGTCCGCAATGAGTACAGTAGATGGCGTCTGTTTGGTTCGGTGCTCCACAGTGAGGGCAATATTTTACTTGTCCTGAAACAGGCGGAGTATTGATTGGCGAGGTGGCTTGCATTGGAGCGGCAGGCGCAGGCGCTTGTATTCTGAAATATGCCATTGCCAAAAGTACCCAAGCAACATCTCTGCACTAAATTGCCAATAGTTAGGAGAGCAAGCAGAGTGTTAAGTGATAAAGGAACATAAAAGCCAACTACCGCAAATATTACTGCAATTACAATATTTACTAATGCGCCAGCCAACAGCACTTTAGCGCCAGTTCTAAACAGGGGCACCTTGGATTTATCAGATAACAAATTAAATGCTCGCACTACAAACGCTATCCAAATTACGCCAACAAGAGCTGAAAATAGGCGAGAGTAAACCAAACGTCTTCGAGAATGAGGAAGAAATTTGCGGTGACGAAGCTGAGGAGCTTAAGTTTGGGAACAGGGTAGCGAAATTAAATAAAATAACTATCACGGCAATTACGATTGCTACTACAACCGCAATTATTGTAATTACAATTCCGTAGATGAGGTTGCTGAATATTCTGTGTTCATTGTAGTCTTTTGAGAAACCATACATCGCTATTAGGAACAAAAGAAAACCAACTATAGCTAAAGCCCCAAAAATGCCGCTTACGCCAATAGATATCAGGGAAAGCCCAGTTGAATTAGGAAAAATATAGTGGAAAAGAGAAGTGATCTGGCTGAAAATGCCAAGCAGAGTCAATATAGCGCCGACTCCGCCCAACGACCTGTTAGATTCAATAGTCAACTTCTTAGCCCCTCGTCAACTGCCATTATGTAGCGGTTAAGGGATAAGTTTTTTGATAGCTACAAGCGCTTTTATTTGCACATTTATACATGAAAAAGCACCGTTCTGCATAGAAAGTGCGGGACCTTACTTCTATGTTGAAGTATGTTGAATCATGTTTGGCGTCTATTAGGCGCATCTAGTAGACCGAGGAGGTAGGCTGTGAGAGAGAACAAAAACCCTATCTCGGGTCATCTTACCCTACGTTGCCAACCCTTAGTTTCTCCACATCAGCCTTTTCTGGAACCGTTACCATTATGGATTTGTTGAGGGTTTCTCTGCCAAAATTAACCTTAACTTCGCCTGTCTTAGCATCAGAATAAAACGCAGTTAACTTCGCCGCTGTTTCAATGGCAATTTTTGTTTTAGGTCCCTGCAAAATCGTTACTGGACCGACAATATCTGGCAACTCAAAGTAGTATTCGTTTCTTATTTTTCTAGCCACTAAAAGTTTGTTTTCAGCTTCGTTTCTTCCGACGACTATTTTGTTTTTGCCCACTCTGAAGTGCCTGCCAACTCTCAGCAAAGCAATATCTGCCATGGAAACGTGTTTTTTGTTGGTGAAGAGGTCTCGGAGTTTCTTTGGCGTATTCCTCGTAGGTCAGTAGGCATCCGCCAGCAGGGCAAGGGTAATCTTTAATTCCGAATTCCTCTGCAAGCTTGAACTGGGGCTTTCGTGACCTTCCCTGAATATCCATAGTTTAGTTCTGTCAACTAAACCTTTCTTTTCAGCTTCCGTTTCAGGCAGCAACCTTGCGGACAGAGGCCTTAAAAGTTTGCCTTTCAACCCAGCTTCTTTTTCAATAAGCATCATGGCTGGATAATGCTGAGATTTTGGTCTTTCATCCAAAACTTCACCTGTGAAAATGAAGTCTGCACCGATTTCTTTTGCGTATTTTTTGGCTTTTTTCATCATGAAGATTTTGCAGTCGATGCAGGGGTTCATGTTTTTGCCGTAACCATGCTTTGGGTTGCGGAGCATTTGCAAATAATCTTTTCCAGCAGCAACCACTTTTAGCGGAACTTTAACTGTTTAGCTGCGTCGCTGCTTCGCAGCCATCTTTTTTGGGGATGCAAAAAGGACTTTTAACGTTAAAGGCTATTACTTCGATGCCTTGCTTTCGAATAAGTTCTGTGGCAAGTATGCTGTCTAAGCCACCAGAAAGCAAACTTATAGCCTTAACACGAGTCATATCGCCAATAGCATTCTTTTGCCATAAATAATAATTTACCTATAAAACATAAAGGAAAAAACCCGAATATACCGAATCAAATGATGATTTTTAACCATTCGGTAGCTTGCTTGTCCCTTTTTTCTAGAATAATTTAAAAACCCATTTGAAAATAAACCATGTGGATTTATGCTCACTAATCGAGGATTGGCTGTGGACATCAGCATCTTTATCCCAGTCTACAAAGAATCAAATCAGTTAGCGTCCATGCTTAATGAGCTAAGTTCTCAAAATGTTACAAAAGAAATCTTTGTAACAGTTGATGAGCCAACAGATGATTTTTCTGCAAAAAATAAAAAGATTTGAAAACGAAAACGTCAAATTCATTGTTAACAAAGAACGCGTCGGCAAAGCAAACGCAGTAAACAGCACAGTGAAGCTTGTCCTCAGGCAAAGTGCTGCTTTTCTTAGATTCCGATGTTCAAATAAGCGGCGACCCAGATTTTTTGAGAAAAATCATCATGGAAACTACAAACGGCTGATATTGTTGACATAAAAAAGAGGGTTTTAAAAGGAAAATCACTCCTATCCAAAATGGCTTATTACGAATACTTCACCTTCAACGTTAGCGCTTGGTTATCGTCAAAGTACCTGCATAAATGCCCTGCCGTGAACGGCGCAGCATTTGCGATTAAACGGGAAACATTTGAGAAAGTTGGAGGTTTCCACAAAGTTGTTGCTGAAGACATTGATCTTGCAACAAGAGCTTTCCTCGAAGACAGCAGTTTCGCATACACCAACGATGTTGAAGTAAAAAACGTTGTTTACTCTGATTGGGGAAAATGGTTTAAGCAGCGCAGAAGATGGGCAATAGGTCAAGCGTTGTGGTTGGAACTTTGGTATCGTGATTTAGCAAAAAAATTTATTAAGAAACCTCAAGTTTTTCTGCCAAGCTTGTTCTTCCTTTACCCTTCCGTCGCCATTTTTCTTTTAAGCGCTTTAGTGCCAAGCCTTTGGATGTACAATTCCCTATTGGTTTTCTCACTGTTTTTGTCAGTAAAATTCAACATTTTGCTGCCAGTTTTTCTTGTTTCCCTTGGAACCGCAAACTTGCTTAAGATTCTAATTATTTCGCTGTCCGGTTTCGCCTTAACCGCCGCTGTTTTCTATGGGTTCTCACGAAAACTTGGATTTAGGGAAATGAAACTTCACGAATTATTCGTTTACTACTTTTTCTACTCAACCATTTGGATAGCATTAATAATTGTTGGTTCCGTCCAAGTGTTTGTTTTTCGGAAAAAGGCTGCCCCAGACTGGAGAACTGAAGCGCCGAAAAGCGACATACAACAAATCAGTCTTTCTTCATTGCCTGTGCCTTGAGCTCTTTAGGCATCAACTCAATAGCATATCTTAAAGCGGTTCTAGGCATAACCTTCCTGTTTTTAACGACGTAGTCGAAAACTTCTCTTTGGTGCTTTCGGCTTTCCTCTTTAAGCAGCCACCCATAACCTTTCTGCACCATATCATCCTCATCAGTCAACAGCATGTCGCATATTTCGAATGCCTCTTGCAGAAAGCAGCCTTTTTTGGCGGGAACAATAAGCGAAACAGCCGCAGCCCGTTTAAGCCAACGGTTCTCAGATTTAGCCCAGCTTTTCACTTCGCCCAGGGTTTCGGGGTATTTCTGGATTAAGTCGCCGATGGTGTGGTTGCAGAAGCCGTCACATTTAGCCCAATTATTAATGTACCGTTCAATCCATACTTTGAATGTTGCCAAATCGCTTGGTTCAAGTTTGTCGATGTAGTTTGGCAGCCAAAATGAAACGATGAATGCTTCTTCAGTGTAGTCTGAACGGTAAAGCTCTTCGCATAAGTTTGAAAATTGTCTGTTTGTCCTAGGGTTTCTATTTGTTTCCAGTATTTTTTGGCGATTTTGCCGACGGTTTCAGTTTTTACACCATAGTATTTTACTTGTTCTTTAAAGAAGCGCTGAAAACTTTTTTGTGTTTGCAGGTCCGTGTTGGCTTTTAGGTCTTCTCTTATTTTGGCAAGGATATTGTTCATGGGGTTAAAGCTGTTTTTTATGAATAATAGCTTTTCTTAGAGATGAATCTAAAAGTTGGGGGAAAAAGAAAAAGGAATCGGTGGCTAATAATCTTCCATCTGGAAGAGGACTAAATTTAACGATAGATGCATGTTTTTCAGGGCACGGCTACTTTCTTTTTCTGTAGATAGGCACGTTTTCCCTGTCGTCAAACCGCACATACTCAAAGCCTGCATTAATCAGTTCATCTTCTGCCTGGCTTGTTTAGGTCTCTTTGTCAAGTACTCTTCGCTTGCATAGCTGCCATGCTGATACCTGTCTGTGTTGACGATGCTTCTGTGGCCCAGTAGGTCTTTTACTGCGTAGATGCCGCCCGTCTTCTCGTATTCCCTGCTTGCCCTCCAATGCCTCAGCGTGTGAAAGTGGATTTTCAAGAGTTTTGGATTCTGCATCCTCTCGGCAAGACGCTTTCGAAGTTACGCTTTCTATGTATGGGGGTTGAAAAGAACAAAATTTTAGTGGCATTAGAGTCTTTCCAGAAAGTAGCAGAGAAGAAAAAAGAGGGAAATTGTGCGTGTTATTTGCTTAGTTTAATACTTCTCTTTCTCCAAACTGCAGCTAAAATGACAACCGCCACAGCAATTGAAGCTATGGCAACGGCAATGTAGGCGTTGGTTGGCGTTGATGACTTTGAACTCGGCGGAGCAGAAGGAGCGATTGCGCTGGTGCCTGAAGGGAAACCATAGCTGCTTACATAGTTGGTTCCAACTACTTGTCCAGTGTCAGCCCAGACACCCACCTGAAGTTCGGTGATTCCTCCAGCGTACATTCTGTTGAGTCCAAGAGAAACTGTGTACATAGGATACAGCGAGCCGTTTCTAGGCTGCATTTCTAATTCTGTCATCACAGCATTATTAGCCTGTGATAGCGTGAAGTTTGACAACGTCACATTGTCATACGTGATAGAGTAACTTCCCGTTGCCTTCTCTGCAATCTGGACAGCTTGAGTCTCATTTAGGTTAACGTCGAAGCTACCGACGGGCATACGATTCCAAAGGTCAATGAACAGGTCAAGCACTCCACGGTTGTAAGAAAGAACTATGTTGTCATAAGTGTTGTTTATGCCTTTTGGCGCCCGAACCAATGTGGTATAATGGCTGTCTGGGTATTGAGGCCAAGCTATGACTTCCATTGTTGAGTTACCAATTCCCTGGTTAACTGGACCCACCATACCATAAGTGTTTATGAGGCTGCGCAAATCTTCAATGTTTGAAGCACCCGAATAGACATCGTAATAGTTAACGTACCGGTCAAGAAATGCTGAAGCTTGATTTTGAACCGAAGCCGTTGGATGAATATAGAACGGTGTCGCCGCAGAAAGATAAGTTGTGCAAAGATAAAATATTCTGCCGTCATTAATCATGAAAGCTATATCTATTGTCCCGTCTGTCCCATTGAGCGCACTGTTGGAGTAGAGAACGAAATGCTCCGTCTCCTGCTCGTTTGGAATCATAATCATCGTGGGCATTAACTCGACCGAATAATGCGTAACATTAAGATCCATAACGTTGGAGAAAAAACACAAGGCACTGTTTAAGTCTGATGGAGTGGGCCATGTACGAGGAGGCACGATTAACGTAGCATTGGCAAATGTAACGGTACTATTTCTTCGATTACTGGTAGGTAAAGTTATGTTGGTTACGCCTTGATATGAAGTGGTAGGCTGCTGACCAGTTGGAAGTTCAGCCCAAGAAGAGCCATTCCAATACACTTGATACATCGACCCGTTCCCTGGAAGTATTCCAAGAAGGGGGGAAGATGTCGCAGTTGGATTCGGTTGAGAAAATGCTGCAGGGCTCTGAGAAATTACCAGAAGAAAGGATAGTAGCGTAAAAACAATGGCTTTGCGTTTCAGTGATGGGTGGTAGCCGAGGAGCATGGCTTGTTTTGGGTACAGCTTTGTCACTTGGATGTCGTTGACTTGTGCCACGTCTAGAAGTGTGGTTGCCAGTTTAGCTTCCGCAGCCAATCTGGTTTGGTTGACGTATTGTCGTGTCGTTTTGAGTTTGTCAGCTATATTTGCGACTGAGAAGCCTTTGCTGAATAGTGACCAAATGGCCTTTTGACTTTGGCTCGACGGGGAAGACGCCGAACAACTTGGGCACATCATTATCACATACTTTAGTCTTAGAGATGGTTAACGATAAAAGGATTCTCATAACGTTCAGAAGGTTAACTTACATGTGCGATATTGCGATGGTCAGGATAGTACCGTAAAAGTCTTCAACCGTCTTACCTAACACAGCCATGAACAAGCCATCCTACTGTTAGGTAAGAAAAATTGATAATCAAAAAAAAGAAAAGAGGATGGTTTTATTTTGGTTGTGGGAGAAATCGCCACTTAATAGTCTTCCATCTGGTAGAGGCCGAGGTCGATGTTTAAGTGTTTTTCAGGTTCATGTGATTCTTCTAAGTCATAGAGGTACTGTGTGGCTCTCTCCAGTCTGCTTGTTCTTTTAGGGGGCACTTTATTCTTAACCATCCTGACGTTCATTTTGTTTCTTGGTTTACGAACAATATGGGGGCCGCCAATGACTATAGAGTTATCAATGACTTTTGGAACAACCTCGATCTTTGCGTCGTCAATGTCTAGTGGCTTTAATGCTTCTTCATGTAAATGCTTAGTCAACGCCCTTACGCCTCCAGACCTCAGCACTGATTAAGTCTCGAACGGCAACCCGGATAGCTTCGGCGCGGTTCGGATAGAACCTTTCGTCAACAAGCTGGTCCAAAGCTTTTATATAGGTTTCAGGCAAATACAGAGTAATCATCTTCAATTGTTATCTCTCCTAATTAGTGATTAGATAAACAAGCGATACCTTGTTACATATAGCTCGTTATAATATGCTTCATATATGCTTATAACATGTTCGTTCCACAACATATAAGCCTTTTATAGGATATGTTGCAGGTTCCTGTCAATTTCCACTAAGCAACCCTTAAGTTTTTATCTCTTGTTGAAGCTTCTTACGAGCCGGTGCTACATGGTCATTGCAGGTTTTCATTAGAAACTTTGGCTGTTCAGCAAATACAGCTGATGGCGAGGTCCTAGCGGGCTGCTTAGCCCAAGCTGGCTTCCAACTTACCCCTTCAGAATCAGAAGCTGACGTGCTAATCTACAATACCTGCGCCGTTAAGGGTCCAACGGAAAACCGCATCATCAACGCCATGAAGCATGCACCAAAAGGCAAGAAGCTCATAGTTGCAGGCTGCTTGCCCATGATTAGTTTTGAGCGACTTCTGCGTGAAGTACGTTTTGACGGCGCGCTTGGTCCTTCGGTCGGCAACGGAATCGTAGATGTTGTTTCTCGTGTTTTAGTCGGCGAGAAGGTTGTGGAACTAAACAGTTTGGATTGTAAGCCGAAGCTTGATCTGCCAAGAATGAAGCCCAACCCACTAATCAGCATTGTTCCCGTGAATTATGGTTGTTTAGGCTCTTGCGCATACTGCTGTGTTGTTTTTGCGCGTGGTCACCTGCGAAGCTACAGCATCAAAGAAGTAGTTGAACGCGTAGAAAGCGACCTTGCCTCAGGTGCCAGAGAGTTTTGGGTTACCTCTCAAGATACAGCCTGCTACGGAAGAGATTTGCAAAGTAACCTTGCAGACTTGCTGCAGGCGCTTGGTGGTTTAGCTGGTGATTTTAAGGTTCGGGTTGGAATGATGACGCCAAACATGGTCACCGACATGCAAAGCCGCCTTGTTGAGGCTTTCAGAAGCGATAAAATCTTCAAGTTTTTGCATTTGCCAGTGCAAAGCGGCGATGACGAGACGTTGAAGCGTATGCGCAGGTTTTACACGGCAGAGCAGTTCAAGCGCATCGTGGAGGCGTTTAGGACAGAATTTCCCGACTTGACGCTTGCCACAGATGTCATTGTTGGTTTTCCAGGCGAAACAGCTGAGGCTTTTGAAAACACGCTTAAGCTCATAGAGGAAGTTAAGCCTGATGTGGTTAATGTTTCAAAGTTTTTTGCTAGACCCAAAACGGCTGCGGCGCAGATGCAGGATGGTTTAGTTGATCAAGATGAGATTAAGCGGAGAAGCACTGTTGCGGCACAGTTGGCTAAGCGGATTTCTTTTGAGCGGAATCAGCGTTGGGTAGGCTGGGTTGGCGAAGTGCTTGTTGATGAGAAGGGCAAAGTGGAAGGTTCATGGGTGGGACGCAACTTCGCCTATAAACCAGTCGCCATAAAAACCACAGATAACTTGCTGGGCAAAACGGTAAGGGTTAAGGTTGTTGAGGCTTTGGCTACTTATCTTAAGGGTGCAATAGCTGAAGTATAGGATTTCACACTATGGAATGCTTAAATAATTTCGGCTCTTGTATTTTCTTCGTGCAAAGAAATGACCACCACTCAATCAAGTATCTGCTTTTTTAACACTTTAACACGTAAGAAAGAAGTTTTTAAGCCGCTGGAAGCAGGCAAAGTGAAAATGTACACGTGTGGCCCCACGGTTTACGATTATGCTCATATTGGCAATTTCCGGGCTTTTTTGTTTGAGGATTTGCTGAAGCGTTGGCTTGTGCACCGAGGCTTCAAAGTTACGCATGTCATGAACCTCACGGACATCGATGACAAAACCATCAAGGGCAGCCAGAAGCAGCAGTGTGCCGCTGAGGCAGTTCACTGATTTTTACGTGAAAGCGTTCTTTGAAGACATCAAAGCCCTAAACATTGAGCCAGCAGACGTTTACCCCCGAGCCACCGACCACATCCCTGAGATGGTGGCTTTAATCAAGACTTTGATGGCTAAGGGCTACGCTTACCGCGGCGAAGACGGCTCAATCTACTACGCCGTCTGCAAGTTCCCAGACTACGGCAAACTCTCCAACATCAAAGTCTGCCGAACTCAAAGCAGGCGCAAGAGTAAGCCAAGACGAATACGCCAAAGAAGAAGCCCAAGACTTCGCGCTGTGGAAAGCTTGGACGCCTGAAGACGGCGACGTGTTTTGGGAGACGGAGCTTGGCAAGGGCAGGCCAGGCTGGCACATCGAATGCAGCGCGATGAGCATGAAGTATCTGGGCGAAACCTTCGACATTCACTGCGGCGGAGTAGACAACATGTTTCCGCATCACGAAAACGAAATTGCGCAAAGCGAGGCGGCAACGGGCAAAAAATTTGTTGATTACTGGCTGCATAACGAGCATTTGCTGGTTGAAGGCAAAAAAATGGCTAAGCGCTTTGGCAACTTCTACACGCTTCGCGACCTGCTTAGCGAAAGGCTATGACCCGATTGCGATACGGTACCTGCTTATGTCGACGCATTATCGGCAGCAGTTCAACTTCACGTTTGAAGGCTTAGAATCCGCAAAAGGCGCGGTGGATAGGCTGAGGAATTTTGTGCGGCGCCTGCATGATGTTGACGGCGGCAAAGACAGCAAAGGAAAAGTCGCCATTTTAACCGCAAAGCTTGAGGCTTGCTTTGGCGGCTCAATGGATGATGACTTAGACATTGGCACTGCTTTGGCTTCGCTGTTTGATTTTGTCCGGGAAATTAACAATCTGCTTGATGCTAACATGGTAAGCAAGCAGGAAGCAGCAGACGTTGGCGGGTTGATGATGCGGATAGATGAGGTTTTAGGCGTCATCGGCAAAGTGGAAGTGGAAGAAGCCCTGCCCGCAGACATTGATGCATTGGTGCAGAAGCGTGAGGCAAGCACGGAAAGCCAAGAACTGGAAAGAAGCCGACGCCATAAGAGCGCAACTTAAAGCCATGGGCATCGTGCTTGAGGATACAGCGCAGGGCGTGCGGTGGCATAAAGAAAAAGCCTAAGCGGTTTTGCCCTCAAAATTCCATTCTTCAGTAGCGTACTTTTCTTTGCAGAGCTTATTTGCAAGCTCCACTTCGTAAGGCGTCAATTCGCCAGACTTCAAGCTGAATTTTCAGCATTGCCTTAAACCCCTGAGCCAACGCATTGGCAACGGTTTCAGGCAAAACAGCGTGGCCGAGCTCGTTTTGGATGCTGGTGATTTTGCGTTTGCCGATGTCTGCGGCTTGGGTGCAGCTGGCGTTTTTTAGTTTTAGAAGCTGGAACATTTTGGGCAAATCAACGCTTCGCAAGTACTGTGCCATGCTGGAGAACGATGCCGCGGGTGATGGTTTGGCTGCTGCCGCTGATTTTTTTGCCGCCAACCGTCATGTTGGGGCAGTTTTTGGCGTCGCCGCTGCTGAAGTCGGCTGTTATCCCCAGAAGCCTAAGCGCATCTTTTATGGCTTCGTAGATTTTGGCGTAAACCGTGGTGATGTCGGCTGTGCCTAAAGCGTCGGCTTTGGCGATTACGCTGTAGGTGACTTCGCCTTCAAAATCATGGTAGACGGTGCCGCCGCCGCTAATACGCCGAACCACATCGACACCCAGCCGCTTGCAAGCGTCAAGGTAAACCTCGGCTTCAGGAGTTCTGGTTTTTGCCGATGCTAACGGCGGATGGCTGCCAACGATAAAACCTCAGCGTATTCGGCACTTGCCCAGCGATTCGGCGGTTAAGATTGCCTCGTCAATTGCCATGTTCATGAAGGCGTTGTTGGTTTCGAGAGGTAGTAAACGCCAAGTATCCATAAATTCAATCCTTTTTTAACGGAAAATTATGCTTAAACTTAAAACTCTTGTGTATCTGTCTGAGATGATGAAAAAAATATAAGTGGCTTAGATAAGTCTTTATTGAGGGATGAAAGTGGGCAACTCTGTTACGCTTGAAATGATTTACGAGGAAGTTAAACAAGTAAACAAAAGATTGAGCCTTATCGAAGATGCAATAGAGGACGTTATCATTAAAGGGCTTCCTGAAGTCAAAATAAGTGAAGAAGAAAAAGAGGAAATGAGGCACTCAATTGAAGAAATGAAGAAGGGCAATTGCGTAACGCTTGAGGAACTCAAAAGTGCCTAAGTATAATATAGTGGTTAATCGAAAGGTTTACAAGTTTTTAAAAGATTTAAAAGATCAAACGCTTAAGAAAGCAGTCAAAGAACACATTGCAAAGCTGGAAGATTACCCATTAAGCCTTAGAGAAATGGACACTGAGAAAATTCAAGGCGCTGAAAGTACATTCAGGTTAAGAATTGGCAAGTACAGAATCAAATTTTTCGTAGACAAAACTGAACGAACAATTTATGTTACCGATGTAAAGGCAAGAAAGAAAGCATACACAAAATAAACTGGTCGATGAAGATAAGCTCCAATCTGTTAAAGAATTTCTGCAAAAAAGAGCAAATGGATAAAGCCTTAAAACCTAAACCTGCATTTTAAAGGCAAAGAGGCAAAATAATTGAAGATTATCTGTGGTCCAGCGTCGAAAGAGCTTGCTGAAGCGGTTTCAGCGTTAACTGGCTTTGGGAATGTTCCTGTTGCTTCCAAGATTTTTCCTGACGGAGAATCCTATGTGCGTTTGGAAGGCAGCGTTCAAGGCGAAGACGTGGCTATTGTGCAGACGACGTGTCCGCCAATGCAGGATGGGCGGCTTTTTCAGTTGGCGTTCATGGCTGACGCGGCAAAGCGAGGCGGCGCCAGCAAAGTCACCGCTGTTGTGCCGTATTTGGCTTATGCGCGTCAGGACAAGATGTTTCTATCAGGCGAAGGCATAAGCGTTGAAACCGTCGCGCGAATGCTCAAAGCCGCAGGAATCGACGAGTTATTGACCGTTAACATTCACTCGGAGGACCGCGCTGGGGCAGTTTCCGTTTCCAGCCAAAACAGTGAGCGCCATCCCGCTTCTAGCACAGTATTTTGTGGATAAGGGCTTCAAAGGCGCATTTGCGCTGTCACCCGACAAAGGCGCAATGTACATTGCAAAGCAGGCACAGGAGGTTTTAGGCGGCGATGCTGGGCATTTGGATAAGCAGCGTGACCGCTACACTGGGCAAACCAAGCAGACCGCTGAAGGCTTAAACGTGAAAGGCCAAACCGTAATCATCTTCGACGACATCATCAGCACAGGCGGCACCATCGTGGGAGCAGCAAAAATCCTCCGCGAACAAGGCGCCAAACATGTTTTCTGCGCTTGCGTGCATGGCTTGCTCATTGGCGACGCAGCAAAAACGCATCCTTGACGCGGGCGTGGAGGAAATCGTGGGAACCGACAGCGTACCTGGCAGTGTAAGCAAGGTTTCGTTGGCGCCGCTGTTAAGCCAAGAACTTAAGGCGCAAAAATAGTGGCAAAACTTTTTTTCCTCTTGTCAGGCGAGAACGAGTCGCTGCCAGCCGCTGAAGTTAAAGCGATTCTTAGAGGCTGAAGGCTACCCATATGCGAATGCTGAGGAGTTCGACCAGGTCCTGCGGTTGGAAGCAAAATTGGGCAGCGTGCAGGCAGTTCAGGTTCGCTCGGCGTACACGCGGGTTTGTGCATTGGAACTTTTTGTTTCAAACGCAAACCTGACCGACATTGCTAAGGCAGCGTCCGAAACAGACTTCAAAGCTGTGCTTAAAGCTGGCGAAAGTTTTGTTGTAAGAATAAACCGCATAAAAAACTACGCTGACCAAGCCTTGAACACGATGGTGTTGGAAGGCAAACTGGGCAGGCAAATCCTAAACGGCACCGAAGGCACAAAAGTAAGCCTCAAGAACCCAGATAAAACCTTCCTGGGCATAATAACCAACGAAAAACTTGTCTTAGGCTTAAAACTCACCGATATAACCTCCAAAACCTTCTCTGAACGCAGACCCCGAAAAAAACCCTTCTTCCACCCGTCCGCAATGCCATCAAAGATGGCGCGTTGCATGGTAAATTTAGCGCATGCAAAAGCAGAAGATTTAGTGCTGGACCCGTTTTGCGGCACGGGCACTTCGCTTATTGAAGCCACCTACATCGGCTGCCGAGCGTTAGGGGTTGATGCTCAGCGGCGGATGGTTTTAGGTTGCAAGAAAAACCTGCGGCACTTCAACATCTCCCCTGAAGGCTTAATTTGGGCTGACGCACGCCAGTTGCCGTTTATTAAGGTTGATTGCGTTGTTACAGATCCGCCGTATGGTCGTTCAGCAAGCACGCTTCGGTCGACGACTAAGCAGCTGGTGCAGGAGGTTTTGGTTTCATCGCGTGGCTTGTTGGGGGTGGGGCAACGGATTTGTATCGCCCTTCCCATAAAGGTAAACGGAGAAGGCAAAACTGAGCAGTTATCTGCTGAAATAAGCAGTTTTGTTAAAAAGCTCGGATTCCACACAATAGAATCGCATAAAATTTTTGTTCACCGAACATTAACACGCGAAGTTATGGTATACGAAAAAGAGTAGTTTTTTAGTGTCGCTTGCTGCATGTGTCTTGTGGTTTTTGTGTTTCTTTGTTTTTTTGGAGGGAAGAGCAATCGCCTCGTTTACTTGATATAGAGAAGGCTGTCGAGGAAGCTTATCATAAAGAAGAGGGTCCAGGCAGACCACCTAATGAAACCGAGGGCATATTCAAGGCGTTAATTGTGAAGAGGCTCCGGCAGATTCCCAGCTATTCTTATATAGACAAAGGTATATAGACAAAACTCGCCATAAATGATCGAACAACTTCTAAGAGGATACCAAAATGAAAAGGCTATTTTCACTTTTGTTATTTGTTTCCTTGTCCTTAGCTTTAGTTTCAACAACTTTCGTTTCTCCTGTTAGCTCTCAGACAACAGGACTTCTAGATCCATTGTCCATTCCAAAATGGGTCAACCAACTAACTGGGCCTCTTCCCGTATTCCTTCCGACAAACGTAACAGACGCCAACGGCAAGGTTATACGTCAAGATTACGTAGTGAACATTACTCAGTTTTACCAGCAAATACTTCCAACAGTTGACAGCAACGGAAAGCCAACAGGATTTGGCGAGACAAAAGTTTGGGGTTACGGCGGAATTGCTTATGATCCAGTAACTGGGCAAAACCTGGGCTACATCGAGAGCACTCCTGGTCCTACTTTTGAAGCCATTCGAAACATTCCAAGCCAAGTGGAATGGGTAAACGATTTAGTGGACAGCTCTGGCAAGCCACTACCAGAGTTGTTCCCTGTGGATCCGACCATCATGTGGGCTAACCCTGACAACATTAACATGACGGAGGCGCAAATACAGGCTGGAGAAGGATTAGCTCCGCCATTTCCTCCAGGGTACAATGGGTCTAGCTACACGCTTCCGAACGGGCAGATTGCAAATCCAGATCAGTGGAATGCTCAGTCACCTGTCCCCATCGTGACGCACCTGCACGGCGGAGAAGATCCGTCAGCCTACGACGGAGGACCAGACGCGTGGTACACTCCAAACGGAATCCACGGTTCCACTTATAACACCGCTGTGCCAACAGCGCCAAACGCCGCAGTCTATCAATATCCTAATTCGCAAGAACCAACTGCGCTTTGGTATCATGACCACGCTTTAGGACTGACCCGCCTTCACGTCTACGCTGGGCTTTCCGGCTTGTACATAATTAAAGACCCTTCAGATCCAGTTGCTGCTGAATTGCCCAGTGCACAATTCGACATACCTCTTGTTATTCAAGACCGAAGTTTCTACACAGATGGCTCGCTGTACTATCCCACCGAAGGCATCAACCCGCAAATTAGTCCATACGTCACAGATACATTTCTAGGCAACACGATATATGGTAGACGGCAAAGTCTGGCCCAACATGAACGTCAAACAGGGAGAATACTACTTCAATATTCTGGACGGCTCAAACGACCGCTACTACAACCTCAGCTTCTCAAACGGAATGCCTTTCACCCAAATCGGAAGCGACGGCGGCTACCTCAAAGCCCCAGCACCACTTACCTCCCTGCTCATAGGACCAGCTGAACGAGCAGACATACTTGTGGACTTCTCCAATTTGACTTTGGGAACCAAAATAATACTTCAAAACAGCGTACTAACGGGGAACATTACCTTCGAAGAGCAAACTATGGGTCAAGTAATGCAATTCACTGTCACCAATGGAGAAGGATTTGCGCCAAAAACACTACCTTCGATTCTCAACCCAACGTTGGCAGGCGCTTGGCCTACCTTGCCAAACCCTACGAAAACCAGAATTTTCACCTTGACCGAAACAAGCGGCTCTAACGGCTCAATGCCAATGTACCTGGACGGACAAACTTGGAGCGCCCCAATTTCAGAGAAAATTGTAGTAGGCACAACCGAGGATTGGATGATCGTCAATCCCACCGACTCCGTACACCAGATACACCTGCATTTGGTTCAGTTCCAAATTGTTCAACGGCAAGCGTTCAACACAACGGCTTACATGGCTGAATGGACGGCTCTGAACGGCAAGCCTCCTCTCGATCACCCCACCGTAAACGTGCCTTCGCTTGATCCATATTTGATAGGTCAACCAATCCCGCCGGCGCCGAACGAGCAGGGCTGGAAAGACACCGTTCAAGTGTATCCAGGAGAGGTTACGACAATAAGAATCCGCTTCGCCCAGCAAGACGGCACCCCGTTTCCATTCGATGCCACAGTCGGTCCAGGATATGTGTGGCATTGCCACTTGTTGGAACATGAAGATGACGACATGATGAGACCCCTCGTACTGATCAATCCGACCCAAAACATCATTGCCGAAGTCATACTGATCACAGTCGTAATCCTACTTGTGGCAGCTATCCTCATCCTACTAATGTTCCGACTAGGCAAGCTCCGAAACAAAAAAATTGAAAACACCTCAAACATTAAAGCGTTAGGCACAGCATTGGGCTATAGGCATGTGGAGTCCCATTTCGCCTACGTGCATAGAACGCTAACAAGGGAAATCGCGGTGTTCGAGAAGGTGCAAAAACAGTGAGTATTCGCGTGGTGTTTTTGGGAACAAGCGGCAGCGTACCAACCCTAAAGCGGAGCTTGCCATCAGTTATCATCCAGTGTCCAAAGGAGCTATGGATGTTTGACTGCGGCGAAAACACGCAGCGGCAAATGATGCAGGCAAAAGTAAGCTTTCACAAGAAACTAAAAGTCTTCCTCACCCACCTGCATGGGGACCACGTGTTGGGGTTGCCAGGGGTTTTGCAAACAATGGCGTTGATGGACCGCAAAGAACCAGTCGCAATTTACGGGCCAGCAGGGATTAAGGATTTTCTTGTTTGCACCAAAGAAACATTGAATTTTGGTTTAACTTTTCCAGTAGAAATAAACGAAATCCTCAGCGAAGGCACAATTCTAGATGAAGACGATTACACCTTAACAGCCGCCAAGTCTAACCATGCCGTAGAAAGTTATGCTTACGCATTTGTGGAAAAGCCGCGCCCTGGAAAGTTCTACCCCAAAAAAGCCCAAGCACTCGGAGTGCCACTGGGGGAACTATGGTCAAAGCTGCAGAGCGGCGAAGAAATCACGCTGCCCGACGGCACAGTGGTTAAGCCAAGCGACGTAATGGGGCCACCGAGGACTGGACGAAAAATCGTTTACACAGGCGACACCAGGCCGTTCGATGGGTTTGCGAAGTTTGCGGCAGACGCCGACTTAGTTATTCATGAGAGCACTTTTGACGATTCGCTAGCTGATAAAGCGGCAGTGGATGGGCATTCAACGCCAAGCCAAGCGGCGCAGGAAGCGAAGGCAGCTAATGCGAAGCGGCTGGTTTTAACGCATATCAGCGCAAGATATCCAGATGCCACTTTGCTTTTGGATCAAGCGAAAAAAGTGTTTGCAAACGCAGTTGTAGCTGAGGATTTTATGGAATTGGAGTTGCCGCTTAAAGAAAGCTGACTAAGCAAGGAGCTGCGTTAGTTTTTGGATGCTTTGTGTAACGTTGGTTATGGATTCGACGATTACTGATTTGTCGTAGCCCATTTTCTTTATCGTCTCTGCGAACCAGTCATAGTTAATTTTGCCTTGGCCTATGCCGAAATGCTGGTCTTCTACGCCGTCGTTATCGCTGGCGTGGATATGAATGATTTTGTCAGCTAACATGTTGAAGAACGGCTCAATTTGCCCTTCGAGGTTAGCGTGACCCAAATCCATGACGATGCCGACGGGCAGGTTAGTTTCACGGTAAAACTTTGCGAAGTCTTCTGCTTTACTCATGAAAAAATAGTATTTTGCCGGCAGGTTTTCCAAAGCAATGTTTAACCCTAATTCCTCCGCTGTCTCGCAGAGTTCCTCTATGCTTTTGATGTTTTGTTTCCAGTCACCGCCAGGATAGAATTGGCCAATGCCTGTTTTCGCTCCAGGATGAAAAACCCAAAGCTTCGCATCCAACGCGTTGGCGTAAATCATCGATTGTTTAAGCCGTTTCATGGAAGCATCCAGTATTGATTTCGATGGTGAAGCGATGTTGATGTCGGCGAAAGGTCGCATGCAACGAGTACTCTAAGCTGTAGGATTTAGCGGCTTCTTTGAGGGTGGCGACGCGTTTTTTGTCAAGTTCATGAGTGCCATCATCTAAAATCTCAATGTAACGCGTATTCATGGTGCCTAAACGTTTAACCATCCTGTTGAATGGTTCACCCAGGCAGTAAAGCATCGAAACACCAACTTTAGCTTTGGGCATACAACGGCAACCTCATTTGTTAACGATTTATTTTGTTGGTAAAGAGTTTTAAACAAGCTTAATAACCTAATTGAAACATTCGGATAAATCTTATCTCTAAACGCGTTCTCCAAAAATAAACATAACTAATTGTTAAAAACGCCTTTTTTACGGGAATAGTTGTCTGCCCCACTGTTGCTGCCTCAACTGTATCTGGCCTCGTTGTTTTATATTGTATCTGCCTGACTCCAAGCGCTAGTTCAGTGAATTCTTTTATGGTTGTGTTGCGGAAGTCCCATGTTGGCGTTCCACAGCGCAGGCCGCTACACATGGTGTCCCCGTAAATGTACAGTCGCATTCCGCCGTAGTCGTAGGCTGCTTGGTTTTCCTCGCCGTATTTTGGTTCGGAGAGCACTTTGAAGGGCCAGATTTTGCATGCTGCCGGCTTCATGTTTTGCAGTCCGCAGTAGTAGTTGTTTGTGTGGTTGCATAGGAAAGCGCATGAGCCGTCGCTGGCACGTTTAATGTAGAAGCGGTCTAAGCCTGCCACAGTGTTTTCTACTCCGAAAGTTTTAGCTAACTGCATCCATTCCGTGAAGCCTAAGACCACGCTGTAGAGTTTGCAGCAGTAACCGCATGCTTTGCAGTGCCAGTCAGCTATGTTTTGCCATGGAATAAACTGCATTAGTAGATCACTCTTGAGCATGGATATTATAGTTAAAAATGTTTTTCCAACAATAAAGGGAAAGGCTATGGCTTTCTGTAAAGATAGATTGTGTGTGAAGGATAGCCTAACTGTGGGTTCTCACAGAAATTTTCAACCTTCTCCGGACGCCAACCGATAATCTCGTAGTCATGCGAGACGACGCGTGCACCTTTTTTAAGGTCGCTGTCAAGTTTAGGTCTGATTTTCTCATTCGCGCTTGTCGTCAAATACAAGTACACTACGTCAGCCGAGCTTAAGTTGACATCAAACATGCTGCTGTTCATAATGGTTACTCTATCATCAAGTCCGTTCTCATGAATAGTACCTAACGCTTTTTTCGCCAAATCTTCACGCAACTCTATGCCGACGCCTCGGGCACCAAAAGTTTTCGCTGCCATAATTACGGTTCTGCCATCTCCAGAACCCATATCAAACAGCACTTCGCCAGCCTTCAAATCAGCCAACTTTAACATGTATTCTACAACGCTGTTTGGACTTGGAACAAAAGGAGCAATAAACATTTTCAGAATTCACCAATTTTATTCATGTGTTTTATGCCACGTAAGCGTCTTTTTTCGGAATCGGTCTTCTGGCTTCTCCGCATTTTGCACAGCTTTGAGCGCATAAATCAAGGTATTTTTCTTCCTCTGCCGAACCAACTGCGTTAGCTGCTTTTGTGCAGAGTTCACTTGGCTCAGAGCAGCCTGCTTCTTTGCATAGCGTTGAAATGTATCGGCAAACCTCCTGCACGTCTTTAGGTTCCAAGACCGCCCTGTTGGTACGAACAAGCAAACATAGTTCTCGCGCCATGACGCAAGTTTTAACGTATTTAATGCGTTCAAGAACTTCGCTGCGTAAATTCTTTCGACTTATTTCCACGCTTCTTAAAGTCTCCTACTGGCATTATAAGCTGTTAAGCAGATAAGGCGGTTCTAGGTTTAAAAAGTTGCTGTTATCCCAAATAAACACACGATTTTAATAAAGAAGCAAAATGAAGCATCATCAAAACCGTTTACTCAACGATTTACGTTCAGCTTCCATAACTAACTCGTAAAATCGGTCTGAAAGCTTAGGCTCCTTCTCCAAAACACCTGCAATGTCCGCTGTTTGAACCCGTCGAGCGCTCAACGCCACCGCAGCCACTTTACCGTACTTTTCAATTAATTCAGCAGTGCGCTTAGCCTGCACCTGCATCTTTTCCTCATCCTTAGCTAAATGACCTTTCTTCTCAATCAACGGCAAAGCCGTCTCCTCATCCACCTTCAACAATCCAATCGCAAAAGACCCGCATCTGGGACACTTGGGTTTATCAGGCAAATCCTTGATGCGGATTGCCTCCATGTAATCCCAGCAGTTCGTGCAGATGAAATTGCCTGTTTCATTAAGTAATCGTGCTTTGGCTGCGGCGACAAGTACAGCACGCATCTTTTCAGGGGGAATAAGGTCAGTTTTCATGCTTACCCGTTCAATGCCTACGCGAGCAACGGGAGTTGCATCTCCGCCCGTGGCAACAACTTGCAAGCTTACGTCGCCGTCATGAATCCGTTTTAGCACCATGACCAATCCATCTGCATCAAGGTCTTTAGAGAAAACCTCCTTCAGACCTTCCTCATAAATCAACGTACCCTCAAAACTTGTAATCAACTTTTGGATGCTGACGTTGCTAAAGTCAGCCCACTTCTTTAGTGCCCCAAAACGCCTTGCAACCTGTATAACGCGCCTCTTGAATAAGCCTGTCTTCACGGTTGACCTTGTCAACGTATCCTTAATTGCTTGGGTACTCATGCCTTTTAGTTCATTGAAAACTTCAACAAGCCTCTCTGCACTCATGCTGCCCATGGTCTGCACAAAAATGCGGTAAGGGTCATGCTGAACCACGATGCCTCGACCAAGCTTATCTGACAACACTTCCCCGAGAAACTGCGCTAAGGCACGGTTAATTAGCGAACCAAAATTAGAGTGAATAATAACAAATTCACCCCAATCCTCAACTACAATCCGCTTGGAAGTAGGAACCGCAAAACCAGCGTTCACCTGCTCCACCGTCTCCGCCAACGCATGCAAAATAGTCTCCTCATCGGCTGGGTAACGCTCCGAAAGCAAAGCACTAACCTGCTCGGGTGAGAGCCCGTCATGCATTTTTTCTTCAACAAACCCTCGTATCTCTGCCAGTTCCTGAGCTATTTTGTATGGGACGGGGATTTCTTCGCCTATCCAGCTGGGAATTGAACCTGTCGGGTCGTCAACGGGTCGCACGTAAACTTTGTCTTCTGTGGCGTGAATTATTTGCCATGGGCTGCCGCGTATGATGAATTTTGTTCCTGGCTTGCCGTATTCAGCCATGAACGCTTCGTCTAAAACACCGATTGAGGTGTCAGTTGATTCGTCAATTACGAGGAATTGTTTTTCTTCAGGAATCATTGATAAATTATCAAAATAGTACTCAAACAAAGCCTTAGACCGCTGAGGCTTCAAAGCCACCTGGTCCTCAAAAGACTTACCCAGGCTAAACGTGGAAAACGCTCATGCATGTACTTGAAGGCTTTTCCGACATCTTCCACTGTTAAATTCTCGAATGGCGCAGCGTTGCGCGCTATTTCTAAGAACAGCGTTGAATTCTAATCGCCTATTCTTCAGCATCAACCCAGCGATCTGATGGACCAGAACGTCATAGGGTTTATCTGGAATCTCAACAGGCTCCAAATCTTCAATTAGGGCTCTGCGGGCGATAACTAACGCTTCAAGCGTATCATCTGAGTCCATGCCGATGATTACGCCTTCAGCCACTTGCCCGTAAGTGTGGCCTGCCCGTCCCACGCGCTGGATAAGCCTGGTTACTTGCCTTGGACTCATGTACTGGATAACTAGGTCTATGCGTCCGACATCTATGCCTAATTCGAGGCTGCTGGTGGCGATTAAACCCTTAAGTTCACCCCGCTTCAACCCCGTTTCGGCAGCTATCCTTGAGACCTTAGCTAAAGAGCCATGGTGAATTGAAATTGGAAAATCAATGTCCCAAACCTTAAACCTAGAAGCTAAAACTTCCGAGATTGAACGGGTATTAGTAAATAGTAAAACGGATTTTCGTTTATTCATGTAATCGCGAATAATGCGCAGTCTAGCCGCTACCTCTGGGTGAGTGTAAATTTTCGCTGCAAACCTGACATCTTCCTCGCTTGGCTTAGGATAGATTACTTGCAGCTTCACCATTTTGGCAACGGGAACACGGATGATTTCGACTGGACGCTTGTTTCCAACGAGGAATTGGGCGACTTTTTCTGGGCTGCCGATGGTGGCGGATAAACCGATCATTTGGAAGTCTTTTCCAGTCATGCTCCGTATGCGTTCCAAGGCTAAAGACAGCTGGCTTCCCCGTTTGCTGTCAGCTAACTCGTGTACTTCATCAATTATTACCCACCGCAGGCTTTGCAGGTGTTGACGTAAAATCCAGCCTGAAAGTATAGCTTGCAGGGTTTCAGGAGTCGTTATAAGAATGTCAGGGGGGCTTCGGGATTGGCGGGTTCTCTCTTTGGTTTCGGTGTCCCCATGCCTAACCGCGAGTTTTATGTCTAGGCTGTTGCACCACCACTGAAGACGCTCAAGCAAGTCCCTGTTTAGTGCCCGCAGCGGCGTGATGTACAGCACTTTTATGCCTGGAGTTTTGGGTTCCCGAAGAAGCATGCTTAACACGGGCAGGAAAGCGGCTTCTGTTTTGCCTGTGGCTGTAGGCGAAATTAACAGGACATTTTTGCCGTCAAGTATTTTCGGTATTGTTTTTTCTTGAGGTTCCGTTGGTTTAGAGAATCCCCTCTGTTCAACGAGCCTTCGAACTGGCTTCACCAACATTTCAAAAGCATTTTCAGAAGTTGTCCTGCAATATAAGTTGAGCCTCGAACGGTAACATAAGCTTGGATTCTGCTATAAAAAAGATTATGGAGGCTTTATCGATTCAACAAGGTAAACATGCCGAAAAGCGAAAAAAAGCCTGATTGTTTCACAAAAAAGTCATCGCCATTTGAACTGCCTCTTAAGCGGAAGTGCTTTAAACTTATATTATACAAACTACAGACAATTTCTCTGGTGAAAATTGGGGAGCACCATTATGGCTGAAGGGAAAGAACGGTCGGCACCGAAATCTCGCATAGAATCCCTTTCCGACCTCATTTTCGGCTTAGCCCTCTCCATAGGCGCTCTCACCTTAATCGGGCAGCCGCCAAGCGATTTCCAGCAGTTGCTCTTATCGATACTTTACTATGCGTTCAGCTTTTTTATTCTCGTAAGGGTCTGGTACTCATACACTCAGATAATGTCTTATCTGCGAATTGAAACCTCGCGAGCACTTAACCTCAACATAGTTCTGCTTTTTCTAGTCTCCATTGAGCCCTTTCTATTTAACGAGCTTCTGCACTCTAGCTTGATTTTGGTACAGAATATTTCAATAATATACGCTTTAGACCTTGGAGGACTATTTGTTATCCAAGCGTTCCTCATTCAATCGGTCTTAGCGGACAAAGACAGACCCGAATCATTGCTCAGTCATTACAGGCTCGTGAGAAATTCAGAAATAATAGGTGCAGTAATCTTTTTTATTTCAGCTCTACCATACTTTTGGACTTGGACGTTACCAGTAGACGGAGTCATTCCCTTAAGGTTCATACTCTGGATGATCCCACTATTTTTGCCAGCCATCAGACGCTTGTTTGAAAAAAAGATGAAAAGTCAAAGATAAATTTAACTAAAAACTGCGAAAAATTGGAGGGCCCGACGGGAATTGAACCCGCGACCTTCAGAACAAAGTTCAGTTCTCTGGCGATTGATGATCGCTTAGCATGGAATTAGCTAAAGAGTTTTGTTATGACTTTCTGAATTGAAAGCGCGGATTTGAGCTTTGTCGAAGGTCTTTAGTGGTAAACCAAACTCAAGTGCCAAAGCGACGAAGACTGCATCATAGAGTGTAATGCCGCTTCGTTTAGCTATTTTATAGGATTCTTTCAATAGATTTTCGTTTGAGGGTAGAACCGCAATTTTTCCTGATTCTATAAAACCGAAGAAAATGACTATGTATTCCAGCCCACCTTCTAAATTTTTTAGAAGATTCTCTCGCTTCCAAACTGCGTTGGCTACCTCGTAAACAGCCACATCTGGCGCCACAATTTGCTCATTGGCGAACAAACTCTGATTCTCCAGAAGCGCCTCGACAATGTAGCTGCTGTCGCCAACTATCAGCGATCTCTGTCCTCCCGAATCATTCGCACTATTTCCTCAGTTGACGTCTTTATGGGATTCTTTGCTTGCAGATCGGCTAGTTTCTTGAGTAACTCGTCGGACTTCTTGGTGTTTAGATAAAGCTTCATAGCTTCCCTTACCGTGTCTGAGAGCTTGCCATACTTTTGAAGTTGGCGCTTTTCTTCGTCGGAGATTCGGACACAAATCGTTTTTGTCATACATATTGTAAAACGTATTGTCTGATTTAAGGTTTCACAATTTTTATAGATTGGCGGGCCCGACGGGAATTGAACCCGCGACCTACGGATTAAGAGTCCGCCGCTCTAGCCTGACTGAGCCACGGGCCCGCATGGCTTCGCTTTTGAAAGAGGTTCCACTGAATAATATAGAGCTTACGGTTTGTGGTTGCAGCTTGATGCAGTGAAAAAACTAATAACAAAGCAGCCCTTTACCTTTAATGGAGCAATTTTTATGGCTAACTCCATGAGCGAAGTTTTTATTCTAAAAACTACAGATAGAGCAACAGGCGTGCCTGCACTGCTCAACAATTTTGATTTAGGCTGACTATTCTGGGAAGCAGGTGGCTTTGAAAGCTAATTATAACAGCGCTGACCCGTTTCCAGCATCAACACATCTTGACACGTTAAGAGCCATCGTTGAAACCTTAAAGGGCGCTGGAGCAGGCGGCATAACTTTGGCTGAAAGAAGCGGCATGGGCGACACCGAGAAGGTTTTGGAGCAAATGGGCGTTTTAGCCCTGTCAAGGGAGCTGGGATTCAACGCTGTTGTCTTAAATGACGTCGGCAAAGAAGGGTGGCTTAAAGTTGAACGAAAAGACACCCACTGGATCAACGGATTCTACATGGCAAAAGTGTTCCATGACGCCGACAAAGTCGTGCAGACATGCTGCCTGAAAACGCACAGGTTCGGTGGCCACTTCACGCTTTCTATGAAAAATTCCGTTGGCTTGGTGGCGAAGAAGGTTCCTGGCGGAATGTACGATTACATGTGGGAGCTGCATGGTTCACCATATCAGCGGCAGATGATTGCGGAAATAAACAGCAACTACAACTTGGACTTTGTTTTAATGGACGGAATAAAAGCCTTCACAACAGGCGGTCCAGAAGCGGGCACATTGGTTGAGCCGAACCTTTTGCTTGCAAGCCATGACCGCGTAGCCATCGACGCAGTCGGAGTGGCAATCCTCAAAATGTACGGCGCAAAAGGCAAGGTTGGCGAGGCAGGCATTTTTGAGCAAGACCAGCTACGTCGGGCAGCCGAGTTGGGTTTCGGAGTGAAATCAGCCGCCGAGATACAGTTGACGCCGCTGAACGATGAAAGCAAGGTTGAAGCAGAGCGCATCGAGCGGGTTCTTAAACCTTAGGTTGCGTTGCATTAGCGCTCATAAGGATGTCTGGCTTGTCGCTTGCTATGCCGTCCACGCCTTTCTTGGCGTATTCCTCAACTTCTTGAGGGTCGTTTATGGTCCAAACCACCACTTTTAAGCCGTTTTCATGGGCTTTCTGAACATTAGCAGTATGCATGAATCTGTAGAGTGCAAAAAGATAGTTCGCTTTCAGTTCTAACGCTGCTTTAATCGGGTTCTTGTGCTTCGCATAAATCAACCCTGTCTCTATATCCTTGTCTAATTCCCTAACTTTCTTTAGCGCATCTTCAAGAAAAGAAGTGATAACAACATTCTTTTCTACGCCTTTCGAATGCACTATCGAAAGCACTTGCTCTTCAACGCCCGCTTCCTTAAGCTCAATGAACACCTTCACCTTCTTATCCAAAAAATCCAGCGTTTCCTCCAAAGTCGGAATTTTTTCGCCTTCAGCGGAAAGGTTTTTGATTTCTTTAAGCGTAAGCTCACTCACTAAGCCTTCGCCGCTGGTTGTCCGCTTAACATCCGCGTCATGAATAACGACAATTGGTTATCTTTGGTCTTTCTAACGTCCAACTCAACCGCATCAACGCCGATTTCTAATGCCTTCTTAAAACTCGCCAACGTGTTCTCAGGCGCATAAGCTCTGGCGCCCCTATGACCAATACGCAACATAATAAACTGTTTCCTCAACGAAGCAAAATACTTTTTGCAAGTCCCTCTTTAAATAACTGAGTAGCTCCAAACGTTCCTTTAGTGCGCGCAAGAACTGAATAACCCTCTGTTTCTCATTGGATCCGTTTTTTATCATTTTGAAGTTTTCATTGATGATAAGTCTTAAATCTGCATAGCGTAGAAATAACGTAAGCATGTCTGAAAGGGAGTATTTCTCGGCGAGATACTTAATCACAGGCTCGACTTTCTTGCTCCTGATTTTAGCCTATAATGTCTATCCATTGTATGACTTCTTGAAAACATCGCAGGTATCTGTTTCTTTGTTCGGGGTAATTTTTGCAGTCATAGGTAGTCCAACGATTGGTTTTCTTATCTCACAATTATGGTGGTGGCGGTTCGAAAGAACATTTGGAATCTGGCAGATGAGTGGTGTGGAGCAACTTACTGCGTATTGTTCTGACCTAAAAACTGAAACGAAAGAGGATAGGAAAAATGCTTTCTTTGTATATGACTATGTTTTGCACTCCAAATTACATGGCAGTAGTAAAATGGAGGGATTAAGTAAATATGCGGTCAGAAGATACGACAATTATATTCTACTGTCAAGTGCTAAATTTAGTCTTATTTTGGGTGTCTGTTTGGGTCTATCGAGTCGCCTTATAACTCCCCTATTCTTTAATAGCGTTCCTTATTTCATAGGATGGCAAGAGATTGTTTGGTGGGGGATTGTTTCAATATTTGCTTTCATCTTAGCTCTATCTCTCTGTAAAGGCGCACAAAAGGTTTGGCAAGAACACAAAAAGGTTCATGTAGCAGTAATTAAGGCATTAATCAACGAATCAGAAATCGATAAAGGAAAATTGAGACAAATCTTCCCTGATTATTTTGAAACTAAAAAATGAAGAGAAGAGCCAAGATTATGTTGTTTCTCTTTTCAGAGCACATTAAACGGTTAGAGTTTTACCGAGTGCATTCAAGGGTTAGAAACTTCGCTATTTAGAGTAGGAAAGTCTTAAATCTGCAAAGCGTAGAATAGAAGATTGCGTTTGAAGAGTGGTAAGATTGGACACGGTAAGAATAGCTAAGATGAAAAGTCTTTATGAAATCACAAATGGTCTTCTAAGCGAGATGGTTAAAGAAAATCATATAGAACTCAGTAAGTACCTTAAACCAGAAGGTTGCAAGACATTGAACGATGTCTATGAACGAGCACTATCTTCATTATGTAATCGTCAGGGGATGTCTAAGAACATCAAATTTAAAGAAAGAGCGCACCCAACTTAAAGAGGTACTCTTTGATTTTGACCCAGTAAAAGTTAAAGAAAAGTACAACAAAAGCTTGAAAGCTCTTATTAACGCATTCAATGAAAAATTAAGTCTGAAAATAGACTCGCAGAAAAATAGCCAATGGGTGACTTTCGGCAAAGGTGCTATTACCGCTGCTATTTTTCTCTCAGATTTCCAAGGTAAAAACGAATTTGACGTCTTCATAAAAGATTTTCAAAGAAATAAATATTCTCGTGAAGCTTTACCGATGCTATTGGATAAAGAAATATTTGGTTTTGGTTTTGCATTAGCCTGCGATTTTCTAAAAGAAGCGGGATATGATGGCTACCCAAAACCTGATGTCCATCTCATGGATGTTTTCGAGAAAAGTGGATTATGCGATAGGAATGATTACGAAGTATTTAAGACTATAATAGAGGTAGCTGAAACAGTTGGGAAAACACCATATGAGGTCGATAAAAGAATATGGTTGGTTTGCACAGGGAACTTCTATTATGACAAGAAGGTCGCTGGTAAAAAGAAGGAACTAATGTTGGCAGTTAAGTGAGTTTACTATGATTAAACTAAAGCGCACAGGAACATTCAAAGGTTTATGTTCTCTTTATGGTAGAATTAGTATCAATACAATTAATATGCTTACTTAACAGTATCCTCAAAGCGGTACAAATATTAAGCCGAAGACAGGGAATGTTGATAGCGGAAAATGGAAAGAAATTTTCATGCTGCTTCTATGAACACTTGCGCTATAAATTTTAGCACCTTTTTTTCTTCTTAAGTGCTTTTTTTTACATCAAAAAACGGGTTCGCTATTTGAAAAGCACTGTTCTGCATGCAAAGTGCGCGGTCTTCGTTCTATGCACATCTATGTTGAATCATATTTGAAGCCTGTTAGAAGCATATAGTAGACCGGGTAGGTAGGCTGAGCACACACAAATACCCCAAAGCTGAAGCGCCTGCAAACTTACTGGGCTGCCTGCTGACCGCCAGTTTTGATTGTGATGCAGCTAATGTTTTTTTTGTACACTAGTTTGTAAGGCAAGAATGTTTTTTATGTTTCTAAACATAATAGGATACTATAGTTAGGCGAATAGTTATGTCCTCAACGTACACCATACGTATACCATGTGATCTTAAAGAGAAAATGGAAAAAAAACCCAGAGGAGTGGAGCCAAGAAATCAGAAATTTCCTTGAAGAAAGAGTCAAGCAAATTGAACTTATAAAAACAATACAACAGATAGAGTCAAGAGCTGAAAAGAGAAAAACAAAAGCAGACTCAACCGTTCTCATCAGAGAGAGTAGAGAACGATAAAACTAATCCAAACAGACAAAACCTATAAAATCAAAACTGTTAACAAAAGAAGCAGAAGAATAGAATTAATATTTGAACCGCAAAAATACACTATTCCCCCCAAACATGGGCTTTAGGAAATGATTCTTAAAATCTTTTTGGCTTTATTGGTGCTTTATATAGGGATTTTTAGGAACCCTGCGCGATAAATGCTTGATTTAAGCTTCAAATCAAAAAATCAACCTAAAACAAGCCCTGACCAGAAACCGCCCACCCTATAGACCTACCTAATTTTTGTGCCAAAAAAACAGCACAAAAAGCAAACAAAAGCCAAGAGCTAAACACACACGAACAAAATGATTTTTATGCGGTTGTATCCAGTGTTTTTAGCATGCTTCCTGTTCGGTAGCCTTCCAAATCAACCGTCACGTACTTGAATCCTAACTTTTTCAAATCCTCAGCCACCCTATCCAAAACATCAACGCTGCAAAAGACTGCTCTTTCAGCTTTTCCAACTTCTATTCTTGCTAACCCGTTATGGTCTCTAACGCGGATCTGCTTAACCCCAGTTATCGCCTTTATGGCTTGCTCTGCCCTCTCGATTCTTCTCAGCTTCTCAGCGGTGATTCTCTCGTTAAACGGTATCCTTGAAGCCAAACACGCTAAAGCAGGCTTGTCGTGAACGCTGAGCCCCAACGTTTTGGCTACTTGGCGAATCTCATCCTTACTGAACTTGTTAATCATCCATGGACTGTACACGCCTTCCGCTTCTTGGACGGCTTTGAATCCAGGCCTGATGGTCGATTAAATCGGTGAAGTTTGTGCCCTCAAAAACCGCTTTGAACCCCAGTTCATGTGCAAAGGTCACTAGGGCTTTAAGCAGTTCTTTTTTGCAGTAGTAGCAGCGGTTTTCAGGGTTTCTGCTAAAATTCTCATCGGATAACTCGTTGGTTTCAATCACATACAGTTTGATGCCTATGTCCTCTGCGATTTTTTTGGCATCCTTCAGCTCTTCAGACGTGTAGGTTGGAGACCGCGCTATAACAGCCACAGCCTTCTCGCCGAAAACACCGTGGCTTACGGCAGCTAATGTTGAGCTGTCCACGCCTCCGGAAAAAGCAATTACTGCGCCGTCTTTTCCTTTTTCCTTGATGAAAGCTTTGAGTTCTTCAAGTTTACGATTAACGTCTTCCAAGCCAGATCACTTCGTTTGGATCAAAGTTTCTTTTGCCTTTGAAACTGCAAGCTCTGAAAGTTCTCTTAGAGGCTTACTAGTTTTTTCCGCCAGTCGTTTAAGGTCGTCATATTCGGGTTTAATGCGGATGATTTCTCCAGTGACGTTTTTTGAAACCTTTACTCTTACAGGTTCTTTAACGCCGCCAATCAATAAATCGACAGAGTAGACTTCGCGGGCAACAATATGCCTTTCACACAAGTAAACTCTAACTCCCAACGTGCCTGTTTCATTAATCAGCACATTTGAGAGGTGCTGGGCGTCTTTTGGGTCTGCGATTACCTTGATTATTTGCCCTGGCCTATTCTTTTTGGTGTGCATGGGAATGATGCTTACGTCTTTTGCGCCTTCCGCAAGAAGCCTATCAACAGCATGCCCCACAATTTCCCCTGACACATCATCAATGTTGGTCTCCAAAACGGCAATCTGATCCTTAATCAAAAGGTTTCCCAGGGATTTCCCCACCGTTATTCGAAGAACGTTGGGCATTTCAGAAAACTCTTTGCCGCCTGCACCATACCCAACCTTCACTGGAGCCATCTCAGGGTAAAACCTGCTTACTTCATCGGCTAAATTAACAATTATTGCCGCTCCCGTGGGCGTGGCTAACTCTGACTCGACTGGTCCGCCTTTGATCGGGAAATTTTTTGATTGAAAAATGGCTAACGCTGCCGGAGAAGGGCTTGAGACTGTGCCATGTGAGAACTGGAATAACCCTCCTCCAACGGAGACTGGTGTTGCTACGATTTTAGCGTTAAAGAACCCGAGGTCTTCCATGGCAACTGCTGAACCGATAATTTCCGCGGCGGTATCAATCAACCCAACCTCATGCAGATGAGCGTCAGCTAAATGGTGCCCGTGAAGTTTCGCTTCCGCATCGACCAACGTGTGGATGACGTTTGAGGCATACTGTTTTGCTTTCGCCGAAAGATTCAGGTTCTCTGCTGTTTTTTCAACTATTTCGATTAATTGTTTCCCGTCTTTTCTGGATTTTCCTTCTGCCGTAACGTCAACTTTGGTGGCTCTGAACTCTCTGCGCATAACATGTTTGATATCAACCACCACATTCTTGTAACCGTAGTCGGCGTTCTCCAGACTTTTAATGGCTGAAGTCACCTTGTTTACATCTGCTCCAAGATCCAGCAACGCGCCAAGAATCATGTCTCCTGAAACTCCAGCAACTTGACAATCAATCATAACTATCGATGAAAATTCAGCCATTGTTTTTTCGACCGCTTGCCAATATTAAAAAGCAAAAACGATATATTGCTTGTGGTTCTTGAGGCAAGTGAATAAACAATGTACACGCTCACCGAGATTCTTGAAAAAACCGCTAAAAACGAGTTAACCGTTGAGGAAGCAGAAAAACTCCTGCGCTTGCTAACCGTCGCCGAAGTAGAAGGCATAGCAAAAATCGACTGCAGCAGAGAACACAGGAAAGGCATACCTGAAATAATTTTAGCTGAAAACAAAACAACAAAAGACCTCGTTGAAATAACCTTGCAAATGTTCAGTGAAAACGGGCGGGTAATTGTGAGCAGATGCAGCCCTGAACAAGTTCAAGCCCTCAGTAATGCTCTGCCTGACGATGCAACTTGCCGGATTAACGAAAAAGCAAGAATGGTTGTCATAAAAGAGAAAAACTTCTCCGTTAAAGGCACTGGCGGAAAGATTGGGCTTTTAACAGCAGGTACCTCTGACATCCCAGTGGCTGAGGAGGCAAAGGTGATTGCTGAAGAAATGGGCTGCCAAGTTTACGCGTCATACGATTTGGGTGTGGCTGGGATTCACAGGGTTCTTCAACCCCTCAAAGACTTAATCCTGAAGGACGTTGACGTTATTATCGTGGTTGCAGGAAGGGAAGGCGCCCTGTCCTCGGTCGTTGCGGGCATGGTTAATGTCCCGGTGATTGCGGTTCCAACCTCGAATAGTTACGGTTTTGGCGAAAAAGGAGTAAGCACGCTTATGGCTATGCTTCAGTCATGTTCACTGGGTTTGGCAGTTGTAAACATTGACGCTGGAGTTGCTGCCGGCGCCGTAGCTACATTAATTGCGAATCGTGCAGCTAAATTTAGAAATCAAAAATAGATTTTTTTGCTTCTAGATTATATCGATAGCTTTATTCGAGGTTTCAGTAGAATGCTTAAATAGTTTTAGGGCTCACTCAAAAATGAGCGGATTTACCGATGCCTTTTCCGGACAAAACATGTTTCAACCCGATAGGTCACGTCAAAACCGAAGCCGTCGGCGACGAGGTTAAAGATAAAACCCGAATCTCACAGATTATTCTTAATGACGAATTAGTGGCAGCCTTAGAGGGCGTTGACGGCTTCTCACATTTGTTTGTGCTTTTTTCGCTCAACCAAATTTCCAAAAAACAACGAATGACGTTGAAGGTTCACCCGCGAGGCAGAATGGATATGCCTTTGCTTGGAGTTTTCGCTACCCGAACTAACCTTCGCCCAAACCCCATAGGACTGACATTAGTTGAACTGCTAAAAGTTGAAGGCAACACCTTGACTGTTCGCGGTTTGGACGCCTTCGACGGCACACCCGTCTTGGACATTAAACCCTTTGACTCCTGGGACAACGCAGAAAAGGCTAGGGTTCCCGATTGGTGGATTAAACTGCATGAGGAAAAACAGTTGAAGCTATAACAGTTGTCGAATGCCGTATTTTGCGTCAAGCACTTTCAAGAGGTCCGCTCTAAGCTCCTCACCCTTTAGACCAGCAGCTTTAACCCCTCCGATTTCGTTGGCGAGCTCTGGTTCTTTGCAGGCTTCTTTCAGCCAGTTTTCAAAGTCGCCCCTATAGAGGTGAAATTCAAGCGAATCTACGCTAACCTGCTTTATAGCCTTGTAAAACTCTTCAAGCGTCTTCGCAGTCAAGTCTGTGGGTTGATTGATGCCAAAGTAAAAGTGGAAACCCATTTCTTCTGGAACAGGCGTAAACGCTTTAATGGCTGCTTTTCCTTTTTCAGTCATGCCATATCCGCCTCCGATTCTTTGCAGAAAACCCTCTTTTGCAAGGTCTTGGATTTGCTGTATGGTTTGGTTTGGGTTCAAATTCACTTTTTTAGAAAACATGTTTATGTCCATACGGCTTGTGGCTTCACTGAGCGTTTTTAAAACTTTAAATTGTTCCTCTTTCAAAGGACATCCCTCAAACCTTGATTACTTTACTCTCCCATTTAACATTGCTTAACGGAAATTTAAACCTCTTAACCATGCACGTGTTAAATTCCTATACCGATGTAAATGGCAACTTTATTTAACTCTCAAGACTAAACATTTCTTTGGCGAGCCAATTGAAACGCGATTATATCATCGTTTTAGTTACCTGCAAAGATAAGCAGGAAGCAGAAAAAATAACTCAAGCACTTTTAAATGAGCGTTTAATTGCCTGCGGAAACATCGTTCAGCCCGTCACCTCGTTTTTCCATTGGTCGGGCCAAATTGACAAGGCTGAGGAGTGCTTAATTGTCATGAAATCGCGTTTGGACCTGTTTTCGCAAGTTGCTGAGCTTGTGAAGGGCTTGCATAGTTATGAGGTTCCGGAGATTTTGGCTCTTCCGATTGTTGAGGGTTCTGAGGCTTATTTGGATTGGATGAGTGTTGTCCTCAAGCCTTAGTGTACATTTTTGTACAGATAAGCCTTAAATAAGTCATTACAGTATGCTTCTGAACATAAGGAAGAATAAACATGGGGAATCGACTTTGGCACACAAACAACCACCACAACCAAGCCAGCTAACCCCCTAAAAATCATAAAAATCGCGCTCACCCAACAACCCCTCGAAATATTCTCAAAACTCCAAAAAAAATATCAAACAACCTACCTTCTCGAATCAATCGAAGGACCAAAAAAACTTGCACAATACTCATTCATAGGATTCGACCCGAAAATCACGGTCCAAACAAAAAACAACAAAGCCCAAATCAAAAACGAAAGAACCAGAGAAACAACCACACAGAAGACAAGCGACCCGCTGCAAATCATAGAAAGCCTTCTCAAGGAACATGCGGATTCAAACTGTGAATTCCGATTCATTGGGGGAGCGGTCGGCTATATTTCTTATGATGCCGTGCGTTACTGGGAAAAGCTGCCCGATAACTTCCAAGGCTGACCTGAATTTCCCTGATTTGGAAATGGGCATATTTGACGACGGATTCATCTTCAACCATAGGCAGCGAGAAGCATTCTACTATTACCGAGGTGAGAACCGCTTGCCCGAAGTTGAAAGTCTACTTAGGCAACCCATCGGCTCTGAAGACTTATTTTGCAGTCAACTCACCGTGAACACTAAAAAAGAATGCTTTGAAAAAGCCGTAGAAAAAGCAAAAGAATACGTGACGGCGGGAGACATTTTCCAGGTTGTCCTTTCCAAACGCTACCAACTCCAACTGAAAGGCAATCTGATTCCGTTCTATCAGTCTCTCCGCACCATTAACCCTTCACCATACATGTACTTCTACAAGTCAGGCGACAGGCAAATCGTAGGCTCTAGCCCCGAAATGCTTGTTCGAGTGGAAAATAGAATTGTAGAAACCTTCCCCATTGCAGGTACAAGACCAGTCACCGAAGACCTTGGCGAAAACAAAAAGTTAGCATGTGAACTGCTTGCCGACCCAAAAGAACGCGCCGAGCACGTGATGCTTGTTGACTTAGCACGCAACGACATCGGCAAAATCTCCAAGTACGGAAGCGTTCACGTGCCAGAATTCATGAAAGTCCACCAGTACAGCCACGTGCAACATATTGTTTCACAGGTCGTTGGCGAACTAAAAGAAAACCTTCAAAGCTACGACGCGTTGCGGGCTGTTTTCCCCGCTGGCACGGTTTCTGGGGCTCCAAAAGTTCGAGCCATGGAAATTATTGATGAACTTGAGCCAGAAAGGCGTGGGCCATACGCTGGTGCAGTAGGCTACTTCTCCTACAATGGCAACGCAGACTTCGCCATAACCATCCGCACCCTCTTCGCTGACAAAAACCAAGCGTACATTCAAGCTGGCGCGGGAATTGTGGCTGATTCAGTCCCTGAAACAGAATGGTTCGAAACTGACCATAAGGCAAAAGCGCTTATGCAGGCGCTTGAGAAATCTGGAGGCGCAAAACCTTGAAGGTAGCGATAATTGACAATTATGACTCGTTCGTTTACAACCTTGTCCAGTACATCGGCGAACTAGGCGCAGAAACCCTAGTTTACAGAAACGACCAAGTAACGCTGAAAAAGCTCGCTGAGCTTAAACCTGACAGAATCGTGATTTCACCTGGACCCGGCACACCTGAAGATGAGCGGTACTTTGGGGTTTGCACAGAAATCCTGAAAGTCATGAGTCCTACAATTCCCACTTTAGGCGTCTGCTTAGGTCACCAAGGAATAATCAACACGTACGGCGGAAAAATAGTTCATGCAAAAAGGCTCATGCACGGCAAAACCTGCACAATAAAACATGACCAAAAAGGCATATTCACAGGTGTAAGAAACCCGTTCACTGCAACAAGGTATCATTCGCTTGCTGGCGAACGCTGCTCTATTCCTTCTTGCCTAGAAATCACTGCGGAATGCATCGATGACGGAGAAATCATGGGGGTTCGGCATGTCAAGTACCCCATTGACGGCGTCCAATTTCATCCCGAATCGATTCTCTGCGAAGACGGGAAAATTATAATTAAGAACTTCTTGGATGGTAGGCGGAGGCTATGATTAGGGAAGGCATTCAGAAACTAATCGAAGGCTGTAGCCTAACAAGCGGCGAATCAGTAGAAATCATGAGGGAAGTCATGACAGGTAAAGCAACAAACTCGCAGACAGCTGCTTTCCTAACAGCTTTGAGAATGAAGGGTGAAGATGTTGAGGAACTCATCGCCTTTGCCTCTGTTATGCGTGAGCAGAGCAGCCGGATACATCCGCGCGTTCAGAGCCGCATAGTGGACACCTGCGGGACAGGCGGGGACAAAATCAAGACCTTCAACGTAAGCACGGCTGCTGCCTTTGTTATCGCTGGCGCCGGCGTTGCTGTGGCTAAGCATGGAAATCGGGCGGTAACAAGCAAAAGCGGCAGCGCTGACGTGTTGGAGACATTAGGGTTAAACTTGACCTTGCAGCCTAAAGCGGTTGAAGCAGTAATAGAAAACGTCGGGATAGGATTCATGTTTGCCCCAGCTTTTCACCCTGCCATGAAGTACGCGGCTGAAACAAGACGCGAAATTGGGATTCGCACGGTATTCAATCTTCTGGGACCATTAACTAATCCAGCATGCGCCAATGCCCAACTGCTCGGCGTCTACGACCCTAAACTTACCGCTCCACTGGCTTACGCGTTGAGTCGGCTGGGCTGCGGGGAAGCCATGGTTGTCCATGGACTGGACGGCTTGGACGAGGTGTCAACAGTTGGAAGAACAGCTGTAGCCCATTTAAAAGAAGGCAAAGTTACTGAGCTTGAAACTGTTCCAAGCGACTTCGGAGTGGAAAAAGCCTGCATCGCCGATTTGAAAGTGGCAACGCCTGAGGAAAGCGCTGAAGTTCTCTTCAAAATTCTTAGCGGCAACTGCAGTTTAGATGACCCAAAAGGGGAGTTTGTGCTTGTCAATAGTGCTGCAGGAATAATTGTTGGGGGGAAGGCAGATGACTTTAAAGATGGAATGGAGTTAGCCCGTAAATCAATAGAGAGTGGAGCTGCCTACGGCAAACTTAAGGGTTTGGTTAAGGCTTCTGGCGGAAGCCTGTCAAAACTTGAGGAGTTCGAAGTGAAGTATGAGTGATTATCTTGATGTGCTGGCGCGTGTTGCCCAAGTGACAATTGAAAGCGATTACTATGACGGGATAACGCCCACAGACGGCATCCGAGTTAGTTTAAGGAAGGCAATTTTAGACTGCAAATCTAACCCAATCATAACTGAAATTAAAACTGCTTCCCCCTCAGCTGGTGTAATCAGGAGAAACGTTGAACCAAGCGAGATTGCGAAGGCAATGGAAAAAGGCGGGGCTGTTGCCTTATCTGTCTTAACAGAGCCAAAACAGTTTAACGGTTCCTTAGATGCATTGGCTCAAGCTCGAGAGGCAGTGAAGCTTCCAATCCTGATGAAGGACATAATCTTGAGCCCTATCCAAATCCAAGCAGCCTCGAAAATGGGTGCCAACGCTGTTTTGCTGATAAAGGCGCTTTTTGACCGAGGCTACAGTCGACAAAACCCTTGACGAAATGATAGCTGGGGCTCACATTTTGGGTCTTGAAGTTTTGCTTGAAACCCACACCTTATCGGAATTTGTTTCTGCCCTAAAAGTTGATGTTGACTTGATTGGAATAAATAACCGCAATCTCGGAACATTGAAGGTGGATTTGAACGTTACGAAAAAAATTCTTCAATCAATAAATCCTAAAAACAAATTGATTGTAAGCGAAAGCGGAATAAACACTCCAGCCGACATACGTTTCCTCCGTGAAAGTGGCGCATCAGCTTTCCTCATTGGGTCAGCGATAATGTCAAGTGATAATATTGAAGAAAAAGTTAGGGAGTTTGTGAACGCACAATGAAAATAACCAATTACCCAGTTGACGGAAAATACGGGAAATATGGCGGTCGCTTCGTTCCAGAAGTCCTCATGGCTGCAATTAAGGAGCTGGAAGAAGCTTACGAGCAAGCGCGTAAAGACCCGAGTTTCCAGAAGGAACTGGATTATTACCTTTCAGAGTTCGTTGGAAGACCAACACCGCTGTACTATGCTGAAAACTTATCACGCAAGTTGGGCGGCGCCAAAATTTACCTTAAACGCGAAGACTTAGCCCACGGCGGAGCACACAAAATAAACAACACCATCGGACAAGCGCTGCTTGCCAAACGTATGGGAAAGACGCGTGTCATCGCCGAGACAGGAGCAGGTCAACATGGCGTAGCAACAGCCATCGCATGCGCTGCCTTAGGCTTGAAAGCTGAGGTTTACATGGGCACAGAAGACTGCGAGCGGCAGCGGCTTAACGTTTTCCGCATGAAACTTCTAAACGCACAGGTGCATCCTGTGGAAACGGGCTCAAAAACCCTCAAGGACTCCATTAACGAGGCCTTCCGCGATTGGGTAACAAACCTTGAAAGCACCTATTACTTAATCGGTTCAGTGGTTGGTCCTCACCCGTACCCCATGATCGTTAGAGATTTCCAAAGCGTAATCGGCAAAGAACTCAAAGAGCAATTCCTCAAAAAAGAAGGTCACCTGCCAGATGCTCTGGTCGCATGTGTTGGCGGCGGAAGCAACGCCATGGGCACCTTCTACCCGTTTGAAGACGACGCATCGGTGCAGCTTATTGGGGTTGAAGCTGCAGGCGAGGGTTTAGAAACGGGCAAGCACGCTGCGTCACTTGGTGCAGGCGCAGAAGGGGTCTTTCACGGCATGTTAACCTACGTCCTCCAAGACAGCAACGGGCAAATACAGAACACGAGCAGCGTTTCCGCGGGCTTAGACTACCCCGGCGTTGGGCCAGAACATTCCTTCTTAAAGACGCTCAAGAGGGCGCAGTATGTTTCTGCCACCGACAAGGAAGCCGTAGACGCTTTCTTGACCTTGTGTAAAGAGGAAGGAATCTTGCCTGCGCTTGAGTCTTCGCATGCAGTTGCTTACGCGATGAAACTCGCGCCTAAAATGAAGAAGACCCAGTCAATCGTGGTTACCCTGTCTGGGCGAGGCGACAAAGACGTGGAAACCATAGCTGACTACATAGGGGCGAAAATATGAACGCGATAAAAGAAGCATTCCAAAAGGCAAAGGCGCATAGAAACGGAGCGCTCATCGGCTACATTACCGCCGGCGACCCATCACCCGAGCAGACGCCTAAAATTGCTGACGCCCTAATCACAGGCGGCGTAGACATTCTTGAGTTAGGACTGCCGTTTTCTGACCCGATTGCCGATGGACCCACAATCCAAGCTGCAAGCGTCCGAGCCTTGGCTGCTGGAACAACCCCCGCTAAAGTGCTCAACATCGCTAAAGAAGTACGGCTCAGCCATGACGTTCCAGTTGTGATAATGACCTATTACAACCCAGTTTTCAGGATGGGGCTTGAACGGTTCTTCAGCTTAGCTAAGGAATGCCACGTTGACGGCGTCATTGTTCCGGACTTGCCCGTTGAAGAGGCGGGCGACTACAAGCAAACGGCAGGCAAATTCGGTGTAGACACAATTTTCTTAGCTGCGCCCTCCACTTCCAATGAGCGGCTTGAGAGAATTGTTAAGTGTTCGTCGGGCTTTCTGTATCTTGTTTCTCATTTCGGCGTCACAGGCGCGCAGTCAACAGTTGAAGATTCGACGATTCAGCTTATCAAACGAATTTTGCCGTTCACCGCGGGCAAGGTTCCGCTGGCGGTAGGGTTCGGCGTCTCCAAGCCTGGGCACGTCAAGCGCATCACCGGGGCAGGAGCAGACGGCGTCATCGTTGGCAGCGCCTTCATCAACAAAATCGCAGCACCCAACGGAAGCTTCGACTGCCTCCTGCAGGAGCTTGAAGCAGCGGCATCTGAGCTGAAGAAGGCGACGAAAATGCCAAAACAGCCTTGATTTAAAAAAAGAAGTAGTTGAGTCAGCTAAGAGGCGTTTACTCTTCTTCTTCGCAGTCGCAGTCTTCGTCGCAGCAGCAGTCGTCTTCTTCTTCGAAACCAAAAACGTTCTTAACCAAATTATATCCCGGCCCAAATCCTATTCCAAAATAGCTAATAAACCCTCGGGTGCCTCGAGCCGTTCGCGCCGTCAAGATGCTGCTTCGCCAAGCCACCTGACCCCCGCCGCCTCAGAAGCCTCCCTCTTCAGCGTCACCAAGTCCCCGCGGTCAAGCCTGCGGGTGTCATTTTTCCCCACAATCCGCGTTAAACCGGCGATTTCCCTGTTGGAGACGTTGATGAAGTTGGTGAGTTTTCGGGTGCCCTCATTCACGTTCAGTTGCGCCTCCAGCGCGGGGTTGTTTGTGGTTACGCCGGTTGGGCAGTTTCCCGTGTGGCAGACGCGGTACTGCTGGCAGTTAATGGCGATTAAGGCGGAGGTGCCGATGTAGACGGCGTCGGCTCCCAGCGCAAGGCACTTGGAAAAGTCCGCGCCCGTCCGCAGCCCGCCTCCAGCCACCAAGCTCACCCTGTCCCGGACACCCAGCTTTCTGAGGTGCCTGTCAGCTCTGGGAAGCGCCGCGGCTATGGGCAAACCCACGTTTTCCCTCACAAAAAACTCCGTCGCACCGGTGCCGGCGCCGAAGCCATCAAGCGCAATAAAATCCACGCCGCACTCCGCTAAAACCTCAACGTCCCGCTCGACAGCGCCGCAGCCAATCTTCGCGCCCACTGGAACCCCTCTGGTCGTGTCCCTGAGCCAGCTGATTTTCTGCTTCAGCTCGTCCATGTTTTGGATGTCGGGGTGCCGTGTCGGCGCAACCTCGTCTTCGCCCTGTCTTATCCGCAGCAGCTTAGCCATGTCAGGCGGCACCTTCGCGGCGGGAAGCACGCTTCTCCATCCGGGGTAAGCTCCTTGACCAAACCGAATCTCCACCGCCCTGCTTCTCCGAAGCATTTCCTCGGTGACTCCAAAGCGGACTGTCGAATACTGCAGAATCAGATTCTTGGCTGCGACTTCTACTTCCGGCAGGATGATGTCTTCGCCGCTGTTGAGCCCCAAATCCAAGCTGTTGGAGACCTGCGCCAGAATCACCCGCACATTTCTGGAGACAGCCCCGTAACTCATGCCGCCGAACATGATGGGCGAGGAAACTGTCATGGGCTTGGCTGCCTGCGGTCCAATCGTCACCTTGAGGTTCACGAGCTCGTCAGCATTAAGCGGCAGGCGGGAAACCTGAGCGGGCACAAAGTGGAAGTCATCCAGCGAAAACGGCATCCTCTTCTGAGAACCCATTGAGCAAACCTTGCTCACGCCTTTCTCAGCCGCATCCGTAATGTCCGCTACCGTACGGTAGAATTCTCTGTTCTCACCCAAAAGCCTTTTTCTCATACAAGCAACTTCAACTGCCAGCCAATAATACAGTTATTGGAATCAGGCTATAAATATCCAGCAACCTCCCCAAAAAAATCCTGCGTTCCGCCGCTTTTTCCGATGTAGTCCCACGAACCCGAATTCCCGCGTCTGCTTCTGCGAAAGCCTTAAAGATTGTTCTGTGCCTTTAGGCTGGGCGGTGGGGTAGGGGTCCATTGTACCGTAAACCCTCTATACGACGGGCTGACATCTGCGGATGAGGCGTCGAAGGCCGCTTGGATCTTCATTTCCGAAACATTGACTATCCGTCCTTTGGGGCTGGCGGTCAACATATAGCTTATCAAGCGCATTCATTAACATCATATCTAAAGGACAAAAATCAATGCTAAAACAGCTTGAAACTGCCGCATCCAACTTGAAAGCTGCAGCCGTCAAACACCCCACTTCCCATTTTCAAAAAAGAAAAAAGGAGAATTGCTTCTCGTTTAAGTCGGCGTCATTACAAGGTACATTCTTGCCCAACATGAAGGACCACAATTATCGTAAGCTCCGTTTATGTTTGCAAGCAAGCACGCTAAGGAATCATATGTGTATCCTTCAGGCAAGGGTTGACCGCCTAAAACGTCGTTTGCAATCGCCAATATCTCAGAAACGGTTTTCCCGTCCAGTGCATCTCCAGTATTGTTGTAAATCAACGCCGCAAGTCCAGAGGGCACGCATTTTAAGGATAGTTCTCCGAAGGCGATGTTCAATGTTAGCGTGGCTGTTTGAACTGCTAATTTGCCTCCGCCATAAGTAAGGTTGCATGGGTTGAGTACGTCGGCTGTGATTACACCGCTGGTTCCATTGGTTTTAAGAAACTGCTTTAAACTGTTCACATCAGTCCAGTTGTAGCCGTATCCCGTTTCGTTGTCGTAGTAGCCGATTTCGAGTCCTTGCGGGAAAGTTGTGTTGAAATAGGTTTTCAGCAGATTTGCCGCTGCCCCGCAGTTGCTGTATTCGCATGCTGTGTAGGTGCAAAGTGACCCGTAATAGTATGCGGTGTCGGTGGCGTTGTATGTGGTGTCATTGTAAATGGCTGATGCTGTGGCGTTATCGCTGTTTTGCCCAAACAATGCCGCCGTTGGGGGAATGATGTATGTGAAGGTTGCGCAGGGTGCAAGAGATGCGGCAACTTGCGTGGATAGTAAATTGGGGTCGTCTTCGAGGGTTATGTTGATGAGTGCCACATTTCCGGTGTTTTTGATTACAAATTTGTATGTTACGTTTTGGCCGAGTAAAACAATTAAGCCTGGCGGGGTGTTAGCGTCGTACCATTTCACGCCGTTGCTGGAGACATATTTGGTTATTTGCAGTGAGGGGTTAGGGATGGGGGTGCCGTAGTAGTAGGCTTTGTCGGTGGCGCAGTACACTCTGTTGTTGTATTTGCCGGAGGCTGTGGCGGTGTCACAATGTTGATATGGCAGCGCAGTTACGGGGCCTAAATAATATGTGAAAGTTGCGTTAGGCGCCAAAGTTTTGGGCACACAAAAAGCCGGTATCGAGTATTGGCTGTCTTTTAACGTGATGCATGTTAGAGTCACGTTTCCAGTGTTGTTTACTGCAAACTGGTAGTAAATATTTGTTCCAACTGAAACGTTTAAGCCGGGCGGACTGTTTGCGTCCAGCCATGTAGCGTTATCTGCAGAAACCATTTTTACAACGCTTATTGATGGGTTTGCACTCGGGATTGGACCAGCCGAAGCATTCTGCAAAAGGATAGCTGAAGGTAAAAGAAACAAGGCAATAGCCGCAAAAACGATCAAACAACGAGAAGAATGCGATTTTAAACCGCAGAATTTCAAAAGCTGTTATCTCCTTTAAAGCCAAATATACAACCAGTAAACACGATAAAAGGCTATGTTGTTGTGTGATGGCAGACACAATTGACCCAAAAAGAAGCCGAGCGCATCTGTTAATTCTATTAATTTTTTCACTGGCAAAGTTTTATAGTTCGATTTAACTCTCTATCTGCGGCGGTGGATCTTAGGCGGTGGGGTAGGGGTCCATTGTACCGTAAACCCTCTATACGACGGGCTGACATCTGCGGATGAGGCGTCGAAGGCCGCTTGGATCTTCATTTCCGAAACATTGACTATCCGTCCTTTGGGGCTGGCGGTCAATGGGCAGCTTCCGTAGGGGAGTTGCTTCATTGTTCACCAGGCGAACCCGGCTAGGCTCGGGAGAGAGCAACCTAAGTTTGGACGTTATGCGCTCAAGGGGGTGCGGGTAAGAGCGTAGGGCTTGAGGGTTCCAGGCGGAGTCTGGGCGTCAAACCGCAGTGGTCCACCGCTATTCATTCTTTTAATAACTCCTCTACTAAAGGCTTTGAAACAGGTAAATCGATTTTTGATGTGTCCCATAATATCTTTAGGTCTACGCCTGCATATTCGTGAATTAGCTTATCTCTCATTCCAGTCATTCTTTTCCACGCAATTTCAGGGTGCTCTCGTTTTACGTTCGCTGGAACGTTTTTTGCCGCTTCACCTATAATAGAAAAATTCCGTATGACCGCATCTATCGTTTTAATGTCCTTGGAAAACTGCTCAAACGTTAGTCCATCCAAATAATGATTGATTTTTTCAATAGCTTCCAGAATGTCTTGAATGTAAAGCCGAAAGTCTTTGTCACGCATAAACTGTCTCTCTGAGAATGCGGTCTTTGATGAATGGCTTAAGAGCATTTTTTGTGACAAGGTCAACCTTTACGCCTAGCTTCTTTGTCAAAAGCTCCTCAAGCTCCAAGAACTTGAAAAAGCCAACTTGGGCATCTTCCGAAAAAGTTACAATTACATCTACATCGCTTTTTCTGGTCTGTTCGCCGCGAGTATATGAGCCAAAGACTCCTATGGTTTCCACTCCAAACCTCTCACTCAAAAGGGGTTTTAGCGTTTCAAGGGTTGCTGTTATTTCTTTTAGAGTCTTCATGGTTGATACTACAACTATTTAGAGTCTTCTTTCTTTTCTGTTTTGCGCCTTCATCCTCGCTGAATGGTATGTCGGGTGAAATGTCGCCGCTCCATTTGCATTCCCTACAGTAAGTATCATAGAGCTCGGAATAATCAAAGGGCGATTCAAGTTCTTGATTGTGTATGTTCGTTGAGCCACAACTGGGACAATGCTTAGGTGTGTACTTTCCCATAGGTGACACTCTGTTGGAATGGGTACTTAGATTTATGCTGAAATCTGATTTAATTATTGCTAAATGGTCTTTCATCTATCATCTTTTTTGTGCCGTTCAATAATGTTAGCTGCATCCAGAATTTCTTGGGTTTGCTTTGGATTCAAATTAAACTTCACTTTACCAAGCTCTCCAATTGCACTTTCAATGTCGTTTAACCCCAAGTAACCTTTTTTGAGGGCTTCCAAAAGTAGCGTCCAAGTATCCCAGACTTTAAGTCTGTACATTTTGGCAAGGTAGAATAGCGACTTATCATCAACCAGCAATTCAGCCTTTTTATCAACCGCCAACAGTAACGTCTCGGCGTCAGATAAAGAAACATTTTCGCGTTCTGCCAACTTGACTGAAGACTTAATCAAAGATGCAGGGAAAGGCTCGACCTTTAACCAGCCATCTGCCAAACCCGTGCCCACTGCTTCCGCATCTGAATAGCCAAGTCTGATGCCGTTATCAAAAGCTTCAACCTTAGCTTTTTCAGTAAGAAGCACAACACCGAAAAGTTTTCCCAGCAAGGGTAATTTGCGTATCTGTGAGAGGTGAATCAGCGGTCCTGCGTCAGAAACCACTGTAACCAAGCGTTTATTCTCCGTAGTTTTCCTTCATGTACTCTTTAATGCTTCCTGCATACCAGTTGAATGAAACGCCTTTGCGCTCAAGTAACTCCAAAAACTCGCGAAGGGAAATACCTAAGATCTCTGCCCCTCGTCCAGAGCTTATCTTGCCCTTCTCGTAGAGGCGTACGACACGCTCTTTCAAGCCATCTTCTATGAACTCTTTGAACAAAGTTGAGCGGTCTACGTTTTCAAGTGCTCGAACGGCCTCTACTCTGCGTAGGTTACGCTTTGATAAGCGAACGGTAACAACTGTGCTCTTTTTTTCTTCGATCATCCTTGTCACTCGGTATCAGAGAATACAATGTAACACATAAAAGTTACGGCACCATTAACCTGCTTCATTTTCTTATTGATGATGATTCCACGAGTATTTTCGAACTTTTTTAAAGAACCTGGCTAGGCTCGGGAGAGAGCAACCTAAGTTTGGACGTTATGCGTTCAAGGGGGTGCGGGTAAGAGCGTAGGGCTTGAAGATTCCAGCGGAGTCTGGGCGTCAAACCACAGCGGTTTACCGCTACTAATTCTTCTTGTCTTTGGACTATGAACATTATTTCATCTGTAAAGATGTTCAACCTAGATTTAACTTTAGTTAAGCGAAAGTTAATAAGATTATGTTGGATGACTCATCCAGCTAAGAGCGGATAAAACAAGATGCATATTGCTGACGGAATACTTACCCCCGAATGGTGCATATTTTGGTATTTACTGGCAGCAGTTTTCGTTGCCGTAGGAGCTATTCAGATATCAAAAAAACGCCAAATTAACCCAACATACATGTCCTTGGTCGGCTTAATGGGCGCAGCAGTCTTCGTAATATCAGTTTGGCACATCCCCGTCCCCGTTACAGGCTCATGCTCACACCCAGTTGGAACACCAATGGCCGCAATGATAATAGGGCCATTCCCAACAGTAGTAATATCCGCAATCGCACTGTTCTTCCAAACTTTCGTAGGACACGGCGGAATAACCACAATCGGCGCGAACACATTCTCAATGGGAATCGCTGGAACATTCACCGGGTTCTTTACATTTCTGGGACTGCGAAAAGCGGGCGCTTCAATCTGGCTCTCAGCAGGCATTGGCGGAGTAGTAGGAGACCTTGTAACGTATGTAGTGGCGGCTTTTGAACTTGCAATTTCACTTCACCCTGGAAACTTGATGGAATGGTGGGGCATATTCACCGTTGGTTACTTGCCTACACAGATTCCATTGGCAATCTTAGAATTCGGGTTCACATCTGCAGCAATTCAGTATATTGCAACGCATAGACCTGAATTATTAAAATGGTGGTTGGTGAAATAATAATGGACAAATTCAATAAATACGCTCTAATAACCTTAGCCTTAATCGTGGCAGTTCTACTGGTAAGTGCATATGTTAGTTACCATGTTGGAGGCAATGGAGCTACTGACGACAAAGTGAACGCTAAAGCTGGAAGTAACGGCGACACATACTACAATCCCTTCACCATAGAACACTGGGGAGTCCACGGCGAATACGTAGGCTTCTTTGCAGCTGGATGCGCAGGAGGCTTTATGGTTGGCTACATCTTCCCAACAGTATTCAAAACTAACATTGCGCCAAGGAGAAAAAACTAAATGGTACCCGTATGGCTAACAGGAGACCCATTAGTCGGAATACTAACGACAGTAGGTTTCTTTATTTTCCTCATCATCGGACGCGCAGTAAAACTTAGACTAATGAAACGCAAAAGCATGAGTTGAAATCAATGGAATATTTGAACCTTGAAGAATACACTGAAGGACACTCAGCACTGCACAAGTTAGATCCAAGGATTAAACTGATATGCGCCATAGCTTCCATTTTCTGCATTGTCTTCTTGACCCGTTGGTATCTCCCATTGATTTTCTTTGCGGCTTGCTTTGGACTAGTCCTCTTATCAAGAGCATCGCTCAAAGTTTATGTCAAGAGGCTTCTGATACCGATTTCTCTTATTGCGTTTATCGGCATAATAATGCCCTTTACTTATGGTTCAACAATCATAGCTAGAGTTCCCTTGCTAGGGCTGCCTATTTACCTGCAGGGCATTTACTTTGGTGTTCTTGTGTTTACTCGTTGTATTTCCGCCGTTTCAGTTCTAAACGTGCTCATCCTTGTAACACCGATTACAACAGTTATGGATTCATTGGCATGGTTCCGTGTACCGTCAGTAATCATAGATACAATGATGTTAATGTTCAGGTACATCGGTATTCTCTCAGAAGAGAGTACTAGGATGTATAGAGCGCAAGCCTCACGTTGTGGGCATTCAAAGTCAGTGAGTTATTTTAAGAAAATAGCGAATTATGGCAGCATTGCAGGTTCACTTCTAGTAAGAGCCTTTGACAGGTCTGTAAAAGTTGGTAATGCAATGGTGTCAAGAGCATATACTGGGAAATACGCCCTCTTCAGGTATGAGAAAAAGAAAATGCCTAAAAAAGATATTCTAATCGGTTCCCTGATAATAATTGCCAGCATCGGCGTAGTCATTTATGACGCATTACTTCCAGGATACCATTTTGGGTCTGTAAGTTATCTGATATTCCTGTAATTTGGAGAAGAAAAAATCTTGAAGGCAATTGAAACCATCAATCTGTGCTATACCTACCATGACGGAACAAAAGCTTTGACTAACCTGAACTTCAAGGTTGAAAAAGGCGAGAATATGGCGATTCTCGGACCGAATGGCGCGGGGAAGTCCACGTTACTTCATCATTTTAATGGGTTATTGATGCCTTCTTCGGGGAAAGTTCTAGTTTTAGGCCAAGAGGTGACTACGTCAAATCTTGATTGGGTTAGACAAAAAGTTGGGTTAGTATTTCAGGATCCCGATGATCAACTTTTCGCACGCACCGTAGGTGAAGACGTTGCTTTTGGACCTGTGAACTTGGGGTTTCCACCTGAAGAGATTAAATCTCGAGTAAAATGGGCTTTGGAGGCTACAGAAATAACTGAATTAGAGCATAAATCTCCTCAAAACCTCAGCACTGGACAGAAGAAGCGTGCAGCCCTCGCTGGTGTGTTGGCAATGAAACCTGAAATAATTGTTTTGGATGAGCCTATGGCTAATCTTGACCCGCGTACAGCCAGCAAAGTTCTCCATCTGCTGCTTCAACTTAACAAGGAACTGGGCTTAACTTTGATAGTTGCCACCCATGATGTGGATTTGGTTCCGCTGTTTGCCGATGAAATCTGCATCCTGAACAAGGGGCAAATTGTTACGCAGGGACCGCCTCAAGAGGTGTTTGCGAAAACAGATCTAATTAGAAGCATGGACCTTCGTCTTCCACGGATAACTCACCTTTTTGAAATTTTAAGCAAAAGAAACCAGCTTTTGACGGACAAGCAGTTTCCACTTACAATTGGGGAAGCAAGAAAAGAAATCGTTGAGCTGCTGGAAGCAAACAACAAGCATTAATTTTAAATCGGATTTTGCCTTGACATTGAGACTGGATAATTATTTAAGCTTAAAATAGAGAATAGCTATAGGGCGAACGATAATGGCAACAGAATATAACAAAACGCTCGAAGACATTGCCAAGCCTTTTGTCGAAAGTGGTATCTATGGATCCACAAACGCGTTTGTAAGCGACCTCCTTAAGGATGTGGCAGCGAGAAAGATTAAATCGTATGGAAAAAAAATCAAGGCGTACGAGGCAAAATATGGTAGCTTCGAAAAGTTCACCCAAAAGATACGCGGTACCGCTTCGCCGAAACAAGAAGACCAATGGATGGATTGGGAAGCAGCAAGAAATATGCTGAATGCATGGAAACGCGTAACCTGCGAGCTTGGTTCAAGTGTCTCTTAACGATATTCTTGATGTTCTCCGAACTTCTGACATTGTTAAAAGAATAATTTCCTCGAAGTTTGACGGGGTAGCTGATTTCTACATTCTTAAAATTAGAGTTGAACTTACTAACGGATGGTTACTTGATTATTGGGAACATAAAACTTCAAATTTACATCGATATTCTTTTCATGTCTTTCATGAGCAACAGATGATTGTCAGATGGGACAACACTCCTCATTATCCTGACCTTAAGTGGTTTCCGCATCATAAACACGAAGGCAAAAAAGTTGTTGAGTCAAAAGATATGACTGTGGTTGAAGTCTTGGAGCATTTGGAGAAATTAATAAAAGACCGAAACCTCAAACCCTAAAGAAACCACAGCTTGGTCTCTTAACCTGAGAAATTTTTTATCTCCATACGCATACAGATTGATTAATTTTTAAGCGGATTTAATTTTTCAATTTTTGTTCGATGGATTTTTTTAATCTTAAAAGAAATGTCAAATATAACTTAAATATAATTTAATGGCAGGGGCGACTATAGATGGTGAAGTACATAGCTAAAACTAGAAAAGAAGGCGGCTCAATCGTAGTTACCTTACCCAAAGAGCTTGTTAAAACCCAACACATAAAGGAAAATCAATGCGTGGAGATAACAGTTAAGAAATGCAGAATAGACGGCTTTGGAATCCTCAAAGGTATTGGTTCATTTACGGTTGAAGATGAGCTGCAAGGTCTTGAATAGAAGCGAATTAGGTTTAGCTAACCTTTAGGTCGTAGCCTCGGGCAGTAACCATTTTGCCGTTGACGACTTTGGTTGCCGAGTTGCCGACGATTATCGTTGTAACCATGTCTATTTCAGTCGCCAGCAGGTCCTTGAGTGTTGTAACCGTGACTTCTTCCCCTGCGCGCCCTGCTTGCTTCACAATGCCCACAGGGGTCTCTGGGCTCATGTGCTTGAGCATTATTTCGTATGCTTTAGTTAACGGCTCAATCCGCCCCTCACTTTTCGGGTTATACAGTACAATGGCGAAGTCGGCAGATGCGGCAGCTTCAAGTCTGCGCTCGATTTTTTCCCACGGCGTCAGCAGGTCGCTGAGGCTGATCACGGCGAAATCGCTGACTAATGGTGCGCCAAGTTTTGATGCGGCAGCTGTGGCAGCTGTAACTCCTGGAACAATCTCGACGGGTAAGTCGGTTTTTTCCGCCGCAGCTACTTCCAAAACTATGCCTGCCATGCCGTAAACGCCTGGGTCGCCGCTGCTGACCATGACGACACGATGATTCTCTTTGGCTTTTGACACGGCGATTTTGGCTCGTTCAACCTCTCTGCCCATGGTTCCAGAAACTACTTCCGCGTCGGGTTTGATGATGGATTGGATTAACTTTACGTATGTGCCGTAGCCGACTACGACGTCGGCGTTTTCTATTTCGCTTCTTGCCTTAGGCGTTAAATGCTCCAAGCTGCCGGGTCCGATGCCGACTACGCTTATTCGCCCTCGGCTATGGCTACGGTTACCCCGTTGAGCTTGGTTTTTTTCAGTATTAACCTTGGGTTTTTTCCCGCTACCAATAGTGCTGCTCGTTCACATACTCCTCCAACACCGATTTTTTCCTGAACCATCTTTGAATCAGGCGAAAGACCCCTATAACTTACAGAACGAAGTGCATCGACACTTAAAAATTCAAGCGGCTTACCCAGCTGGTCCGCGGCTTTCAGCATGGCTGGAGAATCACGTTTGATGTCAACAGTGGCAAAGCAGTCAACGCTGGCTAAGTGCAGATGAGTTTGCTCCAAAGCGGCGTCAACAGCTTCGATTATGCTTTCTGCGCTTGAATCTTTCCTTGCCCCTAACCCGACAACTACACGTTTTGTTTTTAGTACAGTGAAGGGCTTAACAACTTTATCAATGCGGAAAATGTCGCTTGGCAAAGCTTGGTTTGTAACTATTATGCCAGCGTTGTAACTGCTGATTATTTCTAAGGCTTCAGAGGCGTTTTCTGCCTTCTTAATTTCATAGCACCCTGCCTGGTTAGTGGGGATTTCTACGTCGCCAATTAACACTATGACCAAGTGGTCTCCGTTAACGATGACGCTGTTAACCGCCACGAGGCTTTCGGGGTTCTGTATGGTTAAATGCAGGGTCTCTTGCGAGTTCATCAACGCTTTGTTTACCAGTCGCCTCAGAAGCCGTAGTGATCACCGCTGTGCCGCCTATGCCTTCAGCAATAATCCTGGCTAATTCGTTTGCGCCGCCATAATGACCCGCCAGCAGGCTTATGACAAATTTTCCAGCTGCATCGACGCCTATGACTGCGGGGTCGGTTAGTTTGCTTTGAAGGTAAGGTGCCACGGCGCGGATTGTTATTCCTGTTGCCATAACTCCGACTAAAGCGTCCACGGTATTGTAAGTGTCTTTGACAAATTCATCTATTTTTTTATCTAAGGGGACAACGCCGTTTTGGCTGTATTTTTTTGGCGCATAAACAGTGCACGATAAGCCTGCTTTGTCTAATGCGTCTTTGATTTTAAGGGCTGTTTCTACGCCGCGCCTTGTGATTGCAACGACAGCTATTCCCTTAGCGTACATTTCATTTTTCGCCTTTGCGGAAACCCGTAGTGAACGCGGGGTCATAAAGCTTTGATAAATCATACGCTTGCGGGTCAAGAACTTTTCCCACAAAAATCAACGCTGTCTCAGTTATCCCCGCCGCCTTAACTTTCGCCACTATGTCGCTTAATGTGCCCTTCACGATTTTTTGCTCAGGCCACGTAGCTTTGTACACTACCTGCGCTGGGGTGTCTTTCGGGTAGCCGCCTTTCACGAGGTCGTCCACGACGCGGGCGATATGGGGAGTGCCCAAAAAAATTACCATGGTTGCTTGGTGCGCTGCGAGTTTGCTGATGCTTTCAGCTTCGGGCACGGGCGTTCTGCCTTCGGGTCTGGTAATGATGACGGTTTGGGAAATGTTCGGGAGGGTTAATTCGCGGTTTAATGCTCCTGCGCCTCCTTGCAGGCAGCTTACGCCTGGAATTCGGAAGTACCCGATTTTTTCTTTGTCCAGCGCGTCCATTTGTTCTTGGATGGCTCCGTAGAAGCTTGGGTCGCCGTCATGCACTCTTGCCACAAGTTTCCCTGCCTTAGCAGCTTCCACCATGACTTTGAGGACTTCTGGCAGGCTCATTTTGGCGCTGTCATAGAGCTTGGCGCTTGGCTTAGCGTACTTGAGGTATTCAGGGTTCAGCAGTGACCCAGCGTATATGACGACGTCGGCTTGTTCAAGGTAACGTTTGCCTTTGAGTGTGATTAGCTCCGGGTCGCCTGGACCTGCCCCTATGAAGACAATTTTGTTCATGTTTTGCCGCCGTTTCCGTTTTGTTTCCAGTGGATTGGAACTTGGCTTTTCTTAACGATGGCTACTGAGAAGTAATCTTCAGTTATGTCCCACTGATTCACTTCGCCTAGTTTGCCAACGAGAACCTTTTCTTCTGGTAAAGTGCATCGTTTGACAAGGGCAATAGTTGAGTTTTTGGTGAAGCCTGCCTTCAAAAGAATTGGGATGAACTCTTTAATGTGATGCGCGCACTTCATGAATACTATGTTGTCTGCTTGTTTGGCGGTTTTTTCTAGGAGTGCCGCGTTTAGATCCGACGGCATAATTGTAACCACTTCCTCTTTTTCTGCCAGGGGCAATTTGGAGCTTGCTGCTGCGGCTGTAACAGAGGTTACGCCGGGTATGATTTCAAGCTCAATTTCTGGGTAGGTTTCCTTGACGCATTCGTAGAGGTTGAGGAAGGTGCTGTAGAGCATGGGGTCGCCTAAAGTGATGAAGGCAACATTGCCTTTTTTGGCTTTTGCAGCGACTATGGCTGCGTTTTCCACCCAGAGTTTGCGGTTGTTCAGTTCGTCTTTGGTCATGGGGAAGACAAGTTCTAAAATCTCCGCGGGTTTTTGGCGTTCATCTATGATTTGCTTAACCATGGCGAGCGCCATGCTAGGTTTATGCTCGTGTGATATTGGTACACAGATAACGTCCACTGTCTTGAGGGCTTTTACCGCTTTTATCGTGATAAGTTCTGGGTCGCCTGGTCCGACGCCGATGCCTATGAATGTTCCAGCCAATCAATTTCACCTAAGGTTTCGTCGCTGAGACTACTGTTATGGGATTTCTCGCCATCATCATAGTCCCGCTGTTTATTTGCTTTCCCTTCGCAACGGAAATATGCACGACATCGATATCTTTGAAGCCTAATTTTTTGAGTTCGTCCACTGCCGTGCAAGCCGTCTCTAAAAGTATCGCGTTGATGACTACTCTGCCGTTGGATTTGAGTTTGGCTTTGGCGACGAGAAGAACGTCTCTTAAGAAACCGCTGCCCCCTATTAGGATGGCATCTGCCAATGGAAGGCTGGCAAGTGCTTCAGGCGCTTTTCCAAATGAGATGACGACGTTTTCTTGAACGCCGAACTTTTCCACGTTGCTCTTGGTTAAGTCTATTGCTGCTTGGTCTTCGTCGATGGCGTAGACTTTGCCTTTGGGTGCAACTTGAAGGGCAGCTTCAACCGTTAAGCCCCCTGTGCCGCAGCCAACGTCAATAACTGTGGAGCCTTCGTTTAGCCGGGCTTTGGAAATTGTTATGACACGGATTTCCTCTTTTGTTGGTCCTGGCACGTCATCGTTTTGATTAAACAACTCGTCAGGCACCCCCGCGGTTTTGTAACGCCACGTTTTAGCCATTCTCAATCACTACTCATTTATTTGATAACCATCACGCATAAAGCTCCAAAAGTCTGCGTTGCAGCTTTCTCTAAACTGGTGGAAGTAATTTTCTCGTTATCCAACGTTAAATTTTCGCAGACAAAAACAGGCGTTTCCTTATCTAATCCAGCTTTAAGGAGGAACGTTGCGATTTCGCTTGGCGGAAACGCCCTGGAATCTGGAAGAAGTATGGCTTCTTTTCCGTTTTTAAGGCATGAAGCTAACTGGTTTTTTTCTTCAGCGGTCACGTTGCCTTCATGGAAAGTAAACAAGCACGCTTCATCCCAGCTTATGCCCAATCTGGCAGCGCAAGCTTGAATTGAGCTTACGCCTGGAACAACGTTGATTTCCACCGTCTTGACCAAATTACTTTTTAAAACTGTTCTCAGAAGCCCGAGAAGCCTGGGTCGCCCGTGGACAGTAAAGCCACATTCTTGCCTTTCTCGGCTGATTCAACCGCAAACTTGAGGGCGCTGTTTAAGTTTTTTGCGGTTAAAACCATCGTTTCTCCCTTAATGTCCTCAGTAAACAGGTTCAGGCTTCTCTGTGCGCCGATAACAACCTCAGCTTGCTGCACGGTTTTTCTTGCTCCTTTGAGGGCGCTGTTTAGGTTTTTTGCGGTTAAAACCACTGTTTCTCCTTTGATGTCTTGGGTAAACAGGTTTAGGCTTCTTTGGGCGCCGATAACAACCGCGGCTTGCTTCACCGCTTTTTTTGCCGCAGGCGTCACGTAATCAGGTGAACCTGACCAACGCCGACTATGTTAAGTTTAGCCAAGGTTTATTGCACCTAGCGTTCTCGTCCATTCCAAGGACTTTGCCATCCATAGAAACGATTACCACGCTAATCTTAATCTTGTTTTCCACTCGGTCGCTTACCCGCTGACTAACCCGCTGGGCAATCCTTGTATAAGCAGGCTCCAACAAGTTAACGCGCCTAAGAATTTCTGAGCCTTCGTCAGAAGTGTTAGCCACTAAAAACGCGTTTATCGTTTTGGTGTCGGCTCCGACAGCGCCTGCGTAAGAAGCGATAACTTCGTTGCGTGCATCACCAACTTTGTGGTGTGTGTTGAAAATGTTAGCCGCCAACTTCACCAATTTTCCTGAGTGACCGAGAACAATGATTTCTTTGACGCCTTTTTCAACGGCTTTATCAAGCATGTAACCGACAAAATCGCCCGTTTGAACAATCGCGTCTTCAGGCGCATTAAACTGCTGCTTTGCAATTCGCTCCCCAATGTTGCCTGGAACAAAAAATATTCGCTTGTAGCCCCGGCTAAGGCAACGTCGATTTGCGGAACCAGTGAACGCCTGCAGGCTTCCAAAGACAGCGGTTTTACCACTCCTGTGGTGCCCAAAATTGAGATGCCGCCAACTACGCCAAGCTTGGCATTCATGGTTTTCTTGGCGATATTTTCCCCTTCAGGAGCGCTAATTGTTACTTCAACGCCCTTGCCAGCGGGCAACACTTCTTTGACGGCTTCGGTTATCATGCTTCTTGGCACTGGGTTGATTGCGCCTTCGCCGATTGGCACCTGCAGCCCTGGCTTTGTAACTTTTCCGATGCCTATGCCGCTTTTAATTGTGACTTTGCCGTCGTCGGTGAGTTTCACTGTTGCGGTTATTTCCATTTTGTCAGTGACATCAATGTCTTCCCCAGCATCCTTAACCACAACGGCTTCTGCCGTGTCGTCGGCGAGTTTTCGGCTTGATTTCACAGGCACCTCAAAACGCAGACCAATAGGAGTAGGAATAACCACTCGGTCAACAGGTTTCTCGAGCAGGGCTATCAAGGCGGCTTTGGATGCAGCTGCGGCGGATGCGCCTGTTGTTATGCCATACTTCAAAAACCTCGCCATAAACAACCACCCCGATTAACCGTAAGCTTTGCCTTCAGCCATAGAAAGCAATGAATTGAAAATTGCCACTGCAATGGTGCTGCCGCCCTTGCGCCCCTTGGTAATGATGAATGGCACGGGGAGTTTGGCGACTGCTTCCTTTGATTCTGCAGCACCCACGTAACCCACAGGAACAGCCACAATCAATGCGGGCTTAACCGCACCTTTCTTAATTTGTTCAGCAAGCTCAAAAGCTGCTGTTGGAGCATTCCCGATAAGCACGATAGCGCCGTCTAAGCCGTCTTTTATGGCTAAACGCATGGCAGCAGCAGACCGAGTTAAAGATTCAGTATTAGCCAACTTGACCGCGCGTTCATCATTCATGTACGTGGAGACTTTGCCGCCGAATTTTTTTAGTCGCGCCTCATTGATGCCTGCCTTCACCATCTTCACGTCGGTCACTATTTTTGCGCCAGCTTTAATGGCGGCTACACCCGAATCCACTGCATCTTCGCTTATGACTAAGAGTTTAGCGAATTCAGGGTCAGCGGTGGTATGGACTACACGCTCGATTATTGGAACTTGATTTTTAGGCGCCTTAGCTAAAGTGTCACCGATGGCTTCACGGATAAGCTTCATGCTTTTGTCAACAATCTTGCTTGAGGCAGCAATGGAATACGCATCAATTATCTCGCTGTCTCGCTTGATTTCTTGCCCCAGCGCTTTAAGGGCTTTTTCCTCAAGAATTTCACCGATGCGCTCATCGCTGCCTAAAGGCTCACCATAAACTAGCTCTATGCCTCGTGCTTTGAGTTGGGGCTCTTTCTCTTTCACCCCGATTAACTCGGGAATTTCCTGTGTAGTGTGGACGCCTGGTGCAAGGAAAGCTGGAATCAGCACAATTTTAGAGACGCCTCTCTGAGCAATTGTATCTATTGCTTCAGCGATGGTTGGCGTGTTCCTAATCATAAACGCTATCTCCACGATTTTGAACTCAGAACGTTTGCGCAGGATTTCAGCTAGCTTTTCGAGGTTTTCTCGGTTGTGGGGCAGTTTGCTTCCGTGCCCAATCAGAATTAAGCCGACCTTGCCCAAAGCTTCCTTTGCCAAATTAGCTTTTCTCCGTTTTCTCAAACAATTTAACTGCCAAATCGATTAGTTGCGTATCGCCATTTTTGGCGGCTGACCGCAAGTTTTCGACAATCGGCACAAATGTTTGCTTCAGCAAAATAGAGGTTAAATCGTTAATGATTTCTTGTTCTCTCTCATCCACGTCGCCTATCATGTTTAGAGCGGTTGCAAGTTCTTTCTGCCTGACTTGCTCTGCATGGGCGAGCAGTGACGAAATAATCAGGCGAACGGAGAAGCTTTTCATATCTTGATTAAGAATAATAATTTCTTCGTTCTAAGATTTTGATTGCTTTCTCAATGCTTTTCTCTCGTTCCTGCTTGTTTCTGTTAGCGATTAGCTCCAAATCATCAATATTGTAAAGTTTAGTTGAGTCAACTTCCTGCACACTTTTTTCAACGTTGCGGGGATTTGAAATGTCAATTATTATAAGGTCATTCTTGTTTGTACGTTGATTCATTAATCTTGTAACCATCTCTTTGGTTAACAAGTAATGCGGAGCAGAAGTTGAGCAAATTACAACGTCAGCGTCAACAAGCACTTCCTCAAACTGGTTAAACATTACCGCTTGACCCGCGAGTTCCTCAGCTAATTTTACTGCTCGGTCGTGGGTTCTGTTAGCAATGAAGATGGGGCTTAGGCACCGTCGTGCTAAGGCTTTAGCGACAAGGGTTCCTATTTCTCCAGCGCCCATAACCAAAATTTTCTTGTCTTCCAAGGTACCCAGCAAGTTGACGGCTAATTCAACTGCTGCTGAACCGATGGAAACGGCGCCTTTGTTGATGCCTGTTTCGTTTCTGACGCGTCTGCCAACGGTCATTGCACGGTTAAACAGGTGCTTTAGGATTGGACCGACCGTTTTAGCGGCTTCAGCTTCTAAGTAAGCGTTCCAGACTTGATTGAGAACCTGGTCTTCGCCTATAACCATTGATTCTAAACCAGAAGTCACCCTTAACAGGTGGTTGAAAGCATCGTTATCAATTGAAGTTTCTACGGCTTTATACGCTTCCTCGGTATGTTCCTCGTGTTCTCTTAACAAAATAATCCTTAACTAAATTGGCTGTTTGGTTGGCGTTTCACTTACAGCGTATATTTCGATGCGGTTGCATGTTTGAAGAATTAAACATTCTTCGACGCCTTTAAGTGAGCAAATCTCGGCAAGCGCCTTTTCCTTATCTTTAAATGATACAGCCTCCATTAACGGAACGCGGGCTGTTTTATGCGTTATTCTAACGTTGATGACGTGGTCTATCTTCGCCGAGGATTGCATGGTTGGATAAACCATGCGGCTTAAATATAAGCTTTACTTAAATACGCGTTGGGGGCAAACTCGGACGAATTTAAGACGCAGAATCGGTTTAGTTTATCTTCCAGGGGCGCTTCCATGCTTTGAAGACTTCGGAAACTTGCCAACCGACCTAGTTTGCTCTGATGCACTTGTAGATGGCAAGCCAGCTTCTGAAATTCTCGACATGATAATCATTCCAGGCGGAAGCCTTGTTGAATCACAGAGCATTAACAAGAAAATTGCATGGGAAATAACGAAAATGGCTGACAGCGGCAAGTTCGTTCTTGGAATTTGCTCAGGATTCCAGATACTTGCGAAAGAAACCGATGTAGGACGCTTATCAACAGTTCCTATCAATAAGGAGGGATTGGGTCTTTTAGACGCAGAGTTCAAGCCGTTAATCTGCACCGACCGTGTTAAAGCCACCATAACTGACGTCAGCTTTATCACAGACGAAGTTGGCAAAGAAGTTTCAGGGTTCCACTGCCATACCTACGGTCAAATCATACTTCACAAAGACTCAAAAACAATCCTTGTTTCACACGTTAAACGCGTCAACTATCACAACGACCCTCAAGATTTGATTTCAGGAGTAGCCAACAAACAAGGTAACGTCGTGGGCATCTTCATTCATGCACTACTCGACCAAAATCCAACCATCATAGAAAGCATCACTAAATCGCTGAGCATAAACGCAATCGAACTCGAAGCCATTCGAAGCGCCAATGCCAAGCTTTTGGAGCGAATAAAATGCGAAGTTGGAATCTCAACCAACATCCGCCAGCAAACCGCAGTCAACCAGAAAACACCACGTTTACTATTGGTGACGGCGACCGGAAGCGGTTCAGGAAAAACTTTCCTCGTAGCAGGCATCGCTGGCGCATTAAAAAAGAGAGGCTTCAAAGTTGGAGTCATAAAAGTAGGCGGAGACATACGAGATACCGTGCCCGCACTCTACCTCATCAAAGAGCCGATTAAGGATTACTCGTCGATCAAAATTGGGGAAAGCGGCTGGAAACCCTTAGCTGAAGCAGTAGGGGAAGCCAGCCAAAATCACGATTTTCTACTCGTAGAAGGAGCCATGAGTGCATTCACTGGACTGTTGATGGATAAAGTTGTGAGGCCAACATCAACAGCTGAGGTTGCAGCGGCGCTGGGTGCATCTACCATCGTTGTAGTCAGCTGTGACAAAGAAGGCATCGAAGGCGCAATGATTAACACGCTTAATTACGTGAATATTCTCAGAAGCCTTGGAGTAAGAGTGACTGGCGTAATCCTGAATAAAGCGCGCATAAGCTACCTAACCGACGAAATCAAGCTCACCATGAAACGTGCCTTCGAAAACGTCGGCGTTGAATTGCTGGGTATTGTGCCACGGATGGAGGTGGAGGGAAGAGGCATGATACCGGAGATTGAAATAAAATATGAAGAGTTTGGAGCTCAAGCAATCGAAGCAGCCGAACAATACCTGAACTTGGATGCTCTAACAAGAATCGCCGACGCTCCAAAGCTCAAACAAGTTGACTACGCAGCTTTTATGGAAAAATTCAAAAATCTACTAACTAACTATAGCCTCAGCACTTCTGAAGGTGGAAAAAAACAAAATTGCTCATAGACCTCAAACTTGACGGAAAAACCATTATAGTAGTCGGCGGAGGCTCAGAGGGCTACCGAAAAACACAAAGCTTCGTTGATTCGGGCGCAAAAATCTGGGTTATAAGCAAAGCCTTCTCAAGCGGCATCCAAAAGATTGGCTGAAGAAAAAAAAGTTGCCTTGGTTAAAACGGAAATCCAAGACGCTAAAGCTTTTGTAGGCAGCCTCAACCCTAAACCAGACGTGTTTTTGGCGGTCACGGACGATTCAAAGCTTAACTTGGAACTGGTTAAAGCAGCGAAGTCTGTCGGATGCATGGTTTACTCTGTTGATAATCCCGCCTTAAGCGATTTCATTTTGCCCGCGGTCGCGCAAGTTGGCGATGTGAAGATTGCAGTCTGCACTTCGGGGAAAAGCCCAGCTATGGCTAAATTGCTAAAGGAAAGAATGGAGAAGATGATAACTCCTGAGGATTTGCTTGAAATTCAACTGCAATCACATGTCCGCTCTATTCTTAAAGAGCAGATTCCTGACTCGAAAGTTAGAAGCAAAATGTTATACGAGATACTTAATAACGATAAAATTAAACAAGTTTTAAAAGAAGGAAAGCTTCTTGAGGCTCAAGAAATAGCCATGAAACTCATAGAGAAAAAAGGAGACAAAATAAGTTGAGTTTTCCAACCGTTAGAATGAGAAGACTACGCAGGACTGCAGCCATGCGAGACATGTTAAACCAGATAGATCTGCAGCCAAGCAACCTAATTTACCCAATCTTCGTTGATGAAGGCATCAAAAAACCCGTTGCCATCGAGTCAATGCCTGGATACAGCCGACTGCCAATTCATCAAGTTGCAGAGGAAGGAAAACAGGCGTTGACGCAGGGCGTAAAAGGCGTGCTGCTCTTCGGCATTCCAGCCCAAAAAGATGAGGCAGGAACAAGCGCTTTTGCTAAAAATGGGGTTGTTCAAAAGGCAATTGACGAGTTGAAAAAAACCTTCGGAGAAGAACTTGTCGTTATCGGCGACGTCTGCCTATGCGAGTACATGAGTCATGGGCACTGCGGCTTAGTTAAAGACGGCGAAGTCCTAAACGACCAAACCCTTGATGTACTTGGCAAAGTCGCGGTCAGCCAAGCAGAAGCAGGCGCAGACATTGTAGCGCCGTCAGCCATGATGGACGGGCAAGTTGGCGCTATACGAGAAGCGTTGGACGACGCGGGTTTTGAGCAGGTGCCAATTATGGCTTACTCAGCAAAGTACGCTTCAGCCTTTTATGGTCCATTCAGAGAAGCAGCGGAATCCACGCCGAAGTTTGGCAACCGCAAAAGCTACCAGATGAGCCAAGGAAGCCAAGAGGAAGCTTTGCGTGAAATGGAGTTAGACCTGGCGGAGGGCGCAGACATGATTATGGTTAAACCCGCCTTGGCTTACTTGGACATCATTGGTCTTGCGAAAGCAAACTTTAACGTGCCCATTGTCGCGTATAACGTCAGCGGCGAATACTCCATGGTTAAAGCTGCCGCGCAAAACGGGTGGATAGACGAGAAAACCGTTATCCGAGAAATCTTAACAGGCATTAAACGTGCAGGCGCCGATTTAATCATAACCTACTTTGCCAAAGACATCAAATCATGGTTGAATCAGCCTTGAACGAAACCAAATCGAAAACGCTTTTTGAAAGAGCCAAAAAGGTTCTGCCAGGCGGCGTAAACAGTCCAGTCCGAGCCTTTGAGCCTTACCCATTTTTTGTGGAACACGCACAAGGCTGCAAAATGTACAGCGCCGACGAAAGCGCCTACGTTGATTACTGCATGGCTTACGGCGCTTTGCTTCTTGGGCACGCTTACCCAGACATCGTGGAAGCCGTGAAGAACCAGCTGCCTAAAGGCTCACTTTATGGCGCACCAACTGAACGTGAAGTGGAATTTGCCGAACTCATATCTAAATCGTCACCCTGCATGGAGATGCTGCGGCTGGTGAACTCGGGCACAGAAGCAACCATGCATGCCATCCGAGCTGCAAGAGGCTACACTGGAAGAAAAAAAATCGTCAAGTTCGAAGGCTGCTTCCACGGTTCACATGACAGCGTTTTAGTTAAGGCAGGGTCAGGAGCAGCAACGTTTGGCGGCACCGAACTCGCTTGGAATTCCCGAGGAAACAACCCAGAACACGATTGTTGTGCCCTACAACGATGTTGAAGCGTTGGAAGAAGTTATGAAGCGTGAAGGCAACGATGTTGCCGCGGTGATTGTTGAGCCAGTTTTGGCAAATGTTGGCTTGATTTTGCCCAAGAAAGACTATCTTGAGTTACCTTAGAAAAATAACAAGCAAATACGGCGCAGTTCTGATTTTTGATGAAATAATAACGGGTTTCCGCTTGGCATTAGGCGGCGCACAAGAATACTTCAACGTGAAACCTGACATGGCGACGCTTGGCAAAGTGCTTGGCGGCGGCTTCCCGCTGGCGGCTTTTGGCGGCAAAAAAGAAATCATGCAAAACATCTCGCCAGTCGGCAAAGTCTATCAGGCTGGAACTTTCAGCGGCAACCCAGTTTCAGCAACCGCAGGCTTCACAATCCTAAGTATTCTTAACAAAAAGAAAACTGAAATTTACCCAGCTCTTGAGAAAAACTGCGTTGAACTAAAGAAAGCATTACGTGACTTAGCTGCAAGCTTACAAGGTGCAAGCGCAAGTCTACAATATCGCTTCAATGTACCAAATATTCTTCACAAAAACGCCAGTCACCGACTACGCCTGCGCCAAACAATCTGACACAAAAATGTTTACTGCTTACTTCCATGAGTTGCTGAAGCAAGGCGTTTTTATTCCGCCGTCGCAGTTTGAAACCTGCTTCTTATCAACCGCTCACACGGAAGAAGATTTAAAGCACACGATAAGCGCTTTTGACAGAGCACTTGGCAAAGCAGCAAAGGAGAAAACAATTAAATGAATCTAACTGTTGGCACAAGAGGAAGCGTGCTTGCACTTGCACAAACAAACCGTGTCCTAAAACAAATCAAGCAGGCGCATCCCGACGTGGAGTTTAAAGTAAACATCATCAAAACCGTAGGCGACAAAGAACAAGGCAAACCCCTGTTCACTATTGACTGCAAAGGCATTTTTGAAAAAGAAATCGACCAGCAAGTAGTAAGCGGCGAAATTGACTTTGCCGTCCACAGCCTAAAAGATGTGCCCATAGTTGAGCAGCAAACTGGCACAGTTTTAGCCGCAATTCCGAAAAGGAGACTCGCAAAATGACGTGTTCATCTCAAAAGACAAAGTGCCGCTTAACAAGTTACCCCCAGGCTCAGTTGTTGGAACAGGCAGCCTGCGAAGAATGGCTGAAATCAAGTACATACGCCCCGACTTGGATGTGCAGCCAATCAGAGGCAACGTGGATACCCGAATCAACAAAGTCAGGAAAGGCGAGTTTGCAGGCGTCGTCATCGCTGAAGCAGGACTTGAAAGAATGAATTTAATAAACGAAATAACCGAGCGCTTACCGCTGGACCAGTTTCCCTCAGCAGCTGGACAGGGCGCCATTGCAGTAGTAGCTAAAGAGGGCAACGAAGAAGTAATAGCGCTTTTGCGGTGCTTTGACGATAAAGCAACTCGAGCGGAAATTACGGCTGAACGAAGTCTGGTGCTTCAACTGGAAGGCGGCTGCCGAGTGCCAATAGGCGCAGTTGGACAAGCAAACGGCAACGACCTGTCGCTTTTCGGCTGCATATTCTCACTTAACGAACGAAAGAAAATCAGTGCCTCCGCAAAAGGTACCTTGGCTGAAGCTGAAATACTTGGCGCAAATGTCGGCGAAGACCTCATACGGCAAGGCGCCAAAGACTTTGAGAAGGAATGGAGAGAAAAATATGGCTCATGGTAAAGTTTACCTTGTCGGCGCTGGTCCAGGCGACCCCAAACTGCTTACGGTCAAAGCAGTTGAATTGCTGAAAGAAGCCGACGTGGTAATCTATGATAGGCTTGTTGGCGAATCCATCCTCCGCTTAGCCCCTGAAAAAGCAGAGAAAATTTATGTTGGAAAAAGAACAGGTAAACATGAGGTTCCGCAGGACAAAATTACCGAGCTAATAATTGAAAAAGCCCAAGCTGGCGGCAAAGTTGTTAGGCTCAAAGGCGGCGACCCGTTTGTTTTCGGCAGAGGCGGAGAAGAAGCAGAAGCTCTTGTTGAAAAAGGCATCGAGTTTGAAGTGGTGCCTGGAATTAGTTCAGCTGTTGCAGCTCCAATGTACGCTGGCATACCGTTGACGCATAGAGATTACGCAGCTTCAGTAGCGATCATCACGGGGCACAGGGCAGGCGACGCTGAAAAAACAATCAACTGGGCAAAAATAGCCGACGCTGTGGACACGATGGTTATTTTGATGGGTGTGGAATCGCTTGAGGCTATCACGCAAAAACTATTGGAAGGCGGCTTAAACCCCGAAACGCCAGCAGCCATCATTGAATCAGGCACTTTGCGGAACCAGAGAACACTCATCGGCAAAGTAGGCACAATCGCAAAAGAAGCAGAGCAAAAACAGGTCAAGCCGCCTGCAGTCATAGTTATCGGTGAAGTTGCAAACTTAGGCAGGAAACTTGCATGGTTCAAAAAACCCCTAGCCTGAAAGGAAAAACAGTTGCCATAACACGCCCGATTGGTCAAGCAGAAGAAGCGGGCAAACTAATCAAGGAAAAGGGCGGCGTCCCCTACTATATTCCAGCCATAGAAATCAAGGGCTTAACAAATTTTGCCCCAGTCAAAAAATTCATCAGTGAACTGCAGAGGGGGCAGGTTGACTATGTTATTTTTATGAGCACTAACGGCGTGAAATACCTTTTCAGCGCCGCCGAAACCCTAAAGCAAACCAGCCAGTTGAAGGAAGGCTTGGCTAAGACGTTTGTTATTGCTGTTGGCCCAAGAACTGCCCAGGCGCTTGAGCAAGAATACGGCATAAGGGTGAGTTTGGTCCCGCTGAAATATAGCTCCGAAGGATTAATCGAGTGCTTGCAAGACAAAGAAATTTCAGGCAAAACCATACGCATCCCAAGAACCACTGGAGCAACACCCACGTTAACTGAGAAGCTCAAGGAAATGGGCGCACAAGTCGACGAAATTTACGTTTACGAGTCAGGCTTGCCCGTTGACAAGAAACTGAAAGACCAAGTTTTTTGTAGATTTAACTTCGGGAAAAATTGACGCAATCGTTTTCGGAAGCGGACTAAGTGCCAAAAACATTTTCAAAATGCTCGCTGAAAAAGCCTCCATGGAAACGCTCCGAGCATCAATAAACGGGAAAGTTACAACTGTTGCCATTGGACCTACAACTGCGGAAGCCTTAATGGAAATGGGCGTTAAAGTTGACGTTGTGCCACGTGACTACTTGTTTGAAGAAGCATTGGCAGCGTTAGCGCGGTACTGGGAGCGCTAAGGGAACATTCGTGGCAACTCGTTGTAAGTTCCATTAAGCTGTCCGGGACTCAAAATCACTTTCCTCGCTCGTTTTTCCCATACAGCCTTGTTGAATTTGGCGGGTTGTTTTTTTCTGTTTGGTTGAAAAAGTTTAAAAGTATGACAATTGTCATAATATTGGCATTAACCTACGCGAGGGAATTTAATGAAAAATAAGCTCCTCCTTACCTGCCTTCTCTTAACGCTATTTGGACTGCTGTTAATAACGCCAGTAGGAAAAGTTTCCGCCAGCACGGGATGGAATTTACAGATAACCAATCTGTCAGGCACCACAGTAAACTATAGTTACGATCAACTTTTAGCAATGCCTGTGACTAATGTGAGCGCTGCCCTTTACTGCGAAGGCAATTTAGTAACCTTTGGTGATTGGGGCGGAGTAAGCCTTAGCTATTTGCTTCAGCAGGCAGGAGTAGACCCATCAGTCAATTCCATTGATTTTTTGGCGCAAGATGGATATACCGTCAGCATCCCCCTAGAAGTCGCTCAGCAATCGAATGTCATCATCGCTTACGCGAAGGATGGTGCGCCGCTTGGTGAAGAGCTGCGTTTGGTGATGCCTGGAGTAAACGGCGCAGTGTGGATATCGTTAATTACTTCGATAACCATGGACGCGGCTTTAATCGACACAAATCAATTTTTGGCTTCAAATGCAGGGGGACCAAACGAGTTGCCGTCAATGAATTCAATCGCGCAATCTCTGGCTCAACAACAAGCCGCCCAAGCCCACCCTACTGCCACACCTACCACGCCTAAAAACGAGACTTCAACAGAACCGACTGCACCGCCAACAAACGTTACGCAGCCAGCCCAGACAACAGTTCCTCAACAAGCCTCAAGCCCCAAGAACCTAAGCTTTCCAACTACGGTTATATACGCAATAGCCATCGGGGCAACAGCTACATTGGCGACAGCAAGCTACTTGACTCTTAGCCGCAGACGCCACGGAAAAACTGCGTGAGCGCCGATTTTCCAAGGCTAAAAAAGTAAACGAAATAAGACTGCAATAGCTTCTAACGATTTTGGTGCTGCGGGCAGGATTCGAACCTGCGAACCCCTGCGGGAAAGGATTTCCCATCTGGGCGCTCAAGTCAAAGCGTCGATCTTGAGTCCTTAGTGGAACACGCACAATGCGCATTCTTTCACCTTTGACCTGGCTTGGTTACCGCAGCATTGTTCTTCAGGCTACAGACTTTTCGTTTTCTGTCTTATTAATCATTTGCCGCTTGCCCACTGAGGTTCAGGCCGCCAAGGGGCGGTTTGCACAAAGTTAAAATCATTTGGCTCCAATGAACTGTAGAGTTCTGAGGTTACTTCGATGGAAAATCAAAATAATAAGCCTCTACGCTTGACGCCTGATGTCTACTGGGTCGGCGTCAACGACGCTGAAACCCCGTTTTTCGAGAGCCTTTGGGATATTCCTGAAGGCGTCTCCTACAACTCCTACCTTGTAAGGGGCTCAGAAAAAACTGCACTGATTGATTCAGCACCTGAAAAAAACGCTGAGGAACACTTCGCCAAAATCAGCCAGCTGACTGACATTTCAAAGATAGATTACCTGGTCGTTAACCACATGGAGCCCGACCACACGGGTGCCATCCCCCAGTTTCTGAAAAAATCACTGGATGCAAAAGTCGTTTTTACGCCAATCGCCCAAGTCATATTCAGAGAATTCTATGGCGCTGACCCAGCCGCAACGCTTGTGAAAGGCGATGACATAGAGATTTCGCTGGGGAACAAGACATTGAAGTTTATCCAGACGCCATGGCTGCATTGGCCCGAAACCATGAGCACCTATCTGGTGGAAGACAAGGTTCTGTTCAGCTGCGACGCGTTTGGCGCCTTCAAAAAACTGCCTGCAGGCGCCATCATGGAATCCGACATTGACATGGAGAAACAAAATGTCCGCCAGAGCTCACGGAAGTACTTTGCATCCGTCTTCAATGCGCAGCGAGACTGGATTTTGAAAGCCATAGAAAAATTTGAAAAAATGAAGCTTGAAACTAGAATTTTGGCTCCCAGCCACGGACCAGTTTACACCGCAAGCGCCGAGGAAACCCAGCGTAGATGGGCTGCTTGGAGCAAAGGTGCCTACACCAAGACAGTCGTTGTCGCATACGGCACTATGTACGGCATGACAGCGAAATGCCTAAACGCCATTGAGGAAGGCGTCAAGGAAGCAGGCGGCTCCGTTCAACGCTTCAACCTCTCTGAAGTTTCCCCTGTCGAAGCCTTAACCGCCCTTGTGGAGGCACCAGCACTCATTATTGGTTCTCCCACTTACGAGCATGAGGTTTTCCCCAAAGTGGCTGACTTCGTGAACCTGCTCAGGGTCAAAAAGTTTTCTGACAGATGCGTTGCCGTGTTCGGAAGTTTCGGCTGGAGTGGCGAAGCCACAAAAAAACTGGCGTCCCAAATGAGTGAATTAGGCTTCGAGTTAGTCGGCAAACCTACGCCGGTCTACGGTAGTCCAACGACCAATGACCTAGACAACGTCAAGCAACTAGGCAAAGCAGTCGCGGAAAGGGCATTTTCCAAGTACAACGCAAATTTAACTGCTACTTAGCGGTTGGTTAGCTGGGGGTCGGGTGACATTTTTTCCAGTTCACCCACAAAATGGCTAAACCTGTTGAGCCCAAGCTGCCAAAATCCAGCGTCTGCCGCATCTAAATCAACCATTTTACCGATTTCCAAGGGCGACACGCTACTGCCCGCTGACAACGCCTTCACCAGCTTAGGCACAAACGCTTTGCCCTCCTTGAGGAACTGTTCGTAGAGGGCGTAGACGAACATTTGGGCGTAGACGTAGGGGTAGTTGTAGAAGCGGTAGTTCGCCATGTAATAGTGCGGTTTCATGGTCCATTCTGCCTCCATTTCGGGGAACCAAGTGACTGCGTCGCCGTAGATTCGGTCCCTCGCCGCCGTCCAGTGGCTGCAGATGGTCTTGTAATCGAGGTATTCGTTCTGCTGAATTGAGCGGTAGAGTGCCTGCTCAAACCAAACGCGCGCGGTAACTTGGAACGTCGTCATTCCTGCCTCGTCGAGGACCTGGCACAGTATAGCTTTCCGTTCTTCATCCGATTTGGTCTCACTGAGTAGCAGGTCTGTCAGGAGCAGTTCGCCGAAGGTAGAGGCGGTCTCCGCCACAGTCGACGGAACAGCCGTGTTCATGAGAGTTTGGCTCCGCGACATGTAGTAGTCATGGGTAGCGTGCCCCAACTCGTGTGCTAACGTGTAGACATCGTTTAAAGTGCCATTGAAGTTTACAAGGATGAAAGCGGATTTGCCTCGATACCAGCTTGCGCAGAAGCCGCCGTTGCGTTTTCCGAATCGCGGCGTAGCGTCCATGCGTCTTTTCGTAAACATTTCCCGAACAGCGGTGGCGTATTCTTCATCGAAGCGGCTGTATGCCCGTGTGACGAGGCTTTGGGCTTCTTCAAACGTGAACTTCAGCTCTGGTGCATCAGGCAGGGGCGCCACGATGTCGTGGTTTCCGAGGATGGGGCGGTTCATGAGTTTAGCTTTCAGTTTTAGGTAACGCCGATACATTCCCGCGTTTTCCTCTACTGCCATGAGCAGATTTTCAACTATCGCCTGTTCGGTATCGTTGTTCATGAGGCTGGACTCCATGGGCGAGGCGTATTTTCTGCGCTGGGAAACGGTGACCCAGTCGTTGCAGATGCTGCGTAGGGCTGAAGCGAAGATTTCGCCGTCTTTGCCTAGCAAGCTGTAAATCGCGCGGTTCGCCGACTCCCTTGTTGCCCTGTCAAGGTGGGATAGCAATCCGTTGGCTTCGCCGTAACTAAGCGTTTTTTTCTCGCCTGCAACCATGACGTCGAACATGCGGGTGTTGAGCCATTTGCTCTGCAGCTCCTCCCAAGCTTGGACGCCGAACTGGTCCTTCTCGATGATTAACTGCTCCTCTACTTCGCTTAGTTGGTGAGCCACACGCCGCTGCACCCGCTCCAGCATATGCCTGTACCCAGCCAACACTGGCTCTGCAACGATTTCGGGTTTAGCTTTCACGAGCGCGCCCAATTCCAGCGAAAAGAAAGCCAACTGCTTACCCAAATGTGCCTCAAACTTGCTTACCTTATCGTAGAGCGACTGTGTCTCGGGCAATGTCATGTTGGCTGAGAAAGATAAACCTGCAAAAAGCGAGATGTCCCCCAGCTTAACATCAAAATCCTCCAATTCGCGGATACAATTCAGCAGGCTATCAGGGTCAAGCTGGGCTATTTTTCCTCGGTACCGTTTTTCGAAGGCGTCCGCCAAGGTTTTCGCTTGCTCCATCGCTTCTTCGACAGATGGATCGTTGACGCTTGGAAAGAGTTCGGTCAAATCCCACGAAACTTCATTTTCATTTTTCGGCATTTTTCTTATCTCACCTAGCTTGAAATGCAAACTCGAACTCACTCATTAATGCTCCCGTTCCCTTTCCAGCGTTAAGGTAGCCAGAGTTATTTGTCGATGAAAATTAGAGGGAAGAAAAATGGTTTTAGTGACTTGCTAGGCTTAGCTGGATTTTGTCGTGCTCTTGGGGTTGCTGCTGTTGTCGAACAGGTTGATGACGTCGTGCAATGGCTTGGTGCCTCCTCCTACAATTATGCCGCTGATTATTGCATCCCAGAGGTGGCCGCTTATCGTCGAAAACGTGAATGTGATGCCGACAAACTGCATCAGACCAGCGGTTACGTAGCACAAGATGATGCCGATGGCAGAGGCGAGACACCACACTGAAACGATTCTCGCGTGCTTAAGTGAATCGTCCCTCATTTGTTTTTGTTTAGCTGCCTCTTGTTTTGCTGCATCTTGATTCTGTTTATTCGGGTCTGCATTCGGAGGGTCGCCCAGCTTTTTTGCGGCTGGCTTAGCGGCTGCGCCTTTTCCGCCGTCATTTTGGCTACTTGATTTGTCTGGTTGATACCCAAATACCTTCCAGTTGCTGAATGCTTCAACTATACGTTCATCGAACTGCGCTAAAAGATAAAAGACTGCAAATATGCTTACTCCGCTGACAGCACTAGCTGGGACTGTTATCTGTGATCCTACGTTAGCTGCCCACAAGACGAAAACTATCACGAGTGATATTACTATCGCGATTGCTCCAGCCAGATACGTATTAGTGAGCTTGCGCTTGAATGCCTTCTGTTCTTCTTTTTTCTTTTTTTCTTCTTCTGTTTGCTCTCCCACTTTTTCACCTCCATTGTTTTTTGTTTTCGAAATGTTGCTATGCATATTTGGGAAATCTGCGGAGGTCGGCTCATTTTGAAGATGTCGCGGCTGAGGCTTGCTTCTTGGTTAATTCAACGTGTGAAACTCGGCGGGATGGGCTTGGCTTCTTTGGAAATTGGCGCTGAGGCAATCGCAACTGCAGCAGGTTCAATTTTAGCAGTTTTTATTGTTCCGTTTCCAAAAGCTCGTTTTGCTAAGTTGCTTGGCAAATTCTTTTTGTTATCAACTTGCTTATTAAACTTGTGCAGATTCTTAAGACGTTAGAAACAGCGGCGCTTTCCCGCTTTTGCAACGAAGCTCAAGTTCCCTGCTTACTCACCCGCTAATTCACCGCAAAAGTAAAACGTTGGCGGTCGATACAGTATGGAGCAATTATGCTAACCCACCATAAAATAATCCTTGGCGACAGCCAGCAAATGCCCGAATTAGCCGGCGGCAGTGTCCATTTGATGGTGACTTCGCCGCCTTACCCCATGATAAAAATGTGGGATGACCTCTTCGCCATTGCAGACCCAAAAATCGCGGATCTGTGGCGGAAACTTGAAGCAGACGGGAACGAGGAGACGGTGGGACAAATTTACGATGCGATGCATGATTATTTGGGTAAGGTTTGGCAGGGAACTTACCGCGTTCTCGTAGACGGCGGCATAGCATGCATAAACATCGGCGACGCAACACGCACGGTAAACGGCAAATTCGAGCTTTTCCCCAACCACGCCCGAATAATGGAGATTTGCGAAAAAATCGGTTTCACTACGCTACCGTACATCCTGTGGAAGAAACCCACGACCAAGCCGCAGTACAAGGGTAAAGGCGCGTTTTTAGGCTCAGGCTTCCTGCCGCCGAACGCTTACGTTACGATTGACTGCGAATTCATCCTCCTGTTCAGAAAGGGCAGCTTGCGGAAATTCCCGCCCAAAGACCAAACACGGTATGACAGTGCTTTCACTAAGCCCCAGCGGGACGAATGGTTCAGCCAAATCTGGGCGCTGAAGGGCACGCGGCAGACGGCAAGCGAGCTGGAAAGAAGAACCGCCGCCTACCCCGACGAAATAGCCGACCGCCTCATCAAAATGTTCAGCATCAAAGGCGACACCGTGCTTGATCCATTTCTGGGCTCAGGAACAACAACAAAAATTGCCATGCAAAACGAACGTAGCAGCATAGGCTACGAAATGGATCCAAACTTGTTGCCTGTTATTACCCAAAAAACAGCTTGCGAAGAAAGTAAAGATGCAGTTGCAGATATAATCAGACGCTAACTGCTTCAAGAAGAGTTAGGTTGCATGGTCAATCTAATGTCTACATTTTATAAGAACTTTTATACGTTGACAAACTATACGTTATCAGCTAACAGTTTATCAGGTGTGAAATTGCATGGAAGAGTTGCTGGATAGAATTACTGTTGATCCTGAGATTCTTGTTGGAAAACCCGTAATCAAGGGAACGAGGGTTCCAGTTTACCTCATAATCGAGTTTTTAGCGAATGGGTTGACTGAAGAAGAAGTCCTCAACGAATACCCCGAGCTTAAGAAAGCAGATATCAAAGCTGCCCTTCTTTACGCTTCAAAATGCCTTGACCGCCAAGTTACAGTTACCATGTAAACTGGTGGACTTCTTGCCTATCATGCTTGTTGACGAAAGCGTAACAAAAACCGTCAGAGAATGGCTAAAAAAGAAAGGGTTTGATACATTAAATGTCCGTGACACTAACCTTAAAGGCGCAAAAGACCAAGACATAGCAAATTACGCGGCAAAAAACCATATGACAATTTTAACTCTTGACACAGACTTCGCTCAAATTTATCATAACTCCCCAAAAGGCACGATAGGCGTAATAGTTATAAGAGCAAATCCCTCAATTCCCGTTGTTATCCTCGAAATTTTGAACAAGGCCCACGAAAAAATAGACCTGAAAAAAACAAGTAACCAATTAATGATATTAACAAAGAGAAAGATTCGGATAATCAGTTAAGTGCTTCATCGTTGGCAACTTTTTAATATCCCTTCATCAAATAGCAGGCAAAGGTAACCTAATTGGGCAAGCAAAACTCAGACGATGACCCTCTAACGCGTGGGAAAATTTCGCGAAGGCTGTGTTCCTCTAGTAAGCGTGCGAAGGGCGATATTGCTAGGGATCGTTTTGCGTTTGATCAAGCCAGGCAGGGGCACGATTGCAGCAAAATCCGTGAAGGCGGAGACTTTGTTGTTCAGAAACGTGATTTTTTCGGGAACAAAGTTGGGGAGCCCACGATTTATGAGGTCAAGACGGGCAACGCTCCGGTGTCTGAGGCGCAGGAAAAGAGGCAGCGGCAATTGGGCAGAAGGCGCTACAAAATCGTTAGATACTAGTTAGCTAAAATCCAAAGTAAGATCGAAATTAGTTGGTAAATTTTTCTAAATATTCGTTCTGTTTCTTTGAAATTCAGCGCCGCATGCCAATATTTCCGTTTAGGTGGTTTTCGACGAGAACCTGTATGCTTCGGTTTTTCCCGTTTTTCTTGTTGGGGTTGCATATCCTATTTTGATGGGTTTTGTAGAACTTGTTTTGTAGGCGCAACTATGAATTGCGTAAATAGGAATTTTATGTGTTGCTTTTATTTGGCAAGGATAATTTATCTTTTGTTTGCCCTGCAACAAGGATAATTGGACCTTAGGCGCAATTCGATGGTTAGCCGTCAAAAACCTCTAAAATGAGCTTGTTTTCCGCAAAAAAGCACGATAGCCAGATAGAACCTTACTCCATATTAAACTGAAATATCGCCCGATGTTGGATAAGCTTATTTGCTCTTCAAACTGAAATCGCCATCGGCGAGTCATCTTGCTCAACTACAACCTGCTGTCCAAGAATCACTCCTTATTTAGGTCCTTAACAGGGCTTGAGGCTTCAGAGTTCGACTCATTCTACGCCAAGGTGCTAGACAACTACGATATCTACGAAGCACATAGGCTTTCAAGGGCGAACAGAAAACACAAAGTAGGCGCCGGTCACCCCTTCAAGCTGCCTCTGCAAGAGAGGCTCCTCATGTTTCTTATCTACTACAGGCTCTACATAACGTCGACGCTCACAGGGGTCCTCTTCGACCTTGACCAGAGCAACGTGCTCAAAGACATCAGAAAACTTGAGCCGATGATCAGGGAAGTTTTGCCCACACCAAAGAAGCTGCATGATAGGGCAAGGCGACTGCAAAAACTGGAAGAGATAGAGGCGATGTTTCCAGGCTTCAAGGCTTTCCTGGATGCGACGGAGCAGGAGATTCCTAGGCCCGAGAGCAAGAAGAAGCGCAAGACGCACTACAGCGGCAAGAAGAAGAGGCATACTGTTAAGACCCAGTTGACTGTAAATGGTGACGGCTTGATTGTGCATTTGACTGGGCATGTTAAGGGTAGCATGCATGACTATTCTTTGTTCAGGCGTAGTCGTCCTCATTTGCCAAAGAAAGTTCAGGGAACTGGTGATCTTGGTTATCAAGGTGTGAAGAAGGATTTTCCCTGGCTGAATTTTGAGGTGCCTTTCAAGAGGAAGAGCCCGGGCAGGGGCAAGCGCGGCGTGAAGTCGGAGGGGCTTTCGCTGGAGCAGAAGGCGTTCAACAAAGCGTTGGCTAAGGAGTGGGTGGTGTCTGAGCATACGAATAGTCGGGTGAAAAAGTTTCAGATTTGGGGAGGAGTGTTTAGGAATCGCCTCAAACATTATGACGTCGCGACGGAGATTGTCAGCGGCATTGTTAACTTTCGAATAAGCGGAACGTTGGCTGTCTGAAAAAGCTTGGGAAAAAACCGGAAATTAAGCCCAAATCTGCAAAAAGGAATAACGCCTAAGGTCTATTATCTTTTTCATTTGAGTGTCGCCACTCAACTCTATGAAGTAAATTACTCATGAACTCTTCGATTTTGAAGTTCAAGTTATTGTCGTTCAATCCATCATAAATTTTTCAATACATTTTCAAAGGCATAGTTATCAAGTAACGGTATGTTCTTTTTGGAAATATTCACTCCCCACTCAGGGTCGCTCTTCTTCCCTTCATAATCATGACTTACCAAAAGGACGCTGGGTTTCTGCCAAGCTAATGAAGGAATGAGATACAATTTTGGTGCTTCACCGTCTGGAAAAACGACGATTGCAGCTATCAGATTCTTGCGTAAGTTGAATTTATCTTTAGGAAAGAAAGCATATCCACTTTCTCTAACGGATTTGACTTGAACATCAAAATAATTTGCCATATTGTTAGGCTGTTCTTTGCGAACCACAAAGTCTATTCCTCTATCATCCACTTCGGAAGTGTAAACATCAAATCCGAATTTGGTAAATTCCATTTTAACAAAATATTCCGCGTACTTCCCAATTTGAAGACGGTTTAGCTCATTCCATGAATTTTTTTTCATATTATCATCTAAAGATATTGGGAATCTGTTTCTTTATTTGTTTTTTCCTTGCTTGTTTTATTCATGCGCTTTCCAGCGCAGTGAATACAGATTTAAGACTTAACATCGGTAAAAATTTAGCTAGTGCTTGCAACTTTGAACCGAAAATCTATTATCTTAACTCAAAACAAATTATTGAGAACATGCCAGCGTCTAAAGAAGAGTTAGAAGAGCGTGCTCGGCGTGCTTTTAAAGGCAAGTTTTCAGAGTTTTTAGTAATTTCAAAATTGTTTACAGCAAAAAGACTTGAAGGACTTGAAATGTACACTCCAGTATAGATACTGGCGTTGATATCTTAGTAAGGTATAAGACAAATTACTTTGAGCTTCAGATAAAAGGCACAACCGATAAAGTTAGCATAAGAGGAGGAGTGAAAGTTATACAACACGGCTGAAAAAAATCCAAAAAACTACTTTCTTGTTTTTGTGTCAGATAAAATTAAGCCGTCTAATGAAGCCGACAAAGACATATTTTTCGTGGACGGAAATCAGATTATTGACTGGAGCAATGCTAAGAAAAATGTAGATGTAACAAGCAAAAATAAGGAAAGTGGATATGTAAAATTTTATCCCCATAAAAACGGATCAGCCAGCTTGAGTATCAAGAATAAGGAATGGTTCTTGATAAATCAAGAATTGAAAAATTAGTCGAAAAAATAATGTCTGCTTAGAAGTTTGGTTAGATACTGCCAGTTGCTATTTATTGTTAATTCGCAAAATCGCGCAAGCATTCCAACTTAATCCCCCATAAGTCCACCTACAACACCCGAGATTCTATCTCTTGCCGCTTGACGGTCGCCTTTGGCAATATTTTTAAAAATGTCTTCGAGAACACGCTTGTCAATAATCCCTACCTCATTATTAGTCATATTTTGGCATTCTTTAGGTGTACACAAAACGGATACAAAGGAGAACTCTCCGAGCTTGCTTGAAGCCTCAAAATGCTTGCGCGCTCCAAGTAGCTTATCGATTTTGTTAGCGTCTACTCCCCCGATATCGCAATCTATCAATAACAATCGTTTGTTATCTTCATAGGCTATAATGTCGGCACTACCTTTTGGGGCTCCGCTTTCTCTTGCTGTTAGCGAGTCAAATCTTTGCTTACCTGTTGAGCGGTCAATTTCAATTCCCAAAGATATTGTTTGAAATCCAGCTAATGAAAGAAGCCATGTTACAGCGTTCTCAAATATTTTTTGCGGTTGTTTACCATAATCCAATGGCTCAAACAACATCTTCTTAAAATCTTCAAATTGACAAAACGAGCTAAATGTTTTCAAGAAAGGCTCTATCACATTTTCTAATGGCACTACAGCGACAGCCGTGCTAATATTCAAAGGCACACTTCTATGGATTAGCTCAACAAACATCTGGTCAAAAGGCATTACAATCGGTAGTTTCGGGGGAGCGACAACAATTTCCAAAACGTCTGAGTTATCATCTGAAGGCTTTCCTTCTTCAATACGAGCATCTCCCCTCCAAACAGGGACATAATAATTTGGTCTGCCAAGAGCAAAATTGAGTTGTAAGGATTTTAATCCCGAAGTCCCTCTGACCTTAACCTTTAAAGACGGGCCAATAAAGTCAGCGCTTTCGATTTCTGCGCCACTGGAAACCGATACTTCGAAGTCTTTGGTATCACCTATGTTGATGAAGTCAGCATCAATTCTGTCCTTAATTAGTGCTGAAATGTCCGAAAAATGCATTCTCTTTGCTTCTAAGTTTTGACCGTTTATGACATCCCATAATTTGCCCCTTTCTGGTCGTCCAAAATCATTATCTATCACTTTTAGCACCAAATTTGTAGGCACGCTAAACTTTCTTGGCATTGAATTGACCCTTATAGAAAGAAGGTCGGCTTTCCTGCTTACAACAGTTTCAGACCCCTCAGGCGTGTCAAATGTGATTGTACCTTGCCGAATTTCATCAAACATGTCATTACTGAAAGGAGTTGCTTTCAGAAAAACAGCAAAACGTTCATTCTTCCCTTCGGGTATATTTTTGTGTTCGGCTTCTACCTTATCCACCATTTTTTCGCTGACAAAAATTGATGTAATCAGATTAGTCCAAGGGTCTTTTGAGGAAATAGGCTTAACGGCTATTGTTCTAACATCAATGCTTTTCAAAGCTGGTTCGAAAGCATCCAAGACTGAAGACAGGCTGTCTAAGGGAACTTCAGACATAGATTCTCACCGTTTGTTATTCTTCAGCTTTTAAGAGCTTCAACCTAATACATTTTGTCCATCGAAAAAGACACATCGAACTAGTTCCCTAAAAAATTTAGGGCAAACTCTATTAGCAAAATATGGATTTCTTTGTTCTTTCAGACCGCAATGTGTAAAGCCAGTATCCTTCGTTAACGAAAGAAAACATCAAAGCCGCTCTTCTTTATGCATCAAAATGCCTTGATCGAGAAGTCACGGTAACAATGTAAGCTGGGTTCAGATAGTTGTCGTTGACGAAAGCCTTACCAGATCAGGTAATCAGTTAGATCTCTTGATGGGTAACTTTTTAATACGGCTTTATTGAGTAGATGGCAAAATAGCTGTAGTAATTGGGTAAAAAAAGTTCAAGCGATGACCCTTTGAAGTTGGGCAATGTTTCGAAAGGTTCAATTTATCAAGTAAACGTGCGAAAGGCAGGATTATTAGGGACCGTTTTGCGTTTGACCTGAAACCAATTTCTTAAATATAATTGTTAATGTTAAACCTTAAATATTTTGTTAACATATATCACAATAAACCAAAAATGACGTATTATGATATAAAATGAAGGAAAGCATATTACTTAAAAAAATTCGCATTGAAGGAAAAGAATTCGTAACTTCCAACGAGCTTAAGCAGTATTGCAAGCAGATGAATATTAGCTACAGCTCAGCAATAAGCCATTTTACCTCAAGAGGCCAAATGATAAGAATTTTCAAAGGAATTTTCTACGTCAAATCTTTAGACGAAGTCAAGCTTGGAAAATCAAAATATAATTATTTAGAGCTAGTTGCCAAAGGGTTGGAATTGAAGGGGATAAAGGATTGGTATTTTGGGTTGTATACTGCTTTGAAACTAAACAACATGACACACGAGCACTTTACAGTAGATTATGTGATCAATGACAAGATATTTCGCGCCAAGCCCATCAAGATAGCCGGATACAGTTTCAAATTTGTGAAACTAAAACCCGCTCTATTTTGCTTCGGAATAATTACTAGTGATTTAACATATTCTGACCCTGAAAAAACTATTCTAGATTTAGCGTACATATGGACATACAAAGGGATGCCACAAGAAAGGGTAATAGTAGATATCTCTGAATGGGCTATAAACTTGTCTGAAACCAGAATCAATGAATACGCGAAAAATTACCCCAAAACCATTCAAGCAATTGCCGCTAAGGTAATCAACAAGCGTAGAGTGGTAGCATGAGAAAAGATTTCGTAAATGCGATTGCCAAGGCAATCACCTTTCATCATTAAAACCAAAAGAACGAATGCTTGCAGGGTTTCTTCGTAAGAACTGGCATATTCAAATCCTCACAAGAATTAACTAAACGATATTGACCTATCAAGCAAACAAGATTAATAGCTAAACGTGCAATATACAGGATAGGTGCTTTAATTGACTGAAACTGTCTCAATTCCTCTGCCTCTTCTGAAGGAACTCTATGAACATTTTGACCGAATAAAAGAAATCTTAGCAACTCTGGAAGAACTCTCTGATAAAGAAGGCTTGGAAAGAATTGAAAAACCCCTTCAAGAATACAAGAAAAAAGAATACGTTGTCGTGTCAAGTCCCGAGAAAATTAGAGAAGCGCTCATGAAGGACTAATAATTGCCCAACAAGATCATCTATGTTGGTTTAAGAAAATCAGTTTACAAATAATTTTTCGCAGGTTCGAATTCTGCCCGCAGCCTCGACGGCAAGTTTCTTCGTTTAGTTTTTGGCTGTCTCATTTGGGACATTAGTCGTAATCTTTGAAAATGCGGCAGTCTGCTGAATTAGGTTCGCGTGTTCGGCAAAGCTGGAAAATGCTTCTTTTTTAACGCGGCGAAGGGAACCAAAGCTAGAAGTCGCAACTTAATCTAAACAAAAAACGTGAAAACCAAAACCCAAGCAAACCGAACCTGCCGCCGAGAAAGCCTCCGCGCCCGAAACCGACAATAACTTCAACATAGGCTCAACATGGAAAGTCGCAATCCGCCGAAGCGAAAGTCGCAACCCACAAAAACCTTCAAGTCCCAAACCAAAAAAGCAACCCAAAACGCAAAAAGCCAAGGCGGAAAGTCGCAACTTTTCAAACCTGCAAAGTCGCAACTTAAAAATCTGCAGAGAAACCCCGTTTTCTTAAATTTACATTCTGGCAAAACCATTTTTCAAGGTTACGATGCAATTTTGCCGTTCTTTCGCATTTTGCTTCATGCAGCGGCAACCTTGCATAGTTTTTGTGAAGCTTTTGCTCTATGAAAGTTTAGCAGTCCTTCATTTTAGCCGCAATGTGCACGATAAGGTTTATTAGATAGCTCTGTAGCATGTGTTTGTGCTCTTAGAAAAGTCACTTGAACCCTTTTTCAAATTGGATGATCCCATATCGAAGGAGATGAAAGTTTGAAAACACTAACGAAATCACAAAATAACAAAATTTATGGAGAATCGAGAATTTGACCACCCTTATCCAAAAAGAAGATATCCGCGAGTTACTGAAGACTTTTTTCAACCAGAAAGGCCTAGTCCGCCAACACCTGGACAGCTACAACGAATTCATCGACCACGGCTTACAAGAAGTCGTTGATGAAGTCGCTGAAATCCCCATTGAAGTTCCAGAAAGCCCCTACAAAGTGAAACTTGGGCAAATATGGGTAATTGACCCCCAATCAAGAATAACCAGCCCTTACGTAACCGAAGTAGACGGCACAAAACACGAAATTTACCCGATGGAAGCCCGACTGCGCAACTTGGCGTATTCGGCTCCTATAGCTTTGGAAATGACGCCTGTCATCGATGGAAGAGAACAGGACACCGAACTTGTTTACATCGGCAACATCCCTGTCATGCTTAAATCGAAACTTTGCTTCCTATCGCAGCTTTCAGAAGAAGAACTTATTGCGGCTGGAGAAGACCCAGATGACCAAGGCGGATACTTTGTCGTTAACGGTTCCGAACGCGTAATCGTCGCCATGGAAGACTTGGCGCCTAACCGCGTAATCGTAGACATCGACGAGAAAGGGACCTCACCAGTTTATCAAGCAAAAATTTTCTCGACCACCGTCGGCTTCAGAGCAAGAATCGAACTTAAACTCAAATCAGACGACGCCATCTACGTCACCATGCCAGGAGTTCCAACAGAAATCCCATTCGTCGTCATCATGCGCGCACTTAGCTTGGAGAAAGACAAGGACATCGCAGAAGCAGTTTCTCTTGACAGCGAAATGCAAAGCCAACTTGCCGCTTCATTCGAAAAAGCCATCGGCGTAGACACGCCTGCAGACGCAATCCTATTCATCGGCAACCGCGTCGCCCACGGGCAAGTGGAAGAATACCGTTTACAAAAAGCTGAAACCGCCCTAGACAAAAACTTCTTGCCGCATCTTGGCAGAAGCGAAAAGAACCGGAAAGAAAAAGCAATTTTCCTAGGCGAAATGGCTTACAGAGTCCTGCAGTTAAAAACGGGCAGAAGGCAACCTGACGATAAAGACCACTTCAAGAACAAACGTCTGCGCCTTGGCGGTCCACTTCTCGCAGACCTATTCCGTGTTTCATTCAGAAACTTAACCAGAGACATAAAGTACCAGCTTGAACGCATCGGCGTTAAAGGGCCAATCATAACCGTTTCAGCGGCTGTTCGCCCAGGCATCATAACTGAACGTTTCCAGCATGCGTTGGCAACAGGCAACTGGGGAAGAGGAAGAGTCGGCATCACCCAGCTACTTGACCGAACCAACTACATCTCAACGCTTAGCCACCTGCGTAGGCTGCAATCGCCACTGAGCAGAAGCCAACCGAACTTCGAAGCCAGAGACTTACATCCAACTCATTGGGGACGTCTCTGTCCAAACGAAACCCCTGAAGGCTCAAACTGCGGCTTAGTCAAAAACTTAGCGTTATCAGCCTCCATAGCTGTCGGCGTAAACCCCGACAGAGTAAAGCAACTGCTTTTTGAAATGGGAACTGTTCCAGCAGCGGAAGCCAGCCGCGAACTGCGTATTTCAGGAGCTAAAGTTTTCGTTGACGGAAACATCATTGGCTACTGCAATAATCCTCAGGAAATGGTGAAGTCTTTCCGGGAAAAAAGAAGAGCTGGCGAAATCTCAACTGAAGTAAACATAACTTACTTCTCAAAACTGCAAACTGAAACCGAAGAAGTCCATGCTAACTGTGACGAAGGCAGAGTCAGGCGCCCACTTATAATTGTTGAGAATGGGGTTCCTAAACTTCAACCTAAACATTTTGAAAAGATCGGGTTAGGCGAGTGGACTTGGGAAGACATAGTTAAGAACGGTTTAATTGAATATTTAGATGCGGAAGAAGAAGAAAACGCTTATGTCGCCTTAACTTTTGACGCCATTAAACCCCAAAACACTCATGTTGAAATAGCCACTTACACCATTCTTGGAATCTGCGCCTCAACAATTCCGTATCCCGAACACAACCAGTCACCACGCAACTCATACCAAGCAGCTATGGCTAAACAAGCGCTGGGCGTCTACGGCACCAACTTCCACCACCGCGTTGACTCACGCTCACACATACTACACTATCCGCAAGTGCCGATGGTTGAAACTGAACTTATGGAAGTCATGGGTTACAAGCAACGCCCAACAGGACAAAACTGCGTCGTCGCCGTGCTCAGCTTCGAAGGCTACAACATGGAAGACGCACTCATCTTTAACAAAGCATCCATAGAACGCGGCTTAGCACGATCCACATTCTACCGAATCTACGAAGCAGAATGCCGCCAATACTTAGGCGGATTAAAAGACAAATTCACCGTTCCAGAACCTGGAACCCGAGGTTACCGAGGCGAACAATACTACCGGCTTTTGGAACCTGACGGAATAATCAGTTTAGAATCGCAAGTTGTCGGCGGAGACGTGTTAATCGGCAGAATCAGCCCACCAAGATTCCTTGAAGAATACAAAGAATTCGAAGTTAAAGGTCCATCAATGCGTGACACATCAGTGGACATGCGTCCCTCAGAAACAGGAATCGTAGACGGCATATTCATAACCATGTCAGGCGAAGGCAGCCAACTTGTAAAAGTAAGAGTCCGCGACCAACGAGTCCCCGAACTCGGCGACAAATTCGCCAGCCGCCACGGACAAAAAGGAGTCATAGGCTTAATCGTGCCGCAGGAAGACATGCCCTTCACAGACGACGGCATGGTACCCGACCTAATAATCAACCCGCACGCTATACCCTCAAGAATGACCATCGGACAATTCATCGAATCCCTCGCAGGAAAAGCTGCATCAGCAAGAGGAAAACCAGCAAACGGCACACCATTCTCAAACGAAGGACCCGTCGAAGTACGCAAAAACCTCGTAAAACTTGGGTTCAGCCACACCGGAAGCGAAGTCTTCTACAACGGCACCACAGGCGAAAAATTCGTTGCAGACGTCTTCGTCGGCGTAGTTTATTACCAAAAACTTCACCACATGGTTGCTGACAAAATCCACGCCAGAGCCCGCGGTCAAGTGCAAATGTTAACAAGACAACCAACTGAAGGCAGAGCCAGAGGCGGGGGTCTCAGATTCGGAGAAATGGAACGAGACTGCCTTATAGGTCACGGCGCCGCCATGCTGCTCAGAGACAGGCTGCTGGAAGAGTCAGACAAGTACACGCTTTACATCTGCGAGAACTGCGGTCAAATCGCTTACTTCGACATGAAGCAAAGACGCTATGTCTGCAGAATATGCGACGAAAAAGCAAAGATCTCGCCAGTTATCGTCTCTTACGCTTTCAAGCTTCTATTACAGGAACTTCAAAGCCTGTGCATTACACCCAAATTAAGACTTAAGGAGAAGGCATAACATGTCACAACAGGAAGAATTAATACATAAAATAGTTGATGAAATCTCATTCGGCTTAATCTCACCTAAAGACCTACGTAAACAATCAGTCGTAGAAATTCAAACGCCAGACACCTACGATGAAGACGGCGCTCCAATCACAGCAGGCCTTATGGATGGCAGACTAGGCACACTTGAGCCAAGGCAACGCTGCAAAACCTGCGGCAACACAGCCATTCGCTGCCCCGGACACTTCGGGCACATCGAACTTGCCGTGCCAATCGTGCATATAGAATTCACAAAAATCATCTTTGACCTTTTGAAAGCCACCTGCCGCAGCTGTGGACGAATACTCTTATCGGAAGATGCAGCAAAAAAGGCGCGCGCCCGAATTGAACGTTACAACGAGCTTTTAGGCACAATTCCAGATGAAGTTTACAAGGAAATAATGACTGAGATAAAAGCTAAACAATGCCCATATTGTGCATCTCCGCAGTATAAGATTACCTTTGAGAAGCCCACAAAGTTTATTGAGCAGACTGAAGCAGGCTCCGAGCCATTGACGCCCAGCATGATTCGTGAAAGACTTGAACGCGTCTCCGATGAAGACCTTGAAATCTTGGGTTTTAACCCGAAAGTTGCCCGTCCAGAATGGATGGTTCTTCAGGTTTTGCCTGTACCCCCAGTTTACGTTCGCCCATCAATCACTTTAGAGTCAGGCATCCGCTCTGAAGACGATTTAACCCACAAACTAGTAGACATCATCCGCATTAACCAGCGTTTGAAAGAAAACATGGAAGCAGGCGCGCCAACACTCATTATCCAAGACCTCTCAGAGCTGCTTCAGTACCATGTTACTACCTACTTTAACAATGAAGCCTCAGGAATTCCACCCGCGAGGCACCGCAGTGGCAGAGCATTAAAGACTCTTTCGCAGAGGCTTAAGGGGAAAGAAGGCCGCTTCAGAAGCAACCTTTCAGGCAAACGAGTTGACTTTTCAGCTCGCACTGTTATCTCTCCTGACCCGAACCTTGACATTAACGAAGTTGGTGTACCCGTCGATATCGCCATGCGATTATCTGTTCCCGAAAAAGTCACCGCGTGGAACATTGAGGAACTTAAGAAACTTGTAATTAATGGTCCAGAAACCTATCCTGGCGCGCTGTACATTATCAGGCCAGACGGCAAACGTATTAGGCTGGAATTCGTTGTGGACCGAACCAAAATCGCCGAAGCTGTAGAGTTAGGATTCATAGTTGAACGTCACCTCAAGAACGGGGACATTGCAATCTTTAATCGTCAACCTTCACTTCACCGCATGTCAATTATGGCTCACTATGTGAGAGTTCTGCCATACAAGACCTTCCGACTTCACCTCTGCGTTTGCCCACCCTACAACGCTGACTTTGACGGCGACGAAATGAACCTGCACGTTCCACAAAGCGAAGAAGCGCGAACTGAAGCACTGTTGCTGATGCAGGTTCAAGACCAAATCCTTTCACCCAGATTCGGCGGACCCATCATCGGTGCAATAAGGGACTTTATCACAAGTGCCTACTACTTCACTCGAACGGGAAACTACCTGACTAGAAGCCAAGTTAACAGGCTGCTAACCACAACTGGATACGAGGGGGAACTGCCGGAACCAGAAATCAAAGAACCTCAACCCCTATGGTCTGGCAAACAGATATTCAGCCTGTATCTGCCAAAAACTTTGAATTACGTTTTGAAAGCTAACATTTGTCAGGGCTGCGCTAAATGTGAAGAAGAAGCGTGCAAACATGACGCTTACGTTGTAGTTAAAAATGGCCAGTTAATTTCAGGCATCATTGATAGGAAATCTATTGGTTCTGAGCAATCTGAAAGTCTGCTTCACAGAATAATCAAGGATTACGGCACCCAAGCAGGACGAGAATTCCTCAACAAGATAACTCACCTGCTAAAGCTATTCATTTCGATGCGCGGCTTCAGCTACACCTACGACCAACTGGTTCTCTCGCCAAAAGCTGAAAACAGAATCAAAAAGACCATGGAGCGCATTCAAAAGAAAATTGACGAGCACATCGAAAACTTCCGAAATGGAACCCTGCCGCGTTTGCCAGGACAAACCTTAGAGGAATCCTTCGAAATCTACGTTATGCATGAACTTGCCACAGCCAGAGATGAAGCAGGCAAAATAGCAGACGACGACTTCACCTTAGAAAACGCCGGCATCGTCATGACCCGAACAGGCGCAAGAGGCTCAAGCTTAAACATTGGTCAAATGGCTGCCTGTGTTGGGCAACAATCAGTGCGAGGCAAACGTATCCTGCGAGGCTATGCTGGACGGGCATTGCCGCACTTCGTTGACGGCGATCCAAGTCCGAGGGCAAGAGGCTTCGTTTATAACTCTTACCAGAGTGGCTTGGATGCGATTGAATTCTTCTTCCACGCAATGGGCGGCAGGGAAGGTCTAGTTGACACAGCCGTCCGCACTCAACAAAGCGGTTACATGCAGCGCAGGCTAATCAACGCTCTTGAACATATTCGCTTGGAATACGACAGCACGGTGCGTGATTCCGCAGGCGACATCATCCAGTTTAGGTATGGCGAAGACGGTGTTGACCCAGCTAAAAGTGACCACGGCAAAGCAGTAAACGTCAGCCGACTTATTGACCAAATAAAAATCGGTGAAGAAAAAGGTGAAGCAGCTTCTGCTGAGGAAATCAAGAAGCAACTGAAACGCGTTGACGATCAGCTTACGCCGATTTTGATGAATCAACTTAAACAAAACTTCGCGAAGAACAAGCTTACTAAGAAAAGCGTAGAAAAAGCCACAACCTCAACCGCTGAGCAATACAAGCGTGCTTTAATGGAGCCTGGTGAAGCAGTGGGAATAGTTGCTGCTCAATCTATTGGTGAACCGGGTACGCAGATGACTCTTAGAACGTTCCACTACGCTGGTGTCAAAGAACAAAACGTTACTTTAGGCTTGCCACGGCTTATCGAAATTGTTGATGCACGCAGAATTCCTTCAACGCCAATCATGACCATCTACTTAAAGGAAGAATTCGCAAAGACCAAAGAGGGAGCTGTTGAAGTTGCAAGGAACATAATTTACACTTCAGTGGAAAACTTGGCTTCAGCAATCTACGAAGATCCTGTGCGCGAAGAAATCGTTATTGAATTAAGCAAGTCAATGATGGATGACCGAAACATAACAATGGATGAGCTGAAAGACCGGTTGGAACTGCAAAATGCGACGGTTACAATCACTGATTATACAGTGCAAATTAAACCCAAGAAAGCCGAACAACTGAAAAGAATGCTGGGTAAGATTCCAGGTTTCCAAGTTAAAGGTGTGCCTGACATTAAACGTGTGTTGGTTACTGAAGAAAGCGGTGAATGGGTAATACGCACTGACGGCTCAAATCTGTCTAAAGTTTTAGAAGTTCACGGTGTGGACACTTCACGAACAACCACCAACAACATTCACGAAATAGCTAAAACTCTCGGTGTAGAAGCATCACGAAACGCGTTAGTTCACGAGGCAAAAGGTGTGCTGGAGGACCAGGGCTTAGACGTTGATGTACGCCACGTTATGCTGGTAGCGGACATGATGACTACAACTGGCGATGTGCAGCAAATTGGCAGGCACGGCATTAGCGGCAAGAAAGCAAGTGTCTTAGCGCGCGCGGCATTCGAAATTACTGTGCCCAACATTGTTGAAGCGGCTGTGAAAGGTGAAAGCGACCCGTTGGCAGGCGTTACAGAAAACGTTATAGTCGGGCAGTCGATACCAATCGGCACAGGCTTAGTTGAATTGTACATGTCAACATTTGACAAACAAGCAAAACAAGGAGGAAAAACAGAAACATGATAGATATAGATAAAGCGTTAGCGACGGCAGTGAAAACTGGCAAAGTATCCTTTGGAGCCAACGTTGCATTGCAGAACGCTAAAACAGGGAAGGCTAAGATGATTGTTTTAGCCTCCAATTGTCCAAAAGACATAAAAGAACAGATAGAATACTATGGAGAAATCTCTAAAGTTCCCGTGATGACGTACAAAGGTGGATCAATGGATTTAGCGGAAGTCTGCAAAAAACTCTTTATTATCTCAGCCTTAAGCATCCGCGAAACTGGGGACTCAGAAATTCTCAAGTTAACTGAAGAAGTTAAAGAATAAAAAATGGAGGAAAAATACTGACAACCGGCATAAAAATCACCTGCGACGAAATGCGGTACATAGCTTTGTTTGAAAGCATCAGCGGCGCCAGCGTGAAAGACTGCATTGTAGACGAAATAGAGCAACGGGCAATATTCATCGTCAACCAAGGCCAAGTGGGCGTTGCCATCGGAAAAGGCGGCAGAAACATCCATACACTTGAGCGAATGACGGGCAAAAAACACGAAATCATCGAGTACAGCGAAGACCCCGTTCAATTCATGAAAAACGCCCTAAAACCAGCAGCCGTAAGAGAAGTACGCGTCACCGAGCGAACAGATGGCAAAAAGATGGCAGTCATCACCGTCAACCCGAAAGATAAGGGCGTCGCAATAGGTAAAAACGGCAAAAACGCCGAACGTCTGCGCTTTTTGGCAAAACGGTACTTTGACATTCAGAACGTAAGCATCACCTAAGAAGTCCACAGCGGGCTGACTTCGGCGATGAGACGCCACTGAATAAAGAATTGTATTCATAGACCCAATTGGTAAATAAGCATAGCCCTTGTTACTGGAAATCAACAGCAGATGTAGGGGCGCACTGAATCTTGTGTAAATCTGAAGTGTTTTGGATAATTTTTGAACTTAAATTGATTTTCGTACAAACACCATTTATGCTCGCCTGTAATGACATAGAGTCAGGTTTTACCTCCTCTTTGTAAGATGTGCTTTCTGTTGCTTTGTAAGTTCTTGCAGTATATTTACTATTTTTTGAAAGATTAGCCGCTTTTTCCAAAGTCAGGATGAGTGCATCGGGAACTTAAGTTAACTACTTTGTTAGGCTTGATTGTTTAGTCGGATTTGGGTTCCACTATTATTGCTCTTTTCATGGGGTTTTGCCATAAGCCTTCAACTCCATTTCCCTCCACAAAGGCTGGGTGAACTCTGTATATTCCAGGTCCATCTAGATTGTCAGTGGATATTTCCCAAGTGTAATTATTTTGCCCGAGAACTGTTAGTCCAGCAGGATTTAACTCGGAAAAAAGGTATGTGTCTTTGCCTTCTTTTCTAATTGCCCAAAGGGGGTTGCCTGTTGGAAAAGAAACTGGGTTGTCGCAAAGGTTCGTTACTGTGATTCTAATTTTTTCTCCTAATTCGCATGTCGTCCGGTCGAAGGACCAGTCAACTTGTCTTTCCGTATTTGGTTGACGCATGTTGATGAAATAAATGAAAATTGCCGAAATAACTGTGAAAATAATAGTTGCTGACAACCACGTAACCTTAGGATAGAAGAGGAGAATACCGACTAGACCTGCGACTGAAGCGAACGCAAGATATATTGCCAGCACATAATCCTTAAATTTGTACATGTTGCTCCGGAATGCAATGGTTTCTGTGAGTTCTAAATTCAGCCTTGTCTCAAGAATTTTTGCTCTGATTCCTGCTGCAAATTGAAATAATTGGTAGTTTTTATCTAAGACCATGAGAGCTACCGTTAGAAGCAGAGTAATTCCCACAACGCCTAAACGTATTCTGTCATCTGGGGCATTGAACAATTTCGTTAATGCGTCAGCCGCAATAAGACCACTCAAGAAGGTGAAGCCGAATTTGCGGAGGTCGCTGATGCGGTCATCAAATTTATCAAAAACGTCTCTGGCTGCTTTCCACTCATCCAAGCCGTTGTCGCCTGATTTATTGTCCGACTTGCCATCTGACTTATTATCTGGTTTCTTAGGCAAGAATATACCCTAAAATAGTATAGCCTTTAAACTCTTAAAAGGTTTACTTTCTTATCTTTAACCAAAAATACCTTGAACACTTAATTCACGCACAATTACAAAAATTACTTGTCTTCGGTTTCAGCTTCTTCTCGCTCAAGCTCTTGTCCTTCTTGGGCAACGGCCTCCGCTTGTGCCTCGCTTGATAGTAGCATGTTGATTAGTGCTTTTTGGTCTACTTCTGCCCTTGTTCTCCAATCCAGAAACAGCTGCCCACTGTCGTCTTGCCCAAGGTAGCCGTAGCGAATGTAGCGTTCGATGTTTAAGCCGATTTTCCAGTTTGGCATTTTCTCAGCCAGCAGTTTTTCAACGTCTTTTCGTGCCGCTTGCCCCTTCTTGCTGATTATGAACGAGATTGTTATGGCTAAGCCAGCTAAATCGTCGATGCGCCAGCCCATCAGCTTGTCTTTTGTAGCCAAATCGCCGCGCAACGCAACGTAGAATCTTGCTTTGTCAAGCTCCTCTAAGGTGGGTTTTTCTGGGGTTTTTTCTTCTTCAAAAATCGTTTTTACCTGCAGATCCAGAGGTTTCAGGTAGTCATCCAGCAAATCGAGCACTTTCGGGTAATCTGAACCTAACGCTTTACGCAGTTCCCAGCCTTTCACGCCTGGTTTCTGGTGGCGCTTATAGAACAGCATCTGAGTTGCCTTTTTGATTTTGCTGCCGTAGACGCCTTTTCTTTTGCTCAATCCAATTCGCCTCTTTTCCACTTTTGCCAATCTTCACATGAAACCGCGATGGGCACTGATGTTGATTGCTGCGTTAAGATTTCCGTTTTGGGTTTCTCAAAGGGTAATAGGAAAACTTGCTCTTCTAACCTGTCAATCTCCAAAGTTGCGTAACCGTATGTTACTAGAAAACTGGTTAAGAAGGCTCTTTGGACTGTTTCTTCGTAGGTGTCGGCGCCGATAAAATCCCAATAGTGGATTTTGCCTTCCTGCCCCTTGTTCACGACGCATTCTTTGAGTTCTAGCCAGTAACAGTTCAATTCGTCAGAAAATTCTCTGTCACCTAAAACTCGCTGCTTAATCAATTCTTCCCTGCTTGCAAAACCCATCGAAACCACAGTGGCATCAAGGTCCTTCCATCTTTCACTAATAGGAGCCAATGCTTCCCAGTAGAGTAGTCCCTGCGCAAGAGTGTTGAGGCTGATTTGTTCAAACTCGATAAGCGGATTCCAAGCTTTAAGAAAAACGTCAACCATCTCTTGCTTGCCCATCTGCAGGATTTTCTCTTCCAGCAAAAACGGGTCAGTGTAGAGCGAAGTTGACCGCTGCTTAACCCACTCGCTCTGCAGTTTAATCACTGACGCTAAGTGATGGAGCGTTTCAGCGTCAAGTTTTAACTCATCGGGGTGTTCCCAATGCGGAAAATACTCTTTGACGACTTTGATTATTTCGTCAATGTTTAGTGTGAAGGGGTCTGCCGTGTGGTTTTCGATGGCGATGCACATTTCAATTATGCGTTCCAGCCTTTCTTTGCCCAGCGCTTTGTGGTGTTTTGTTGACTGCATCACGCCGCTACCTCCCGCACGACTGATTTTCCTTCAATATTCTGAACTGTGATGACGTTGGCGTCTTGCTGGGCAAAAGTGATTTGGCTTGGAGTGATAACCACGTATTGAGCGTTTGCGTCTTTAATCATGGAGAGAAGGATTTTCGCTATCATCTCTCGGTTTTTAGGGTCCATGTGAATGTCGTATTCATCTACTGCTCGAAACGGCGAACGTACATGCTGCTGCAGAGCTAAAAGAAAACTCATAGTTGCTGTAGTTCGCTCACCGCCGCTTTGGGTGTAAGCGTCCAGCGCCACTGGTTTTCCGCCTTTGAAGCCAACAAGGATTTCCAGCCCAGCCGTTTCGATGTCCTGTGAATTTGACAGTTGCACTTCGCCCGCTGCTGAGGTTTGGCTCATGATTTTTTGGTATTCCAAGTTGACGCGTTCAAGGAGGTTCTCCATGACGGTTCGCCATGATAGCAGTCGGGTTTTGACTTCTTCAAGGGTTTTCTCGCGGTTTTCCTCTACAAGCTGCGCTTTTTCTTTAAGCTCCAGGTAAAGTTTCGAGTAGGATTCGTATTGGCGCTCTATGTCCTCTGACACGTCTGCGAGTGCCGCTAGATGTCCGTCTGTTAAGCTGATTTCATCTTGGATTTCAGAAGCGCCCTTCAGCACTGCTATGCGGTCACCTGACTGCTCAGCCTTAAGAACGGTTGCCTTCAGGTTCTCTTCAGCTTCCTTAAGGGACTTTTCATTTTCTTTTAAGTTGACTATGGCGTTTGCACGCTTAAACTCAAGCAGGGCAAGGCTTACTCGTTTCTCCAACACTTCGCCTGTAACCTTGTCAGTTGCCTCTTCCACATTGAGCATTTTTGCCTGGTTTTCTTTAACTTGCTCGACAGCCTCGGCGATTTGCTGCTGCGAGCTCTTGAGCATTTCGCGGAGATTTTCGGTTCTCAACAGCTTAAGTTGGCTTTTGCTGTTCTGAATTGCTTGCTGCAGCGCTTGTGTTTCTTCAAGCAACTGTTCAATTAGCGATTGCGCGGATTGATTTTGGGCGATTTGCTGTTCAAGGCTTAACCGTTCGTTAAATGCTGTTTTTGCTTCTTTTTTCAGCGTTTCCTGCTGGTTCTGCTGGTTGTTTAGTTGGCTGGTTATCGCATGTTTTTGCTCTTCGATTTTTCCCAGCGCATCTTGATTTTTGTTCATGTTTGATTGCAAGCTTTTAACGGCGGCTTCCCGTTTTTCGACTTCTGCCCAAGTTAATTCTCTGTCTAAAAATCTCCGTTTAATCTGAAGTTGCTTTTTCTCTTGATATTTATCGTATTGTTCACGCCAATAGCTGAGCGTCTGCTGAGCCTGCTCCAAAAGTTTAGTCACCGATTCTTCCTGCGTGAGAATTCGCATGAGCTTTGTTTTTGCCTGCAGTACGTTCTCGCGGAAAGGCTCCAAGCCGACTGCTTCTTCAACCATGCGGAGTTTCTCTGTGTTGCTCAGAACGGTGAATTGTTCAACCATGTTCTGATGCATGATGATGAGCATGTTGTCAGGGTCAACGCCGAATCTGCCGAGCAGCCGTTCAACATCTTGTTTGCCGACGGCGCGGTTTTCAAGTTCAAACCCGTATTTGCCGTCGCGGCGCAGAGTGCGAGTTAGGAAAAGCTGGTCTTTCTGGTACTTTGGCACTGGCCGTTTGTTTCCCTGTTTGCTGTTATCTAAAATAAGCGTTACCCGCGCCTGGTCTTTTCCCCACCTGATTAAATCACTTAGTTTTCTTGAGCGTTCAGTATATGACTGCCCCAACCCCACGGATATTGCCAGAAGCAGGGAGGATTTTCCCGCTCCGTTGGGTCCGCCGATTACGTTTACGCCTTGCTTAAACGGTACCCTAGCGTACTCGTAGCTCATGAAGTTTTCAAGTATAACTTCTTGGATTAGCATTAAAGTTTCTATGCCTCTAAATTGAACTTCCTATCTATGGAAACCCCTGTTATTAAAACAATTTGACACCTTAGTGCTTATTGCTTCCTGAGAAAGAGCCAGATTGAAACCCATTTTACTCATCTGCTGTTAGAATTTAACGTTTTTTAGTTGTTTCTGTTTCGCGGCTTAGTATTTAGAATTTAAGATTTTCAATGAAGTTTTTGGATTCATAAGTGTCTTGTATTAGTCCTTGCAATCTAAGTGTGTTAAAACATGGCGGGATTGAGAATGTTGGAGCAGGGAAACATTAAAAAAAGAAAAATGCTCAGGGATAAAATGGCTGAAGTGTTTGGCGATATAATCAAAGCTTTGCCAGTTGAACTGCAATATATCTTGTTGGATGATTTAGTAACAGCCTTTGAGAATCGCCTATCAGCGCTCAGCGGGATCCAATCGGGTCAGCACATCGACGTTGAGTTAGCCGTTAACAGTGAACAGGTTATAGCTTGAAAGGCTATCTGTTCTTGCCGACTCAACGATGAAACCACAATTAAAAAAAGCTATTTTTGTTTCATTTCTTTTTTTAGTGAAGTTTTTTGTTCAGTGGTTTTTTCGAGGGTTAGCGACCAGTTGGTGAAGCAGTCCCAGAGCAGGCTTGAGTCGTTTTGGTTTTGAGCGTTGCTCATTGCGTCGCCTTGAGGTACCTGTTGAAGAAGGCTAAAGCCATTGTCCAAGCGTCTTCAGCCGCCGCCTTGTTGTATGAGGGTCTTACCTCGTTAAAGAAGGCGTGCTGCGTGCCCTGGTAGACCTTCAGCTGAAACGTTTTCTTATTCGCAATCATGCTTTCCAAGAGCGCCGCGACCCCGCAAGTTATTCTCTGATCCTCCCCGGCGTACACTCCGAACACGGGACCGCTGATTTTAGCGACGGCTTCCAGCGGTTTAGGATTCGCGCCATAAAAAGGAACAGCGGCCTTGAATGGGTATAAAGTTGCAAGCTGGTAAGACAAGCCGCCGCCGAGGCAGAACCCCGTGATTCCAAGCAGATCGCCGTCCACGGCAGGCAGGGTTTTAGCATAGTCTACGCAGCAAAGAAGGTCCTCAGCCATCGTTTTTTCCGCGGCTTCCCTTCCTGAGAAGAAGAAATTCATCACTTTTCGGTCGTTCTCAGGCAGGCTATCCATAAGCGCCTTCATCGCGGTGGGGTCGTTGCGTTTTTCAGGCGGGATCTGCCACATGCGCATCATTGCTTTCTCGATAGCTTGCTCGGTTAGGTCTTTTTCTCGGCTGAAAAGGTGTGGAGCTATGGTGACGAAGCCTTGTTCTGCGTATCTGTTCGCGACGCCCTTAATTTGCTCGTTGAGCCCCCAGGCTTCGTGAACCACAATGATTGCGGGATGTCGCCTTTCAGCGTTAGGAGTGGCAACGTAAGCTGTCATGTAAGCGCCGTCAGGGCACTTGAAGGTTACAATTTTATTAGAAAACTCCATTTGGCATCAATTAGACTTTTGTGAGTTGGTATTTAACCGTTTCTACATGAGAATTTCTGCAGAATTATATTCTGAAGAGTGTCTTTGCAGGCGAATTCGGGTGCATGCATTGCTTCCATGTAGGCGTCCTCAGGAACCTGTCAATTTGCAGCTAGAACAGCCACATAGCATTTCAAATCCTCTCTGTCCACAAAACAAGCCAGCCGCAGCGAAGTGCCTTCAAGAAAATCCACGAACGTGTTCAGCAGAAAAGCCTTCTTCAACCCAGATACAACAACACTTGCGCCTGGCTTTGCGACCCTTTTGAGTTCGGCCAAAGTTTCAGAGGGGTCAGGCATGTTCTGAAGAACCGTAAACGCGAAAACGGCGCTGAAAAAGCCGTCTTTAAACGGCAAGTAGTCAGCGTCAGCCTGCAAAACAAAAACGCTCCCAAAAACCTTCGCTGCGTCTTTGGCTTTGAGCAGTAGTTTGTGTGAAATATCAACCCCCACAACCATGCCTGCTTTAGCTGCGACTTGGCTGAAAAACAAGCCCGAGCCGCATCCAACATCCAACACACAGCCTCCAGCCACGTTGACGTTTTCCATTGCCGCCCCATATTTTGCCGTCTGCTCTTCAGCGTAGCGTTTCTCGTACATTTCAGCTGTTAAGTCGTAACGTTGCATGACTTTGCGCTTGTTTTTCCAGCCTGCCACTTGGGGGTTCCTTCAAGAAATCTTATGTACCTAAGCACTGACTAAAATAGTTGGCTGAAAACAAATTGCAACAACCACACAAACTTTCCGTCCTGACAGAGCCGACGCTTGCAGAAGCCGCCGTGCTGATTGAGAAGGCGTTCGCTCAAAGAAGAACCCTCATCGTTGCAGGCGCATGCCAAGTAAACTACGTTGGACGAGCAAGCTCAAAGCTTGAACTGGGTGAACGCATCTTAATCATCAAATCCGACGGGTCGCTACTTGTTCACCGCCCAGTCGGCTATGAACCCGTCAACTGGCAGCCTGCGGGCGGCGTCTTCCGCGTCCAAGTCAAAGACGACGAGCTTGAGGTTTATGGGGTTCGGCAGAATCCGCGTGAAAGCGTCCGCGTAACCTTCGACAGCGTCTACATGGCTTCTTCGCTGAATCTATCCGATTCGGGAGATTTCCTTATGCATGCATCGGAAGACGATATGCACCGTGCGATTCTCCTTAAGCCTGAGCTTCTTGAAGAGGGGTTCAAGCCGATTAGCTGGGAGAAAAAGGTCGAGCCAGGCTTCGTGGACATCTACGGCGAAGACAAAAACGGCAAACTCGTCATAGTTGAAGTTAAACGCAAAACCGCATCAAAAGAGGCGGCGCTTCAGCTGGCAAAGTACATTGAACCCATCCGCGCCAAGGTTAACCGTGAAGTCCGCGCTGTGCTGGTTGCCCCAAGCCTTGGCAAGGACGTGCAGAGACTGCTGGTCACGCTTGGGCTGGAGTACAAGGCGTTGGACCCCAAAGTCTGCGCTGAAGTGCTTAAGAAGACTGAGAGCACCAAGCTTGAATCATTTTTTAATGATAAGTAACGGTCCCGTTTTCAATCCAAGTATTCACTGACGGGGAATTTGAAACCTGAGCCCCCAAATCCCAGAAATCGGTTGCTCCCAAAAAAACATTTGAATCGAAAATGTTATTGTTGAATTTGTCTATTACCGCTGCATGAACTCTGCTTGTAACAATGTTTCTTGCAAGATTGTTGTTTGATGCATCCTCAAGTTGAAGACCGTTTGAAAAATTGTTTACTACATTTTCAGTCAGATTGTTAAAGTATGATTCAACTAAGTGTACTCCAAAATAGCCGCCTTCAGTGCTAAACGTGTTATTGTTGATGTTATTGTAGTTTGACTCACCGTATATGATGATTCCTGTTTCGCATGACTCAAAATCGTTTAGTTGGACAAGGTTATTTGATGAATTTTCAAGATCTATTGCGGATATTACTCCAGTATTTGCAACCTGAGAATTATCTATGATGTTACATTCATTTGATGATTGGAGAAGGATTCCATTTGGCAAAGTGGTGCCCGTATTTTGTATAGAATTTCCCTCGATGTTGCAGTTGGGCGAATTTAAAATGTTAATGAACGTTGAATAGTTTTGTTCAATATTATTGTTGAGCACTATGATGTTGGTTGACTCTTCGACGGAGATGCCCATGTCGCTGTTTTGTGTCGCCTGATTATTGTAAATCGTGCAGTTATTGGAGAATTGGATCCATACGCCTTCATAGTTATTTGAAATGTTGTTGTTTGTAACAGTTGAATTATCTGTGTTGACTAAGTGTATGCCTCCATAGCTGTTGCTTACTTCAAGGTTTTGAACGGTGACATCTTTGCAGTCAACCAGAATCAACGCGCCTAAATCGGGGTAAGTAGTTGAACTGATGGTGCTGCCATTTTCTCCAATTAAGTAATAGATTTTTTTCCCCTCCACAGTGTTGGATGCGTCTACGTTGTTCAAGTACAAGGTTGGGTTTTCGCTCGTAACTCCAAAATTCACAATGTTGCTGTGCATGTCATTGCTCTTGAGGGTGTTGTCCTGTGAATCCATTAGCAGTATTCCGTTCCAACCGTTCGATGCAACATTGTCTGTAATAGTGTCGTTTTGGCTTGAATCTACCAGCAACCCGTAATTGTTGCCTAAAAACGTGTTATTCGCCACAACGTTTGCTGAGCCGCCGTAAATCCAAACGCCTTTGCCACAGTTAACCACAACATTACCAGAGATCCTGCAGTTATGCACGCTGAGCAGGTGAATGCCTGCAAGCTGATAAATAGAGTCCGAGGGAGGCGGCGCGTTTTCCACATTTCTGACTGTAAAGCCGGTGATTGTGACGTTGTCGCTTGTTACATAGAACGATGGGCCAAAGTTGTTTCCATCAACGACGGTTTGGGTGTTTTGAGCTTGCAGGGTGATGGGCTTGTCAACTGTAACGCTTTCAACGTAGGTGCCTTGCTTTACAAGAATCACGTCGCCGCTTGACGCATGCTGGACAGCTGAGCTTATGTTGGGGTAATCATCGGGAACAATAATTGAAGGCGCACCTTTGTTTGGCACAAAATTGACATTAGCTGCTTTATCGCCGCTTATGTCCTTCTGGTTTGGGGTTGAATTTTGAGTGTTTGTTATTGCCCACACCGATAGGGCTGAGAGAAGGGCGATTGAGCATAGTATTAATGCGGCAATTCGTTTATGCAAGTTGGCTTCCACCTGTTTCCATGGCTAATAGCGTTAAAAAGGATTTTCGTCAAGGTTTCTTGACCAATTCGCCCCAGACTTAGTCAAACTTTCTTGACTGAGAAAAAACGGTAATTTGCGCTTGTTGTTTACGGTTTGCGATTTATGCGCCAGGTTAATCCGCTATACATTGAAATCACCAAGAGGCAAACCAAAACCACTGCTTTTAAGACTGTAAACGCTTGAACTGTGGAAACGAGCAGAATCGCCGCTGGAAATGGTCCGATGAGGGCGTAGAAGAAGATTGCTGTGCCGAAGCGGTAGGTGTATTTGTAGTCTTTTAAGCTGCGTTTCCCGAAATACAACGCGGATAGTCTGCCTAAGCCGAAGGTGCATTTTTTGCATTGGTTGCAGGGTCTAAGACAGCCTAGAAACTTCAGTACCCCGTAGACGGCGATGAGCGCAGCCAAGAGGAATACCACGCCAGCTGACAGATTAAACAGCATGATGCCTAAGGTGTCCAAGGCGATCCACAGTGATAGGGCAAGGTTTCCGATTATAGTGAATGTTTTTGGGAACTCTATGGTTTCGCTGATTTTCCTCCCTCGCCAAGTCATAACTGTTAAAGCAAAGATAAGAAGTTTCCAGTCCAACCGCTTATAGGCCTTGACAGCTTCAGATATCAACCGTTTTCAGTTTCTGCTGCGTCCCAATCCATAAATCTGAGAGACTCTCTTGGGAATCGGAAAATGTGTGGGTTATCCGATTTTTAGGTTGTTGCATTAGAACTTGGTTTTCTAGTTCTGCGTAACAGGACAACCATCCCCACTATTAATACAGCTATTACTGCCAACAAAACAGCAATCACCACTAAAAGCCCTGTCACACTAAGGGAAAAAGTTGGCGTTCCTTGGCTATTTTGGGAAGTAACTGGCGTGGAATTGTTTGTGGGTTGGCTTGGTTTGGCGGTTTGTTGGGTTGGGGGTTGGGTTACCGGGTGCATTGTAGAGTTTGTTAGTGTATAGAAAGGGGTTGGCGTAGGATTGGCTGCTGGTGTCGGTAGGGGCAGGTTTGGGTTAGGAGTTGCCTCTGGATTTGGCGCAGTTAAGAAAGGAACAAAGCTAACTGTTCCTAAGTTAAAGTCGTTTTTGTAGTCATAGATTGTTTGGGAAATTGCCTGTTGGTCTGTTGTTCCCCACCAGTTGTTGGGTAGGTTGATTTGAGCGGATGATTGTCCGGTAAGTTTTACGTTAAGCGAGTTGCCATAGATGTTGTTGTTACTTATTGTTGGGGCGTATTTTCCTATCTGTATTCCCACTGAGTTACTGGTGACTGTGTTGTTTTCGATGACTGCTTGATTGTTATATGAACTTGAAATGCCAACTGAGATTCCAACGGAGCTGTTGCCAATCAAATTACGCTCAACCAAGGTCGAGACGGGAGATTCATAAGCATCGTCTACAGTTAAGCCCCCAGAAATAACGTTGTCCGTCACGGTGCCGCTTCCAGCTTCAATGTAGAGCCCGTCCGTAACCCTATTGTTTGAAACTGCAGGCGATAATCCACTTGTTGCCAGTTGGACGTTCATACCGTCAATAAGGCTGAATCCGCAAGCGATATTATTGTCTGAAACTGTGGGTGAACCGCCCAAAAGCGTCAAGTCCCCGCTAAGAAAGTCACAGCTGCTAATTTTTACTGCATTCGCTACTTCAAACCCAGTAAAGTTAACAATGGCGTTTTCCACGATTGACCCTGAATTTGTCTGTTGACTCCAACCTGTACTAGATGAGGAAAATGTTATGGTTGAAGTAGATGCAAAGGGAGTTGGGAAATTGTGCCAGAGTGCGTTGCCGTTTATGTAAACTGGGTTGGCGCTTGTGCCTATTGCAGACAAAACACCATTGACCTGTATGCCGTCACCTATTAGTCCAATGTTGATGGTGGCGCCTGGTTGAATTATTAGGGTGCCGTTGACTCTGAGGTAATAGTTGTTCAGGTTGACTGTAGCGTCGGAGCCAATTGTCAGGGTGACTCCAACGTTAACAAGGACGTTTCCAGTGAAGTTGTACGGGCTGTTTGATTGAGTCCACGTGGTATCAGAGCCAACTATGTAACTTACGTTGGTGCCGGTTTGTGCTTGGCTAAAATGCAAGGTACCGACTGAAATAAGCGAGGATGCTGTTAGAACTATTAAAATTAAGCTGGAAGCTAAATCACGCTTTTTCATTTTTACTTTTCCCTCTACATCAATTGCTCAACTGATTTTTTTCACTTAAAGACCTTTTCGTTAAGCTTTCTTGACTAACCTTAGTCAAAGTTTCTTGACTGGACAATTAACTATAACGCAGCTATTTTCTTATTTTTTGGCGTCTTTTTTCCCCACACTAAAAACTCAAATTCAAGCTCTAAACCAACAAAGCAACCCAAAACAAGCTTTGATCAATTCGCCTACCTACCTATAGACCTACCTGCTATTTGTGCCAAAAAACCGCCACAAAAAGATTACATAAGCCACAAAGCCTACCTGTTAGCAAATATCCTTCATAAAAAGCAGATGCACACACAACCCCGCATCGCAAATAGTTAAGGGGGCAAAATTTAGCCAAATTTGCGTTTTATTCTTTTGGTTTGTTGTTGTTTTCTGGCACAAACACGGCTGCTGCAACGGTTGTTGTCCAAAGCCCGTTTTTGTCGCCTGCCGCGGACTGCGTTATGTTGGCTGTTTTGATGATTAGCCCTGTGGTTTTGAAGAGTTGTTTGCGTTCGTCCCATGCGGTTTCGGGGTCAAATTGGATGCCCATGGTTGTTGCAAGCATAGTCGCCGCCAAGTCTTCTGCGTAGTCGCCTGCTGACTCGTCTGTTTGCCCGTAAGAGTGGTGTTCAGAGAGGTAGCCGTACTGGTTTTTGCCTGACGGGATAGCTACGCCGATGGATGACGCGACAAGCCTATGCGGCTCGTTTGTGGAGTTGCGGGCGATGACGACGAAGGTGATTTCGCCAGGCTGAACCAGCTTCAAGCCTTTTTCCCTTGTAAGTTGCTCGCATCCTGGGGGAACGATGCTGGATACGCTGACTAGGTTGCACATTTGTATGCCTGCGTCTCTGAGGGCTAATTCGAATGATTGGAGTTGCTCTTTGTGTTTGCCAACTCCTTTCGTGAAAAAGAAGTATTTTGGTATCATTTGGATTCGGAATAACGATTGCAGAATGTATTTATTAGGCTTTTGTTTCCGAACCATATCTCAAGCGTCACCTTCTGTTTTTCTCTTTTTCTATTTTATTTTCGACTTATCACGCGAAAGGGCTCATCAAACGTTCTATATTGGTATGCCACGCGTTGGTGTTGGACTTGTTTGGCTCGTTTGGCTTACTTTGCAGATGCAATACAGCGATATTGTCTTTGGACAGGTAGGCTTAATGTCTACATTGCAACCCTTTACTTCTTAACCGCTTTGCTAAGCGCGAGAAAAGGCGATAACCAAGTTCAAGAATTTCTCGTTGTGGTTAACCGAACACTAATGTTTTTTGTATACTTCGCTTAAATATCCTTAAATGTTTGATGGATGAAACTTAGGTATGGAAAACGACGCTTTGGCAAACGGATGGGCACAAGCATTAAGGAAAAGTGAGGAAGAATACCGTTCTCTATTTGCCAACATGATAGATGGGTTTGCTTATTGCAAAATGATATTCGATGAAAATAACGAGCCTGTTGACTTTGTTTATCTCCAAATTAATGATGCATTCGAAAGAATAACTGGGCTGAAAAGAGAAGCTCGTTGTTGGAAAGAAAGTTACGGAAGCTATACCTGGAATTGAAAAAGCTAATCCTGAACTGTTTGAAATTTACGGAAGAGTCGCTCTTACCTGCAAAAAGAAAAGTTTGAAATATTTTTCAAGCCCTTAAGCATGTGGCTATCTGTTTCTGTTTATTGCCCAATGAAAGGGTATTTTGCCGCCATATTTGAGGACATCACTGAACGCAAGAAAGCTGAAGAAACACTACGCAAACTTAACCGTCACCTTAAGAGCCGTCAGCAACAGCAACCAAGCTCTCATGCATGCCACTGACGAAAACAAGTTAACGCAGGAAGTCTGCAACATAATCATCAATGACTGCGGCTATGCACTTGTATGGGTTGGCTTCGCCGAACATGACAAAGATAAAACTGTGCGTCCAGTAGCTTTCGCTGGTTTCGACAAAGGCTACATTGACGCCTTAAGAGTCACTTGGGACGAAAACTCGAAAAGAGGCCGCGGACCCACAGGCACAGTAATCCGAACAGGAAAACCCTACGTCTGCAAGAACATGCAAAATCGACCCCAACTTTGAGCCTTGGCGACACAGAAGCGCTCAAAAGAGGCTACACTGCATCACTTGTTCTTCCCTTAACTTCATTTGAAGGCGAAACGTTCGGCGCATTAAACATATACAGCAAAGAATCAGACCCCTTCACTGATGAAGAAGTGAAACTTCTAACGGAACTTGCAAATGACTTCTCGTATGGCATCGGGATGTTGAGGCTACGTAAGAAAAGAGAACAAGCTGAGGAAACATTGCGAAAGCAAGCTTCACTTATCGACCTTAGCCCAGACGCCATAATCGTACGGCAACTGGACGGCACAATTACTTTTTGGAGTAAAGGCGCAGAGAAACTGTACGGTTGGACAAAAGACGAAGCCATTGGACAAGATATCAACAGCCTATTAAAGACGGAATTCCCACAACCACTTGAAGAGATTCTAAAAAAGCTCAAGACTGGAAGGAAAATGGTCAGGCGAAATCGTCCACACATGCAAAGATGGAAGTAAAGTGGTTGTGCAGAGTTATTGGTTGGCGAAATTTGGCGCGGACGGCAAAATAGTGGAAATGTTGGAGTCAAATGTGGATATTACTGAACGAATACGGATGCAGACTAAGCTTGAAGAATCTGCTGTTCGTCTTGAAGAATACGCCAATCAAATGGAAGCAGCTCGCTAATCAAAGAGCAGAGCAGTTGAAGGATGCTGAGCGTTTAGCTGCCATCGGCGCCACGGCAGGCATGGTTGGGCATGACATTCGTAATCCGCTGCAGGCTATAACTGGCGATGTCTTCTTGGCTAAAACAGAATTAGCTTCAACTCCTGAAAGTGAAGAGAAAAAGAATGCATTAGAAAGCTTAACAGAAATTGAAAAGAACATTGATTACATCAACAAGATTGTCTCTGACCTTCAAGATTACACTAGAACTCTTAAACCAGTAGCCAGAGAAATTAATCTTCAAAAGCTTATGGATGAGTTGCTTGCGAAAAATGAGGTTCCAGAAAACGTCAAGGTTCAAGTCAAAGTGCAAAAAGAAGCAGGCACCGTAATGGCTGACTCAGACATTTTGAAGCGTATTTTCGGCAATCTGGTAACTAACGCTGTTCAAGCCATGCCTAAAGGCGGAAAACTAACTATACAAGCGTACAAAGAAGCAGAATGACTCAATCATTACGGTTGAGGATACGGGCGTAGGCATTCCTGAAGAAGCAAAAGATAAGTTGTTTACGCCTTTGTTTACGACAAAATCTAAGGGTCAAGGTTTCGGCTTAGCTGTGGTTAAGCGGATGACTGAAGCTTTAGGCGGCACTGTAACGTTTGAAAGCCAACAGGGCAAGGGCACCAAATTCATTGTACGTTTGCCCAATAAAATTGTTAAACGGTAAATGAACGTTTAAATGTAGACACTGTTTTCCAAGCCTGTGGACATGGGCGAAAAATTATTCCCATCATTTTTTCTTTAATAAAGGGCAAAAAGGTAGGTTAAGCGGATTTAGCCGAGTGCTAAAGTCGATAAGGCGTAAAAATCTAAGGGGAACGCCTTGCCGCGTGTTAGCAGCCAGACCCGCTCAACACGTTGGCTCTTAGTTATTTCCTTCTTCTTTCTCGCTAATTGATTATTAGTCTAAAGAATATAAGATAATGTTGTCACAAATTGACACAACAGTCGCTAAGTTACTGAAAGAATTTTAACCATAAATTCCCCTCAAAGTTATACTTTTATGTTTCAAAAAGGCTAAAAAATTTAGAACCCTTTCTCTGGTGGCTGTCTTTCAGTTGAAAAAGGATCATACAGGATAAAATCGAGTATTTTAGTTCTCGTTCACCGATTTAAAATCTATTTCCCTGCGGATATGAGGATGCCGCCAACCGTCATGAGGAACCCACCAATAAGAACTGCAAGATTAAAAGCAAGCAAGGTTCCACAAGCTATCATGATGACAAATCCAATGAACATCGGTATCATGCCGTAAATCGTTTTGTCTTTCTTGTTTATTGCTAGGTATCCTCTTCGTGCAAAGAATAGACTTAGGATAACAAAAACAACTCCTACAATTCCAGCGACCGGATTCCCCGTTACAAGATACACGATGGCAGCGACAAAAATAATGACCCCACTGAAGACGCTAACACCAAACCCAATTTTCGGTTTAGATTGCGTGATAGGGACAGACGACCGAACAGGCATAGAACTTACAATGGTGCCTTCGTCATTCCTAATAATTCTGGCTCCACATTTTGGACAGAACTTTAATTCTTCGCCAATTTCAGTTCCACATTCTGAACAGAAAATTTGCCATCCCTCTTCCAAAAATATAGTATTTATGCATATTTAACCTTTTTTTCAGATAATTTTGCACCTTTTTTCAATCTTGAGCGTTCCAATGATTAGGCAGTAACTTAATATGATAATTTTGATAAGCCTTTTCGAACAAAATGGGTTTGGGGATTAAATTTTAATTTCGCCGTTTAAATTGAGGCTTTCGGCTTGTTAATTTTCTTCTAATTCAGTTTTTTTAGCTTTCTTTGATTAGACAGAGCTTTCGATTCTTTGGTCAGCGTTTAAGCCAACTTTCATGCGATGACCAAGCATTAGTTATTAATACAATCAAGCCAATTATTGTTTGTGCGCGTTGAACAAGAGGAATCTTCATTGCCGACGACAAATGCCCAAAATTACAATAATTCCACATCAGACTCTGAAAGCTCAATCATTGTTGTGGGTGCAGGACCAGCGGGTGCATCCGCCGCTTATTACCTTGCCTTAGCCGGCATCAAAGTAACAGTGTTAGATGAGAGCGTTTTTCCCAGAGAAAAGATATGCGGAGACTTTGTTAGTCCTGGGTCAATAGTGGAACTGCAAAGAATCGGTGTTGCAGACCTAGCTGCCTTTAAGAGAAGCAACGTTATTGATCGAGCCACAATCTATGTGGGTGGAAAAGAACTTGTTGCTGGCGGATTCCCCTCTGTCCGTGATTTACCAAACTTTTCTCGCATTATCCGAAGAAATCTACTTGACAGCTTAGTTCTTGGAGCTGCACGCAAGGCAGGCGCCCGCTTCCTAGAAGGCTTCCGCGTGACCGATTATAAAGTTGATGCTGAAGGCGTTACCATCACAGCAACAGGCAGCAAAGGTTTGCAAACTTTCCGCGCGAGTCTCCTTATAGGCGCAGATGGCAACAATTCAATTATTGCACGCAACCTTCGAGGTTCTGCTTGGCCAGAGGCTGAAAGCGCAATTGTTGCAAGAGGATACTTTGAAGAAGTTTCAGGCAATCCTAATGAAGCAAACGTTTTCTATGATAAAGACAGTTTTCCTGGTTATAGCTGGCTTTTTCCAACTTGCAAACATGAAGCCAACGTAGGAATAGGAATAGTCTTGGGCGCCAATCCCCCCGCAGAAAATCCGATAGATCTTCTAAAAAAATTCATCAGCAACGATGAGGGCATGCGCAGTCGCCTCGAACACGCCAAACTAAAAGGTGAAATCCAGGTATCACAGCTAAATCTCCATGACCCAAAAATGCCGCTTGTTGGAGACAGAGTTATGCTTGTAGGCGAAGCAGCGGGTCTAATAAACCCTTACAATGGGGAAGGGATCCAATTTGGACTCAAAAGTGGCAGATGGGCAGCAGAAACTGTCATAGCCCTCAAAGGAGACTATTCTGAAGAAGCGTTGTCAGCTTATAGCAAACGCGTAGGAGACGAGTTAGACTACGGATTTAAAGTCTCAGAGCTTCTGCTAAAGCTCCTGCGTAACCGCAACCTAAACTACGCATGGCTTCGATGGATAGAACTCATGGGCGAAAAAAGCAAAATTGATCCCCACTACGCAAGATTAACAAGCGCGATTCTCTCGGGCATGATCTTTCCCGACCAGGAGGAAGCAAACGAGACCTTAATCGGTACCCTTCAAGAAGCAGCACTCTCAGTAGGAGTTAAAACCTTCAGCGAAGTGCTAAACGAACCATCGAAGGTACCTCAAGCGGCTATCAGTCTTGCACAGACAGGCTTCGAAATTGTCCGATATGCAGCTCAGGATCCTTTTAGCGCACTTCTGTGGGGTCTCAATGCCGCTACAAAAGTGTTGGAAGTATCTGCAGAGGCTGCGGAAAAAGCAGTCAAGGTAGCTGCAAACGATCAGACACGTAAACAGCAACAATAGGCAGGAAATGGTTGGACGCTAGCAGTAGATTACCTCAAGCAAATTTAGACACCGAAGTTAAATATGTGTGGGATTAAAATTTAATCTTTCTCTCTCTGACTTCTACAACTACGACGACTACTATGACTGGCTGTCACCATACTGACTGTCACTACTACTACTATAGGCAGGCTGTCCAGACTGACTACTGACTGACAGTCACACTGACAGAATCGAAACTTTTGAACAGCTTAAATTAAGTTTCAGTGGCTGGGCTGGATTTAAATGGAAAGATACGAACAGACAGAATGATGCTTTATCTATTCAAGCCCGTAAATTAGGAATTGAAACTGAAGATTACTACAGACGAGAACAACAGAAATGGGATAGACAGCACCAATGGGATGAAGCTATATATAGTGAAGCCCAAGAAACTGGATTTTCAACAAAGTATAGTAGTTTCCAACAGTGGCAAAGCAAGACTGCAAGGACAACAGCATACGAGAGAAGAATCATTAATTACATTAGGAATCATCCGAATGCAAGTTTAGCAGAGGCAAGAGGTCACAAAGCAAAGAGGGGGTAAAACCTCTATCCTTCTTTTTCAGCGTACTATGTGGTGTAAGTAACACTCGCTTGTATATTCACGGTTTTTGTGCTAACTGAAGAAAATTCGTTGTCCAGTACAAGGTAGTAAGTTCCGCTTGTTGGAAGGCTAGCACTAATTGTAGCGGTTGTTGCTTGCCCACTTCGATACAGAGTAGTAAAGGAACCTCCATACGAATAATAGCCAAAATCGGTACTGTCAAAAAGGTAAACTTTGATGTCGTTACCACTTCCACCTGATGCTGTAAATGTCCCTGAGACTGAAATGCTTGTCGCATCCGAAGGTAAAGTAAACGGGTAGTCTACATAAGAACCAGCGTAAACGGTAGCTATTCCTTTCACTATTTGAGTCGTATGTGATACTGGAACTGCTCTAAGCAAAAACACAACAGTTACCGCACTAACAGCAATAACAACGACAATAATTAGAGCTATAGCCACTTTAGTCAGATTACTCATTGGCATAGTTAGTCTATCTCTACGCTATGCAGATTTAAGACTTATCATAAATTGAGACTGTGTCTGTCTGTTTGTCTCTGTTTGTGTCTCTTTCTCTTTGTTTCTCTTCGCTCACTGAGTGAAGGAGTGAAGAGTAGTAGTAGGTAGAAGAGTAGTAGTAGTTAGTCGTAGTTAGAGTCGTAGCAGTTAAGATATACAGAGAGAGAGAAAGATTAAAATTTAATCCAACCGATCAACGACTACGACGACGTTACGCCGTGTTGCTGAGGAAAAAATAACGATGGTAGGTAACTGAAAAAATAAGAAATTGTTAATCAACGGTATAAAGGGTAAAAGTACAAAAAAAATTACCGTTGGGTTTTCCTGGTTCTTCTCTTCTTTGCGGTGATAACCGCAGTTAAGACAAGGATCATAGAGACAACTAACATAGTTGTTAGCAATCGGGCTGGAAATTCTGGAACTGTTGGGGACGGGGAAGCGGTTTGAGTTGGACTAGAAGAAGACGCAGTTGCAGTCGGCGCTACAGTTGAAGAAGGCGTAGGAGTTGGCGTAGATGAACCAGCCAAAGCATAAACCCAGTTACCAGCGCCCACGTAGAGTACGCCATCAACGATTGCAGGAGACGACTTAACACCGTTAAGGCTCCCAGTGGTGTAGTTCCAGATTTGGGTTCCGCTGGCAGCGTCCAAAGCATAAATGACGCTAGCGGCGCCTACGTAGACTACACCATCGACGACGGCAGAAGACGAATAAACTCCACCTCCAGCGGGATAAGGAGTGGAACCAGTTTTGTAACTCCAGATTTTGTTTCCGTTGTTTGCGTTCAAAGCATAAACGTAACCATCAGCCGAACCTACATAGACCACGCCGTTTACAACAGCAGGCGACGAATTAACTTCTGCACCTGCAGTATAACTCCAGATTTTTGAACCGTCGCTAACTCTTAAGGCGTAAACGTTGTGGTCCCAGGAGCCTACATAGACTACGCCGTTTACAACAGCAGGAGACGACCAAACACTGTCGCCCGTGGTGTAGTTCCAGATTTGGGCACCGGTACCAGCGTCCAAAGCATAAACGTCGTTACCGCCCCCTATGTAGACTACACTGTCGACAACAGCAGGAGACGAATAAATAGGGTCGCCGATATGGTAAATCCAGATTTTGTCGCCGTTAGTTGCATTCAAAGCATAAACGTTATCATACAAGGAATTTGAGTAGACGCCTACATAGACTACGCCGTTGACGACGGCAGGGGATGAGTCAGCCGCGCCGATGGGGTTACTCCAGACTTTGGCGCCGCTTGCAGCGTTAATGGCATAGAAGTCGCCATTTTCGGAGCCGATGTAGACTACTCCGTCGGCAACAGTGGGAGACGATTGACCGCCCGTGCCATAGCCGCCTGTTACATAACTCCAGAGTTTTGTTCCGTCGGCAGCGTTCAAAGCAAAGGCGGCGCCAGTATAGGATCCTACGTAGACTACGCCGCCGACAACAGCAGGAGACGAACCGACGGTGCCGCCAGTATAGTATTTCCACAGTAGTGTGGGGGTAAGCACCTGATTGCCTGTTCCTGTGCCACTGTGAGACAAATCCGAGCGGAACATTGTCCAGTCGGCGTTCGTTAACGGAAGCAAAATTAAGCTGCAAACTAAAACTATGCATACAACTGCTGCTACCGCACGAAAGTTGTTCATTTGAATAGCACAATCTAATCCTTTGGTGCTAAAGAGCTATAAAGATTTTTGCCATCTCTTCTTTAACGCCCCTTAATCAAAGCGTGAAGACAGAACTGCAACAGCATGTCATTTCAGATTTGTAAGCAGTGCTTCGCATGGAATTTGAAGAGTTCGGTGAGGTCGGGAAAATAATTTAAAAGAAAAGAAAGGGGTTTGGTGTGGTTTAGAATGGAAACCTTTTTTTTATTAGGTTTACGTTTAAACCTATATGTTTCTGTTTCAAAACATAATAATACTCCGAAAAGAAAAAACTTCCATCTGCTGAGGAATCAAATTTGCTATCGCGTCAAAGTGTGTTCAAAGACGAGGCTAAACTCGACATAAACTACATTCCGCAGAAGCTGCCTCACAGAGAAAAAGAACACCGCTTGCTGATTGAGTTCTTCAGTTTCATCCTTCATTATCCAGAGCGGATGGCTCAGCGGGTAATTATAACAGGCGATGTCGGCACTGGAAAAACAGCTCTTGCACAGCACTTCGGAGCAAACCTTACTTCTGAAGCCAACAAGCGAAACATAAAATTCCGCTATGTACACGTTAACTGCCGAGAATACCGCGGAAGCCTCTCCCCCATTTTACACCGCGCCGTCACGTTTTTCCGCCCAAATTATCCCGTTCGCGGCTACTCTGCAGAAGAAGTTCTCGGTGTTCTCATGCAGGTTTTAGATGAAGAAAACGCCTTTGTGATATTAGCTTTAGATGAGTTTGACAGCCTCATCGAGAAGGAAGGCTCTGACGCCGTTTACAAGTTGACTCGTCTGCAGGAGATGCGGCAGGGCAAGCCACAGCGGCTTTCGTTCATTTTCATTTTGCGCGATTTAAAGGCGTTAGAGAAGTTGGATGAGAGCGCAAGAAGCACTCTGCAACGAAGTATCATCAGTTTAGAACGCTACGGCAAAACACAACTTGTTGACATCTTAAATGACCGCGTTTCAATGGCGTTTGAGTTTGGAGCAGTTCAAGAGGACATCGTCGAGTTGGTTGCCGAGTTGGCTTTTAAGGAAACTGGAAATGCCCGCTTCGGAATCGAGCTGCTGTGGCGGGCTGGAAAATACGCTGACGCCGAAGACGCTGAAGCAGTTGGGCCTGAATGTGTTCGCACGGCGATATCCAGCATTATTCCCGGTGTACGGCGAAGTGAATTGGCGGGACTTAGTTTGCATGAAAAACTGTTCCTTCTTGCGATTGCACGGTATTTTAAGGAAAACGAGCAAGCCTATGCGCCATTATCTGAGGTTGAGAAGACTTACGCGGTTATCTGTGAAGAATTCAATGAGAAACCGCATAGTCACACTCAAGTTTGGAATTACGCGCAGTTTCTTTCTTCGCTTGGCATTTTGAAAACCGAAGTGGCAACTTCAACTACCCGCGGCAGGTCCACGCAGGTTTCTTTGCTTTCCATTCCAGCGTTTGAATTGGAAAAGGAGTTAAGTGTTTCATTAGAAGTAGAAAAGGGAAGAGCGTGAAGCAGTTTTGGAGTTAGAAGAAGTTTTTTCCTCTAAGCTTCGGATGAAAATTCTAGAGCTTATCTATAATTTGGGTTCGCTTAATGTTTCAGATATCGCTCGCCGACTTAACACAAATTATGCGTCAACCGCTGAGCACTTGAAGCTTTTAGAGGCTGAGAGCATTTTAGAAGAGCGAGTTTACGGTCGAGTTAAAATGTACAGGTTTAATGAAGGCTCAGCTAAGGCGAAGGCTGTGCAAAACCTAATAGAAGCGTGGCAACAAAATAAATAAGGTGAACAAATATGTCGATGGTTGATGTTTCAGGCAAAGATGAAATTTTCCGAGAAGCAACTGCATCGGGAACTATAAAGTTGAAGGCAGAAACAATTAATTTAATCAAGATGGGGAAAATCGCGAAGGGCGACCCACTCTACACCGCAAAAATCGCCGGCGTGCTTGCCGCTAAAGAAACCAGCAGCTTGATTCCTCTGTGCCACCCGTTGCCCTTGACGAATGTGCAAGTTGACGTTAAAGTGCTCGACGAGGCCACGGTTGAGGTTTTGGCAACAGTGAAGGCTAAGGCGCAAACGGGCGTGGAAATGGAGGCGCTTACAGCGGTTTCAATGGCGCTGTTGACTGTTTGGGACATGACCAAGCAATATGAAAAAGACGCTGCTGGACAGTACCCTTCCACCCGAATTGAAAATATTCATGTTGTCCGAAAGTTTAAGCAGGTGTAACTTGGGCATGAGTGAAACCTCCAAGGCGCATAAAGCTAAGGCGCCTAAAGTCTTGAATTTCGGCGTTTTCATCTGCAGCACCTCCCGATACAGGTTGATGCAGCAGGGCGAAAAAACAATCAGCGACGTCGGCGGCGACACACTGGTTGAACTGCTTAGAAACGCTGGGCAAAACGTCCTCTTCAAAAAAATAATCGCTGACGACAAAGCGTTGATTTCCGAAGCCGTTCAGCAGGCCCTCAGCATGCCTGAATTGGACGTTGCAATATTCTCCGGCGGCACAGGCATCACGCCAACAGACGTCACGATTGAAACTGTTACGCCCTTCTTTGAGAAAACGCTGCCGGGGTTCGGCGAATTTTTTAGGCGAATAAGTTTTGACCGAGTTGGCTCCGCCGCGGTTCTGTCCCGTGCCGCAGCTGGCGTCGCCAAGGGCAAGGCGTTGTTTTGTATCCCAGGTTCCCCTGACGCTGTGCGGGTTGCGGCAGAAATGCTTATTTTGCCCGAGTCTCCACACATCGTTAAGCACGCGCGTGAATAACGAATGAGTTTAATGGATACTTGCGGCAGACCCCTTCTTAACCTGAGGATATCGATTACCCAGCGATGCAACAACCGCTGCTTATACTGCCATCGTGAAGGCGAAGTACTGCGCGCCAACGTTTCTGCAGAAAAAATGTCGGCTGAAGAAATCGTGCGCATAGCCAAAATCGCCGTCGGCTTAGGTATCGCGCGCATAAAATTAACAGGCGGCGAACCGCTCATGCGCAGCGACCTCCCCGAAATCATCTCAGGCATAGCCGCGGTGCCCGGCTTGAAAGATTTGTCGTTAACAACTAACGGTCTACTGCTCAGCAACGTGGCTAAGGAACTGCATGAACGGGGATTGAAGCGGGTAAACATCAGTTTGCCCTCTTTGAACGCGGAAACTTACCGCAAGTTGACAGGCGGAAACCTGCAGCAAGCGTTGGCAGGAGTCAAAGCAGCCGTTGAAGCGGGCTTCTGCCCCGTGAAACTCAACATGGTCTTATTGAAAGGCATGAACGTGGGCGACGTCCCAGACATGATAGAATATGCGCGGCAAACAGGCACCGTGTTGCAGCTCATAGAACTTGACCCCATAAACGTAACCAACAGCTACTACTCAACGTACTACAAAAACTTAGATGACCAAGAACAGATGCTACGCGAAAAAGCCGAAACAATCGAGAAGCGACCCTTAATGCACAACCGCCTAATCTACCACCTGCCCAACGTAGATGTGGAAGTGGTGCATCCGATTGAGAACAGCGACTTCTGCATGCACTGTACCCGAATGCGCGTTACAAGCGACGGCAAACTAAAACCGTGCCTAATGAGAAACGACAACCTAACCGACATCCTAACACCCATGCGTCAAGGCGCAAGTGACGAACAACTAAAACAACTGTTTATACAAGCGAATTCTTTAAGAGAACCATTTAACAAGTCAAGATAGGCCCCAGTACCCATCTTATGCTGTAATAAAGAAAAAAAAAGATTTACAGATAACACAACATACAAGTAGTCAAGTGCTTGACATGGAACGATATCGAAAGATTATTTCTGGTGTAACTCCGATTCTTCAATTGTTAGAAAAAGGGGCAAAGCCAGAGGATATCAAAACAGCAGTCGTTGAGACACTTGAACCTTTTTTCCAGAACAAGGGCATTCTTGAAAAACTTGCAATTGAGCATCTAATTCCTGATGCTATTACATTGTCAAGACTTGAAGGAGACGAATTCTTCTTTGCCATGTTCAGCAAATGTCTAAATACCTATCGTTCAGCCAAAGCTACAGATACTGCAACCTGTTTTAAATCAATAGCATTGCTAGAACCTCAGATAGCGAATAGTCAAACAAAATTTTGGAGCGTAATGAATCTAGAGGTGGATAAAAGCACTCTAGGGCTTGAAGAGTTTTTGCACGAATGCTTACGAAATATTGGAGATTTTATAGAAAATTTAGCCAAACCCTACTTAAAACAACTGCTTGTTCAAGTTAGAATAGAAAGACAAACCGAAGCGACTGATGTTGATTTACTTGACTTGGGTAATATAATTAATGAATTAATTGAAAAAACTGATTATAGTGAGTTATTTTGTCCAAAGCCTTGGAATATCCGCTTGAATCAATGGAGAAACATATCTTATCATGGAACTGCAAAAGTAGTTAAGGATGAGATTGTTTGCTGGTATGGGGGTCCCACAAAATTAACAGAAGTACGGTTCTCAAGGGTAGAAATGCTGCAAGCAGTTAAAACTGTTTATACCATTCTTATCACTTTGAAACTAGCGTACTCAATATTTGTGATTGACAATCTCAAAGAAATTTCAAAGCTTGCAAGTTTCTCAAATGGGCGGGCAGAAACTGACTTCATTAGTTTCGCTTCAGGTCTAGCTTCTCAAGGATTTGAAATAGTGAATTACAATGAAAGCAAAGAAGAGACCTCACTCGTTGTGCAAGATAAAACAAAATTAGATGTGAATCAGCGAAGGATTCACACTACACAATTTCTCTATATGATTTGGGAACTCAGCAAATCAAAGGTTGTGAGTGTGGAGTATCGTGAGAATGATGGGACACCGAACTTACGTACCAAAGTAAGCGGAGCTGTATGTGAAAAAGTCTCAAATGGTGAGTTAGATTTTCTGGATATTGCAAGAAATTTCGCGGCTGAGAATCTGAAAAAGCCTAAATAATTTAGCTGCTTTCATTGCAACTACTAATTTGACTTCATTGAAAGTCTTACCGATTGGTTGAGGGGCAAGTTAGTTAAAGTTCGATTATTTCTGCTTCCTTTTTACCTGTGTCTATTATGGCTAAGGTGGATTTTCCTGTTAGGTACCCGCAGAGTTCGCCTGGGTTTATGGCGAGGGTTTTTCCTCTTTTTTCGATGCTGCTGTAGTGGGAGTGACCGTGGATTACCGCGTCAAAGATTCCGCCTTCAATGATGGCGTTGAGCAGTTCGGTTTCTTCCCCATGTAGAAGTGCGATTCTGTAGCCTTCAACCTCAACTTTGGCGAAGGTACCGTGGATGGTGCAGTTGCTGGTTTCGCTGAACCTTTTTTTTAAGAGCTCATGGTCACCATCGTTGTTGCCGAAGACGCCGACGAGTTTGCAGTTTAACTGTTTGAATTTTGGGATAACGAAACCTGCAACGTAGTCTCCGGCATGAAGCACCAAGCCTACTTTTTGGTCATTGAGGTACTTCACTGCTTTTTCGACTTGGGGCAGGTTATCATGGGTATCTGAAATTGCGCCAATCAGCATGTGTTTTCACACTTGACTTTCTTCTCGCTGAAGCAATAAAGGTTTTCTGTGCACTTACATTTACCAGCCAATTATTTAGTGGTTTAAACATTCACTGTTGTGAAAAAGAACTTGATTCAATTAAAAGCTTAAAAAGTTAAACGAGATAAATATGTAAGTGTCGAAGTGAAAACAGATATTTAGCGCTAAATCTAAAAGACGAGATTCGATTAGTATAATTGCGCAGATTCTCCAAATCAGTAAAGAAGACACATTGAAGACTCAGATAATGTACAAAGCAAATTTAAGCTTCACTCAACTCAATGATTACCTTCAATTTATGGTGAAAAAAGATTTATTAGCCCACAGAACGCGGGAAGGTAAAGAAGTTTACATTATTACATCAAAGGGCTTTAATTTTCTTCAAATGTACATTGAGTTACTTGAACTGCTAAGAACAGAAATAACCCCAAAAATCAAGATTTAAACAAGAAATCGTTCCAGACCTGAGATTAATTAGACCCGCTCAAGCAACACAGGTAGTTCACTTAGGCTTTTAATGGTCTGGTCTGGACGAATACGCTCCGCTTTCTCTATTCGTCTTTCAATGTAAATGGCTTTGATGCCAACCGCTTTTGCCCCCTCAATGTCCGCGTTTAAGGTGTCGCCGACAAAAACTGTTTCAGCCGCAGACACCCCAAGAGTCTTCAAGGTGCGTGCGAACACTTCTGGGCTCGGTTTACGCTTGTTCACTGCTCCAGAAACCACAACGGAGTCAAACAGTTTATCTAAACCGTGGGCTTTGAGCAGTTTATCCACGCATTCGGGAATTGCAAAATTCGAGATGATGCCCAGTTTATATTTCCCATGAAGGGTGCGCAACAGGTTCTCAGCGTTTTCGTCCAAATAAATAAAAGTCATGAATTCCTCACAAAACTCAGCGGTAGCAGCGGCGACAAAGGGGCTGGAAACATCGTAGTTGTAGCCTAAACTTTTCAAGGTTTCAGAAACTCGAATGTTAAAGTGTGGTTCCTCCAGGTTTGCGTCAGCTTTGGCATAGAGGTCGTCGCGAGTTTTAATGTATGTTTTCTGGAATGCATCAAAGGAGACGTTTACGCCATTTTTGTTGAGGTACCTGTACATTCTAATCAATGATGGGCTGTAAAACTCGTGATTTTTCCTAATCATCATAAGAGTGTCGAACAGATCAAACAAAACGGCTTTAATAGGCATCTGCATTTTTCCCAACCATTACACTTTATTTAAGCTTAAAATTCTTATCGCCATCTAAAAGCGATTTTGATTTCGCCGTCTTAGCTTTCGCCGCACTGCATAGTAACCCGTTCCAACAACCAGAAAAGCGACGCCAATAATCCATGCCTGTGCCGAAGCAAACAGGATAAATGATAACAGGATTATGCAGGTTGCCAAACCTAACAACGGCAAAACTTTATAGCGTTTCTGATCCTGCTTCAACTTGAAAGCTGCAATGTTAGTTATAGAGTAATTGAAGAGAAGCGCAAACGTGCTAATAGCAACTACACTTGTCAAATCCACAAATAAAACAAGAAACGCCATCAAAATTCCAGCAGCCAAAATCGCGTAGTAAGGCGTGAAAAACTTGCGGTGAACCCTAGCCAAAGCAGAGGGCAAGTCGCTTCGGCGAGCCATCGAATAAGCCATCCTTGAAACACCCAAAATGGCGGTGAGCAAGACGCTTGCTGTAGCCACTAAACCCCCGACAGACACGATTTGGACAGCAAACGAGTTGCCCGTAACACTCATGGCTGCACCCAGTGGCGAACCAGAAGCCGCTAACCCAGCAGGCTTGAGCAACCCAACAGCTACCACTCCAACTAAAACGTAAACAACCATAGAAATGCCAAGCGACAAAAGCAAAGCTCTGGGCACATTTCTTTTGGCATCTTTCACTTCTTCCGCCACAACAGCCACGCGGGCAAAACCCCCGTAAGCAAAGAAAATAAAAAAGGAACCATAAAGGACGCCGCTTGTTAACGGGTTAAAGGGCGAAAAATTCCCTGAATTGAAATGGAAAGCACCGAAAACCACGAAAAAAGCGAGTACTGCAAGTTTAATCGTGACTAAAATATTGTTGACTCCCGTTGACTCTTTTGCGCCGATCAAATTTAAACCAGTAAAAGCCAAACACGTCACAGCTGCAACTATGTTGCTTGGTAAACTGGGAAAAGCCAATTTTAAGTAGTATGCGAATCCGAGAGAAACTGCAGCCCCAGTAAAAGTGTTAGCTACTATCCACATCCAACCCGCCAAAAAACCAGAAAACGGCGAAATCAACTGGCGCCCATACTCGTAAACGCTTCCTTCCACAGGCTGCCAAGCCGTTAACCTCGCAAAGCTTATCGCTGTGATAAACGCGATGACTCCAGCAATGATCATTGAGATGACAAGTGCTGAGCCAGCGTAGCCTGCGACGATGCCCGTGACAACGAAGATTCCGCCGCCTATGATTGCCCCAACGTTAATGGCGACTGCACTCCACAACCCGATTGAACGCTTCAGCTTTCTAGGCTCTTGCTTTTCCACTTGCCATCCGTTAAACCCAAGATTCAGGTAATTGCCTATTAAAGCTTGCAATGCTATTGAATACTTATTTGTCTCAAAACTGTTTATCTAATGAATAAAAGTAATACCATTTGGTTGGAAAGTATAAAAGAAAGTTCCATCATTTTGGTTATGCGATGGTTAACATGCCTAAAAGAAATGTTGGACCTAAAGGGCAAGTCGTAATTCCTAAGCGGATGAGAGAAGCCTTAGGATTAAAGCCAGGTGTCGAAGTAAATCTTGAATTGCGTGACCAGGAAATTGTGATAAAAAAACCTCAAGTTATGGATAACTACGCTGAATATTTCATACATACCTCTGCCCCGAAACTGAAAAAATGGGTAAATATTAAAGAGTTACTAGATGAAGAAGTTGAAGAAAGAATTGGCATACATTGACTCGAATATTTTTGTTTACCCCGTTTTGTACTCCCAAGAAACCGATGTCAGGGTAAAGAAAGCTGCAGAAATTTTGAGGAACATAGCAAGCGGTGAATTGTTAGCATTTACTTCATCACTAACTTGGGATGAAGTCGTCTGGACAATTAGAAAGTTTCTTGGCAAAAGTGAAAGTATAAACCAAGGCCAAAAGCTGCTTAACTTTGTTAATCTCCAATTTATTAGCGTTGATGAAAATATCATTGCTCAAGCCCAAATGTTAATGTGTAATTATGACCTAAAACCGCGTGACTCAATCCATGTAGCCTCTGCAATCGACCGAAAATTAAAGACATTTATTAGCGATGACCAAGATTTTGATGTTGTAAAAGCAATTAAGCGAACACCGCTTGTCTAATTCAGTCTATTTGTCCCAATATTCTCTTGTCCGCAAATACTGAATCTTTGCCTTCAGCAAGTCCAAGTAGAACTGTTCCTCGTCGATGTGCATTTTCCCCAGAATCCTTGAAGCCGTTTCAGGACCAACCCCTTTCACCTGCAGCGCCTTAACCGCCTGTTTCCCATAGCTAAGTATCAAGTCGGCTTTGCGTCTGGCGTTGCTTAAGTCTTTGAGTTCATCAGGAGCAAGTTCTTGCCTTCAAGGCACTTTAAACAAATCTTCGCTGACTTGTTTTTGTCTGGCTTCAGAAGCGCTTGGTAATGACGTTGCTAATCTGGTTTTTCGTTAATTGCTGTTTTATGTCATATTAGTATTCATGACTCTCAGTTACTTCACATGAAATAGAGACTTCTGATGTCTTTAAAAGTTGATATATTTTAAAAAGTTAAGTTTTTACTTCGTTATGTTATCTTTAAAGATAGCAATCGCTTTATTTGCGGTTTTTATCTCAAACAAGTTAGAAATAGGCAGTCTGGATTATTATTTAATTGGTGGTAGCTTGAAAGCTTCCACTTATAAAAAGAGGGAAGAAAAATGGCTAAGAGAAAATTTTTTTCTTCATTTGCCATCGTATTTACGGTTATTCTTCTGCTAATCTCTGCTTTAGGATACCCGCAAGCAAAGGCAGCTGATGCCTCTGGGCAGAAATCTACGCTTCAAGAAAACGTAACTCAGACTAGTAATGTGAACACTTTATACACTCTCTCAAGTAATTCATCAACCAATACGAACTCGCCATTGTTTTCAGTTAGTACATTTGAACAAAATAATAGCCTCCAAGAGAACACAGGAGCAACTAGCATCGGCAACACTCCACAGCCTATCTTGAACCCGCCGTTGCTTACTGATTTACAAACCAGCTTTTTGGATTTCTTCGGTCAGAATTTAACAGCGACCGAACTTAACAATATAAAACTCCAATGGGCACAACAAAATCAACATAACCAACAGGTAATAAAAGATACAAATGGTGCTGTTCTTAACTTTTCACAATTAGACAGCCTATATGGTTGTTATCTTTCTAATATTCCAGCAGGTTATACCTCTCCATATGAGTCCTATGGTTACATTCAAGATCCGGATAGAATGATAGGTCAAATAGATTATAACTTTGCTTATTTACTCACAGATGGCTGGAACGAGCATTATGACCCTTCTGCAATGGGTGGTGAATCATTTGCAATGGGCTACATGCAAACATATTATAGCGGAGACATCTATATTTTCGCTGAACCTGGTCCTGATACAGGGTCTAACCCTCCTTGGGAGAATGTTGTACTGGTTTGTGGTAGCAATGATATCAACACGCCATTCTTACAATGGATCCCACTTGGTTATGCCGTTGTAGATAATCCGGAACACGCAGCTTGGTACTTTGTTGGCAATACTGATCAACAATTCAGTTGCATATCCATTATGTGCTTCACTCCGCCAAGATGGCCAGACGATTATCCACCACCACATCAATGGCCAGATTGGTTTAACAGCGTAAAAATAGATTCAGTATATGCTACCGTTTCAAGTCAATGTCGCTTGAGTATTTCTTAGTGACCAAGGGGGGACAACAGACCCTTCTCCCGGAGACTACTACATTGACTATGGAACTCAGGTGCAGGTCACCGCATCCTCTAATGACGAGAACTATGTTTTCGACCATTGGACACTGGATGGAAGCGACTATACAGACAATCCGATTACTGTTAATGCGACAAATAGCCAAGATTTCCTACAAGCACACTTTAACTATGTAGGACCGATTTATTTGACAGTGCAAGCTGTTGATTCACAATTTGGGTGGCCGCTCTACCCCGACATCTATATCGATGGGAACTATGCAGGAACTGGTTATGTGTCAGTACCGGTGAGTGAAGGTTGGCATAGTGTTTGGATGACTGATCCGACTTGGAATGGTTACTGGATGTGCTGGAGTTATCTATCGTATTACACTGACTACTATGCTAACGGAGACTATAGACCTGTATACTCTGACACGTTAATTACAGGAGTCTACTCTTAAAGTAAGCTAAAAAAATCAAATATTTCCCTTTTTTTTTAAATAAGTCCTAAATTGTAATTAAGCGATTTTTTTTCCAAGAATGCATTTATCGCCAGATTCCTTGTTGATTTACCTTGTTCTCTCTGCGGAACAGTGTGTTCCTCGGGGAGAGTTAAAAGCCACTTATGCTAATCCGTTGTTGGTAACTATGAATAGAAAAGTAGCGGTGCTGCCTACGCTGGTATTAATATTCGCAATAATTACTCCTTTCTTTTCGACTGCTTTGGGTTCAGCAAACGTTAATGCTGCTGAAGTGATTTCTCAGGATTCTTGGGCATCCAGAGCAAATTTGCACGATGCACGAAGTGGCTTAGGTACTGTTGTATTAAACGGAAAAATCTACGCAATAGGTGGCGCTGGCAACCAGGGCTTCCAAGCTACAAATGAAGAATTTGACATCGCAACGAACACTTGGACAGTTAAGACATCCATGCCTACGCCAAGAAGTTCCTTCGGCATTGCGGTTTATCAGAACAAAATTTATTGCATGGGCGGATTTGTTCCAGGCGGAGCTACAGGCGTTAACGAGGTTTATGATCCTGCAACTGACAGTTGGGAAACCAAGGCGTCAATGCCTACTCCGTCTGAAAACATTAACGCAAATCTAGTTGAGGGAAAAATTTACGTAATAGGCGGCACAAACGCGACTCTCAACCAAGTCTATGACCCAGCAAACGATTCATGGACCACTAAAGCCTCAGTACCAACAGGCGTTTCTGGTTATGCCTCTGCAGTTATCGGCGACAAAATCTACATTTTCACCACTGGTTTAACTCAAATATACGACGTTCAGAACGATAGTTGGAGCCGTGGAACGCCTGCGCCTTCCCCTGTCGTTTTACCGGCTGCTGGCGCAACAACTGGTGTGTATGCTCCCGAGCGGATTTACATTTTTGGCGCTAATGCGCAAGAGCCCTATTGGGAGTTATTCACTAAAGGGTTCATAATCCAAAGTTATGACCCAAAAACTGACACTTGGACAAACGGAACTATGCCAAGTGGACGGTACAGTGTAAGCGTTGCCGTGGTAGATGACTTGTTATATGTTATTGGAGGTTTTACGACGGCTTTTAGTACTGATAAGTTCGATTTAAACCCAACAATTGCCTTCAGTTCGCTTAATCAGCAATACGCGCCCATCGGTTATGGTACCGAGCCACCAAAAATTTCTATTATTTCTCCTCCTGAAAACGCCAATTACACCTCAAGCAACGTTTCTTTGGCTTTTACAGCAAACAAACCGCTTAGTTGGCAAGGCTACAGCCTAGACGGGCAAGAAATCACCGCAATTGTAGGCAACGTCACGCTCGCCGATATCCCCAGTGGACCACATAACCTCACTGTTTTCGCAAGCGATTCCTTTGGAAACAATGTAACTTCCCAAACCGTAACGTTTAGCGTTCTTGAACCCGAGAAATCAACGGCCACTTTCACAGTCGCAGCAATAGGTTCAGGAGCAACTGCCTCAATAGTTTGTGTAGGTGCGCTTTTCTACTTAAAGAAACGAAAAACCCAAATTTAACGCTTATTTGTCCCAGAATTCTCTTGTTCGCAAATACTGAATCTTTGCCTTCAGCAAATCCATGTAAAACTGTTCTTCGTTAGGATGCATCTTTCCCAGAATCCGCGAAGCCGTTTCTGGACCAACCCCTTTCACCTGCAACGCTTTAACCGCCTGTTTTCCATAGCTCAGTATCAAGTCGGCTTTGCGTCTGGCGTGCTTAGGTCTTTGAGTTCTTCGGGAGTAAGTTCTTTGCCTTCACGGCGCTTCTGCAAATCCCCCTTTAACTTCTCTACGTCTTGGCTGAAATACAAGCAGGGTAAGCAAGCGTGAGTTGCAGTTTCCGCATTGTGGCTCATCTGGCAAATCTTTTATGCGCACCTGAGTTGTCCATGTTCCGCAGTTCATGCAGAGCAGTCTGGCAGTTCTGACTTCGATGGAATGTTTCATTCTGTCAATGTTGCTTAAGATTACGCGTTCAGGCGCCATCAACTCTGCTGTGTCAGCGTATTGCATCAAAATGTGGTATGCCAGCGGCGTTGGCTGTTTCGCGGGCAAGCGCTGTTGACAGTTATTTTTCCCTCTTTTATCTCATGCATTATTTGCTTGGTCTTTTGCAGGTCCACTTTTTCCATCATGGCTTCCCGCAAAGTTTCATCATAAATTGGCGTGCCTTCAAAAGCAGCTTTGAGTTTTTCTCCGCGCTCAGACATGGCTAATGTTTTTCCTCTTGGCATGGCGCCGAATCTTTCAGCAATAGCCTTCATGCGGCTGAACGAACGGAAATTTGGAGTTCACGTAATTCAAAAATGCCTCATCCACGCGCTCGTCAGTTAAGATCGAACAGCTCTTTGGGTAAGCCTTCAATCTCCAGTCTGGATAATTTGTGGGTTGTTTCAAGCAGGATGCGGTAGCCGTCTGTCCACCATCCTGTGATGGCTTCCCGTTCAGACAGAACCGAATCAAATATTCCGCCGAGAGTGCGGTTAACAATCTCGCCAAAACACGCGTGAACAACGATGTATCGGTCTAATGCTTCTATAACTATGCGATTCTGGGTGGGCAAAGGAGCTCCCGATTTCAGGTACTCATCAATTTCCAATGCTGCATCAAGAAGCGTTGCCTTATCCGTCTTCAATTCAGCGGCTAACTCTTCCGCTGCAGCCTCGGGTTTTTTGCCCTCTTTAAGTAGTTTGCCGATTTTTTCCCGCATTTCACCTGTTTGCTGCGCCAAGTCAAATGGCACGGGAAGGATTTCTCCGTCCCAGCCTGGAATCGCGGCTGATGGGTCTTCAGCTGGCACAACATGCACGGTTCCTGTTTCATCGTTAATTTGGACCATGCGCCAAACTTTTCCACGCATAATAAAATGCAATCCGACCCGTGCATGCAGCGTCATGAATTCGTCGCCTAAGCGTGCCGATTTTTCTGTCGGTTAGCACGTTGATTACTGGGTAACGTTTCTCGTCAGGTATCATCGATAGGTTGCTGTAGTAGTATTCGCGTGTTCTTCCCGTTTTCTTCAAAACTTTTCCTTCTTCGTCAAGTCTAAGTTTGTGCAGGCTCTCTAAAAACTATACGACTTCCTGAAGCTTCTCCGCAGTAAGCGTGCTGTAGGGGTAAGCTCTGTTGACGATTTTTAAGAGTTCAGTTTGGCTTATAGTTTCCTTATCCATAAGGATGCCTGCAATTTGATGAGCCAAAACATCCAAGGCGTTCTTATGCAAAAGAACGGGTTCAAGCCTGTTTTGGTTGGCGTTTTCCACAGCTGCCATTGACTCCAAAGTGTCATCGGGATAGGCAGTGATGATTACTCCTTCGGAGAGCCGTTCAAGGCTGTGTCCGCTTCTGCCAACGCGCTGAATTAGGCTGCTGACTTGCCTCGGCGACATGTATTGAATAACTAAATCCACGTTGCCGATGTCTATGCCGAGTTCCAGCGTGCTTGTGCAGATGATTGCTTTAAGTGTTCCAGCTTTGAAAGCATCTTCCGTGATGACTCGTTCCTCTCGAGATAAGGAGCCATGATGCACCGCTATGTCTGTGCGGTTAAGCTGGTCAAATCTGTGTCCAAGCAGTTCGGCGATAGTTCGGCTGTTAACGAAAACCAAAGTTGATTTATGGCTGTCGATTAGTTCGATTAACCTTCGGATTCTTGCGGATGCTTCAGGCGATGTTTCAAGTTTTGCGGCTAATTCATAGTCTTTTTCGGTCGGCGTTAAATATTCTACTTTGTAACGGTAGTTTTTAGCCAAAACCGCCTGCACAATGCTGATTTCCCTGTTGGTTCCAGCAATAAAACGCGCAACTTCCTCAGGGTTGCCTACTGTTGCGGATAACCCGATTCTTTGGAACTCTTTACCCGTTACCTCCAGCACACGTTCAAGCGCTATTGCAAGTTGCGCGCCACGTTTGCTTTCAGCCAAATCATGCACTTCATCAATTATGACGCATTGCACGTTGCTGAGGTGCCGGCGCATTTGGGAGCCTGGAAGAATCGCCTGCAAAGTTTCAGGCGTGGTTACCAGCATTTGAGGCGGTTTGAGTGCTTGTTTTCTGCGAATTTTCATTTCTGTGTCGCCGTGGCGAACTTCAACTGTTATGTCTAGTTGTTCGCTCCAGAAAGTTAACCGCTTGAACATGTCGCGGTTCAATGCTCGAAGAGGCGTAATGTAGATTACTTGTATGCCCTTCTGCTCTTGGTTTTTCTGTTCAACCAGCCTGGAGAACACGGGGAGAAGAACGGCTTCGGTTTTTCCAGTGCCAGTTGGCGCAATCAAAAGCACATTCTTGCCTTCCAGCACGGGCGGAAACGCCAGAGTCTGCGGCAAAGTAGGCTCTGAAAACCCAAGCTCTGCTAATGCTTTGCGGACTGGTTTAGCGAGTAATTCGAAAACAGAATTTGAATTTTCAATTTGCATTTTCTTGGGTAAACTACTCGGTAAAAGGGTGCTTTAACTGTTTAGCTACTCAAGCAATGATTTGCCCTGAATGTTGCGAGAGGCAAGTTTAGTTGACTTGACAAACTGGTTGATTTCGGTTTTCAAGAAAGTTAATATCATCTGAGGCGAAAGGAAGATACGCGGAAAAATTAAACTTGCAGTTACCTTAAACTTGGCAAGTTATCGGTCGGTGAGGGGAAATGAATCTAAAACTCTACGCAATCAAAACAGATAATCAAAAACTTGATAACTGCGTTCAACTAGTGGTAGTTGACTTAGACAAAGGCAAACGTTACCCGTTAAATTTCGTCTGCGTCCTACCGCGCTACCTCCGTTTGCTTGAAAGGCGATCCAGCAATTTTGCAAAGATTTTTGGCGGAAAAAGCCTTCATGTAGCCAAAGACCTTCTGGTGGAAGCAAAGCACAGAGAAGAGGACCCGCAAATCCAAAAAGTCATAAATAAACGGATAAAAGACATCGAGTCCGTACAGGACTGCTAGAAACTCGGCTCAGAGAAAGCGTCTTCAAGTTAAGCTTGGTTTATTTACTTTAAGTCAGGGTCCTCTAAATTTAAATGCAAGTCAAGCAAATACTTACGGAATATGGCTTTAGACTTAGGAATCCTCTTCGCTATCACTGCAATGCTGAGTTGGGGAGTAGCGGACTTCCTCGCAAAGAAAGCGATAGATAAAATAGGCTACAAAACCTCCATACTTCTAAACCAAGTCATCGCCTTTGTCCCCATCCTGCTGGTCGCAGTCCTTTTCTTCAAAATGCCCTTCTTCTCAGCAGGCTTAGTTGGCATTATCGTTTTGTCAGGCGTTACAGGGGTCATCGGCTACGTTTTCATGTACAGGGGTTTCGGGAAGGGTAATGTTTCTGTTGTAGCCCCGATCACTGCCAGCTGGTCGGTTATAACAGCCTTATTAGCATTTTTCCTTTTCGCAGAAACTCTGACGCCGCTGCAAATCGTCGGCATCGTCGCAGTCTTTACTGGCATCTTTTTCGCGTCGACAAACTTTTCCGAACTCAAAAAAAGTATCAAACAGGGCAGGTGGGCAGCTGGAGCCGTAGATGCCCTGATAGCGATGGTTGCATGGGGAATCAGTTACGCTCTGCTGAAACCAATAACATCGGCGGTTGGACCCATTATGGCGCTTCTTCTCATAAAAATAATCGCAGTGGGCGCTTTGTTCTCGTGGACAGGGCTCACCAAAACCAAAGTGTTCTCTTCCAGCAAAAATGATCTTTCTATTCATTGCTGCGGCAGGAGTGCTGGATTTCTTCGCGTTTCTAATGTTTAACCTGAGTTTAAGCACACAATTTGTCTCTATAGTGTCGGCTATAGTGGCGACTTCTCCCATTGTAACTATCGCGCTAGCTTACGTTTTCTTGAAAGAAAGAATAGTGAGCAATCAGAAACTGGGGATAATAGCGATTTTGATCGGGCTGATCCTCATTTCCTTAACCTAAACCAAAAAGACCTGTCAAGTCTGGGCGACTCTAATTCGTGCGGTTTGCTGGATCGATAAGAAGTGAAATGAGGTATTCATGCTCCACTAACCCGAACGCGCCATTTCTTGCAGAGAACTCATCAAACTTTTTTACGCCGTCAGGTTTCAAACTGGGCGATTTAATTGAGAATGGCACTGGCTCTCTTGTGTGGGTTCCGACTTTGATGGGTGTTGGGTGGTCAGGCGATATTGCGATGGCGTAGGGCTCCTTTAAGCCTTTCAGCATCCTGCCTAACAGCCTTTTGTCTAAGTCCTCAATCGTTTTCACTTTTAATGCGAAATCTTTACTGTGCCCAGCCTCGTCAGGTGCCTCAACGTGAACAAAAACAAAATCGTTATCTTCCAGCGCCTTCAGGGCTGCATCTGCTTTGCCTTCAAAATTAGTGTTGTCTAAACCCGTTGCTCCGGGAACGTTGATGATTTCCGCTCCAGCATAAGTGCCGATTCCCTTCACCAAATCAACGGCAGAAATGACTGCTGCCTTCAAACCATACTTTTCCTTGAATGTCGGCATGGAAGGTTTTTTGCCTCCGCCCCACGGCCAAATCAGGTTACCCGGATTCTTACCTGCTTTTTCGCGGGCAACGTTTACGGGGTGAGTCCTCAGAATTCCTCCGGAACGAATAATCAGCTCTCTGAGCAGTCGTGCTGTTTTTTCTGCTTCTGCCGACTTTGCCTCTGGCAGGACATCTGAAACGTTTAATCCGATGGCGTCATGCGGCGGGGTGCAATGGATAAGCTCTGGCTTTGGGATGTTTCGCAGTATTAGAAAGTGCCTGTAGTCGAGGCCTGAGTAGAACTCGATTTTGCCTAATTTTCCAAACGCTTTATTTATCGATGCAATAAGCCTGCTTGATTCTTCAGTTGTTATGTGTCCCGCGGAGTAATCAACGATAACTCCGTTCTTCTCAGTTATCAAATTGCACCTGTACGCTGCGTCATTTTCCCCCAGCTTTATGCCTCTTGAGGGTGCTTCAAGCGGGCCTCGGCCTGTGCAGTATTTTCTTGGGTCATAACCCAGCAGTGAGCATATCGCGGTTTCTGAGCCTGGGTTTAACTCGTCAGGAACTGTTTTTATGAGGCCACTTTGGCCTTTGGCTGCTATGGAATCCATGTTTGGTTTGTATGCTGCTTGAAGAGGCGTTTTGTCCCCCAGTTCAGGAATAGGGTAATCAGCCATTCCGTCTCCAACAACTAGTATGTACTTCATTTTAGTCAACCCAAAGTCAGCTATCGGCTTAAACCGGTTTACGTTTTCATTGATTCACAAACATATGGCAATGGCATATTTATTTACTTAGCATAAAGCTTCAAACCCATAACGTTTATTTGCTTTTAAATAATGAACGGCGTTTAGATACGAATCAAACGAGATGGAAAAGAACGCGCGCTCGCTAATTTTAGGTTTTATTACTTTTTTGCTTTTCTTTTTCTGATTGTGCCTTTGAAGCTTTTCACTGTTTCTTGGCAAACGCCTGGTTTCCATTTGCATATGCCTTCAATTATTTCTTGAAGGTAATATTCAAGTTCTTCATTAGTCAGGTCACTGGAGCAATCAACTTTGTATGCAATTTCGCCTTTTTCTCGGCTTACAGTTACCGCAACCAAAACATTATCATCCACCATGAAGTTTCAACCTCCATTCTCTATTAAATTCAGTTTAGATTTAAGTTTTCTATCTAATTTACTTTGGAAATATGCTGTTACCACACGCAGGCACTTGCGAGGAAGCGTCTGGCGGCCAGTTTTGCAATCCCAATTTACTTAAAATAGATTTCCACATATTTAGACATTGGAAACTACTAAATATGTTGAAGGATTCAAGATGTTCAGAAAGCGTAAATAAGTCGGTAGATTTCCTATAGTTTGGACGATGAGAAAATCGAGGTACGCCGAAGCTGAAGGCGGGGAAATTAAGCTGGAGGCTAGTGAGTGCTTTTTCCGCTATTGAGTCCACAAACAGTTTATGCCCGCCCAGTTAACGCTCCAGGTAATCAAATGATGTGTTCCAGACATGGAACGTTCTGTTCCTTCAGTAGAACTAAATAGCCAAAAAGCCAAAAGGTTGAGCGGTGAGCTCTGATGGGTAAATGGCTTGAAAAATATGCGGGTTCTATTCGATTTTGGATTTTAATTGTCGCTGCCACCTACTTCGCTTATGCGCTCTACTACGCGGCCAGCGGAATGCGCGACAGCATCGGCATGATCTCCAACCAATATATTTACAGTTCGCTGTCAGCGAACCCCTGGTGGTGGCTGGTCCTGTTCTATAGCAGCGAAGGCGTCGCTGGTTCAATCGCCATAATCGCCCGTGCAATCGCGGGTGCCTTTGCTGTTTACGGCGCTTTTCTCTTTTGGAGAAAAAAAGACACCTCAATGCCAACCATAAGAAAGAGCGTCAGCGTCGTCCTGCTTCTGGAAGCCATATTCTTTCTCACGTTGATTGCTTCGGTGATTGCCGCCGCCGCGTACAATTTGGCACACGACCCAAGCCTCTTCTATTTCGGCCACACCCCGGAAGCGCTCTTGCTGTACGTCACTTTGATTCCCTGCTTAGCCATCTTCATTGTGGTTCCGCCGCTTCTGCTTAAGCTACGCGCATCCATCAATTATCAGGCACCCGTTCAAGAAATCGCCAAATGGGCTAGTTTAACGGGCGTCGGATACCTCTTCGTTGTTTTCTGGTTTAATTTTTCGATGATGTGGACAGGCGTATTGGTGCCGTACACTAGAGTCTATGAGCATATGGTCTGGTTTTCATTTTGCAGCCCGCTAACCTGTTTAGCTTTTGCCTCACCCTGTTCGGTCTATTAGCCGTAGCAGTAACAGCGCTGGTAACTACTCTGCCGCTCATCAAAAAACAACACATGCAGCCAAACCTGACCCGCATAGGTGCCGCGTTAGCGGGGTTAGGCGGCTACTTCATCATAACCACCCTCTACTATTACTTAACAGGCGGCTACAGCGCGCACCCAAGCGTGTGGTACGAGGTTATCGGTCCCCTGCATAACCCCAACCTGTGGGTCATAGCGCTTGTTTTCCTAGGCATACCCCTGATGGTTTACGGCAGACTTAGAAAGACAGCCTAAAAAAACCAGCCTTTTAGTACCCTGCCAACGATCAACCCTTATTTTTTCTGATTTTTTTGTTTAAAGCAAGTACTATTCCAATTACAAATAAAATTACGACCACTAAGACAACCAATACTATTATCAAAGTGTTGCTATCGATGGGCGACTGTAAATTCAATGTAGAAGGCGACTGGGCATAAGGTCCCGTTAGTATTGACGAAAAAGTCACTTTGCCCAAACTATTATTGTCTTGGCGGTCATAGATCGATTGACTAATCGTTCCGTAATCGGTGGTTCCCCACCAGTTATCAGCAACATTTGTGTCGTTTGAGCACATCAGTTTAAAATTGTATATTACATTGCCGTAAATGTCGTTGTTTGTAATGTTGGCAGGCGATTTATAAGGTAAGTATTCGATACCTATAGAGTTGTTTGAGATATTGTTTTGATGGATGTCAATGGCTGTGTTGATTGTTGGTGGGTTGGGGTCAGATGGGTTTACGAGCTGTGATGCGATGCTGATGCCGCAGTAATTGTTGGAAATAACGTTTTTGCATATTTGTATACTGCTTGGAAAAACGTCTATTGCTATTTGGCAGTGTTCGATGTAGTTTCCAGTGATGGCGGCAGATGAGTTTTGACCGTACTCTGCTCCAATACTTATTCCAATTTGCCGCGGAGGCCGTCCATGCTTTGATAAGTCAAATGGGTCATTGTTAATTCCGATGATTCTGTTGTTTGAAATGTTTGTGCCTATCCCGCTCACAGTGATTATTGTGTTGTTATAGGCTGAGTTGAAGGTATTGTTTGTTACAGTCACTGGTCCGTCGCTGATGGCGAGTCCATAAATGAATTCGTTTCCTGAGAGAACAGTTGACCCGCTAACAGATACGCTGCCGAGGAATTTGTTCCCTGATAAAATGGGTGACTCGGGTTTATGATAAAATGAGATCGGTCCAGCCGATGCTGCGCCCTGGACAGTGTTGTTTGTGACAGTTGGTGTTCCGCCGTAAATAGCCAATGTATTGATATTGTTACTGGCGATTGTGGGTGTACCTCCCAATACGTCTATGACCTCTATTTTGTTGTTCGTAAAGGTTGATGAACCATTAAATACGCTTACTTGGCCTGTTATGTCGTTTCCGGAGAATATTGATGAGCCATCATTGACTTCAACAAAGTCTTGGAGAGACGATTTAGTTACTTTTATTGAACAATCAATAACGACTCTTTCAGTTATGTTGGTATTTTCGATTGTTGAGCCCGTACCGACCGGATCAAATCTAAGTTCTTCGGGTAGCGGATTGTTGGCATAAAGACCGCTGTCTTTGTAGATCGAGGTAGTGATGATGATTTTGTTTTCGCTTGTCCCTGTTGCGTTAAGCGCTCCTTTTACGTCAAGGTCGTACTCCCAAATATCCACAGTGACGCCCGGTTCAATCGTCAATGTCACACCAGGGTTAACGGTTACTGAACCCGTCAACCGAATTGGGCTTTCGGCCAGTGTCCAAGTAGCATCAGACTCAACTAAGCCAGCCACTTCAGTGTAAGCATGCACAAAGTTACCGACGAAAAATAATGGACATAAAATCGCTACGGTTAACAGGAAGCAGGAGAGTCGACGCATCGTTTCACCGAGTAATCGCTGGTGGGGTTATGGTTATAAAGATTTGCAAAAAAATACCCGTAGAGCAAACACGAAAGTAAAACCTGTTCTAACAATAATGCCTGTTAAAGACCCTGAATCCATTAGAGAACCCATTAATACGCTTGTTTTAATGGCAAACCGACACTAATATCCTCCATCATCTGTCCTTCTTTGTTTGAAACTGGTCAGCCGACGATAAACACCCAAGCAACCCAGTAATTGCAAAGCTTTATACAATGTTACTGTTAACGTCAGAATATACGGCGGTGCTAAATACCCGTGAACAAATCTCGTTTGCTTACAGGTCTGATAAGCGTATATTTTGTTTCTAGTGTTTTGTTGGCTTCTTTTGCAAACTGCGGCGCACAGGTTTATCCTCCTCCGAGTGCGAAGCAAGCAGCTGCTCCCGTGTCTTTTCCAACCGAACGATGGCAAGCCAAATGCAACCATCCTCCAGGCACGTTGGGGCAGCCAGTTTGGAAGTCGGTTACTGTGGTAGATGGTATAGTTTACGCCCATGCGTATGAATCTTACAATGAGGAACATGGGAATAACCATTATGAATATGACACCATCTATGCTTGGAACGCATCTACCGGCTCAAAGGTTTGGGTGTTCACTGACACTGAAGGTCTCGGTGACCCGACCATAGTCGACGGCGTTTTGTACACTGAAGATGGCAGCAACTTTTATGCTATAGATGCAATGATCGGGGCGCAAAAATGGAATTACAGCGTAGAAGGGGGCATTGCATGGTATTTGCCACCCACTGATGGGGTGATATGCTTCGGAGTTGAGAACACGCCCTCATCTGATTCCAAATGCTATGTTTCCGCTGTGAACCAAGCGACAGGCGAAGAAGTCTGGAGACATGAATTTGGCTATAATTATAATTTTGTAGAGCCTGCTGTTGGGGATGGTGCACTCTACTTCGGTGCAGATGACCGCTATTACGCTTACGACCTCAACAACGGCAACCAGCGTTTGGACGTCAAAATTGGCAATCTTACTGGCGGCAATCTTGAAGGTTTCTATTTCGAAAAACAGGCACCATATGCCAATGGCAAAATATACATGACAACAGGTAACATAGTATATGCCATAAGTGCTCAGAACGGGGGGAAAGTCTGGAGTTTCTCCTCCAACGGCTACAGTTTTGTAAATCCTTCCTATACAGCTGGCGGCCATGTCTACGCCATTGGATATCAAGCAATGTATACTAGACCCAACGCTTACGCCTTGGATGCTGCCACAGGCAAACAGCTTTGGAATTACTCGATAAATGGTTATTGGAAGTTGGATATTGCATCCGTTAATTATGGGATAGTTATCCTTACATGGGGCTCTACATTTTGCGGTTTAAATGCCACTAACGGCTTAGAGGTTTGGAACCATTATAGTTCCGGCGTCATTTATTCTTACGACCCCATAAATTATGTTCTAGAGGCTTGGAATCCAATGAATGGAACCGTTATTTGGAGCTTTAAGCTGAACCCAACCACAATAGATAATGTGTATGGTATTTACTATAGTTACTTTTTGGGTGAGGCGGACAACATCGCTTACTTTTCAGCGTATGACCGTTTCTTTGCCGTAAACATTCCTTCAGTGAATCTGCCAACTCCACTATCACCGAGCCCAACAGCGGAGGCTTCAACACCCATTCCAACCGAAGAGATTCCAACTTCTGAAACTCCAAACCTTGAATCCCTAATCGTCAGCCAATATCCGATGGTAACCTCAGTTATCGTTGCTATCGTGGTCTTGGCTGCGGTTGTAATGTTGAGAAAGAAGGTATCTCGGAAGAGCACCAGAACTAAACCCCTTTGAATTCAACCAGTAATTTATTCTGCATTTGAATCTTATCAAAAGGAGGAGTAGCCATAGCAAACAAGTCTTTTCTTAAGAAGAAACAATTCTGCCAATATATACGGGAGGTATAGAAGAAAAATCGCAACCGATCGATGCAAAGAAAGGGTAACCTATATTTTGGGAATAAAAGAAAGAGGGCTGGGCAGTTAGCTTTGGTTTAGTATGGCTCTTTTTTGCCAGTCATGTAGGCCCAAGCGCCAACAATTGCGACTGTTAAGACTGCGCCTGCAAATCCTGCAACCATGAAGCTTGTTAAACCCGCTAGCGCTGGCAAAGATACGATCAGCCATGGGATAAAGTATGTTGCTGTAACCTGTGCAATAATGCCTGCTACAAAGCCCAAGAGAGCTATTAAACCGAATATTTTTAATCTGCTATTCATTCAATTCACCTTTTTTATTTTAGGATTGCTCCCCGCTTCTTTTTAGTCTAACTTACACATTTCTGTCTAATCGGTTTAGCGCTTATACCATGTTTAACTCTTCTAGTTAAAGCTCAAGGCATGTTTTTTAGCGGTGTATATCTGTACGTATATACGTGCATATCTTGAACATATTAACAATGTATAAGATTGTTTTCCGCATTCCTCTGTCTTTAGAGGTAATCTAAATTGTCAGAAAGATTTGCTAAAAAGTGGGAAAGTAAAAGGGAAGATGAGCCATTCTCAAACCGCATTAAAGACGCTGTAAAACCGCCGGGACCATTGAAGCCACGACTTGACTTCGCCGTCAGGCGCATTGATCTTCAAGTTCAGAAGCTTGACCAGGCAACTGACCGATTCAGCCAAAGAGACAAAGCAATTTTCGCCAGAATAGTTGATGCTTATGCAAAGCATGACAGCGCGCGCGCAAACGTATTCGCCAACGAGTTAGCTGAAGTTCGAAAAATGTCAAAGTTAATAATGAATGCTAAACTTGCACTTGAACAAATTACATTAAGGTTACGAACAGTTTCAGAATTAGGCGACGTAGTATCCACCTTAGGCCCAGCCGTAGGTGTTCTACGTTCAGTTAAAGCAGGCTTAGTAAGCGTGTTTCCGGAAGCAGAGAGCGAACTGGGCGAAATTGGTAACATGTTAAGCGGAATCATGATCGAAGCAGGCCAAGGTTCAGGAATGACATTAAACTTTGACACAGTAAACGAGGACGCATCAAAGATTCTTACAGAAGCAGCAACCGTTGCAGAGCAGAAGATAAAGGACAAGTTCCCAGATCTGCCCCCAGGAATGCCATCATCCCCAGCTTCAACAGAGAAATCAACACAGAGTTTCTAAAATAGGAGGAAAACAAAAAACATGTCTAACTCCAATCTTTTTCTTTATATTGGAAAACCTATTAAAAACGAATATGGACGAGTAATCGGTAAAGTTGCATCTTTCGCATTATCACCAAGCGGCAAATTTGAAGCCGTATTTCTTGAATTCGGAGATGGCCAATTCACAAAACACCCCATAGAAAACATACGATTTAATGGGGCTGATGTTACCTACATAACAAAAATAAAGTCTCAAGCAGGCCTACTTTGTGATCAGATACCATTGATCTGGCGCAAAGACGAAGCACTGAAAGATCTCCTGGACAAGAAAAAAATCACTCCTGCCGTCTTCCAAGATCTTCACGGAAGTTTCTCCAATGTCTTAACTCAACTCAAAAAAGAAGCTCAAATCATGATAGATGAAGCAGCAATAGAGATTGAGCGTTGCCAGGAAGAAATAACGTCGCTTAGCTACGCCATCGCTAACCTTGAAATTGAACATGAAATAGGAAAAGTTGACGAAGAAAACTACAAGAACGCTTTCGCTCTTCTGCAAGAAACATTGAAACGCGCTATTATGGAAAAAACTGATTATGAGCTGACAAAAAGCAAAGTTTCAAGCGTGCTGCTAGGCGAGTCACAGGATTCCATGCAGAAATCGAAAACTTACGCTGAACAGGTAAGTGTTGCTCAAAAGCTTCCTGAGCCTCCAGTGGTTGTCTACGTTAAAGAGATCGGTAAAGCTGGCATATAATAATAGCCAGACAAGCGGAAAGCATCGTTTGGTGGAGGGATAGGTCATCAAAAGCCTTAGTTTAGTTAATCAAACCCCTCCACCTATACGTGAAGTTGCAAACAAATCTATCACCACCCTTAGAGTCCAGCAAAACAAACTGGAGCAGGCAAGTTTTCGTTTAAAAGAAAGAGACCGAATACTTTTTGAAACCTGCATGGGTGCGTTGAAAAAGAACAACAGGGAAAAGGCTGCAATATGCGCCACTGAACTTGCTGAAGTCCGAAAGCTTGTAAAGTTTCTATACAATGTCCAGTTAGCTATTGAACGTGTGATTCTTCGTCTTGAAACAATCAAAGAGCTCGGCGACATTGTTTCTGATTTGAAGCCTGCACTTCGCCTGCTTCAAAATGTTTCTCAAGAACTATTCCAAGTCTTACCTGACGTTAGCTCTGAACTTGACACCGTTAATTCCACGATCCAAGAGACCCTTCATGCAACAAAGCTCTCCGCTGACGAAACTTTGATTCCAGTCGGCAAGAAAACGGAAGCTGGGGAAGAAATACTAAACGAAGTAACAAGCTTCATGCAGAAGAAAATAGCTGAAAATCTCCCAGAGCCGCCTGCAAGTGCACCAGTTCAAGAAAAGACGCCGATAAAAGAGCTTGTTGCTCTCACCGCTAGCTCATCGCAGGTGTTTGGTCATAAAACCGTGGAAGAAAGCGGTTTTGACCCAGCGAAAGCGATGTTTTCATACAAGAAATCTGAAATTAAAGAGTTCTCGCTTAAGGTTGAGAAGCCTTGCTTGGAAGATGTGCTTCTTGAATATGTCCGGAAGACTAATGGTGAAGTAGATTTAAGCCGCTGTTCAAGTGAACTGCAAACTTCCAATGAAGAAATTGAACGTGCCCTTGAAAGTTTAGGAACAAAGGGCAAGATAAAAATTGAGTTAAAATCGCCTGAATAGGAGAAGGAAAAAAAATGAGCGCCTCAAATGAACTTGAAAAAGCAGCAACAGCTTACGCTTTAGATGCTGTACGACTAGATAAGCAGGGACAAAAAGGAAGAGCCATAACCCTCTATCAAAAAGCAATCGAGAGTCTCTTGCAGCTTGTACAGCTTTACCCCGAATACGGTTTGAATAAAGTTTACGTTCAAAGAGCAATTGCCTACCAAGAAAGAATCAAAGCTTTGCAAGGAGCTGTTTCATCAGCTGAAATGAATGAAGCAAGCAACAATGACAGCCAAGGAGGCGGCGCTGGAGCAACCATGGACGGCAGCAGCTACGGAAACGGAAATGGTAAACCAAATAATGAGGAACTCGTGATCACGGAGAAACCAAAAGTAAATTGGGCTGAAGTCATAGGCTTAGATAGTGCCAAAAAAGCCGTAAAAGAAGCCATAGTTTATCCAGTTCAAAGACCTGACTTGTTCCCCTTAGGGTGGCCACGAGGCATACTACTCTTTGGTCCGCCTGGCTGCGGCAAAACTTTGTTGGCGGCAGCGGTCGCAACCGAGATTGACGCTAACTTCTACTCTATTGATGCCGCATCCATCATGTCAAAATGGCTCGGGGAAGCAGAGCAGAACGTCGCTAAACTATTCGGTTCAGCTCGCAAATCCTCAACCGAGGGCAAACCAGCCATCGTGTTTGTTGACGAATTAGACTCGCTGATGGGAGCGCACTCCAATGAGGTCGGCGGAGAAATTCGCGTCCGCAACCAGTTCCTAAAAGAAATGGACGGCATCGTGGACAAAGGCAAAGCTCTTCACGTTTACGTTATCGGAGCTACGAATAAGCCTTGGGATTTGGATTGGGCGTTTATCAGGCGGTTCCAGAAAAGAATTCTCGTACCCCTTAGCTGATAACAGCACACGATTAAGCATGCTGAAGCTTTACTCAAGCAATCTGCAAATAGACCCAGATGTGGACTTGCAGGAGTTAGCACGGCTTTCGGAAGGTTTCTCAGGAAGCGACATACGTGACGTTTGCCAATCTGCCCAGCTAAGCCTTATCGGAGAATTCTTCGAGTCAGGAAAAGCAATGGATAAAGAGGCTAAGCCGAGATCTTTAACGATGGCTGATTTCCGCCAAATCTTGGAAGAACGCAAACCAAGCGTTTCCTTAGATATGCTGTCTATGTACAACAGATGGTTCGAAGCTTTCAAAGCTTATAGTTACGGGAGGCAAAAACAAGACAAAAAACGGGTTGGGTGGAAAGGTTTGGAGACTCAATTAATTTTTTACGCTCTCCCTTCTCCCCCCTCAATTATCTCCAAACCCCACAACCCAATAAAACCCCTTCAAGTCGAATCAAATCAAATAGTTAACTAAGCGCCGAAAATAACTGCCGTCAAACGCCCCAAAAATTGTTTTCAGCCCTTCCCAAAAGTCGCAACCCGAAAGCTTAAGCCCCAAACCAAAAAACAACCCAAAACACAGATCCAAGGCTGAAAGTATCAACTTTCCAAAAACCAAAAGTCGCAACTTAAAAATCTAGCACCAAAACCAAAGATATCTCCAAACCCCACAACCCAATAAAACTTTTTTTTTAGCGATTTTTAAGAAGCTGCTAAATTGGGTTCTTTGGAGTTTTCTTTCATTTCTTCGCGGAAGGTTTCTTCGAGCATTTTTTTGTTTATGCCGATTTCGTCTGCCAACCGTTTTACCTGTTTGACGTAGGTGCGGAAGAGGCTTTGGAGAATTTCGGCTTTTTCTTCTTCCGAAAGTTCTTTTTCTTCCGCCAGCAATAGGGCAAACCATTTGCCGAGGTTTGTTAGCTGGTAGGTTTTTATCCAGATGATTCTTCCTTCTTTCTCATTTTTCTCCATGCTTTCGTTCAGAACGCCCAGTGTGGTTAAGGCTTTTAGGTTTTCGATTATTGTTTTGTTTGAGTAGTTTAGTTTTTTAACGAGGTCTTTTTGGTAGATGCTTTTTGCATATCCCTTGTTTAAGAGAGAACCTTAATAGGTCAACGCCGGCTTTTGACCCAAATATGGCGCTTAGTATCTTATCTTTTTTTTCGGTTGGCAGAAATACTACATAGGGATGTAACTTTTCAATCATAAGATTCCCTTGTGAACATCATATCTGCCCTTTTAGATTTAACTATTATGCTTCCCCGCTACCGCTTGATGCCTTAGGACAAGTAAAATCAGTATTTTCTGCCAGATCCTGCTGGCTTCTTCTCTTTGTTCTATAGTTTGAATTTTCAGCCAAATGCCATGCTGTTTTAAAGATCTTGGGCAAAAACAATTTTTGGCATTTAGGTGTAATTTTGAAAAAGTATTTTATAGTACCCTGTAGTATTGTTGGGATTTATACGATGAGGGGAAGAGTTTCGTGAGAAAAAGTATAGTTTACTTTGTTGTTGTGTTGACATTACTGTCCATAGGGTTGGTATCAGTGCCCAGCGTTCACAGTCAAACACAAAATATCAAGATCCTAACTTACAGCTGGTATGTTGATTCAACAGGTTTTCTCGAGGTAGTCGGTGAAGTCCAAAATGTGGGGCCTAACACAATCAACCCAGTTATTTTGGTAGGTTCAGTCTATTCTCCAGACCAAACTGACCTATCAGATTCTTACTGTCAAGTTTATGTGGCATATTTAGCCCCACAGCAGAAAGCGCCCTTTTCCATGCCGTTCCCTCCGCCAAGCAGCTCCCAAGACATAACTGGAACAGGAACGGGAACTCAAGCTTGGGATCCATCTCAAATCGGCAGTGTTAGCCTCTCTGTTGCTACGGCAAATGCGACGACCAGCTACCAATACCCAGACTTAACAATCACAAGCAATTCTCATACAATAGGCACCAGCGGAGACCTAAGAGGTGCATACTTGGTCAACGGCAAAATTGAAAATACAGGCACTCAAACAGCAACAAACCTAACGGTGGTTGCAAGCTTTTATAATTCTTCAGGCACCGTAATCGCGGTAGGATACACAGATTGGCTAACTCCCGCTTCTTTAGACCCTTCTAAAACGCTCAACTTCCAAGTTGCTGCATTTGACTTAAATGAGACAGGGGCATCTACAGCCAATACAGTCACAAGCTATTATTTACTGGTTCAGACGCAAGGTCCCGTTCTTCAAGGAAATACACCTATAATTACTCCAAATCCAAACAGCGGAAGCTCCTCATCATCAAGCACTACAAATTCTCCAACTGCAGCCCCGACAAATTCTCCATCTGAGGGCACTACAAGCTCGCCAACAACTTCATCAACCCCTGTAAACGCTGGCTCGCACTCAAATAATGCCTCCAACACAACGACAATCTACGCAATAGTCATTGTGGTTGTCATTGCCGCAGTAGCCGGAGCCATTTTGGCATTAAGAAAACGGGCACCTCCTAAGACTGTTAAACAAGTGAAAAAATCTAAAACGATTAAAGAAGTGAAAAAAGCCAAAAAACAAGTGAAGCGCTGAAATTTGCCATGACCCACAGTCTTCTCGAGAAGCGCATCATTGTTTAAATATTTCTTGTGCACTGTGAATTGTTATGAGCTTTAGAACTCAAACTGGTTCACGACGAGGTGCTGCTAGGCAATTCTCGAAGTCTTCACACGAAAAGAAGGCAAAAGAAAAAAAGCAGCGGGCTGCCGGCAGGTACATGGAAGAAGAAACAGAGGTTTCCGCTAAAGAAGTTGTTGAAAAAACTCTCGGAAGCTTGGAGCGGTTCGGCAACCAAATTTTTGCTCTTTCACCTTTCAGCCAGTATTACGATGATTGGCTGATTAATCTGCGGCAAATGGTTTCAGAATTCGAGTCAAACCCTGCCATAACAGTTGACGAGCAATTTGTTAAAGAGCGCACCCAGATTTTCCTAGACGTTGAAGGTGCACTTGCCGAAAAAAGGCTTCAAGAAACAAACCTCACAGGCGAAGCAAAGGAATTAGCTGACAATAACCATCTCCTGGTGGAAACCGACAAGGAATATGCTGAAAAAACGAGAGAACTAAGCTTCAGACGAAATGCGGATGTTCAGCGTTTAAGCACTAAAATTCGCGAGTTAGAAGATGACGTGGCAGGTCAAGAAGAGATTAAGATAAGCTTTTACAAAGTGAGGGCTCGAAGGCGGGCAGCAGAAAAACTTGCCACAACAAAACAAGAACTAAAATCTACAAAGAACGAGTTAGAAGTTACACTGCAAACCTTCACCGCTGACCAAGAGAAACTCCACGACAACTACGAGAAGAAAAAACAAGAAATCACCGATAAAATCGAAAGTTTACATAAAGAACTTGAAAGGCTCGAAACTGACACATCAATAGAAGCGAGGCAAACAGCATGCAAAGCGTTGGGTAACGCCATAAACGCCCTTTTTCAAAGAACTCCTCAACCGCCTCAACCTCAGCAGCCCGAATAACATAAAAACTGGGCGCTTAACCCACCTTAAGCTGGCCTACGCCGGGTTGTTCTTGCCCCACCAGAATTTTCAGCGATTTAGCCTCCTCACGCAACGCGGCAACTTCACTTTCTAAAGCAACAACTTTTGCATCAGCCATTTTTTTAAGTTCTTCAATTTCAAGTAAAAGGTTTTTCTTCTCTGCTTCTAAATCTTTTATTTTTTCTATGGTTTCTTTTAAGCTGCTCATTTCGTTTTGCCCTCGGCGGCTAATACATTTCTTTTTTTGCTCTTAAAACTTTTGCATTAAACTTTGCTTGAAGAGAGCAGAACTTTGAATCTTGCAAAAAGCGGTCAAAAAGATAAGTGAAAACTCTTTTTTATTAATTTTAAACACGGCTGTGGCTTTTGAAAAATGTAGCTTTTATATATGAATTTGCAAATTAAACATACTGCTTATCTTTCATGTTGTTGGACTGGAGTCTCAATGAGAAAGACGATATTTAAAAAACTTGAAGCGCAAGGGTTAATTGCGAATTATAATCGTTTAAGGAAGAATTTGCCTCCTAAACTTCCAGACCGCGTTTTCATTTCAGATCAAACATTTAGGGAAGGCATCAAAGCGCCCACCGTTTATTTAACTTACGTTGAGCAAGTTAGGCTGGCAAAGTTAATGGATGAAGCAGGCGTCGCTGAGATAGATGTGGGTTTCCCAGCTTTGTCTGAAGATGAAAAACGCAATATTAAACGAATCGTAAACGAAAGCTTCTCAAACGTGAAGCTTACGGCTTCGGCGGAAGCAACCAAAAACAGTGTAGGGGCCTGCTTAGAATGCGGTATAAAAGAGGTAACTATCGAATCGCCTTTTAATGGATTAAATCTGGAGTCAAAACTGAAATTAACTAAGGAGCAAGCCCAACAAAGAATAGTTGAAAGCATTGACTACGCAAAAAAGCGTGGGGCAACCGTAAACTTCGTTCTCATGGACGGCACCAGAACTCCGCTGGAAGATATTTTACAAATTTTTGAAGTGGCAGCCACCGCTGGGGCAAAAAGGCTGGCGATAGCTGACAGCGTCGGGTTCATAAGACCGCTTTCCATGCGTTACTTGATGTCCCATGTTCGAGATGGTTTACCTGATTCAGTGAAGAAAAAAGTGGCGCTTTCAATTCACTGCCACAACGATTTCGGCTTGGCAACTGCAAACACCTTGGCCGCGGTGGAAGAAGGCGTGTCGTACGTGCAAACATGCATCGCTGGCTTTGGAGAACGCGCTGGCATCGCCCCCTTTGAAGAAGTTGTACACCGCATTGGAGCTTCTCTACAATATTGACACAGGCGTTGATTTAGGAAAAATCTACCGCATCGCCCAATCCGCCGAAAAAGCGTTCGCCCTGCCCATTCAATTTCACAAACCCATAATTGGCGAAAACATTTTCACCCATGAAGTAGAAGAGGACGTCGAGGAAATGATGGCTCACCCCTTGGTTTTCGAGCCTTTCCCACCTGAAATCGTAGGCAGAGAAACAACGATTTTCGTCGGCAGAAACACTGGGCAAACCCTCATCCAGAAACTTTTGGAGAAAGCGGGAATCAGAGCTTCTCCAAGGCAGATGGATGAGCTTTTCAGGCGCATTAAGGGTCCGCAGGAAAGTTTAGACAAAGGCGAAGCCCAAATGATTTACTACCAAGTGAAAAAACTCATGAAGGAGCTACTTAAGGGCTACACTATGGAGGAGTTCTGGCGTTTAGTTGAACAGGTAACACGGCAAAAACCCAAATTGCCCAAGGACAAACAGCACTCCCAGCAAACAGCTGATCAACTGCTAACTTAACAGAGTTTCAGTTGCTTTTCTATTTTCTCCATCTCTTCGCGGCTTATTTTTCTTGGGTAATTGTAGATTGGCCCGCTTGGTTTTTCATTATAAAATGGTCGGTTGCAATCTGGACAGCCTGAGGTGAGAAAAGCAGTTCCATCTTCAATTATCCGCTTCAACTCTTGGGTTGCCACGCCGAAACTTGTGATTTTGCCGTCATCATCAAAACGCAGATCTTCAAACCGCACTAAACCATTAACCATCAAGTACCTCGTAAGCTGCACTCGCCTGTACGATTCAAGCGGCGGCGGAGAATTATTTTCCATTTTTGTGCCTCGAATAGGCGTGAAAGCGAAAAGAGCCGGCAAAACACCCATGTCTACGCATTTCTGAATTAACTGGGCTGCTTCTTTCTCCGTTTCGCCTAACCCGACTATCAGGTGAGTGCTAACGTTTCCTTCTCCAAAAACCGCAATTGCCTCGCTCAGCAGGTTGAACTGGTTTTCCCAATTGTAAATGCTGCCTGCGCCTTTACCCTTAACTTTTTCGAATAAGGCTTCGGTCGCCGCATCCAATGCTATTCCCAGCCTGTCAACGCCTGCTTTTGCCAGCAACTCAATATTGGAGGCGTTAAGCGGTTGGCAAGAAACTGAAACGGGAACAGCGACTTGCTTCTTTATTTCCTTCACAAGAGCTTGGAGATGCCCAAAAACGCTGGGGTAATTTATGGCTTGGATGCAGACGCGCCTAATTTTCCGTTGCTTAGCCGCGGTGCCGAGTGATGTCATAACGCTTGCGGTCGGAAAAGTTGGCCACGAAACCCTAGCCAGAAGCGCGGTGTTGCTTTTGCTGGCTCGGGCTTGGGGGCAGAACCCGCAGTTAGCCATGCACTTGCCTTCTTTGTAAGTCATCAAGTACGCGGTTGTAGGCTCAGCATCCAACTTGCCAGTTAACAGCCCGAGAACGATGGCGGTGCCTAATGAAACCCGAATCTGCTGCGGCAAATTGGTTTGCTTTTGGCCTGTTTTCTCTGGCAAGGCTGCACCCAATTAACGTTAGCATAATGGGGAAAACGGTATATTAGTTTAGGCTGTCTAACTGCGGTTTTTAGCTAAGCTTATGATGCGGCTTGCAAGCGAAAGTAAGAAAAATCCCAGGAAAGCAAACTCAACGAAGTTAAATGTTGCTTGCACTGGAAAAATCAATGTTAACACTATGCCTATGTACAGGGCGCTTCCAGTGTATTTTCCCACTGGGTCATAGATTTTTTTGGCGTAGCGGCTTGTGGCTAAGAATTGAACAAACGATAACGCTATAACAAGCAGTAGCCACGCAGGATAGAATCCTTTGGCGGTGAAAAACGCAAATATGCCCGCCACAAGAACAAAGTCAGTGCCGGCATCGTAGTAGGCGCCAAACCTTGAGGTTGCCCTGAGTTTTCTTGCTAAGTAGCCGTCAAAAAAGTCTGTGACAGCTGAAAAAGCAAGCAAGATTAAGCATGCAGCTATGTTTCCTGCGCTGTAGAAGTAAAGAAAGGGAGTTAGAACTGCAATTCTCGATGAGCTTACGATTGCTGGAATTAGAATCAGTTTATGCAAGATGGTTTGCACTTTTGCAGTGATATTTTGTCTTGCTTATTTTGCAGTATGAGATTAAATGTCTACCTGTAAAATCACGCATTTTCATGAAGTAAACGTTGGAGCTCATCTGTCATGTCTAAACTTCGGAATGAATCGTGGGGTTCGTTTCATATATTCACGATATTCGTGGCCGAATCTATCAATCAGCATTGCTTCCTCCTTACCTGTCTGCACGTAAAATAACACGATTGTGGCGAGTGCAGGCAAAAGGATGAGCCAATTGGCTGCCACAAGAGCTTGAGCTATTAGGAAGGTGAAGGCTCCCAAGTACATCGGATGTCTAACATAATGGTATGGCCCACTCGTCACGAGCGTCGTCGCCTTTCTACGTTGGAACTCCGATGGGTCTAGGCAGTGAACCCAGTTCTTACCAAGCGTCCGCCAACCCCACAGCGTCAATAAAATGCTCAGAGCGCTTATGCTGACCATGATTAACCTGAACCAATCAGGCATCGGAATCGAGAGAAACATTATCCAACCGGGAAATACAAGGAAGAGAATTATACCCACCCACCAGAATGGAGCAAGCAAGGCGCGAGTTACGATGTAAAGCCGTTTTTCATGCCGAACCGTCTGGTCACTCGGCTGTTTGCTTCTATTCTCTCTCGTTGAGTACCTTACCAATGCTAAACCAATTACGAAAATAATCCACAGGGTTGAGAAGATGGCTCTGAAAATCAGTTCATTCGTCATGTTCACACCCAGCCTTCCGACCCGAAGCAGACAACCCCCTTTAGGCAAGATCGAGAAAAAAAGGTTTTGTACGCATCAATGAAGGCATTCACAGAAGCAATTTAATGCATCAACACCGATAGATTGAGCGTTAGATACCTTAACTTAGTATCGTGTTGGCAAAACTTTATTATCCCACTGTGAAATTTTACATTCGGTTGAAACAAAATACTTACTCCTATGCGGTTGGGTTAGTTTGACGGCTAAGTTAACTGATTTAGGCTTCTCGAAAGGCACAATTGAAGAGACCATAGTCTCCACCTACAACGGCGATGGAAAACCTAACGCGGCGCCAATGGGTGCAGTCATGCAGGATGAGCAGCACCTCACCATTAACTTTTTCAATTTGTCACAAACCTTTGGAAACATTAAAGCGACCAGATGTGCAGTCGTAAACTTAACAGGCAACGTTGAGGTTTACTACAAAACAGCCTTCAAAGAAGCAAACCCCAACGGCAAACTGCCGCTGGAATGGTTCGAAAAAGCAGGCTCCGTTAACGCGCCGAAACTGCGTTTTGCAGACGCAACAATCGATGTTTTGCTAAATGACATGGTGTCTCTGGGCGAGGAAAAAACCAAAGTCACGTTAAGCGTCACACTTTTGGAGGCGCCAAAAAAGTACCCTCAAGTGCACTGCCGCGCAATAGCCGCAACAATTGAAGCCATCATATATGCCACCCGCGTTAAAGCTTTTGCAACAGACGCAAAAGAGAGAAAGCAAGTTAACAAAATGCTGGGGCTCATTGACAACTGTAACGATGTGGTCAATCGAGTGGCTCCTGACTCAACTTACTCTATGGTCATGGCTGATTTAATGAAGCGAATCAATTCATGGAGGACCATAAAGTGAAGGTTTACGTTAAAACTCCCTCTCGGCTGCACCTCGGATTAATAGATTTGAACGGGGATTTAGGTCGAATGTTCGGCGGCTTAGGCGTAGGAATAGACCACCCCAACGTCATAATTGAAGCCCAATCGTCAGCAGACTTTTCGGTTACAGGCCACGAAGCTGAACTTGTAGCTGCTCTGGCAAAACGGTTCTTCAACGCTTACCCAGCTCAACCCCATGTTCACATAGACGTTAAAGCGGTAATTCCAGCGCATGTCGGCTTAAGCTCCGGAACACAGTTGTCCCTAGCCATCGCCACAGCTCTTGCACGACTGTTCAACGTGAAAGCTTCAATTCAGGAACTAACAGTTGCCATGGGCAGAGCCAGAAGGACAGGCGTCGGCACCGCGATTTTTGAAAAAGGCGGATTTGTAGTTGACGGAGGAAGAGCCATCCCAAGCCCCGGTGTACCTGCCAAGTTTCCGCCGCTGATCTACCGCCAACCTTTTCCCCGCTGAATGGCAGTTCATTGTTGCGATTCCGAACCTCGTTGAAGGTCTCTCTAATTCAGAAGAAAACCATGCCTTCGACAAACTGCAAAAAATGAGCGCCGAAGAGGTTGGAAAAATATGCCGCTTAACCATGCTCAAGCTGCTTCCAGCCCTCTCTGAGCGTGACATCAAAAGTTTCGGCGAAGCCTTAACCAGCATTCAAGAAGTAATCGGCGGGTACTTTGCGCAGGTTCAGGGCGGAAAATTCACCCGAGCTGACGTCGCCGACACCATAGAGTTCATGAAGGAAATGGGCGCCTTCGGCGTTGGACAGAGCTCTTGGGGACCAGCCCTCTACGGCGTTGTCAAGCAGGAAGAAGCTAAAGAGGCGCTTCATAAAGTCATAGCCTACCTGAACAAAGGCGTCGGGGGACAAGCCTTCATTGCCAAAGCAAACAATAAGGGAGCAACCGTAAAAATTGGCAACTAAACCCAGCAAGGTTCTGCTGATCACAGGCGCACTGGCAGAGGACACAGTTAAACGCTACGCCAAAGAAAGCAACGTAAAGACTGAAACCGTTGCGCTCAAGATTCCAGTTGCTGCCCTACTAACACCCGAAACCATCGCTAAAGCCATAGAAAACATGAACCTAAGGGGTTTTGACTTGATTTTGGTGCCGGGCCTCGTCCGAGGAGACACAACAATAATTACAAAAGCGTTCGGTGTCCAGACATTTAAAGGTCCAAGATACGCCGCCGACTTGCCGACAGTGCTGGATTCGCTCGGTGAAGTCAAGCTTTCAACAGTTGTGCCCGCCTGCGATCTGATGCGGGAGAAGCTCCAGAAAAAAGCCTTGGAGGAAATTGAGAAAATTGAGCAAAACCGCGAGGCGCTGCTTAAGAAGCCTGGCAGCATGCTGATTGGAAACTTGGCGGTCGGCAAAGAGTTTCCCATGCGCATTTTGGCTGAAATTGTTGATGCACCCTTATTGGCTAAGGAAACAATTCAGAGGTTAGCAAAAAACTTCGTCAACGCTGGCGCCCACATAATCGACGTCGGCATGGTTGCAGGTGAATCCAGACCTTCCGATGCAAAACGTATCGTTAAGCTTGTCAAGCAAGTTGTGGATGTGCCTGTGAGCATAGATACGCTTGACCCAGCCGAGATTAAAGGAGGCAGTGGACGCTGGCGCAGAATTTGTGTTAAGTGCAGATGCAGGAAACATTGAAGCGATTGCGCCCTATGTCAAAAATGTAGCCGTGGTTGTTATTCCGACCAATCAGAGCCAAGGCTATTTTCCAAAAAAAGCCGAGGACCGCGTCAAATTCATGGAGGAAACCCTTGAGAAAGCAAAGAAGCTGGGCGTATCAAAGTGCCTGGCGGATTTGATTTTGGAGCCTTCCGACGTTTTGGAGTCGTTTATTGCTTTTCGCCAATTTGCCGAAAGAAACCCGAACGTGCCGTTGTTTGTTGGCGTTTCAAACGTTACTGAATTGATGGATGCGGACTCCGTTGGAGTTAACGCTTTGCTTGCACGCTTATCCTCCGAAGTTGGGGCAAGCATCCTGTTGGCAACGGAGAAAAGCGACAAGGCAAAAGGCACGGTTGCAGAGGAAGTTGCAGCGGCTAAAATGATGTTTTTAGCCAAAAAACGGAATTCAGTGCCCAAAGACCTCGGCGTAGACCTGCTTGGTACTTAAAGACAAAAGGAACCGGGAAGAACCATACGATGAAGCTTTTGAAAAAAACGTTCAGGTAATTGCAGCAGAAAAACCATGTTTGGCGGAATTGGATCCGAAGGGTTCATTCACAATCTTGCTGGACCGCGTGAACGGATGCATCGTGGCGTTGCACTATGCTTCTGCGAAAATGGAGAAACCTGACAGAATAATCAAGGGAAAAACCGCCGATGGATTATATGGGAAAATTGTTGAACTTGGTTTGGTTTCGCGGCTTGACCATGCAGCTTATTTAGGGGCTGAGTTGGCGAAGGCTGAAGTGGCACTGCGAACTGGGAAAGAATACATTCAGGACGCTGCTTTGTTTAGGAATAAGCTTTAGCTGTTTTGAGTAAGTTATCTTGGACTTATTTTTGTTTTCCGATTTTTAGGAAGTGGTTTCTCATAACTGTCAGTATTATGGGTGTTCCAACTAGTACAGCGCAAACAATCAGTATTGTTCGTTCTATTGGGTAGGCAAAGAGTACCGCTGTCCACTCTGCTGGCCATGCCGCCGCTGGAATTATAGGCGGGCTGATTTGACCGAATGACACTTCAAACAGTATGTTTCCTGCAAGGTGCTGCATCATTGTTCCAATAAACGCTAAAACAGCCATTCCCGCAGCGATTTTTTTGGTGCCTGACTCTACCCATTTTGCCGCTTTTAGCGACAACGGTGAAAGCAACACCGCGAATGCGGCGATATGCATCCAAGCGAATAGGAATTGAAATCGATGTGCCTGGGACAGTTACAAATATGCTTGTTAATGGGTCAACAAAAAACAGTGCCAGTAACCCAGCATTCAGGGCAACGACTGGTAGCCATTTGCGCCTCATTAGAAAGCCCACTGAAACAACTGCAACAAAGTCTGGCACGAAGTCGCCTAACCCGAAAAGCGTCGGGAAATTTGTGGCTCTACCAAACCCAATTGCTCCAAAGTTTCCGATTAATACAGTTAACCCGCCTAGGTAGGGTCCTAAGAGGATGCCTATTATTGGGGCGAGAAAGTCGGAGAACGATAGGTAGCCTCCTGTTGCTCCTATGAGCAAACTGAACGGGATGAATCGTAAAACAATGTAGAGCGCGCTAAAAATTGCAAGCAAAGCGATTTGTTTGGTTCTTTGGCTTGTTTGGCTCGGAGTGAATTTTTCTGGGCTAAACATTTCCTTAGTCACCGTGAATTTTTTTGCATTGCTGTGTAATTTTTTACAACAGGGTGCTATAAAAGAGTTTCCAAAGTGAAAAAACTTCCTAATAGCAAGCCCTTGCTATTGACACGTAAATGTAAAATCTGACCAACTAAAAAAGCATGGGAAAACCCCATAATTAGTCGCCTAATTTTAGGGTTATTTTGCTTATAGCGCCTATTTTTAAGTCATTTTATTGGTTGCGTCAGAATGCTTTAGCCATAAGCAAATTTTAAATACAAATTGAAGCCAAATGTAACTTTGAGGTTATTGCAGTGGCTAAGGCTCCAAAAAAAGAAGCTAAAAAGGCTAAAAAGAAGAAATAAGGCATTAAAAGGTTTAACTTAATCCTCATTTTCTTTTTTCACAAAAAATACTGATTTCTTTCAATGACGCAGCAAAGTAAACATAAAAAGTGTTATAACTTTCAAAGTGACGCTATAACCTACTTTTAACGAATGATGCAGTTGGCTAAGTGAAGCTTTATCTTTTTAAAAGTAAATAACTAGATTGTGAACGGTGAGAAAAGTTGGAAAGCAATCCGTTAGGCACCAGCTTAGCAGGCTTGCAGCTGGCAAACCCGACCATTCTAGCATCTGGAATACTCGGTTACTCGGCTGAATCACTGCATCGCGTAGCCAAGGGCGGCGCAGGAGCCGTAGTCACGAAATCCATCGGATTAGAACCCAGAGTCGGCTACGCAAACCCAACAGTGGTTCAGGCAGAGGCAGGATTAATCAACGCTATGGGACTGCCGAACCCTGGCATCGACTTGTACACAGAAGAAATAAAGTACTCTAAAATCCTCCTGCGCATCCCGCTTATAGTCAGCGTGTTCGGCTACTCAGCAGAAGAATACGCAGCAGTTGCCAAAAAAGCCGTTGATGCGGGCGCCGATGCAGTCGAGCTTAATGTTTCCTGTCCCCATGTTAAGCAAACTGGCGCAGAAATCGGTCAAAACCCAAGGCTCCTCGCTGAAGTGGTTGAAGGTGTAAAGGCGGCAGTTGGCAAACCTGTAATTGTGAAGCTTTCGCCAAACGTCGCAGATATAGCTGCAATAGCTCGGACGGCAGTCGAAGCTGGCGCAGACGCCTTAACAGCCGTAAACACGCTTAAGGCGATGGCGATTGATTCTGAAACGATGCGTCCAATTTTAAGCAACATAAAAGGCGGCTTGTCTGGACCAGCCATCAAGCCCGTAGCCCTACGATGCGTATATGACATCCGCGAAGAATTGCCCGACGTGCCAATAATAGGCTGCGGCGGAATAACAGGTTGGCGTGACGCCGTTGAGTTTTTCTTGGCTGGCGCTTCAGCTGTTCAAGTTGGCAGCGCCATCGCGTTGGAGGACACGGATGTTTTCCAAGCCATAACTAAGGGAGTGGAAGTTTATTTGAGAAAGAAACATTATGGGAGTGTGAAAGAAATTGTCGGCCTCGCTCACCGCAGCTAATACGCTCAGAACCACGGAAATCGTCAGGGTTACGAGCGGAGAGCCCAACCGTTAAAACCTTCATCATGCCTGATAGGCTGTGCTCTAAAGCTAAGCCTGGGCAGTTTTTGATGCTTTGGATTCCCGGAGTGGACGAAATCCCGCTGAGCATAATGGATGCAGGCAACGGGCTGGTCTCGGTATCGGTCAAGCAGGTCGGCGATGCAACACGTCATCTGCACAGCATGGCGGCAGGCGAAACCATCGGCATACGTGGACCTTTCGGCAACAGCTTCACTGAAAGCCGAGGCAGAGTACTCTTAGTAAGCGGCGGAACAGGAACAGCGCCTCTCCTTTTTTTGGCAAAGCAGCTTGCGGCTAAAACGGAGCGGTTATCGTTTGTTGAAGGCGCCAAAACCAAAGACGAACTTCTCTTTATCAAAGAACTCAACGGCATCTGCAACGAGAAAAGCTTGACTACAACAACCGAAGACGGCACTTACGGCTTGCAATGCATGGTAACAGAGCCTCTGGGCAAGCTGCTGGACAGGGAAAAATTCGACATGATCTACACCTGCGGACCCGAAGTTATGGTGAAGAAAATTTTTGAGTTAACCGAGCAACGCAAACTACCCATAGAAGCAAGCCTTGAACGGCTGATGCGTTGCGGCATAGGCTTGTGCGGAAGCTGCGTGATTGGCAAATACCGCGTTTGCAGAGACGGACCAGTTTTCAATGCCGCACAGCTGCGCGAAGTTAAGGAAGAGTTGGGAATTTCAAAACTGGGCTTTGACGGCTCAAGAATCCCCTTCTAAACGGCGTTTTATCATGAGTTTGTCTCAGGCGGAAATGGAAGAGCTCGTTCGCAAAGCCATCGCCCTCTATAACAGGCTTAGAAGCCCAGAAATAACAGCTAAACTCGTATTAGCCTCGCCTGTTGCGGTTACTATTTCCTTTTCAGGCGGCTTCTGCTATGGCTGCGGCATACTAGATTATGTTGAAAGCTTCGCCCATCAATTCAAAGCGTTAACCAGCAAAGCAGAGTTGAAAGTGGGCAAGACAAGGCAGATTAATCCAAGAACCTTCGAAGCAGACTTCAGTATCAAAACCAAGTGAATTACTAAAATACTTATGAGCTAAAACCGCTTTTCCACCGATTATGAGCGCCAAGATACCTCTTCCAATATTGGTAACGAAAGAAGGAAAATGGCTTGTTGTTTCATGCCCCATATTAGATATTGCTACTCAAGGAAAGAGTGAGAAAGAAGTGAAAGAAAACATGAATGAACTCATAATTGAATATCTGAACGACCCAGACACGCCAAACCCCTCGCTCGATGACATTAGGCATTAAGAAAATATTCGTTCTGGTGACTCTTTGGAAGTGACTTAACTATCGCTGAGGTTTCTTAGGCGTCAAATCCACTGCGTAAGAGAGAGCTTTCTTGACCATGAACTGTTCTTTGGCTTCGTTGAATTCTTCGGGAGTGTATGCTATGATGTTTAGTTCTTCAACGTATGACCATAAGCGAAGTAACGTGCTGATTCTCTTCAAGTCGTTTACTCCTCTGAAACTTGCTGACACTACTATTAAGTCTACGTCGCTTTCCTCTCGGCGCGTTCCCTTTGCAGTAGACCCGAAAAGTAGCACTTTTTCAACGTGCACTTCCGCATCTACTTTGCTTATCCACTCATGTACTCTTTCCATGAGCGGTCTGGGATCATTAAGTATGAGCGCGTCTGTTGTCATTTTTTCTCCGCCTTTATGGTTGTTTTTATCTGCTCTATTATTAATAGCGCTTTGTTCATGTATTCATCTGCAACATCCTTAGTATAATTTTCTCTTGGGCGCTTGAAACTAAAATCCATATTATCTTGTCTCGTAAGCTGCTGAAGTTAGCTCTCTGAGAAAGATTAATTGCTCATTGTTTAATGCAAGCTTGTTGGCAACTTTGGAATACAGCCTCATGAGGTTCAAGTCCCAACAGCAATCTTTTTACTTTGTCAACGCCCAAAGTAAGCTAAAGATTAAGAATTAGACACTGGCGGTAAATTACTGTGCATGCTTTGGAATTGAATAATGTATCTTCGGGGTACAATGGGCAAATCGTCTTGCATAATATTAGCTTTAAACTGCAAGAACCGTCAATATATGTTGTTTTAGGGCCAAACGGTGCGGGCAAGACAACTCTGTTTAGAACAATCGCTGGCATACTAGAGCCATACAGCGGGAAGATACTTCTCGATGACGAAAACACAACCACGTCAGGTTAAGCAAGAACAAGAATGAGCTATCTCTCGCAGTACAACGCAATGCCCGAAGAGATGACTGTGTATAACGCACTCAAGTTTTACTCTGATATAGAAGGAGGAAATCCCGACGAAGTGATTGACCTGCTGGACCTCGGCCAACTGAAAAACAAAAGGTTCTCGGATCTTTCACAGGGACAAAAAAAGAGAGCCGCTATTGCAAAGGTGTTTCTTCACGAAAGCGATTTGTACCTGTTAGATGAGCCTACTGCCAATTTAGACCCGTCAATTTCAAAGGAAATTCGAGACATCATTTTAAAATTAAGTAAGGACAAGATGATTCTGTACTCTTCCCATAACCTCTATGAAGCAACTGACATTGGAACTTACCTGATTTTGATCAAGAATGGTTCTGTAACATTGTTTGATAAGATCTCAAACATTAAACCCAAACAGTACCGAGTAGGCATCAAAGCCTCAAAGGACATATCTAAAATCATAGATGCCCAACGTGAGGGCGATTACTTTGTTTTGAATACGTCTAGCCCTGAAGAAGCAGGGCTTGCTTTGAAGAAATTGGTTGAAAGCGGTGTTCTGGTCACCGAAATGCGGCAGCTTGATAATCCCCTGCAAGAGCTTTTTGAGTCACCCAACGGAAAACTGGAAAAAGCACAAAAGGAGCCACAGCAAGTTGCCAAATAACACATTGATTTTCGCTAAACGAAGCCTCAGTTTGAGCAAAATATATTCTGGAATGGGGATTTTCTTTGCTTCCTTTGGAATCTTCATAGCAGACGCCATTACCTTTCTTGCTAAAGGTGCGCCTGAAGCACTTTTCCTTATTGCCGTTCCGTTTATGGCTTTAGCAATTCTTATGTTCACTACCTCTGTTATTATGCTTTACGTCTATGACAAAAACAACGGCGTTTTGGAGTATCTACTTTCACTCGGCTGGAGTCAAAGCGACATCTTTAAACGCTACTTAAAAACCGCGCTTTTCCTTGCACTAACTCTTTTCATTGCAGAATTCGCCGCCGATGTCGTCTCAAGCGTTATTGCAGGGACAACACTTTTAGCTCTAGCGCTGTTAGCTCTTACCGCCGTGCTTGGTTTCTCTGCCGTTTCTTTAGCTACAGTTGCTATGATGGCTTTCAGTTCATTACAAAAACAGAGAGTGGGCGCCAATAGTCCTCTTGCATTGTCCATTGGCGCCGTGGTTATCATTCCAACGTTTTATATTTCGTTCTTACCATTTTCTATCGCCTTCCTAGTTGACTTGTCTATTGCTGTGATTGCAGGTGGCCTGTCAATTGTGTTGTTGATTTTGTCAAGTAGGCTAATTAGAAGGGAAAAAATGCTTCCGTAAAATGATCGGGTGAATATTGTGATAGTAACAAAAGAATTAACAAAAAGTCATGAACTACTCGTGGATAAGCTACGTCACCTTAGCCATTTCCGATGCCTAGTTGGTCGGCGATTTTGGTCTGCGGCTTGAACCCGTTTGGGTTCAAATTCGGCTCGGCTTGCTGTTTCTGAGGCTCTTTTTATAAGTAAGATTGCCCACTGGAGGATCCAAGGTAATTAGCATGCAAACCACTTCCTTAAACCCTAGACGAGGAAGGGAATCGCACCTCAACTCAAAAGCCCAATCCCAGCTTTTTAGGCGGCCCCTAGGCTTTTTGATGAGTTGTTTGAGTTTTTTCTAGGTGGTGTTGTCTAGAGCTGTTTGGGTTGATGGGGTTGTGTTGTTAGCTGTTTTTTCGGGTGTCTTTGATTTTGCTGAGTAATTTTGTTTCGGTGTTTTCTGTGGGATTTGCCTCGGGTAGGGCACGGCGCCGCTGAAGTTAGGAAGAAGGCTTTAGTAATTGTTTCCTATTCACAGTACTTTCTGGTGGTTAAGATGAAATTCGGAGTATTGATTGAGAAAGATGAGGACGGCTACTACGTTGCTTCCGTTTCAGAGTTACCTGGATGCCATACCCAAGCTAAAACTCTTGATGAAGTAATGAAAAGGATCAAGGAGGCTATTGAAGTTTATTTGGAAGCTGATGGGATGAAAGGGCATGGGCGCACCGAGCTTGTCGGAGTTCAGTTCGTAGAGGTTCAAGCTGAATGAGCTTGAAGCCACAGAAAGCCAAAAAGATAATTAAAGCTCTTTCCAAATTGGGATTTAAGATTGTGAGAAAGCGAGGCAGCCACGTCGTTATGAAACATGCGGATGGAAGGCTTACTGTTGTGCCGGTTCATGCAGGAGAAGAATTAGGCACGGGTCTGCTGAACAAGATTATTAAAGATACGGGATTAACGAAAGAAGAATTCGTTAAAATATTAGACACAGTATAAACCTTTTTCAATATCACTTTGGACTAACCTACCATTTCAATTTCCATCCCAAGCTTTTTAAGCCTAACCTTGAGCTTTTTGAAGAATTGTTTTGTTTGTCACTTGGTTTTTGGACGGGTAATGTTGTTATGGGGTTTTGTTGTTGAGGTTTTTTCAGATGCGTTTGATTTTGCCGAGGAACTTTTTCGGTGCTTTCTGGGGGATTTGCCTCGGCTGGGGGCATGGCGTCGTTTGGGTTGCCTGCGGGGCTGATGGTGGCTTGGAAGATGCTTGCGGTGAGTTTTTTCTTTCTGCTGGGGGGGTTTCATGGTTAGTTTGAGGATGGTTAGGCGTCCGTCGGTGGCTGTTTTTGATAGTAACGCTTCTTGGTAGCTTTCTGGTTCGAGGGGTTTGGGGGTGACTTTTAGGAGTTCGCCTGCCTCGATTTTGTAACGCCAGAGTTCAAGTTCCTTCTAGAAAAAGTATCCTCCTCCCCAGGATTACCCTGCGCAACGCTGCACAACGCTCTATGTGGCTTTGGCGTTCCAACAAGGTCAATGTGCACGACGCATGCCAATGGAAACGGGCTCATGCGGGGCGTGGGGGTGGACGAAGACGGTGATCATCATGCGTTCAATCCATGCGGTGCGAACAAGGAATTCGATTTGGCGTTCCCGCGCGTGGAAGTACTGCTCGTGGCCTTCCTCGGTAAGAATGGTGAAACCTTCGAAGTCACCGAAGCGATCATAAAGGATGCAGATGACCTTGCCGGTGAATCCCCAGCGGTCCTCGTAGGCGACTTGCGAAGAAGGGACGCCGTAGGGGTTGGGAAGGATGGAAGTGGAGTTGCCGCCGAGTCCGTCGACGCGGCCGATGAGATAAGAGATGTAGCGAACGAGAACGGGATACCAGCGGTTGGTGGGAAGCATCTGGGTGAGCCGCCACTTCATGATGGCGAGGGTGTCTTCCTCGAACGGAAGCATGACTTTTGAGGTAGTGACAGGAATACGCACGGCAAAACTACCGGTTACGTAGCGCCAGTTGACCATCTTCTTGCCCACGACCGCCGCGTCAGGCGAGAGCACTTCGATCTGAGGCGCGGACGCGGCGCCCGCAGGGCTGGCAGAAATCGTGGGGCGATCAAAAATAACGCCGGCGCGGCGTGTTGAGATGCGACGGATGGTGATGGTGAAGACCTGCCCTGTGACGACAACGCCGGGAGGAAGATCGACGGTGAAGAGTCCAGCGTAATTGTCGCCAACGCCTGGAGGGATGGGCACATAGGTGAACCCGTTCGGGACTCTGCAGTGGATGGTGTTGGAATGGGCCGCAGAGAGCTGGTGAGTAGAATAGAGCTTCTTTGCGAGGGAAAGAACCTCGGAAGCGTTAACCTGTGGCCAGTAGATGTGAGCGGAGGCGCCCACGGGAGTGTTCCCCCAGTCAATCATTAGTTCATCGGGGTAGTCGAGCAGGTCGCCACCGCCCGTGATCAGGGCTGCGCTACGACGCGTGTCGAAGGTTTGCGGGATGCGATGCGTGGAAGGAGGCCCGGGATTGTCGGAAAAAGTGATTTCCAGGTTGCGCTGGGCGAGCTTGTCGGAGTTTTCAGGATTTTCAGTGGTGCCATTGGAGTTGACGATGGGAGCATCGTCAAAGGCGATTTGTGCCACGATACAGTGATGCGTGCCTGGCAGCATGGATTGAATTGACCGCCCGTTGATTGTGTTATTTGTGGGGTAGACGTTGATGTAGCAACCGTAGTAGGCCCAAGCTTTGCCGCTGGCGCCGATCTGGATGGGCTGATTGTTGACGCTGTTTGCAGAGTAATCGACGTTGATGGGGTGGTCTGAGTTCCCCTCGTAGTTACCGGTGGCAAAGAATGGGATGGTTACGGGAGGATTCCCCGTGCCGATAATCGGTGAGCGGGGAAACCCCCCCGAGAAGTTCGAAGGATAGGTCCAATCGGTGAGGTAGTCGGTGTCGCCGGTTTCCGTGGCGAACATGCGGAAGAACACGCGCACGTTCTTGACGGAGGAGGTGTTGGGAGAGCCGTTGAGACGGACACGAGCGACAGCGAAATTGTAGTTGGAGAAACGAGTACCTGTGGGATGAGCGGGGTCCACGGAGCTGGGGGTGACCGAGGAATCGCCGATGAGGGCGCTGGATTGGTCTGGGAAAGAAGTGAAAACGTCGGCGCCGGTAGCGTCGCCGTTGTTGGCGTTGAGAAGAGCTATAAGGGTTTGGATGTAGTTGTAAGCGGCGCCGGAATCGTACTTGGTATTGTCCGCGGGCAGGAGGGGAACGCCCGCGATAGGAGTATTGTTGATGCCGGGAGTAATTGTGAAGACTCGGGAGATCTTCACTGAGATAGAATGCGTTTGAACCGGCCGAATTGAAATTTGCAAAGCCGGGATCAGCACCGGGGACGAGTTCGAACACAGAGGCTGCGCCGAGAATTTGGTCTGAGATGGTGATCAGAGCCGTGAGGGGTAGTGAGAAGGCAGAACCGCCGGGGCGGGAAATATACCGCCATCGGCAACGGTCCTGATCGCGGAAGAGGCAAAACTGATGCTGCAGGGATAAAGGACGCGCTGGGGCGTGTTTGGAAGGGAATTGATCTCTGGAGTGGCGGGACCGACGGTGATCGTGACGCCCGCAAGCGCGGAAAATGCTCCGGTGACTGCGGGCTGATATTCTTGGCAGCCGTGAAGGTGTAGCCTTCGAGGACAAGCCAGAACGCGGGGGAATAGCTGGAATTGACGGAGACTTCGTCGAGGCCGTAGGTGTTCTTTTCGACTTGGAAATAGAAGGTCTGGGTTGTACATGAGGCCGGCGATACCGTTTAGAAGCTTGGTGCCGTCAATGCTGCCCCAGCCAGTGCACGGATCCCAGCCAGCAGCGGCGGTGTAGAAGGGAGCCTTCGAGCCATCGCTGGGATCGTTGTTGCCGTTTGTGATGTCGTTGCAGACACTGCTGCCGATCTGATAGATCGTTGGATTAAAGAAACCGAGAGGCACGCCAAAGGCACTGCGGAGGCAGCGTAGAGCCCAGCGTAGAGAGGGCAGGCGCAGCTCGTGCCAGTGAAGTTGTAGCTGAGCCCATTTATCCAGAACCAGTCCTGGGAGCCCGAACCGCCGTAGGAGACCATGCCGGCGACATCCGGGATGAAACGCTTGGTGGATTTGTTCCCATTGGAGTCGGTAATGCTGGTGATGCCGGCGCTGGTTTGGTACGAAGGAATCGGGAAGTTCGAGCTGGCACCGCCGCCGCTGGCCCCTCCGAAACCGCCGACCTGAGTCGCGGAACCCACATTGCTCCAGACATATTCATCGAAAGTGACAGGCGGACCGGTTTTTATGTTGCCGATGACCGTGCCGCCAACGCAGGTGACCCAGGGATCGCTGCCGGGGTAGTTCACGTGAGTCTTCCCGTCGCTATCACCATCGTTGCTGCCATTATCTTGAGCAATGATGAATACACCGACACCCAAGAGCGCGAGTGCCTGGAAGAGAGAAGACATTTGATAGGCAGCCGAACCAGTATTGCTTGCGTCGCCAATCGAGCCCGAGTCGTCGGTGACAAAAAAGTTGAAGCTGCAAGTGACGACGGTGGGCTGCTTTTCACCTTCGGGCAGGAGGACTCGATTCAGACAAACAAGGAGACCTTGCTCGGTGAGTTCCGTAAAGTAAACGTTGACTGCGGCACCCTGCGCGATCGTAACAGCGGTGGAGATATCCTGAGTGACTTCCATCGCGAAAAGGGTGGGATTGGAGCCGAGGCTTCCCGACGTGATTCCCTGAACCGTGGCGGTGCTGTTGGTGTAGGTGTTGGTCCCGACGGTGAGGTTGATGTCGTTAAGGGAGGCCGGCGTGGTGCGATAGGTCGAATCGGAGAGGTTGGGGAAGTAGTTGTTGTTGATATCGTTGGCGAGATAGCCGGATAGGCGTTGATTGGTGGTGCCAACGGGATCAGAAGGAGCAATCACGCCGATTACTTGGTCGGAAGCACTGGGGTTGGGGAAGTTGTAGAGGTTGGCCACTCTCGGAACGGAGAGTGAATTGGAATTTGTCGGATCGCCCGAGCTACCGCCGGGACCACCGAGGGCACGATTGTCAAGACCTATTACGGCGGTGACGATACCTGAGAGTTCCGCGGGAATGTGCACGGGACCGTCGTAGCCGTGGTGGATGTGTGTGGAAAGCGATTCGTCTGCCGCCTTGGTCCGTTGCTTCTGTTTGGGGCGAGGAGATTCGTAGCGGTTGAGTCGAATGCCGAAGGCTTCGTTCATCTGCGATGCAGTGCCGGAAATGCTGACAGTGCGGCGACCAGCGTGGGCGTTGAGCACGGTCAGGCCGTGGGAGGCGACGAAGGAGGTTACCGCGTCGAGATCGGCTTGCGAGGCACCGTAGGAGTTGGCGTACTCCTCGGGAGATAAGAACCGGCGCTGGCCAACGGGCGTGTTGCGCCAATGTTCGTGATCGGGAAGATCGGGGCTGCCGGGTTTGTGTCGCAGGACGAGGGTGACGGAAACAGGTTCCTGGGGTCCAGCGGACCTAGCGATTTTTGCGGCTGTAGAACGAGGGCGCTCGCTGCCCTTGAGTTCTTGATAGCCCTTAGGGACGCGAACCTTTCCGGATTTGGAAGAAGCCATACTCTGTTATTGCTCCCGAGAATAGTATTTCTCACTTGGCCCGATGTAGACCGACCCGGACCAATAGCGTTGGAAGACTCCGCCGCAGGCCTGGCCGCTAGCGGTGACCTCGGCGTGATAAACGCCATCGACCTTGGGTGGCGGCAGTTGCAAGACATATTCTCGTTCGTTAAATTTCAATTCGTAGGTGGTCATTTGCGTTTTCGTCAGTTGCTGCAGCCCCGGAGGAATCAGATGCGTGTCCGCCGCAAGCGCTCGGTGGCGCACCAGCGGGGTCGAGAGCTGCGCCAGCGAAGTGACAGGCGCGGTCAGGCGCACTTGCACGTTCGCGCCCCTCACAATCTGGCCGCTCTGGGTCAGGGCCACGCGCACCGTCAGCGGATCGGTGACTTTGCCCGCGGTAATGCGCGCGGTGATCTCCAGCGAGCCTTCTACCAACACGCTGGTCGAAGCCCGCGTGCTCCCGCCGGCAATCGCCACGGGATCAATCCGCATCAGCCATTGACCCAGCTGCTTCGGCCCTATTGTCGCATTCGGACCGGGGGCAGCGCGATTTGGAAGAAGCGGTAGCCTGGCCGCTCGATATAACGCACCAGTCGGTTGTTATTGGCGGAGAGACTTCCGAAGGTCGTGCCATCTGGGGCCTGGATCGAGAACTGCACCTGCGCTGTGGGGTCTTCCCAGAGCAGGACGAAGCTTATCCGGCTCTCACAGTTTGTGATTCTCACGGGGACGGTAACGGGAATGCCTTGCTGCAAAGTTAGGATTGGGTCGGCAGCCATGTTTTGGCGGAAGGCGTCGGCAAGGATTTCGACGAACTGCTTGCGCAGCACCAGCGGGTCGCTGGTTTGAAAGAACTTGCCGTTCGAACTGGCCGCCAGTTGGGAAAGGATCGCAACTGAGAGATACGCGGGATCTCCCAGCCCAACCGCGTATACCTCGGTGCCCGCGGTGAGAATCCCTTGTTCGACCGACGCGACGAGCGGCGGTGTGTTCTCATACCCGTCTGTGAAAACGACGGCGACCTTGCGAGTCTGTGTCGACGCGTTCAGGGACGTCTGACCGAGTGCGAGTCCGCCCCCGATGGAGGTGAGGAAGCGAGGTGCCAGCGAATTTGCACCGACAATGATAGCGCTCTGCTGGGCGGCGTCGAAGTTCTGGAGCACCGTCAGCACCGCAAACTGGCTGTCGAACTGCACCGATCCCATGGAGAAACCGGTGTCCGGTATGACCAGATCGGCGAACACGGCCACTGCGCTCTGCAAGGCGGTCATCCGAGTGCCGTTGGTGATAGGTGTGGCCATGCTGCCAGAACGGTCTAGAATCAACTCGATCGCCGCTGGCGAAACGGCCACGCCGGTCCCAGTCAGCGGCACGGATACGGAGGGCTTGGAAGGGTCGTTGCTTGTGATCGTCAACGTGCCGCCGGCGGCGCCGAGCGCCGTGGGCGCGAAGACCACTGTAAAGGACTGCGACGTACTTGCCGGGATTGTGGTGGTGATCGGTGGATTATTGACCGGTAAGGTGGTGGGATTGCCACTGGTGATCAAGAACGCCGCTCCCGTAACGGTCAGGGTGGCGACCAGATCCTCGCATGGGCCGTTGTTCGAAACAGTGACCGCTACGCCCGCAAAGTATTGTAATGGTATGACCCCGAAATCTATCGAGGTGGGAGTCACAAGAATAGCAGGAGGTGGCTCCGGCGTGCCGTTTCCAGTCAGGCTCACCGAGGCGTTTGGAGTATTTGGGTCATCAGTGAGGAAGGTCAAGACTCCCGATGCGGCACCTGTGGCCGATGGCTTGAAAGTGACCACAATATTGCTGTTACCGCCAGCAGGCACGACCAGCGACGTACCCGAGCTTTCGCTGAACCCTGTACCCGAAACGACGATGGCCGTGAGATGCAAGTCTACTGTGCCCGTGTTGCCAATGGTCGCGTTCACCGTGTGCGAGAGACAGACTGCCACATTTCCAAAATCCACTGGACCAGGGACTATTATGTGCGGAAGGCCGCCGCTTCCAGTTAGTGGGATGGTAAAGCTCGCATGCGCCGGGTCGTTCGTGTTCATGGTGAGGGATGCCGGGAAAGATTGCGCAGCGGTCGGTGTGAACTTGACCTGTACTGCTTGCGTGCCACCACTAGCCCCGATGCTTAGCGATCCGGTTGGCGACGGCACGTACTGCGCCGCAGACGACTTGAGGTTCGTCACGTTGAGGGTTGCAGTGCCAGTGTTCGACAGCGTTACCGAGATCGTCTTTCCAGTGTTCACGCGCACAGTCCCGAACGCCAAACTAGGCTGGCGTCGCGTTGATTTTCGACTGTGGGGATACCACGGTGAAGGAGGTGAAGCCGACCGTGGCGATGGAGGGAAGGGTGGTATCGGCTGTGCCTAGGAGCGTGGCCGTGGTGCCGACCACGTTGAAGAGATTGACTTTAGTCCCAAGGATATCGCCGGCGGCTAAGAAAGGCACCAGCGAGCTTCACGGTGGCCCCGCCGTTAAGGCCGTTGGAGATGTCGCTTTCCGTCGGAGTCGCCGGGGCTTGAAAGCTGACCACTGACAGGGTCGCGTCGTTGGAGGAGGCCGCGACGACAGTGGTTCCGCTGATTGATAACGACGAGACGCCCGCTTGTGTCGTGAGCATTTTGCCAAGCAACACTGGACTGGCGCCGCCGACATCGAAAAGGTAAACATTTCCGTCGCCGATGTCCGCAAGCGCGGCGTTCGTGCCGTCAAGATCCCCAGCCACCGCGCCTCCGAAGAAAACGCCTCCGGTTCCCGGGGTGAACTTGACTTGGGTGGGGGTGGCAGGGACGGTATAGTCCAGCACGGCGAAGATGAGGTCGTTGGGGCCCGATATGATCGCCTTGGTGCCTTTCAGCGCAGCGGACGAGATGCTGGAGATGGCACTACTGAAAGTGGACAGAATCGTCGGGTTCGAGGGCGTAGAGACATCGATCAAGATGACGCGCAGTCCGTTCACTTCCCCGACCAGAACGCGATTGCCGTCAATCGAGATGGCTCCGATGCCCCCAAGCACCGTGCTGACGCTTCCTTTGAGAACCGGGGTTGAAGGGATTGAGATATCGTAAATCGCGACCTGACCGCCATTGAAGTTGCCCACGGCCGCGAGCGTCCCGGAACAGTCAACCATGCAGCCCCCCTGGAACGGTGCGGCGACAATAGCCACCGTGGGAGTAGCGGGGTTAGTGAAATCCACAACAGCAAAACTCGCGTCGTTTTGACTACCGGCAACTACGACGTTCACAAAGGTCGCCTCAGGCTATACGAATCTGCGGGGCGAACTCGCTCGACGCCAAACGCTGTCGCTTGGAACATCAAAAATGAAAGAGTGTTAATGTCGGTCGCCGTTGCCACATGCTGAAGGTTCGAACGGGTTCGCTGGGCTTTCTTAAGAAGTTTACCCTGGTCGATGCCTTCCTTCTTTTTCGGTTTCTTAGCCATTTACTCACTCCCAGTCGACCAGAGTCATGGACTCGCTAATGACCGTATATAGAAGTCGACGCCTATACAAATATGATTCATTATCGAGACCTAAAAAGATAACGTTTTTTAGCGTGTCTCAACGATCTCGAATCTCTTCGTGTTCGCATCCAAAAAAAGGATGCGAGGCGAGACTTATTACCATTTGAAACCTAATTTTGGAACACGCATGCGCGCTGAAATAGATTGGAGCAAGCGCTTCCCGCTAAATGACGCGCAGAAGATATAATGTCTGACTTAAAACTTATCTGTCGATTGATAATTTCGGAAAAATGTTTGATACCTTTTCACACGTTAAATTCGCGTTTCCCAAATCGCATTAGCAGTATAATTCATCCTCATAGGCGGACAACTCTCACGCCACTATCGCCAAGCAGCCGCTGTAACGATAGAATCCGATAGTCCAAAACAAATTTGATGCAGATATCTGATCAGAGACCCTCTTTTTTTCTTTTTTAAATTGAAAACTACTTCATCGCCGATCTCATTTTGCAGCGTCACCCTTGAAGCGTCGGAACCGTAAGTCGTTGTTGCGCTGGAGTTTAGCTTTGTAATTTTATAAGTTCAGTTAACGGCATGTTTCAAACACCTTTTTTCACCATTTTTTACCATAAATTACCAAAATTCACCATGAAAAAACCAAGATTTAAACCCCAACGAAAAAAAGCAACCCAAAACACAAACACCAAAAAACCTCCCCACCCTACTATTTACAACAAAAACACACGAAAACTAAAACTATCGCGCAAAAAAACAAAACAATCAAAAAGAGGAAAGAGGGCTTAGGTTTCTTCTTGGGGTAACCCGATCTTGCGCAGGTAGTCTTTGGCGTATCTGGGGTTGTAAGCTAACAGTTCTTTGCTTCTCAGCAGTCTCCTCTCAAGCCGGTCTAATGCCACTCTGAAAGTCGGCTCAACACCCCAGCCTTCACTGGCGCTAAAGAACGTTCCCCTCACAGTCCTGAACTGCAGACGACAATGAATCAGCGGCGTTCCCCTTAGGCTTGTGTTGCCGTGGCTCTTCATGTAGACAAAAAGTGTTCCCAGCTGGAAAGCGTCCTGGTACTTGCGTGTGAAGGAATCGAATTCTTCCATCATGAAGCCCTGCTGATCAGGAGTAACATCTACATCTTTAACGCCGAACTGAACAGACAACTTCTTTTCAACCGTTTCCAGCTGCGAGATCGGCTCAAGAAAATCCCGCCTCGTCACTATGCCAACCAAACGCTCGTTTGAAACAACTGCTAGACAGGAAATGTCCCGATCATGCATTAATTTCTCTGTTTCACGCAGGCTCGTTTGAGGTTCAACCGTAATTGCAGGTCTGGCCATTATGCCCTTAGCTGGCACACTTAAGGTTTCAATTTTCTCTCCAACAATGTCTCCAGTTGTCTGCCGTTTCTGCGGCCAATAAATATTCTCCAAAATATCTTGAATGCTAATCATGCCTACAATTTTGCCGCTGTCCATCACTGGAATATGTGAAATACCATATTCCCGCATCAAACTCAGAACCGCTCCGACAGAGCGATTTGCTTCAATAGTGTGAGGTGCCCGCGTCATGATTTTCTCTATTGCAGTGTTACCCCACTCCTCAAGAACTGCCGCATGAATAATGTTCTCGTCAGTAACAAACCCCAACAGCTTATTCTTCTCAAAAACTGGAAGCTGCCGCATCTCACTCTCAATCATCAACTTAGCTATTTTACTTAAGGAAAAATCCAAGGTAACAGGGGGCGCAACCTTCATTAACGTTCTGACTTTGGTCGCGGTAGAATCAAGTCGTGACCTTAAAATCGAGCGTCGAGTAATGATGCCTTCATACTTGCCCTTATCATTTAAAACGGCTAAAACCGGAGGCATACCTGTTTCAAAGGCTTCTAAACATCTGGAAAGTGTATCATTTTCCTGAACAGAGTTAAATCCCTTTAAGAACACATTTTTAGCAAAAACTAAGCTTGCCATAACAATCCCTTCCCAATTAATTGCAAAAGTAGAATTTAAACGTTGCAAAGCAGCCAGGCTGCCAAAGAAGCATACGGTAAAACTTAACCTAAGCCAAAATTAATTTAAACAATTTAGTAAAAGAACCACGCGTTTCCCAACCCAGCTTAACCTTCCCGAAGCAGACTCATTGATAACATTCTTCCATCACAAAACACGAATTGTTCTAAAGCAAACAATAACAAAATCCAACATAAAATCAATAAAAATACAGAAAAAACTATTTAATGTTAGATAAAAATAGAACAATTCATCCTTACAATTTAAATAAGAGACTTCAACCATACTTAATTGAGGAATAATCCTCACGCTAGTTTTATCAAGTTAAAAAAAAGCTTTTTCTAATCCGCTTCTATTATGGAGGGATTTCATTAGCTACGCCTTTGGAACAAAAAGAATTAGTTGAAGAAATAAAAATAGAGTGGAAAAAACTTTGGAACGAAAGATACGATGACAAAGTGAGAGCTGAAGGTATAGCAGTCAATAACTACGATCAACTGTTCATAGACAAAGGCACAATAATTCATGCAACAAGAGACTTCAAAGCTTTAAACTTTAAAGAAATTCTGAAAGAACACGAAATCCTAAACGCAGAAAGATACATCCCTCCTGATCCACATGTTGGCGGATGGATAAAATTCATCAAAAATAGTATTAACACCCACAAGTCAGAAAGTAAAAGTTTAACTCAATTGCCTTTTGAAGAAAAGAAGCAATTAAAGAAAAATGGCAGAGGCTGGCTGCACGTCTAAAAGTTTTTAAAATATTATTTTGTTTTAAGGGGAAACTCCGGTTGGGTAATTATAGAGACAGATTGGATATAATAGCTGACATCCTAAATGTTGCAAGCCAGGCAGCTAAAAAGACCCAGATAATGTATCAGGCTAATTTAAGCTATAAAGTCTTGCAGCGCTATCTAAGCGAAATCGTCGACGCATCGCTTATAAAATTCGAGAACAATAACCAATCCTACAAATTAACTTTCAAGGGACAAGAATATCTAAACGCTTACAGGAATTATTCTCGATCTAACAAAAATATGGAGAGACATCTTAACGATTTTTCACTGAAGAAAAAAATTCTGGAAAACTTGTGTCCAGGGAAAACTTGCATTCAGGCAAACAAATCATGACATAATAAGCCAATTAAGCGATCTTTCCTGATAAGACTTCTCTTTCTGCTCAGTAGCCAAATGCAGCACTCTTCTATGACAGAGTTTTTTTAAAGCTATAGAACATTTTTCTGGTTGTTCAGGATATATTATCCTTACGACTTTAATAGTTTGATTCTCCGCATAGTTCATAACGTTAATTTTACGTTTTTAGAGTGTTTTTATGACTGCAATTCGATCAAATGACCCGATCGTAATTACAAATTTTAACGAAGAAAGAGCGGGGTCAGAATTGGTTGAGTTTCATCGGTCAAATGTATCAGTGGTTATTGCAACTCTTAACGAGGAAGAAGGCATAGGGGCAACTATAGATGAGTTGCAAACTGTTCTGGAAAATCCCTACTTAGTTGTCGTTGATGGCAATAGCGTTGACAGAACTATTGAAATAGCGAAAAATATGGGCGCCGATGTTATGTTACAGGAAGGGAAGGGTAAAGGAAATGCGCTGTTTCAGGGTTTCAGAAACCTGAGCTCGAAAGTGCCCTATATTGTTTTTACTGATGGCGATTTTACTTACCCAGCTAGATTTGTTCCAAAAATGATTGAGGTTTTAGATCTAAATCCTAACGTGGGCATGGTTATCGGTGACAGGTTTAAAGGCCGATTAAACGACAGCAAGTCATTGACTAACCCGTTTTACGTTGGCAACAGGCTTCTGGCGCTTGCCCAAGCTGTAATGAATGGTGTTAAGCTTGATGATCCTCTGTCTGGTTTGCGTGTTGTTAGAAGTGAAATTCTAGAAAATTGGAGGCCTAAGAGCAAAGGCTTTGATGTTGAGGCTGAAATGAACTCGATTGTTGAACGAAAAGGTTTCCGAATCGTTGAGCTTCCCATTGATTACAGGATTAGAATGGGCGAAAAAAAACTTAAGCTTAGACACGGCTTGGGTATAATGAAAAGAATTCTGGTTGAAGGCTTAAGAATTTAAAGAAGGATATTCTGCTTTAATTTTTTGGTCAATTTCTAAAAGTAGGCATTTTGACAATAGACACAATCGCTAAATCCTTACTTCCTAAGGAAGATAGCTGTGAGGAATTTATGGGCAATTTTAAAAAACCATGTTTAGGCATAATTGCATGTGTTCTAATTTGCCTATTGATTGCTTACTCAGCTTATTTTGTGCCTGCACATACCTCCTTTGCATCCTTTGCCTCAACCCTTACTTTAGATTCAATAAATACCCCCTCGCCTTTATCAACTCCTGATCCAACGCCAAACCCTAGCCCAACACCAACTCCTACTTCAACTCCCATACCCACCCAGACTCCTTCTCCAACCCCCACTCCAACTCCGATCCCAACTCCAACCCCTACACCTCCTCCAACACCAATTTCAGTGACTTTCAATACCGTAGGGTCAGGGACAACAAGCCCATCTGGCACCCAGTCTTACTACGCTGGACAACAAGTTGCTGTAGTTGCGACTGCTGGTAGCGGCTACACTTTCTCGTCTTGGAGTGCAAGTCCTAGCGGATCGGTTTCTTTTGGTAATGCGAACTCTGCTTCTACGACGGCAACTATTAACGGTGCGGGCACTATTACTGCAACTTTCACTCAGATTACCTATCAGGTTATTTTTTCCACGAGCGGTAGCGGAACGACTACCCCTACCACTGGGACTTATACATATAATGCTGGTTCTCAACTTTCGATAATTGCTACGCCCGCATCTGGGTATAGTTTTTCGTCTTGGAGTTCAAATCCGTCTAGCTCAGTAACGTTCAGCAATGCGAACTCTGCCTCTACGACGGCAACGATTAACGGGGCTGGCACGATTACTGCGACTTTCTCTCAGATTACTTATCAAGTGACCTTTGCGACCAGTGGTGGCGGCTCCGGCTCATTAACAAGCCCATTTGGGACTCAAACGTATAATGATAGTCAGGTAGTTTCGATAAATGCCGCTCCTGGTGATGGTTATAGTTTTTCGTCTTGGAGTGCAAGTCCATCTAGCTCAGTAACGTTCAACAATGCAAGCTCTGCCTCCACGACGGCAACGATTAATGGGGCTGGCACTATAACTGCCGCCTTCACTTTGGTTCCCCCAACGCCAGGTCCTACTTACACACCAACTCCAACATCAACCCCAAATTCAAAACCGAGTACCGGTTCCACACCTGCTCCTCAACCTTCATCTACACCGATTCCAAGCTCTATAACCATATCTGCAACCCTAAACAATGGCTCAAGCATTAACCTCACCGCTTACGGTGACATACCAGGTTCAAGAATAATCAGCGCTACCATAGAAACTGACCAATCTAACACTTCATCAACCCTATCCCTATCGCTAGTTACAGATAACGTGATAAAAGGTTTTGACAACCTAACAATCCCCAAAACGGCATTACCCTGTGGAACAAACCCAACCGTCTACGTGAACAACCAAGCAGCCCTGATCCAGGGATACACACAAGATGCCAACAACTACTACGTTTGGTACACAACATACTACAGCGTATATGAATTACAAATAATCTTCGGGTCAAAACCCATAGTTACCCCATTCCCAATATGGATTATCTTGGTAATAGTAGGAATACTCTCGGTTATAGCTGTTCTGTTACCTAGCAAACTGAGAAGGAAAAAGATGACCTGAAATACTGATAAGAAAAATTTCAGAAAATAATTTATCAAAAATATTTTTTTAAATTATTGTTGTTATCAAAGCATCTTGCCCAGTCATATAATTTATGGTAAATAGTTTAATAAAATCTCTAAAACGGAAACTAAGATCTTAAAAGAGGCAACTTCTTGGATAAACGGATGTTATTAGTAGTTGGTATACTTATTATTGTAACTATAATTCCAAGTTTTAAGATGGCGTTTGCTGCAAGCAGCGATAGTGCTAGCATTCAAGCAGCCGATTCTGCTATTAACCAGGCTTTCAAAAATGTTTTAGCTGCAGAAAAAACAGGAGGCAATGTCACTCAATTATTAACAAACCTCAACAACGCAGTAGAGCTTTTATCAGAGGCTAATAATGCTTATCAAAGCGGAGATACAAATGGGGTTTCTTCGAACGCCGACAATGCTCGTTCAATAGCAAACCAAGTCAATAGTGATGCCCTTACCTTACAAAATGTAAGTATAAGCCAATCGCACAACCGTTTTTTGTTTACCATCATATTTTCTATTGCCTCCCCCTTAATTTACGTCGTCATTTTTTTGGTTGGTTGGCGCCGATTTAAGCGCGGTTATAACAAAAGACTACTTGCACTAAAGCCAAAGGTGGTTAACAACGGAGCTTAAAAACTATAAAGCGATTTTTTTAAGTTTTGCCTTGATTGGCGTTTTGCTGTTCGCTTCTCCGTCCATTGCTCTCTTTGTAACCCCACCAGCTAGTGAGCAGTTTTCAGTAATCTATCTTCTCGGGTCAAGCTATACCTTTAGCAACATTCCATTCAACATTAAGTCCGGTGTAACGTATTCCGTTTATTTGGGAGTAGATAATGAGATGGGATCATCCGAATACTATACTTGTGTTATCAAACTTGGAAACGAGACTGCGATTCTTCCCGATTCAACGCTTGGAACAGCCAGTTCTCTGCCTGCTTTGTACGAATACAAGTTTTTTATCAGCAATGGAGCAACATGGGAGGCACCCCTAACATTCCAGGTCAACAATTTAGCCTTTACTAATGGTGAATGTCAGCTTTCTGGAATAACCATTAACGGAATAAACTATCCTGTCAGTACCGCATCAACTTGGAATGCTAAACAAACAGGCTTTTATTACAATCTTTTTGTAGAACTCTCGATTTACAATTCAACATTGGGCACTATTCAGTATAACAATAGGTATGTGAGCCTCGCTTTGAATATGACAAAATAAAGTTATATGAAATTGTGTAGAATTTCATCACCTTTATTTTTAACTAACGTGTCTATAATCATGATTTAGGATTTATAGGTTGGGTTTCACTTTTAAGGATTATCGACATTTTTTGAGACATGGTATTTTACAAAAAAAATTAACCGGATTCATCTTTTTTGGTTAGGTTTCTCTAGCCAATAAATGAATATTCATTGCAGCAGACCCATTTTTTCTTATTTTGTGGTCAAATTTGAAAGGATCTATCTCTTCTAATTTAACTTGCTTCAACTAATGAAATTGCTTAAACAGAACAGGTTGTTTACAATTGTTTACGCAAAAAGTACAAAACAATAATCTCCAAAAGAGTATAGATGACCTTTTTGATAAAAATGCAACTTACTGGCGGGATACTTACAAAGAGAGCGACCTCAATGGAATTATATATCAACGGCGCCAAGCTGCGGCCTTAGGTTATATCGATGGATTATCGCTTCCAAGAACTGTCAATGTTCTTGAAGTAGGCTGCGGAGCCGGTTTCATGACGGCGGCTCTTGCAAACCGAGGTTTTGCCGTAGAAGCTATAGATCATTCTCAAACGATGATTGATTTAACCCTTGAACTTGTAAGGCTAAGAGGCATTGGAAATCTAATCAATGCAACTGTAGGAGACGCACACAAATTATCTTACAGAGACCAATCGTTTGATTTGATTGTTGCTTTAGGTGTAATGCCTTGGCTGCATGATTTTAAAAAAGCTTTGTGCGAAATCGTCAGGGTTCTAAGACCTTACGGATACGTTATTTTGACAATGGATAACGTTTTACGAGCGACAACATTACTTGATCCTTTTACTTTCCCTGCCATCACAAACATCAGAAGATGGGGGAGGCATAAACTCGAAAGAGCAGGATTAATCACTTACTGGGGTTCCTGGATCAATGCTCCACCTTACAGACAACACTCAATAAAAGAATTCAATCAAGCTTTGCGGGTGGCAGGTCTAAACGTATTAAAGAGCAAAAGTATAGGATTCGGGCCATTCACCTTTTTTAGTTATCGCTTGTTCCCTGATCGGATAGGAATCAAAATTCAACTGAAGCTACAAGAATACGCTGACAGCGGATATCCAATTTTACGTTCAACTGGATCACAATACCTTGTTCTATCCCAAAAAAGAAGATAAGTAAAACTAATTTCGTGAACAAATTGAAAGAACACTTAAATTTTTCTTTACAAATCTCTTTCCAGCCTCAATGAATCTTGGAAACGAAAGCTTTGTCGCTTGCTGTTTTAATTTTTTCTATTGTAAATTTGTTTGAAAACTAGAAAAAACAACAAACATGATTTTTGAAAGATAGAGTGAAAACATGAATAGTCCTCCTGGCTCTTTGAAAAATCGACTTCATACCAACGAATATCTCAGATCAATCGGTGTTCCAGAAATCAGTCCAGCGACGAGCCCGTTTGATCCAGGATACGATCTTGCGACATTCTCAAGTCATCTTAAACAAAGTCATCACCTTATTTCAATTTTGAAAATTTCAATGGCATGTTGGATGATTGCAAATGAGGATGTTTCGCGTCAAAAGATTGCGATTGCGAAGAAATACCGAGTATCCACTACCACAGGCGGCGGTCCATTTGAAGTTGCTTTTGTGCAGGGTAAACTGCATCAATATCTTGATCTAGTAGCTGATTTTGGGTTTAGTCGGATAGAATGCGGGGAAGGGTTCACTGACATAAATTTAGATGCGCGAAAGATTGTGGAGACTGCAAATTCTCGCGGTCTAGAGGTACAGTTTGAGCTTGGAAAAAAACACATTGGAGCTTTTACTAAAGATATTGTTGAAGAGTTAATTAGTCAAGGAAGAAGATGGCTGGATGCTGGAGCTGTTCAACTGGTTGTTGAGGCACGAGAAAGCGCCAAGGGCGTTGGACTGTTTGATGACGAAGGCAATCTTAATGTTGGATTTGCTGATCGGTTCGCCGACGCATTTGGCCATGGCACCGTTACGTTTGAGGCGCCTAACAAACCTAGTCAATTCGCATTGTTAGATCACTTCGGTAGAGAAGTCCATCTTTGCAACGTTAGACTTGAAGAGTTGTTGCGAGTGGAGATTTATCGTCGCGGCTTGCATTCAGATGCTTTTAACAAAGATATTCTGCGTCCGCGACTCCCGTTAGAACAAAATTTGTGTAAGGAGGCCCAAGTTTTCTGGACAAAAAATTAGTGGCTATCGACTGTCTAGCTGAAAGCTCAAAAACTTATGATAAAAAATCTGCTGTTGTCGTTATTGACGTAATCCGTTCAATGACAGTGGCAGCCACCGCCATCGAATCTGCGCGAAGATGCTTTTTTGCGCCATCAGTTGAAGCCGCATTTGCGCTTGCAAAACGGCTTGACCGGTCCTTGCTTGTTGGCGAGGTAGGAGGCAAAATGCCTTTCGGCTTTGACATTAATAATAGTCCAGTAGAAATTGAAAAGCGCCAGGATATTGATCGTTCTGCAATCGTAGTTTCTTCTTCTGGAATGCCTTTACTTTACTCGTTGAGGGATTGCAGTTCAGTTTATGTGGCATGCCTACGAAATTACGGTGCAACTGTTGATCATCTTGCTGGATTATATGATTATATAGAAATCCTTTGTGCACCCACGCTCGGTGAATTCCGTGAGGAGGATAAGTTGTGTTGCTCTTGGATTGCATCTGGCCTCATGAAAGCCGGGTATTCCTGCAAAGACGACAAAACACTTGAACTTGTAAACGAATGGAGGGATAAGCCCGTGACTGTTTGCGCCGAAGGAAAAAGCGCGGAATATCTTAGAAAAAGTGGTCAAATTAGGGATCTCGATTTTATTCTCAAACATGTAAATGACTTGAGCTTGCCGCTTGTTGTTAAGAATGATGAGATTGTCAAGGTTCTGAATGTGGCAACGTTTGTAGAAGACAAAACAGTTCCTCTCTGGGCAAATGTGCCACTAATAAAACAATAGATCCATGCGGTGTGTTCTAGATTTTCAGGAAAAGCTTTGTCTAACAGTGACAAAGGTACATTGAATCTGCATCGAGTTATTTCTTAATTTAAGAAAATAATTTGATTCTATGCTTATTTCCTTTATTAAATTTAAGATAATAGGCCTGAGGGCGAATGAACTCTGCCACCTTTTTGGTCTTCAGATTTTCTATGAAAACTTGCATTTTAAGAGCTCTTTTGTTGAACAAATTAATTATTTACTTCTATTTGAATCGATTAAATAATAATCTCTTTAAATTTTGAAATAAATACTGGTGATCAAAACGGTATGCAGGCAGCTTTCTTGCCAACTTGTTTTGTAAACGTAACAGGCTGTGTTGCTAAAAAACGAGAAGCTCTGCGATGCCACATTTCCCAAAAAGAAAAGAGGTATTTAGCCTACGAATCAACCGTCCACCTTGCTTCTTTTAGAGGCAGCCAAGTCGGCGTAGAAACAGCCAAAGCCTTGAAACTTTAAAATACTTGGAAACTTAACCGAACCAGTCATCTCCTTAATATTTTGGAATTTTGGTGATAAGTCATGTCGATATTTTTCCCTTCGGTTTAATTCAACCTTCGGAGATAAAGCAAAAAAACCAATTTTATGGTGATGCAAAATGAAAACATTAGTAACCGGAGCCGATGGTATGCTTGGTAGCGCATTGTGCCCTACGCTAGCGAAGCGAGGATATATTGTATTAGCCACCGATCTTTTTCCATCAAATGAAGGAAGTACACAACTGGACGTACGAAACTACAATCAAATAAAAGAAATTGTCGACAAAGTTAAACCTGACATTATAATGCATTTAGCAGCTGAAACAGATGTTGACAAATGTGAAGTCGAACCTGACCACGCATTTTTCACAAATACCATAGGGACTCAAAATGTTGCCCTAGTCTGTCAAAAACAGAACATTGAAATGGTATACATAAGTACCATAGGTGTCTTCTATGGAGACAAATCCGAACCATACACCGAGTTTGATGACCCAAATCCAATAAACGTTTATGGCAAAAGCAAACTTGAAGGCGAGAAAATTGTTCAGTCTCTCTTGAAAAAAGCCTACATTATTCGCGCGGGTTGGATGGTTGGGGGCGGGCCAAAGAAGGACAAAAAATTCGTAGGAAAAATCATCAGGCAAATAAATAAAACACAGAGGCTTAAGGCAGTCACTGATAAAATCGGTAGCCCCACGTATACCCATGACTTTTCTAGATGCTTAGCCGATTTGGTCGATTCTGGTTTCTACGGACTCTACCATTGCACAAACAAGGGTTCCGGGTCAAGGTTTGATGTAGCTAGGAAGATTGTTGAGTTTATGGGAAGAAAGGGTGTTACTGTGGACCCTGTTAACTCAGCCTATTTTCCATTATCGGCAGCAAGAGCTAGATCTGAAATGTCCAGAAACTATAAGCTTGAATTGCTTGGGATGGATTCGACTAGGCATTGGGAAATAGCATTGAAAGAATACATCGACAAATATTGGAAACAAGGTGTCGTGAGTATGAAGAATAATGACCGATACAGGAGTCCAGTCCAAATTGAGGTGGAAAACCGCACTCCCAGTCTTTTGACTTAAATGCATCAGAGTTTTCGACACAAAAATCTTCTTTTTTCATCAATCAATAAACATATTTCAACTTTTCTTCACGGCTGCACACAAAATCCTCCCTCAACACATCGCCAATTTAAAATTTCGACTGGTTAATTGTATGAAAATTGCTTACGTAGGAACCATGGGCATCCCCGCAAGGTACGGTGGGTTTGAAACTTGCGTAGAGGAGGTTGCCACTAGACTCGCCAAAAAAGGGCATGAAATAACCGTATATTGTGGGTACAGGGGCCCAAAAACAGAGCTGAAATCATATAAAAATATCAAGTTGAAATACGTGCGCTGTCTAAAAAATAAATTTTTGGATTTTCCTTTCCGTGAATTTGTTTCTACGGTTAACGCATTGCACGATAACGTTGACGTCGTTCATTTTTATGGTTCTGATGCGTGGCCTTTCGTAGTTTTGCCACGGTTAGTTTCCTCGAAAACTGTTCTTACTCTTGATGGACTAGTTTGGAAAAGAACGAGCTATCCGATGTGGGTTCGAAAAATTTTAAGTTCCACAACTCGTTTCGCGTTATATTTGCCCCATGCAACAATCGTCGATTCAAGGTTTGTGCAAGAGTGGTATTTTAAGAGTTTTCGAAAATCTCCTATCTATATTCCTTATGGCGCCAATGTTGATCTATCAGAACCTGATGAACTGATTCTCGAAAAGAATGCCCTTCAAAACAAGAAATACATACTTTTTGTTGGAAGGCTGGTTTACGAAAAAGGGGTTCATTACTTAATCGACGCCTTCAAGCGCCTTAAAACAGATTTTGAATTAGTCATTATCGGCGGAGACCCATACAGTAAGGAATACGAGCGAATTCTAAGGAAAAAAGCTAACAAAAACACCAAGTTTTTGGGGTATGTATATGGAAAAGATTATGAAAACATCTGTAAAGGCGCATATCTTTACGTGACGCCTTCTAATCTTGAGGGTACATCACCTGCCTTGCTCACAGCCATGGCATTAGGTCGATGCGTATTAGTGAGTGACATCCCAGAAAATCTGGAAACCATCGGCGACGCTGGTTTTTCGTTCCGACATGCAGATTCAGAGGATCTTAAAGAAAAGCTTCAATTTCTACTTACAAACCCCGACTTAGTTAACCAAATTCAAGAAAAAGCGATCAGCCGTGTTCGAGAAAATTACGATTGGGAAATGGTTACAAATCTACTCGAAAAAATTTATTCTTCACTTACAGATAAACAATAATTTTTTTTAAAAGATTATTTTTGTTGAATGATTAAAGCGCTCAAATTAGTATTCTGGTTATTTTTGAGAGTAGCTTGAGGGGTTTAATGGAAAGCTTGCGGTTTGTATTTACAACAACGTTTTATCCCCCATACCACATCGGTGGAGATGCCACCCACGTTGAATATCTGGCAGAGGAACTGATAAAAAAAGGCCACGAAGTAAACGTAATTCACAGTTTAGATGCTTATAAAATAAAGAGGAACAAGAAATTAATTATCAAACAAACCGAGAAGCAAAAGAACCTTTTTATTAACACCATCAAATCACCACTACGAACTCTGGATCCGTTAATAACTTATGCTTTTGGCAATTCTTTATGGATTGGAAGAAAGTTTTCGGAAGCCGTAAAAGCGATTCATCCGGACATAGTTCATCATCATAATATTTCTCTTTTGGGATATGATCTTCTCAGGAAAAGAGCGGATTATCTTTCTTTGTACACAGCTCATGATTACTGGCTGGTCTGTCCAACTAGTAATCTCTTCAAGAATCAAGAAGAGACTTGTGCTGTAAAGAATTGTTCTTCATGTTCTCTCAAATCTAGAAGAATTCCTCAAATCTGGCGTTCACGTCGAAGCTTCAAGATGGCCACAAAGAACATCGATCTTCTGATATCGCCCAGTGAGTATGTTCGAAGGCGGCTGGTTCAAGAGATAAATGTGCCCGCCGTCACTTTGCCTAATTTCGTGCCATATCCACCTGAAAATATCGCCTCTTCAGGTTACGAGAATTATTTTCTTTTTCTAGGTGTGATAGAAAAACACAAAGGCATTCTAAATCTTCTAAAACTGTTTAATGAACAAAGATATAACCTCAAAACGAAGTTAATTATTGCGGGTGGAGGGAGCCTTAGTCCATATGTCCGCGAGTACATTCAGAAGAATTCGCTAAACAACTTAATTTCTTTTTTAGGCTTCGTTGACGACCCGACAAAATACTCTTTGTACTCAGATGCTTCAGCGGTAATAATTCCTTCCATTTGGCCAGAAAATGCCCCTTTAGTTGCTTTAGAGGCTCTTTCTGTTGGAACACCTGTTATTTCGTCAAATCAAGGTGGGTTACCTGAGATAATAGAAAAAGTAGACAAAAAGCTTATTTTTGATGACACAAGTGGGCTAAAAGATCTTCTATTAGCATTTTCCCGAAGCGAGTTTTCTACGAAGAAAGTTAAGAAAGTTTACGAGGAGAATTTTTCGCCTAAAGCATATGTCGACAAGTACCTTGAACTAATTCGGGGCTTGAACTAAGTCATCAGATAACAAGCCACGTTGACACAAAAAACGTATCAAATATGTCTCGATTGTGATTTGTTTTGCTTCGTCTCAAATTTATTTTTGCAAATTTACTTCATGTGGGCAGTCTTCCAAAAGGAAAAGTGACAATAGGAAAGCATACTTATGGAAGTCCCCTTATACAATCAGTTTGGAAAAATAACAAGGTCACCATAGGCGATTATTGTTCGATTAGTACAGATGTAATTTTGATTCCTGGGATGGGTCATTTACTTTCCAAAGAATATAGGAATTTTTATGTTTCAACATATCCCTTCAATTTGTTAAAAAAAAATTGTTGGAAACCTGAATATGAGCATCCGAGTAGAAAAAATGATGGAATTATCACTATCGGCAACGATGTTTGGATAGGAGCACGAGCAATAATTAATCCAGGAGTCCAAGTTGGAGATGGAGCCGTAATAGGTTCTGGTTCAGTAGTGACTCACGACGTAGAACCTTACGCTATTGTAGCTGGAAATCCAGCTAAAGTCATTAATTATAGATATAATCAAGAACAAATAAATAAATTACTAAAAATTGCTTGGTGGAATTGGGATGAAAAGAAAATTATTGAAAATCTCGATTTCATTTATGGAGATATTACTAATTTCATTGAAAAATTTGGCACGCATACTGGATCCTAAATTCGCATTAGCCCAGTCCTGTCTCTCAGATTCAACAAAGTAACAATTGGTTGAAAGAAATGAGAAATTCATTCTTGAAATGGGCCATTGCTTACAAACGTTATGTCCAATGGCGGTTTTCAACTTTATTGCTTCGACTGTACGTTCAAATGATTGGCATTAATTGCGGGAAAAATCTAACAGGCAACCAGTGTGTAATAAAGAATGTGGGAAAAATTAAACTGGGAAACAATGTTTGTTTACAATCCAATCCTGATGGAGAATCTTACAGAACTGGTCTGATAACGTATACGGACTCTTCTTCGATCACGATAGGAAACGACTGTTGGTTAAATGGAACAATGATATACGCAAGAAGTGAAATAGTTATTGGCGATAACTGCATGTTTGGTCACGGCGTCATAATTTCGGATCATGATTGTCATAACATTTCGATTGATCCAGTTAAACGTCGGTGCAACGAAGTTCCCTCTCGTCCAATAATAATTGGCAGCAACGTTTGGGTAGGCAGGCAATCAATAATCTTGAAAGGCGTTAATATTGGAGACAATTCAATCATAGCAGCAGGTTCCGTGGTCACCAAAAGTGTTCCTTCTAACCAGTTATTTGGCGGCAATCCTGCCTCTTTCATAAAAAACCTTACTGAATAGAAAGATCATTTCAAGTCATTTTTAGCATGAGATCAGTAGCGTTCACGAAAAAAAGCTCATCGTGGATCTTAGATGTTTGAAGCAATTGACACAACCGCTAAGCCTTTATTGAGTATTATTTTAGCTACTAAAGGCAATAAACCCCTGCTGTTGGAAAGATGTATTAAATCACTACAACATCAGATATTTCAACAGTTTGAAGTAATAGTGGTGTATTCATTCTACCCTGCTAGGCTCAGTAAACTCTTTGAAGATTGCAACATTTTTACTTTGAAAGAAAACGGGAAGACATTGGGCGCAGCGAGAAACTTGGGCGTGAAATATGCAAAGGGCGACATTGTTGTTTTCATAGATGATGATGCCGAAGCCCCCGATGATTGGCTGAGTAAAATATATTCTACATTTCAGGAGCATCAGTCTTTGATTTGCTTAGGCGGAGCGCATCTAACTCCCCCTGAAGAAAGCGAACGAAACCCGTTAAGATTTGTTGAGGGGTCATTTTTAGAATCACATTTGGGCGAAGAAGTTATCCATGATCGGTCGGCTGTAGGAAAGGTTGCAGGTTGCAACGTTGCCTACCGAAAAATAATCTTTGATAAAATCGGTCGCCTAAATGAGACGCTCAGGTCAGGAGAAGATTGGGAGTTTCATATTCGTTTAGCTGAAAATGGGTATAATATCCGTTTTGATCCCAGAATCTCAGTTTGGCATCACAGGCAAGGGTTGAATCATACTTTTTGGAATAGCTCAAATATGGCATCGTTTTTCTTATGTTGGAAAACTCTAAAATATGCAAGGCATGAATCGCTTTTCGCTTCTTTTTACATAATAAATTTTATTTGCATAGTTCTGGTTGCTATGTTGTTTATCTCAATAAAGATTTTTGCTCTTTCTTTTGTTTTTTTGTTATTGGGTTACATTTTGTTTACTATAATCCGAACACACACGTATAGTCGGCGAATTATCTACTTTCCATTGGCTATCGTGTTTTCTTTGGCTAGATTGTCTGGCTTCTACTATGGTTTGTTCAGAGGTTTCAAGCTCAAACTACAAAATAATCTTTTCAGGAAATAATTGCAGAGTTGATTTTGCCAACAGCTTGGCTGCTATCTTTTGTTTCAATCACCCGCCGAGATTTGGCTTTGCATGTTCACTGCTGCAATTACCTTTGCTCACATTTGCTTTGGAACTTTAAGCTTACTAATATGGTGTTAAAACTTGGAGAAGAATAAATTAGCATTCATACCGCTTACCGTCGGTTTAGTGCTCTTATTCTACTCTTGGTACGTAACTTATCCCATATCTTTTCTGTTCCCAGGCGACATCGCTTTCAATCATATATCGTTTTTCTATTGGGTCAGTCTTCCCTTAGTGTTGGGTTCTCTTTATATGCTGGGAATATTTTCAAAAAGTCACTCTTTAAAATGTGCCGCGTCTATAGGAATCATCTTTGCGATTTACTCCTTATCCTACTTCTACTTTTCGCTGCCCACAGGAGATTCACAAGCTTTCACAGGCTTAGCTCAAAATTTCATAAACACTAAAAGCTTGGATCCATCTCAATTGATTCACGAGTATTATTCATGGCCGGCTTTTTTCTTACTAGCTGATATTGTAACTTCTGTAAGTGGGCTGTCACTGATTAGTTACGAATTTTTGCTTTACGCAATCATTGGTTCTTTACTCGGTATAACATTGTACATTTATGTCGCTAAAATCTACGAGAAAGGAGCTATCTTGGCTGTAGCTTCTTTTTTTATTTCAATGTTTTATTTCTTAAACTATCAAGCCGCTCCATTTTCGCTCGCTCTATGCACTTCTCTTTGTCTTATTCATGCTGGAAACTCGAAGAAAAAGCACTTCTATAATGGTGACGATGTTATTCTTGTTTTTCGGCATTTCACTCGCTCATAGTTTTGTCGCATTATTTTTTATTCTCTACTTGTTGTTCCGAAGCATTATTAGCAGAAGTAAACTTTATGCTGAACTGTGCTTAGTGGCCACTAACATTTTTTTGCTTACTCAATTCACGTTTAGCTCCTATTGGATCGGATTAAACATCACGAGCCTCTTTCGTTTGCCAACAGATTACGGCACAATAGTAAGTTCAACATTGAGTACACCAGTCACGGTTCCGCCAGCAATTGAAGCAATGTCGCAAACTGTGTCAAGATCGATAACTATCATGGTTGTTTTAGTATGTTTAGTGGGCTTCGTTTTTCTATTGGTCAAAAGAAAATTGAGGGCGGTTGACGGAGCCATTTTTCTTGCGGGAGCAACTTATTCAATTATGGGACTTGCTGTTTCATCTTTGGGTGAAAGGGCTCTTGGAATTTTAGTTATTCCTGTTTCTAGGAGTTACATATTTATTTCAAACAAGATTCAAATCCTATTTGACAGGTTTATTTCTAATTCTATTGATGTTATTTGTTGCCATTCCAATTCACTCCTCTTTTAGTGGTTATCCAATAACTTTTCAAACTAAAAATGATGCAAAGACGGCAAACTTTATGATTGAAAAATACAAACTGGAACTCAAGTAGTGTGTTAATTGCTGATGCCGCCATGTCTTATTATATCTCTACACAAATTCAAGGAAAAACTCAAGTAGATGCTGACAATGAAGCACGTTTCGGCTTAGCAAATATTACGGACTATGATTCCATAATCTATTCGGTCGGTTTAGAAAGTAGTCTTCAAGGTAAAGGTATTTCCATTGAAAATAATTCTCAACTACCGAAATTTGATATAGTTTACAATTCTGGTCCCTCTTACATAGCAGTGAAAGCCAAGTAAATTCCGTTAGGCCGTTGTGAAAAGCAAAAAATCTTGTATTTGTTCAGGACATAATCCCAAAGTTTCGGTGATCATTTGAATATATTATGCATATTCCCTGGAATGAGCAAGCAAGTAAACGATAACGCTTACATGCTCATTAGACTTCACGACAAAGGTGTAAATTGGCAATTGTTGCCTGTAGGTCTATGGGTCAAAAGGGAGAAGGTAATTTTCCATCATATGAAAATATGGACTGGTATTCAAATATACAGGCTTTACGAAAATGCCAAAGATATGTTCCTTTTTCCATCCAAAAAATTAAACAGAATTTTGGAAATAGCTAAAGATCTAAAACCTGACTTGATATTTTGCGATCAAGAGCTAAATATGCGGCTCGCTCTTTTAATTCAAAAATATTTGAAAAAACCTATAGTATTAATGGTAGAAGATGCAGGCAGAATTTTCTCAGGCGAAAGTCTATAACAGTCGCAAAATGAAGAGTATTATGGCTTTCTTTGGAATGTCTCATGGTCCCAAGTTCTGGTCTTGGTTATGCGAAAAAGCCAACGTTTTGATTACGTGTAGTCCAAGAGATCAGCAAAATCTTGGACTGTTATCAAGAAAACAATAGATCTGTATTCTATCTCCCTTGGCCATCTTACATACCTGACGACTTTGAATGTATGCGTCCACACGTGAAAATTGTAGGGGCTTATACATTGGATCTCTCTACCCCTTCAAGAACACACAAGAATTTGAAAAAACCTTACCATTAATATTAGAAAAAACAAAAACTCAGCAATTTGTTGTAGTAGGTTCAGGTCCACATGCTCCAATAATAAAGAAACTAAAAGTGCGATATGGTGAAGCAATTCGCTATGTTAACCATTTATCAAGAACTGAGGCACTTAGATTGATATCGAAGTAGCTATTACGCTTATTCACCTGTAAAAATTGGCGGATGGGGCTTCATTGGTGATTGTTGGAGTATGAGAACTCCGATTGTGATGACACATGACGACAACTATGTAATCGATAACGTAAATGCGGTAGTAGCAAAAAATGAGAATGATCTTGTTTCAAACATTAATCGTCTCTATGATGATACTCAACTCTACCAGAACCTGCAGAAGAACGGGTACGAAGAATACGAGAAAAGAAAAGCAGACGTTGTTGGCGACAAATTGTACAACATATTGACGTTGTGCTAAGGGTATTTAATGCGAGAAACTCGATTTAATGTGCCAAAAGTTGTTTTGAAAAAGTCTGTAGGTATTCGGGTTGATTGAGAATAAGTATGATTAAATCCAAAGAAGATTATGAATTCTATTTAGCAGCTGATCGGCTTGCGCTAGCGATTAAGCATAAGCGTCCTCGCGGATTTTTAGTTTCAAGTCTTCAAAACGAAACTTGGAAATTCGAACGGTTGCTACGCAAAGTCGAATACTTGGAGAATTGTGGAAATAATCCTTTAGATAAGATTGTTTGTTTGCAGGCAAGGTTTAGTCTTCAAAAATTAAGCATGAAATTAGCATCTTACGATTGGTCGTAACGTGTTTGGACCAGGCTTGTCAATTGCACATGGAGGTCCAATAATAGTGCATCCAAAAGCTGTGGTTGGGGAAAATTGCAGGATAGATCGGTGTGTCTCAATTGGAAGTATTTATTATCCCGCTGCTGCCCCGAAAATAGGCAATAATGTCTTCATTGGACCAGGTGCAGTTATAGATGGAGATATTGAAATTGCTGATGGGATAGCCATCGGAGCAAACTCATATGTTAACAAATCTTTTAAAGAGCCTGACATTACTATTGCTGGCTGTCCAGCAAAGAAAATATCAGACAAAGGTTCACGGAACTGTTGGTTTCGAGCTACGGAGATTTTGCGAAACGAACTTGCGGGCGCTCATTGATACCTTAATTACCATAAGACTCTGCCTGACTCATTAAAGAAGCGTTGACGCGCTTGGAGAACGATTAAACGTTTTCTTTAAGAAGTTAAATACTTTGCACTCCTCGGTTCTGCTGGTATTAACATAAGATTGGGCACTTGAAAAATAAAAGGATTGAATTTTAAAAATTCCGTTTTCAAAAGTTGACTTGTATGCTAATCGTAATTAGAGATGGGGAAGAGCTTTCACAGAAAACGAGATTTGTGCTTCAACTTTTTGGTTTAGCTTCTATGGCTGAGGTGCTTCGGGTTTCAAGAATACAGTCAAGAAAGTTTACCGAAAACTGGGCTTACAACAGGATTGACTTGGCCACTTCCGCTTCAGGAATTTTGGCTTATTTTTTATTAATGATGTTGAAGAGCCCTCGTGATCTACGTGATGGAATCCTAAGACGTTTGTTCAGTAGGCCGAGAGCACAGGTGCTTTTCAATGAAGGTTTCCTTTCGATCCTTTCACAAGCATTATATTATTATTTTGCGACGCAATCCCGAACAGATAGCCTAATCCGCTTTTTGAAGGGGCTGGGGGCTCCAAGGGCCTTCTTAATAGATGAATTCTTGAGCATAAACACTGTGAATCTAAAAAAACTCAAACAATTAGGGGTTATTATCTACGTGTCGCAAGATATTGCGCAAAATCGTTACGGCTTCAAAGACAATTTAATCGCAAAAGAATTGATGTACAAATTTGAACAGAAGGCAATTGCTCTTGCAGATGTAGTTATAGCCTGTAGTGAAAGAGATAAGCTCAAGTATATCGAAATGGGCGCCAGAAAAGCAGTTTTTTATCCAAATATTTATCCGCAATCGGAATTTGAGCCAAGTGCCAAGGACAAATGTCCAAGCATAAGCATAGTCCTACGAGAACATTGGGGCCCGGAAGCCGATAAATCTCTTAAGGAAATCTTCAAAGCCTTAGCATATGTGCATAGGAAAATTAGGGTCTATGCAATTGGTGTTGAGCCTCAACAAGTTTCCACAAACATTGAACTTGAGAGCTTTGAATTCATCCCAAGCAAGGTAGAATACTTGAGAACTCTTAGTAAATCTTGGATTGGCATAAATCTAGGCATTCACATGGCTGGTTCCAACGAAAGAAAATATGACTACGCCATGGCTGGTCTAGTTATCTTCTCAGACCAATTTGGTGTGCGAGGAGACCTACTTCCTTACGAGTATTCATATGTTGATGGTCAAGACTTAGCAGCAAAATTACTTCAACTGCTGGAGTTTGGGGGAGATAAGATTGTGGAGATGGGCTTACAAAATCGAAAACACGCCCTATCTTTAGCGGAGAAACAGCGGACGGAACTTTTGAGTACAATTAATAGCATAATATATTGTAACAGTTAGATCTTGATATTTGATTGTCATAACTTTAATGAAGATAATAAGAAAATTGAGCACATGCTCATTTTTTGGGGATCGAAGAAGTGGGGGCCAATATCAGCGTTCTGATCACTGTTAGGAATGCTGAGAAGCACCTCGAGCTTTGCCTAAAAAATCTTTTAGATCAAACATTTAGTGATTTTGAGATTGTCATGGTCGATGACGTAAGCACCGACAAAACAAAAGAAATAATTGAGAAATTTAAGGATCAAAAAATAAGATACTTTAGGAATGAAAAGCAGCTTGGGCTTCCAGCAAGCAGAAACAAATGTTTGAAGTATGCCACTGGAGAACATGTTTTCTTCACAGATGGTGACTGCCTAGTATCAAAAAACTGGGTTGAGGAAGGGCTGAAATATCTAAAAAACTCAGATTGCATTGGCGTAGAAGGAAAGACTTACTACGTTTCAAAAGAATACAAACCAACCCGTTCAGATGACGTGGTCGATAACATATATGGTGGAGAGTATCCAACCTGTAACATTGCCTACATGAAAAGTGTTTTGAACAGCATCGGCGGCTTTGATGAAAGATATACTTACATGGAAGACAGAGATCTCGCATTCAGGGCAAAAAGGCTTGGAAAGATATGTTTCAACCCTAACATGATAGTTTATCATCAAAAGAAAACACTCAACTCGAGACAATTTTTGCGGAAAGCGGAAACAATAAGAAATCGGGTCTTGATTTACAAAAAACTCCACGACAAATCTTTTTACACATGGAGAATTCTGTTCCCAATGAACTTGGTAGCCATTTTTTTTCCCCCTCTAATTATTCGCAGTTTTATTAGCAATAGATACAAAACAAAAGAGGATTTTGATTTGTTCCCCTTCACTTACGTAAGGCTAATCTATGAACGCCTAATCTTCTGGGACATGTGCGCAAGAGAAAAAATATTCTTGATTTAACTTGAAAAACAGTATCCAGGTTTACCCTTACTATTGTACCTGATAATTTATCCGTTAACCATCTATTTGGACAATTCCGCGGCTCATGCTTGTTCTGCTACCAATTTTGGCTGATGACATTTGAAGATCTTGTACTATGGTGAATCGAATCAAGCAGCAGGCGGCGGAGTAGCCAATGTAGCCTATTACCTACCTTTGGCTTTAAGTAAAAAAATAGGTGTCACTTATTTAAGCGGAATAAAGTCCAACAAAGATTTCCTAGAACTTTACCTCAATGTTTTCAGTCAATTTATTAAAAAGGATTTCGACGTTATTCATTTCAACACAACTCCCACTTGGATCAATGGAAGTTCTATTCTGCTAAGATTTGCTAGGTTAAGACAAGCCCGTACGGTTCTCAATATTCACGGTATCCCTCAGCTGGAACTGAGGGCAGAACAGTGGAATGGTTCTGTTTCGTTTAATGATTGGATGAATATACTGAGTTACTGTAAGTTGGCAGATCGAATAGTGGTGAACTCGGAGTTTATGCGTGATAGCGTCGCTACTTGGTACGGCTTAGATCGCAAAAAAGTTGTGGTTATTCCCAATGGGGTAGACCTAAAAATGTATACAGATAATAATAAGACAATAATGTTAGAAGGTGATCCTTCTGTCCTGTATATTGGTCACCTCTCGAGGCTAAAAGGCATCGATATTTTATTTCAAGCGGTAGCCAACCTTAGATCTGAATTTCCAAACATTAAATTGCATCTTGTCGGAAAGGGTAATGATCGATTTTGCCTGCGTTTGGCCAAGAAGATAGGAATTGAAAAACATGTAATTTTTCACGGTTGGTTTCAGCACTCTATGACTCCAGAATACTATAAGTCTGCAGATGTTTGCATTTTTCCATCGAGACATGAAGGTTTTGGAATAGTTGTTCTTGAAGCTATGGCCTCAGGAATTCCAGTAATAGCGTCAGATATTCCAAGTTTTCGAGAAATTATTTCTAATAGAGTTAATGGTCTGTTGTTCAAATCAGAAGATGCTAACGCACTATCCATGGAAGTTATTGCTTTATATAGAGATTCTCGCCTGAAGGAAGAATTAACGCGTAATGCATATGAAAAAGTGACGAGCTACAGTTGGGAAAAAATCGCGGAAAAATACATCTCATTGTACAAAAACTTGTGTGAATGATGCAGATTTCTAATCCCGTGCTCGAAACCATTACTTAAGTATGCTGGCAATCATCAGAGCATTTTTTTGTGTAGCAAAACGCTTACCTAGTGTAATGCGGTTTTTCCAGAAAGAATCTAAGAAGTTGAAAAAAACTTATGCGCATCTGTCACATCTGGCAAAACTTCTTTCCATTGGAAATCGGGGGAGTAGAGCGATATATTCTTAGCTTATCTGACTATTTGTCGCAAGAAGATCAAGCTATGCATTTTGTTTTGCTTACAGATAAATCTGGTATGTCTCTCTTGCGGGCACTTCGAATATATGACTGTGAGAGAATTAATAGCTTAGAAGTACATAGGCTAAACGCTGTTTTCCCAAGTCTTCTAAGAAAAGTATCTTACAAGACTTTTCATCGAAGTTACAAAATATTTGATGACTCATTAACATCGAATCTTTGCAAAGTAGCAGCGAATGTCCGTGGGATTGATCAAGTTGATATATTTCATATTCACGGATTTTGGCAGCCAATTTACCCGAAAATCGGTCTTTTCCTGAGCCAACATTTTCATCGTCCTTTGGTAGTTACTCTTCATGGCGATTCAGTGAACCCTGCTGACCCATTGGCCATGCCCATTAGAGATCAAACAACGCTTAGTGTCCTCAGACGCGCTGACGTTGTTACAACTTATTTCAAGGAAACTTATAATTTATTGCAGAAATTAGGATTAGGCAAGAAAAGTCGGTTGATCCCTAATTTTGTTGACGCAAAATCCTTTAAACGTGCTAATTCAATTCAAAATGGTTCTGGAAATAGAATATTAATGATTTCCAGACTAAGCAAAGCCAAGGATCCAATAACTCCAATTCGAGCTTTTGCAAAAGTCAGAAAGGAGATACCTGCTGCAACTTTAAAAATTGTCGGATACGGGCCGCTTTACGAATACGCAAATCGTCTAGTTCAAGACATGAAACTTGAAGAGGCCGTTACATTTTATGGAGCTAAATTCGACGTTAGAAAGTTTTTGTGGAATAGTGACATCTTTATTGGGACAAGGGGAAGCTACATAACTACACTTGAAGCTTGGGCAGCAGGCCTCGCAGTTGTTGCCCCAAACTTTGGAATCATGAAAGAATTAATTTCTAATGGCGTAAATGGTTTGTTGTCAGCACCTGGTAGCGTGAATCAATTGGCCTCGGACTTGATAGGTTTGGTTAAAAACAAAAACTTGCAGGCAGAGATTACAGCGAACGGCATTAAGACTGTGTCAGAAAAACACGATATTCAAAATGTTGCCCCTTCCATAGCTGATATTTACAAATCACTCATCAGATCTAACTTCGACTATTTATGACAAAAATTCGGAGTGCTTCCGCCGAGTTTGGTGGATTAAAGGTAAATTGAGTTAGAAGAATTAATAGAACGTTGAAACTGCCCATCCACTTAACCCAATCGAGGCCAAAAATGTGATTGCCCAGAAAAATGCTCCTCTCGTTTCGGTTATTATTTTGAATTTCAATGGAGAAAACTATTTGGAGTCAATGTCTTTCTTCCGTTTTAAGCACAAAGTATCCAAATTTTGAGGTAATCTTCGTAGACAACGCATCCACTGATTCTAGCTTGAAAATAGTCGAAAATACCTTCGGAAATGACAGTCGATTAAGAATTTTCAGAAGCAATCAAAACTTAGGGTTTAGCGGTGGCAATAATTTTGGTTTCAGTCATGCAAGAGGAGAATACATCGCTTTTTTAAACAACGACACAATCGCTGACCCCTATTGGCTTGCTCCCTTAGTCAATAGCATGGAAAAAGACAAAACGATTGGATTGGCTGGGAGTACTATACTATCGAATCGATGGGAAGAAACTCCGAGGAGCAGGCGGGCTTTGGAGTGATTATCTCCTTGTTCCTTTGTCCAGTAGGGACTGGAAGAAAAGACGATTTTGAGTTTCTTCCAATTTGAAGTGTCGTTTGCATCGGGATGCTCAATGATAGCAAGAAAAGAGTTTCTTGATGAAATCGGATTGTTTGATTCTGAAATACCATTATAATTATGATGATACTTTGCTGGGCGTCTGAAAACCTGGCTCTGCTGGCAAACGAGTTGTATCGGTTTCAAGTTCAAGAATACGTCACATTGGCGGGGCAACCACAAAAGAAATTTTGGATAATCAATCTGCAACTTTCTCTCTTTTGAGAGCCAAAATGTGTTTGATGTTTGATGTTTATTTCAATCTTAGAGATTTGTTAAAGGCTTTGTTAATTCTACATTTTTCAATTGCCGTTGAATCGTTGCTATTAGTAAGAAAGGAATGACCTGCCAGAAATTTCTGGAAACATTCGCGCCTTAGCGTGGCTACTGAAAGAATTTCAAGCATGTGTGGAAAAATAGGCTTGAACATTGGAGCAAATCAAAAATCTCTCCTGAAATGCTTCTTGCAAAATTCATACGAATAAAACTCCAATTTCCTCTTTGCGTAATACCATCTAAACTTCGAGATATTCATTGTATCATAATCAATGCGTAACATACGAAAAAAAAATTAGTGCATAACTGAATAGTAAATGTTTACATAGTCAAAATATTGGAAACATCAACGCGACTTAGCCCCCGTTTTAGATTGCAGAAAATACTGTAACTGTAGGAGACAGCAAAATGAAAAATATCGGGATACGCGAGCCAAGATTTAGAAAGATTGTAGAATCCGCAAAAAATCAATTGCTTTCAAGCTTTTCTTATAACCTTCGAACAATTAGAAGTCCTGCAAAACCCAATATTGACAATATTGAAATCACAAATTTCTGCAACCTCAGATGCATTATGTGTCCTATCACTAAAATGAAACGTGAAAAGCAATTCATGGATTTTTCGTTACTTTCGAAGATCATTGACGAAAACCCACATTTAGGAACTGTTTGGTTGCATAATTTTGGAGAACCTCTTCTGCACCCAGAGTTAACTAACATGATAAGGTATTGCAAAAGAAAACACGTGCATACTGGCATCTCAACCAATGCCACACTTCTAACGCCGGATATTGGTCGGAATTTGATAGAGGCCGGCTTAGACTATATTGTGTTTTCCTTTGATGGAGCAACTAAAGAAACATACGAAAAAATTAGGATTGGTGCAAACTTCTATAACGTTAAAGAAAACATAGTTTCGTTTATCAAGCTAAAGCAAGAAAAAGGTGCAAAGAACCCATTTATTACAGTACAAATCATCAGAATGAAAGAAACTGACGGGGACATTAAATTATTCTATGATTTTTGGAAGACCGCTGGAGTGGATTCTATACGTATTAAAGGCTTCGACACATTTGCAGGAAGCGTTGGAACAAGCGGCACTAAGGATGAATATCTTTACAATTGTAATCAGAGATTCCGGTATCCTTGTAAATGGTTATGGAAGGATGTAGTGGTTTTGGTTGATGGAACTGTAGTAATGTGCTGTCGAGATTTTAATGGCGAAATAGCCCTTGGAAACCTTAAGGAAAAAAAGCTAGAGGATATTTGGAATTCAAAACAATTCTTAGATTTGAGAAAAAAACATAAAAAAATGGATCTTAAAGAAATTTCTGTCTGTTCCAAATGTAGGGAGTGGTATGGAATGCCAATAAACCCTACTTGGCCTCTCTCCGCCCGTACATTAATAGCCCTTCACGATGTCATGAGCCGAAAGATTAACCCTAAGACCGATTTTGTCTCCAATAAATCGCCTCAAGAAAATTTTCAAGGGGAAATCCCTGTTAATGCCATGCACTCTGAAAAATTAGTCGAGAACAAAAGAGGTTCCCAAAATCAAAGGTGATATCAATGAAAGTAATAGCATCGGAGCTAATTGTATCTGAGCATGCACTATATCAGTGCTTGCTGGCAGAGCATCACAGTAATATTGACTGATCTCTGTCTAATTAAGACGGCAAAAACAGGTTTCTAAGTAAAATAAATGGTGGTCGAAAAAGTTAGTCCTAAAATATAATTATTCTTTGTATCTCACGTAGCAGGAGACAATGCATGAAAGTTCTTTTTGTTGGTGTCATATTAGAGCCTTCTTGGACGGGCGGAGAGCCATGTGTTGCTCGAATATTAGATAGAGCGTTCTTGGCACAAGATATTCAGGTCGCTAAATGTTTCTTACCCCGTGACCGACCTCGTAAATGGAGTGTTTTGAATCCATGGACAGCTGAGTCTGTCTTGGATCGAAAATTCGTAGATGCGTATAGACAGCACTTCGAGGAAATTAAACCAGATATCATTATGACGTGGTATGACTACGATCTTTCTGCTTTCTGGGCTGGCGTGCTGTCAGGAATACCAACGATTGCTCAAGCTCAGATTCTTTGGCCTGTTTGCACGTTGAGTTGCCTTTTTAATGAGATTACTGATTCTCCTTGTGATGGGCCAAGCAAGAGTTGTGGTCTATGTTTGGCAAAACGGGCAAAAGCTACTGGGCAAATGCCTTCTACTATTCCTTCTATCGCATGTTTACCTTTTACTCAACTTGCTATGATGAAAAGTATTAATATTATGTCGAAAACTTAGTCATGCTTCAGCAATTGTAAGTGATAGTCTGTTTCTGAAGAAAGTTATGGCGAGCTTAAGCTATGATACTTCGAAAGTTAACGTTGTATACAACGGAGTTTATTTGACAAGATGAAACCAACATTATTCCTTTAGTAAGCCAAAAACAGTCCTGTTTCTCTCTGATCAAATTAACAAACAAAAAGGTGTTTACCATTTCATGCAGCTTTCGAAAAGTCTTAAACCTGAGTTCCCAGATGTCCGATTTCTGTGGGTTGGTCAAACGGACGTTCGAGGCAACAGTTTTGAGACACAGGGTTATGTTTGGAGTAACCAAAAATTGCAGGAAATATACAACTCTAGTTATTTGCTTCTGTTGCCATCTTTGTGGCCAGAACCAATGAGTTACTCAGTTATTGAAGCTATGGCTCATGGAAAACCAGTTGTTGCCTACGACATTGGGGCAAATAACGAAGCTGTAGTTCATGGTAAAACTGGTCTTCTGGCCAATTGGGGAAACATTGATCAACTAACATCGCATGTTAGGGCGTTGTTACTCGACGAGAGGCTTACCATGCAGATGGGACGAAATGCTAGAAAGCGAGCAGAAGAAATGTTCGGTATGGAGCGCATGACAAGCAATTACGTGAGCCTTATGCAGAACCTTCATGGTTGCTCATGAAACATTATAGTTAGCTAAAATATTGAGCTAATAACGCTAGAAGGCCAACGCCAAATTATCCTGTAGTAAACACGCAAATAAGATCTAACATAGTGCTTTATTCAAACTAATTTAATCTAAACATTAATTCGAAAATATTTAATAAAGAAATCCGTGCGGTCGAATAACCTGTGCCTAAGGATTTGTCAGATGTAATTCCGTTGTATAAGCCTCAAAATACTATTGGGGCGGAGGTGTTAGATGCGATTAGAGAAGTTCTTGAATCAGGATGGTTAACGATGGGTCCCAAAACATTAGAGTTTGAAAAAGTCTTTGCTGATTACATAGGAGGGACGTATAGTGTAGCAACTAATTCTTGTACCTCATCTTTATACCTTGCTTTAGATGCGTTGGGAATGAAAAATGGTGTTTCAGTTGTAATTCCAGTAAATACTTTCGTTGCTACAGCTAATACAGTTAGACTGTTGGGGGGCGAAGTAGTGTTTTGTGATGTGGGGGAAGATGGCGAAATTGATGTGGTGGAACTGGAAACCCTTTTAAAAAGCAATGGCAACATCAAATGCGTAATCCCTGTGCATTTATATGGCTTTCCATGTAAGATGAAAGAGATTGAGCGACTAGTCAAGGAATATGACGTAAAAATGATAGAAGATTGCGCTCAGTCCGTCGGTGCAGAGTTTGAAGGCAAAAAAATCGGCAGTTTTGGTGAGGCTGGCTGTTTTAGTTTCTATGCAACGAAAAACATTACAACAGGTGAAGGAGGCATGATGGTTACTAATAGCAAAGAACTGAAAAATAGGGCTTCTCTTGTAAGGAACCATGGACAAACAAGAAGTCCAAAACAAAAGGTTGCTAATTGGCGGTATGACGTTTCTGATTTGGGCTTTAATTTCAGAATGAGCGAAATTCAAGCAGTAATAGGTTTAAACCAAATGGAAAAGATAAGTGCGATCATAAAATCGAGGCGTGGAATAGCAAAACGGTACAAAGAAGAACTGGAAAACATCAAAGGCGTAGAAATGCTTCATGACCCAACCTCAGATTTCTATAGTCAAGGAGTCTTCCACCTTCTCGAAGTCAAAATTAAAAAGCCATTTCCTTTAAGCAGAAATACTCTTTACAGTTTTCTTAAAGAAAGAGGAATAACCACGGGCGTTCATTACCCACCTCTTCACTTCTTCTCTTACTACCAAAAAACGACTAAATACCGCAAGGGAGATTTCCCCCAAGCAGAAAAATTATATTCACAGATTCTTTCACTTCCAATGTTTCCTTGGATGACAGATCAAGAATTTCAGACCGTAATTTCAGCTTTGAAAAGCGCTTCTGCAAGATAGATTCCGTTTACTGACTACCCATCGTGCTCTATATGATTGGTCTGAGATTAGTATTCTCGCAATCACGTACGACTATTATGAAATTTATCGTCTCATTATAATACTATGTGCCAGATTGTTGGGTCATCTCTTTTTGGATAAAGGCATTAACGTTACTAGGTTTTTGTATGCGCGGTCGCCAAGTAAATGGAGTCTTGTAAAATGATAAAAGAAATTATCTGACCAAGATTTGGCTGGATCTGTCTAAAAAATTGCGACTTCTCTCACGTTTAGAAACAAAATTTGTCAGTTTGATGGAGATTTGTGACTGGAATAATGTTGGACTCAAAAAAGCTTGAGTATTACTTTTGTCTGCAAGCAAGTTATGGCAATTACAGCCTAGTGCCCAAAGAGGCTAAAAATATTAAGGTATTAGATGTAAAGAGGCTTTCAGGGGGACTGACGAACAATGTTTATTCTTTCATGTTAAAGTTTAACCAGGGTGATTCTGAGAAGTCTCTAAATCTTGTTCTGAAGGGTTACACAAATGAAGTAGGTTTGTGGTTTAACAATTATCATTCAGACGAAGAAGTCAGACCATACGTAAGAGAGTATGATACTCTGAAGGCTCTGGAGCATATTGGTTTTCCTGCGTCACAAGCGTGTTTTTGCGAGCATGATTCTTTTTTTCTTGGGTATCCTTTTTTGATAATGAGTCAGGAATCAGTTGCAAAGAATAGCATAACCAATCTTGATATTTTTACAACCACCCTTGCCGCTCTCCACAATTTGGAGCCGGATAAGTTAGATATCAAAAGTCTTAGATTTCCTGAAGATAGCTTTGAATTCGCAAGGGACCAGATTGCTTGCCTGGAGCATTTTGTAAAAGAAACCAAGCATTATAGATTTTTGAGGAAAGATTTTAATTATGCAATTGATTGGCTTGAATCTAATGTTGCGGATAATGGATGCCCGAAGTTTAGTTTAATTCATGGTGAGTACCATCCAGGTCACACTTTATTTTCGAATAGCAATAAGCTAACTGTAATTGATTGGGAGAGTGTAATGATTGGAGACCCTGCTTTCGATGTTGGTTATTCTTATCATATGATTAAACTCATGTACAATGAAGAGACTGCTGAAAATTTCCTGTCGGATTATGCTAAGCATTTCCGTGGAGACGTTCGTCCGAGATTAGCTTTCTACAAGCTCGTTGCGCTTCTAGGCGTCGCAGTTGAAGTCAGTTCAGTAATCTTAAACCCACTAAATACTTACAAGTACTTTGGGAACCGAGCATTGGCACGTGCATTAGTCTTCCCGTTTGCTCGCTCCATCTCCTTAAGTAAAAAGTGGTTGAATGAAAATTTCTTCATGCTTTACCTACAATACTGCCAAGAATTTATTGAGACCACTTTGAGACGTTAAATTTTTGGGGGTCAGAATTCTTCTTTCTCAGCTTGTTCATTGCGAGAAATTCTTCTTGAAGTGAAGGGTCTAAAATATAGTCCATTTGGTGTGTCAAAATGAGCAAGCATTCGATAATGAAGCTATTTCTAGATTATAACGTGTCATTGGTTTTGTTGATTTTCAGACGGACTTCTATTAGCAACTTCGTTAAAAGAATGTATGAATCCAAAGATTTTGTTGATGGTTATGTCCCTCAGCTTGAATTGCAGAAACCTGAATTAGCAATACTTGAAGAGTTAAGAAGTGAACTGCCAAACTTGAGGATGCTTGATATTGGTGTTGGGGCAGGTCGAACACGGGACAATTTGCCAGATTAGCAAAGAATACATAGATATTGATTATTCTAGTAACATGATAAAAGCATGCCGCCTCAAATTTCCTCAATACAGACTTGAAGTGGCGGATGCAAGGAATCTAAGCATTTTTGACGATGCCTGTTTTGATTTTGTCTTATTTAGCTTAATGGCATAAATGCCGTAGAACATGATGACCGTTTATTAATACTGCGTGAAATTCGCAGGGTTACTAAAAAGAAAGGTTACTTTGCTTTTTCAACGCTTAACTTAAATTATTGGAAGTCGCTTCCTCCAATTAGATTTTCAAAAAATAAATTAGTATCATTGTTTCGAGTGTATAATTTCTTGTTAAACAGAAAAGCTTTCTGGTGCTGAGAGGTGCAACAAGAGACCTGCATTATGCAATGATCTATCATGTCTACAAAGATTTTCTTTTTAGGAGTTACTTTGTTACACCAAACGAACAACTTAAGCAGTTAAAGAATGCTTGTTTCTCAGTTATAAAAGCTTATGCCCTCTCAACAGGCAAATTAGTAATTGACCCAACAAATATGTTAGATAATTGGGTTTACTTTCTTACTGTAACCAAGTAAATGCTTGAAAAGATTAGAACAAGATAATTGACAACTTCGAACAGGTTTACACCAAAATCAATTAATGGTTTCCTCCTTAAGTTTGGATCTTGTATCAAATAAGTCTATATCAAGGTTAGTAAGCGAATCCCGGTTAAAAGCCAGTCATAAGACGTAACTTTCTTCAAAAGAATATGATTAAGCTTGGTAAAACCACTTGCACATTTGTTTTCACTTCAGTAGACTCGGCAAAGTCCTACTTGGCCAAACGAGTCGCGTGAATACAAAACGTTTCTGGATACTCTTATTTCTGACATAAAAGCATCCTCGAACTTCAAAGGATTCAATAAACCATTAAAACTCTTAAAATATTTAAGGCCTGAAAGAGGTTCGGTAAGTTAACTCTGCTGTTTTATAGGTTTAAGGAGAAGATCTAAAATTATGGAAAATTTCTCGTCGAACCTTTTTGGAAAAGCTGAATCTTTTCGGGAAAACAAAATTTCAATATCGAGTTTTCGACCGGCTTCCCTTTTTGAATGGAATGCGATTTGGCGCGTCTGTGATTACTCCACTTATTTCCATTCTAGTGAATGGGCAGAAATATGGAGCGCATACAAAAGAGGAAAAATGTTCTTAACTCCCTTTCTTGTTTTGTTCTCAGACGACAAAAAGGCTTTGTTGCCTTTTTCGTGCTTAATTAAAAAAGGCTTAGCGCCAATTTTAATGGGCACTTCAAGACTATATATTTCATCCCCTGAGTGCACTTACGGCGGCTGGATCTCTGCAGATAAACTAAGCAATAGTCATGCGATCTTGTTGTCAAATATAGTAAAAAAGAAATTTAACAATTTATCTTGGAGGTTAAATCCTTACGATAACAACGCTTTCAAGTCCGGCATAAGAATCAGTGATGAAGATGAAACGCATGCAATCAATCTGGAAAAGGGATTTGATGTAATTGCTTCAAATATGTCGGGTGGGCACAGGAGAGCTATAAAACATGCGATTCGTAATGGAGTAACCGTGAGACTCTCCGCCTCGATTGAAGATTGGCGCGAGTATTATCAGGTTTACGAAGCATCAGTAAATAGATGGGGGAACCGGTTAGTTGGCGACAAATATTCCTGGGAACTCTTCAATGAAATCTTCAAAAGGAATTCACCCAATATCGAACTCTGGTTAGCTACATATCGAGATAGAATTATTTCTGGGGCAATTTGTTTTCACTCAAAGAGACATTTTGTTGCTTGGTGTGGGGGATCTCTAGAAACCTACTTCAATCTGAGACCGGTAAATCTTTTGTTGTACGAAGTCATCAAGAACGCTTGCGAAAAAGGGTATACTTGGTTTGACTTCAATCCAAGTGCTAAGCTTAAAGGAGTAGAGGCCTTTAAAGAAAACTTTGGGGCAAAAGCTTTAAGGGCACCCGTTGTTTGGCTGAGTCCTAGAAATATGCGCGTGTCTGCAATAGAGAAAGTTAACAGTATGTTTATTGAGTTTAAAAACCGAAGCAAATGGGCTTTACCCACTCCACTTGGAGCGCGTGCACGAAAATTGCTTCAGATAATATAATAAGATTCAAATTTATCTACCACTTTCAGTTCATGGCTGCAAAGAAGGTGCCCACTGATTAACTTTTCCATATCTGGTTGATCTATTTTGTTTTTGGAAAGGAAAAGGAAAAAGTGCAAGAACACTTTTAGGCGAACTCATCTTTAAGCCTGGTTCATAACCTGCTCTTGCTTTTTCGGTTGACAAAAAATGAAGTATACACTCTGGTCGTCGAACTTTTTTGCCCCTTCCCACCTTCGATACACAATTATTCCTCCCGCATCTTCCACCATTGCATCAATGTTGCGAATTAACGCTCCATCCCAACCTCTAACTTCAGAGTGCACAAGTTTTGCATTGTCCACAGTAGGATGCGCTAGATCTGCAATTGCAACAAGACCACTACAATGATTTAGTATTGCCTTCACTATACTAGCCACAGCCTGGTCTCGGAGATACATTAGCACTCCCAGGCACATGATTACGTCATACTTGCTTTCATTCATTACACTTTCGAGTTCTGCAATGTCTGCATGGATTAAGCATATTTTAGATCCATGTGCATTTAAATACGCATTTCCCTTTTTGAGAGCGTAATCATCGATGTCAATGCCTTCAAGAACTTTGGCTTTCGGAAATAATTTCGTCTCAACATAACGGAGCATTAAACCCTCCGAGCATCCTACGTCAAAGACGCTTTGCACTTCCCCTGATAAATCAGATGTTGCCAAAGACTTTTTGAGCTGTTCAAATAACATTTTGCGAGTTAGAATCAATTTTTGTTCTCCAAAGACATTGGTTTCTTCGTAAAATTTTGCATAACCAAGATGTTGCGACCAAAGGAAACGATGGAAAGCATCAGAATCTTTCTCAGCCCAATCGCGAAGAATTTCCATCGACAATGTTCGACCACTAAGAATCCATTTTTGTTGTTCAATCCAAACTGCCAACTGCTTACGGTTGTTAAGCGGAAGAATTGCGTAGAGCACTTTACGTAGAGCTCTTCTATGGTGGATAAACAAAGAATCGATCATCACAATTCGTTATGCAACCATATCAATAAATATTTCCAAATGCGTTACGAGGCTTTATCCCACTTTCTTATTTGACGTATGCTCACGAAGATAAATGCTTAGATTTGAAAATCCAAGCCTAAATAAAGATAAACACGAGCCTTCGAAATTTACTTCAACTTGACTGATGCGCCCAAATATGTTCCTTTCAAAATGAAAACGATTTTTTTCCTTTTGTGGCTCTGAAGTTATTGGAGAAAAAAGGCAAAAGCTTACTGGATTAGTAAGGAGGGTAACGTTGCATAAAGCAGAAGAAATGGCTAAAACTTCAGCAGTCGGAAGCATACAACTGTTCTTTGGCACATCAATTTCCACAATTATCACAGCAGTCGCAACGATAATCCTCGGCTGGTTTATTTCCCCAGCAGACTACGGGTTGTACACAATTGCCCTAGTACCAGCCGCAACACTTTCTTTGTTTCAGGATATGGGTGTCGGGAGTGCTTTAACAAGATACTGTGCCAAATATAGGGGTACAAACGAACAAGCAGAGCAGCGGAAAGTAATAATCGCTGGCCTGATCTTTGAATTGTCTAATGGCATATTGTTAATGACAATATCATTGTTATTGTCCAGTTTTATAGCAATTACAGTTTGGGGGAAACCAGATGCAGAATTCCTGATTACAATTGCTTCATTCAGCATTCTCTTTGGTGCAATGGGGTCGGCTGTGGGGTATGTATTTACTGGCTTCGAAAAAATGAAGCTCAATAGCTACTCGGTTGTAATTCGAGCTTTATTCTACACATTATCCGTTCCTTTACTAGTTTATTTTGGGTATGGCGCTTTAGGTGCCGTAATCGGTTACACATTGGCTGCTGCGGCGCAAGGAGTTATTAGCTTACTTTTCCTGTATTTTTTTATCATTAAAAAACTCCCTCAATCAAAAATATACATGTCAGAAATTGCCAAAATTCTAAAGCAATTATTAAGATACGGGCTCCCTCTATCTGTGGGCAATATTTTGGGCGGTTTATCGACTTCTTTTTATTCCTTTATTATGGGTTCATATGTCACTACTGCGATGATTGGAAATTATAAAATTGCAAGCAATTTTGCGATTCTATTAACGTTTTTAACTACCCCTATTGCCACTGTTTTGTTTCCTGCATTTTCAAAGGTCGATGCAGAAAAGGAAAAAGACCTCCTTAAAACTGTTTACGCTTCATCCGTAAAGTATACTGTTCTTCTTGTGGCTCCTGCTACAATGGCTTTGATGGTGCTTGCGAACCCGCTGATTGGTACTCTTTACGGAAACAAGTGGTCTAATGCTCCGCCCTTGCTAGCTTTAAGCGTGGTTTTTAACTTGACCTCACTTATAGGGTGGCGTAGCATAGGACAGTTTCTGCCCGCAGTAGGAGAAACCAGGCTGGTGATGAAACTGAATTTGCTCGCACTAGTCATCTCGATTAGGTTTGGCTTTTATCTTGGTTCCCCCGTTAGGAATAATAGGAATATTAATTGGCCCCATAATCGGAGCTTTGCCCAGCGTATTTCATTGGACTATTTTTATCATGGAAACGCTATGGAGTTAAAGCCGACATAGGCTCTTCAGCAAAAATCTTTATCACATCCGCTCTTGCATCAGCAACTGCATATTTATTTCTAAACTTTTTTACCGCTACCTATTGGATTTTACTTGTTATATCATCATTCATTTTTGTATTTGTTTATTTAGTCTCAACCCCATTAAGTGGTGCAATCAGTCAAACAGACCTTAGGAACCTCCGAGCGATGATTTCCGGTTTGGGCATAATATCAATGTTACTAGAAATACCCTTAGCAATAATGGAAAAGTTAACAAAGATACGCAAATCACAAATAAAAAGAAAAGGAGATTAGATTTTAGGGCGTTATGTATAATGTTGCGCCGGCAAACCAGACGGAAGATGACGTTGAATCATATGGTCCCGCTTGCATCCAAGGAATTATGGCAGTAGGCGCTTGTTGTGTACCTGTGCTATCAGATGTTAAAGTTGATGGAACAGTAAACTGTATTGTTCTTTGTTGCCATGTCCCACCGTTAGCATTGCATACCCAGTTGTTAATAATTGCGTTGTTATCTTCGTTCGGGTAAAATGTTTGGCCATTAGATTGTTTTCCTTGAATACGCCCGTTCGCACCGTAAAAGTCAATGCCTATTCTTCCACCAGTTTGAGGGTAGCTAGTAGTCGAAGAACCTGTCTGCACTTTCATCCAACAAGTAAACACGATCTGTTCGCCTGGAGTAACCGCTATATAATTAGCATCGACTTCTCTGCCTATGTTCTCACTTGGTTTTACATATGGGTCAATTCTGATAGAGGGCTGTCCGTTATACAATGTGGAAGTGTCAAGAGCAGTAATCTGTGGCTTAGAGGGTGGAAGAACTGAAGTATAAACTATCCCATAGCCGTATTGATAGCCTCCCCAAGCATTAGGAATAGGGACTAAATTAGGCGAATTTGAAGTGGCTGTTGGCGTTGGGGTAGCAGTGGGTGTTGGTGTTGTCGTTGGTGTCTGCGTTTGTGTTGTTGAACTTGTACTTGTGCCTGTTGCGTAGATGCTCATTGCTCCTCCATAGGGGTTTGTTCCGAGACGACCAAAGGGATTGGTGAAACCGTTTGCGTATGATGTTGCACCGAGGCTATAGTCACGTTGGCCTGTTCCGACATTGGCTTCCATGACGTTTATTGGTACGTTGCCCATTATTGCGAGTCCGTAGGTTGTGCCTGAAGTAGCCTGGTATGGTGTTGGGAGCTTAAAGTCAACCCATGAAAAAGTTGTACCTATGCTTACTGCGTTAGATTGTTCTAGGAGAGCGCTGGCTGAACCTCCGCTGACAGCGTATATTGCTGTTATAGCTTTTCCACTGTTGTCGCCAGAAATGTAAGCCATTATATCGGTTATTTGACCAGTGTTTTGAGCTGTGAAGTATGAAACTGATTGTGTATTGGCATTAATACCGCCTGCAATGGTTCCAATATTAGTATTTCCTAAAATGCATGAAGTGGGTGTTGGTGTTGTCGTTGGTGTCTGCGTTTGTGTTGTTGAACTTGTACTTGTGCCTGTTGCGTAGATGCTCATTGCTCCTCCATAGGGGTTTGTTCCGAGACGACCAAAGGGATTGGTGAAACCGTTTGCGTATGATGTTGCACCGAGGCTATAGTCACGTTGGCCTGTTCCGACATTGGCTTCCATGACGTTTATTGGTACGTTGCCCATTATTGCGAGTCCGTAGGTTGTGCCTGAAGTAGCCTGGTATGGTGTTGGGAGCTTAAAGTCAACCCATGAAAAAGTTGTACCTATGCTTACTGCGTTAGATTGTTCTAGGAGAGCGCTGGCTGAACCTCCGCTGACAGCGTATATTGCTGTTATAGCTTTTCCACTGTTGTCGCCAGAAATGTAAGCCATTATATCGGTTATTTGACCAGTGTTTTGAGCTGTGAAGTATGAAACTGATTGTGTATTGGCATTAATACCGCCTGCAATGGTTCCAATATTAGTATTTCCTAAAATGTTCAAATTTGTAGCTTGAACTGCGGTTGCAACGGAAAATGCAATGCTTAGAATGAAGAGTGCCCCTATGATTGCAGCTGATGGCTTTTTGAGCTTCCTGAAGTTTATGGAGTGCCGTATATTCTCTAAGTGTTGTTTTTTCATTTCTCTCTCTTCCTGAATTTTGAAATCCTATTATCGCTTGAATCCGTTTAATAGCTTTTTGCAAATTCAATTCATATCATTAGTCAACTTTGCCAAAAGTTTTGCGAACCCTACTTAACAAAGCTTGCAAAGATGGTTGACTAATACTTTAACGAGTAAGCAATTACTATCTAGGCATTATTTAAAAAAAATCCAACTTTCAGGAGACAATTTTTCAGAGTGAGAGTTTCTTACTTTGCTTGCCTCTTTAGACCAAAGGTTATAACCTTATACTTATGAGAATTTCCCAACGGCCGAGCTTCTGAAGAATGGGAAGAAAAGCTAATGATGAAGAAATCTTCAATCTTTTTTGTTACTGCAATCATAATCTTTTCTTCAGTTTTTGCTATTCTGCTAGTTCGCCCTCATGAAACTAATCAAGAACCTCTCAGCGCTTACTTTTCAGATATGAACGGTGCAGCTTCATCTTACTCTTCTTTAGACCATAGCACTTTGCATAATGGAGATGTAAGCATCCTAACGAAACCAGACTTTAATCGAGGCACAAGAGAAGTTGACGGAACATGGATAAACGTGAAACCCGGCGACCATATCATTTTCTCAGCATGGATAAAAACTGCATCTTACACATCCAGTAACCTCTATGCTGGAGCAGAAATAGGGTTTGATTTTTACATTAATAGTTCACAAGGCTACGGAATAGCTACTATTGATTCAGCAGGGCATCAAGCTGGACACCCGAATGATACAGAAATTGCTGATGACTACAGCAGTTTGACTAGAGGAATAACTTATGTACCCTGGGGAAGCGATTGGAAGCAGGTGATTTGGAATCTTTATGTACCGCCAACATATTATTCTTATGTTACAACAAGCCAAGCAAGTGTACAGCTGTGCAATCCAGTTCAAATCTGTTCAATGGTTCCTTGGTTTGAGGTACGCGACGTAACTGCAAATGCTTATTCCTGGTTTGCTGACCCTGCATTATACATTGTTCATTGACTTTCCGCCGTCATAACTGAAGACTTTGAACTTTTTCGTAAGGTTAACCGTTGCATGACATTTTTAGTTTTTCGGGTAAAAGGCGTAAAAAGTAAGTAAGATGTAAAATGAACCGAACTTTGCCTGACTGGCAATGAGTTATGTGCTTCAACAACAATGAAAAACTATGTATGCAATCAACAACACTTAAAAATTATTCCACAATTAAACAAAGACTTTTTTTAAATAAAATAGATCAAGTGAGCAGATAATTCATAACTTCCTCAATACTTTTGCAAAATAAATTGCAAAGCACATTAGCGATAGATAGCTCAATCTTAGCGGTAGAAAGTTTAATTAATGAGTTTTAAATTAATACATTACAATGGATTTTAGACGTAGAAAATAGGTAAATCCATTATTTTTTAGGAAGTATAAAAAATGAAAAGCAACATATTTTTTGTAAGCCTAACTATATTCTTAACTATTTTAGTGTTAACATGCTCGTTAAATATTATTAACTTTGCAAAGGCAGACGTTGTATTCAGCGACAATTTTCAAAGCGGCAACATAAATTTATGGACTCAATTCACAGGCGCTCTTACAATAAATAGCCAGACAACAAACAATGGTGAACCGTATAGCGTACAAAGCACAGTAAGCATATCATTGCCTCCCGCTTCACCTGATCCAAACGCGAATCTGTATTGTCATATCTTACCTTCAGTCACGAATCCTATGGATATTAGGGAATATGTTCACATAAATTCGACTGCTGTCCCTTCAACAAACGGGGACTATTATCAAGTCGGCGGCTTTGCCTCTAATACGCGTCCTGATTATGGAGCTGGAGAGCTAATTGTAACCAATGTAGGCGGAACGTTGTACTGGGGCATATTCTATCGCGAAGCTACAGGTTCAGCAAACCCCTCAGGCTTTGACCGCCAAATAAGCACAAGTAACTCTACATCAACCGCAGTAAAAGTTCAAACTGGCTGGACTTGTATCGAGTTAAGACAATGGATAGCTGCTAGCGGTCAATCAAACGGCGAGGAACAATTTTACGTAAATGGTCAACTCATTATAGACGCTACAAATGTGGTGAACGGGGACAGAACTCCTTATTACGTAATCATCGGCGGAAGTCAAGCAGTTACTAAAACAAGTGAGACCTGGACCTATTACATCGCCGACGTTGTTGTCAGCAGCAACTACATTGGACTCAATCAAAATCTATTAACATCATGTTCCAATTTTGGAACTGTAACCCCTGGCAACAGCTCTTTCGGTCAAGGTCAACCAGTTACAATAACCGCTATTCCGCCAACTACTGTTTCGGGAGTACAATATGTTTGGCAAGGATGGACTGGAACAGGAACCGGTAGCTATACAGGCCTTGGTACCCAGTCAGGCAGCAACTATACGGCTTCGATTACAATGAATAGCAATATAACCGAAACAGCATCGTGGAGTGTTCAATACGAATTGATTGTGTCTTCAAATTATGGCGCTGCTATCGGGAATTTAACGTGGTATATTGCTGGCAGTACTGCGTATGCTGCGATTACCCCAACAAAGGTCGGTGGAGCTACTGGAACTCAATATCTCTTTACTGGTTGGAGTGGTGACGCTTCAGGAGCAGCTTCAACTTCAAACGCAATCATTATGGACGGCCCGAAGACGGTAGTTGCTCAGTGGAAGACTCAGTATTTGGTGACTTTTACTCAGTCGGGCTTGGGTTCTGATGCTTCTGGTACTTTTGTCACTGTTAACGGTGCTGCTTATGGTCTTAGCGATTTGCCTGCTTCTGTTTGGGTTGATGCTTCTACTGGTTCAGTAACTTACAGTTATACAGGTGCTGTTTCTGGAAGTTCTGGTGTTCAGTATGTTAAGACGAGTATTGATGCTTCGCCTGTCACTGGGCTTTCTGGTCCATTAACGGTAACTGGCGCTTACAAGACTCAGTATTTGGTGACTTTTACTCAGTCGGGCTTGGGTTCTGATGCTTCTGGTACTTTTGTCACTGTTAACGGTGCTGCTTATGGTCTTAGCGATTTGCCTGCTTCTGTTTGGGTTGATGCTTCTACTGGTTCAGTAACTTACAGTTATACAGGTGCTGTTTCTGGAAGTTCTGGTGTTCAGTATGTTAAGACGAGTATTGATGCTTCGCCTGTCACTGGGCTTTCTGGTCCATTAACGGTAACTGGCGCTTACAAGACTCAGTACTACTTGATGGTCAGCTCAAAGTATGATTCGCCTTCACCAACAAGCGGCTGGTTCAATAGCAACACAAACATAACTGCATATGTTTCATCTCCTGACTCCGGATATACCTGTTCAGGTTGGGTTGGTACTGGAAGTGTTCCCGGTTCTGGCGGTTCATCAGTTGTGACATTCACAATCACATCACCTTCGACTCTTACTTGGTCATGGGTTTCACTTACAGCTTCGCCCACGTCGACTCCTTCATCTATACCTACATCTGCTCCTGCAAACAAGTCCACTCCAACCGCGTCTCCCTCTTCTTCGCCTAAACCAACCCTCTCTCCTACACATTCGCCAGTGACTAGTCCCTCGTCTTCCCCGCAGCCAATATCTAACAGTTACAGCAGAAATGTTCCGTATCTCTTAGTTGGTGGGATTGTAGTGATCGTAGGCGCATTAGTTGCTGTCCATGTCTTGCATAAAAGAAGAACAAAAGCTTAGATATTTCAAAAACTCGCTTTTCCCTTTTTTCTTCTGGTAAATATTTAATCAAATCTTTTTTTGCTAAATAATTACGCAAGATGATTACAACCTTTGAATTAGATCTGTTTGATAACTGACTATTTTGGAACAGGTTAGAATGTCAAATTCCATTATCTTAAATATCCTCAGCAATTCAAAAGCTAATGCGTTAAGGGAAACAATGCTTAAGGTTGTAAGTGAAAAGAAACCTCAATCAGTGGAACAACTCATGGTGCTGTTAAAAGAGAGTGGTTTTGAAGAAAATAGAATACTTGATTGTGTTCAAAAGCTACAGGCTGAAGGGCTGATAAACCTTGAAGATGCAACTTTACAATCCCGCAGTCCCCCAGCTTACAAACTCGGTGATGCTCTCTGGTACTTTTTGACCATTGCCGCCGGAGCAATAACATCAGTGGTGGTTTTCGCGATCCCTGATAATGTTTATCCGTGGGTTTATGTTCGGAATTTTTTTGGTGCAGTATTTGTTTTATTCCTACCCGGTTACGCTTTCGTTAAAGCGGTTTTTCGATTTCAGACGTCTAATGAGGCAGCATCTGGAAATCTTGAACGCATAGAGAGGATAGCGCTCAGTACCGGTATGAGCATCGCAATAGTTGTGACACTTGGCTTACTTCTGTATTACTCCCCATTCGGCCTGAATTTAATCGCTATAGTCCTGAGTTTATTTGTGTTCACTTCGGTTTTTGCCACTGCTGCATTGCTTCGAGATAGCAAAGTTCGCTAGCACCCATCTTAAATTAAAAGGCAGAAATGCTTCTCTGGGTATTAAGATCAAAGCCTCAACAAAGTAGGCGCAATAGTGCCTTAGAATTTGTCAGGGCATGATACTCTTAAGACTTTGCTGGTTGTCATGAGATTCAGTGGAGCTTGTTGTGAGAAAGAATAAACTAAACTGTGCTCGCTGGTTATTCTGTCAACTATTAGAGTTGGCGGCTGGTGTTCACCTAAATTTGATTCCGCTTGGTTTTAACCGTACACTTAATAGCTGAGCAGTAGAAGTCTTTTGGTTTAAAGGAGGAAAAATGGTTCGTTCGCTGTTGGGCACATGTCGCTGGCTTACCTCTTAGGTAAGGGTTCCTCAAAGGGCTTGCGTGTTAAACTCAATATACCGTTGGTTATGGTTCTTTCAATAATTCCTGATGCGGACATAATTGTTGATAAATTAACTGGGGCTCATTTGCATAGGGGTCCTTCGCATTCAGTGATAGTTGCCACTTTAGCTTTTGTTCCTTTTTTCATTGTTTACCGCAGAAAAGCCGTGCCATATTATTTAGCGTTAATTTCTCATGCGCTTGTAGGTGACTTCTTTATAGGCGGGAATGTGCAGTTGCTTTGGCCTATTTCAAACGCTAAGTTCGGGTTTACGTTTCTTAGTGTTTTTAGCCCAATAAACATAGCTCTTGAAATGAGTTTGTTCTTGGTCGCGATGCTTGTGATGTACAGAACAAGTGACTCTAAGGTTTTCTTCTCAAGCAACAAGTCAAATCTGCTGCTGATTATCCCCATATTCACGGTTTTAATGCCGACATTAATCGGCTTTCCCTTCAGCGCTCCATTACTTGTGACCGAGCCGATCCTAGCAGTTGCACACCTGGTTTATCTGGTGCTCTTCAGTATAGCCGTCCTAAAAACGCTTCAATCCCTGTACAGGCAGAGATTTGGGGTTTTAAGTGCGCCTTCGGGTAAGGGTTGATTTTTTGTTTGTGCGGTTGGTTGTAAAAAGTAGGTAGGGGGATGTTTTTGGGTGTTTGTGTTTTGGTTTGCTTTTTTGTGGTGGGGTTTATATCTTGGTTTTTTCATGGTGAATTTTGGTAATTTATGGTAAAAAATGGTGAAAAAAGGTGTTTGGTGCATGCCGCTAACTGAACTTATAACATTCAAAACAAAGCTGGAGCGCTACAACAGAATAATAATTCCCAGGCACAGCCGCTGGCGCTACAAAATCGAGGCAGGCGAACTCCTGAACGCAAACATCAGAGTTTTCGGCTCCGAACACTACGAAGAAGAAGCTTTCCTCGCCAAAATGACCAGCGACGGACGCCTAACAATCCCAAAACTAACCATGGACGGTTCTCAAGCAAAGAGAAGGCAAAAACCTCGCAGGCGCCATCATGGAAGTAACCCTCAGCCCCGCAGACCGCCCAAATGAAGCTTCGCCCGCTGAAAGTTCCGAAACGAAGATGCTTGGCAAAATCAGGGATATCCGAAAAAACCTAGGCAACGATGCTGTCCCATAGCACCTAAAACTTAAATATATTCGGTCACTGAATAATTCACTTAGTGAATATAATTAAGTTCATCGATTGCAAAGCTTAGGATTCGGCTGAATTGCTTGGATGGGAATTGAACCCCTCTATAATCCTTCTGCAGGGCTGTCTATTTACTTGATGCAAGCGTGTAGGCTTAGTAGTCGTTTAGTCTGTCGTTTTTTTTCCAATCGCGTCTCAAGTTTGTCAGACAATTATTGCATAATCGTCTTGCTGGATAAGGTTTTTATGCCCAAGTTTTCTGCTGCTTTGGCAAGTTTTATGTCGTCAGTGACTAAGGTCTTGTCAGATTTCTTTGCCTCTACAAGATAGGCTGTGTCATAGAATGTCAAGTTAAATTTGTACGCTGTGTCCAAGACTTCGCTTCCTGTCTCATTATCAAGTGAGGCTACCTGCATGCGTTCAAGAATTGAGTACATCAAATCCAATGATTTTTCAGCCTCTTCTATACTTATCCTTTTAAGCAAAAGGCATTCTCTCCACAAGGCATTGCCTAGCTCGTAGTACGCTAAATAAATCGTTGCGCTTTTAACTAGTTTTTCCACGGCGCCTTGTGGCAGTTCCCTAATTAGCATGTATATGGCGTTAGAGTCAAACAGCAACTGCGACTCTGTCATCTGCTGTCCCTTGAGGCGCGGATAGATTCAGCGAATTCTTCGGGTGGAATCTTTTTAAGAATCATTGATACCTCTTTGGCGAGTTTGTTTAGGCGTTCTCTTTCCAATCGGTCTACTTCTGACTGTAAGGTTTCTCTTATCAGCTCGCTTACATTTACGCCTAAGCTGGATAGCTTTTTCTTAAGTTCAGTTGGAACCTTTGCGCAAACAGTTTCTTCCATTGCCACAGGTATTACCAATACAGTATAACAAACCCGTATGATAAAAAAGCTTCTACTATTCCTCAAAAACTAAATGAGAAACCGTGGAGCTGTGATGGGAATTGGACCCCCAAGAAGTTCTGCAGGCTTTCTCCTGAAATTTAGGCGGCTGAGCGAAGGCTAATCCGTTCCTTTTTCTATCTCGAGCCTTTAGAATTTGGCGCTTCCTTCGCTTACGGCAAAGCTGTTCTTCTTTCAAAAAATGGAATTAAGCTGAATTTGTCGTTTGTAAGGTGGAAACTGGGGTTTTTTCAAGCAATATTTATATCAAAAGCGATGCAATCAAATCAGTCTAACAACTGTGTTAGGCGTTGGATCAATTTGAATCGCGCGCGTATAAACCTCTGGGTGGTAAAATAGATGCCGTTTAAAAAAGTAAAGAAAGAAACGCCAGAAGCTTTAACGTTAGAATGGGTCTTGCAAGTTAAAAATTACAAGTTGACCCTTGACAGAAAACGCTGTGTTGGCTGCCAAATATGTAGTTTAGCCTGCCCTAAAGAAGCCATAAAAACGCAGAAACAGCCTAAGATTCAAGGGGAAAAAGCCGAAAAAGCCAAAGTGGACGTTGACTTGGCAAAATGCAATTTCTGCGGTATCTGCGATGTCACCTGTCCCTATGGCGCAATCAAAGTTACTTTAAACGGGTCAAATGACCTCTCCATCTTGGCTAAGGACAGTTACCCTCGGCTGGTTCGCGACATAAAAGTCGACACAAGCCTGTGCCCGAAAGAATGCGTAGAATGCGAATCAGCCTGCCCCCTGTCGCTCATAAAAATCTCTAAAGTTGGCTATGACGGCAAACCAATCGAAAACCTTGAGGATTTATCGCCGACCGAGAAAAAACGGGTCCAACTCAGCCTTGACATCCAAAAAGATTATTGTCCAACCTGCAAAGTATGCGAGTTCAAATGCGGTCCAGGCGCCATAAAAGTCAAAAAAGCCTTCGAAGGAGTAATTGCTATTAATCAGGAGAAATGCCCTGAGGGCTGCCAGGACTGCCTTGACGTTTGCCCTATCCCTGGCGCATTGGTTCTTGGCGAAGACAAGAAAGTTTATGTTAACGAATTATTCTGCACTTACTGTGGCGCATGCAAAAACGTCTGTCCCGTAGATGAAGCGCTGACGGTTAAACGTACAACCGTGCATCACACGCCTATCCATTCAGGCGCTTGGAACAAGTCTTTAGAAAAACTCACATCGCCCGTTGACGCTATTAAAGAGTTGAAAGCTCAAGCTGGCGAGAACAGGCGCAAAGTAGTTTCCAAAAGATTCACCTTAGAGGAGATAGTGAAATGAGCAACCCAGAAACCCCAAAACAACCCGAAACCCAAAAACCAGAAGAACCGCGGATCGGCGTTTTCATCTGCCACTGCGGCATGAACATCGCAGGCACCGTGGACGTACCTGGAGTCGCCGAGTACGCAAAAACCATACCGGACGTAGTCTACGTTAAAGAAAACCGCTACACCTGCGCTGACCCGGGGCAAGAAGAAATCAGAAAAGCAATAAAAGAACACAAATTGAACCGTGTTGTCGTAGCCGCTTGCAGCCCAAGGATGCATGAGCCAACATTTCGGAAAACCGTAAGTGAAGCAGGGCTAAATCCATATGTGTTTGAAATGGCGAACATACGTGAGTTCGCTTCCTGGTGTCATCCCAGCACTCCCAAAGAAGCCACATCAAAAGCAAAAGATACTATAAGGATGGCTGTGGCCAAAGCGAGGCTGCTTAAGCCTCTTGAAACCATGGAGGTCCCTGTAACCAAAAACGCATTGGTTATCGGCGGCGGCATTGCCGGCATCAACTCCGCCTTGGATTTAGCGAACATGGGGTTCCAAGTATACCTTGTCGAGAAGAGCATGAGCATAGGAGGACACATGGCGCAGCTCGACAAGACTTTTCCAACTTTGGATTGCAGCATATGAATTGAAGGACCTAGGATGGTGGAAGTACTGCGCCATCCTAAGGTCCAAGTAATAACAAATGCGGACATCCTCAGTGTAGAGGGCTTTGTAGGCAACTTCAAAGTTAAGGTCCGCAAGAACCCGCGGTATGTTTTGGCTGGAAAATGTACTGGCTGCGGAGACTGCAAAGACGTCTGCCCAATAGAATACCCCAATGAATGGGACATGAACTTAGGCACACGAAAAGCCATCTCCATTCCGTTTGATCAAGCAGTGCCTCTTATCTACTCGATAAACAGGGATTACTGCATCGAGTGCTTCAAGTGTGTGGATGCCTGTGGCGCGCGTGAAGCCATCAACTTTAACCAAAAGCCTGAAGAAGTTGAATTGGACGTTGGCGCAATCATAGTAACAACTGGCTGTGACATTTATGAGCCATCTGAGGACCCCAGGTACGGCTACGGGCGATACGATAATGTAATTACAGCTTTGGAGTTTGAGAGACTTATCACGGCGGGCGGCCCAACCGCTGGGCACGTAGTTCGCTCATCCGATGGAAAGACACCGAAAAGCGTTGCCATCATTCAATGCGTCGGTTCAAGGGACGTAAACAAGTACGAGTACTGTTCAGGTTTCTGCTGCATGTACGGCCTCAAAGAAGCCATCCTTCTCAAAGAACACTACAAAAACGAAGTGGAAGTCTACATTTTCTACATAGATATCCGCACTCCCTCCAAAGGCTACGAAGAATTCTACCGCAGAGCCCGCGAAATGGGAATCACCTTCATCAGGGGAAAACCGTCCCAAATAATGGAGGACCCAAAGACCAAAAACCTGGTAGTCCGAGCAGAGGACTCGACGCTGGGGCTGCCCATCGAAGTCGAAGCGGAAATGGTTGTGCTTAGCACAGCCGCCATACCCAGCAAGGGAGCTGGCGAATTGGCCAGCATCTTGCACATAACGCGGGGGTCAGACGGTTTCTTCATGGAAAGTCACCCTAAACTCAAGCCAATGGACACACCCATGGACGGGATATTTCTGGCTGGTGCTTGCCAAGGGCCAAAGGACATACCCTACAGCGTAGCCCAAGGAAGCGGCGCGGCAGCAAAAGCTGCAACCATCCTTTCGCAGCCGAAATGGAAGATAGAACCCATTGTCTCGATAGTTGACATAGCCAAATGCAGAAACGTGAAAGCAAAGTGCGGTGTCTGCGTGAAAAGCTGCCCGTTTGGAGCCATAACTGCGGCTGAGGGACAACCAGCCCAGATCAATGCAGCCCAATGCCACGGCTGTGGAACATGCGTAGCTGAATGCCCACAAGACGCTATAACGCAGATGAACTTTACGGATGAACAAATATTCTCGCAAATCAGAGCCGCATTAGACAAGGAGCCTGAAGACAAGATACTTACGTTTATGTGTAACTGGTGAGGTTACGCCGGCGCGGACCGAGCGGGGACGAGCCGGCTGGAATACCCTCCTACTACAAGGGCAATACGGGTCATGTGTACTGGACGGGTAGACCGAGACTTCGTTATGGAGGCGTTTAGGCTGGGAGCCGCAGGGGTACTGATAACCGCGTGCCATCTTCCCAGCGACTGCCACTACATCTCAGGAAACGTAAGGATGAAAGCGCGCATGGATGCCTTGGGTGGAATGCTTCAAAAGCTTGGATTGAGCCCGGAAAGATTCAGGGTTGACTACGTTTCGTCAGCTGAAGGAGAGAAATTCGTCCATATAGTCAAAGAAATGAACGAACAAATGAAGACACTGGGAAAAGAAAAGATAATAGCGGAAAACGCAAAGCTTCGACCAACCCTGGAGAACATGCTCAAACGCAAAGCAGCCACCCCAGCCCCCGCAGCAAAACCCGCCGAACAAGCAGTGGCAAAGTAGGTCAAGAATTCGTTCGTGAGCCGTTGCGGTTAGGGGCGGGGGTATAATGGGTTGGCGCTTGCCACTTGCCCAACCACTGCCATAAATCAGGATACTGTTGAGTAAGCATACTGGTAGTATTGATACTAATTAGACTACAGAGGAGAACATAAACCCTTGAATTATTCAGTCATAGCCTAACCATTTAGTATAAACTTCTGGTATGCCGTGGGAAAAGATCATTGAATTAACTTAGCGGTTCTTCGATGCCTCATAAGAAACAGTAGGACAATTATTACAGCCAACAAAACAGCGATAACAATCAAGGCTACTGTATTGGTTAATAGCAGAAAGGATATGGATGGAATACCACTAATGGGCGTTTCAGTTGGAGTTAGAGTTGATATTATGGGCGAGGTTGATGATGTTTGGGCAGGACTTGGCGTTGGATTGGGCAAGGCGGAACTAGCCGGTAATGTGATTGTTTGTGTTGGACTCCAATCACTTGCACTGATAACTATTACGGGATCGTTCCCTGGTTCTATACCGATTGGTGGGACCCATGGAAAAGTTGTGTTTAAGTATCCATTGATTGCTCGAATTTGATAATCGAGTTGGTGGCTGGTTGAATTACCTAGTATTTGATAGTAACTATTGATTGAACCAACCATTTGAGTTACTCCGGTGGAGCCTATTTCTTCTATATATTGGCGTTCCCATATTGTCGGGTCCGGTTCAGGATGATACCAGCTTGTTGATTCCTGCCATTTATATCTAAAATCATAAAAAATCCCTGCGGTGTCATGACCATTGGGGATAACTGGTTGATTTTGAATTTCAATTTGCAAACCGCCACCTACCATAGAATCTACGATTTTTAGAGTAAACTCAGGTACAGAAGGCGTAGATGTTGTTTGAGCAGTGGTAGGCTTAATCGCAAGCAAACTTGCACCTGAAATAGAAACTAATAAAATTAGGAGTAATGCTAAAGTTTTGCTGATCTTACCCATACGCAGTATTAAGCAAGTGCAGGCGATAAAAGGCTATTCGTAAAAGTTTCTTGACTGATTTAAGTCAACATTTCTTGACTAAAGCTGAGGTAGATTAACGCTCCAAAAATAGTTCTTAATGGTCTTTATATCCTAAGTTGACCACTTTGGGTGCTTCAAAGGCTTGCTGGAGAAGCTTCATATGAGTCGCGGCGGCTTTAGAGCGGAATATGTTTATGATGCCGAGTGAATACAGAAATCGCACTCTTGAGCCAACGAATTGAGATAAATTATATATTCTTTCAACACCAAAAAAGCATCAATTGAGGGCGTCCCACGGCTAGGTGGTCCTAGCATCGGACTTCAAATCCGGTGAGCCCGCGAGGGCTCGGGTCCGATTCCCCTTGGACGCCGCCACTACGACACTGTCTTCAAAACCTTGTCCAGCCTCTCTGCTGCCAGGGTGATTTCTTTTTTTTGTATTCCTATGCTGGCGTCGAAGTTGATGTATGATGAGACATACTGCGGGCAGCACACTCCGAAATCATTTTTTTCCAGCGCTCTTGCACCGTTAACCCTTGCTGCGTATAGGGCTTTGCCTATTTTCCTGGCGTCTTTTCCATTCAGCGTCATAGCCACCGATATTGGATTGTAAACATTCAGTACCCGCTGCCCATGCCTCTCAGCAACCTCTTTTAAGGCTGATTCAAGGAACTTGCGGTTTCCTTCCTGCTGGGTTCTCAGCTTCTCGTAGCCTTCCAGTCCTATCGACAGTACCGCTGCTAGGAACTGCGCTATAGGAGCGGCTGTTGCCCTCCCAGCATAGGTTTCAGCCACGTCGTCTAGGAATTCTTCATTGGGCGAAGCCACTATTGCTCCTCCGACTGGGGTGAGGAAATTCTTGTCTGTGCTCTGAATTACTGCGTCCACGCGTCCAGCGTCAACTGCGCCTCTTACGAGTTTCATGATTTCGCGGCTCTGAACTCCAAAGGCGTTGTTGATGATGTGCGGCACGTTTTTCTCCGCTGCGATTTTGGCGATTTCTTTGATTTTGTCTGGTTCTCTGGGCGAGAAGAAGGTGGTTGTTGACAGAATCGCGGCGGTGTCTTCGTTAACTACTTTTTCTACCTTTTCAACCGGCACGTTTACTGCGTCTCCGAAGACTTCTCCTACAACTATTCTTTCTTGGAGACCTGCCAGATGAATCGCCTTCAAAGGAGTCTTAAGGTCAACCTGCGGGTAAACAACCTCTTTTCCCTTGGTGAGGTTTCTTGCGGCGCACAAGGCAAGAGCAAGCGTCATTCCCGTTGCCACAGGAAAAACCACTGCCTTCTTGACGTTTGGAGCTCCGAACCTTTTGAGGGCGTCAGTTGCCAGTTTGTTAGCGAAGAAATACATGAGAGATGCGCCTGCCGCTTTAGGCTGGGCTTCGGTGAGGTCGCCTGATCTTCCTACTCCATGGTGAAATCCCGCTGCCAGCTTTGAAACTGCCGGGGATGCAACCCTGCCCTCGCGTTCGCCTAGAAAAACTGCTTTGCTGTCCTTGTCCGAATCCATCGAAGCCAGTAAATTCAGCAATGCTTCGATTTGGCTGTCTTTCCAGCCTTTTTCAGGGACTCTTCTTTGCTCGAAAAGCAGTTTTATCGGCTCTGACTCTGTGCCAAGCACTGTTAAGCCTCTATCAAGGATGCTCTGGGGGATTGTGTCCTTCAACTTATCAAACGGCAACATGAGAAGTGCCTCTATCGCGTGACTTTCTTCAGTTGTTAAATGCTCAGATTGTTCTTTTAATACTTTGTATATTGTGTTTGCTTGTTTTGCGCGCGTTGGTTTGTCGAGACTGTGTGAAAAGTCAAATTTGTTTCAAGAATTTGCGCCTTATATGTGAAAATTTTGGCTTAAGTCCCACCATTTCGCAATAAACTTAGCAATTTTCTGAAATCGAAATTAGTTTTCATACAGTCTCTGTCTCTAAATGTGTTATTTTTTGTTTCATGCATCTATCTTGTCGTTTGCTTGGAATCAGAGTTAGTTCGGGTCAATTTTTTATGTGCCGACGCAACCGCACAAATGGTCACTGCCAGCACACATACGACCACTAAAATGAGCGATGCAGTGCTAAACTCTGGTATGGTTGGGCTTGGGGACGGGGACGCAGTTAGAGTAGGGGTAGGTGAAGTTATTGCGTTCGACGTGCTTATAACCGAAACCGTATCGCTGTCAAGATTTGTCACGTAGACGTATTCACCGTTGGGCATTATAGCCACACCGTAAGGCTCGCTAAGACCGGTTACATTACCCGTTACTGTGTTCGTAGCTGTGGTTATCATCGAGACCGAACCACTGGCCAAATTTGCCACATAGGCGTATGCACCATTGGGCGTCACAGCAACACCATAAGGCGCGCTTTCAGCGAACATTTTATTGGGTCCAAAGTAGGTTGATATCGTCGCCGTCACCGTATTTGTCGCCGTGCTTATCACCGACACCAAACTGGTGTCGGCGGATGTGACGTAGGCGTATGCGCCGTCGGGTGTTACAGCCACACAATAAGAATAGCCTCCATCAATTCGTATGTTAGCCGTTATTGTGTTAGTGGTTGTGTTTATAACCGAGACGCTATCGCCGCCAGTTATGACATAGGCGTAGGCTCCGTTGGGCGTTACAGCCACACCCGTAGGATTGCTTAAAGTTATCGCCGCCGCGACCTTATTCGTTGCCGTGTTTATCACCGAGACCGAATCGTTGGCGTAGCCATTTGAGTTTGAAACATAAGCGTATGCACCGTTGGGAGTGACAGCCACAGCGGTAGGATAGTTTCCCACGGGTATTGTAGCCGTTACTGTGTTCGTGGCTGTACTTATCACTGAGACAGAACCATCGTTGATATCATTTGTAACGTAGGCATATGCGCCGTCGGGTGTTACAGCCACACCAAAAGGGTTGTTAAAACCAGTTATTGTAGCCGTTACTGTGTTCGTAGCTGTATCTATTACCGAAACCGTATTGCCCTCGTTATTTGCAACATAGGCGTAGGCTCCGTTGGGCGTTACAGCCACACCTCTCGGAGCGTTTCCAACGGGTATTGTTGCTGTCACTGTCTGCGCTTGAACTGGGTGAGGCAATAATGATAAAGCATAGAACAAGAAGAGGGCGACGAGAAGGATGCAACCAACTTTCAACACGCTTGATGTCTCGTGCTTCATTCGTTCACCTCAACAGTCAAACCCTTCGAGCTATAATGCTCGGGCAGTTTTCCATTCGTTTTCCAATTTGCTATTAGGTGGTCAAAGAGATAAAAGAGTTTTGTCATGGTTTCTTGACTAAGGTTTTCTTGACTAAGAATTAGTGCGCGCCAGCAAATTGTTTGGTAACCTGCATCTCAGCCTCCTGAAATCATCAAAGTCTGGTGCGACAGAATTATAAACCGAAGACAGGATAGACAGTAGGGGAAAACGGGTGTTACAGAGTTATCCTTTCCTACTTATAATGTGCGGATTGCCCTCTTCGGGAAAAACCACCATCAGCAAAAACGTCGCCTCCTTGCTCGAGGACAAACATGGGATATCGACCATGGTGATCAGCTCGGACGATTTTCGGGACATGCTCTCGTATTCCTCCAAAGGATTCAAACCTGAACGGGAAGCATCGGTTAAGGCTCTTTATGAGAAGGCGATTGCGACTGGTTTGGAGAATGGTTTTCTCGTTATCAGTGATGACCTGAACTACTACAAGTCGATGAGGAGCGAGCTAAGGCAGATTGCCAAACGATCAGGCTCTGACTACGACATAGTCTTTGTTGATACACCCGTTGAGGTAGCCATTAAATGGAACCAAGAACGAGGGTCGCCGATACCGCAGTCACTCATTGAGGAAATCAACCAGAAAATTGACCCGCCGAAAGGCGATTACAAATGGGACACTCCCCTTGCTGTTGTCGACCCAAGCAAGCAAAGCATCGAAGAAATCGCCAGCACCATCGTCGCCGCAGTTCTCAAGAGACTTGAAAACCCCATCAGGTCCAAGCCCAAAAAGGTTGTGGAAGACGAAAAGTCGCAAAGAGCAAGAGGCATAGAGCGGGAAACCCGAAAAGCCATGATGGAGGTTATGACGCGGTACAAGAACCCGGACTTGGGCATTTCTCTTTCCGCAATCAGAAAAGAAGTGGTGAAGAAGGCGCTCTCAGACGGCTTGAAGCCTGTGGATGCGGTCGAATTATTCCTCAGAGAAGCCAACGCGGTCGCAAAAAGCTACACCATGACTGAAGGCAAGGGTCTCATCCCCGTTCATGTCGGTCTTTTCGGGCATGTTGACCACGGCAAGACAATGCTTGCGAGGCAGCTAACTGAAAAACCTTCGACCGCTGCTCTGGACAAGGCACCAGACTCCGCCAGGCGGGGAATGACACTGGACATGGGCTTCTCCGCTTTCACCTTAGGTCCGTATCTGGTCACTCTCGTCGACTTGCCGGGGCACTTCAGCTTGGTTAGGCATGCGGTGGCGGGCGCTAACATAATTGACGCGGCAGTGCTGGTTGTCGCCGCCGACCTCGGCCTCCAGGTTCAGAGCGTGGAGCATTTCTCCATAATTAAAGACGTCGGAATAAAGAATCTTGTAGTTGCCCTAAACAAGGTCGATTTGGCTTCCCCGGAGAGAATTGAGGAAGTCAAGAAGTAAAGTCATACTTCTTCTGAAGGGAACTCCATATGAGAATGCAAAGATTGTGGAGGTCTCAGGATTAACGGGCAAGGGAATTGATGAACTCAAGAGCTGCACTGCAGGATTCTATTAGTCCGCCTATTCGCCAGTGGAATGGTCCCTTCAAGATGCCTATCGACCACGCATTCACCATAGCTGGAGTGGGAACTGTCTTAACTGGCACAATACACCGCGGCAAAGTTAAGGTGAAAGATACTGTTGAAATCAAACCCATCGACAAAAAAGGTCAGGTGCGTTCGCTGCGGTCATTCGGCGAGGACAAAGAGGAAGCTATCGCTGGAGACAGGGTAGGCGTCGCCGTCAAAGACCTAAAACCTGATGACGCTCACAGGGGTTATGTAGCCGTTGCTCCCGGCTCCATCAGTTCTACCCGTCATGTGATAACCGAATTGGAAGTGGACAAATACTATCTGCGTCCGTTGACACCGTATAGCGATGTAGACGTTTTTGTCGGGTCTTATGAAGTTCTGGGAAACGTTGTGCCCGGGGTCATGGAAGACGGCAAATTCGTTGTGAAGACCCAGGTGAAGGCTCCTGAAAAATGCCTAGTTTACATAGAACTCAGACAACAAGTCGTGGCGGAAAGAGGAGACCACGTCCTCTTGATGAACCCTGGACTCCAAGCCCGCGAATTCCGAATAATCGGCGGAGGCAGAATCACTGAAACAGACAGCAAACTGGAATTCTTCTCAAAAAAGACCAAGCAGGGAACTGTAAGACAAAAAAGAGAAGCCAACGAGTACTCAGTGAACGGTCTCTTCAGCACCTCGGAAGCTGCCTCCAAATTCGTGGGAAAACAAGTTGTTACTGCATCAGGAGTTGCAGGCGAAATCAGGGCTTCACTGTCACCAGGCGAAGTCTCAGTTAAGTTCAAAGAACCAGTGCCCGAAGGCGAAAAAGT
>CAVXXA010000005.1:0-136120 GCA_963765605.1 Candidatus Bathyarchaeota archaeon | reverse complement strand
GCGGCAGCTATCCACCCGACATTTGGAACCTCCTGCTTGGGCGAAATCACTGTTCCACCAAGCTTTTGGATTTTAGCTAAGTAATCGTTAATGGACTCAACGGCAAAATAGTTAAGAGGTTTAATTTCAGGCTGTTGTTTCCTAAACATGCCGCCGTTCACTCCGGGTCTCAGCGGCATACCATTTGAGTCGACAGGAACGGTTTGTATAAGCCAGTAGTCTTCTGGCGAAGGATACTGGATTATTTTCCAGCCGAACACTTCCTCATAAAACTGCTTTAGTTTTTCTACATCTTGGGCTGGGATTTCAAAATGGACTATCGTGTGATCCATCTTTGCTTTTCACCTCCCTGCAAATTAAGCGAAATTACGATGCGAATGGAAACAATCTGTTCTTATACTATAATTGATGCGATTGATTTATTTTTATTCTTAAACCGAAGCTAAAAAGTAAAAAATAGAAAATTGCCGCTGACCCTTTGTTAAGGCGCGACTTTAGCCTCATCCAGCCGAGCAGAATCAACTTTGAGGTTGCGCAGCATTTGCAGGCGCAGGCGTAGCTGGCACCGGTTTGGCTTCAGCTTTGAATGTTTCAACGAATTTTGTCTCAGCCAAGTCAGGGATAAATTTCTGTATGTCAAGGGCGATGCCGCGTTTAGCGATTTGGATGCCTTCGATGTAAAAGGCTACTTCGGGCATGTCTATGGTTAAGGTCTTGTCCAGAATAGTTAGTGTGAAATTGTTTTCTTCTACCACAGGTACTCTACGGTGGATAAGAGCTCCGATTTTCTCCAGGTTGCTTTCAAGCTTCTTGCTGACTGTGACATCGTAAATTAAGGTTTTTCCTGCCAATGGGGGGTTGAAGTCTAAAAGTACTCTTCCAGCGCCGATTGAACGTACAACTGCCTTTTTTCCCTGATATTCAATCCGTCCGCCAATAACCGGGTTAATTTCTTTCGCCAATAACTGCTTAAGAGGTACAAGCTTTACTTTCTCCGGGTCTCGTTGCCCAAAGCCTTTGTCAGGTGCAATTTCAACAGTTGACGGCTTATCCGTCTCCATGGCTGTTAAATTGTCATCCAAGGCTTTAAGGACCCAGCCTTCGCCTATAACGACCAGTTTCGGCTCGTATATTTCACCCTCTTTAAATAGGTGTTCTTTTTTGGCTACATCTTCGTGTGTTGTATCGAAAACTTCGTTTGTTTCCTTAACTTTAGCGGTATAACTGATTAGTATGAAATCTCCTTTTTGTAGGGTCATCTTGAATCATCCTTTGTTCTAACGGTCGAAGTTAAGTTTCAAACGCGAATAAAAACCTTGTCTATCAAAAACCTTAACCCTCAGACCTTTTGGCGTAGGTTAAAATTGAAATTTTCTAAAAAATTAGCCTTAACTGTTTATCGTGATATCGGTTATTAATTGAATTTCGTAATGCTTGAACAGCCGCCTTAAACTATCCTTAACAATTTCCGTTTGGCTGTCATAGAGACCATCCCTTATTAGGAGCTCCATCGCTTCCAAGTAAGGATTACCCACTGTCACTTCAACCCGCTTCTTTTGCACGGCATCCACTTCTTTGAACTTCTCCTGATTAAGTATGCCATCGATCTTTCTTTTAAAATTAAATTTGATTCCGAATCCGACTTAATCGAAATACCTTTCATAAATTCCCCACATAGCGGAAATTCAATTACTAAACAGTAAACAAATCGTAATTGTTTTGGAATAATGGTTAAATAGTATGAGCGGAAAATTGCTTGAAGGGAGATCGAAGCTTGCAGACCACTAGCCGTTCATCTAAGGATTTAGGTAACGACTCATATGAGAGCAAAATTAAAGCTCAAAAGAAATTGGTTGAAAAGCTCAAAGTTGAATGGAAGCTTTTGTGGAGCGAAAGCTTTAACGACAAAGTCAGAGCAGAAGATGTCTCCGTAAACGATTATCACTCGTTACAGATAGAACGCGGAACCATAATCCAAGCAAACAAAGACTACAAAGCGTTAAATTTCAAAGAGATTCTCGATCAACACTTGATCGAAAATCCTGAACGCTTCATTCAACCCAGCGCTGACGCTGGCGGCTGGAATAAATTCGTAAAAACAAAAATTTATCTTTCTAGCATGCAAAAAGAGAAGTTCAGCATGCCAAACGCTATTAAAAAACAAGCAGCCCAGCAGCCAAATAAAGGCAAGCAGGGATGGCTCCACTTAACCTAAAAACGCGGATGACCGACTTAGTCTCTTTCCAGAACCAACGCTTCTTATTATAAATACACCTAACGCAGCAAAACAAACAATTATTGACACCAAAGCCCCTAAAGCATATTCAGGAACCGGAAAACGATGACTGAAGTAACAAATACGTCAGATGACTGACGTTACAATCAATGACCCAAGCACCAGGCCTGTCAGAAACAAATTGTACTGGAGCACTTTCAGGAGCCTGATCGGCGAAAGGGCAAAGTGCCGCGTGACCCACAGAAGTCCCGCTTGGGTAGTAAACGTTAATATTGAATACCCATGTACTTGGATTGCTTGGATACCAGTAAATGTAAACTGGGGCACCTTACGCGAAGCTTGTTTGTACTGGATAGGGTTTGAATTGCTAGTTGAGGTCCAGCATTTGAACGCTCTCGGCATAAGTCTTCGGATTTGGAGTTCCCGGGATGGAAGATGGACCCGAATTTGCAAAAATTGCAAGAGTCCCATTAAGACTTGCCACCTGCGTCGGAAGGTGATTTCCAACATCCAATTGACCCATAAAGTCTCGGGTGAAAGAAATGCATGCTGAAAGATAACTTCCTTACCCTTCATAATAATAAGATTTTAGTATTTCCGGGCCAGAGTCAACTTCAGCAAGCAAAATAGGTTCCTGCTTGAAGTGTCACCGAGTTTGAAAGAGGAAATGAGCACCAAACAGCGCTGCTTTTGGATAAGCTTAATTTTAGAAATTCAATGACTCTGATTTATGCTCATGTAAATCATTTGTTCCGATTCAAAAAAATTAAAGGCTAACGAGGCGGTTCTGTTAAGTTGTCGTAGGACGGTATTTTCTTGTTTTTTTGAAGACTGCAAGGGAGGCAAAGCAGGCAAATAATGCAAGCAACGCAGCCCAGTTGTATTCGGGCGCAACAAAAAGTGCCGGTTGAGTCGGGGTCGGGTCGAGTGTAGGAGCCGAGGGAAGAGGCGTCGATGGAGTTTGAGCGCGTGTAGGCGTAGGAGAGGGCGAAGAGACGGAGTTAAACGTTGGTGCAGGCGTTGTGTAGCATGTGTCGTTATTGATGACTGCGATTGGGGTTCCAGTTGGGTCAAGAGCCCGAAAAGTGCCGATCATGGCCAGGTAAGAGACAGCAAAAAAAAATGATAATCATGAGAAGTAGAATCAAAAAGAACGCAGCTAATCTTTTACCTGATTTAGATGAAAAATGGAGTCTACCGTCTGCGAATTGATTGAACGTAATATCAAGTCCTCCTTTCACATATCCCCAAACAAGTAATAGCTTGTCAATCATTTAAACGGATATAGAAAAGTGATAAACGCTTTCCATTTTTTTAAGGTATTTCTTCAATAATTGGGGTTCTATTTTGGTGTGCTTTTGTAGTTCTCTTGGCTAAAAAAGGCTAATAATGCTTTATTTATTAGTTGTTTTGAAGCGAAATGGTGAATAAGAAGAGCTGGGCGATAATTTTCTGTATATCTGTAATTGCCGTTATGTTGGCGGTAACCGTATATGAAAGTTGGAACAGTAACGAGCAGTTCGCATCAGGCGCCACGGTAGCCTCTTCAAATTTGAATATTGGCGTTTACAGCGACAGCGGTTGCTCAAAGGCTTTGTCTTCGATTAATTGGGGAACCCTGAAGCTGGGGACAACAGCAACTTGCAATGTTTGGGTTAAAAACAACGGCTCCTCCAAGTTAACTTTAGCTATGACAACAAACAATTGGTCACCAACTAGCATGTCAAATTCTATATTAATAAGTTGGGACCAGAATAAAACAGTAATAAACCCAGGCCAAATCGTAAAATCAACCGTAACCTTGGCCGTTTCATCTTCACCGCGTAGCTTTGGAGCTTTCAATGTCACCATCGTAATAACAGGAACAGGATAAAAATAATTAATCATCCCTTAATTCATTATTTGGGCATCTGGATCTACAAAGCAAATGGTTGCCCATGAATAAGCGTAAACAGTTTGAGCCAGGTCAAAAATTTTAGTTAAGATGAAAGTTGGGCTTACGTTCGCTTTTGTTTTTTAAGGGATTTTATGTTTGGAAGTGGTTACATCGCCTACTAGGTCTTTGTGTAACTCGCATAATCAATAAGGTGTAATATTCCTTACTTCACCAGATGCTTGAGGTGAAGTGAATGAGGGCAAAGAAATTGGTCTTTTTTTTCGCAGTTGCGCTGTTGTCTCTACTTTTGCTAGTAACCACGTTTGCTTTAACAAATGTAAGCAAAACTGTTTCGTCAGGTGGTTTTATAGTGACCAGCGCGAATTTGGGCATCTACTCTGACAGCGCCTGCACTCAACCACTCTCTACAATTGCATGGGGCAATGTGACAATCGGAGGCACATCGTCTTACCAGCTTTGGATTAAAAACATTGGTTCAGCCAACATTTCTCTCAGCTTGGCAACAAGCGGTTGGTCACCAGTCAATGCTTCGCAATATTTAACGTTAACTTGGAACCAAAACAACACGGTATTGACGCCTAACCAAGTCGCAAATACGACATTGATCTTGACTGTTTCATCATCGATCGATAGCAGCATAACTAGCTTCAGCAATAATATTACAATTACAGGCACAGGATAACTTTATCTGCTTTTTAATTGCTCGCAGCTGATAGAAGGGCACTTTGGCTCAGCAGTTCTTTAAGGCCTTCTTTGAGCGTAAATTGGGGTTTATAGCCTAAGAGTCTACTGGCTTTGGATATATTTGCGTAGCTTTGCCTGATGTCTCCAGATCTAGCAGGAGCGTTGACTATTTCGAGTCCTGTACCAGTCAATGATAACATTGTCTTTGCTAACTCTGCTATTGTTACAGCTTTGCCTGTCCCGATGTTGAAGACCTCTCCATTAACGTTTTCGTTTTCAAGTGCTAAAACAATAGCGTTGACAATGTCCTGAACGTAAACGAAGTCTCTTGTCTGCGACCCATCCCCATAGATAATTAAGGGGCGCCTTTGCTTGATTCTGTCCATAAATTTGGTGATAACACCGCTGTAATCGTTTAAGCCTTGCTTGGGGCCATAGACGTTGAACAATCTCAGAACAACTGATTTCAGCAGGTGTTCATTGTTAAGACGTAAGCTTTCTTTCTCGACCCAAAGTTTGGATTCTGCATATGGTGAAATAGGATTGGTTGGATGCTTTTCATCGACAGGCAAATAAACAGGCTCGCCATAAACGGCACATGAAGATGCGACGACGAACTTATCGATTTTGTTTTCAACGTTTGATTTAAGCAAATTCATTGTTCCCTCAACGTTTACTTGGTTGTTAAACAGAGGGTTCTGAATTGAAAAGGGCACGCTTATTTGTGCCGCAAGGTGAACAACTAAATTGACGTCGACTAGACATTTGCTAACGAGTTCAGCGTTTCTAATATCGCCTTCGACAAAGTCAACCGATCCATTGTGCAAAAGCTCTGCGCTAATATTTGATAATTTTCCTGTGGATAAGTTATCAATGATTTTTATGTGATATCCTCGCTCGGCAAGTGTTGCCACTAAGTGGTTGCCAATGAAACCGGCACCACCACTTACCAAAATACCTATTTTTTTCATTTGAATCTCCTTATGCGAATGTTCTAGTCTCACTCTCCTTTTTTGTTTAACTGTTTTCTTTTTGAAGCTATTTTTTCAAAAATCTCTGGATTGTAGATTTGAAATCGCTTGAAAAAGGCTTTAGACTTGCGGGCTTTCTAACTTCGTGTTTTAGTCGGTCTGAAAGATCAGTTTATTTAGGATAATTTCTCGGGGTTTTTGTTCTTAAATTGACGCATTTTTTTCATGAACAATAATGGGTAATTTATGATTTTGGATATTAAACCTAACCCAGATAGCATTGATTTTAAATTTTCGATGTCTGTCTGGTTTATAGCGCCGGTAAGGGGGGCGGCAATCAAATAAACCAAGCAGAAAACCAGAAAACCGCCTATAAGCATTATCAAGTAGGGTAAACTGAAAAAGGTAATGAACAAGTAAGCCATTAATGCGGCAAGAACCGATGAAATAAGGATTTTGGCTGAGATGCGAAAGTCCGCTTTGACTTTGTAGTTTTTCCAGCTCCAGTAGAGTGCCCATGTAACGCTAGGTACGCTTGCGATGAGAGGTCCGATTAGGCCCCCAATTATTGCGTATGTTGGACCGCCGACTGAGTAGAAGTAAGCAACTAAAAAGTAAGCAATTATTAAGCCAACGGCGAGATTTACAAGGCTCTGCTTCATAACTTGCCCTGTCTTTCGAATACCAGTTTGGAAATTGCCTGAGACAACGTTACCCACCAGCATAAGCAAGTTTCCCAATATTGCAATTGAAAGGAAAAGGGGCGCAAAGGGATATTTGGGCGCTACACCTGCGACGAAAAGAGACCGCAACAATCCTCCTAACGGAAACAGAGTGTTAATTAACGGAGTTGAAAGTGCTATCAAAAGAAGCGTGGCAGGCACCAGAAGCATCGAGGTGTATTTTACTGAGGAAGCAAAAACAGTTTTTACGAGCTCAGGCTCTTTTTCGGGATTCAACTTAGAGAATACAGGAAATAGCACAGTGGAAACTGGAAAAGAAATGAATGTTAATAGTGAAGCAAAGTAGGTGGATACATAGTAGTTACCCATCATTTCCGTGCCAGCGTAAAATGCCATCGTGAAAGCGAAAACCTGAGTCAGAGTGCCAGCTGTCACTGTTGAGACAGTGAGGGGTAACCCGTAACTTAACATTGGCTTTAAGGTTTTTTTAACGTCGCACTTACCAACTTTACACTTTCGATAATACTTGTACAATGCAAAATAAACGATGATTATGGCAATTGCGCCGCCTGCAATAAATGAAGCAAGCGCAGCAAATATTGCGCCTAAGACGCCAAAACCAATAACAATTAAGACGAGCCCAAGAGCGGTTTTGACGACTGCTTGAAGAATTTGTGTAAAGCTATTTAGTTTCATTCGTTCGAAGCCAACGAAAATGCCGCTTGCAGCATTGAGGAGGGCGCCTGCAAAGATTGAGATAGACATTATAGATATGTAAATTGTTAGGTTAGCTACGTCATGAGGGCTGAGAAGGTAGGCTAATGGTTCAGCGATACCAAAGCAAACTAAAGATAGAATTACTCCTGTAATAATTTCGAAGATTATTCCCGCGTACATTACATCGTGAATTTCAGAGTCTTTTCCTGCGACTCTTAGGCTTGCTATCTGCTGGGTTAATGCGGAGTTTACGCCCCAGTCCCTAAAGTAGCCGATCAAGGTCGATGGAATTAGAGCCATGCCGTAGAGGCCAACGCCAGTGACAGGTAAAAGGCTGGCTAAAACTAGTGTACCAATGGCCATTATTATGGTAGAGCCAGCTACACCGATTAGCAGGTAGAAGCTTCCAGCGGCCGACGATTTTCCAATTTCCAGAGCTTTATCCATAAGAACTTACCAGTTTTGCAGTTAAAATCGCAGACATTTCGTGGTTTTCTTCATCCTGTCGATTAAGGTGTATCTGAGAGGAGCTGAATGCTTTGATTTACCTAAACTCTAAGATATATTTTACGCATATGGAACCATGAAAAAAAAGTAGGATGTAGAGCAGGATGCTTTGCGAATATAGCATCTTAGCTTAAGATCATAGACATTGATTTTGGAGAAAAAAAGACCTCTCTCACCTGTACGTTCTGAGCCTTTGACTTTGATATGCATATGCTTTGAAGCCGCCCTACTATTAAGGGGGGTTTGCAGAAAACTTAAGAAAGACTCAACCGTTTTTGCAACAATAACCAAAGTGCAGAAAATTTGGAAAAATTTACGGCTGAAGAGCTAAGATTATGTTAATTATCGTTATGCCAATAGTTAACAAAAACAGGCAACTCAGTGCCAATGCCAAGTTTCGAAGTTTCTTCAGATCTATAATTGAAGTTCCCTCCCCAAGGACAAAAGGTGCGAATTCAGACGTAAGAAGAAGAAGAGCGGCGCTAACTGCGAAAAGAATGCTCACATCTTGGAGGGTTAAGGGTGGAAGTAACAAGTTTTACACTTCCATAAGATACTCTATTATCCTAGTTTTTGTATCGGCAGTTAATGTATCTTTTTGGATAGTTATCGGTTTACCTGAGACTTTTGCAAATGCACATGCGAAAGCGCTTGCCAAAATGCATCCTATTTGCTCGTGAGTGCGGGGTTGACTATTACTAGTTTCTTGGCAAAGCGTGTTGAATATGCTGTCAGTTATTTCCATTGTTATGATTCTATCTTGAACTCTAACTTTAGCATCCTTTGCAAATTCTAACTTTCGAATTAGGCTTGAAATCATCGTCTGCATTTGAGGAAGATCGAGTTTCGTAAAAGATGACTTTAACTCTTGTTCAAACAGCCTAGAAAGAGCGTAGCCAGGAGGCGTAAGGAACAAGCCGTTTTTTTTCTCAGTGAACAACTTATCGCTTGTTTCTGCTGGTGTGGGAAGAGCCATGTGAGGTGTCCTAGGAACGAACACTAGACTATTTTCGATGTTAATGAGGTTATGTGGGGGTAAATAAACACCCTTTTCAGTTGAATTAAATTCTACTAGTGACCGTTCAATGTTGCTGCCGTTTGTGCTTGCGGAAGCGTTGAACAGGGAGAGAGATGCCTGTTTCCTCGGAGTCAAATATAGAAGCAGTATACTCCAGAATGCTACCGAAACGCCCAAGATGATCAGAAATGCTGAACCTTCCACCGTTGAAAGCGCAGTTAAAGCTAAACCTACTATGAGAGTTATTACTGCAACTTGGTTAATACTAATTTTCTGGATTTGAAACATTCTACCACGTCTTGATGATACTTCAATAAATGCTTTATTCTTAAAGATGAAGGTCTACTAGGAATTTGAATATTGTAGATTCAGAATCCTGCTCTGATGGCAAGCTTTCTCTCGCCACTCGGCTTTTCCATTTGATAACTGGCTCGTCATTTACATCGCTAATCGTTCTTCTTATGAGCCCAGCTTTCTCAGCTTCAAGCAGTTTCTGAGGTAACGACTCGATATCCGGATTTTTCGTCAACGTCTGCAGTTGCTTGGCTACTTCAGCGGTCGATGCGCTTCTTGGCTTTTGAGCTTGACGGACTGCTTCAATCAGTTGTTTGTCTTGATCGGGAAGTTTTCGTTGAAGTTTCAGAAGGGCAATTTCATCTCGCCTGTTTGATATACCATAATATAAGAGCAAGACTACGAAAGCGACAATGGCTACTGTTACCAGTGTGAAGCCGTTTGCAGAAAGAACGAAGTTTACCACGCCCCAGGTTTTTAGGGGTTGCCAATAGTTGTCAACCGCTTTTGCGATGGGCAACAACTGGTTTTCTGCCGATGGGACACTGGCAGGTGATTGGGGATATAGAATTAGGCTTATTTCGATTATTCTGTTTTGCGAGACGCCATTTATTTTGAGATTGGCGCTTTGGTACCAGTAGAGCACTACTTCCGTTTGATTTGTGTCACGATATTGGAAGGCAAAATAGCGCGCAACTATGGGCGGGTTTTCTTGAGTCTGTACGTCTCTGAGATCCAATTGTTTTGTGCTGGGCTGGACACCTTGAATAAGGGGGTACACAGATAAGCAGTACTCCCACTGGTGCAAAGAATCCAAGCTTGATGCCACTTCAACGGCTACGAAAACAGTTGAGTCTGGTGAATAATTCGATGTATTATTACATGTGTAAGAATAGACTAGGTCAGCGTCTCCCCCACTCACCTGTTCGAAGCTAGTGTCCCGATACAGGTAAGCAAGCGAATAATTTTGCATTTGCGGGAGCATTTGGATGTTGCCCTGGGGTCCAGACGGCGTTTGGACAAGGACTTGAGCGGGACCTTCAGTTAATGCGAAGACTGGCGCTTGTATTAATAAGAGCAAGGCGATTACTATTGCTATACTGGTTATTTTCGCTATGTCGCTTTTCTGCAGTTTAAACTTGGACAGCTTCAAGACTTTTCCACACTTTGGGCAGAATTCTTTTAGGTATAGTGGGTTTGTGGCATGTTCACAAATTTGTGGTGCTGCGGGTGGTTTGAATAATTTATCGTTTATTACAAGTAGCATAAGTGTACCTATGAACAAAAGAACCGTAGCACCTACAGCATGGAATGCTTGCAGAGCTAATTGGTCTCCGAAGTAGTAGCCTATCCCAAGAATTGTTGTTATTCGTATTATGTTGAGAGCTATGATTAGAGGAACTCCCATGAATAGCAGGACAAGTTTGCCCCATATTTTTCCTCTTGAGATGTATGCTACGAACAAAGCGAATATCGTGAAACCTATTAAACTGTAGATTCCTGAACAAGCCACATCAACCATGAAATTCATAACGTGACCGTTCGCCATTGTGAGCGCAATAGTTGGGCTTCCATAAGCGCCGGAGATGACGCTGTGTACTCCAAAAAAGTTTACAATTGCGTTAGGAGCTTGTGACGTCATTACGCTAAGAACTGACCCGACGCTGTAAAGAAACTGTGATGGTGGTGGCGTTAAGAGTAATAGGAAGGCGATGGGAAATATTAGCTGTCGAACGGTCTGGGTGTTAAAGAATATTAGAACAAGCCCAGCGGCGAAGAGGGGTAACGTGAGCATTTGATACTCTAAAGGTGTGAACGATGTTGAGACGTTCCAGTATAAGAGCACCGCAATCGCACTGATGAGGGCTCCGGCTAATATGCTGAAGCGTCGGGCTACAGCATTAGAGTTTGATTCCGTCTGCCTAACCGAAGCAGAGAGCATTTTTCTTTTTCTGTAAAGCAAGTAAGCGAAGAGAAACGGTATTGCGAGTATGTGATAAGTCTGCTCATTGCTCAAGGCGTCAGTGAACACCAAAAGAAGGTCTTGGAAGTACAATGCTACAACTAAAAGTGCAATAGCTGAGAACTTGAAGGCTAATACAGCGCTATCTGCCCTTTTAGCTAATGATAGCAGAAGGATCTTTGGTTGCGGGATGTTTTTTTTCTGCATGAGAATGCTCTATTTTGTTTGTTTTTTTGTAGTTATATTTCTTTTGCTATTAAAAGGTTTTATTCTGCTGTGAGAATGCGAGCAAAAATTCAAACGGAAAGGACGTGGGAAAAGAAATGTTGCGTTCATTCTCAAGAAAGTGTTAAAGCGCAGCGCGAAAGTGAATGCAACTTATCTTGATCTTGGAAAAATTAAACATGAATACGTGTCCATTACCGTTTTCTATGTCTCGCACGTTTTTTCATGATTCTCGTTTTTGGATTACACATTCTACTATCGTCATGGTATTACGCACGTCTCTCTTAAGCGGCATGGGCGTTTTCCAAAATGAGTTTACACACTTCCTCAATTTCTAAGTTACTTAAGCAGTTGCCGCTTGGAAGGTTGACACCAACAGACGAAATTTCGCTAGACACATGGAAGCTTTCTCCAGATGTGTATTTAATATATGGCGGCATTTCATGAATGGGATAGAAGAAGGGCCTGGTTTCAATTCCTTTTTCAGCCAACTTGCTCATTAATTCTTCTCTGCTCATACCGAATTCTTTTTGGTCTACTAAAATCGAATACATCCAGTATACATTTTTTGCCCAAGCCATTTCAGGATGCAGTGTCAGGCCTTTAGTTCCCTTCAGTGCAGACGTGTAAGCGTGGGCTATGTCTCTTTTTCGTGAAATGAACTCAGTAATGCGCTCAAGCTGAGCTACTCCTATTGCGGCTTGAAGGTTGGTCATTCTATAATTGAATCCAATTACTTCGTGCCAATATCTTTTTTTGGTGCTCATTCCGTGGTCTCTTAGGATTTTCATCTTTTCTGATAGCTCATCGTGATTGGTCAAACATATTCCTCCCTCGCCAGTAGTAATTATTTTGTTGCCGTAGAAAGAAAAGCAAGAAATGTCGCCGAACGACCCAGCTTTCTGGGACATGTACTCTGCACCATGCGCCTCGGCGCAGTCCTCAATTACATACAGATCGTTTTCGTTGGCAATTTTCATTATTTCTTTCATGTCGCAAGGGTGACCGTAAAGATGTACCAATATAATGGCTTTTGTTCTATTTGTTATCCTCTTCTCGATTTCACTCGGATCAATACACCAATAGGCGGCATTTGAGTCTGCAAAAACTGGTTTTGCACCCGTGTAGATCACTGCATTGGCTACGGATGCAAAAGTCAAATCTGGAATTATGACTTCATCATCTAATCCTATTCCCAAAGCTGTAAGTGCAAGATGTAAAGCAACGGTACCATTGGATACTGCAACTCCGTTTTCCACACCTGTATATTTAGCGAAGCCAGTTTCAAATTCATTAACAAATTTGCCCTTGGAGCTGATCATTCCGCTCTTTACAACTTCAGTCACAAGTTCTAATTCTCTATTTCCTATTGAAGGTGCAGCAATAGGTATTCTGTATTCCATTTTTTGGAGCTACCGCCTTAAAATTCTAGTAAGGATTTGGTTTTCATTTGGATAGTTTGGCGCATCCCATGGAAAAGTCTCACCTTTTAGCCATCTATTCCAACGATTAATCTCTTCTTTGACCATGGTTTCAGCAAGCTGATCAAACCCCACTTTATGATGCCACCCAAGTTTTTCTTGTGCTTTGGAACAATCACCAACTAAGTACGAAACATCAAGAGGTCTGAGAAAACGATTGTTAACCTTAACGTATTTTTTCCAGTCAGTATCAATTATTTCGAATGCTTTTTCCACGAATTCCTTGACAGAATGTGCTTCCCCAGTGGCGATTACATAATCTTCAGGATTGCTCTCTTGAAGCATTAGCCACATTGCCTTAACATATTCGGGAGCAAAGCCCCAATCCCGTTTAGCATCCAAGTTACCCAAGTTAAGTTCTTTACTCAGGTTAAGTGATATCTTGGCGACTTCGTTGGCAATCTTGCGAGTGACAAACTCAAGTCCGCGAAGAGGCGATTCATGATTAAAGAGAATGCCGCTAGCGACATAGAGACCATAACCGTCGCGATAAGACTTGGCTATCCAATAGCCATAGAGCTTTGAGGCAGGCATAAGGACTCATCGGGCAGAAACTATCTTTCTCAGTCAAAGGTCTACATCCGTTTGTCTTGCAAGTGCTGCCAAACATCTCACTTGTAGCTGCAAAGTAGAATTTGGTATCAGGGCACATGTGACGAATGCACTCTAGAAATTCTCGTAACACCTATCCCAGTTATGTCTCCTGTGGAAACGGGGGTTTCAAAACTTGCTTCAACGAAGCTTTGAGCAGCTAAGTGATAAACTTCGTTTGGATTAGAAGTTTTCAAAGCCTCTAGAATAGATCCTGCATCAGCCATGTCCATAGATAAGAGATTCACTTGATCAAAAATGCCTAGGGCTTCCAAACGCCAGAAGTTGGGTGTACTTAGTCGCCTATAGGTTCCAAAGATTTTGTAGCCTTTGTCCAATAAGAACTTTGCAAGATATGCTCCATCTTGACCTGTAATTCCAGTAATTAATGCGTTCTTAGTCATTTCTATCTTTCACTATCCTGCCAATTGAGTTATATATTCTTGAGTGCGCCCAGTGGTCGAATACATTTTTCCAAATGTACATCAGCCGATGTCTCAAAGCTGTGCGGACGCGCTGTTCAATTATCCTAGAAACAAAAGCGCAAATCTTACATATATCTATGAAGATTGTTCCTCGCCAATTAAGAGGTAAGACCATAAAATAAGCTTCTTTCGCGTTGTTTGTATGCGCGCGCTCAGCCAATGAAGAAAAGACTATTTTGAAACCCAATTTCTGGTACAGGTGAAATGCGCTGACATTTGACTTAAAAACCGAAAGAACTAGGTCATCATAACCCTTTCTCGAGGCTTCGTATATCACGCTTTTAGCTAAACTTTGTCCTATTCCGAAATTTTGGTGGCTCTTCTTCACCACGACAAAAAACTCGTCTCCATCTATAATCTCGGCGATGCCGACAATTTCATTGTTTTCCTCTTTTCTCGCTAAAAGGCGATACTGCAACAAGCTCGTAAGTGGTAGGCTGAAGTTATCTTTTTCCATAGTCAAGGAATTAAAGAATGACTCGATTTTTAGCTCGAGAGGAGTTTTTGTAGTCATTTTTGAAGCACTTACACAGCTATTCCTGTTGCTCTTGAGAGTTCTATAGATTTGAATATATCGCATCTTAATGGCTCTTAGGATGATTTTGCTTTCGCGTCGATAGTTCCAACTTTAGTCTGTCTAGTTTTATTTGTGTGGCGTATACGATTCTTTAATCACTTCTTAGACTGTAGGTTAAGTCATTATCCCCTTTCGGTTCTGCTAACTCTTCAGCGCTCGCATGAACTGAGACTAGTCCATGTTTACCAAAGGCGCTTTTAGGCGGATGTCATTTCAAATGTGGCATAACTATTGAGGGAACCTATATTGAAAGCACCTATGTTTTGTACCGAATCCTTGCTGGATTGCAGAAGTTAAAGAACTTCACAAATATTTCGCTCGTTAGAAATCAGTCTAAGCGTATGGGTGAAAAAAGAGCTACTTCGTGTCCAAAAGCAAAAATTTCCGTTATTGAAGAACCCTAAAACATTTTGGCATAATTTAGTTCTTTTCCCACGACAGTTAACATGGAGAAAGACCCGAGAAAAATATCCCACGAAACTTAACGGAAAAATCCATCCCTTAAGAACTTAACAGAACCCGATTCAGCAAGTGTTTAATATCTGATGCATACTTGGGCTCTTCATAATGCATCTCTGCTGTAAATGGAGATTGAAACTTATCATTAACTAAGTCATCTCGTACAAAAAAAGAGTTTACCCCTCTGAAATCACAGCTAACTAATTTGTAACCTTTTATTTTCCCTAAAACTTCCAGTGCATGTAAACTGGCACCAGAATAACTAGAGCCATCCCAAATAAAATCGGGGTCATATTCAATTACCCAGTCTAAACTAGGAGGAAAAATCGAATTATACTCAATTACTACAACTCTTGGCTTATACTGATTTATTGCCTTCCAAACGTAATAGTCATTTCCATCAATATCAATAGACAGCAAGTCAAATTCTCTGGGAACACCCATTTCATTAAATATGGATTCAACGTTTTCAGCAGTGATCATTGCCTCTTTTAATAATAGTTCTTTTTCATTTATTTGCTGATTATATTTTGCTTTGATTTTCTGTGTACTTTTGCTGTTTGCTTCAATCCAGCAACCCCGCCATTTTTTTAATAATAGGTATGCAGTATTATTTTCGGTTCCATTGCCAACTCCAAATTCAACAAAAAAAAGGTTTGTTGTGCCAATTCTATTGAAAATTTCCTCTAATATTCCGTCTTCACCATTCTGTGAGAAAACTTGCCTTTCGTAGCGATTAAGATTTAATGGGTCTTGGTATTTTTGGCAAGCATTTACTCTTTCGTTTATGAATTTATTATATAGAAAAGCGTTAGTTGTTTCTATAGCTGATTGAAGGTCAGAAACTTGTCTTCTTGTGGCAGATAGATTTTTAAACAAAAAATCCTTTACCCTTTTTCTTGCATCCATGTACACCACTAGTCAACTTATATTCTTCTAAGTATCTTTAGCTTTTTCGGTAGGTACTTACCCACGATTGCAATCAGTCTGTGGACACCAGCAAAGCTATTATAAAAAACGCCGATTGTTAACATGGACATTTCAAAGGCTCTTTCTGTCACCCGAAAATTAACAGCCTTTGCCATCGCCTATGAAGTTAACAGAACAGGGAAGTTTGTTCTGAATCTCCAAAAACACTTCAGTACACAAAGTTAGCAGACGAAAGTTTACATGGAGACAAAACAGCCACAGACTTTACAGAACCGCATGCGCCGAATGCATCGCAAGTGCGTAGACGCTTTCGTACTCTTTGGCTATTTTGCTCCAAAGGTACTTGGTCTCCACTGCGTTGTAGCCGTTTTCTCCCATTTCACGGGATAGATTTTCATCCAAAAATAATTTAAGGATCATTTTCCCCATTTTTTCTGTGTCGCCGTACTTGACAAGTGTGCCCATGTTTGGTTTGATGAACTCAGTAGGTCCGCCTAGATCAAAGCATACGATTGGTTTCTGATGAGACCATGCTTCCAGGGCAATACGCACAAATGATTCATCATATGATGTGTGAGCAACAACATCTGCACTCTCATACGCACAGCTCACATCGTCGTCGCTTATTAATCCTGTAAAAATGACATTTCTTTGGCAATTGCATTCTTCTGCAGTCTTCTTCAATGTTGGCAGATACCCCCAATCTTTACCAACAATCAAAAGTTTAGCTTGAGGAAACTGATGCAACACCTGGGAAAAAGCCTTTATCAGCAGATCCTGTCGTTTATACTCTGTGATTCTACCGACTGAAACAACGATTTTGCTGTCCAAATCATATTTTTTCTTGAAGTTGATTACCGATTCCACTGGGGGTCGTGAAACGTGGATCCCCTCAGGTATTACTTTCACGTTGGAGACTCCGTGTTGCCTATAGAAAGCGGCTTCAAACTCTGTTGAAGCTGTCACGTAACTCGCCCTCTTGAGTATCCGGGGTCTTATCTTTTCAAGAAAGAACAACCGCAGACATTTCCGGAGAGATATTCCGTAAGATGACTTGGTGTATTGATGGTGAACGGGGGTGGCAACAAACGGCCTTTTTTGCAATATAGCTGTGAGAATAACTGTGTTCGTAAACAGCCCGAGTCCAATTGAGAAAACGTGTATCAAGTCAAAGTCAGAAGAAATCATGTCCGAGACTAATCTTGGAAGGAACAAAATATCTTCTGGAAAAGGAGGGAAGCTAAATCGCTTCACATGTATGCCATCGATGTTCTCCGTAGACCTTAAAGCGGAGCGCTTTGAATCAAAAGCATTCAAGGTAAGTACAGTTACATCGTGTCCTCTTTTCACCAGTTCGGTTCCAATATTTAGCATTACTATCTCGATCCCGCCCATGGTTGGAAGGAAGGTCTTACAAACAAATAATACTTTCATGAATAACCGATCCAGTGCGTCTGTTAGCCTATCTCATGTTTTCAATCGTAGATTTTAATGATTCGTAACCAGCCGAGGAAAAAAAGGCTACTGACTTAGGAAAGTTTCCAACCAACCTCTTTAGCTGATATTAAAGGAAGCGTTAAACTTAGTAGACGCCCATGCCGCGCATAATCAGCGCAGTCCCACAGACTTGCTCTAAAAACTGTTTAAGTCACTCGAATTCAGAGTTATGGAGAAACAATTGTTGCTGCAAGTATCTCACAGCTTCCGCTGTTATATGTTACAGCTAATGGTTGCTGTGCCAATACGCTTGAGATATTATATAGTTCACCACTGTAATCGAGTTTACCATAAACTGTGTTCAACTCTGCAAGATACATAAATTGGCCATGTTGCAATAACGTATAATTCGTTAGAGACCATACATGACTTATGTAGATTTCGCCATAGCCAATTAAATTAGAATAAACGCTTTGGTCAGCGTATACCACCAAATTTGACTTATTAGCGTTCTGAGATAACCATCCTGCGCTATTCACCTGTGGTCCTGTTACATAAATAAATTCAGTATATAAATTAGAATCAAGCCTGTATCGGCTCAAAGGTAAAGACCAACTTTCCGAGCCAGTAGCCTCGTAAACTAAATTAGTTTGGAACAGAAAATAAGAGCCAAGCAGCAAAACCATTAAGACTAAACTATAGATTTCCGTTTTTCTCTTGGCAACAACTCCCGAAAAGCTTTGCTGCAAATCTAAAGAATTCTATGCAACCTACGGCAAAGAGAGGCGCTAAGAAAAACAGCAATACGTGATAGAATCTCGTCATGTTGATTGTATTAGCAAAATCTGGCAGCAAAATACACAATTGCGAGTATTAGCATACTTGCTAAACAGGGAACGAAGTATTCAAAATCAAAATCTTTTTTCTTTCGCTGGAGTAATAATACAATAAAGCCAACTACAATGAAGAATTCGATAACGTAGGCAATTGCCCTACTTACATAGTTTAAAAGCGTTGGAGCCGCCGCTAGTCCTAACCCCTGCAGTACGCTTGACCCTCTGGATGCAGGATTGAAAAAGTGGCTAAAACCACCATAAGATACTATTTAAATTGGTAGCAATGCTCGTAACGGTTGCAGAAGAACACGTAATAGCAAACCAAGAAAACATTAAAACAATAAAAAGAACAACCATGCTCAAACTGAGGTGCCTGCTTGGTTTCTTGGTCAAGTACCCGAGCAGCCACATTAGGAAAATGAAGAAAGCAAATAGGATAGCAATTGAGTAATGCGAAACTATCAAGCCAAAACCGAAAATCACAAAAAGTATTTTTACATTTTGAGGCTTCGGATACTTTTAGAAAAAAGGACGAAAAACAACAGAACAAAAAAAACCTCGGCAATCATCTGTCTTGCAAGAGCAAGCATTTCACCGTAGAACGTAAGTTGGCTCATAAAGAGAAAAACGGAAAGGAAAGCCACTGTAAGCTCCAAATTTCCCTCGCCACAACAAATAAAGCGCCAAAGGCACAAGCGCAAAAATTAAAGGGTAAACTATCTTGAAAACCCAAGTGATATCCATGTTCAAAATGTTTGAATATATCGTTGGAAGCACAGTAATGCTAAGCATATTGTAGAATCTACCATAAACTAAATTAGTGAAAGAGGCAGTAGAATTCCAGAATCCGCTGCTTTGGGTTAAAGTTGAAACATAGTACTCAACTTTTATGTCAGCTCCTTGCACATAATTTGATATGAGCGAGTACTGAAATAGCAAGGTAATCGCTATCATGAACACTATTATCAAATAAAGTTTCGGAGTACTCAGCCGCTTAGAAAAAACCGCTAGCCATAAATACTGCTAAAATCGCTGATAGAGCCAAAAGCAATACAAAAGTGTTTCCAGTTACGTTCGCGAAGTAAGCGCCCACGATGCTCAAAACCGGAAGCGAACATAACACAAAAAACTTCACAACCGTGCCCTTTGTCAATCCAACCGGTTGCAAATCCTGCGAACCCCTGAAATAGCACGCCAAAGCCCCCAAAAGAACAAACCCACTTAAAACCAAAACCAGTAACGAAGGCTCTAGCGGCTGCCTAATACCAACAAGCAAACCTACCTCATTTACAACTAACCCCGCCAGCATCACAAAAGCTACACTTAGCCCCACCGAAAAAAGAACTGTCTCAGCCAGCCCCAGATTGTCCTGCTTTAGCAGCTTCACGATGACGAAACCGGGTATGAAAGTGAGAGTAGATAAAACCGACGACTTGCCGAGCAACTGGAATGCAAAAAAGAAGGATAGGTAAAGCGCCACTTGAAGAACTAAGATGATTGCCACAAAAGAAGGCAACTTTGACAATACCGCTGAAGACTTGTTCAAGTAGGCACTCACCAATTTATGTACACACGAACCATGCGATCAAATATAAAAATGATAATCTTTAAACAACCATATAACGGAATTTAGACTTTTCGCTAATTTGCTCAAAAATTGTTCATACCTACTGACGCGGTGTCTTTAGGCAGTGGATTTTCAAAGGCGCTGAGAACTAGATTCTCCCCGTTAAGATATCGCTCTGATACCTGTGAATTTTAGGGGAAAATTTATGAATAAAAGCTGAAACCTTTCCATAGAAGTAGCCCATGTTCTCAACGATTTCTTTTTCGCTCCATTCCACCAGCCATCTTCAATAACATCTATTCATTCCTTTGTGCATCGATAGCGCAAAATATTTTCTTCGATTGCTTCTTTGAGAAACTCGATTCCAGAACCAGTGGCTTTGTATTTTAGGACCTGTGAAACATCTTAAGATAAGCAGAAGCTCCACGCTCAAACATGTTCTCTCTCATGCCCTTTCTGGGAAAATTACGTTTGAAGTAATCAAAATCCCCCACCGGAACAAAATCCAACTCGCCAAGACTCTCCCGAGAGGCCAACGACAACTGCTTCACCGACTTAGGACTTATCCCCAGCAGCCGAGAAGCCGCCGCATCCGCAGCAACCACATTTTCACTTGCCAACACCAAACCCAACTTCTTCGTAAACTTGCCATTAACCACCAACCCGTCCACAACAACCAAACGGGTTCTTATCAGTTTGTTCAAACCAACTATAGCCTCGTCTAGAGCCCAATGATAACTTGATTTACGCTGAACAGCGTTGCAACCATAGATGTTCTTCAAGGCGCAAGTTATTTTTACGCTATTCATATATTTTATCTTAGGGACATTTACCAAAAGGTCCGATTCAAGAAGAAGTTCAGGAATACTGAATTGGAAAGAGCGCCCATTAATTGTCACCCCTTGCTGTTTGCTTTTTTCTTCGCACAAGTTAATCAGGCGCACATTTTTCTCCTTCGCAAGTTTATCGTATCCTAACATTTTGAAAACGTATCGGCATTTCATTGCGGATGCATCAGATTCGACTATCGAAATATCAGCGTTTGAAAAGTTTTCCTTCATAACGTCAATCAGATCGGCAATAAAAGCAGGGTCCGTTACCTCACCTGTGGACGGATGATAGTAGTAACACATATTCGGTTTTATCGCTATTGTGTTCACTTTCTTGGTAAAGTCATAGTTTATGAGCGAAAGAGAATTTCTTATCGCTTCTTTGATTTTATCGTCTGTTATTTCGTTTGCCTTAACGAAACTTACTTTTTGCATTTAATCGCCCGTTAACAGTTTTGATTTTTCTAAAATAGTTTGTGGCTATTCTCATAGGCCATGGATATAATCTTTATGTCGAGAAGCGCTTCTTCTCCAGAAGGCGACGGTCTAACATCATTCTGCAGACAATCCACAAAGTGCCTAAGTTCTGCAAAAAAATTAGTCTGCACACCAATACCCAAAGTTCTTTTCAAGTCATTCTTAATTATGCTTCGTCGACTTTTTGGAGAAGTTACAATTGAAAAATTGGCGGAAGTGCCATTCAGACTAATGGTTCCACATGCCTTCTTTGAAAACCAGCCTGCTTTGATCAGCCCGATCGGTCCTTTTTTGAAGCGCATTGCGCATACTGCAAGGTCTTCTAACTCCATGTTAAACGTGTATCCCAAGTGGCTTGAAACGTTCTCGACATCTCCAAAATACCAAGTAAACAGATCAATCAGGTGGACACCAAGATCCAATAAGACTCCGCCGCCCACCAGTTCTTTGTTAAACCACCAATCGGGCACTGGACTTGGACCGCCTTTTTCGCTGTGAGGTGTAAATGGACCAGCACTCACATTTGTGGCTTCAGCAATTTCAATTTCTCCAAAGAAGCCATCAACAATTTTCTCACGCACTCTTCTCAGAACAGGATCAAACCTCATCGGATAACCTATCATCAGCTTAACTCCATTTTTGTTGGCACTGGAGATAATTGCCTCGCCTTCCTTGAGGTTTCGGGAAATAGGTTTTTCTAAGAATATGTGCTTTCCAGCTTCCGCGGCTTTAACTGTGCTCTCCAAATGAAGGAAATTTGGCAAACTAATTATCACTGCATCAAGTTCTTTATTCTTCAGTAAGTCCTCATAATTCGAGTAAGCATTTCTAACGCCGATTCTTTTGGCGTAGGCGAGTGAATGCTTAGAAGTATCTGCAACCCCTAAAACGTTCAACTGCTTTGAGACAAGACAGTTTTGAAGATGGATTTTGCCTTGACTACCAAGACCAATAATTCCAATATTCAACTTGTTCATTCTACTTCAACTCACCTATTTCTTTCCTATTAAAGAAGTTGTCGTTGACTTACCTCTTTGAAAATCCGTAAAACCACGCCGTCATTTTTAAAGTATAGAAAAATGGCAACATGAAAGAGATTATTTTCCTTGTCTTTATGAAACTGAGAAATGCATATCGAAAACCATTCATTAGACTCGCAAGGGGATTCATGCGATATAAAGAAAAAAACGCCAGCGTTTTTTCATTTAAGCGCCTGCAGTCAATTCCGCGTTTGTAGCTTCTTGCCCAAAGTCCACTCCAAGTCATTATTCCGCCATGGCTTTCATGAACTAAAGAGTTGCCTTGGACAATGACCCAACCTGCCTGCGTCATTCTGTAGGCTGCGTCAATATCCTCGCATGCACCTCGAAGTTTTTCATCAAAGCCGCCGACCTCTCTGATCGCTTCTGTGCGGAAAGTGGTTCCACCTGTTCCAGGCATCTTAGAAGCGTTTTTCCTTTTTTTGTAGGAATATTCTGCAACTATGGGAAGTTTATCGAGCATGAGAACCAAATTATCATCTGGGTTTATCGCTGTGTTTGCCGTTACAATTCCAGCATCAGCATTTTGGTTCATCAAATACATTTGTTTTTTCAAGTAGTCTTCTTCGAGAATTTCGTCGCTATCTAACCAGACAATATAATCGCCAGCGGCATTTTCAACCACTGTATTTCTTGCTTTCGCGATGCCTCTCCAAGGTCCAGAAAATATTTTCGTGCGAATATCGGTTTCTGCAGCACACTCTTTCATTATCTTTAGAGTGCCATCTTTACTTCCATCGTCAACAAAGATTATTTCCATTAGTTCATGACTGAAGTCTTGTTTGACGACGCTTTCAATCGCCAAACGTATTGTTTTTTCAGCGTCCTTTGCACACAATCCAATGCTAACTTTCGGATTCGTTTCAAAAACCAACCTTTTCAATCTATAAATCGCAAAACTGAAGACACGTAATTATAGGCGAGAGGCGAAGCTCACTCGAGCATTATTCAATATTATGAATTGCACTCTTAGACTTTCTTCCGGACGCTTTTTCAACGAATCGCACCACTTCAAACGCTTCAGCATAGGAGACGTTGGCTTGGCGGCCCCTGAAAGACGCCAAGTTAATCACCGAACTATAAGCCAAGTAATCTTTTGATCGTTGGGTTTTATGACATTGCAAAGCCGCCCATTTATCTTTAATACATTCGTCAACTTCAACGAAATAAACCGGGCTAAATGAAGAGGTGACCCTTGTAGTTTCATAAGCAAGTATTGTAGGAACGTATCTGAACGCTGCCATTGATAGCCAGCCTACTTGCCGGTGATCCTGGTGCATTGAGTTAACAGTGTGCGTCAGGACAATTTCCGGTTTTACTTTGTCACAGAAGGACTCCAAGAAGGAGATTGCTTTACGTGAGTTTGGAACTTCAGTGTCAGGGAAATCTCCAAAATAGATTTCTTTAACTCCGAGAATTGATAAAGCCTGACGAGTTTCCTCACATCGAACATTGGGGTCTCCGCCTTGTTCCCCTTTTGTCATTATGACGGCGATGACTCTTTTTCCAGCTTTGGTAGCAAGGCGGACAGTTCCTCCACAACCCAATTCTATGTCGTCGGGATGTGCACCTACTGCTATTATAACTTTAGATTCCACGATCATGTTTTTCAACTTCCACTGTTAATCTAATGGCGTCAACAAATTTCTTAATAGCAAAGAGCATTATAAAACTAGTTTAGGAAAAAATCCTTTGGGAACATAGGAGTGTGAACGAGACGGTTCAATGACCTCACATGTGTCCCGTATACCGCTTCCTAACAACCACATCATGAACCATATAAATCAGTGTTACAATATCAAAAACCGGCAAACCTGTAGCTTTTTGAACTGCCGCAGCAGCAGGAGGCAAATTTGTACATTCAAACACAAACGCGCCGATATCTGGATTGTCCGAAACTAATTGTTTAGCCACAATTGAAAGACCCTTTTCAAATCCGCTTAGTCTCTTTTGGGGATCTTGCCCTCGGACCATTGACCAATACTTGTCCAAACCAGCTACAGCCACGGGTATTGATTCATCAATCCCAGCTTTTCTAAGGTGCGTCGTCGTCAAAGATGACGAGCTTGCACAAATAATGCCAACCCGCTTGTTTTTACCAAGCATTTTTGAAACAAGCGGCACTTGAATTAAACTTGACGCAAAAACTGGAACGTGCACTGCATTCGTAATCTCATCTTGGAAGTAACTGAAGTAACCGCAGCTTGTTGTAATCGCCCTAACTCCTTCTTCCTCTAAAACTTTGGCTTCTTCGATAAAACGCTGACAAGCCGATACATCAGGTTTAGCGCAAACTATGTCTTTGGAATCTACTCCTTTAACAACCCTAAACCTGACGGGAAATGGAAACGTCGTCGCGTTTCCTATATCACCGGGGATCCGTGGCATATGGATATCGAGAAGAAGAATGCCGATAGCTTGCCCATAGAATTGTTTATAGTTTGGCGGTTTAACCTTTTCCACAGTTTGCTGAATTTTGGATAAAGCTATGTCTTTTGCCCACAAAACCAAACACCATTAGCTTACTCTATTTATTTGAAGACGCGATTTAAACATTCCCGAGCTGAAACGATTTTGTTCTGGTCGAAAATTTCTTTAAAGATAACTATTTAGATGGCAGATTTATCGACGCCGTCAGGTTTACAGAAAACGAAGTAAATATTCTGGTTATCATACAACTTGGGATCCCACCTTCTGTAAACCACTTTTCCGCCGGCACTTTTGACCATCGCATCAATGTTGTGAAGGAAAATTCCATCAAGGTTTCTAGTTTCCGAATGCTTAAGTTCAGAATTGTCTATGGCGGGATGAGCAATAGCTAGAATTACGACAAGACCGCCACAATGATTGAGCATAGAGCGGATCACTAATGTGGCGGCGGGCTCCTGAAGGTAAACTAAGACCCCGACGCATAATATTATGTCGTATTTGGAACCATTCATAATAGAATCAAGGTTAGCCATATCTGCATTAAATAATCGCACTTTCGACGCATGTTCGCTTAGGAATTTTTTTCCTCTTTCAATTGCGGGTACATCGATGTCGTTCCCTTCAAGTTTAGTGGCATTTGGGAAAAAATCTGTTTCAACGAAGCGAAGCAAAAAGCCCGACGAGCACCCTACGTCAAAAACACTCTTTACGTTCCTAAATAGGTTCATATCGTTCTTAAGCAGGTAATCTTTCAAATCCTGAAACATCATTCGTCTAATCAACCGAAGATTTTCAGCTCCAAACTCGTTTTTTTCTTCATACCATCTTGCGTAAACGAGGTGGTGCGACCAAAGGAAACGATGAAATGCATCTGCGTCTTTTTCAGCCAAGTCTCGTAACATTATTAAAGGAAGCTCATGATTCCCAGGAAGCCACGTCTGGCGATCTGCCCAGACTGCTAAAGCTTTGCGGCTTGAAACCGGTAGAACCTTGGTGAATGTCTTTTTAAGTACGCCAAGACTTTGATTTTTAAGAGAGGCAATTATCATGATTGTGGCAGTTCTCCTTCATTCACGTAACGAGTTAATTCGTTAATGCTTAGCCGCGAAAGACCAAGTTTCTCCAATGAGCGACCGCAACTCCAGTAATCTGTTTTATGGATCATGCATGCCAACTGGATAATGCCGGAAATTCCGCTCACAGAAACATTGTTGTTCTTTCCTAGAGAAGCAATCGGCACTAAACCCATGGGGACGTCCTCAAAAATGTAACGATGATAAAGAGAGCTTGGAGCCTTGACTTCATAATAACCTGGCTGGTTGTGGATGGCTTCGCGAAGATCCTTTCCAGTTGAATTGTAAGCCATCTGAACCCATTCCAACGCAGTCTGAGCTCGGATTCCAAGCGACTTGGCTACATTCACACGTTCGCTATCGAGAATTTCCAAAACGCTTCCTACTGAGGGAGTTAAGCCTTCTATGTAAAACTTGAAATTCCCTTGCGTTGCCTCAATCCGACCTGCATTTAGTAGGGTAAGCGCCGGGTGCAAGATTGCCCCCATGTTATTCAAGCCAGTATGCAAAACATTAATTCCATCGATGAACTGAGGAAAAACTTGGCGAATAGCATTTAAAACCATGTTTGTGCGTGTTGCTGGAAATGCTGCGATGGGAACAGCTTCTTTAGTCCCAAAAATTCGGACGCTAGCTGGACCTTCGGACCGAGTTATAAAAATAAGTGTTTCTGCTTCTGCCACGGTAACATTAGCTTCGCAGGCGTTGTCTCTTAACACCTTAACGAACTCAAGCGCTCCAAATGTTCTCCCAGGATGCAAAATAATAATTTGCCCATCTCTCAAGTGAGATGCTGCATTCTTAGCAATATCAGCATGGGCGGAGGAAGGAACAACAACCATGATCATATCGGCATCTTTCAGTGCTTCACTCATATCTGATGTTGTTAGAGCTAATTTAGCAAATCCATGAGGTTCTCCGTCAACATTTTCCAGATCAATCCCCTTGCGAGCTTTGATATCGGAAACGTGTTCAGGGGTGCGGTTATACAAGGCTACTTTAAAACCCGACAGCGCTAGCCGAGCAGCCATCGCTTTCCCGCCGTTCCCAGCGCCAATAACCGTAAAATTCTTAGGTGAATCCAATTAATTCAAACTCCATCCGCTGATAATATTTACTCTTCTTACGTGTTAATTTTAACTTAAAGGAAAAAGACAGTACGGATTTGAGACGCTTCTATCTTTCGCGGAGAGGATTTTTCGCGACGATCTTGCGCACATTACAAAAAATGGAGCAGGATCATCCCATGCAAACCAAGCACTCTCTCGAACCCCACGGAACGATTTAACCCAATTCGGGAAAGTGAGGCTTTTTTCTCGATAGTAACGAAAACTTGAAACCAAATCTCTATCTTCAATAAACCATTTTCTGCCTTCAACAATTTGGCTTGCCGGCACCTTTTGCCCCGTTAAGTCCAAGTATGCTGCACGTGGAGAATCTAACCCATTGTTTCCCACAAGCAGACGAAAAGAGGCGCCAATTCTGGGATTAACGTCCAATACTTTGTACTTACCATCGCGTGCGTCGTACCTGTATCCGATGTCAAGTATGCCTCTGTAGCCGATGCTTTTCATGAAACGCTTCGTCAGTTGATCAACTGCTTCATTTTTCAAGCAAATGCCCAGCGAGGCCACCCCTGTATGGATAGGGGATTGACGTATCTTCTTTCCTACAATTGAATAAAGACATTCCGAATTTGAATCGAAATATCCGTTAAGGAACCATATACAGTCGTCCCCGCCCGGGATGTATTCCTGCAACATAAAATTTGGATTCTGAGCATTCTCATACTTACAATAAAAATCAAAAAGGTCAACTCTATTTTTGGCAATGAACATTCTTTTTGGAGCATGAGGAGGCCGAAAAATCTCCTTCACCATAATTGGAAAAACGGCGTCTTTAAGGTATTCGTCCAATTCATCAATTGATTGAGGGAAACATGTCTCAGGAGTTGGAATCCCCAACTTTTTCGCGAGAAAATACAGCCCCTTCTTGCTTGCGAGACCTTGGACAAGTTCAGGGGTAACACGAGGAAAAATGTACCGTTCACTCAATTCATCAGCATAATCTGCTAGCAAAGTTGAGCTGATATCAGTCGTGTGTATCAACAACGATTTTTGGCCGATTTTTTTACCTACATCCAGTAAGTATCGAACAGTTTCTTGCGGCTTTGCTCCATCGACATCCCACAAAAATTTTCCCTTACAATATCTGGAAAATAACCCAGGCGCGGTTGGATCCGGGTCAATTCCTCTAACGGAAACGCCGAGACGGCCCAAACTGCGTATTGCACCTACCTGACCATAATGGTAAACGTACATTATAACAACTGGGACAGAAGTGTCTTCAATAGATATTTGGTTAGTTTTCTCAGCCATAGCCGTTCGTTCTCCTATTTTGCAAATTTAATCTTTTCTTATTTGCAGGTAATTTAAGGTTTTGAACTTTACTTGTGGAACAGAAAATCCTGTGCGGATATTCTTTTTATGGTTCTGGGAAAATTTTTGGTAGTTGTTTAAACACATACCCGCGGTGACTATTGATTTTATTTGATTTCTACTTGGTGTTTGTGTCAGCGATACTCTTGGCTCATGGTATTTGTTCAGTACTCGAGACCAATCGTGTTAATTAATGCCCTACTTTATAGGCAGAAAATATATAGTACATCCGTTCGTATGACTAAGAGTTGGAATTAAAATGCAGCAAATCCGCCAAATTAGAAGAATATTAGCTCTTACATTACTTATAATGTTGTTATTTTCATATTTTGCATTATCTCAGCCCGCCCACGGATTTGGGGGTGCTACGGGAGGGATAACACGGGTTCAGGGCATCACAACAGTAACTTCAGCATCAAGCAAAATGTCGGTAACAATGAGTAATATACCTGCCACCGGCGACGTTCTTGTTGCAGCAATCGGTGTTCGTTCTCCTGTTTATCCATTATATACCGTTTCAAGTATTACTCAAACTGGCGTGACATGGAGTCGCGCCACCATGTTCAGTACCACAGGTAGTCAATATAATCCTGACGTTGAGATTTGGTACGGAGCGGTTGGCAGTGGAGCTTCAGAAACCATAAACATAACATTGTCAGGAACACCTACTCTTGCAGTTGCTGACATATGCGAATATTCCGGGCTTTTAACCGTTAATCCAGTGGATAAAACAGCGACTAATTATGACACAACTACATCGCCCGATACTGGAACAACAGCACCGACAACCCAAGCCAATGAACTGTGGGTAGGCGCAGTTTCCGGAATCATGGTTAACGAGAACATGAGTTCGTCAACTAATAACTTTACACTTTTAGACGGAGCACATGTTAGTTTGGGCGGTTATGGTATGGAGCTTGGTTATCTTGAAAAAATTGTATCATCAACTGGAACAGCAAATTCAGGAGTAACACTTGCGTCAGCTGAAGGATGGTGTGGCTGCATCGCCACTTTTATTTCGTCATCACCTTCCCAAGCTCCGGCAACGCAAGGGATAACACGGGTTCAGGGCATCACAACAGTAACTTCAGCATCAAGCAAAATGTCGGTAACAATGAGTAATATACCTGCCACCGGCGACGTTCTTGTTGCAGCAATCGGTGTTCGTTCTCCTGTTTATCCATTATATACCGTTTCAAGTATTACTCAAACTGGCGTGACATGGAGTCGCGCCACCATGTTCAGTACCACAGGTAATCTTTTCTACCCTGACGTTGAGATTTGGTACGGAGCGGTTGGCAGTGGAGCTTCAGAAACCATAAACATAACATTGTCAGGAACACCTACTCTTGCAGTTGCTGACATATGCGAATATTCCGGGCTTTTAACCGTTAATCCAGTGGATAAAACAGCGACTAATTATGACACAACTACATCGCCCGATACTGGAACAACAGCACCGACAACCCAAGCCAATGAACTGTGGGTAGGCGCAGTTTCCGGAATCATGGTTAACGAGAACATGAGTTCGTCAACTAATAACTTTACACTTTTAGACGGCACAGAGTTTAGTTCAGGCGGTTATGGCATGCAGCTTGGTTATCTTGAAAAAATTGTATCATCAACTGGAACAGCAAATTCAGGAGTAACACTTGCGTCAGCTGAAGGATGGTGTGGCTGCATCGCCACTTTTATTTCGTCATCACCTTCAACATCAGTAACTTTGAATAGTCCATTAAACTGTGCTGCTTACGCACATAACCCTGTTACTTTCTCCTTTACTCCAACGTATGCTACATCGGCTCAGTTATGGATGAATGTGTCGGGAACTTGGCAAAGTGTCGCTTCAAACCAAACGAACATAATTAACAATGCTCAAAATAGCATAAGTTATGTTATGCCACAAGATAACAATAGGTACTTATGGAATATTGAAGTAATCAATAGTGCTGGAAACGCTTTTGCTCCGAAAAACTTCACAATAACGGATTCTCCGCTTGGTTCAGGAATGGCATTAACCGTTGACGGCACTAAACTGTTAAACTCTGCTGGCAACACAGTCTATCTGCGCGGTGTAGGTGCGGCTGGAATGGTGCCAGACCTTATTTTCTGGGGACAAAACGGAAGCGACAGCTGGGGCGACCAGTGGCAATCAGCCTCGTCAGCTTCTGTAATCCAAACTCTCCAAGTCTTATCGCAAACTTGGCACGTTAACATGATACGCTTCTTTATTTATCCTGAGTGGTTTTGGCGTGGCAATGTTACACCATCCGTGGAATCAGGCACGGGATTCAGTTCGAAACCAATCAATGTTACCGTTTATTTGCAAACATTAGCAAGCGAATGCAAATCATACGGCATCTACTTGGATATAGTGCCTTACCAACTGACTGCCGGGTCATCATCTTTCTCTTCTGACCCATATCTTGCATCTAACTCAAGTGGAATTCCGTTAATGAACGATTGGGGAGACACTGCAGATACTGCATTTATCCGGAGCACAGGTTTAACTGAAAAACAATTCTGGAGTCAATACTGGACCTTAATGGCTAACACATTCAAGCAGTATCCAAATGTTATTTTTGAAGCATGGAACGAGCCTGAAACAAGCTCTTTTACAAACTTAGTGCCTTCAGGCTACTTGACTTATTTAACAACAATGTACAATGCAATTAGGGCAACGGGTTCTTCAAACTTGGTATTTATGATGTGGTGGGACGGTTGGGAACCAAACGGTTGGGGTCAAAACATGGCCTGGGCCGGGCAAATAGCAAATACTTTAGGAGCACATCCCAATCTTGTTTTTAATAATCATCTTTATTACTATTCTCCATCTCCTTTAACTTCTTATTGGGACCAAAATAGCGTGAGCAATAGCAATGGAGGCGTTCCATTGACTGCCGCGCAACTCCAAACAACCTTAAACGCCCTTATCAACGGGGGTACCGATGCACAAGGCTACACTTATCCAAACATGGGAGTTTCTGCGCCCGTAGTGATGAATGAAGAAGGCGACGGCAGTTTATCATCAAGTAACGTGACAAACGACTATATTTGGTGGAATAATTTGCTTCAAGCCCAAAACGCATTAGGAATCGGCGCAGGCGCTTACTACTGGTTAAGCAGTAGGGGATTAGGACCAACCTATGATGGTAACGAATTATTAACAAGCGGCTATGCACCCAACACTATGGGACAAGAATACATCACCGCTTACATTTCTCCAAGCTGATCGTTTCGCCTTAAGGAGCAAGTCAAGCATCAGTAGACGCGGTCCTTTCAACATTAACAATTTTCCTTGGAACCTGTCTTAAAATTTTCGGTATTTTCAGCATCCAAGTCCTTTTTTAATTCTTTAGGTTTGCCTAACTTAATATTTTTGAACTGTGGTTGCGGAGCAGAAAATCCTGCTCGGATATTCCTTTTGGCTTATGGTCAATGTGTATTTGTGTAGTACTCAAGATCGGACATGTTTATTAATACTTAGTGTTTATTAACAGTCAATATATAATACAGACATTTGTCATGTGATCAGGTTGATGTAAAATGTTGCATTCACAAAAAAGCAGAAAAACAATAACTCTTACATTGATTGCATTATTGTCATTTTCATATTTTGCCCTAATTCAGCCCACACATGAAAACATCGTTTCAACTGCTACCATTGCATGCGCAGGCACAATAAGTGGACCAGTTTTACAAAACCCATTTTTCAGTTCAGGATGGGAAAACAGTGGCGGCACGGATATTACTGATGGTGGCTTGTGGACTTATATTCTGGAACTGGCAGTTCTTCGGTTGTTACCATCCCTGCTCATAATGGGCTTTATGCCTGCATCCTTCACAGCAAGAACTAGGGTGGCTACAGTTACGTTTATGAAAACATAACTGATTCTTCGACTCAATGCAACCTTAGATTCTACGTTGATTTCTCCAGTTTGCCTTCGGACGGTTCTTGTCCTTTAGCGTATATAGGCACAAGTTACGGGAGTGGCTCGTACGGTACTTAGGCTGGATTGAATCGATAATGGGGCAGGGACAGTTTTCCATATTGATGATTGCTACAGGGAACATGTCTGCGTCTGGAACAACCGTTCTGAAAACTAACATTTGGTACTGCTTGGAGTTACAAGCGACCGAGAGCAGCACCAGGGTTCTCTGTTATATCTTAATGGTAATCTTGAAATCCACTCTACTGCGAGTAGTCATGGTTACAGCTTTACAAATATCGGTGTTGGAATACCCACATATGGTGGCTCCACAAGCAGGGGATTGACGCAAACAGCAATCTTGGCGGAAACACAGTAAGCCTTGTGATTGACAGTGTTGTTGCGGGCATCAGCTACATTGGGCCTCGTCAGCACAGACAAAGATTACGTTCAGTGGCTCACCAAGCTATCAATGCTACAAGAGCTGGGGGTGTTACGCAATTCCAAATATCTGCAAGCTCAGGTTCAGGAGTTGCGGGATACATTTTCTTCAACGGCTTATCAAACTCAACCTATATCCGCTTTCTGGCTCTCCAGTGTCTTTACAAATCAACTCAACTGATGACTCTGCCTTCTTCTGGCTCTGTTTCGGTAGGATGGTATGCTAATGGAACTGATGGAACATGGGGAAGCAGCGGATTGTTCACGTACCCGGTCTTTCAGATGTCGACTTCAGTTTTGAAGGCGAATGGGAACAAGCTTTATCTGAGCAATGGAACAAGCATTGTTCTTCGTGGCGCAGATTACAGTTACTTCTGTGACGACCCTAATGGCAGTTGGATGCTTCCAAGTGGTACAATTGAATGGTCAACATTTGGATCCAACTGGAGTAACTGATTTTGTTAATCTTTGCCAATCGTGGAATGTCAACGTGGTAAGAGTAATTTTAACTGTTCAATATCTGGGATATTAACTATACATTGTATCAAAGTCATTTAGCTTATTTTGCAAACCAACTTTGGCAAAAAGGCATATTTGTTGACTATTGCTTTTACCGTGATAACTCGAGTGAATCCAGCAAGTTGGTGTTTTGCCATGGCAGGATAACGGAAACGGCTACATCAACACTCAGCAAGATTTGTAAATTTATGGTCCAATTTCTCAGCCGCATTTGCCAATTACCCCTAATGTGTTATTTGAGTTTTGGAACGAGCCAAGTGGCGGTTCAGCCAGCGAAGCACTGTGGATGAATGCAACGCAATACTGCATTAATGCGGTTAGAGCTACAGGTGCTTGTAATCCGATAGTTGCACAGTGGGGAATGAATCTTGGCTATGATTATTATCCTATCCCAGCACCGTTGGAACACAAGGCATGGATATGAGTTTCGTGTCAGCTTATCCGTTAAACGACCCAGCAGGAAACATAATTTATAGCAACCACATATACCGCAGCGCGTTTAGAAATTCCACAAATAATTACGCTCAACCGTATCTAATGAACGACACCACGGGCTTTAACATGCTTCAAGGGCTAAACTTAACTGGTGTGCTAGCTGTCGCTCAAAATCATGTTGTATGGATGGGCGAAATAGGCGATAGACTCTTTGGTATGCCTGATAATTCAACCTATGAGAATGCTTGGTTCAACAATACTCTTGCAACTCTTGACCAATACGGAATCGGATATGCAGGATGGGCTGCTCCACCCTGGAGAAGCGGAGTTGGTGAACAGTTTGGCTATGTTGTAGCTGGTAGCGCAAACTACGCTTTAGACAATTCTGGCGTGATTCTTGTCAACCATCTTAAAGGTCTAAGCTAATCTTCAAAGCTTACGTAACAAGTTTCGGACTAAAGTGATCCTAGATTCTGGAAAACTTGGTTTAAATCAGAAACAATATGGCTCCAATCGTACTTGTCAATAGCTAGTTCTCTGGCCGATTGCCCTAGACAGACTGACAACTGAGGGTCGTTTAAGAGCTGAATCAACTTGGAAGCAAAAACATCCAAATCATCTTCGATTAAGGCGTGAACACCGTTCTTGACATTTAGACCCTCCACACCTACGGTGGTTGATACTATGGGAAGACCACTTGACAAGTATTCAAGGATTTTTAGTCTGGTCCCTGATCCGTGAAACAAAGGAGCGATGGCAACTTCTGATGCTGCGAGAATCGGCGGTATACTATCAACTGTCCCCGTTAAAGTTAGGTTGGGGTAAGTGGTTCTGCTGATCCTACCGACAATAAGAAATTTTGCATTTTTTATGACTTTTGTGACTGCTGGCGCTATTTTCAAGGCTATGAGGCGAACCGCTTCTTGATTAGGGAAATATTCCATATTGCCGACAAATACTATGGTCCGCTGCCCAACTAGCCCATACCGCAAGCGAATTTCTTCAACATTTTGATAGCGGCTAAAAGTTTTAGTGTCCACACCATTTGGAATCACTTTAATGCAATCTTGGTCGATTCCAAGGGAGCACAAAAACTCTTTTTCTTTTTCCGAAACAACTATTATTGTGCTGGCGAATCGGTAAATTGTTTTTTCAATGGCTGATTCGAAGATTTTTCTTACGAGACTTGTATTCTTTACCCTTAAAGCTTGAAAAGTGTCATGACAATCAATAACAACTGGCTTTCTAAAAATCTTAGCTACAATGGGAATTAACAGCATTCCAGCTGATTGCTGTTCAAACTGCACTACATCTGAGGTGCGAATAATTTGACTAGCTTTTTCAATAAATATGGGATCATAAAAGAACAGTGAAGACGGTCGCAATACTCCAAGGAGCTTACTTATTAATTTCAAAAGTTTTCTTGGAAAAAAGCCTTTGAAGCAGCGCACTGTTACTCCGTCAATGCGTTCACAGGATTCAGCGCATTTGGGGAGTATCAGTTCAACATGATTACCTAAGTCAGCGAGGCCTTTCGATAGGTTATATATTCGTACTGATCCGCCGGTATCTTTCCGCATTGAATCTTCGAAAGCACTCAGAATGCAGATCCGCATCAATCTTACGCTCTCAGATTCAACCTGCACTACTTTTTAATGGTGATTTACCGATTTGGTTTTCCAGATTTTGTTATTATAATTTCATTTTGCGATAAGCTCAATAGCCCTTGAATGTTTGAGGTTTTCCTATGTTAAAGCGAAGATTTTCAAGAATAAAATATAGCAGTCCTTACGCGTCATCGAGGCTTGGCGGAATTATGTCGCCGCTTATTCGGCTGTAACCTTTGATGAAAGAAAGCTGTAGACCCATTTTGAGGCGGGCACTAAAGTTATTCTCAGTTGGGAAGTCTTTGCTGAAATTCTCAATCCTTTCGCCCACAACCTGGATGTCTCGGGGACTTCCAAGATTTTCTTTGATTGCTTCTTTTAGAAACTTTATTCTTGAAGGGTTATAACCCATTATTCGCGCTGCAGTCCAGTCAACGGCAAAAGCGTTTGTACCTGCCATGATGAGATTCAGCTTCACTGGGAAACGTCCAAGGGCAACTAAACCGTCGACAAGATTCAAGTTAGGTTTTAGAACTTTGTTTATGGCAACAATGGTTTCTGATAATTGAGGATGATAAGTAACTTTGCGCCGGTATGCAATTGCTCCAAACAGGTTCTTCATCGCACAGCTGATGTATGTGGCTCGCATCACTTTCAATTTAGGCATGTTGATGAACAGGTCAGATTGAAGCAGTGTATGAGGAACTTTGAGGACCATTTTGTTGCCATTGACTTGGATTTCCTTTTCTTCGATGATGTCTTCCGAAAGGTTGAAAAGTGTTACTTTTTTCTGTTCTGCGAGCTTAGCATAGCCTAAAATTGGAAATGCATATTTTGTCTGCATCGCTGAAGCATCAGCTTCGGCAAGTTTAATTTCCACGTCATTCCCGTATATGTCTCTAAGATGGTCAATAACTGTGCTTACGAGTTGCGGATCTGTTGTTTGTCCTGTTGAAGCGTTCCAGTAGTAGCACAAGTTTAGTTTGATAATTATCGCGTTAATTTTGGTGGGGAACGTGAAGCGGGCGAGGTTTAGAGCTTTTGCCACGTCTTCTTTCTGGCTGGCAGTTCCTGCTTTAACTAAGCTGACATTAGTTTCCATTGTTTTTTCGTCCGTTTGTCTCTTTGTAAAGTTTGTAGGCGTCTTCGATTATTTGAACGGTTTTCAAGCCATCAAAGACGGTAACTGGCGGTTCAGCATCTTTTTCTATGCATTCAAAAAATGAAGTTAGTTCTTTGTAGTAGGCCTCCCAATAGTATGTGTACGATAAGCGCCTCACTTTTCTGCCAGAAATACGATTCAGGATGTTTTTAGTGCCTTCTTTGACAGCGTGGCTATACATTTTCTTAGGCACAAGATCATCAGTTGAAAGGAAGCCGGCATCTCCATGCAAAACAGCGCGGAAATTGTACTTTGGAAAGACCGATTTTTGATACCAACCCACGTTAATTATGCCTCGTATTGAAGATTTTGCTGTTGAAAGCATTACTATAGCGCCCTCTTCAACTGGAAGATTATACTTATAGCTCAAATCGGCAAAAATAACCTCTGCCTCTTCCTCTGTGAAAAAATTGAAGAGGTCAATCATGTGGTACCCCAAATCGGTTAAGGCGCCGCCGCCAGATTTCTGTGGGTCAAACCACCATTCAGCAACTGGCGCAGGAACACGCGGGTGAGAGAAAGGCCCATTTAAAATCTCTTCAATTGTGGCTACTTCAAGGTTTCCAATTATCCCCTTTTCCAAGTCTGCCTTGATTTTTTCAACTGCAGGGACAAACCGTAAGTTATGTCCTATCATGAATTTTCTTCCGCTATCAAGCACCAATTTGACGATGTCTTTGCACTGTTGAACGTTACTGGCGAGTGGTTTCTCGGTAAAAACATTGATGCCGCTTTCAAGAGAAAGTCTGATCGCATCAAAGTGAAGAAAATTAGGAATCGAAATGATAACTGCGTCTAAATTGTTTTTCTCTTTATTTAAAAGTTCAACATAGTCGCTATAAACGTTTGTCACGCCGAGGCCTTGTGCTTTGCTGAGGGTTTTCTTTGAGGCATCAGCTGCAGCAACCACTTTAACTTCTTTCATGTGCAGGCAATCAACTAGATGTTGTTTGCCCATTTGCCCTAGACCGATAAAACCAACTTTAATCAAGCGCAGTCACCCGTTCAGATTAATTTTCTCTCTTTCAAAGCACACGCCGTAATGAGAGTTCGCGATTCTTGGGTTGTTGTCCAGAGTTTGAATTGTTTCCCCGTGAAGGAAGACCCTATTGCAAGTAACAGGATCAGGTTGTTTTGTAATGCTTCAACAGCTGTCATTCTTATCTGCCTGACTGAGAGCCCAGCGCAAAAAACAAGCAGCAACGCCAGAAACAAGAACGGGTACTGAATGAAAACAAAAATCGAAGCTACTGCTAATCCGACAAGGATTAATGGATTAAACAAGTGAAGAATAATTTGTGGAATTGCTATCCGCTTAGGAATCACAAGTTTCCTTCTAAGCAGCAGGCTCAAGCATTTACTCTCTAACTGCAGCAGGTGCCTTGCTCGCCTTATCTTTAAGTTTACCTTCTCCTTCCAAACGGTTGGAAAAGGCGTATAAAACGCAATTTCAGGTATTAGGATGGCTCGACTGTTCTTCTGTATCAGGTTCAACGCGGTTCCGGAGTCATCTACGTCATGGTCAAACTCGTTGAGAAGAGCGTGTTTATAAGCTGCAAATCCGCCCTGGAAGAATATCGTTGAATGAACTTTTGATTCACCAATTCGGATAGACTGCACACTATTATCGTAGAATTGCTCGCTCCGAGTAACCCATGAATCCTGAGGATTAAGAAGCAATTCCCTTGCAGTAATTGCACTGATCGTTGGATCAGATAAATACGGCAAAGCCTTCAGAAGAATATCTGAGGACCAGAAGCAATCTGCATCAGAAACCACTATGATTTCAGCACTTACATCTTTCAAAGCATGGTTCAAACCGACAGTTTTCCCCGAATGCGTTTGACTATCAAATACACTTATCTTCAGCCCCTCATTGGAAGCAACAAATTGGCGGATCTCCTCCAAAGTGCTGTCCGTTGAGCCGTCATTCACGATGATTGCTTCAATTTTTTCCGAGGGATAATTTACTCTACTAAGATTCATCAACTTGAGTTTAATCGTTTTCTCTTCATTATGCACAGGCACCAAAATGGCAACCGAAGGCTGATACGCTCGATCAATTTTGAGCCCCCAGGGTTTTTTCGCCATCGTTTTCGCATAGAAATAGTAGGCTCCTGAAAAACCCACAAAGAATAAGCCCAAAGAAAACCAGATTAACAACAGCAGCAGCAACTTTTCCACACAACCCTTTGTTCAGTTTATTGGTTTCCCAAAAAAGACCTGCACGGTTCTTACTCGGTCATGTTTAATGGAAGATTGACGTAGCGGTCATTGTACTGAAACTCGCCGGAGGTGTTGTTGTACAACCAAAGTTCGAAATAGAGGTTTCCAAAGAAACCGTTAGGCGCCTGAGTTCTATAAGTGGTTGAATATCCTGTGAGGTCCAAGTTAGCTCCGTTAAGTGTCATTTTATTGAAATTAACCTGCGAAATATTCGAATTAACATTGTACGTGAATGAGAATGTGACCGGGAGCTCCCATGTGGACTTATTCGGAGCAAACGCAGTTAAATTGTAGAGGGAAGGCAGATTCACCGGCGTATTATTGAAACTTCCCGGGTAAGGCATCACGTCGTTTCGCAACTTCACCTCGATAACGTAATAGCCGCAGTAACCAAGATGATTCGCTATGTCGAGGTAAATCGAGTAGTTAGTGCCTTGCACGATGCTGGTCGGGTAATTATTCGCTGAGTGAGCGGAATCAAGAACCCAAAATTCAGTGTAGAAATCTGTTTGAGGCGGAGCCAGAATCCGCTGGAGGGCAGGTGAAGCCACGAATAATGCTAAAACTGCAGTGACCACTATAATAATGGCTTTTATCTTCAGAAGCGCCATTCCCGCATATCCTCATTAACTTGTGTATTTCTTTTTTAATTGAAGCCAAACCACGTATCCACCGGCCACAACGGCAAAGGCTCCAACAATGGATCCTGCAAAAATGATTAAGCCTTGACTTTGTTGCTGTTCTCCGCTTGTTTTCAGGGCATTTGCTTCAGGAATGAAGTTGCTGAGGGCGCTTTGACATTGATTAGCGTAATTGACTGCTGAAGTGTAATCGCCACTTGAATAAGCCAATTGGGCGTTTGAAAACGATGTTCCTGCATTGTTGAGAGAAACCGTCAACATAGTAATGTTTGCGCCGGCTGCTTCAGAGGCTTTAGCAGCGTTGTAACAGTTGATAAGCAGGTTTTGAGCTGAAGAGATTGCTGATTCAGCAGAGGTCTGGGTTGCAGCCGAGGCAACCGAGGAAAACGAGATAAGAAAACACAGAACCATCAAAGCCAAAAACGTGATGCTTTTCCGATGGATAAACCTCAAATTTTTTCAACTACCCTAAATCGCGTTGGAAGATTCGCCATTTTAGAAGCGTGATTTGAAAAGCGGGAACAACTCTCGTGCCTGCTGCTCCTTGGATACGCCTACAACCGCGCCTTTCAAGTTTTCAAGACTAACAATGTAGTCAAGTGCTTCAGGGGGCTTGAAGTAGCCTGCCGCCAAAACGCTAATAGCCAGCACGATTGGACTGTTAAGACCTTGCAGCGTTTTCTCACATTTCTCTCTTGAAGGATTCATCTGGAAGCCCGCCTTGTTAAACTGCGTCTCAATAACTATCCCTTCCAAATCTATTTGCCACTCCGTGAATTTGTTCACGAGATAAGGAAAATTGCGGGTGTTGAAACCGGGCGTAATGCCTTTCGCAGAAAGGTATGATATGTAGGATTTAAAGAGCCAATCAAGATTCATTGCGAGAGCCATATCAGTAATGACTTCGTGAAGCAATACTGAGTTAATTTTTGCTTTTTTCTTTGTTGCTGACTGTATTCTTGAAATCTCGTATGCTAGGTAAGTTTTCATCAATCCTTTGGGATTCATCGTTATTACTGAACTTAAACCGCCAAACATGGCGCCGACGTTTCCCGAAAGCATCATTTGCTTGGCGAGTTTACTTGCCAATCCAGGTGTTCCAACCTGAGTTGCGATTCGAACATACTCAAATGCGTATGGAACTATTGGATAAAGATTTAATTGGTTTATAGCTGTTTTGTTCGCGCATTTTCCTTGAGGATTGACAATGTGGTGTCGCTTACAGAGAAGGAAAAACCATCAGCTCCGTTTTCTATGGCGGTCCTAACAATTTTGCACTTTTCTGCGGCTGACTCTCCGGTGGCTCTGTCTCGGGCGCGTTCCTGCGAGAGGTGGCTTATGCCGTGGAAGGGATTGTCCCCGACAAGTAGAATTTTCCGTGTCTTGCTTGTCATTGTGGCTCACACCTGCTTTGCACTTGGTCTATGAAGTTATCGACTTTTGCTGCGGTGTCGAAACTTGGCTCGCATTTTTGGTTTGCCAGAACAGCGTTTATGAATTGTCTGATTTTCTCTGAAGTATTCGGCTTCACTCATAGAAAAAGCTACGTTGTCATTGAGATCATGCCTAAACCATTTCTTCGGCGCATCGTCATTTGGTGTCAGAGCCAGTCGATCATCGTTAACTTGGATCTTTCCCCTTTGGCACTCAATTGTTAAACCGAATTCGGGCATACGATAGTTAGGTTTTTGCTGAGATATGTCGAATTGCCCAATTAGTCCTGAGGTTGTTTTAGCAATGAAGGAAGTCGATGTCTCGGATTGTGTTTCCATGTTTTCGAGAGAAGTAACTTCACTGCACTTCTAAATCGCCAAACAGCCAAAAAGCCAGATCTATCACGTGGCAGCCTAAGTCTCTAACAGCGCCGCCCCTTGAAGCGGATGATTTGGTCTTTTTGGCGTTTCCGAGAAAGTCTGAAGAATAGGCATATGCCTTAAAGGAGATTGGTTTGCCGAGGTTTTCTTGCATTAATAGCTCTTTGGCTTTTCCGAAGACAACATTGAACCTTTTCATGTAACCTACCATGGTTATGCTGTCTGCGTTTTTAGCGGCTTGGCACAGTTCTTTTGCCTGACCGTAGTTTAGGGCGAGAGTTTTCTCGACGAAAATGTTGCGGGTGATCTTATTAGCTACAAACTTTTGATTATGAACGAATGAGATGAAATAGGCGTTGTCACATAAACTGCGTCGAGGTTTAGCTCGGATAGTTTGCTAAAATCATTCGACTATGCTAATCTCGGTACCTTTGCAGACTTTTTTGAAGAGTCGAGTCATTAATTTACTCTTATCACAAAGGGCAAGAAGTTTGACCTCAGGAATTACGTTAAGTAGACTTGCGTGCAGCAAACCCATCTTGCCTAATCCAATAATCGCGATTTTTAACTTCTGTTCCGGCAAGTTTCCCTGGTCAACTCCAAGAATTGTCTATTTGTGAATGGGCAATAGGAAACATCAGAGGTAAAGGAGGCATAAATTCGCAATACGAATTACATGTGCTTTCACTGGTTCAGCAAGCTATTTCTAAAATTACTCTTTTGGGATAATGGCTTCATCTTTTAATTAATAGTTAATTTTCACTCTACCTTAACTTTTTCAGAATGTGAGAATCCAAACCTGAATGGTGTCCAATAATACAATCCCTCTCTGACAAGAGTAGATAAGAAACGTAGGCATGCTAATCTGTGAAGCTTTCCCTTGCTCACCCAATTCAACACAATTGCCCATAATGCCTAATAAAGCCTACGTAGCAACTCAGAATTAAAATGACAAATTAGCTGAGCGCTGGAAAAAAAAGCAGATGGAGCAATTTATGTTTCGCAAGTGTTTCAAAAAAAAAGTTAAACTTGATCTTATAATGTTTAAGAAAATTAATTAGTGACCGCTAAGACGCATTTTAGTAGGTTGTTTCTAACATAATGCGCTTTAAAATCTCAGCGCCGTGGCTAATTTTAAGTTTCTTCTGACCTAATCTTTCCCTGTATTTAATGGGAATTTCCATTATGTCAAAACCTTTCCGCTCTACGCGATGATTAAGTTCTACCTCTATGTCGAAACCTTTTGAGTGTACCTGCCAACCCCGCAAAATTTCGGCACGCACCACTCGTAAGCCTGTCAACGGGTCGGTCAAGGGGACTCCATTCAGGAAGTTATGGGTGAAAGCTATGAGTCGATTCCCAAAGTAGAACACGTTACCCAATGCTCGCGAGCGCAGATGCTCAGTAAACCTGTTTCCACACACCATACCAATTTTTGGATTTTCGCTTAGTATACGCATCATTTTGGGAACGTATTCAGCTGGATAAGTAAAGTCGGCATCGGTAATTATGACATATTCAATACCCGGGTCAATGTGTTCGATTGCTTTTGCAAAAGCATCTCCCTTCCCAATGCCTTCTTGAAAAACGACTTCTGCACCACAGATTTTTGCGACTTCAGCCGTCCGATCGACACTGTTTCCGTCAACTACCAAGATTCGAGCTGCATTAATGTACTCTTTAAGCTCAGTGATTGTTAATCCAATCCCTTCCTCCTCATTCAACGCAGCTATAATAATCTGAGCCAAAGGTGTTCCCTGGCCTTCTCTGTTCTCCACATTAATCAACTCGTCTAGCGATAGCATGTTAACTCAGCAACTTATTTAAGGCAATATGGAAAAAATCCCAATATATCCATAAATAAAAATTTACTGATCAATTCATCTTCAAGCCCACACGCTACGCAGCATTCGTAACTGACTTGGCAGATGTAACAGGGGCATTGGGGCTTTTAAGCGACTGTAACAGTTTTTCATGTTCATACTCCAAAGCCTCAAACAACTTCTGAGCTTCAACATGACGATCATGAAAACTCCTATATCGTTTAAGAAATTCTCGGCCATGTTCGGTTAACTCATACCTGTAGCCGTCAACACGGACGAAACCTGTACCTACAGCTCCGTTCAGATACTTCTCTAAAAGCTTGAAACTTAGATTTGCCCGGAACATGATGCGGGTTTTGCTAGTTCCAGGGCTGGCCGCCTCCAGAATAGCCGCGAGTATACTAACGCCATCACGGTTCTTACCCAAACAAAACACCCCAAACAAACCTGAAAGTCAAAACTAGTCATTCTATAGTGTGTCATATTTTTTTAATTCAAATCAGAAAAGTTACTCGTTTTCACTTCGAACAGACAGCGAGTTTGTAATTCTATTTCAGTTTATCCCTTATAAGACAGGACGTAGCGATGTTGTTGCAATTAGAATTCTTTAACTTGGATTCTAATAATTAGCATTAGCTCTACAATTTACTAAATGATAAAAATAAAAAAAAATTAAAGGGGTAAAGAAATGTTGGTTTTTGGGCGTTTCAGCTTGAATATTCCGAATGCTGCTAAACCTGCTCCGAAGGCTGCTAGTGCACCAATCGCGCTTTCAGGCAGTACAAAGACTTGTGGTGTGGCATAGATATCCATGTGGGTGACAGGGTTTGTGACTCCAATGAACTCGACAGTCCACCAACCAACTTGGTTAGTGACGAATGATATAACTCCGGATTGGCTTATAGGCTGATCGGCTAATGTGGTGGTTGTGCCGTCGGGGGCGATGATGAGAATTGTGAAGGTACCTGTTGGAGGTGTCACTGAAGTCCAAACGACCGTACAAGTTGTACCGAGGCCGACTTGCGCAGGGGCGGCAAGGCCACCAACGTCAATGTTGAATCCTGTTCCTGAAGTTGCGGTGGGTGCGGCGCTGGCAACAGCTATCAGCAGTGCTGCAAATGTAAGAGCAACTATTAACAACGTAATCTTTTTTAGTTTTTTCATTTTATATTCTCCTTTCTCCTGAATTATTGTTAAGAGTAATAGAGAGCGATTGCTTAATAAAGTTATATGTATTATTGCGATTAATGTTCTATACTATGATCAGAAGATTTCTATATTTAAAATTAACTGAAATCCACTCATATCTGATTTGCTGCTAACATACATTTCAAAATAGAAAAATTAAAGGATGATTGAAAACTTTATTTTCTCGCGGATTAAGCGATAATTTGCCACTTTTGCCGAGCACAGATAAGATAGAAATATTTCAACAGAAAACTTTAGTCATCGCAAGGCATAATTGACTGTTTAACTTTGCCTTTTTTTACTTTTTCCTCGACCGACCCATTGTCCAGCAGCTTAGGGTTTTTACATAAGCGCAACAGCTTCTCATGTTCATAATCCAAAGTCTCAAGCAACTTTTGAGCTTCAACATGGCGATCATGAAAATTCTTATACTGCTTAAGAAACTCCCTACCAAGATCAGTCAACGCATAGATAGAACCTTCAAAGCGCACAAAACCAGCGCTTATTACGGCATCCAAATACTTCTCCAAAAGTTTAAAACTCAAATTTGCGCGAAACATAATACGCGTCTTAGTTGCGCCTGAACCCGTTGCCTCCAAAATAGACGCAAGAATACTTAGACGATCACGATTTTTACCCATAAAAACTCCCCATAAAAAATCCAGATAAGCCAAGGCTTAATGCCACGACGTCAAGACGGGATTCGGAAACAAATGTAACTAATCCCTTCCTGACGGAAGTGGATAAGAAAGCAAAGGCTAACCTAACTGAACCTGAAGTTCCCCCTCTTCTCCCCCTCGATTAAACGCGTTGTTTGTTGGAAGACCGTTAAAAGCATTTCCTATGTACAAGTCATATACTATAGGTTGAACTGTACCGAAACCAGAATCCATGCATCTTTTTGAAAACCAAATTAGAGTCGTCTCTTCCATTGTACTCTCTAACTCCCTATCAGGCAACCAGCCAAAAAAAGCATATAAGCCATATTTCAAAAAACGGAACATATCAAAAACCAAAACCTTCCCACAGTTTCTCTTTCACTTCAGGAAAAACTTGAGTCTCCCGCGATGAAACAGATCTAATGACGTGTACATATTGGGCAAGCCTAACGCGGGTTTTGCTTTGAAAATCACTTTGAAACGGGACCTCCCGCTAATAAATTAAAAGCTTGCGCGATTAAGGCATCTCGAACGCGTTCAGCTTCTTCGGCTAATGAGACCGAAGGGGTAGGGCGATTTTTTTTACGGAGCAAGCGAGTACTCTCTATGTGTTCGGCTACATGAACCTCTATAGCATGACTCATAGCCTTTACATCAGGCACCAGCAAGATTTCCGCGCCGCATTCACACTTAACTACAGAGCAAACGTCCAGCATCACCATTAAAATTTGACTGGCAGTTTCCTCTGTATTTTTCGAAGCACCCTTCGAGACACCGGCAATAATATTATTTCTGGTCCCGTCAGAGCGCGTCAATTTTCTATTCTTCATATCCCGCAACAAGCCACCACTAGAGTCATTTAGAATCATGTTTTGTTCATTGCAGATTCTTAAACAATGCTGACAAACGCAAACAATCACTCTCAAAAAACGTAACTAGTGACAAAAAAGGTAAATTCTATATGCCAGAGCTACCTAAGTATAACTGAGGTACAGGCTCTATTTACGAGTTGAAACTAAATTGAACAACGAATCCCCTCCTTCCCGCTACGAAAAATTGGCTTCAATAACTAATGCTTTAGGCGACTCTGATACTCTGAGAATTCTTGATGAAGCCGCAGCAGGGTTCGAAAGTGGGAAAGCCACTAATAAGAAAACTTAAACTGACACCGAGGAAATACTACAGAAGCTTAAGAAAGCTAAACGATGCAGGATTGGTTGTGTCCTTTGAGAACAGATACAAGTTGACGCCTCTAGGCGAATTTCTGCATAAATTATTATTCAACGATGCACAAGCCTACTTGTTTGCGGACCAAAGCCTGCTAGAACCTCTTAAGAATGCTAGTAGCAGAACCGAACTAAGAATTGTTGACGATTACAAAGACCTCGTCAGTTTACTGGTGGCTGCAATTGAAAAATCAAAGTCAGAGATACTTCTTGCTACTAGATATTTGGATATGGTGGTGGTCCAGAGCATAATATTCGCGCTTCAAAGGGATATCAAAATAAAAACAATAACAAGCGAAAAAGTGGACTTTTCTAGTTTCATAAAACTACTAGGACGCTTCGTGAGAAACATCCGGCCGACCGCGTTGAAATTCATTGTTGGTGGAGAGAACAACTACAGGACGGGAGATGTTCCGCTGTCATTTATGTTAATTGACGACGAAATCACCATTTTTGAAATCCCCGACAAAGAATTTAGGCTTGCGTTTGTTACAACTGACAAAGAAATTGGGAAGATTCTGTCCCGTCTTTTCTGGGATATTTGGAAGCAATCCAAAGCACTTCCACATGTCAAATCTATAATCTGCTAATCAAGAATCAAGGGGGAGCTTCGAGAAATGTGGAAGAAAGTAATAGCCTATTTAGAATTGGTAAAGATTTTTAGCAGTTCGAAATCTACTCTGTACTATGGTTTTTGTACGTTTATCGGGACCCTTTTAGCAGCATCCTGGACCCTTCCAATATGGGCGTCTTTGACGGCTACGTTAGCAATGACTCTTTCAGCGTTTTCCATATACGCCTTGAACGATATTTATGACGCAAAAATTGACGCCATTAACGACCTTGGAAGACCGATCCCTTCAGGTCGGGTAACAATGCTTGAAGCTAAAGTTCTGACAATAGTGCTTTTCGTTGCAAGCGCAGCAATTGCCTTTACCGTTAACATAACAGTTTTTCTTTGCGTCCTGTTTTTTTCAATCTTAGGCATTATGTATTCTGTACCGCCGATAAGATTCAAAGATGGCTTGTTCGCAAACGTCTGCTGGGGCTTAGGAATAGCAGCCGCAATTCTAGGCGGAGCAAGCGTCACAGCGATTAACGCCAGGTCAATAGTTGCAGCTTTCACCTTAGCTTTCTTAACCGCCGGCTGCGGCCTCACAAAAGACCTCAAAGACCTTGAAGGAGACAGAGCCATGAACGTGCACACTCTTCCCATTATGCTTGGAGAGCAAAAAGCAATAAAAGTTATGACAATTGCATCTATCGCGGGATTTCCATTACTATTCTTGAACCTCATGTTTAGCAACCTCAACATAGCCTCTTTAGCCACCATCACGTTAACCATAATATTCTTTGCTTACAGCCTTCTCATACTCTACAGAAACCCTGGATCCAAGATTATCTACAAGAAAGCCTATAAACTGCAAGCTTACGCAGGTTTTCTCATTATTTTGGCATTTATAATAACCACGTTAGCATAAAATAACAATGCGCCTTTGGATACCGTCGCGACGATGATGACCCGCAAGTTAACTGTGAGATTAGCAATTCAAGGGAAATAATTAGCGGCTAAACCGCGGTGATAGTTAGGGCAACAACTACGCTAAGGCGATTTCGATTTTTACCATTAAAACTTCCCATAAAAATCAAAGTAGCCAAAACCTAAAGCTCAGATAGCATCCTAACAGCTCAGATATTTAAGTTCTGATAAGCTAATACACCGTAAAACTCCAACTTTATCGTAGGGCGCATTATGGATGTATTTGAGGCTGTACAGGAAAGAAGGTCCATCCGCACCTTCCGGTTCTCGTGTTCTTAGCCAGTCGGGTACCCACGAGATAAAGCTGGATTTATCAAGCAAGCTGCTCCATCTTACGCGGTCAAGAAAAACCCTCAGCGAAGTTGCCAGCGAAGAAACCTTTGGCAAACCCTTAGTTCCCAAAAAAGTCGAAGAGCCTTAAAGCAGCGTCCTCTGCTTTTCCATCGAAACCAAACTTGAAACTCGGACGCCGATAAGCCTAACTTTTCGGTTCTTACGCAGATAAGAAAAAAGCATGCTCCTTTGCGGTTTTCTGCAGGTCATTGAGGCGGTTGGTTAAGAAAGGCAGAGTTTTGCTTTTGGTATGGGTTTCAAAATGTTCGAAACGAATCTTCAAAGTAACGGTTTTGAAAAGCAAATGCTGGTTTTCAGTTTCTTTTTGAACGTCAACGCAAAGGGCATCTAACGCCTGCAAAATAACAGCGGCATCCGCAGTGTCCTCCTCAAAGGTGGTCTCGTGGCTTACACTTTTAACGCCAACCCTCTCCTCAACCTCACTTCGGTCAATGCCCCTCGCCATCAGATGCATCTGCAAACCCATCACGCCAAACATCGAAGTTAAAGCCGTCGGGTCATAATGCGCCAAGTCGCCGATGGTGTTTACGCCCAACGCTTTCAGTTTCGCCTCAGTTTTGCGTCCAACCCACAGCAGCTTACGCACGGGCAACGGCGCCAAAAACACCTCCACTTCCTCTTCGCGGACAACTGTTAAACCGTCAGGTTTCTGGAAATCGCTCGCAACTTTTGCGATAAGCTTGTTAGGTCCAACGCCTATGGAGCAGGTGAGGTTTTCCTTCTCTTTAATTTCCTGCTTAATGCTGCGCGCCAAAGCCTCGGCTTCACCGTAATCTTTAACTTTACCTGTTACATCCAGAAAAGCCTCATCAATTCCCCACTGCTCGAATATGCCCGCGTATCTGCGCGCTATCGCCATGATTTCACCTGAAACCTTAATGTAAAGCGGGAAATTCGGCGGCAAATAAACCGCTTCTGGACAAAGCCGCCAAGCCTGAGAAATCGGCATGCCTGAACGAACGCCGACTTTTCTCGCCACGTAGTTGCTTGTGCTGACGACGCCTCTGCCTTTGCCTCCTTTCGGGTCAGCGCCGACGATGACGGGTTTGCCGCGGATTTCTGGGCGCTCCCGCTCTTCAACGGCGGTGTAGAAGTGGTCCATGTCTAGGTGGAAGATTATCCGCTGCTTCTCAGTCATGCGTACCCAAAATGGCATGTGGCGATTGAAAATTTGAACCTATCGAAAAACTAAACAAGGCAGCAGCTACAAATTAAAACGCGCCTCACCAGCTTAGGTAAATGCTCTCCTGGTTGAATTGATAAAGTGTATCAACATTGCCCTCCTAATGGGTGCTCGTAAACAAGGCACAACTATGAAAACCCGACTATCGAACAGTCTTCCATTTTCTTGACATTACTGATTATCTCTAATTATAAACTGATCCGAATTCAAGCTCTGAATCAAAAAAGCAACACAAAACAAGCTCTGAAAAAATACGTCTACCCTACAAGGATATCTAATATTTACATTAAAAACCCAGCGTAAAAATGAAGAACGCTCGACTAAAACAGGGAGGAGGGCATCTACTATTTGTGACCAAAAACCAACACAAAAAGCACATAGAAAAACTCAAAACAACAAGGTTACGCCATGCACAGGACAAACAAAACAGACCACACTTCACACCGAAACGGTTCACGCAAATATCGCTCAAACACCATCAATGGACTCGACATCTCAGGCGATTGGTGGCCGCAGGCTGAGCTGATCGACCGAAGTCTTCCAGCTTACACCCCGGCTCCATCAAACCCATCTTTTATGGGAGCCTTCGTCCCGGTTAAACGGGAATGGCTGCCTCTTTTCGGGAGAGGCTTCGAGCTTAGATGCTTTCAGCTCTTATCCACAACAGCGTGGCTGCCCAGCAACTGCCTTATCAGACAACTGGTTAACTAGAGGCTACAGCGTCCCGTTCCTCTCGTACTAGGGACCCTTTCCCCTCAGGCAGCCAACACTCCCAGCAGATAAAGTCCGACCTGTCTCACGACGGTCTAAACCCAGCTCACGTTCCCTTTTAATAGGCGAGCAGCCTCACCCTTGGCCCCTTATGCAGGGCCAGGATAGGAAGAGCCGACATCGAGGTACCAAGCCGCGGGGTCGATGGGGACTCTCGCCCGCGACGAGCCTGTTATCCCTAGGGTAATTTTTCTGACACATCCAGCACCCACCAAGGGAGACATGGATGATCGCTAAGCCCGGCTTTCGCCTCTGCATCCCTTACTGTTTGGGATTCAGTCAGGCTGGCTTTTGCCCTTGCACTCTACGGAGGGTTTCTGTCCCTCCTGAGCCAACCTTAGGGCGCCCTTGATATCTTTTCAAGGGCGTGCCGCCCCAGCCGAACTGCCCACCTACCGTTGTTCCAGCCCGCAAGGGGCTGGTGAGAAACACGGTTGCAGAAAGTCGGTGTTCCATTGGTGCCTCCCCCAGATCCCGGAGAACCTGAGATCGACGGCTCCCGACTACGCTCTGCATCCACAACCGTATTCCAGCGACAGGCTGCAGTAAAACTCCACAGGGACTTCTTTTCCCGCTGGGAGATCGTGGACTGTTCGTCCACGTTATGTGGTTTCACCGGGTACTACGCGGGGACAGTGGGGCCCTCGTTGATCCATTCATGCACGTCGGAACTTACCCGACAAGGCATTTGGCTACCTTGAGAGAGTCAGAGTTACTCCCGGCGTTTGCAGGCCCTTAGCCCAGTTGGACCCAGGTTTCAGGTACCTGTACTGGCCAGGATTCAGAAGCCGTTCACAAGCTTTCGCTCTTGCGGCTTCCTGTGTTTTTATTAAACAGTCGAGACCCCTTTGTCACTGCGACCTGCTCTTTACAGCACAAGGCTGAAAGAACAGGCACCCCTTATACCAAAGGTACGGGGCTAATTTGCCGAGTTCCCTCGCATTAGTGTATACCCGACACGCCTTAGGTTCCTCGCCTAGGGACACCTGTGTCGGTTCTAGGTACGGTCATAGAGGATCCTTCTTAGTGCGTTTTTCAGTGGCTCCAGAGATCAGCTAAACCTCCCTAAAACGGGTGGCTATTCCCGATTTCGCCTAGTTCTCGCCATTACGGCACTCCCTAGGTTTATACGGTTAAACAAGGCGAAGACCTTGCTTAGCTTACCCCGAAACGTCAACACTAAGCTTGCGTTGCCGCATGTACCTCTATGGTTCCGGAATTTTAACCGGATTCCCTTTTTCGGCATAATCGGTTAAGTTATGCCTTAGGATCGACTTACCCCCGGCTGACGATCGTTGCCGGGGAACCCTGGCCCCTTCGGCGGAGAAGATTCTCACTTCTCTTTGCTGTTACTACCACCGGGATTCGCAATCCTAACCGGTCCACTGGACCTCACAGCCCAGCTTCTGTCCAGTCAGGACGCCTTCCTACCAGCGCAGTATGCGCTGCGTTCTGAGGTATCGGTAGCTGGCTTAGCCCCGTCAATTTTCGGGGCCGTCAGCCTCGGCGGGTGAGCTGTTACGCTTTCTTTGAAGGATGGCTGCTTCTAAGCCTACCTCCCCGCTGTCTGAGGCTGACGACGCCCTTTGGTTTGACATTTGGCCAGCATTTGGGGACCTTAACCTCAGTCTGGGTTGTCCCCCTCTCGGTCCAGGAGCTTACCCCCTGTAACCCGTTTCCCAAGGTCTTTGGCGCGGGTGGATTCGTAGTTTGAAAGGAAAGTGGATCCTTTCGGGTCCTTGTTTTCCAATCAGTGCTCTACCCCACCAGCTACCTCGCTCGGGACTGGGCTCAGGCCCACTTCGGAAGGAACTAGCTATCACCAGACTAGATTGGTCTTTAGCCCCTAGCCCCAGGTCTGGGGAACGAATTGCACGTCAGAACCCTTTCGAGCCTCCACTAGGCTTTCGCCTAGCTTCGCCCTGCCCAAGGCTAGATCGTCTGGTTTCTAGTATGTATGGCTATGACTTCGGGCACTTTCGTACCCTGCACCTGGCTCCTTGCGGAGTTGCGTGCTTGTTGGTTTCCCTATGCTTACGAGTTTATCACTCTTAGGCTTGCCATAGCCATAAACTCCCCGGCCCGTGTTTCTAGACGGAACGTGCAACCCTGATCCCCTCTCCTCGTACTGCCGCTTCACAGCGGTTTCCTATGGAGAAGATCTACTCTTCTGGGCCGCACACGTCTGTAACTGTCTGGTTTCAGGCACTTTTCACCCCCATTACGGGGTACTTTTCAGTTTTCCGTCACCGTACTAGTGCGCTATCGGTCTTGAGGCGTATTTAGTCTTGGAAGTTGGTGCCTCCCAATTTTCCGTACCAAAACCATGGTGCGGTAGTCTGGGACTCTAGCTCAGCTCTTTCCAGCTTACGTTTACGGGGCTGTCACCCTCTGTGGCGGGTCATTTCAGACCACTTCAGCTTTGCTGGTGAAGAGGAAGCCAGGCCCTTAACCCTACATCTCCCGTGCATTTCTGCATGGGATTCGGTTTGGACTGTTCCCATTTCGCTCGCTGCTACTAAGGGAATCCCGTGTTTGGTTTCTTTTCCTCCCCCTACTAAGATGCTTCCGTTCGGGGGGTTCCCGCTCCGTGAAGGAGCATATTCTAGGAAGTCCCATTCAGGTATCCCCGGATCTAAGGCTGCATGCGCCTACCCGGGGCGGTATCGCGGCTTGCCGCGCCCTTCTTCGGCTCTCAAGCCGAGCCATCCTCCAGACAGCGTGGCATGTTTCGGGCCATTGGTGGTGTTTGTTTGGCGTTTGGTGAAACACATTTTGATATGTTGTGTGGCGTCGTTGATTGTTTGTCCTATGCATGGTGTCATTTTGATCTTCGCGCGTGTCGTGGCGAAGTCAGTTCACCCTTCACTCCTCATCGATGTGGTGGGGAGTTGCATCAATTTTTATGGTATAACCCATATTGCTGAATTGCATTAGAAGCGGATTTCACTGATATAAGCATTACGTTGAAAGGTAATAAGGTTTCTTGAATAACGGTTTTTTAGCTGCTGTGGCATTTTTGGGTTCTCCGCTTGGATTCCGCTGAACGGGGCATGGGTTAGGTGCCGAGTTGTATCGGGAAGTTAACTTTAGGCGGGTTTATGGCATATAAGGGTGGCGGCAGAAATAGAACAAAAACGCTATGTCTTGTCCCGATTGGGACAACTGCTGCATGCAGGTTTATGTTAAGCGTGATTTTTAAGTTTCTATGTGCTTTTTGTGGCGGTTTTTTGTTGTAAATAGCAGGGTAGGTCTATAGGTAGGCGCCTTGCTGCAGGGCTTGTTTTAGATTGCTTTTTTGGTTTAGAGCTTAAATTAAGATTTTAAGGTGCGATGTTCTCGAAAAAATTATATATAAAGCGAAGATAAAAGCAACCCATCCCCTGCCTCGTTTAGAGGTAACTCAGTTCGAATTTAGGCTTAAATACTTGAATTCACCACGACATACTAAACAGCCATAACCTCAACCAACCACTGTGATGCCTCTTGATTGATACAGAAAACCTCACCAAAAAATTCGGGGACTTAACAGCCGTCGACAGCCTCACCCTGCACGTGGACGACGGCGAAGTTTTCGGCTTCCTCGGACCAAACGGGGCGGGAAAAACCACCACCGTAAGGATGCTCTGCTGCCTAATAACAAAGACCATGGGGAGCGCCAAAGTAGGCGGGTATGAAATAGGCAGCAAAGAAGACTCTTTGAAAATTAGGAAAATCATCGGCTTGGTCCCTGATAACGTCGGATTATCTGAAAATCTAACTGCTTACGATAACTTGGACTTTTACGGAAAAATATACGATTGCACTGACTCTCAAAGAAAAGAGAGCATCCAACGTTTCCTTGAAATGTTGGGGCTTTGGGAGAAGAGGAATGTTTTGGCAGGGACCTTTTCCAAGGGCATGAAACAAAAACTTGCCATTGCACGTGCCCTGATTCATGACCCGCAAGTCCTTTTCATGGACGAGCCTACCGCAAGTCTTGATCCTGAGGCTTCGAAAACAGTCCGAGATTTCATTCTTCAACTAAAAAAAGAGAAAAAGACAATCTTCCTAAATACCCACAACCTCGACGAAGCGCAGAAAATCTGCGACAGAGTAGCAATAATGAATACGAGTCTTAGGGCAATTGGTTCTCCGCAGAAACTTGAAAGGTCCGTTAGCGGTAGGAAGACAGTTATCGGATTGGACCAGCAAGTAAACGATGCGGTTTTGGGGGCATTGAAAAAACTGGCGCTCAAAAATCTGTCCACCGGCGGCGACACGATAACATTTGACGTGGAAGACCCAGACAAGGAGAATTCACCTGTTATAGAGGCTATAGTGCTAGCGGGCGGTCATGTCAGATCAATCAATGTAGTTGGCTCAACTTTAGAAGATACCTATCTAAAACTTGTGAGGAAACAAATATGAGACTCTCAAAGGCGTGGATTGTAGCAGCTAGGGACTTCAAAATATTTAGGCGAGTAAGAAACGTGTGGACCTCAATTATTATTTTCCCAGTTATTATCTCGGTCCTGTTTCCGGTGATACTGGAGTATGCAGCAGCAAGGGGGAGCCACGGACTCGCAGCGCCGGGTGTGCTTCCAAACTTGCTTAACTCCTTTTCCTTCTTTTTAGTTATAGGAGCAGCATACGTTCCCTTAGGGATTGCCTCCTACAGTATAGTGGGAGAGAAAGTGGAGAAGAGTCTAGAACCGCTTCTAGCCACGCCCCTTACTGATGGAGAAATATTGCTTGGAAAAGCCATTTCCGCAATTATTCCAACTTTAGTAGCAATGTATGCTGCTGCAGCAGTCTTCATGGTAGGCATTGATGAGGTTACTTTCAATACGCTTGACCACTATTATTTTCCAAACTGGACTATCGCCACTTTGCTCCTGGTTCTGATGCCAGTCGCTATTGTTATGAGTGTTCTGTTCAGCGTCATCGTTTCTTCGCGAGTTAATGATGTACGCAGCGCCAACAGTTTTGGAATTTTTATGTTCTTTCCACTCCTGGGCATATATTTTGCCAGCGAGATAGGCATAATAACCCTTGACATAAACGGCCTGCTTATAATCTCAGGTATACTTTTAGCGGTTGATGTGGCGCTGTTCTATGTTAGCACAGCCACTTTCCGAAGGGAGGAAATACTAACAAAGTGGAAGTAGCAAAGTTGGAAGCGAAGAGGGCGGAGGTGGAACATTGGATCCGAGTAAATATTATCAGACAAATAAGGGAAGACTCCTTGCGTTTGGAACCATACTAATAGTTTTGGGCATCGTCCTCTTTTTTGCAAAAGGCATCCAAGATGCGCTCGTATTACCCGTCTTTGGAGTGGTATTGCTTATTGCCGGCATTATTTATAAGCCGCGGCAGAAGAAACCAGAGAACTTGACTAGCGACACACCCTGAGCACGACCCATGACCTTGACCGCTGGGTGTCAGTTCCCCCATTGACCTATTTTTTTCTTATTTTTAATTTTATTAGCAGAATCGGTAGTTTTTTAAGTTAGACGCTATATCTTCTGCGCAAAAACTCTTGGCAGGGGAGCACTTGCTCCAAGCTATTTTCAGTTTCGCCCCCTTCACCCAAAAGTTGGGAGAGCAGTTTTCGGTGGGCGCTAAAAGATTGGCATTGGTCTTTAGCTAGTTTTGCGATTGAATGTTGGGGAGAGGCCCTGCACAACATTATTTATTTATCATTAACCCTTACTAACAAACAATCGGCAGTGTTCAATCCAAAAGGTAATCGCATTGATAGATACTGACAACCTCACCAAAAAATTCGGGGACTTAACAGCCGTCGACAGCCTCACCCTGCACGTGGACGACGGCGAAGTTTTCGGCTTCCTCGGACCAAACGGGGCGGGAAAAACCACCACCGTAAGGATGCTGTGTTGCTTGATATCAAAGACCAGCGGAAACGCAAGGATTGCAGACTATGAGGTCGGGAATGAGGCAGACGCCTTAAAAATAAGAAAAATTATCGGATTGGTCCCAGACAACGTGGGGTTGTATGAAGATTTAACAGCATACGAGAACCTGGACTTTTACGGGAAACTGTACAAATGCACAGAATCTGAGAGGAAGAAAAACATCAAGCATTATCTTGAAATGCTGGGGCTGTGGGAAAAAAGAGATGTTATGGCGGCAACATTTTCCAAGGGAATGAAGCAGAAACTTGCAATTGCACGCGCCATTATTCATAATCCCGAAATTTTGTTCATGGATGAGCCCACGGCAAACTTGGACCCAGAATCGGCGAAGACAGTTAGGGAATTCATTTTAGAGTTGAAAAAACAGAAGAAAACGATTTTTCTAAACACACACAACCTTGATGAGGCACAAAGAATCTGTGACAGAATCGGCATACTCAACACAAGACTGATGGCAATAGGCACCCCCGAAGAACTTGAACGTTCGGTCGGTACCAGAAGAACCGTAATTCAGTTAGAGCGAATAAACGACGCAATCTTAAATTCAGTGAAGAAACTTTCGCTTGGAAATGTAGCTCGCGAAGAAGGCAAACTGACGTTTGAACTTGCGAATCCATACAAGGAAAACCCCGCGATTATCCGAGCAATCGTTGAAGCAGGAGGCAATATTCAAACTGTTTTTGTTTCCAGTAGCAGTTTGGAAGATGCCTATTTGAAACTTGTAAGGGAGCGAGAATGAACCTGAGTTCATCATGGATTATCGCGTCAAAAGAGCTCAAGATATTCAGAAGAAAGAAAAGCATAATCCTCGGAACCATTTTCTTCCCTCTTCTTCTTGATGTTCTATTTCCATTAGTCATAATTTACAGCGAAGGACAAAACGGCGGAATCCCACTCACCTACCTGCCAGGATTGCTAAATGCCTTCGGCTTCTTTTTCGTGATTGCAGCAGCTACCCTTCCCAGCGCAATTGCCTCCTACGCAATAGTGGGTGAAAAAGTTGAAAAAAGCCTAGAGCCACTTTTAGCGACTCCTACAACTGACGGAGAAATATTATTGGGAAAGAGCATCGCTGCGTTCATACCCCCTGCCGTGGCATCTTGGGCGGGACTTTCAGCCTTTATGGTGCTTATGGACATATTAACCCGTAGCCAGCTCGGTTACACTTTGTATCCTAATTGGAGCATCGGCGTTATTTTCCTCCTTATCCCTATTGCTTCAATATTAAGCATAGAACTGAGCGTAATCACCTCATCAAAAGTCAGTGATGTACGTTCTGCCAACTCAATTGGGGGTCTTATGTTCGTACCGTTTATGGTCATTTATCTCGCGGGGGAGATAGGCGTGGTAACACTCAACACAGGGAATCTGCTGATTATTTCGGGGGCAATTCTGCTCGTTGATTTGGCACTATTCTACTTCAGCGTGGTCACTTTCCGCCGAGAAGAAATACTTACAAAATGGAAGTAACTGAAACGAAGTTACAGAAAAACTACCAAAAAACAATTATGATCTTGGCGCTAAACTGAAGGCAAAAAAGATCTTCATTACTTGTAGATATTCAAATTTTTGAGCAGTTCAAATTCCGTTTTAGCCGCTTGTTCTTGGACTGTTGGAAATACGCTTGGCTGTTTTAGAGTGAAGACCATGCTTTTTCCCTGCCTTTTCTTTTCAAGTAGACCCATCGCGTGCATTTCATTTAGGTTCTTGCTTTCGAAGGCTCTGGCTCTCCCAGTTATTCGGCTTGTTTGGCTTGCGGTTCCGCATCCAAGTTTCGTTAATGCCACGAAAGTGGGTAGAAATCTGCTTGAAACTTGAACGTGGACTGCCGGTAATCCGTCTACTTTAGCCTCGATTGCCTCCAATTTTCTGAGGATCCGTTCCATAGTTATTCCAATTTCAAAAATGTTTTTTATCTTACTCACCTTTCGGTTGCAAACTCTAATCATTAAAAAGATTAGAGGCGTATGCTGCATTCGGAATCCGAATACGCTTTCTTCGCTTTCCACAATTATTATCAAGAGGGTATTAACTAACTGGAAAAAACTAGCTGGACTTAAAACAGCAATCAATTAATTTTAAGGAGTAATAAACATTTTTTTGCCGATCTTAAAAGTTTATTGAGCATGCAGTTCTTAGAAAATGCTGGACGGGTCCATAAGCCTTCAACAATTTTGCCGTATCTCGATTTTCAGTTATTCTGTAGACGCGTTTATTCCCTATCAGGAAGCCTTCAATCAAATTTTGCCTCTCCATAGAGTAGAGAATCCCATACACTGTACCTGAGCTCAGAGAAACTCCAAACCTCTTTTGAAAATAAGCCATTACGTCATATCCGCTCATCATGCCTTTTTTGATTTCTTCCAGGATTAGAATGTCCATAAAATTTCGAACAACCCTCTTTCTGAGAGTATCGACGACTGACAAAAAAGATTACCATTATTATAATGTAAGTTATCTCATATATCATTTTGCTTGCTTTATTCGAAATCCGAATATGTAATAATCTTTAAACGAATGAAGAAGAATAGGGCGCAGTCAATCAAATCCATAATTTAATTTGCCAAAATGCAACCCATCACCTCGGTGCTGTTTGTTCAATAAAGCCAAGAAAGACTAATTTATTCAGGGAAGACCCTTGCGCGAATTGTCTTTTCCTTTCCACGTTGTGACGAAAAGAGAAAGTGCTTGAGCTATTTCTCTGCCGTTGATAGCTATTAAGGATACCAATGTAAATAACGGAATATAGGCGTAGGCGTATAACGCTGTATTCGCACCGTCTGTAAAAATCATTTTTATGAATCCCGCGACGGTTGCAGGATAAAACAACCAGAATACGCTGAGAAATCTTTGGCTAATTTGCCGCCTCCATCGAGCCTAAAAGTCTCAGTGTACGGCAGCACAAGAGTGCAAAAATTTATGACCAACAAAACCGCTATCAGCACAGCGAAAAGCATCTTTCTTGAGTATGGACGATTCAAAATTTGCTGTTCACAGCAAATTTGCGGTTAATTTATACCTTGTCACGTAAGCTTTTCATTATTAAGCGTAGAACAACGGAGACACTTTGAAATAAGATTTGGTGGCAAGCCAACTCTGCAATGCTCAGGGTCCTTTTTCTCGTTGGGAAGACTTCTGTGTTAGCAGTTTTAAATTAATTATGCAAAGTTGTCTTCAGGTTCAGAAAATCAACATCGCGTGAGCTTTGAATTGTAACTGGACTAAATCGAATAAGTATTTGCGAAAAAGCGCTGGCTTCTGAAATGTAGGTTAAACAGAGAAGTATTGAAATAAGCTTTTATACGTATGATGATGAGATGTTAAAATAATGTATACTGCTTGCTGTGAGGATAAAGACTAAATGCCCTATATAAAAAAAATCGAGTTAAAAGGGTTCAAGTCTTTTGGGCCACAAACCATCAAAATAAACTTGGACAAAGGCTTCACAGCTTTAACAGGACCCAACGGCAGCGGAAAATCCAACATCATGGATGCAGTACTTTTCTCGCTTGGCGAACTGAGCACAAGAAGGCTCCGTGCTGAAAATGCGGCTCAACTAATTTTTCATGGGTCAGATAAAGCGGGCAAGAAAAAGCCAAAATGGCAAAAGTTGTCATCCAATTTGACAATTCAGATGGCACAATGCCTGTTGACACAACTACAGTCACTATTTCACGTGAAGTTTATCGAAACGGGCAAAGTGTTTACCGCTTAAACGGTAGAAGAATGTCAAGGACGTACATTACAGAAACTCTCTCCATGAGTTCAATCAGCAGTATGAGCCAAAACATTATCCCTCAAGGCACACTGACTAGGTTAACGGATATTAATCCGCTTGAACGCCGAAGAATCATTGAAGACCTTGTTGGAATAGGCCAATATGATGCGGAAAAGGCTGAAGCAGAAGAAAAACTTCGCTCAGCGGACATTTCAATCCGCACAGCCATGGGCAGAATAGATGAAGTGCAAAAACGCCTTGACGATTTGGAACGTGAACGCAACCAACTTTTACGTTACAATTTCATTCAAAGTGAAACCAAAAAGTTCCAAGCAATCAAAATCTCAAGCGACATAACTCAATTAAACGCTAAAATAAATGAAGCAACTAGCCAAACTGAAAAAGTAAAAGCCAGAGTTGACAAATTAAAAGAGCAACGTGACTTGCGAAGGTCAAAACGTCATGAAATTGAAGGCTGAGTGGCGAAAACTCAGCGGCGAAAACCTTGAAGAAGGCGGCTCGCGAAGTTCTTAAAGTTCAAATAACGATTGGTGAGTTAAAATCTAAACTTACTGAGTTAACAACAAAAATTAATTCTGGGCAAGGCAGCCTTGAAAGCCTAAAACGTGTAAGAGAAAACAACCTTGCTCAACAAGAAAACATTAGAAAGGAAATAAGGGAAAACCGACTTAAAATCCGAGTATTCCGCAGCGAATATCGTAAAATCAAAGATCAAATTGCGCAAAAAGAAATGGAGCATGAAGCAGCTGGCAAAACAAACCGCTCGAGCTTTGGGAAGGACTTGGCGATAACAACCAGCAAATACGCGTAAAGCAAGCCGAAATCGAAAACCATGTTAAACGGCTTGCGTATTTACGGTCAGAATACACAAAAGATAAAGCAGCTCTTCGACTTTGCACTGGAAGACTCAAAAACTTAAACGTGAGAAAAGAAAAATTCCAAACAAGCCTTGCCGAAATCGAAAAATCGTTATCGTGAACTTGAGCAAGTTCAAAAGGACCAGAAAAACCAGCTTAAAAATCTTGAACACATAATTGAACGCAAAAAAATCCAAAAAGAAACAGTTGAAAAAGAAATCACTGAAGCTGAAAAAATAGCCAGCTCAGCCAAAGATGCTGTGATAGAATTTGCCACTCAACGAGACCTTGCCGCAACCATTGCGGCTGAAGAAAAAGCGCTAAGAAGCATTGAGGAAATGGGTAATGTCGGCGCAATAAATCGGAATCCACGGCAGACTGCGCGAATTGATAAAAATTGATAAAAACTATAAGAAAGCCATCGAAGCAGCGGCGACTGGTTGGCTTGACGCTTTAGTTGTAGCAAACATTGACTCAGCCTTCACGTGCACTGAGACGCTTAGACGCATGAAACTGGGCAGAATCAAAATTATTCCGCTTGCAAGGAGCCATCAACCGTAAAAAACAAGGCGACGCCCAGCCGAGACGGCGTAGTTGGCGCTCTTTCAAGCTTCATGAAGTATGAAAGCAACTATGAGTTGGCTGTGAACTATGTTTTTGGAGACACAGTAGTTGTTTCAAACGATAAAGTAGCTTTTGCTCTTTCAAACGAAGGCTACCGAGCCGTCACAGTTAACGGAGACTTGTATGAGCCAGGCGCTTTTGAAAGCGGCTATTACCGTGCACCAATAGATTTCTCAACAATTATTCCAAGCGAAAATGCATTAAAAAGTTTAGATGAAGCAGTAAAAGCTCTCCAGACGCATCTTACCCAAAGAGGAACAGACATAACGGGCATCGAAGAAGAAATCGAGCGAAGCAAAATCGAAATCACACGCTTGTCAGAATCAATCGCAACCTTAGACAGGGAAATAGTGCGGATTAAACGAAGCGTTAAAAGAACACAATTCAACATTCGGCACACGGAAAAATACGGCGGCAAACTTGAACGTGAAGCAGCAGCTTACAAAGGTCGCATGAGCATGTACATGAATGAACGGAATTCCATCAGGAGAGACGACCAAAAATTACACGCCGACATAGCTAATTTAAGATTGAAAACTGATGTGGCACACATCCAAGAACTTGAAGTTCAACGGGAAAAACTTGGTGAAGAACTAAACAAGCTCCGCCAAAAATCAGGGTCAACCCAAACAGAAATTTCGACTTATCAATCACAATTTGACCGAGTTCTGAGAAACGGATACAAAAACATCAAGATACAAATAGTTAAAGTTGAGCAGCAGCAAAGAAAACTCGAGAAAGAAGTTGCTGAGGCAATTCAAGAACGCGAATCAATTAAGAAAGAACTTGAGGAACAAGAGAAAAGCCGTGTTGAACTTTCAAAAGCTGTATTTTCTGCTCGTGAAGAATCCAAAAAATTCACTTCGCAAATAGATTCAATTGACGCTGAATTACGGTCGCTTGATTTTGAATATGAGCAGGCAGAAAGGCTGCTAAATCAACTGCAACTAAGCATGGAAACTAGCCAACTTCGCCTGCAGCAACTTCAATCTCAACTTCGCCAATTCGGCTATGAGCAACCATTGGAAACCACTCAGAAACAGGTTGAGGAAGCAGAAATAACCATCCGCATGATGCAGTTTGAAATGGAAAGAATAGGCGCCATAAACCAGCTTGCTCTTTCCCATTACTCAGACCAACTGTCCCGCTACAGAGAATTATCGGTGCGCTTAAACGAGTTGGAGAAGAGAAAAACAAGCCATTGTTCAGTTCATGGATGAAATTGAAGCTAAAAAACGCAAGGTTTTCATGACCGCCTTCGAAAAAATCAACATCAGCCTTAAACTTTACTTCTCCAAACTCACCGGCGGCGGAGAAGCCACACTTAAGCTTGAAAACCCAGATGAACCCTTCGCAGGCGGCATCGACATGATTGTACAGTTTCCAAACAAACCCTCAATTATTGTAAGCGGGGCAAGCGGCGGTGAACGTTCCGTTGCAGCAGTCAGCTTCATATTCTCACTAAAAGAATTCACGCCAGCATCCTTCTTCATTCTTAGACGAAGTTGACGCGCACTTAGACGCTTTTCACACAGCCAGACTTGCCGAAGTACTTCTCGAAGAAGCGGCAAAAATGCAGTTCATAGTAATCAGTTTGCGCCCTGAGATGGTTAACAAAGCACAAAAAGTCTACGGAGTCTACGAACTTAACGGAGTCTCCAATGTTGTTACAGCAAAGTTTCCATCGGAGGCGCCAAGCTGATGTCAACGACGCCGATAAGAAAACCGTTTTACCTTCGGCCCCCCTGGAACATACTGTTTGAAATAAGCAAGCTTGAAAAGCTTACGCCATGGAACGTTAACATCGCTTATCTTTTGCGGTCGTTTCTCTCTGAAATGGACCGGACTGAAAAGGTTGATTTCAGAGCTTCTGGCGTGGCGCTGGATTCTTCAGCTTTGATTTACTTGATGAAGTCAAAGTTGCTGCTTACTTTGCAAGAGCCGCCTGCGCTGCCGCCTGCTGGACCTCAGGATTTTGTGCCGCCGCCCCTGTTCCTGCCCCTGCGCCACGAGTTAACGTCAACAACTATTCAGCATTTGCTCGAAGTATTAGATGATGTGTTGAAGGGTGAAAAGATGCTTCATCTTGACCACGTTATTGAGCAACATCCTATTCTCCCAGCGGTTTCAGATTTGATGCCGCAGTTTGACAAGTTTATGGCTGAAATCGAGTTGCAGGTTGACAAATTATACTCTATTTTATGCGAGAAAGTTAAGGGTTCAGGCATAATCGATTTTTCTACTCTATCGAAAAACGCCACTAGAATTGAAGCTTTAAGAATGTTTATTTACCTCTTATTTTTAGCTCAGGATGGCCTGATAAGTTTATGGCAAAATGAAGAAACAGAAGAGTTATACATAGCTGTGGGGAAACTGAACGTTGGAAAAGCCGAAGGAACAAACAGCTGATTCAAACCCGGATGCCGGTCACGCATGGGAGACTGATCGGAAAGCTCACTGCTTAGCACTGCTGGAGGCAGCGCTTTACGTGGCTGGGCGGCCATTAGACCTCAACGAATTATGCCAAGTTATGGGCAGCCGCTCTAAGAAGAGGGTGCAAAAATACGCTGACACACTGATACAGGAGTACGCTGCGAGGAACACGTCGCTTGAAATCTTGGCGCTGAAAGACGAACGCTACGTTCTGCAGGTGAAAGCAGACTTCACCCCGTTGGTTAAGAAACTCGTGAACAGACCTCTGCTGTCGTCGGGACCTTTGAAGACGCTTTCTTACATTGCTTACCGGCAGCCCGTTTCGCAGAAACGCGTGATCGATGTCCGCGGGCAACATGCTTATGGTCACGTGAAGCTGCTGAAGGAGATGGGTTTGATTGCGGCTGAAAGAAGCGGGCGTTCGATGGCTTTGAAGACAACGGATTATTTTGCGGATTACTTCGGATTAACGCATGACGCAAGCATTATGAAGAAAGAGTTAAAACACATATTCGGCGATGCATTAAAGGACCATCAAGAAACATAAATGTGAACCTCCATCCTAAAATTTTCAAAATGATTGTTGAATTTTTCTAAGAGGAGTTGTTTTCTATTGATTGCGTTTTGCTCTCTTTGAAACTTGATCAACAGATTGATGAAAAGGCAGTTTACAATCATTTTTGCTGAAGAAGAACAGTCTTAAAACGGGATTCTGATAACTCTTAGGGCTTAAGGTTTTTGTGAAATGCCCTGTTATCCAGAGGGACTTTACCTATCCAATTCTTAGGTTCCACTTAAAAAACATCGCCTATTATGTCATTGTCTTCTTTTGAGCGCAATAGTCATCAATATTGATTATTAATTCATAATATTTAATTGCAAAAATAATAAACTTAAACGGAAAGAGTGAAAATAAATGAACGATGGAAAAAAAACGCAAAAAATGCTAATCGCAACCATAGTAATTATGTTGATAGCTATGACCTCATTACTCATCGTCTTTGCCGCTGTTCTGGGAACATTCAACGGAAATGCAGTAACAGTCAATGATGTCGCATCGGGAACGGTCAAATACAGCACTGATGGAGGAACAACGTGGACCGCAAGTCCTTCAGCGATCAATGTAGCTGATTCTTTGTATGCAAGATCCGAAGTAAGCAGCAGCAGCTACGCTGGACCCGCAACAGTGACTTGGCAACTACAACAGGACATCTCAGGAACATGGACAAATATAAATGGCGCAACCGTATCAACAACTGTAACCTTAACTGGCTCAAGTCAGACAATTTATGCATCAGACGATGGCACTTCGGGGGGCAATTTAACACCTAATTTCAACTGGGGCACCGACATCTCTGCTGGAGGATCTTACAGAGTTTCCGCAACTGTTGCTTCGGCATAATATCATGCTCAAGCAATTTTTTTTAATTCTAATAATCAAAACCAAACTTTATCCATGCGAGACCCTAAGAGTTAACAGAATCTAAAACGGATATGTTTATATGGAAATTAACGGTTTTACTGACTGCTCGAATTAGAATTCGTGAAAAGGAAATGTAAATTATGTCTTCACATAGCAGTTTACGCAAAAGAAAACTCACAGGCGGCAAAAAAAGAGCTTACCGATCAAAGAAAAAATACGAGGCAGGCGGATACCCAGCGGAAACAACCCTCGGAGAACCCAAAAGAAAAACCTCCAGAGGCCTAGGCGGCAACACAAAAATCAAAGTTCTCACCGACAAACACGCTTCAGTAACCGATCCTAAAAGCGGCAAAACAGAAAAAACCGAGATCACCCGCGTAATAAAAAACGCAGCTAACGTTGACTACAACCGAAGAGGCGTAATAACTAAAGGCGCCGAAATAGAAACAGCTCTTGGGCTTGCAAAAGTCACCAGCAGACCAGGCAACGACGGCGTAATCAACGCTGTCTTAATGGTTGCCAAAGAGAAAAGCTAAACTTTACTTATTTTTTAGCAGGAACTTGCGCAGCTACGGCTTTAATCTTCACTAATTGCTTTGCGATTTTCTGAATTATCTTTTCTTTTGGTTCCCTCTTTTCAACAAGCAACATTCCGGTTTTAGCCCAGTGATTTTTAGGGAAATGTGCTTCAAGTTTAACTTCGTTTTTCAAGCCTAATTTGTCAACGGCTTCTTTTAGTTCCAGGATTTTTGGGGATTGCACGGCTAGGTTTTTTGGGACGCGGCGTCCTTTTTTCCTGCTTTTTGAAGCGTCGAAGTAGATTGGCCAAATTATTGCTTTATCGAGTTTTCTCATGTTGATTCACCATTATTTGTGAGCGTAATATGCTATTATTTTTTGGTTTACTTCGTTTATGCGTGTGAATCCGAAGCGTTCAAACTGTATTATGGCGTCTGGCTTTAACTTTTTGCAGGCGCTCTCCGCAAACCCCTCGGTAACCGAAGCGTCTGGCATAACTACTTGGCAGGGGAACTCTTCGCCTCTCGGTATCCACTGGATTAGCGGGGCTTTAATTTTCCTAACATCCTCATACGATTCGCTGGCGAACGTTGCAGTTGCCGAGTTGCCTGTTTTCCCCTCGACTTTGATGTTGAAGAGTTCCATGAGCCTTATCACCTTGTCATTTTCCATTGCTTCTGCATCTTTTTTTGAAATCCAAAAACTCGCAGTTTTCTCTGCACCTTCTGGAGCGACGATGTATTCTCTGAATCCCCATTCAGGTTTGTCTGGATGTAGAGGAAGTTTGGCGTGGAAAGTTTTCGGCAGTTGAGAAACTTTTAGTTCAGCTGGGTCTGCTACGAAGAAGTACCTGTTGCTTGTGGCATCTAGGATTTTTCGGTTGTACGAGTACAGGTTTTCCCAGCTTAGGGTTACGTCGTTTGATTTTATTCCTACATCAATAATCATTTTTTTGATGGCTTCAGGCGTTATGCCACGCTTTCGCAGCGCGGCGAAAGTGCCTAGGCGCGGGTCGTCAAAGCCGGTGTAGGTGCCTTCTTTTATGCCTTGAACGATTTTTGACTTGCTGAGGAAGGCGCCTGTGATTTTTAGTCTGCCGTAATGTATGGCTTCAGGGTATTTCCAGCCTAAATATTCATACATGTATTTTTGGCGAACCATGTTGGTGTAGTGCTCTTTGCCGCGGATTATGTGCGTCATCCCCATTAAGTGGTCGTCTAAGCCGGCGGCTAAATTGTAGAGTGGCCAAACGACGTATTTGCTGCCAACCCGTGGATGCGGATACTTCTTTGTGTCAATCACGCGCAGGGCGGGCCAGTCGCGGACTGCAGGATTCGGGTTCTCCAAATCAGTTTTAATACGAACCACAGCTTGACCTTCAGCGTAGCCGCCGCTCAGCATTCGGTTCCAGTTCTCCAAGTTCTCAGCTGGCGACAGAACTCGGCAGGGGCAGGGCTGTTTTGCAAGGGTTTTTTTGCGGAATTCTTCAGGCGAGCACTCGCAGACGTATGCGTTGCCGTCCCGTATCAGCCGTTCCGTGTATTCATAGTAGATTGGCAGTCGATCGCTTTGGATGTATTCCTCGTCAACGCTGCAGCCAAGCCACTTCAAATCCTGCCTGATACTATCGTAGAAGATGAGCGAGGGTCTTTTGATTTTGGGGTCGGTGTCTTCGAAGCGCAAAATGAATTTGCCGCTGTACATTCTGGCGTACTCGTGGCTTAGGATTATGGCTCTTGCTGAACCCAAATGCAGAACACAATCGGGGTTTGGAGAAAAACGCGTAACTATCTGAGTATATTTTTCCGCGTTGGGTAGGGGTGAAAGCTTTTTTTCTTCAGCTTTTTCCTTCTTTTGGGTTTCAGGCCAGTTTTCCTCAACAATTGCCTTCTGCTCGGCAAAGGAGAGGCTGTTAACTTCATTTACGATGGTGTTAATGATGCCTGAGAGCTCTTTGACTCTGGTTCGCAGGTCCTGCCTTTCGCCCAAGATTTTGCCCACCATGGCGCCTGCTTGAGCTTTGCCGTCATGCGAAACAGCATTAAGCAGTGCAGCTTTGCGAATAAGGTCCTTAAGTTCATTGTCTTGTTCAAGTGCCAAATTTTTTACGCTCGGTCAAATGTTACTTGTTTCTTTTAATCAAGAATTCAGCGAACTCTTTTAATTTTTCCTTAGCCTCGTGTGTCGGCAAAAGCTTTTCCGCTTCGCCCCAGCTTTCCGAGACTAACCGCTCCGCTGTACGCTTAACATGTTCAATCGCGCCGTACTTCTGCATCAAAGCAATTGCCTCGTCGCGGATGGCTTGATTTGAAGTGTGCATGTTGAGAATTTCTATTAGGCGTTTCTTGTCAATGCTGTTTGCCTTTTTCAACGTGTAAATAACCAGTAAGCTTCTTTTGCCCTCAGTGATGTCTTGCCCGACGCCGCCTTTCTTTTTCGCGAAGTCTTCTCCAGTTACATCTAAAACGTCATCTTGCATTTGGAAGGCAACACCGATGCTTTCAGCGAAACGCCCAAGTTTATCCACCAGTGGCTTGTCAGCGCCTGATACTACACCTGCTATTTTGGCTGACATGCGGGCGAGAGTGCCTGTTTTGTAAGCGCACATCTGCAAGTAATCGTCTTCGCGCAGATGGTCCGCGTTTGCGATGCCTCTGTGCCAGGCGATGTCCATGGCTTGCCCCATGCTGAGGCTAATCAATTCCTGCACGTAAACTTCGTAAACGTCCCGTTGCATTTCAGGCGTAAGCTTTCCTTTTTTCGCCATCAGTGGCAGAAGCGGCAGATAGTACATTGCGTTGCCAGCGTTGACCGCGATATCTAATTTGAATTTTAAGTATGTGCATGGTTCTCCACGACGCATTTCCGAGTTGTCTTCAATGTCATCAACGACCAGTGTGCCATTATGGATAACTTCAGGAATAATCGAGAAGTCTAAGCAGTAATCTGAGTTTTTACCTAACGTTTCGCAAATCAGCAAGAACAGCGCTGGGCGCCATCTTTTTCCGCCTCGGTCCAGCATATCCCATATAGGATCTGCAATCGCTTTATTCAGCGGTTCCAAGTTGTAGCTGTACATAGGCGGATTAACTTTAAAGAGAATGGCGTCTTTGGTGAATTTTCTCGGAATGTATTTTTCGATAGCCTTGTCAATTAGAGGAGCTTTTGCCTCTAGAAACTTTTCAATATTCAAATGTTAACGTGCTCCTCTGGGCATAATCTAGCGTGTCGAAGCCGCGGATGTTAAGCCACTCTGAAGTTTTTCCACCAATCACCAAAGGCACTTTAGCTAACACTTCAAGGTTCTCAGCGCCCACCAGAAACATAGCATTTTGCAGTTCAGCTACTAAATTCGAGAGCAACGCCTGCGTTTCTTCTGGGCCTTTAACTGCTGCTTCAAGTGCTGGTTGGCAAACACTGGCTAACTTTGCGTTTAAAGCTAATGATTTAGCTATGTCTAAGCCACTTCGTACTCCGCCCGATGCAATCACTGGAATCTTCACTGTCTGCGTCGCTTCGACAAGGCTTATGGCTGTCGGGATGCCCCAGTCCCAGAAAAGGTCACCTCTATTATTTGGGCTACACCGCTGATATTCTACTCCTGCGAAACTTGTGCCGCCTACGCCTCCGACGTCGATGGCTTTTACGCCTGCAGCCTCAAGTGCTTTTGCATCTTCCGCCGAAATGCCGCAACCTGTTTCTTTAACGATAACGGGCTTTTCAAGTTCACCTGCAATTTCGCCTATTTTAGCTAAGATGCCTTTGAAGTTGGTTTGGCCTTCAGGCTGAAGGGCTTCCTGCACTGAATTAAGATGCACAGCGACTGCGTCAGCATCAATTATTTCCACGGCTTTCTTGACTTCTTTTAACCCGTATTCATGGACAAGCTGTACGCCGCCTATGTTGGCAATCAAGAAGGCAGTTGGCGCTTTTTTGCGGGTTATCGAATAGGTTTTTTCGAGTTTTTTGTCCTCGATGGCTGCTCTTTGGCTGCCTACACCCATACCTAAATGCAGATTCTCCACGGCTTGGGCGATTGACGCATTTATTTTTGTGGCTCCCTCTGTTCCGCCAGTCATGGCGCCGACAATCAGAGGTGCCGAAAATTTTTTGCCTAAGAAAGAGGTGGATAAACTGATTTTTTCTTTATCAACTTCGGGTAGAGCTCGGTGGACCAGCTTGATGTCTTCGAAGCCTGTGGTGGCTGCTCTGGCTTGCGCTTTTCCCTCTAAGCAGATTTTTATGTGGTCGGCTTTGCGTTTGCCTGTTGTTTCCGCCATCTTACGCCTTCTCAATTTCGGTGCCTAACACACTTTGGTCTGTTAGTGCTCGGTAAATAGATAACCCTTTTGTAGCACCTGTAATTGTGACGCGAACGCCCTGCTCGATAGCTGGGATAAGCTCGGCTATTTTGCCCGCCATGCCCCCCGTTACGTCTGTGCCAGCTGCTTTGCCGAGTTTAGGCTGAATCTGCTTGAGTTCCGCCAGCGTTAAGTGTTTGTATGGTTTAGCGTTGGGGTTAGTTTTCGGGTCACAGTCAAACAAGCCATCTGTGTCCACGCCAACCACGATTTTTGACGCCTTATACCTAATTGCCAAATAAGCGACCAGTTGGTCACCAGAAAGAATTGTGAAGCCTAACTTGTCATCTAAAACTGCATCTCCATACAGGACAGGCTTGAACAACATTTTCTCCATTACTTTAAGTACAGTTTCGTCAAAAAATCTGATTTTGCCGTTGTCAGTTAATATGCAGGATGATGGAGCGATGCTTATGGCTGGAATTTCATGCCAAATAAGCGCATCCATAACTAAACCATTAAGAACGGTCATGACATGGTGGGTTTCTGCGAAACCGAGTTTTTGCGTGGGGTCCTCTTTGTAGCCGTCTTTTATCCCGTACTTCGCTGCGGTCGGGTGGCCGAAGCTGCCGCCGCCATGCACGATGATGAGGTTGTCAAGGTCTGCCCGCTTGATTTCCTCAGCTAAGCGGTTTATGATTTCGGTTTTCGCGGCTAGTTCCCCTGTTTTGTCGGTGATGGCTGAGCCGCCGATTTTTAGGATTACTGGTTTCGCCTCGTTCAATTCTGTTGCACCTTTACATATGATATTTTGGCACTCATTGAAAAGCATTACCGAGAACTGCACAAAAGCTCACTCGTGGTTAGAGAAAAATCGGGAGCAGTTAAACAGCATCAATAAAACTGCCTCATAGCCAGATAGGAAAATATAAATTCTTCACCTACCTACTTAACTATAGGTAACTGCTTTTGAGAAACCGCTCTCTTGTGCCGCCATCTATTGTTATTTTCGTGTATTTTGGAAAAGCGTAAACTTCTACCTACATCAATGATTACTTAACAGATAAAGATTGGACTTAAGGATAATTTATTGACATCGCCGCTGCCATTAGATAAAGGCTCCTTTCTACGGCAGAATACCATCGCTGAAGAGGAAACTTGCTTTAAAAAAATCGCATTCTACTAACTAAGTTATCAAAAAAGGCGTAAATATTAAATAAAAAAGGTGAAAAAATGCGAAAAGACACAAATATTATGAAGCGCTCCCGTAAAGTGGGATATGCTAATCGGGCATTCGTAATCGCTTTAATCGCGTTAGTTCTTTCAATTTCGGCCATAGAAATATCAGTGACACAAAACAAAACAAGCTTACAACCAATCTCTGTACATAATTTGCAAACTAACCAAGTTTTACTTTGGGATGGAACAAACTGGATAAACAGCAATACCACATTAATACCGGGAACCATAGGTTACTCAGGACAAACAGGCAATCCAAATACGCCAAGCTCAGTTTGGTACAACAACGCAACCACGCCTACCTCTTCAATCGGAGTAAATGGCGACTACTTTTTTGACAGCGCAAACGGAAATGTCTATCAAAACCAAAATAACATCTGGGTTCTCATAGGAAACCTTGATGGACCCACGGGACCGCAAGGAGCACAGGGCAATCAAGGAGAAGCTGGAACAAATGGAATCAATGGAATTAATGGCTCAACTTGGTATAATGGTTCTGGCGCGCCAACATCGGGAATAGGATTGATTGGTGACTATTATTTAGCTACTTCCACAGGAAATATCTATCAAAAAAACGGCTCGTCTTGGTCGCTCATAGGTAACATTCAAGGAGCCGCAGGGACAAATGGGTCAAACGGATCTAACGGGATCTCTGTTGTTTGGGAAGGCAGTCTAGCCTCCGCGCCTTCTAGCCCGCAAACAGATTGGGCTTACTACAATACGGTAAACGGTGAATCATACATTTACAACGGTGCCGCTTGGGTGGAATTGTGCCAGAATGGAGCAACAGGCTCAACAGGAGCCACTGGACCTGCTGGGGCTAATGCGCTTCAGCAAGTAAATAGCTATGCCTACATTATTTATCAAAGTTCAGGAACTTTCTATGCGCAAAATGGCTTAACTGGCGCTATAGCTTACAGCTCAACAAATGCGGCAACCGTGATAAATGATGCAACAGCCAACGCGAAAGGAGTAACATATATTCTGAATGGCAATTATCCTCTAAACGCTGCCATCAATGTTTACTCTAACAATCCATTGATAGGCGAAAGCGAATATGGCGTCAATCTTTATCTTGTCGCTGGAACTGGTGCAAATGTGATTCAAGCAGTCAATCAGGGCAACATTACCATTGAAGATTTAACTGTTAATCCAAATAGCCCTGTTAATCCTCAAACTGGAATCGCCGCAACTTCCTCAGAAAATTCGCAATGCGGCATAAGCCTTCGGGATTGTTCTGTTGGTTTAATCCAGCAAGTTAACGAGTTAGACGCAGGTTGGGATGGCATTCAAGCAATGCAAAGCTGCGGTATAACAATAAACCAATGTAACGCTTACAATAATAGCTGGCATGGAATACAACTTTGGGATTGCAGTGGCAACTGCACCATAGAAAGTTGCACTACCAGTTTAGTTGGTGCACCATGTGCGGGTATAGTGGATGAATTAGCAGTTGATTCAAGCACAAGCACTGCAACTATAGAGGGTAACACCGTAGGTAATTGCTTTCAAGGAATTTTTGTAGATTCCAACGGAATTTCAACAACAAATGTGGCAGATAACCAACTTTTTAATAATGTATGCGGCATTTGGGTTCAACTGTCATCAAACGTTCAGGTAATAGGTAACCTGATAAATCAGCCTTCATCTGCTTCTGGATATCCAGGCATCTACGTAAATTATGATGGTGCTGGATGCTCGAATTGTCTTATCTCACAAAACACAATAATAGCTTACGGACACGGAATCTTTGTTGAGTCGGTAAATGACTGTATAATTTCCAACAATAACATTCAAGGCAAAGACACAAGTGGCAGAGCAGGAATATATGCCGGCGACCCAGTTCCTAACGGAAACTTTGGATCTATAAATAATAATATAATTTACAATTTTGTCACTGGCATAGATATTACAGGGTCAAACGTGGTAAACGCGGTTATTTCAAACAACCAATTTAACACAGTGACCACGAAAATCACTGATTTAGGAACATCAACATACATTTACACGAATTTAGGCTATAATCCTGTGGGGTCTATCGCAAACCCTATCAGTTCAGGGGGAAGCACACTTGTCGATTCAGGTTCAAGCTCTACTTGGGTTAGCGGAACAACATACACTAACTGGGGATCACCAAAAGTCTTGTATATTTCAGGAGGCACAGTAACCGCCATAGTTTACGATGGACAAACACTCTATACCGCAGCCACAACTTGCGGTATCATTCTTCAGCCAAGCGACTCTTTCAGCATAACTTTTAGTTCTACACCAACAATCGTAGTTTTCGGACAGTGACAAAAAGGACATAAGAAAGAAAAACCTGATGACTTTGGCAAAATTACTCAGAAAAATTGGTTCTTAGTGCGTGTGAGAATAATTGGTTAAGGCAGCCAAAATTGAACCAAAATAAATAATTTAAAGCAAAGGGAAAAAAATTTTCATCATCAGTTTGGGTTGGGGTTTAGGTATTAAAATTTAATCTCAAACAAGCTTATTCTTGCGTTCTTTTATTGTATATTTTCTTATTCCCTCAAGCCTTCTCCGCTTGTCCGGCGTACATGGATACCTAAGGAAAAAGCCCCAGAAGTCAAAATAAATATGGCGCACCATCCTCGGAAAAATGCTAATTCTGTAATATGCTGATTTTATTGTTATCTATGTTAACTGTGTCGCCTGTTTTTATCTTTGAGATGTCAATTTTGTCGACGCATGGGATTTCACTTATGATTGCGCCAACGGCCACTACTGTTTCGCATTCCTTATTAATAATGCCTGCTGGCGCTGTGCCGTTCTTTTTCATGCGGTACAGTGTATAGGAGCCTACGGTTGAGCCTTTGCCAGTTGGGAACACCAAGATTTTGCCCTTGACTTTTTGACCCTGCAGTTCGTGTCCTTTCTCAAGCACGACGCCCGTATTTGGGTCCACGCCGCCGTAGAATGATATCGGCTGAGAAGTTACGAGGGCTTCTCCTTCGGCTTTGCCTTTAGAGATTAACCTGCCATTTAACTGCTCCATTTTCCAGTCACCGCCGCATCTACACATTCTTCTATGCTGCCCATTTTCGTTTTCATAAGGTTCTGCCTTGAATAGAAACAGCCTTTCGCCGAAGTTGTTGCCAACGACTTAAACCTGCCCTTCAACGGCGCCACAGCCATGCAGGTATCGCAGGCGAATTTGGCGCCAGCCGCTTCAATGACTTGGGTGTAGCCGCGTTTGTCAGAGAGTTGTTTGGCTGTTCGTGAAGTCGCCACCCAAAACTCCGTGCCATCCGCAACTTTTTTGCCCCCAAGCAACTCGGCTACTTTGGCGATTTCGTTAATTGAACAATGCGGACATCCAACGCAAACCAGTTCAATGCCGCTTACTTCGTCGTTGATGTTGTCGTAGGCGTTTTTGATGTCGGTTTGCTCAATGGAAACGTTTTCTTTCGGCTGAGTTTGCTGCTCGGAGGCTGGCGTTATGCCTTCAATGTAGAAAAGCGGTTTAGCGCCATAAGTCACCACGGAGGCGCAGAATGATTTGAGTTCATCTAAGTCGGCTGTTTTTACCCCTGTTATGTAGGGAATTTTGTTTTCAGCCTTCTTGCCAATCGCGTAGCCCAGCGCCCCCAATCCGAGAGCTTAGTTAATTCTGCCATAACTTTCACGTGGACATCGGGCACGCGGTTCTCATCCAGATGTAGCCCGTAACACGGGGTTTTGCCCACGAATGCCGCCGCCAACGCGGATGGACCCCCTTCCTTGTTTGTTTTTGCGCCAATCACAGAGTTCGCAAACGTGACCGCTGAGCTCTCCGACCATGCAACGTGTTCGCCGTAAAGCGGCAAGTTGCCAATCAAGTAGGGCGTGCACGTGCAACTGACAAGTATGCCCATTCGCTGGAAGGCATCTATGACGAGGTTTTGTTTCTCAGCAAACTCCAGGGTGATGCCGAGGTTGCGCCAGTTTTCCAAATCCATCCCTGCCGGGTTCAAAGTGGTGAGCACTCGCACTCTGCCATCTTTTGCCAGCTCATTGAGGAATTCTAAGCCTGCATCGCCGAGGTTGCTGTATGATACGCCTGCCACTTGGACGCTGCCCACTTTGATGAGGCTTTTTGCACCATAAATGTCGCCCAGCGCAGTGAGGATTTCCATGCTTTTACGTACAGCGTAGCCTTCCGCGCCGTCAAGCATTTTCTGTTCCTGTTTAGTCAATTGCATGTCGGATCACAGGTACCTGTTTAAGTCCACTTTGATGTACTCTTCTTTTTTGAAGCCCTTGCCCGTAGTCACCAGCGGTGCAGTCGCGTCCAAGCCAGCTTTGGCGGTGGTGGCTTTCTTGCCCTCCGTTAAGTCGCCTGAAGGGTCAAGCGAAGAGCCAGGCTGGTTGGAAAGAATAACCGTGTTCTTGTCCGCTTGGAACCTTGTCGCGATAGCCCACTCCACCTCGTGCGGGTCATAAATGTTGATGTCCTCATCCACCACGACGCAATGCTTAAGCGACTTGTGCCCTTCAAACGCCGCGGCAATTGCTTTTTTGCCATCTTCAGCGTTCTGCTTCTTGATTTGCACGACAGTGTGAAGCCAGCTGCATCCGCCGGGAGTGATGTAGACGTCTTTGCATTGGCAGACCTTGTTGACTTCGTTGTAGATGGTGGGTTCTTTTGGCATGCCCATGAGGAACTTGTGCTCGTTTTTGCCAGCAAGAATCGTTTGGTAAATGGGGTTTTGCCTGTGGGTGACGCATTTTATTTCCACGACGGGCTGCTGGCGTGCACGGTCAACAATGCCTGTTAAATCCAGAAATGGCCCCTCAGAAGCCTTCTCCTTAGTTATGCGTCCTTCAAGCACAAACTCGCAATCAGCAGGCACCTCTAAATCAACCGTTTTGCACTTGACTAAGTCGGTTTTTTCCAGAGCGTTAGCCATTCCCAGTTCATCTACGCCTTTCGGCAGGGAAGTTGCCGCTGAAAGCAGAACAGCGGTTGAGTTGCCGATGCATATGGCTACGTCAAGTTCGCCGCCTGTTTTCTTGAGCGCTGTGTCTGTGCCGCGGTCTTCCACGATGCGGGTGACAAAGTGGTTTTTGTCTTTGAGCATCAGGCGGTGGAAACACATGTTTCTGCCCAACTGCGGGTCCTTGATTATAGTTACAGCGGAGGCAATGTATTTTCCCCCGTCTTTTTCCGTATACCGCATTATAGGCAGTTTAGTTAAGTCAACATTTCCCTCTATTACTTCTTGGCAACTGCCTTTTTCGGCTACTTGCGGCGGCACGGGATGCTCAATTGCAGTTGAAAGCTTAGGCAGCAACTTGTCTTTGCTTATGCCTAGTGACCGCGCGATTAATTCTTTGGAAGATACGAGTCCTGCCACCACAGGATAACTTGATTCCTTAACCTTCTCGAAATAAACTGGTTTCTCACCAAGAGCGTTTATTATACCAGCCAACTCATAGTCAGTTGAAACTTCTTTACTTATTCTGGTTAATTCGCCGTTTTTATCCAGCGCCTCAATAAAATTTCTAAAGCCCAACTTGCTTCACCCTAGTATTTTTCAACGCCGATTTTTGTGCTGAGCACTTCAAATCCTAAACTTTTAATGGCGCTTAAAACTTTTCCCTGCAAATCCTTCCCAGGGGTCAGCGCAACCATGCATCCGCCGCCGCCTCCGCCCGTCAGTTTTGCGCCGAAAGCCCCCTGTTTTCGGGCTAAATCAACAAGCATATCAAGTTCTTTGCTTGATACGCCGATTTCTTGGAGCAAACGGTGGTTTTCGTTCATAAGTTCACCGATTTTTTTAAGGTCATAGTTTTCCAGTGCCCTGCGCCCAGCAACAGCCAAGTTTTCAGCTTGTTTGAAGATTGGGTCGTATTTGGGTGGGTTTTTGTTTTTGCGTTCGGCGACGCCTTCAACCATGGCTTTGGTGTTTGCGACTTTGCCTGTGCTTCCGATGACAATTTCGATTGGTCTGCGTACATGCAGTTTCTCTATCTTGTCTGGTCCGCCAGCTAAGTCTTTTTTGAACCACATCAAACCGCCGTATGTTGCCGCAGTGTTATCGATGCCTGAGGGGTTTCCAGCATACGCCTTCTCCGCCTCATAAGCTGCTTGATTAATTTTCTCATCAGAAATTTGCATTCCGAGTTCTTGGGCGATTGCTCTTGCGATGGCGACGCTGCTTGCTGCAGAAGCACCCAACCCGCTGAAACCGGGAAGTGTTCCGCCGATCCAAATGTCCAGTCCGATTTTGGGGTCAACGCCCATGGCTTTTAGCATGCGCTCTATGGATTCAAGTTGCTGGAGCCGTTTTTCTTCGCTGTAGCCCTTAGCGGTTTTCCGCTCGTCTTTAACGTTTATGCCCTTTGCAGCTTTTTTTACTTCGGCATCGGTGGTGGAATCAATCGCCGACACAATTCCCGGCCCACCGTGAACCACAAAGTGCTCCCCGAACAAAATTACTTTTCCGTAACCTGAACCTTTACCCATAAATGTCGCACCTTGAAAGATAGCTATAACGCCAATTGTAATAAAAACATTCTTTTGCAAATTGCTGCTTTCAAAGAGCGGCAATTAATGTAATTCGCCATATCTATGTCAGAACAAATCCTGCAACACCTTTCGACTTAAGCATGGTTTAAAAATAAAAACTGGGAATTTTTCAAGAGCCTTTTTTAAAGAGAAGTAAAAAACAGAGACTTTTTAAATGCGAAAACCCAAAACGTAAAGGGGCAAGAATATGCCAACCATAAAAAACGCGAAAAAAAAGGTAGAGAAAGAAGCAAAGAAAGTTGCGGCAGACGCCAAGAAAGCGGGCGGAAAAGTAACCGAAGAATCCAAAAAAGTAGCTGAAGAAGCCAAAAAAGCTGGGGAAAAAGCGGCTGAAGAAACCAAGAAAGTAGCTACAAAAGTGAAGAAAAAATTATAACGAAGCCAAGTATTTCCAACTCCATTTTTTTTCTTTTTTCCTTATCGAAGTACGGCCGATAGCTCAAAAAATTATTTTCTTGGACAAGCGTGGTTATGATTTGAACTTGAAAAGTCTTTTATGACGTTAACCAGTATAGAGTCATGCAGGCAAACATATTTGAATAGCGAGTGCTCGGGGTTTCCATGATGAGTGAAGAAATAGACGTTTTAATTGAGAGAAAAGAAGCTGAGCTTTTGCCTTTTTGCTCACGTATGGAAGAACTTAAAACAGAATTTATCAAAGAAACAGTCCGCTTTGCAGCGGATTGGTACAAGAAAACAGCCAAACAATACGTCACAAAGTATCCTGAAATCATCTTGAGCTTAAGCGAGGAAAAAGTAGCTAAAATGAAAGATAGAGTCGACGAATTAGTTAGAAATACTGAAAGAATCGTCAAAGGCGTGTTGGATAACCCCCCATTGTGGTGGCATCAAAACCAGCATCTCAATGAGTCCATCGAGCAGTACAAGCAAATAGCTGATAAATCCCCTGTCATTCTTGACCGCGCAGTCAGACAGTCGCTGGGATATCTGGGCGTGATATTGGAAGAATTTGGATTTCATGTCACCACCAGCGGTAACACAGGAAAGTACCAAGAATTCTGGTTTGTACGCCTACCAGACACTAAACTAATAGTTCCCTGCTATCCGCATCTTCTCAGTTGGACAGAAGAAATGCAAGACACCGTTCGAGAATACGATTCACAATTCACAAAAGCAATCGCGTTATACAATCAGATACATCAGCTTAAAGAGGAAAAGAAAAGAGAGGACGCCCTCAAACGATGGGATGCAACATAATTAATTGACTTGGGGCTTTAGGCCGCTAAAATTTTTTAGCGGCTATTTTCTGAAACTTACTGCTGCGTATCCTACTACGCTTGATTGGTTGCCTGTGATGTCACCGCTGTTATGGTAATTTAGCAGCTCCGCTTTGGCACAGACGCCAGTGGCATAAGTTATTAGAGCTGTTATCGGCGCATAACCACATGCGGTAACGTTTTGTTTTTCTACGGTTTCGTAGAAGCATTTTGCATCCATGTCTGTGACCGCTTTGAGCGCAGCGTGATCCTTTGCGGCGGCTCTTTTTGCTGGTTCATAATGTGTCATGTCAGAGGAAGCGATGACTACTGTGTTGGTAGCGTCTAAAGCTTCCTCAAGCGCCCTTCCCACTTCAACCGCGGAATCATAATCTTGCATTAAAAAGCATATTGGCACAATCTTGAATGCGTTGCCGTAGAGGAACTGCAGAAATGGCAGCTGAACCTCGATAGAATGTTCGTAACGGTGGGCAAGTTCGTCTACGTCGATAAGGCTGGTTTCGTGGTTTATTTCATCTGCAATTTCAGTGTTGATTTCTACGTCGCCAAGCGGCGTGCGCCAAACTCCTTCACGCATTAAGCTCAAAGCGCTGCCGTAACCAGTGTGATTTGGACCCATAAGCACTACCGTGTCTGGTTTGCCATCCAAGGCTAACTCGTAAAAAGCAGATGCCGCCACGGGACCAGAGTACATGTAGCCAGCATGAGGACAAACCACGCCAACTATTTTTCGGGGGTGAATATGCATGTTAACTTCTGGAAGTTTTTGGGGACCAATTGGGTGGAGGAAACAATTTTTAATTTGTGCTCTAAGCGCTTCGGCGTCGGCTTCATAAAATTGGCCTGCTACGGTTGGACGCCGAATCGTCGGCAACGGGTTAGGGTTCCTCCTCCTCTTCCCGTGTAACTTTCGCTTCAAAATCGTCTATGGTTGCTGGCGGGTCTTTGTCTGCGGCCAATTCGCCTCTTTCACGGAGAACCTGTCTTGTCAGTAGCCAGAATATGACGGCTAAGGCGCGTCTGCCCTTATTGTTTGTGGGGATAACTAGGTCTACGCCTGCGAACTCGTTGTCTGTGCTGCATAACGCGACGATTGGGATGCCGACTTTTGAGGCTTCTTTGACTGCTTGCGCATCCGCCCGTGGGTCTGAAACAAGGATGACTTCAGGGTCGATTCTGCCTGGATACTGCGGATTGGATAGTTGACCAGGGATAAAGCGACCAATTAGCGGTGTTGCTCCTGTCAGTTCACAGAATTTTTTGACGGGTTCTTGAGCATAAAGCCTTGTTGCTGCCACTGCTACTTTTGCGTGTTCGTAGCGTGAGAGGAATTTTGCGGTAACACGGATTCGGTCGTCTGCTTTTTTAACGTCAAGTACGAATAATCCGTCTGGGCGAACACGGTAAATGAAGGGTTCCATGTCAAGGGTCTTCATCCTTGTTCCAATATGGATGCCTGCGGAAAGCAGTGTGTCTCTTGGCAATAGGAGCTCTTCTGCAGGTGGAGCTTCTTTAGACTTTTCTTCTGATGCAGGTTCTTCTTGGAGGGGTTCCTCTTGGGTTTCCTCTTCATTTTCTACTAGTTGATTTTCTTCTTTATTTTCGTCTTCAGCCATTTTTTCATCTTCATTTAGCGTATTTTTAAATCAGCCATTTTGGCTCTGTTACCGAGGAAATGCTCGATTCTTATTAGCTCGTTAAGTTTGGCTATGCGTGCGCCTTCAACTACCCCTGTCTTGATTAGGGGGCAGTTGTAAGCGACAGCCAAATGAGCAATGTGCCAGTCGCATGTGTCTCCTGAACGGTGCGACACAACCGGGTCGTAGCCATGTCGCTTTGCAGTTTCAATTGTTTGAGCTGCATCACTTAATGTGCCTATCTGGTTGACTTTTATTATGATAGCGTTTCCAGCGTTAATCTTTATTCCATTATTTAACCTTTCAGTATTCGTTGTGAACAAATCATCCCCGCAGATCAAGCAGTTTTTGGCTTTGCGGGTTAAAGCGGCGAAGCTTTCATAGTCTTCCTCGTGGAACGGGTCTTCCACGTAGGCAAGATGATATTTCTCGATTAATTCAAGCATGAACTCTAACTGTTCAGCCGTGTCACGCTTTTTACCTTCATTGTCGTAAACGTATCTTTCTTCTTTAGGCTTCCAAAGCGAGGAAGCCGCCACATCAATACCGAAGCCGCATTCAAAATCCAACTCGTTGCCAACCTCTTCGCAGGCTTTCGCGATGACGTCAAAGGCGTCAACAGTGTCTATGTTGGCTATCCATGCGCCTTCGTCGCTTTTTCCGCCGTTAAACTGGCTGTTCTTCTTTTTTAAAGAGTCGCCGATTTTGCGGTGAATCTGGGTGTTGGCTGTTTGGGCTTCAAGAAAAGTTTCAGCGCCATGCGGCAGCGCCAAATATTCTTGGATGTCTGGTGCTTTGCCTCTTGCGTGCTCTCCACCGCTTATGCAGTTGCCAAGAGGATAAGGCAGCGTGGTTGCAGCGTTTCCGCCCATAAACTGGAATAAGAGCACCCCGTGAGAGTTTGCTGCTGCTTCGGCATTTGCCATGGAGATTGCAAAAGCGGTGTTTCCCCCGATGTTTTTGAAGTCTGTAGTGCCGTCGAGCTCGTGCAGCGTGTTGTCGATTTCTTCTTGAAAATCAGAGTTTAACCCAGCAAGTTCAGGAGCGATTAAATCGTCAACTTTTTTTACGGCTGCTTCAACTCCGCCCTGCGGGTAATAAACAACTTCAGCTTTTCCGCGGCTTTTTCCAGCGGGAGCAGATGCTCTTCCGAAACCACCAGTGGTGATTACGTCAACTTCTATTGTTTCTTCTCCGCGATTGTTGAAAATTTTTCTTGCAATGAGGTCCTCAATGATGGATGACACGCTTTTAAACCTCAAATGGCTATAATTTTGTTACCAGCTTATTTTAGGTTTCGGAACCACAAAAAACGCGTTCAAGAGCCAATAGGTATAATAGTTTCTGGCTTGTTTTTTGCTGCAAACTGTGCTATGGCATTAGCCTTGACTAACTCTGTCAAAACCGCACCTTAAAGGATGCTGATAACGCCTACCCAACAAATAAAGGTAGGTAAACATGAAAATGATTGAATTCGTACTCTTAGCGGTTGGCTCAGTAGTTGGAGTTTTTCTACGTTACATAATTGTTGCCTCCCCAAAAACAATCGGCGGACTTCCAGTGAATGTTTTAGCAGTTAACGTCCTTGGCAGTTTTATACTTGGATTATTTTCGGTGCTATCGCTTGCTTTAAACTTGGACTCAAATTACACGTTGCTTGTGGCTACGGGATTCTGTGGGGCATTTACAACTATGTCTTCGTTCGCTCTTGAAACCAGCAACTTAATTGATGCCAGCCGCTTTAGCTTAGTAATACTGAATATACTGGCGAATGTGGGGTTATCTTTGAGTGCCCTTATGGGTGGAAGAGTTATCGGCAACGAGTTAATGGCGAGGGTACTATAATGCGGATGAAAATGTGGAGCATCACGATACGAATAAAAAAGAACGATGAAGTAGGCGGCAAACGCCTTGAACATCTTGTTATTGATTTTTTAATTAAGGCAGGGATCAGCGGAGCCACGGTTTGGACGGGCGTGGACGGATTTGGGAAACGGGGCAAATCAACCTTGAAGCTTGAGGGCGTGACGGTTAACATGCCGCTGCTTATTGAAGTGATTGATGAGCAGACGAAACTTGAGCCGCTTCTTCCAGAATTAAAAAGAATAGTTGGGGACAACGGTTTAGTAACCATACAAGACACCTATGTCATATAAAACCACCTCAAAAAACTGTTCTGTTGAATGATTCATGCGAGTTAATCTTATACGGGCTGGACACTACTTTTGATTAGTTGCATTTTCTAATTTGGCATTAATTTTTGCATCAATGATATAGCATAATAGGTATCTGTGAAAGATGATATGCCGAGGTCTGAACGCGCGAAACCGCCGTTCTTGTTTTGGCAATTCAATATCCAGTCTACCGTTTGCATGGGATACCTGCTTTTTTCTCCAAACAAATCAAGCGTCATCACGCCATAGTAAGTATGCTCCATATACGGCTTGAAATTTACTGGTATGACTGTGAAGCCGCCGTAGGGCTTTTCACATGCCCTTGCAAACTTTATGGTTTCACGTGGGTTTTTCAGGCTGCCTTTGAGTAGGCTAATGGAAGCAATTGCATAATAGGTTGAGTTAATGTTGGATTGCCCCTGTGTTCCGAAGCCGCCGTCCTCATTTTTGAAGTTAAGCAGCCACTCCACAACTTCATTTGTTGAGACATTTATTTTTAGCAAATCTGCCAGTTCAAGCGTCATGAAAGTCGTCGTGAACTCGGAGGAAACTTCAGAAAAGATGTCGGTTGAACCAAAATATCGCTTAGAAGTGAAAATTGAAGAAAGCTGCTTTTTCACATCTGCGTCTGCATCTTTACCAAGAAGCAATGAAGCTTTGGTGGCGTAGTAAGTTGAGTAGATGTTGTCCAATCGGATTTCTTTTATGAACTTATCTGTTTTTTCAATGTTGGGGAAATTCCAGTCCAATAGACTTAGAATAGTTAGCCCATAGTATGTGTCTTGAGCATTTGAATCGTCCGCGCCCTGACAGAAACTGTAGCCGCCATCTTTGTTTTGTCGATTAACCACGTAATCTATAATTTTTGAGCACAATAAGGGATTGCTTAGCCGCCTTGCTTCAACCAACATTATTCACACTCTTCAATTTTGAAATAGTAGAAGCTATCAGCCCTTGCAAACAGAGCAAAGGAGGTTAAAGGCGAGCCTCATCGCCCTACTTTTGAATCTTTAATAGCAAATATAAGCGTTACCACCAAAAATTTAGGCGCTACTATTATACCTAAACAAAAAGAAAAATTTAAAATTACAAGAACAGTTAGGATCTTTGCAGTTGTACAGCTAAATTTTAGTAAATCTTCCAAAATACTAATTTCGCCGTTGCAATGGTTTTACTTGTTGACTTTAACTATTTGCTGTCGACTAGATGAGCAGTTCCGTCTGGACAAAAAACTTTCTCGCCGAAAGAAACCTGGGCAAAACGTCGTTTACACTCGAAAAGTTGTCTTTCGCATCCGTCACAATCACGAGATAGCATCTTATACACCTCTTTTTTACGAATATGAATTCGTAGTAATGGGCATATCAAAGAATTAAGGATTTGCTTCTACGCAATTAACATGCACATTAAGCCCGCTAAGGCAAATTCTAAAACAAAAAAAGAGTTGAAAAGCTTTCAATTTCGGCATTATCAGCTTGCTGCCGTTATGAAAACCACGTTTTTCCGAGTCTTAGTCGAGCGAACAGCCGTTGCGCCGTATTTGGATTCAGCTCTGGGTGCTTCCCTATGACTCCTGCCGCACCGCACACCCATTGTATTCTTATCCTGCGAGACCCAAACCACACAGCCTATGGTTGCGCATTCAGGACACTTTCGTTGGTCACCGACATTAACCATAAATTGAATCCCCCGTTTTCGCTCTCTGTTCTTTGCGAGAACTTTCCCGCTTATTTTCTCTCCGAGCCGATGCTCCGCTCGTAACGTACAATGTGTTTTTACCCTTCTTGTTGTTGTATTAGAAAAGAATCAGTGACTCAACAGGTCAGCCAGAGAACAAAAGAAACTCTTCAGCTACATCATACAAGCCTCATGCTTATAAAGCAAGCAAAAAGTGTTTTTGATCTCTTGCCAGAATCTTTCGGTGCTTTCCGAATAGACGGTAAAATTTGGTCCAATATTCTCTTTTCTAATATCAGAAAAAAAAAGATAATTGTTTAAGCACAGCTATAGTTGCCCGGGAATGAATTTAGTGGAAAAAACTAAATAGTTTAACCGTGAAATACGTTGGCAAGGGGTAACTAGGTTGAAAGTTAATTACTTTGGCATAATTGCGGCTGTGCTCGCGTTGGCAAGCTTAGCGCTGCCATGGTTTTCGGTAACTATGACCGCTTACGGTGAGCCGATTAAAATGCAGTTTACTTCGTACCTTTGGCAGATCCAGGGAACCGTCAACGGTGTTTCTGCCACTGCTTTCCCCAATGTGTGGTTTGTTTGGGGTGCCTTGGCTTTGACGGTGGTTGTTGCTGTTGCCTGCTTGGCAGGAAGTTTCTTTGCTGGACGCAAAGGGCTTCTTCTCCTTTTGGTGGCGGGGATACTGGCGTTGCTGGCTATGGTCGTGTTCGGCGCTGGCTTGTTAAGCAGCAACTATGCGAACGCAGATTCAGAGCCTGCAAGCGTCATGGGACTTTTCTCATCAAACGCTTTCGGCATTACCGTTGATAGCGCCATGCAGTACAGTTACGATTTCGTCTGGTACCTGAGCTACGGGTTCTGGCTGGCAATCGGCGCTGCAATAATGGGCTTTGTAGCCGCTGCTGCTCCTTCTCTGATGTCAAAGAAAACTGCTGCAGTAGTTGAAGCTAAAGCCGCAAGTTAATAATTAGGCATTTAGCGGTTACAATAACTGTTATCTACATCGTTATTCTCTTTATTTTCTATGCAACTTGATGATTGTATTAAGGGAAGAAGAAGTGTAAGGCTCTACAAAGAAGAAGCTGTGCCAAAGGATAAAATTGACGCTATTCTTGAAGCTGGCGTTTGGGCAGCGACTGGAATGGGACGGCAGCCTTGTCGTTTCATCATAGTGGAGGATAAAGCCATTATAAAGTTCGTTTCGGAGGAAACCAAGAAAGCGGTAAGGGAAGCAATGCCTGCTATCGCCGACCGGTTCAAAACAGACCAAGATATTATTTGCTACAATGCCCCTGTACTGATTTTTATCTGCACTGAAGAAGACAAGACTTTTGCCCAAATTAATTTGAGGGACAGCGTGCTCGCCGCGCAGAACATATTTTTGAAAGCTCACGAATTAGGCCTGGGAGGATGCTACATGGGCTGGATTGACCTTCTATACCAGACACACCCTGAAACCCTGAAAAAAGCAGTAATACCTGGCGGCTATGAAATGCAGGTGCCTCTAATTCTCGGCTACCCAAAAAGTAAAGCAGGTGCAGGAAAAAGAAACAAACCAAACGTCCTAAAATGGATCAAATAAATTGGTAAACCAGAGCGATTAAAATTACTTAATGCCATCTTAATGCTCCGATAGAAGCTTATCGAAGAGGGCTTTGCTTTTTGCGATTTCTTCCATCGGAGTGTTGTGAACCAATTCCAAAGTTATCGGGCCATCATAACCAAAGTCACGCATGCGACCAAGGAATTTTGTCAATTCTTGTTTTGGCTCAGTGAATGGTTTGTGCGCCTTGTTTGCCATGTGAACGTTGCAGATTCGGCGCCCATACTTGTCAAGCAGGTTGTCGGTTTGTTTTGTTTCCAAGGCGTGGCACAAGTCAAAAGTTATCCCCATGGTACCGTCGTCTATGACTGATAGGACCTCTTCCAGCTGCTCAACGTTCTTGCCAAAACCCGTCGACGTGTAAGATAGGTTCTCCAAAGCCAACTTTATGCCCAACTTTTTCGCGAAAGGGTTTGATTTCGTCATTGAAAATTTCCGTTAAACATCTTTCTCTAACATTTTGGGGAAGCTTTTTTGCAACATTCGAGTGCACCACCATAAGCGGAACTCCAAGTGCACGGGCGCATTCAAGCGAAATTTTCCCATAGTAAACCGCTTGATGGACCTCAATGGGATCTTTCACATGCATGATGGCAGAGTGAAGAGTCAAACAGTTCAATCCCGAAGCTGCAAGCGCTTTTTGCTCGCGATAAACATCTGTGTCATGCTCTTTCTTTATGGATTTCATGTTAAACTCAATGTTTTCAAAACCAAGCTGCCGAACGGCAGCAAAGTTCCCATCTAAGTGTAGTCTGCTAAAAATCCCGTTAGACAAACTTAACTTCATGGCTTGCGCCCCTCAACCTATTTTATCCCCACTTATGTTAAATGCTTTTTTCTAAAATTCTTGTTTTTTTCCCATCTGCTTGCCAGAAATTAACATGCACAAAGCTTCAAAGATGCAATTTCGCTAAGAAGCATGGAAGTGTTTGTTTTCACTGCATAATAGTTAATTTCTACAATTTTCCTATAAAGTAGCGGACGGTGCTGAATGTGGAAGCTAAAGTTCGATTCTTTACTAACCTACGAGAAATCGTGAACAAAAGAGAAGAAACGCTAAGTTTTGCCAACGACGGGAAGGTAACTGTCGATGTGGTACTCAAAACGCTTTCCAAAAAATACGGAACCCCCTTCACTGAGTATGTTTACAACGACAAAACGGGGCAACCCAAAAATTTTCTCCAATTCCTCGTCAACGGAAACAGCACCTCAACACTAAACGGGTTAGAAACAGAGCTCAAAGACGGCGATGTACTGGCTATTTTGCCTCCAGTAGGCGGCGGCTAAGAAATTAGCGTTTTAACCCAAAAAAAAGCAAGTAACAATCGATATCTAGGCTGTTGCAGCTATTTTTTCTGGACTAATAATTTTATTTACTAGCTCGTTGCCTAAATTTTTTGATGCACCTAATACTTCAATTCCGATTATGCACCTGTTTTTGTCTTAGATCTATGACTGCGTTTTCTGCAAGTTCTTCGCTTAGGACTATTGAAGCGGTTGATCTTGCTTTTCAGTTGATTTATTTGGATTAAGGATTGTCATTAATTTCTCGATGATATTTAGGAGGAAACGCAGCGGTTTGCGAAGAGGTCCGAGCACATTAATAATTTCCCGTAGGCTATTCAGGTCACCTCTGTCAATTGTTCGAGTAACCAGCGTCGCTGCGATGTAAATAACCACAAACACAAGTACACCTATGATTAATCTTAACAGATTTGAAAAAGCCAGTTGAGAAATTATAATATAAGTCAAGAATGCAGTCAGCATTGAAGAAAATAGAATCTTGGCGGAAGAAGCCCAATCCACTGAGACTCCGAAATGCTTTTTTATGAAGCGTAAACTTATGAACAAGCTTGGAAGACTGGCTGTCAAGGTAGTTACAATTAAGCCTATGACTCCGAAGTGAGAAACCAACAGGAAACTCATGGGAAAACCAATCGCGACAGTAATAAGGGACATTATCATGTTGAAGGTTGTGTACCCTTGTCCGTTTATCAAGTTACTGACACTCAAACTTCCTAAAGCGGTATAAAGATATACTGCTGACAGCAACGCCAAATATAATGGCGCTTCAGCATATCCATTTTGGTATATAGTGCCAATACCCGGTTGTGCAAGGGCAATCACCATAGCTGCCACTGGGACGACGATGAGCGATGCGTACTTCACTGAATATTGAAACACGTTTTTTAGGGTCTCATGATCTTTTTTATAATCCAATTTGGAGAATGCTGGAAACAGCATGGTTGTAACGGGAGTAGCGAAGAAAGTGATTAGAACAGAGAAAGTTATCGCCAAATTGTAGTTGCCGATAAGAGCATTGTTACTTACATAGAATGCAAGTATATAACTATAGAATACGGTTAAGAATCCTGTTATGATTGTGCCTATTGAAACCGGTAAACCATATTGTAACATGGATTTAATTGTCGCCATTATTTCTAGTTTGTAATCGGTTGGTTTAGGCAAGGATCTGTAAATAGTCCACATTAAGAGTATGCCCACTAACCCCGCTATCAGGGAAGCTGTTGTGAAACCTGTTACTGCCCCAAGAGTTCCGAATCCTAAGAGCACTAGCGTAACTATGACAATAGTTTTGATTACTGATTGAATTATTAGCATCCAACTGTAGAAATGCATGGTTTCCATACCTGTGAATGCGGCAATTGCTGTGTTCACTAGTGCGCCAGTTAGAATAAAGAAAGAAGCAATTTGGATTAATGGGAATATTATGGGGCGGTGAAGACTGGAAGCTAAAAAGGGGGACAGACCAAAAGAGAGAAATGAAAGTGATAAACCTAAAATTACCTCGAAAACCAGGCCTGAGACGAAGATGCTTCGTACTTTGGCGTTGTTTTCGGCGTGATATTGCGCAGAATACTTTACAATAGCATAGTTGACTCCCCAATCCCGAAACGTGGCGATTAAGGTTGGTGCGACAAGGGCAATCGAGTATAAACCGAATTTTTCTGCGCCCAAGATGTAGGTGATGGCTATTGTACCTATGGCTGAGATAATTGTGGAAGCGACTAAGCCCCATAGAAGGTTAAATCCGCCTCTAGCTGAAGTTCTCGCCATCTCTGTAGCTTTAGACATTTGTCTTTCCCGATTGCTGTTAGCTTATAAGTTAACTGTTGTTGGTGAAGTGGGGTTTATCACTTTTGGTACTTAAGGCAATAGACTTAAGTTCAGTTTTTGAAGTTGATGTAAAGGCTCACGCAGAATCGGTGCACAGGATTAAAGCCAGATTGCGCGATTGTTTGGCGACGGATTATTTGCCTAGACCTATGGCGAGAAATCGGAGTTTTTCGCTGTATGCTTCTGGGTTGTAGATTCGTCGGCCGTCTATGAGTACAGGTTGCTTCATTTGCTTCACGAAATCCTCAGGGCTGAGGTTTTTAAATTCTGGCCATTCTGTTACTATTATGCAGCAGTCCGCGTTTTTGATGCATTCAAGTGCTGAAGTGGCGTAATGGATTTTATTGTTGAAAATTGCCTTCGCTGTGGGTGTAGCGACTGGGTCGTAAGCTGTTACGTCGGCGCCTTCTTTCAGAAGCTGGTTTATTATTGGTATGACCCGTGCCTCTCTCATGTCATCTGTGTCAGGTTTGAAAGCTAAGCCTAAGATGGCTATTACTTTGCCCTTTAGATTGCCGAGTTGCTGTTTACAGAACTGGACGGCTTTGAGGGGTTGAGTGTAGTTTACTTTTTCGACGGATTCTAAAAGTTCAGGAACGTAATTAAAGGCTTTTGAAGACGCGATAAGAGCTTTTACGTCTTTTGGGAAGCATGAACCGCCATAGCCTAGTCCAGCGTTAAGGAATAATGGACCGATTCTCTTATCTAGTCCCATAGCGGCGGCTACGGTTTTTACGTCTGCGCCCGGGATTTTTTCGCATATGTTGGCGATGGTGTTGATGAAGCTGATTTTTGTGGCGAGTAAAGAGTTGCTGGCGTACTTGATCAGTTCAGCTGTCGCGAGACTGGTTCTGATTATTGGAGGCGTATTGTCGGCGTAGAAGTCTTTGTAAAGACTTTCTAAAGTGAAACCAGATCGCTTGTCGAACTCGCCTATCACTACGCGGTCGGTGTACATTGTGTCTTCGAACGCAGAGCCTTGGCGAAGGAACTCTGGGCTCATGCATAAACCAAAGTCTGCACCACATTTCTTTCTTGATTCTTTTTCAAGGATTGGTTTAACCAGATCCTGTGTTGTTCCCGGGACAACCGTGCTTTTTATTATTACCAAGTGGTATGAACTTTTTTTGTAGAGCGCCTTTCCCACGTCGCGCGATGAAGTTTCTATGAATTGCAGGTCTATGCTGCCGTCTATTCTGCTGGGAGTCCCCACGGCATTAAAGGTTAGGTCTGTTTCAAGGATGCTTCTTTCTGTTTGATCAACTAAACATTTTAGGTAGCCGTTTTGGACGGTTTTTTCAAGCAGATTTTGAAGGTTAGGTTCGTGAAATGGTGGGATTCCTCTGTTTATTTTGGCTGCCTTTTCAGCGTCATGAGTCGAAGCGATGACGTTGTAGCCTTTGCTGGCAAATGCAACGGCGGTGCATAAGCCTACGTAGCCTATACCTAAAACCGAAATGTTTGGTTTCCCCAAGACTAATGCCTCAGTTTAGCGTAATAATCGGATAAGTTTTTCACAGTAATTATATATAAGTTCTGGTGGAAAAGGTACAGAGGATACTTGATGATTCGCAAGGTTATAATCCCCGCTGCAGGCTTGGGAACACGTTTATTTCCAGCCACTAAAGAGCAGCCTAAAGAGATGTTGCCTATTTTCACGAGGACGACGCATGGCGACATGGTAGTGAAACCTGTGGTGCAGTTGGTTTTTGAGCAATTGTACGATGCGGGGCTTCGGGAGTTTTGTTATGTTGTGGGTAGAGGCAAACGGGGTATAGAAGATCATTTCACCCCTGATGTGGATTGTATTAAAACGTTGGAGGGCATGGGTAAAAATGGGCAGGCGTCTGAGCTTGGTGACTTCTATGAGAAGCTTGAGACTTCAACGATTATGTGGGTAAATCAGCCTGAACCAAAAGGATTTGGTAACGCTGTTTTAATGGCTCAACCCTTTGTTCAGAACGAAAGCTGCCTAGTCCACGCTGGAGACAGCTGCATCATATCGAAAGATATGGATTACTTAAAGAAGCTGCTTGAAGCTTTTGAGCGGTTTAACGCGGACGCCGCATTTCTTGTGCTGGAAATCGAGAATCCCAAGCAATACGGAATCGTGGAAGGAAAAGAGGTAGAACCGGGAATAATAAAAGTGAAGTCGGTTGTAGAAAAACCTGAAAAACCAAAGACGAACTGGGCAATTATGGCAATGTATGCTTTTCACCCCCTCATTTTTAAAGCCTTACAGGAGACGGAGCCTGGAAAGAACGCAGAGGTCCAGCTTACTGATGCCATCCAGAAACTTATAGACTCAGGTCAAAAGGTGTACGCCGTAAAGCTGGACAAGAATTATGTGCACTTGGATATTGGCAGTCCTGAAAGGTATTGGGAAGCCTTGGAATTGTCATATCAACACTTCTGCAAGTGACCAAACATATGATGGACAAAATAATCAGCGAAGACCTGGAGAAAATAAAGAGCGCCGTTGCATCAGCCTTCTTTGCTGAAAAGAAAGTGCTCGTTACCGGAGGCGCTGGGTTTATTGGCAGTTGGCTCTGCGATGTGCTGGTGGGCTTTGGCGCTGAAGTGACGGCTGTGGATGACTTGTCCACTGGGAGAAGAAAAAACATTGATCACTTAGTCAAAAACTCATCTTTCAAGTTTATAGAGTCTGATATCTGCACTTTTAAACCCAAAGAAAAAATCGATTTTATTCTCCACATGGCGGGACACGCATCTCCTGATGAGTACCAAGCGCACCCGATTGAAACCTTGCAGACCAGCGCTTTAGGCACCTTTAGCATGGCAGATTTAGCGAGAAAGAATGATGCAACGTTATTGTTTGCCTCGACTTCGGAGGTTTACGGAGACGCAGAGATTATTCCCACACCTGAAAGTTACTGGGGAAAAGTTAACCCGATTGGACCAAGATCCTGCTATGACGAGGGAAAACGGTTCGCTGAAGCATTGTTGATGGCTTATTGTCGGCAGCATGGTTTGGATGTGAGGATTCCGAGGATTTTTAATTCCTATGGTCCTCGCCTGCGAGAGGACGGTTTATACGGCAGGGCTATGTCACGTTTTATTCTGCAGGCGTTAACTAACCAGCCCATAACCGTTTACGGAGACGGAAAACAAACACGCTCTTTCTGCTACATAACCGACACGATAACGGGATTATTGTTGTTGATTATGACGCCGCAAGCTAAGGGAGAAGTTGTAAACGTAGGCAACACTCAAGAAGTATCCATACTTGAGTTGGCGGAGAAAGTTAAGAGAATAACAAAATGCAAATCACCCATAGAATTTCATCCGTTGCCCAGGGACGACCCGAAAAGACGCTGCCCAGACACAACCAAGCTGGAAACTCTTGTCGGGAGGAAGCCAAACGTAAGTTTTGAGGAAGGACTCAAAAAAACGATAAATTGGTTTTCGCAAAAATAAGTATGCAGAACCCTCTCAGCTCTAAACTAAAAACAAAAAAAGAAAAGGAAGTTTTGCGCGTTTGTTGGTAGTTTTTATGGTTTTTTCCTAAGCATCAATAGAGCTAATACAATAGCTACCACGATGATCAAGACGAATAGACCTGCAATTGCTGGAACAAAGTATGTATCAGCAACAGATGTCGGAGTAGCTGTAGGTGCTGCAGTAGCTGCGGGTGCTGCTGAAACCACTGCGTAGGTTTCTGCGGATGAGTCGCCGTAGGAATTGGAGCCTGCAAACGTCGCGTATATGGTGTATTTGCCTGGGACATTTGGAGCTGTCCATGCGTAGCCGAAGTTGCCGCTTGTGTCGCTTGTGACGTCGCCGAGGTGGATGAAGTTGCCGTTGGGGTCAATAGCGTCTATCGTCACTGGAACTCCAGTTGCGTCCGTAGGCTTTGACTGCTGCTCGTATAGGTATTCCATCCATGCTTCTTGGCTGGCGTCCGATATCGCGGGGGTGCCTTTTGCGCCTGGCGACTGATCAGTCACCATGCCACTTATCACTGCGCTATCTCCAGCCATAATACTATTCATCGGTGCTTGTACAGTTGTAGCGCTTGGTCCTTTGCCGATGCAGTACACGTTATTGTCGTATTGACTTCCAGTTACGACGTAGCCGTCGGCGACGCTTAAGCCCATGTTAAAGTCCAGCAGCTTCCAAACCAGTGTTCCGTCAGTTAAGTTGACGCAGCGAACATACGAATCACGCCAAAGAGGCTTAGTAGGCGAATGCTCAGTCGAGTACAAAATGGCAGTTCCGTCAACAACAGCGCCAAGGCTCAGCGGCATATTATCGCCGTAAGCACTTTCATACGGGGAAGTAGCAGTAGCATTGTAAACCCAAAGCAGCTTTCCAGTTGTAATATTGTAGCCAGCCATCCAACCTCCATAAGAGGAAACCTGAATCAGCTCTCCGTAGTACACGTTCTCGGTAATCCCGTAATAGTCCATTGATCCAAATGATGTAGTTGGCCCCCACAGTGGGGCTCCTGTTGTTAAGCTATAGGTCCAGCTCTGAGCTGTTTGCTGACATTTCAACTGGAAGGTTTGGCTGTCATAATTTACGCCGGTAACGGCCCAGGTATAGTTTAAGCCAGGCAGTGGAACCGTTATAGTCTTGTTCATCAGTAGCGTATCTGTGAATCCAAGGTTGTAGTTCTGTGTGTTAGTAGCGTAAGGCAAAGGACTCATAGTTGTTGCGCCATAGTTGATGCCTACAAGCCATACGTACAAGTTATCAGCGTCACAGGCGTCGCTTGAGATTCCTGCCCCGCCAGTGCTTACAATGCTTGAGCCAAAGATCTGTTCTGGCATACGGTTATCGTTCAGTAAGACGGAAGTAATGGCTCCAGGCAGACCCTTCAAAGAGGGGTCTGTTACGTTCATTGTGTATCCGGAGCGGGGAAGAATATCTGCGGTAGTCCAAAGCGTTTGAGCACCACTGCCAGCCGATGGACCAATTAGAGTCCATGTAGTATCGTTGACGGCGTTAATTACTCCTCCCAATGGAGGTTTCCATTGTTGTTGACCTGTTCCTGTTGGGGCTCCTGGATAGATAGATTGGCTTGAGTTCCAGCAGAGAATATTACCTGTAGCTGAATTTAAGCTGTATCGCAGTAAATCTCCGTTTCCGTCCGTTACAGCTGTACCGCCAGGCACATTTATCAGCGTAAACATCAAGTTTCCAGTGGATGCATCAAGGAAGTACCATGTGCTGCCCGAAACCATTATCAAATATGAGAGTATTCCCTGCCCGTTTATTGAGTAATAGTAGTATAGTTGACCTTGTGTCAGACTCAGATAGCTTTCAGAGGTGGCTGGACCACCAACAGCTCCGGCTGCTATTGTGTAGGGGTTGTTGAGGCCGTTGTCGGTGCCATTCTTGTACCAAAGCTGTTGTCCAGTGTACAGACTCACTGCGTAGTATCCGTATGCGTCGCTGTCTGCGACTCTTGGTGCGTTGTAGTAGATTATTCCGTTCATGATGATCGGCGCTGACCATGGGCTTTCGTAGTCGTTAACGTCTGCAGGAACACCTGGCCACTGTGCATCAGCTATGCCTCCGGCGCGACCCGGAGTTATAGGCTGTGACCATAGTACGTGCGCGCTGAGCGGAACTGTGCCTTCATTTTGGAAGCTGTTAACCAGCCAGCTGCCCAACAGCCAGTTGCTTGCAAGCGTCGACCATTGTCTATTCGCGCCATTTATCGGCAAAGTCCAGTAGTCTGTAGGAAGAACAGGCTCCTGCCAATTTGGCACTGCTGTTTCTTGTACGGTAAGTGTGCATGGTTTGCTTGTGGCGCCTTCAAAAAAGTCGCCGACATATGGAATCCCCGGAGTAAGGGGTTCTCCAGTGCCGTTGGTAACTACGTTTCCAGGCCAGCTGAACACAATAGTATAGGTCCCCACCTCATCGGGAACAAATGTCTTCCAGTCACTGCCAACGTCGCTTGAACAGGTCCACGGTCCAATGATTACCGTTGATCCGTCTGGCTTCGTAATGTTTAACTGGTAGCCAGTCCAGCGTTGACCGTCCATACCGCCCACTGTCGGTGAGTATCTGTCAACCCATGCGACAATGGTTGTATATTGGCCAAGACCAATGGTTCCTGGTGCACAGGTAACGTAGGCGGTGGTTGGAACGTTCCATGCAGGTGTATGCGCATTTGCAGATGGCAGAAACATAAGTGAAGCAGTCATGCTGAATATCATTAGTAAAGCGATTGCAACAGATGTTATTTTGGTTCTTGAGAAATTCGCGGTTTTACTTTTATTTGTCAAATTTATCATTTGTTTTTCTTCTCCATTAAATTTTTAGTAGCAAATCCAACGTATGCAACCGCTATCCTTATAAAACTTTGTTAAAGCTGACACTCTCAAATTTGCTATGGTCTTACAAAACCAGAGCCAAGCTTGCAAAACAAATAACTCAATATTTCATGCTTCATTAACCTAAAAGCTAACTATAAAAACCAAACAGAGAATTCTATCCAATCCAAAAGATCACCGGAAAAGGCGCTGCCCAGACACAAGCAAACTTGAGACGCGCATTGGGGTAGAAACCAAGCGTTGGCTTTAAGTAAGGATTGGGCAAAGCAAACACTTGGTTTTATCTTGGTATTGTTCTCATTAAAGAGAATCGGGAAATGGATTAGTCGCTTACTTTGTTTTTCTTAATATGTTTTTGGTAGATGTTTTTTATTTTGTTTTTACTAATGTATGCGGTACATATGATTAGTGTAGTTATCGATATTACAGCTCCCGCGTAAAACAGGTTTTGAGGCGTAAATTCCAAGGTTACAGTGTATGTTCCTGTTTTGTTAATGTACCAACAGTTAGCATAGCCGTTAGCTGTGAAGTGATATTGGCTAGGTATTTGTTGCCCGTTAATACTCGCAATCCACCCTTCGTCGTAAGATTCACTGAAAACGAGAAAACAGGGATCAGACGTATTGATATTAACGGTATACTTGGTTGGATTAATCGTCTTATAGGTAATACTAGTGTCATTTGTCGCGGGTAAAGGTTCAAAATATGTTTGGTTCTGGACTGTTATCAAACTAAGTGCACTGGCAATGTGATTTATCTGTATTATAGCCTCCTGATGTGGAGGTATTACAATCGGGTAGGTTACAGACTTCGTGTTCATTCCCAGCCAATTTGTCTCCCACCAAACACCTATAATGTCAGTAATAGGTTTTCCATCATCTAAAATGGAGCTTATAGTTACACTTGTGTCATTTGTTGACACATAAAGTAAGGTCGAGTCGTAAGCCCCCCACGAGTTTTGAGCATAATTAGGAAAAGTATACGGGCAGTCAGCTGGTGAATTAAAGACAATCATGTCATTGTCGCCAGTTCCATTGGTACTGACCACGCCTTTCCAGCCAATATAATATCGTGCTGAAATAGATCCACCTGAAAGCGCAGACCAATTAAATTGATTAGCCCTTCCATCATAAGCAGTCACTGAAATATTCAGCAAATCATATTTGATAGTTTGGGCGCTAATATCAGACAAGGAAAAAGGACTATTTTGACTTGAAGAGAAAGTAGCGTATTCGGATAATGAGAAGTTGCTGCTTCCAACGACATTCAATAATTGATTTGTGTCGCCTTCCACGATTAGAGCATTAGGCACCGCATAGATTTCAGAAGAACTCCAATTCTCGTTGAGATAAAAGTCTAACTTCCCAAAAGTTCTTTCCAGACGGAATCCGCTCTGATTGTTCAATATGCTTATGTAGAAATCAGGTGATGGAATATTCTGGGCGTATTTTGTATCCCAGTCTTGATGCACCAAGATGTACTTTACATTTAATGAACTAAGCACTTTCGCCATAGATAATGAGATATTATTATTTGAAAACATTCCGATAGTCTGCTGTATATAGTCGTTGTCAAGCGAATTGCCCCATATTATTGGCTTATTAAAATAGTACTCTTCTAGCGGATCGCTTCCCGCATATCCATTAGTCCAATTATAAGCAGAAAAACCTCCAAGTCTTGGCGGGAGAGAAAGTATTCGAAAATCTCCAGTTTGATTATTAATCCAATTTGCTGCATCATTATAATAATTGGGAACTTGAATACGTGCAGAAGGAATGTAGTTTCCTCCGGGATAAATGACATCGCCAGTCCAAAAAGGAAATGCATATACAACAAATATCAAAATGAGTAGTGAAACTACAACGACAGCTAAGGCGGGTCTTTTTAATTTTTTGATTATAAAACTAGATAATTTATTCTTTCTTAGCAAATCTTTGTTTTGATATGAATTGCCGGAAGTTTTGACACGAACATAAAGTTCATTGAAAGCTACACCAATCAGAAAAGCAAAGGATAGAGCTATTATTGAGCCGAATTTTTCGAATTGAGCTCTAAATGAAGTCGCCAATGGAATGTGAATGAAAAACCATAAATTAACACCACCAAAGGGCGGTGCAGTGCCTTTGCTAAGGAATATTCCCACTATAGACAGAAGAGAAAAAAAAACCACAGTTTTCTTTAAAGGTCTAAAAAGAAGAGAAAGATACGCTATAATCGGGATAAGAAAGCCGATTAATAATAGTGGCAAAGCAAAGTAAACTCCACTCCATGAATAATTGGGGTCAGAGTAAACTTTGGCGTTTATAAAATACCAGCCTAATAGTCTAAATGAGTTTAAGATTGTGGAACTTGCACTACCGCCTGTAAATTGGCTTATTGACGACTCGGATCCTACAGGGTTAGCTTGAGCTATATGATTTTGAAAATAGAAAGCACCCGGCAAACTCCACCAGGCACTCAAGATTAGAACTAAGAATAGGGCAAGTGCAGTAAATTGAAAAGCGTGTTTAACTTTACTTTTATTGTTTTTATTGTAAATAATGAAAGCAAGAAAATATGAAAAACAAACGATTATTGCTGAAGCGGCTTCAGGAGGATCCATAAAAGCAGATGAAAATGCGACAGTTGCGATGCCTATTAATATTGCGTATTTTAATTTGTTTTGTCCATGTAGTCCTTTTATATAAAAAAGAAGAATCAAGGGAAGAAGTGGATAGGCAAACATTAAAGCAGTATAATGGGCTTGCCAAACCACACTGAGCGAAAAAGGATTCATCATATAGAATAATGCTGAAGCCAATGCCGCGACTCTGTTATTTTTTCCCTTCAGCAAGGTAGAAGATAAGAAGTACATGGATAAACCTGAAGCAGTAAATAGTACGTAGTAGTAGATTTTTTGTGATATTACAATTGAGACGCCAATTATTTGAAGGAAAGCCATGGATAACCTGGAAGGCAAGAAAGATAAAAGAAAAGTGTACCAAATTACACCAGTAGAGAAATTATGTTCCCATATAAACGAATTACGATATAAATCATTCAGAGGCGATAAACCAAAGACGTCGTCACCAACCTTAATTATGAAATTTCCTTTGAACCAAGTTAATACAAGGAGCCCCACGCACAGTATTATTGCGACGTCGACAAAAATGAGTTTGCGATCACTGAGAAAGCTATTGGCCAAGCGTTTCATTTTGATATCTTTTCCGAGGACAGGTTATTAATCTTAAGGGATAAAAGAATGTTGCAACAAAATCGTCTTAGAGGTGTGGAGTTAGATAGCTTGTTTTCTATTCTGAATATTGCAATTAACGCAGGAGGATTAACAATGCGTAAGAAGCCCGGAGCAAGAGTAGGAAAGTACCAAAAAACGAAGTTAAATAGCCCGAGCCGTTTTTCTGAAACTTCCTTGAAGTTCGCATCATGTATACTTTTCTTTAAAGCTTCTGCGGGGTAGTGTTTTGCCTCCGCTACTTCTGAATCGACCACGCATTCATAGTCTGAAAAAGCAGATTTAGATTGATGGGGTAAAGCTAAGAACAAAATACGAGCAAATTCTATTATTGGGTTATCTGCAGTCACCTCGAGAACCAACACTCGCCCTTGTTGTTGAAGAACACTTCGTATGTCCTTCAAAGCGGTCAAATTTGGAAGATGATGAATTACATTAATCACCATTGCTAAATCGAATGAGTTTTCTCTAAAAGGGGATGAGGAAATATCACATTGTACAAAATCAACTTTATTCTTGACGCTGTTGGCTTTTATTTTCCGTTTTGCAGCTTGTAGAGACTTTAAAGATAAATCACAGCTCACTACAAACATGTTCGTTGTTCTCTTTGCAAGAAGAAGGGTATATGTTCCATCCCCGCATCCAGCATCATATGCAATACCAGTGTTAGCTCTTACAGCAGTTTCCATTAGAGCGTCGCATACGGGTGCTTCAACAAATTCACCGTGAAGCCATGTTAGAAAAGCCCATTTGTTGGATTTAGCATTTGTATACTGGCTGCCTTTTCGATCAACCCATTTGTCAAAGAACACTTTGGTTTTGCTCATTGCCGTTGCGTCCAAATATGGAAGTTTCCAATGATACATAAATTGTTTTCAATAATGTTCTGACTTGATTTAAAAAGTGTCAAAAAAAGATCTTTCATGAACCAATTTACCCTATAATGCTTTTTCTTGTTCCATTAATAAGTGCATTGCTTCAAGAAGATCATCCATTTTATTAATATTTATGTTCACTCCATCTATGAAGGATCCGTATGCGCAATGTTCTTGCGCTACTAGCTTGATGGTATTCGTAATTTCTTTCTCGTTGCGTGGAGGAGAAAAAGGCGTTTTCGCAATAAAATCAAACAGGTCAGGATTGCAAACGTAAATTCCACAACCCCTAACTTGAGAAGTTGGATTAGTTGGCTTCTCAATAATGTCTATTATTTCTCCGTCATTGTTCAACCTAAGGCAACAAGCTTGTCGTAGTTTTTCAACATCCTTTTCAAAAACAGCACCTTCTACTATTTTCGCCTTTTTTGTCCAAAAATCGTTGATCAAATTGTCTAATGACGCGGCTATTGTCAAGTCGTCAGATAAAGCGATAACAAAAGGCTCCCGAATGTAATCGCGGGTCAACTCAACAGCTGCCGCTATCCCTATGGGAGTTGGTTGCAAAACATATGTTATGTTCACCCCAAAGTCGCTTCCGTTCCCAAAATATTCTTTGAATAATTCCTTTTTAAAACCAACCACAATGAATAAATCTTCAACGCCCATTGCTTTCAGATTATCAATGACATGTTCAATTATGGGCTTGTTCAGAATAGGTATGAGACCTTTTGGCAATATCCTCGTTAAGGGTAAACTGCTCATACGTCGACCCATTCCCGCGGCTGGGACTACGCCTACTTTAATTTTTTTCATTGTTCCTCACTTCAGCGATTGGTAGTTTGGTAGTTATGGCAAATCTTTTCCCCATAGCTTGCATTACTAGAAAACGCCTTTGTAACCATGGGTTAAACGGATGCATTGACCTTATTATTTCTTTATCGGAAATCGTCCGAAGCTTCTGAACTTCGATTCTTTTTTGCAGAATTAACCCAAAGTCCCTCAGAACATCGAATATGCCTTTAGACGCAGAATTTGCCAATTTCCAATTTTTCTTAATAGTTAATAAATAAAGAATTTTTGTTGTCTCTATTGCCATGACAAAAGGTAATATCTCCATCAAATTTCTTGATTCATAGTTTTTAATAAGCGTAACGAGGTGATTTCTAGTGTACCACCTGACATTGTTAATTCGTTGAAAGTAAGTAGTTCCCACTGTTCCGCCTCTTGCATGATATACTTTTGCGGTGGGAATGAAAAATACTCTGTAACCTACTAGCCGAGCTCTCCAAGAATAGTCCATATCGTCATATTCCATGAAGAAGTAATTATCTAACACACCTATCTTCGCAAGTACTTCATGTCTAACCGCAAAAGCCATCCCCTCGGCATAAAATACTTCGACGGCACGGTTTAATGGAGCATAACTATAAGCGAACCCCAGCTTATCCAGATAATTCATGCCGGAATCAGGAGTTTTTCTGTCCCACATTGACAGGGAATTGCATTGAACTATACCTACAGACTTGTCATTTGCCATCAGTTTTGTTATTTCTTTAATGCATGCTGGGTCAATTTCCATATCATTACTCAAACACAAAATTATTTCGCCATTTGCCATCAGCATACCTTGGTTATTAGCTGGTGACCACCCAATATTAAATGAATTTTTGAGAATCCTCAAATTGAGTTTATCTCCGACGAATTCCTTTACGAATTCAATGCTGCTGTCAGAAGATCCATTATCCACAAAAATTAACTCTAATTTATCAGAAGGGTAATCACTTTCTAATAATGTGCTTAATAATCCTTTTAGCCATTTTCGTCCGTTCAAACTAACTATTATTACGGAAACGTCTGGGTAATTTGTTTTAGTTTTGTCCATTCTACGTCACTGTCAGAGTTTCGGTTCCTTCAGAGATTTGAAACACACCATTTCCCAAGCCAAATCTGGAACAAAATAACTAATTAGTTGTGAAAGAAGGGTTGCCAAATAATTAACTGCTTTCAGAATCGGATTGGATCCCAAAATAGGGCGAGCCCGCTCTCCACGTAAACGGCGAAACCCACAAGACCCTTTGATTTTGAACCCTTTTTTTTCTAACTCAGCTGGTGTCCAGCCTGATCTGTGGATTTGATATGGGTTGCCATCATAAGAATGCAGCTCCTGAAAACCTACTGGAGTTGCAAGTATTACCTGTTTACGCGCTATATTTTCTAATTCTCGAATTAATCCCCATCCAGCACTTTTTTCCAAATGTTCGATAGCGTGCAAACAAATAGTTACATCAAACGTTTTTTCCTTAAATGGTAAATGATTAATGTCACACAAAACACATTCATCATAATATCTGTTGTTCTTGGAGAATTTGAGATAAGGCAAGAAACCATCCCCATTAACAAAATATTTTTGTGAATTAGACTTTTTCAGGCTATATAGGAGACTATTGTCTCCGCCCGCCACATCAAGAATTGTATTTGCAGTTTGATCAATCGAACTCTTGATAATGTCTTTATAAAAAAGTACTTCACGCAAGTACTTTGGCAATACTTCTGCAGCGTCAGATGACAGGTCAAATTTCTTTTGTGTTATTTGGAAACAATCCTTGCTTTACTTATTTTCACAGCCACAAGTAATAAGAGTTTTTATTTTTCCACGTCTGAAATAAAAGAAGACTTTTAGAAAAGCCTGGCAAAAGCACCTATCGCAACCGAATATGTTTGAATAATTTTAAGAAAGATCATACCGAGAAAATGTAAAGGATCCGTCACAAAATAATCGCTATGTCTGAAAAAAGAAGGTCTGACAAGTGATATTTGTTTTAAACCGCTCAGCCCATGTTTTTTAGTAAACAAACCAAGCGATCCAGTCCTTCCGTAGCTGAACATTCTAACTACAACTTCACTTAGAGAAGAAGCCTCGCCAAGATGCCAAAGAGCGGAATCCTGTAAAGAAACCATACGACATCCTGAGGCCAACAGTCTATTATGAAGGTCGTAATCTTCCCAAGCGACAATTTTTTCATCATAGCCGCCCACTGCTAGGAAAACATCTCGTTCTATAAATCGTGGAGCAACATTAACCATGTCATCCAGCAGCATTCTCTGTTCCAACATTCTACAAGACACCCAGAAATTGTTTGGACCGTTTGGATGTGGAAGAACTGGAACTACAACGGCTTGAGCCCCTTCTTGGCAAAGTTTTAGGCATTTTTCGATGAGATTTTTGTCTAAAATCATGTCCGAATCTACGCGAAGAATGTATTTTCCCCGCGCTAAGGATGCACCGTAGTTCATCTGAGCTGACCGTTCAGGTCCTATAGTTAGAGTCTTTGCACCATGATTCTCTGCAATTATGGCAGTTTTATCGGAACTATGATTGTCAATAACCATTATTTCTATGTTCATGTAGGTTTGCGCAGAGACAGAGTCGACACATATGCCTATTGTCCTACTCGAATTGTAGGTTGGAATAAGAACTGAAACTAATGGTTGTTCCAATTTAAGATAAAGATTGCTTTGCAGAAGGTTGCTTGCTTTGTGGACAGATATTAGATTAGCCAAATATTAATCCTCTTGGACAAAGTACATTACGCTTTCAGTAGTGGTCAGTTTGTTAAGTAAACCTTTTTGTTTAGGCAATGAAATAGAATCAAGTGATAACGTAGCTCTTGTTAATAAAATACTCACCATATCATGATATGAATCAGCACACAATTGGAATCGCTGTTTTTCGAATAGATATTTTACCGCGTTTCTAGGAAGAGGCAATTCATAACCAAATGGCCAGCCAAAGTTTAGCAGGGATATTCCACCTCTTTGAAGCCAGTAGCAAGGCGTAGAAGTGGGAAACTGACAGGCGACGCTGGACACGATTCTACAATGTTCCGAAACTATCCGGCTGAGTTGTTCGCCTTTAAAATGTTCTATTAATCCGCCTGACAAGGAAAGATTAAAGCTTTTGTCGATAAACGGAAGATTTGTAGCGTCTGCCAAAACAAACAAAGCTTTTTCTCCGCAGGCATCAAACACATTTTGAGCTATTTTTAGCGCTGGTAAACTCATGTCAACTAAAATTGGCGTGTCAATGATCCTCATCTTCTTGAGCAGAAGACTATAAACTCCAGTTCCGCAGCCCAATTCGATTGATATCTTGAACTTGGTTTTAAAATTGAACAGCAAATTTACTAGAGTGAAATAAAGAAGCGAATTAGGCAAATTGTTCAAAGTCTTATCTATTAAACGAATTAGCCTGGACCCATGAACAGAATTGCCTTTAATACCTTCAGTATATAAGTTATCCCAATAATTATCATCATGTATATTTAAAGTGTTAAGAACACCGTCTTTAACATAATAATTGTTTCCACAAGTTTTACAGCGAAGCGCACTATCATATAACTTATTTCTTTTTTCTTCAAATGTCCCTTGACCGCCACAACGAGTACACTTCAACTTTCGAATAAAATCATCATTTAGGGCTAAGTTAAAGATGGAATTCATATTCAGCTGCTCACATAGTCGTTAAACTTTTTAGTTTTTTTCAAAATCTTTCAGATGCCCCAAGACTTTTGCTGCGCCCTTAACTGAGTATTTAACGTCTTTCAGTGATCGTATTCGAACTATCTGTTTAAGCATGTATTGTGGTGTTAGGAATACTTTGTATATTTCATCGCAGAGCTTCATTACTTCTTCAGGCGTCATGTCGGGTGTAGTCATAACTGGCTCTTTCATGTCGAAACGTTCATAATCCTTCGGGTCTACTCGGAACCACCCATTCTTCAATGCTTCATCGTATAGTTTACTTCCCGGATAAGGGATAACTACGGTAGACTGCAGGGTTACAGCCCAGCCCTTCTGCATCATCGTTTTAGCGACATTCAAAGTGCTCAGTGCGTCTTGGCGCGTTTCCCATGGGTAACCAACCATGATCGTTATGTGTGGTTCTAATCCTTCTTCTCGTGGTATTCTGCATTCGTTCATGATGTCGCCGATTTTTGTTCCTTTGTTAAGCCTATCAAGCGTGGCTTGGCTTCCGGATTCCACACCGAAAAGAAGCATCCTGAAACCCGCCTTCTTCATTAATCGATAATCATCCCGCGTTAACGCCCCAAAACGCATGTTGCAGCTGAACTGGACTTTTTTGTTGTATCCCCGTTCTATCATCAGGTTGGCGAAGCGTCTAAGCCATTCACCCGCTGGAAAACAACCAGTATCATCAAACACAGACTTAACGCCGTAATTTTCAATTAATAACCCAATCTCATCTGCTAATCTTTCAGGCTTCATGGCTCGGAAAGTAGGATAAAGAGTAGGCCATGAACAAAAAGTGCAGCCGCCGTCTTTTCGCCACCAACAGTCGCGACCTGCCATAGTGTAGGCGCCCGGAGTAACTTTGAAGTTGCCGTTTCGTTCGTTGTAAAGCTTCCATTTTGATAAATCGCGGTTAATATGCGGCAGATCATCTAAGCTATGATTCAGCTTGAATTGCCCTGTGTTTTTTATGATGCCGCTTTCTCGATACCAAACTCCAGGTTCTAACTGCTTGACCTTGCCACTGAGGAAATCAACTAGATTTAGCATTAGAAAGTCATAATCGCCGCCCGTCAGTATAAAATCAACCTTGCTCTGCTCTATTGACTCTGTAGGCAACGCTGTTACATGATCTCCGACCAAAACAACTTTGGAGACAGGAAGGATTTTTTTCACATCATTGATTATAATCCAGTGCTTTTTAACAACGGGAGTTTTGGTTTCAATCATGATAACATCAGGATTGGTCCGCTCTAAATCGCTTAGCCATTTGCTGTAAGTTTTTTCCTCGGCAATCCCGTCATCCCAAACCACCTCATAACCCGCATTCGCCAACAAAGTCGCGGCGTAAGCAGGGACAACAGGGTAAATGTACGTTGGCGACTGGAAATACTGGAACTGACGATTCTGGGAGAGAAGCGGAACGCCTTTCTCCGTGTAGATTGGTGGATAGGAAATGCAGATTTTCATCTTTTCAGGTCACGCTTCACTAATCCTGATAGGAAGAATAAACCGTAGACTAAATGAGTTACTATTATACCCAGCCAAATTGAAAGTATCAACTTTACGCTTTTCACTTGAAGAGCCGCTGCAACTAGACTTGAAACAAGATACAGTGCTACGCCAAGTAACATAACGTAAGCAAAGAAGGGAAATATCACTGAAAGCAGCATTCCAGCAACAAGAAAAGATACGAGCAGAGAGGGAAAGAAGTAAGTCAGCTTCACCGAGTTTTCGGGGAACTTTTTGGCGAAGAAGCCTCTATGTTCCCCAAATCTTGAAACCTGTTTTAGATGCGGTTTAAAAAGTGAGCGGCGATGGTGATAAACAACCACATCAGACGATTCGATTAGTTCTTTGCCAAGCTTCTTTATTGCCAAGCACATGAGTGTGTCTTCGCCCGGCCAGTATTTTTCGTTCCAGCCGCCAGCCGCTTCTATTATCGACTTTCGAGCTACGAAATTGCAGGAGTGTATATCATCCGATTCAAAACAGCTTTTCGTTTTGTATCTGCTCGATAGATTACCCACCATAAATGAGGAAAGGACGTAGCCGCCAGCTTTTTGCATAAACCCGTCTGCTTCAGGCGTTAATCCAGGTCCTCCGACGCCTCCTACTTCGGGGTCCTTAAAATATTTCAAGGCGCTAGTTAACCAGTCACTTTGAGGATAAGCGTCATTGTCGATGAAAGCACAGAACTCGCCGTTTGAGTTATTGACCCCGATGTTGCGTTTAACTCCTGGAGCTACTGGGCCTGTTGGAATAACTTTGACTCCAGCAATTGCTTGGTTAAAGTAATCAGGTAACAGTATTATCTCAAAATTTGAATAATCCAGGTGCCCACAGTATTTGATACACTCTTGAGTATAGTCATCTACATCTTTACAAGGTATAATAATGGAAACAAGTGCTTTTGAAGCCATCAGTGTTCACGAAGAAATAACGAAACGAGGTTTTGAAAACCGTTTTTCTTCGATAGCGGACGCTGATACCAATGAATGATACGAAGTCTATACGCTATCCCGAGCAAATCAACAAACATGTGCCACATCTCTTTTGGCTTAAATTTAGCATCCAACTTGATGCTCACTGGCATCTCAACAACTTTCAAGCCATAAAGATTCGCGACAAACAGCAACTCCACGTCAAAAGCATAACGCTTCACAGATAATCGGGGGAAAACGTCGATGAATACACTTTTCCTCATTGCTTTAAGCCCGGATTGCGTATCTTTAAGAGGCACCCCTGTAAGAAATCGAACTAAACCATTGAAGGCTACGCTCAAAATTCTTCGAGATACAGGCACTTCTACACGTGAATCTATATGCTGTTTGGAAGCGATAACAATGTCACCGTGCTTGAGAGCTTTAAGATATTCTGAAATAGTTCTTAAGTCGATTTCCATGTCGCCATCCGCAAAAATCACGACGTTCCCGCTGGTCTGCATGAAACCAGTCTTCACAGCATAACCTTTACCCACGTTCTCTCTGTAACTTACCACTTTAACGTGACCGTTTCTCCCAGCGTATCTTCTAGCTATTGCTAAAGTGCCATCTCTGCTGCCGTCATCAACTACTACAATTTCGTACGGTAAATTCTTGCTCTTGATAACATCATCTATTGATCCGAGTGTGTCTTCAATGAAGTCTTCTTCGTTGTATGCGGGAATAACAAATGATAACTCTACTTGACCCATTAAACAGCCACCTCATTATCTCTTTTTCCGCGATATTTAAGAAAGCTGGCAAGTTGGAGAAAAACCCCAGCCGCTAAAGCGTAATACGCGTACACGGCTACAGTGTCGGCTAAGGAAGATAATCCTCCAGACAAGGAAACAGCCGCAACAATTAATAGCAGCATGAACCCAACGATAAATGGAGAGCCCCAGTTCTCTTTAACGTATCCTTTGACCTTAATCACAATCTTATTGAAGCTAAATTGTGTCATCATATTCCAGAGGCACTGTTAAGCTTAAAGCCAAGCTGAGAATTTAACATTTGCCATAATCTCGGGAGACGCACAAAAAAATTCTCAAAGTTCCACCTTAACAAAGAGTTATGGCGCATCAATCTTGATTTATTGGTTAAATATTTTAACGTCATTAACATGCATCACAGCTAAGAAGATTGCGAAAGAAGAATCAACTGCCCAGCCGCCAGCGGAAATATTTCCAAGTTTCTGAGCCGTTAAGCTGATTTTTTGAGCAAGGGGCAAACCTATTGTTCTCAAACGACTTGAAAAATCGCTTTTGATGGCTTCTTCCAGCTTCTTTGTGAGCGCTTGTATGCTTTTTGCTAACTTTGGGCTTCGGATGTTATCCACGACTTTTATTGTTAAATCAAAAAGTACTCTGTCTATTCTTTGCAATGCCTTGAACCATGCGCCAGAGCGCATAGCTCTAGTTTTCAGATTCACAAGTTGTTTTTTATCGAGGAAGCGGAAAATGTCGCCGTTTAGCGCAGTTTTAGACATCGTTTATTTTCCCTTTCGGAAATAATAGTTATTTTAGTACCTTTCGTGCAGAGTATTTATGAATTATGTATTTTAAGTCAATTTTCCGCGTGAAAATTAAGGAAGCAATTAGAATAAGGTTCTAAGAACTGCTAAGAAGCGATGCTGCCACTGCAACATTTCCTAATCTGGCTTAGCTTTACAGCTTTAGGCAATGCCCCCTGAAGGTATCCTCAATAACCTTTCTTCATAATCAGCTCCATGAGAAAGCGTCTTCAATATAGCTAAATAATAATTACTTTCGCGTTTATACAAAAACAAAAAAAGGAAGGGGAATGTTGGTTTTTTTGTTGGTTTTATGCGCGTTTTCTGAGGATCAGTACGCCGACTATGGCGATTGCGATGATTATGGCGATGGCTGCGACGATTACGTAGGACATGAGTGATGATTCAATGGCTGAAGTGTTCAGTGGCGCCTGTGTCGGAGCAGGTGTTGCCGCAGCGTTACCTGCTGTCATGTAGGTTTCTGCGAATGAGGCGCCGTATGCATGGGATCCCTGCGAAAGTAGCGACGATCTGGTACGTGCCTGGAACCTGCGGAGTAAACGAGAGGCCGTAGGTGCCTGCGTCGTTGCTTGTGACGTCGCCGATGTGGATGTAGTTGCCGTTCGGATCAATAGCGTCCAGCGAGACTGGAACACCAGTTGCATTTGTCGGGAATGCTTGGTCCTCGTACTTGTATTCCATCCATGCGCTCATGCTTGCGTCAGATATGGCTGGAGTACCTTGAAGTGTGAAGTCTAAGTTGCCTGCGTCGTTGCGTCTGCCAGTCGGTGTCTGATCAGTCACTGTGCCTGTAAGCATTACAGCTGATCCCAGCTGACCGCACCCGATTGTGGCGCAGAAACTGTGGTGGCGCTGTTTCCCGGTCCGTAGCAGTAGATCATGCCGTCCATGTAGTTGAGGCCTACGACGTAGCCGTCTCCCATCTGCATGTATTGCCCTGTAAGGTGCGCGCCGTTGTCAGCTCCAAATCCTAGTGTTGACCATATTAGCTGTCCGTTTGTTGCGTTGATGCAGCGCACGTTTGGACCACGCCACAGCGGGTTGCTGATTGAGTGCTCACCCGCGAGCGTGTAGATGCATCCTCCGCATATGGCAAAGATGTTGATTGGGTAGTTGCCGTAGGGAGATTCATCCCCGACGTTTACTGCGGTGTAATTCCACACTTGCTGTCCCGTCGTAATGTTATAGGCGATGACTACTCCGCCGTATCCAGTGGTGAGGAGCATTCCTTCGTAGTAGTTGTTTTGTAGGCTGTAGTAGTTCAATCTGTGGTTCTGGTGCGCCTGTCCAGAGCAGCTGTGCCTGATTTCATGTCGTAGCCCCAGTATCGTCAACTTGCATTTTGCAGAGTTGTAGATTATGACGCCGTCTTCTGGATACACACCTACCATGCTTACGGTATCGTTGGCATGTTATTGCTGAGAATGGTGGTGTAAAGGTTGATTGCCACAGCAGGTGCTTGTATCGTTCCCAGATAGAACCGCGCTGTGGAGTGACTCAGCATCGTTAACACACCACAGTTGGCCTTGAACAACTCCTTACTCGTTGTTTTGTCCTGCAGTTCCAATGATTACGTCTTGATATACTCGTACATCTCGGATGGTGCCTGTCTGATTGACTATTGAATTGAATGTTGCGTATACGCTCGGTATTGAATAGTTCGCTGAGAACCCAGTTCGCCCGTTAAACCACATGGAGTTGTTGAGAGCTGGTCCTCCGCCGAAGCCGCCTCCTTCAGGCCTCCACTGCCAGTAAGTAGTTCCAGTTGCTGGTCCAGTTGCAGTTTCGCCTAGTACGCTGGTATCGTTCCATACTGTTATGTGGAAGTTGGGGTTTGTAGTGTTTCCGTAGTTGACAAGATTGTAGTAGCATATTGCTCCTGTTGGGTCGATGACTTGTGTGCCTGTAGCAGATACGTTGGCTATGTAGCATATTGGGCGTAGCGTGTATCCGTCAAGCATCTGCCAGGTTGAAGTGCTTGTAATCCTGCTGGTGGGGTGATGCCGGATGTGACCCATAAGAGCGGGTATCCTCCGTGTTGGTTAGGCGATTCGTAGTCATAGATTTGACCAAACGCTGGCATAGTGCTGTTCTGGTAGGACTCTATTTCGCCAGTATACAGGTCAATAACGTAGTAGCCAAGTTCTCTGTATGCGTCTATACGGTTAGGTGTGTACATTAGTCCGTCGAGGATTATTGCGCTGAAATCAAGCCCTTGATAGTGTCCCGTTTCGTAGCTTACGTCACCGAACCGAGCCTCCATGTCTCCTCCAGCATAGTATGGGTATGACCAGATTATGTGGCTTGTCAGGTCCGGCGCACCGTACTGGTAACGTAGTGTTGTGCCGCCTGCTTGACCTGCTGGTTGATCCCAAGCGCCACCAAGCCAGTTTCCTGGAAGTACACTCCACGTTCTGGCTGCGTTGTTTATTGGGAACGTCCATGGACCTGTCGGAAGAGGAGAGTCAGGGTACGCTGGCTGCGGATTCTGCACTACTGTGAATGTCACTGGAGGGCTAACGGCAGCGGAATAGTATTGGCTTTCATTGTTCGGGTAGCCAGCTTCAAGTGTGCCGGGGGCGTTAGAGCCGGGGGCGAGAGTGCTGTTTTTCCAGACTGCTGGGAAGATAGAGATAACGGTGTATGTGCCAACTTGTGTAGGTGTGTAGCTGATGTAGCCGCCTCCGACTGGGTCGCTTGCTCCAATCGGATAGTTTGTAGTGGTACCGTCTGGCGCTGTAACGTTGAATGATTCACCAGCCCATGAAGCTCTGTCAAGGTCCGGTCCGCCCAGGTAAGCTGGACTCGGAATTATTCCCTGTGTTTCACCAACATCGGGTGGAATATCTGCAGTCCACAAGACAAGCAGTTCAGTTTGACCGATACCTATAGCAGCAGGTGAAGATGGGCTAGCAGCAACGTAAACGTAGGAATAGTGATTGACTATGACTGTGGTTGAGGTAGCACGGACAGATGGTATGAACATGAGTGAACCAGCCATGATTACTATCAGAAATATCGCGATTGCAGTAGCAGAAATTTTGGTTGTTGAGAATTTTGCGGTTTTATTTGTCAAATTTATCATTTGTTTTTTTCTCCATTAAATTTTTTAAGAACAGTCTAAGCAATCTCCTTCGACCTTATAAAACTTTGCAAACGACCAACCGTCTGCATTGATTTGATTCGGTATTTTATAAACTTTTTTCGGTGAAAATAACCGTAAATTAAGCCTTAAAATGGAAAATGGAGACAAATCGCTTAAAGATAACTCAAGATAGACTTTCAATATTCAACAACGGTTCCGTAAAATCTTATATTTGAGAGCATATATGAGAAGAGCCACAGGTGTTTGAGATATGGGTGAAAAGAAACTTGTAAGGCGAAGTGTTGCAATTGTTTTGGGAGTGTTATGCATTATCATTCTTGGCGGCATGGTTGGTGCAGTTATCTACTATAATAACGCCTACAGCAACTATGCATCTTCCCATAATCACACCGATTCGGATTACAAATCCGTAGCTTCGGAACTTGCAGCTGCAAACGCAAATATTTCAAGCCTTAATAGTCAAGTATCCACTTTGCAAAGTGAACTTTCAAGCGGCACTAGCCCAACGCAATCAAATCTGGAGGCTCAAATAGCCAGTTTAACTAGTCAGCTTGCAGCTGCGCAAACAAATCTTACAGCTAATAAATATTATTATGAAGGCATTGAGTACGTTGAGAATACTCAAATTTCCGACTTAACGAATCAGCTTGCAGCCGCAAACAATCAGACAGCCATTTTTCAGAACCAGGTAAATTCGCTCAACGCTACACTCGGTCTTCAGCTTTCAGCGACCTGGGTTAATAACCAAACAGTAAGTCAATCAGCAGGTTCTTATACGGATTGGACTGAATCAGCAAACTACGCGGGATACGTTTCAATTACCGTCTCATCATCAACAACAGCCAGCACATATGCCAATTTAGTCTACTCCGCGTACGGCGTCAATTATAACCAAACAATAAATGTGGGCTTAAGTGGGACAGCATACTTTCCCGTCTTGCCTTCTACAAACATATTCGTTGCCATCGGAAACCAGCTACCGAGCGGCACGGCAACTGAAACAGTAACGATAACATATTATTACTGACACTTTTTTTCTTATTCTGTTTAACTTAACAAACCTGAAATCGAAAAAATCCATAAAAGAGAAGTTACACCGTTAATTTGGAGCATAGCTGTAAATTGCGATTTTTCCGCTCTGATAGACTTCGTGAAATGACGGTGATACAGTTGGTTGCTCATACCATCCTTGTCCGTTTACCCACCAAATAAGGTATATTTGTGTATGTCCTTCTTGAGCAGCCGTTGTTGCCGCATTGACAGGGTCGCCAAACCCGTAGTTCATGACCTGATTATTATTGAGGGTCAACAACGCCCAACCATAAAAAACCGTATGTGTAAGCAACAGTGCACTGCTATTCAAGTTATCTTTGAACCATTGCAGGGCGTTGACTGTGTCGTGGCAGTCAGTTATTGATACCGTATTCTGCAACATCGAAGTCGGAATTTGGTACACGTAATTATTGAAATGCTCCGAATTAAAGTAAAATAAGGGGTTTTCCGAAGTCATAAAAATGAAGCCAAAGCTTAGAATAGCCGTGGACAAAACAAGGTATAATATCGCAATTCTATGTACAGTTAGCTTGAAATGTTTCCATTTAATTGATTTGAGCCGGCTTAAAGCATCCGTCGCGTAAAATGCTAGCGGAAACGTAAGAAGTAATACCCAACGGTAAGGGCTCACAGAAGCAAGTGGAAGCAACAGCAGAATCAAACTCAAAAGAAGCCAAGACCTGAGCTGGAGATTCCCAAATCGCCAAAGACCTATCAACACCAAAGGTAGCAGAGGCAAGAAACAATAGAGGAAGAAACCCCCCTCGCTCATCAACATAGATGGATAGGAAGCAAATCCGGTCCAACTGGCCAAGGGTGACGCATTTGCTGAGTAACCAAGAATACCAGACTGCGCCACACCACTTAAATAAACTACAACAAAATAAAGCGCCGCAGGCAAAGAAGCCACACTCAGATCAATTGATTGAGTAAAATCTTTACGGAACAAATCATAGGCTACTGTGGCAATGATGACCCCAAACATCAGTACTGATACTAATTGGTGAGACAACACCACGGCCATCATCGCTAAAGAAAGAACAACGTAACGTTTCCATGAACTGCCTTTTTGGTTGATAAGCAGTAACATAATGACAACAAAAAAGAAAGCTAAACCGAGTTCTTCTCGAAGTTGATCCCAAGAGGCTCTTAAAGCCACAAAATAAACTGTTCCTAAAAGAGCAACAACCGTGCTCTTATGGGGCGACCAGCCCAAGCCTCTCTTGGCACATGTGTACATTGAAAGCGCTAAGAAACCGAGAAGCAACGGGGGAATGATCTTAAGCACAAAAACCGGTGACCCACCAGCAGCAACTATTGACATAAATACCGTGTAAAATAGCGGTGCAGTTGCAAGAAACCCAGACAAGTTTATGCCATTATGAAGCCACAGCAAAGTATTTGGAACATAAAAGGCCAACGTGTCAAAACCGAGGATATAGGGACCCATTAAAATCTCAGGTATTGTCCTTACAGCTAACGGTGTGACAAATGCAAGAAGAGGAAAAATAATATGCTGATTGCGGGTAATCCAATCTTTCACAGGATTATGGACATGCGGCACCTTTTACTCTCCAAAGTTATCTGGCAAGTATAGATTGAGATGTATTAAGCATTGATTGCATGTCTAAATGCTTTACTATAGTAAAAGAGACCGTATTTTTTAATAAAACCAGAATTAAAAAAGACTCAACTGATTGTTTAGATTCCATTTGACCTACTTGCTATCGGGAATTCTGTATGGCGTAGAGATCAGCGTCTAAAATCAACCCATTAGTGTCACTACCGACCTGTGAAACCGCAGTGCCACCATTATTGGCTCCGTCAGAGTACCCCTTTGTAGGGGTCGGAAGGCATTGCTCAAGATAAACAACCATACTGCGTGCAAACGCCGTGTTATAAAGAGCCAAGAAACTAAACGCTGCTTTAGTATAAATAACAGGATTCACGTTCAAATATGCACTGCTCCCAACCCCTGTTATTTTCCAAGTGTCACCATTTGGCAAAACAACCCATTCCCATATGTACCTGTTTAGACCATTTCCTTCATCAAAAGCCACATACTGCCCTGTCGCGTTATAGTAGGCTTCATGAGCCAAATAAACCTGGTTCATCAGACTCATCAATTTAGAACTATTACTGTTCAACTCAAAAACTGAACAAAGCAACGGATCACAAGAAATACTGGCTTCAGGCAACGAAACATTACCATAAGTCGTAACATTTCCAGCTGAAAACATGTTATCTAGTATTATACTGGTATTGGGAAGAAGACTTGGCCAAAAACTAGCAAACCCGCTATCAAAATAGTAAGAGTAAATACTAGTCGAGGTCAAGATATCATTTTTGATACCAGGCAATAAAGCAGCATAGTTCGACCTATTATTATAAAATCCGTAAAGAACTATATTATCAATGCGCGTAGTTAAATTGCTATTAAAATTTCTAAGGTTGTTGAGAGCAACAAACAACCTGCCCGTATCAACAACATCAGCGGTTGGCTCGCGTGACATTGAAGTATCCTCTTTTCCAGTTGAAGCATCGTAGAACTGGAACGGATAACTTGTAGTGATATTAAGAGGGCGATTTTCCAGGAAAGTTAAAACCTTATTTATTCTTTCAGAGAAGCTCCAAGCACTATTATTGCCCATCAAACCTAGTTTCTGCGCGTCGATGGTGGCTTGGATGTAACAGCCTAAATCCCAATCAGTAAAACCCTTAAAATTTGTGCCCCCAGCATAAGGAAGCCCAGTAATAGCATCAACACCTGTGCCAGGTTGAAAATACGCCCACGCATTCGCCGCAACCTCCATCCAAACAGTGCTGTTGATAGCTTGAGCAGACTGTATTAAGCCAGGAGGCCTATTATTGCTGTTAAAGTTTGGTTTTGGCAAAAAAGCAAAAGTAGAAATTAACAAGACAGCCACAATAACAGCTACTATAAGCCATTTTGCTTTCTTGCTAAACCGGCAATGTTTTAGTCCGAAAAAACCTTCTTTTAGCTTGGTTTCAAGCGAAGCTTCTAAAGAAATAAGCCAAACTAATGGATAAGAGCAAATTCTTCTGAAATTAAGCCATGTATTTACCATTGTAAGTTGGATGAATGGCCGTGTTATGCCAATCGATTTTAAGGTAAAGCAAAGCGAAGTTATCTTTTTCTCAGTAATCATTCAATATTGTTCCTAAAACGTCTTTAAGGCGTTCGCGGGCTATATGCATTGAACTTGCCTCTTACGAGTTTGAGGTTGATGGATGTTCAATCTTAAGAGGTTTTAGGTTCGCAGGTTGTTTTATGTGCCACAATGGTATGATAGCTGGAATCTTGAGTACACTGCTTCATTTAAAGCCAATGGACATTTTTTTCTGAAAAAAATGTTGACTGGACAAAACAAGAAAATTTGCTTTAATAAAAAATGTGTCCGCCGGTTGTTCAGATTTAATGTAATAATGAGCTAAGGATTATTCTGAATATAGTATGACGCAGCGTCTAAGATTAAGCCATTAGTGTTGCTGCCGACGAATGAAATCACAATCCTATAGTCCGGGGTAGAGTTCCAATCGGCACCGTCAGAATAGCCACCGGAAGGGTCATCAAGAGTTTGCTCGAGATAAATAGACATTTTGAGTGCAAAAGTTGTGTTGTAAAGAGCCAAGAAACTAAACGCTGTTTTAGTATAAATAATAGGAGGCATGTTCACATATGCTCCAGTACCAGAATCCGTTATATTCCATGTAACGCCATTAGGCAGAACGACCCACTCAACTATGAAATTGCCACTGTAGCCATTGCCTTCGCTAAAAGCCACATACTGCCCTGTCGCGTTATAGTAGGCTTCATGAGCCAAATAAACCTGGTTCATCAGACTCATCAATTTAGAACTATTACTGTTCAACTCAAAAACTGAACAAAGCAACGGATCACAAGAAATACTGGCTTCAGGCAACGAAACATTACCATAAGTCGTAACATTTCCAGCTGAAAACATGTTATCTAGTATTATACTGGTATTGGGAAGAAGACTTGGCCAAAAACTAGCAAACCCGCTATCAAAATAGTAAGAGTAAATACTAGTCGAGGTCAAGATATCATTTTTGATACCAGGCAATAAAGCAGCATAGTTCGACCTATTATTATAAAATCCGTAAAGAACTATATTATCAATGCGCGTAGTTAAATTGCTATTAAAATTTCTAAGGTTGTTGAGAGCAACAAACAACCTGCCCGTATCAACAACATCAACAGTTTGATTATTTGAAAATAAATAAGCGTTTTTTCCAGTTGTAGCATTGTAGAACTGGAACGGATAACCAGCACTATTAAGATCCCGGGTTTCTAGGAACGTTAAAACTTTATTTATTCGATCATAAGACCCCCATGGACCATCGGTAACTGTTAAATTCATTTTCTGCGCGTCAATAATGGCTTGGATGTAAACACCTAAATCCCAATCAGTAAAACCCGTAAAAATTGAGCCTCCAGCGTAAGGAAGACCGGTATTCGGATCAACACCTGTGCCAGGTTGAAAATATGACCAAGCATTCGCCGCAACCTGAATCCAAACACTACTGTTCATATTTTGATTAGATTCAATTATGCCAGGAGGCTTTGAAACAACACCTATTTGTACATCTGGACTTATTGGACCAAGATGTGGACCTAAAGAAGAAATTGCGACTTTAGGAGGACTTGTAGCCGTTGGCGAAGGAGTCGTCGCTGTTGAATTATTGCTTTGCGGCTCAACGATGCCTCTGCTTACGCTTTGTTTTGGCAAAAACGCAAAAACTGAAACCAACAAAACAGCCACAATCGCAACCACTACCAGGCATTTTGCTTTCCTGCTGAACTGCCAATGACTCAGCCTGAAAGAGCTTTTTTTAAATTCAGCTTCAAGAGACGCTTCTAAGGAAACAACCCGCGATATTGGAAAAGAGCAAATTTTTCTGAAATTAACTAAAGCATTTGCCATCATATCAGGGCTTTCTTGGTTTAGGTGAGTTGCATTTCCTTTCAATGAGCTGAAACCACGAGATCTCTGTAACAATCAACTAGAGGGAAGCTTGATTTAAAACTATGGCAAAGAAATTTAAACTGATAGAATTATTTGCAATTTCAGAAACTATTTTTTTTTTTTGCATACCAGCAGCCTACTTAGCTACGTTTGATGTTATGAATCCCCGTTTTAAAGTTTTATCCCAAACCCTCTTTCGCCTAAATACCAGTTTGAAGAAAGCCCACCCGGCAATACACATCTGAATAAGCCAGTAAACGTAAATTGCGGGAATCCAGATCAGATTTCGAAGCTTCACGGGTTTCTCTGACACAGTTAACCCAACACCGACTGAAACTAAGGAAACCGCAGTTAAAGCTATAACTAGCCCTGTGAAATTTATTATTGGATTGCTTTCGGAAAGAAATATCGCTATGAAAAACCAGTTTATGTAGCTGAGCAGTGATACCACCATCATAAATGGTCCGCCAAGCGAAATTTCGGCATCCATCGTTTTCCTATTTAGAGTATCAAGTAGGCGCCCGTATTTTAAGGCGGTTTCCATGTACCCTCTATACCAGCGGACTCTCTGCTTGATTAAGTCCCTTAAACTGTTAGGCGTTTCTTGACCACAACAAACATCATGAGCATATTTTATCGCATATTTTTTTTCAACAAGCCGCAAAGCTAACTCCACATCTTCTGTGAGAGAAGTTTCGTCCCACCCGCCTAACTCTTTCAAAACGTTAGTCCTTATGAATTGGCAACTGCCGTTTAAAGGAACAAACAGCTGCAACTTTTCCCTCCCGCAAAGCAAAGCTTGGAACCAAGCCTTCTCTTCCGATGAAACAACCCTCGTCAAAATGTTTTTTTTCTCATTCAGCGAAGTTGTTCTGCCCTGTACAGCTATTAATTTCTTATCACCGAAATATGATGCGACCTTCCTAAACACATCTTTTTCAGGAACACTATCGGCATCAAAAACTCCAACAATTTCCCCTGTTACATGTGTCAGTGCAAGGTTGAGAGCTGCAGGTTTGCCTTTAGATTCCTTTTCATGAACAATCTTGAACGTTCCAGGATACTTGGCTGAAAAATCAGAGCACACCCTGCATGTGCCGTCAGCGGAATTTCCGTCTACTACTATAATTTCTAACTTGTCCTTCGGGTAATCCAAATCCACTAAACTATACAAACAGCGGCCAATAACAGCTTCTTCATTCTTGGTAGGCACGATAATTGAAATCTTTGGTTCCTCGTTCTCATAGTTACTTGAGGGGCGCTTGCGCCTGCTTCTTACACCGACGTAGATAATTGAGCCGTTATACACGGTCCAAAAAAGTAAAATTGAAAGCAAAATGATAGAGATGATATCGAAAATTATCATTTGGACCCAACCTCAGTAGATGTTCTCTCAGATATTAAAAGTATGTTTTTGACTGATTGTGCTGCATGATTTATTAACACAACTGTAAAACATACCCCATAAACAGCTATCTGCAATTTTAGCTGCATCTTTTTTCTGATGCGAGGTTGAACCATCATTCACTACAGCCTCATTATTGGTACTTAAGCTCTTTTAAGTTTTGTTTAGTAATGCTCACTTGTTGCGCTAATAATCCTCAGTTTAGAACACAGGGAATAAAAAAGTATCTGAAGAAACCCGAATTGTTTCAGGCACTAGAACAATTATCAGGTTAAAACAAGCAAAAAGACGTCAAGATTCCTTCATAAAGGCGATAAAATCTTCAAGGCTTCTTTGCTGCAACGTGTAATTACTCTTTTTTTCTTCAACGATGGTTGATGAAGGCTTGGATCCATAATCATGCCCCGGATAAACCTCCACTGAATCGTCTAGTTTCATGAGTTTGTTGAATAAACTGTCATACATGCTTTTGGAGTTGCCGCCGGGCAAGTCTGTTCTTCCGCATTCGCCGACAAATAAGGTGTCACCAGTCATCAGCTTCTTATCGTCAACGAGCAAGCAAACACTGTCCAAGGTGTGCCCGGGCGTGTAAATCACTTTTATCGAAACTCCGCCGACGGTCAATACGTCACCGTCTTCAACTGCAATGTCGAAGTTAACTCTCGACAGCTTATAAGCAACTATTTTAGCTCCGAAAATACCGCTTAACTCGGCGTTGCCAGCCGTATGATCGGAATGTCCATGAGTATTTATGATGTATTTTAAATGGAGGTTTTTGGCTTTTAAGAACTTGATTATTTCGCCGGAGTTAAAGCTTGAATCTACAACCGCTGCTTCTTCAGCTTTTTCATCCGCTATGATGTACGAAAAGTTGTCGCCGTGCTGCTGAATTTGCTTAAAAATCATACTTCTCAACCAACAGAAAGCTTTATCGAGGAACAATCTTTTGTTCTTTTCGCCTTTTAGTCAACAACTCTTTCGCCAGACGTTCTCCTTTTTTTGCTGCTTGCCTAAATAAGTTGCATCTAAACTGGCCTTAAATTAAAAGACTTTTAAGTAAACTCGCATCTGAAGGAGGATAGCCTGAATAATACTTGCCGAAATAAGCGAAAACCTCCATTTGTCTGCTGGCGAAAGGCTTTATTCTGTCTGCCCACAGCCTTGTGTCCTCTTTTTTATCAACTTCTATTTTGCCTAAGGTGCCTTTAACTTTGCTTCTATCTCCTTCCCACCTAAAATACAAAAAATCAGAGGTTACTTCATCAATCATCGGCATATCTGGGCTATCAACCCATGCTAAAGCAACATTGTTAGCTCTTAAAAGCGAGTAAAACGCTTCATTGAAAAATCCTTCATTTCGAACCTCAACAACGTAACGTTGGTTCTTAGGCAGTTTATTCAAGAAGTCAGCCAAACTAGATAAGCGCTCGACTCCAAAACTGGGGGGAAACTGCAGAAGCAAAGGTCCCAGCTTTTCGCCAAGCAGGCTTGTTCTTTCAAGAAAAAGGCTGGTTTCACGCTCGCAATCCTTGAGCATTTTAATGTGGGTTATAATGCTTGGAAACTTTAGGGAGAACTTGAAGCTTTCGGGCGTTTGGTTTTTCCAGTTGGTTACGGCTTGCTGGTTTGGAATTCGATAAAATGAACTGTCAACTTCAACAGTGTCTAATTTTGTGGCGTAATAAGCCAAAAAATCTTTTGAAGCGAGGTTTTTCGGGTAAAATTTGCCTTTCCAGAAGCTGTAGCTCCACCCAATGGTTCCCAAATGAAGGTTACGCATATTAATCTTTTCCTTTAAGCAGCAGCCAAGACTTCTCGTCTTTAGCCTTCTTTAACCGCACCAGGATGTAGCGTCCTTTGAGGCTTTCCCCGTTGAGCGTGAACTCGATTTTGTCGTCCTCCCAAAGCTTGGTTTCATAGTGTCCTTTATCCCAGATTTTGACTGTTCCAGCGCCATATTGCCCCTTCGGAATTGTCCCTTCAAAACTCGCGTATTCATAGGGGTGGTCTTCGGTTTGCACTGCCAAATGCCTCTCGCTGGCAGATTCAGGTATTCCTTTTGGAACAGCCCAGCTTTTCAAAACACCGTCGCTTTCCAGCCTAAAGTCATAGTGGAGTCTTCTTGCATGGTGTTCTTGGATGACAAAAATTAGTTTCTCTTCCTTTTTCTCGCCGCCTTTGGCTCAGGAGTCTGTGTGAAATTACGTTTTGATGCATATTCTGAAAGATTATTACCTTCTGGTGCGTCCTTTTTTTTGTTTTCGATCAGTTGGTCAAGAGTGCATTCTGCAGGCGATTTGTCGTCTCTTAACCTTTTGAAACGGGGCATTCTTAACCGCATATCCCTTGTTACCACTTGATAAGCAACTTCACAAACCAGCTTGGGCTCAAGCCAAGTTACTATGTCGCCAGTTTCGGGCTTGAAGGGGGCAACATCGGTTTTCAATTTTTCAAATTTATCAGTTAAAATTCCAAGCATTTCCTCAGTAAATCCTGTTCCGACTTTGCCAACGTAAACTGGTTTGCCGTCCTTATCGTAGAGCCCTAAAATTAACGCGCCAAAGGTTTTCCCTCGCGACTGCGCCCCTTTTGTGTAACCGAAAATTACGCAGTCACAAGTTTTCAGTTTCTTGATTTTTAACCAACTCCCAGTTCGCAAACCTTCTTCATATTGGCTATCTTTCTTTTTCGCCATAACTCCTTCTAAACCCTTCTCTAAAACCAGCTTGATAATAGGCTTCTCCTTTTTCCTCGATAAAATCAGATAAAAAAATACGTGAACCCTCTTTCAATGAATCTTTCAAAATTTTTTTTCTTTCCATCAAAGGCAGGTTCGTAAGTGGTTTTCCATCTTTTTCTAAAATGTCAAAAACAATGTATGTTGCTGGCGCCCGTTGGGTCTGCCTTTGAATTTCGCCTGTTGAAACTGCTTGTCCTCGCTCCAGCAAGGCTTGGAAGTCAGGTTTGCCTTCGTTCATGACAACGATTTCGCCGTCAACAACTATGTTGTTTGCCAATTTTGTTAGCTCTGCTAGTTCTGGAAAGTTATATTTTAGTTCCTTTTCGTTTCGGCTTTTTACGCTAAATTCTTCATCTAACGTAGGCGATTGCTCGAAAGCCATCCCATTTTATCTCAAAAATCCAGTCTTTATCAGAAAAAGCGTTTAGCGGCATCTTTTGCAAGCATAGGCTTGTAGATGTGGCGGCTCATTTCTGTTCCAACTGCTTGAGAGTTTCCCGCAGAGCAACCATGAGACCTTTAGCTTCCACTTCCGGCGGCTTTTCAATGTGGATTTTTTCGCCTTTCACCTTTTGCGCTATGAGTTCTTCAACTCTTTTCATGTAAGTGTCTTCGAATTCGGCTATGTCAAATTCGCCTGAAAGGTCAGTCACTATTTTTACAGCCATGTCTAACTCGGCTTTTTCTGGCTCCTTTAGTTTGTGGACTTCTTCAAAATCCTGCGGATCCACAACATCGTAGGCGTAACGCAGGGTTGTTAAAACCAGCGCGCCTTTGTACGCGTGCAGCAGGGCAGGGTACTCTTTGGTTCGCAAGGTTATTCGTCCAGCGCCCGCCTTGTTTTTCTTTTCAAGCGCCGTTAAAAGCAAACTGTAGGCTTCCTTGCTTTTTTTAGGCATCAAGAGCGTAAGTCTTGTCAAAGTAAATGGGGTCAACCGAGAAGTAGTCAACAAACTTGCTGATTCTAATGCGGCTGTCAGATTCAGGTTTTGCGGCGTCCAACTCTTTCTTGTCAAAGGTTATGAACTCGTTTTTTGATACTTCGTAGCCTCGGATAACCTCGTTCCAAGGCACTATCTTGTCGTCTTTTGTGCACATTTTAACGTATTTTAAAGGCTGACCGTCTACTTTATGCAAGGAAATGAAAAGCTATGCCCTTATCATAAATCATCGAGTACAAGCTAACAGGAACATTGACCAAGCCTATTGTGATGCTGCCTGACCAGATTGCTCTTCGGGAGCTTGGGCACTCGCTTTCTTAATTTCTGTTTTCTCGACATTTTCTTGTGCCATAGTTATATCTCCAGTTTGCATTTTTTTTCAAAAATGTTTTTCCACGGATTACTTTTCCGTTCAACTACAGTAAAAATATTGAAGTCAGAAGGGTTTATGCCTTTCTTTACCTCGCTCCACTCCAAAGGTGTCGAAACCGTGGCTTCAGGCGTAGGTCGCAAACTGTAGGGAACCACCATTGTTCGCAAGGGGGAGTTCTGGAGGTAATCCGCGAAGACTTTGCCCGGTTTCTTTGTATCCTTAAACTCGGAAACAACAATTTCGCTTTCTTTTGCCAATTCTATGCCGATTTTATGCACAAAAGCCCTTGCCTCTTCAAACGTATGGTCTGGAACAATTGGGATTACGACGTGAAGCCCTTTTTTGCCTGAAGTCTTAACGAAAGGAGTTAGCCCTAAATCTAGTAGCTTATCTTTAAGCAAAAGCGCAACCTCCGCGGCGTCGCTTAACGTTGCTGGCGGTTCAGGGTCAACATCAAAAAACAAGCAAATCAGGCTTATCCAAATTGTCAATCTTGGAGAAGGGCATGTGGATTTCCAACGCCGCCAAGTTTGCAAGCCAAATAAGCGTATCTAAGTCGTTGCAGATGATGTAGTGGACGTCTCGTTTGGATGTTGATGAGTAAATTGTTTTTGTTTTAACCCATTTTGGAGTGCCTTCAGGAGCGTTTTTTTCAAAAAAACTGAATTTTTCCCCTTCAATGCCATCTGGATACCTGGTTAAAACTAAAGGTCTGTCCGCGATGATTGGCAGCATTTTCGGAGCCATTTTGATGTAGTACTCGATGACTTGTTCTTTGTTAACATTCACTTTTGGGTAGAAGATTTTGTCCAAATTGCTTAGCTTGACCTTAGTTAACTCGCTTAGATCTTCCATTAGAACTTTCACCTAAAACTTTCAAGTTCAAAGGAACTTTTGCGAGATATATTAATAAAGTTTCTAGTCTTTTTCCCTTTTGGACAAAACAAACCCATGGCTCACGGCAAGTAATGCAGATCTACCCCCCTGAAAAACCCGATTTTTTACAGCTAAACCTAAATAGTTAACAGCGATATTATTAATCTGTCAGAATTAATCAAGAAAAAGTAAATTTTAGAGCCTAACATTTGCTTTTTTCAAGATAATTCGCTAATAAAGAGGAAAAAAATAGGAATGAAATCAAAAAAGCCCACGTTGGAAGATCAGCTTGCGTTCATTTCAGCGCAACATGAGGTTTATCCAACGGAGCTGTTTCAGGCTTTAATTCAAGCAAAAGAACATGGGAAATCAGCATGTGAAGACTTGACGGTTGAATACCGCGGAAGCGTTAACAACGAAGCCATCTTCCTGATAACTAAAAGACGGCAAAGTTATTGCGCAATTCAGAGTTCCCCAAGAAACTCTCACGCAAAACGACGTTTCATTCGATAATTGGATGGAATACAAGCAGAGTCAGAAAAGAAATTGCAAAGCAAAACCCGGCCCCTACGCATATAAAGATTGAGAATCTGCGGGTAGGCATGAAAAAGGTAAATGTAATTGCCAAAGTGTTGGAAACTTCTGAGCCATCCAAGGTTCACACTCAATTCAGAGACAACGCTCTTGTTTCCAACGCGGTGATTGGAGATGAAACGGGAAAATTATGCTTTGCCTCTGGGACCAACAGGTAAACGCCGTTTCGGTTGGCGACTACATAGAAGTCAAGAATGCACATGTCGCCATGTTTAAAGCTGAAAAACAGCTGCGTCTGGGAAAAAACGGAACAATCCAAATCCTTGAAAATCCTGTCCCAAATGAAACGGCATAAAAATAAAAAATATAGTTTGATGTTTTTAAACGTATTTTTTGTCGTTATAGCAGTACCATCGTTTGTACTGGGGAATCCAAGTAAGTGGCTTGCCGCATGTCGGGCAAAGCTGCTGAGCCGACTGTTTCTCATTCACTGAAACGTATTTTTTGTCATTGTAGCAGTACCATCTCTTGTATTGCGGAATCCATGTGAGAGGTTTACCGCATGTCGGGCAAAGTGGCTCAGTTGTCGGTTTTTGAACTTCAGTTTGAGCTGGTTGCTGCTGCTGCTCATAAGGTCCAAAAACCTTTTCTTCCTCGCTGAGAGCGCTGCTTGAATGGGTTTTTGCTGTTGCGTTGATTGCTCAGGCATGGAAACTTTTTTTTCCTCGCGCATAGAACTGGTCATTTGTGAAGCTGGCTTTAGAATTATGAAGTCTGCCGCTGCTTGAACATCTTCCCAAGGGATGTGTTTGATTTCTCCAGCCTCATTCTCCACTGACAAGGCGATGCCTGTTTTTCCAACGGCGAAGGCGATGTCTTTGACTTTTCCGACCAATCGTCCTTTTGCATCTATGACTTGCATAGAAATTAGCGCATCTCTGGTTAGAGGTTTATCGGTATTTTCCATCGTTACACCACTCTTATTCTGAATAGGAACATCTTGTTTAAAGAGATTTTCGTTTTTTGCTCAAAGCTATCAACCCTGCTACGTTGGGATTTCCCAGTAGCTAATTATATCGCCCTTCACCCATTTGCCGCCTAAACTTCGCACAACCTCATTGATATCTTCCCATTCAGCCTTCAAAAACTGAATTGGCTTCACCACAACACAATCTCCCTTAACTGTGAAGCTGAGCAGTTTGCGCTGGTCAGGGCTGAATTCATTTTCCATTTTAATTGAAGCTTTGCTTGGCTGAATTAACTTTACATTTGCAGACTTCAGCTTCAGGTTTGGATTCCAATTTAACGGCTCCAAGTGGCTTGGGCGCAGTTTTTGTTTCTGCGGTGTTTGTTAACTTGAATTCTGGGATTGGATAGGATTCAGCTACGTCCTCAAAGCTGTCGCTTCTAACTACCGCAAGCACTTGCTTGGAGAACAAATCAAGTTTCAAATCTAATAGTTCTGCGTCGCTGGGCAATTTCGAAGCGATAGAGGCTGATTTGCCCTGCATTAATTCAATGAGGAATTCAGGAGTTAATTTTATTATTCTGATTTTCATGTTTGGCACTCAGACTGCCTTTAGGTAACCGATAACTTAAAAGCATTACCCATCATCAAACGCAAGCTTTCGACATTGTTATAAGCAGTGTTCAGGAAAACCGTTGAATAACGAAAAAAGAAAAAGAGACGTTTGGATGCTTCACTTAGGATTTTGCCCTCAGCTTTCGCCATTCCGCAAAATTACCAGAGTACACACCCCAGCCCTTCAGCCTCGGCGTAACCGTTCTAAGCAAAACTGGGCATACGGCAAGCTGGATAACCAAGTTGAGACCATATGTCGCCGCGAGGACGACCCCGAAGGAAAATCCCCCGAGGATATTGAATGCAAGAATTCCGATGCTGAATAGATAGGTGTACTGCCACAGGATATAGGAGGTTCCGACAAAAAGAGAAACGGCGTAGACTGCCATAAGAAGAATGAGATTTCGTTTTGCTCTATTTTCTACAGCGTTCCGCGGAATAAGAATCCAATTTAATCCGAAGATAATTAATGCAGTAATGGATTCTACCCATGCAGCGTAAGGAGCTACTTGCTCAACGTACACTCCGCCAATAAAAGCACCAATCATGCATCCTGCAAGTCCGCTCCACCCGAACCATAAAGGAAAAACGCCTAGCAGAATAACTGGAAGATAAAGAAGCGTGAATCCTGGTAGCATGCCTGGCGCTGACCCATAAAATAATATAGCGTACATTGCGGCAACCATCGCGGTTATTGCAACTTGTTTGGCTTTACTTTGTTGCCTTATCATTTCATTGTCGATCCTTTAGTTTGAGCCTTTGATTGCTTGAAAGCGGAAATCGAATAAAAGCATTACCATACGTATTACGATTGTAATACAATCCAGTGGTCACTGAAACAAAAAAAAAATTAAAACACAATTTCCTCCACGAATCCACCTTTTTCAAAGAGCTTAAGCCTTAAAAAAAATTGGAGAACCAAAGAATAAAAATTCTAGTATCCTGAGTATAAGAATAAAACTGCAATCAATTGACGGGTAAAGATGACTATCAAACCAGGATTAACCAAAAGTATCTTCATAATCGGAATCGCCGTACTCATAGCTTTGAATTTGTACACTTTTATTGTCGCTTACCCAGAAACTTACGCTGTCAACCCAGGAATCAACACCTCAGGCACAGTCTTGGCAAAAGATTTCTCAGCCTATTACATGGGCGCTTGGAGGCTGTGGAACAATCCAGCGCACATTTACACTTTCGGAGCTTTGAACGACGGAGAACCAGTCATCCTGCCTCATCCTGAAGCCTACAAGTATCTCCCTTCTTTCCTGCTCATCGTCTCGCCTTTACTCGCGTTGAATTATCAGCAGGCATTGATAGCCTTCGACATTATCCAGTTCCTGCTTCTTCCCCTAATGGCATACCTTCTCTACAAAATCTTAGAAAATAAACCCCTTGCCGTAACATTCGCAGTTATGATTATCGCGTTACTGCTGCCCTTCCCCACCGCCCAATGGGGCGCATCTCCAAGCTACTATTGGCAGTGGGGCGAGGGACAAGCCAAAGTCTTCGTCATCTTCCTGCTTATACTCAGCTTCTATTTAGGCAGCCGAGGAAAACCCTACCTGTCCGGAATCGCCTTTGCATTTGGATTTTTTGACCCAAGGTTCGGGTTACTGGCGATACCGCTCTTCATAATGTACAACCGCAAAAACCTAAAAGCGGCAACGGTAAGTGCAATCAGCGCATTGGCTTTATCGAATCTGATGCTTCTTTATCCAGGCATGGGCTCCAGCTTCATAAACATGATTTTCGCCTCCGCCGTCACCACACCACTTTACTACTACGCGCTCATACCATTCTTTACCTTGATATCTTTAATCGCCGTTAACGTCAAAGAATTAGTTGCCGCGTTCGATTACAAAAGAAGATTTGCCGAATCTGCAGAAGCAGCAAAACCGCAAGAAGATTAATCAAGTGTTTCTTTCAGCAGTTATGGTTAAATTCGTTTTAAATAGGTATTCAGTTGGCTTCCAAGCGGTTGCCATCAAGCCTTGACCGTTCTGCCCCAATATAGAATACTAACTCAAATTTTATAGGCAAGAAACGCAGTAACTAATGGCATTCGCTTGGTCGGCAATTAAAAGAGGCACGAAGAGATGAGGGTACCTGCAAGAACAAAAGAGAAAAGTCAGGAATCCCTCTCTGGCAAGACCAAAATAATCATCGCTGGATTAGTTCTTGCCATCATTGGCTCCGTAATATCTGGTTCCTACGCGAAAGCAACAATGACAAATTACACAGGCTTCGGCATGTTGCTTGCAGGAATAGCCGTTTTTGTTTTTGGAATGTGCGCAACGGCCACGGCAACCGTAAAAACCCATTTAAATCAATCACCGCAAGCAACCGGTAAACCAAAGACACTGGACCTGAGCATATGGGCAATCGGCGTCGGAGTGGTTCTAAGCATCATTGGCTCCGTACTTAGCGGTACATACGCAAAAAATACGACAGTAAACTTCGCTGGCTTCGGGATGCTTCTAACGGGAATAAGCTGCTTTGTCTTAGGCATATTCGGCTCATTGTTAGGAATCTTACAGACCCAGCTAATTAAAAATAAACGGCAATCAACCATTAAACCAAATGTTCTAATCAACAGCATATTATCGGTCGGCATCGGAATAGTTTTCACTCTTATCGGTTCAATATTAGCAGGCTGCTACGCAAAAGAAACAATAATGAACTACGCGGGCTTTGGAATGCTGCTAACTGGAATAGCCATCTTAAGCATAGGCATCTCAGGAACAGTCGTAGCCGTCATAAAAAGCAGCCTCAACCTAAACGGAAACCGCCATTACAGCGAACCGAGAATTATATTGGGAAGCATATGGGCAATCGGCATAGGCTCAATGCTAATCATTACGGGTTCGTTGATAGCTGGTTCCTACGCAAAAAACAGTTTAATGAATTATTCAGGCTTTTCAATGCTGCTGGCAGGCACAGGCGTGTTTGTTTACGGGGTATTTGAGACCGCTCGATTCTCAACCATGGGGTACTTAAGCGGCAAGTGGACTCGCAGCGCAGAGCAAAAAGAAAAATTGCCTGAACGCGTCAGAAATTTCTGGAAGAACATGGTAAAAACAAGCGCCATCATTAACCTCGCAGGCGTAATGGTAGCTGTATGTGTGCTTTTCTTCAGCCTCTGGCAACTAGACCTTATCGTATGTGGCCCAGTGTGGTGGGAGGCAAGCCCCGCGGGGCAGGATGGAGCTGGCCTGGACCTGGCGCCTACGCAAAAGACCACTTCCAATGCTTCCTATGGAAAACCACAATCGGACAAGCATATGACACCTTGTTTATGCTGATTTTTATTTCGTTCATAGTGCTTTTTGCAAGCGCATTCTTCTGGCCTCGAGACCAGAGTGAAAAATAGTGACTTACGTTTAAGAGCAAACCATCGGAATAATTCGAAAAAGCTCTAAAACAAGGCCACGCAGAAAACAGGCAAAAAAACAGCCTCCCGCACCAGAAACCTTGCCTACTCCTCAACAGGGATAGTGTAATTGATCCAGCGAATCGTATGTGAATAATCTTTTAAAGCTGGAGACTGGTGAGCTGCTGTTTGAGAAGCAAAATCATGGGTGGCTTTGGGCATGTCGTTTTTTCTCTTCTTGAAGGTGGAGGTAACCAGCAAAGAACTGGTTGGAAAATCCTGTCTACCGTATCTTTTTTGAGCAGTACGGACAGATGCTGAGGTCATCTCTGACAGTTCGTTTGCAATGTCGGCATACCGTTGTGTAAGGCGTTTGTGGACGGGCAGTTGCCGGCTGATTAGTTCTCGATGATGAGTAAGGCTGATATGAGCTGGGAGCTGCTGGTTGATTAAACCGTGACGATGAGTAAGGCTGGCTTGAACTGGGAGCTGCTGGTTGATTAAACCTCGAGTAAGACTGATAGGAACTGGCAGTTGGCGGCTGATTAGTTCTCGAGGCTGTGTAAGGCGTCCCTGACGGAGGTGAGGGCGGAGTTGAAGGCCGCGGCTCGTAACGAGATTTTTCCCGAATTGACAGGGGTTCTTGTCTGCCGCGTCTCATGTACATGAAAGCCCCAAAAAACGCGAATGCCACCACAACTACAATTACACCTATCGTTAACGGTGACCAAAATCCGCTGCTAACGGCTGCGGGGGGGCTTGTGGGGTACCCTACAGGCGCCCCTGTAGGTGAATAGGTGGATGTCCCTCCTGATGTCCCCGTTGGTGCCGCTGTAGGTGCCTCTGTTTCAGCTGGTGCTTCGGTGACGGTGAATGTTGTTTGGGCGGATTGGCCTTGGCTACTTCCAGTAGCGGTAACGGTGTATGAGCCGGGAGTAACTGCAGGAACGTGGAATAGCGCGCCTCCAGAATTATATTCAAGGAATGGGGTTATGGTCGCTATGGTTGTTGTGTCAAAGGTAACTGTTACCTTGTAGGGTGCAGTGAACCCATATACCGAGATTTGTACTGCTGTGCCTGCTGGACCTTCGGTTGGGAGCAGCGTTATAGACTGGTCCTGTGCCTTCGCCGCAGGCGTCATAACTACTACCATTGTTAAAACACTGAGAAAAAGCAGTGCAAACGCTACTTTGCTAAACCCTTTCTTCATATTGATAAGGCGCTTCTGCATTGAATGTTGCCCCAGCATAAGTTAACCTTGGGCAATATAAGATTTGTCAAAAGAACGTTTTCTCAGGACCAAGTGCACTCGGACCAAACTTTGCCAAAACAAGAATCAACTTTCCTTAATGTGTTTTACCGTAGTTACCTAACAGTCAAGGTTCAACCGAGGTTTCTGCTACAACTGCAGCACCAAAATTGGACATTACGATGCGAACGATGAATGGGGATTGTTCCCAGATAGCACCTCCGCAGATTTAATCCAAAGACGGCAAAAGTGCAGAAAAGGGAAGGTCAATTTTTCAGTAGTAACTTTTATTTGGGTTGTTTTTTATGTGTTGGTGTGTTCTGGGCGATTTGGTGGGTGCCTCGATAGCTCAGCCCAGTAGAGCGGCTGCCTTGTAAGCAGCAGGCCGCGGGAGCAAGGCCCGCTCGAGGCTCCACAAAAACTTAAACTTCAGGCTCAACTTCTTCCTTGGCTGCTTTGGGGTCTTTGCCCGTTAGTTTGTATTTGCGGGCTTGGGTTTCCACGATTTCATGCTCGAAGAATTTACGTATGGATTTGAAAACTTTTTTGGACGGTTCGCCTGTTTTGTCGGTTAATTCCTGGAGGGTTAATTCTTTTCCTTCGGTTTTTAGGGTTTGATAGACTTTTTCGTCGATTTTGTTTAGTTTCATTTGACCACTGCCTACCGTTTCTCTTTGTTATGGCTGGGGGGCTTTTTCAATTTTGCGGTTTAACACAGAAAAACCCGCCTCATCGCAAAACTCAAACTGGGGCAATCAAATCTGCAGTACCCGCTCTTCGTCGGCGCCTGTGCCTTGCTCCACTTCATGGCTCCATTTGCCGTTGCAGTAAGTGCTGAATTCGCAGGTGACACATGAGCCTTTAACACCAAGCTCGCAACAATTTTCAATTTCGGGCTTTCTCAGCTTTCAACCTCTCCTGCAACGCGGAGACGGGAGTAGTAATATAAGCGAAATTTCAAAACGGGAAATATATCGAATACCGTAATATCCTGCTGAAGGCTCTGCAGCTCAGTCTTTAGAGGCGTCTTCCTCTTGAGCTTTAAGGACATGTTTCTTCTCAGGCGAAACCTTCAACCCATGATACTCATACATAATTCTTAGCGCGTCGCGGATGGCTTCGTTGCGGCTGTTGTACACGCCTTTTTCGATTAGCGTATTTAAGAGGTCAAGGTACCTTTTGGTTAGCCGTATTGTGATGCGTTCTCTTTTGTTGTTGTCAGGCACTTCATGTCGCCACGGTATACGCTTTGCTATTTAATGCAGGAAACTTGTCCATACGTTCGCCCATATAAGTTCTTGGCAGATAAACATTCGCCTTCTGTCAGCCAAAAAACGCCTGAAAAGTCAGGGACTTCCCACATGTCAAAAAAAATAAACTGTCTGGCTAACCGACAAGTCGCTGCCCCATGAGCACACGAAAACCGCTCTCTCTTGCAATAACCGCGCAGTTGCCGAAGACTTCGTTAAAAAGGCAGGGCAGCGTTTTAGCGCCGATTTTAGACCGAATAACCATCTGGAACGTGGCTTTGTCCGCCATCACTTTCGCGGCTTCTTTCACTATGGCTCTAACCGTTTCCATGCCTGCACTTACAGGCGGATTCGAAAGCACACAGTTGAACACTAAATCCTGCACGGGCTCATAGAGGTGACCGTAACGTACCTGGGCGTTGGCTATCTTGTTTAACTCCAGATTCTTTTTTGCTAAACGCACAGCGCGCACATTCACGTCAGTCATGACCACGCTAAGTCTCCGGTTAAGGGCGGCTGCAACTATGCCAACGGCGCCGTAGCCGCAGCCAATGTCCAGAACGCAGCCTGTTTTCGGGAGAACCATCGATTCAATCAGCAGTCTGGTGCCTGGGTCAACGCGGCGCTTCGAAAAAACGCTCGACGCAGTCAAAAACTCGAAGCTTCTGCCGCACAGTGAGGTTCGAACTAAACCGAACCGCTCCTTTGACTTGGGCTCTGCACTGAAATAGTAATCTGTGCTACGGTTAGGCTGATTCATGTTCGCTACCGCTTTTCCAAACCTTCGGGTAAGTGCCCCTGGGCATCAGCACTCTCTCCAACGCAGCAACAGCACCATGCCGTAAATCCAGCATCTCCTGTGTAGAAACAACCGCTTTCGCCAATGCAACGGCTTCACCTTTCAAGGTGAAAACCGCTAAAATATCGCCTTTTTGGATGCCTTCTGTAACCTGCAGTACGCCTGGAGCAGTCAAGTTTGCGCCGTGGCAGAGCGCGTCAACCGCGGAGTCGCGAACCACAATTTTCGGCAGCAGCGACAGTGCCTCTTCCATGGGAACAATGAATTTATGCAGAATTGCCTCCTCTTTTTTCTGTTCCCACTCCCCGAACCAGTAAGCAACATCATGCAAAGTCACTTTTGACGCGCTGGTTTCTGTGAAGGGTCCTGAACGTGTCCTGCGGAGCTCCTGCATGTGGGCGCCGACGCCTATGATTTCGCCGATGTCAAAACACAGCTTGCGAATGTAGGTTCCTGCTTCGCAGCCGACTTTGAAGAGGACATTGCGCCCGTCAGTTTCAAGGTAGTCGATGAAGTAGATGCGTCGGGTTCTCAACTGACGCTTAACTGAGGAACGCAGGGGCGGACGCTGAAAAATTTCATCTTCAAACTCCGCAAGCACCGGCTTAATCTTCTCTTCCTCCGCGTCGCCGTGAAGCTTCATAACGCAGACATATTCTTTGCCGCTGTAGAGAAACGACTGAACCACCTTCGTCGCATCTTCCAGGGTAATGGGTAAAACGCCAGTGACTTTGGGGTCTAAGGTGCCTCCGTGCCCGATGCCATTTAGATGCATGATTTTTTTTACCCAGGCGGCAACTTCGTGGCTTGTTGGACCAGCGGGTTTGTCAAGGTTTATTGTGCCGTATTGGACGTACTCTTTGGCTGGTCGCTGCGTGGGCACGTGCCCGTACTTTGGGTTTGTGGTGTCCTGTGTTTTCGTTAGCAGCTCGCGTTTGATTTCCCATGGAGCAACGGTTCGGGGCATGTGGCTGTTTTTTCTCCTAACTAACTGTAAGAAAAATAGATACGGGATAATTAAAGCTTAAACTATGCAGCTTTAACCGGTTGGGTCATTTCTTGCAGTTTGCCAGCTGCGTCTAAAACCTGCGCGACTTCCTCGTCTGAAGCGCCGCGTTTAACCTCGATTTTGTCTTGAAGGGGCATGACGTGGTTTATGTTGACTCGTCTCCGCTTGACTCCCGTCACCTTTTTTGGACCAGTTACCAAAACGAAGCTTTTATCCATGACGTCTATGACGACGCATTTTTTGCCGTCCTCTCTGCCGGCTTGTTTTACGCATATTCTGCCGACTTCTATAGCGGGCATCCTTTTTCAATCTCCTCAGGAAACAAAATACCTCAATCGGCAGATATAAGCATAGCATAAGTTCGGGAGAAAAGGCTCAGAAAAGTTGTTGCCGCGTAGCATCTAAAGTTAAAAGCGGAAGGCGGCATTTGGGACCGAACAAAAATCGATTGCGCAAGGCGGATGCAAAAAACTTAAACAATACAGTGCCGTGTGTATCGGTGCTGGTGCCGGGGTATCCGAGCCAGGTCTAAATAGGCGGCCAGAAAAATTGATTGCCTAAGATATGGAGGAGGACTTAAGATCCTCTGGCGCAGGCCTTCGTGGGTTCAAGTCCCACCCCCGGCACCAATATAAGTGAAAATACTGGGGGTTTGTCCTGGCGATGTTCTCTAGTAATTCGGGTTTGCTCAGCATGAAAATGCTCCCTCGAAATGTTTTTTCAGCAGGTTATTGCGTTGAATAAACGCAAAGGTTGATTGGATTCTTTTGTGTCCTAGTCCTCTCTGCAGTTGAAGAATATCACCTGTTTTTAGGTATTGGTCTATTGCTTTCTGTTTCAGCTCTTGGTTTTTTATCACGTTTACTTCCTCTTTCTAAATAGTTTATGTCCATCGAAATCGCAGACGAAATCAAATCCCGCGTCGATTAATGCGCAGGCTTCTTTTTCCGTCTTAGCTACTTTTGAAACGAAGTCGGTCTGGTCGTTGAACAGTGCCTCTTCGAGCTGTATGTAAACCAATGTATTCTTGATGTTTTTGTGGCCTAACACCTGCATGACATAAAGAACGTCTTTTGTCCGATGGTACTCCATGGTTCCTTTCCAAGTTCGCAATGTCTTAAACATGATTTTGCTTAATCGCGGGTTTTGGACTTTTTCTGCGATGCGGTCTCTTTGTTCAGCGTAGTTGTCTCTGAAATTGTCAAGCGGCATTGTTAGTTTTGAGAAAACGTATTTACCGTAGTTTCTAGGCAAACGCTGGAGCATACCGATGAGTTTGTAGCTTACATGGAAGATGCGTGGGTTACTGTTCTTCTCGGGAGTAATTCGCACTGTATTGGTTTCAAAGTCAAAGTCATCCCATTGAATCCGCCATGCCTCGCCGCATCTTATCCCTGTTTCCTTAAGCATTTGAAGAAAGGTTCCTATTCTGTGACTGCATGCTGCGATTAACTGGTCTATCTCGGTTTCTTTTGGGACAAATGGAAGTTTAGCGATGCCTGTATATTTCGGAGGAGCCCATGTTCCACCAACCATCTTTAGGAAGCTTGAGTAGGCGTCGACCGCATTAGCTTTTCTTCCTTCGCACCATGGCTGATTTGCGATTACCTTTTTTACGGATTCCGGTTCATAGAGGTCTGCTTCTCGCCTGGCAAGAATGCGTAGTAGTTTGGATCTGCCTAGAATTGTTGCGTCTCTGTAGCCTTCTTTTTTCATCCACCAAGCAAATTCTACTAGTTTTCCTTTGACGTCAGTTGTTTCTCTACGCAGAACTTCAGTTTTCTGTTGTTCTGCTACCAAGTTTTTCGTCTCCTCGACGCATATTTGGCAGTTAACTACTATGTTGCTTTGGGCTTTTAATGACTTCGTTTCAATCATTTCAATTGTTTCAACCGCTTCTTTAGCCTTCAAAACGTCGTTTGGGTCTGAGAATCGCAGTCCGCAGTCTCGGCAGAGCCATCGTTGAATTAGGTCGCCGAACATAGGCAAACGTGTCCCGTCTCGCCAGACTTTCATGCTACCGCATTTGGGACAAGAAGGCTTTATGGTCGTAGTAAGGTCTAGTTGAGGCTCATCAGGGGGCTCCTCAACGCCGGAGTGGAGGTGGCCAGCTCCGACGCTGAGACCGCCAAGCATGCCCGAAGAGGCAAGCGCTTTTCCCCCCTTAACCTCAACCATTAACTAAAGTACCTCCTGCAGTCAACACACGGCAACCCCAGCAAAAAGTGCAAAATGTGATATTTCTTTAAGAATTGTAACAAGAGAATCGTAACAAGCAACTGAGTATATCCCCATTTACCCGCTGCGCAGACTGATTGAGGCGTTTCTGGGCTTCTTTCTGTTACGATTGCAATTTGCAGGGTACCCCTTTTCTCGCAAAATCTCGCAAATTTCCTCAGAGCATCGTAATAAGCTGTAACGGTTCTTCCCCCTTGTATAGATGGTTCTTCAGCGGGGTTCAGCTGATTTTCCACTTTTTTCCTATTATTCAGCGGATTTTCGGGTTTACGATTCTTCTCTCTAACCTGCAAAGGTGCCTTTTCGGCGCAAAAAGTAGCAAAATTTGAGTTTACGATTTCAAAACGCGTTCCTATACCACTCCTTCCGAGTCGCGGCATTTTTCAAGCAGTCGGCGTTCATTTTCTTCCGCTTGCTGCATGATTTTCCGAATTCGCTCTTGCCATTCCTGTTCTCTGCGTTCTGCTATTTGTCGTTCAAGCATGACCTCGATGGAGTCAGACATTTTTTCGCGCTGCTGCTCTAACCACAATTTAGTTTCTTGTTTTCTCTGGCGTCGTTTCTTGCGATTGTAGAATGCCACTCGATGGCTTGTCTTGCAGAAATAGCCCTTAGGATTTTTAGGCGTGAAGGTTGCACCGCAGTACAAGCAAATCTTTTCCTTCGCCATTAAGAACCCTCTCCTGGCGGTTGACACTTATCCTCAAAGTCGGACCTAACAACCGTTTGCTTTAACTGCCTCCGCTTCTCCTCACAACACTGCTCCACAGGCTGGTTACGATTTACAAGAACCTCAAGCGTCGTCCCCTCAAATCCGACAGCCTTGTCGAAATATGGGTAACGATTTCCAATCGGTGTTATCCAGAACCGGTAAATAGGATGCCAATCAAAATTAGGGTTATCCAAAACCTGAAATTCAGCGGGTTTTAGCGGGTTTCCACCTAATGATTCCAAAAGCCAACTTCCGCTTTCTTTCATTTATCTGGGATCTCCCTGTGAATTGGAAACTCTATCAAGAATTTGACTAAACTTGACCGCCTCCTCGCTTTCGGATAGCAAAGCAGGTAGTCCTAAATGATGTCTGAGCTCCTCTATTTGCAGACGTTTTCTCTTGCGCTTAAAGTAGGCTACTCTATGGCGGGTGCTGCAGAAACGTGCCTTACTGTTTTTCGGAATAAAGACCTGAC
>CAVXXA010000004.1:0-287691 GCA_963765605.1 Candidatus Bathyarchaeota archaeon | reverse complement strand
TAATTAGCTTTCATGTGAATGTGGACAACTGCGATAAATGCTACTGGTTTTTGCTGGTACATAGCGACATAGCATCTGACTCCAGCGCCGAGCTTGCCGTTTAGATAGTGATATTGCCGAAACATTTGCCACAGGGAATTGCCGCACCGATAAACTTGGAGCTCAACGGGCGGCCGACTTCTTTTTTTCGATTAAACTCCATTGTATCAGTGCAGAAGACCCAATCTGGATCCAACCAGTCAATGACATCATAGTGGCAAGTTACTGCTATGAATTTCTTAGTAGTTCTTCGTACTGCTTTGCTTATAGCGTAGGCGCTGACCTTCGCGATCTCTCTGTCAACTACGCTTGTGAATTCATCAAAAACGATTAATGGCTGGTCCAAGCTAAGAGCCCTTGCAATGTCCACACGCATCTTTTCCCCTTGACTCAGAGCATCATAACTTTTGAGCCAATCCGGAGGAGAAGCGAATCCAACACTGCAAAGGTTCTTGGTTATCTCGTTAACTTGCAAGCCTGCGGGGAAGTCATCCAAAATAGATTCATGCTGTAAGGAAAGGCTTTGATGTACCCGTCGGGAAAGAGAGTTTTAGCGATGCTTGTTTTGCCGGTGCCACTGCGACCTACGATAACACCGATCTGCCATGTTTCATTGTCGATTGGCAGTTCTCCTGCAAACCGCTTTTCCATTTTGCAGTCAACGAGAGTGAAGCTACCGATAACCGACTGAGCTCGAAAGCTAGTGGGCTTGCTCCAGGTTTTTACAAAGTCAAAATGCGGCATGAGTAGCCCTCACTTGTTAGTTTGTTGTATACGGCTTCTTGCTGGGTTTCGTCTTTGCATTCGATTACAACTTCAAAGGACTCGTTGAAAGTGACGCCTTTTTCTTCACTCAACAGGTTTTTGAGTTTGTCGTCGGAAATGATGAGGTAATACTTAAGGTCCTCTTCTTTCCCAGCTTGAATAATTCGCTCATATTCGAATTGGTCAAGCTCTTTATCGTGTTTACCCTTGAGCTTGTTTAGAACCTGCCTTAGAAGGCGGCGATCCACATCTTCTACTGGCAAGCGAATAACTGAAACTTCAGACATTCCAAGAGCCTTTGCAGCTGTATAGCGCTGTTCTCCGTCAGCAATCAAAAGGTCTTTGTTTGTGATTATGGGAACGATGAAGCCCCATTTCTTTATGGAAGCTTTCAGGCGCTCAAGCTGCTCTTTACTCATCTTGTTTGGGTTTTCCCCATCAGTTTTGAGCTCGCTGAGTTTTACCGTTTCAGCGACTGGAATAATGACCGACATTAGGCTCCTAAAAGCCTCCCAAACAAAATTGCAGCAAGAGTGAACAATCCTACTAGAGTTGCGCTTCCTAAGGCGACAAGGATTTTCTGGGTAACCTCAAGCTGATGGACTTTGGCCACCAAGCCCGACTGCATGTCTTCGCCTACAAGAGCTTTTTCTATTCGACTAACTTGAGCGGTGTTTGTGTGAATGGCAGTTATGTAAGGGCATGTTGGGTTTTTGTTTGCATCAGGGCAGATTTCAGCTTCTTTCTTTTCCAGGGATTAACACCTACTAGTTTGCTATTGAAGGGCATGTAGACTTGAAGTTGGAAGGCGCCTTCGCCTCTGGGGTCAGTAAGAACCGAGCCATGGTCGACGTCCGGCACTGCTCCCAAAATCAGCACCCCAAAAACCGCGGTCAAATGGTCTGCAACCTCGCTGGATGTTGAGAGGCAAACCGATTCTCCTTTAGGCCGATCAAAGAAGGCTTGGTCCTGCACAAACTTACGTGCGGCTTGCCATTGATTGCGAATCTCTTCTGATTTAGCACTTCGTCTACCGCGTTTATGTGTCAAAGTAGAAAACCGCACTCCCAACTTTTGGGTGAAGGGGGCGAAAACTGAAACATACTGGAGCTATCGCTCGCCCAAATATCTGGCGCAGTAGATATAGTCTCTTTCTTAAAAAACTACCGCTTGCTGCTAAAGTTGTCAAAAAGTTGCTAAAACAAGACTTTAGTTAAAAAAATTTGAATATCGAAAAGCCTTATATCCTTAAGTGGATTAGCCTTACTTTGTAAGGTTATCAAGCCTTACTGTGAGATGGTGAGCGATAATGAGTTTAAGTTTAGGATATTTAACCGTAAAACAGCGGCAGATGTGGGGCCTCAAAAGCAGCGGCATACCTGAAGCAACCATAGCTCGGAAACTCAACATAACTCGCCAAAGTGTCCATGAATCCTTAGATAACGCCAATAATAAAATTGGTAAAGCCCTTGAAGAAACCGCCAAAATCAACAAGATCGAAACTCAAAAAATCGATCCTGATAAAGGCTTCCTCCTCGGTTATAGCGGTCACTTCAAAACACAAGCATTCATAACCTTCTCGGCCAAAAATGGCGTCCAAGTCTGGTATAAGCATGAAGGCGACTGCGAAAAATGCAACAAACTGCAAACCTGCAGAGAAACCCTTCTTGCGGAAGCCAAAGAACGCAACTTTCTAATTCTGGATGACACAACTAAAATTTCGCCATCCGCTCTCGCTGAAGCATTAATCGCAAAAATCACAGGTGAATAAGAAAAAATGAGCATACGAAAGTTATTTAATAATTTCAAAAACTGGTGTCCACAACCTTCCACACCTCTACCAACAAAACTGAAAAAATACTATATGCCTATCGCCACTGTGGTTACAGTTACGCTCATATTCTCTGTTTCATTTTCCCTATTTTCACCAGGTCTAATGTCTAATCTATCTTTGCCCCAGACAATTATGCCGCTTTCATCTTTAACGCCAGCCAATGAAACTCCTCCAACCATTGCTTGGGTCAAAAATTATACTGGGCAAGAAAATGCAGACTACGCCTCCAAAATTATTCAAACAAGTGATGGCGGATACGCTATAATAGGAACCATAGGCACTCATCTCTATTCTGTTCCAGCAGCTTGGCTTGTAAAAATTGACTCACAAGGCAATATAGAGTGGAACCAAACCTTCTCGACGAACTAGTGAGAATTTGACTTACAACCTTGAAAACGTTGCAGGATTCTTGCAGACAAGCGACGGTGGGTATGCTGTCGCTGGAACGGAAGCTTGGTTTCCAAGCGGCAACACTGGGATGGAATATGCAACAGATAGCGAGGGTGTTCTATTGAAGTTGGATTCATCGGGCAATATTGAATGGAACCAAACCTACACCAAGCTTAGCGGCATATCATTTATGGTACAGACAAAAGATGGGGGATACGCTATAGCCGGCGATTATTCGTTAATAAAAACCAACTCCTTGGGAAAAATCCAGTGGCAAAAATCATATGAGGCCAATGTGTTCAAGTCAAATAGCGAAAACGAAAACTTAATTTCTGTTCAGCAGACGACCGATGACGGTTACGCCCTATTAACAAGCGATAACATATTATTCAAAGTCACGTCAACAGGAAACCTGCAATGGCAAAAAACGTATCAAACAAGTACATCCTATTTAGGGCAACCCAGCTACCTTAGCTCTTTCATAAAAACAAGTGATAGCGGATTCCTTCTTGCAGGCGACTTATACATCTAATAACGCAACTGACCACATGGCTTCATTGATTAAAGCGGACGCCAAAGGTGCCGTAGAGTGGAGCAAGACTTTTGGTTCACTCGGGTCAAGTGTTGCTTCTTTGATTCAAACAAGCGACGACGGCTATGCGTTCGCTGGAACTTTACCTAACTCAGGGAACTATCCTCAGAATGTGATTTGGCTAGTTAAGACTGATTCAACAGGAAACTTGCAGTGGAGCCAAACTAACAATAATACATCCGAAAACTTAACTGATTACTTTTTAGGTGGCGCCTTCACTGTGAATTCGCTCATCGAGACTAAGGATGGCGGCTTCATGATGGCTGGTTCATGGAATCCAGGCATAACTGGACACGATACCGCATACTACCTTGCTAAAACAGAACCTGCCCTGCCGCCGCCAACAGCTACACTAACACCAGTTGCCTCTCTTTCGCCTCCCCCACAAACACTCAATCCTTTCTACATTCTTCTGATTGTACTCGGAGTGCTAGTTGCAGTCATAGCTTTTGTCGTTATAACTGTCTTAATTTTTAAAAAGAAATTGAAACCTAGCGGTGAATAGAAATGAATGTGCGTAAAAGATTTAATGACTTTAGAAATTGGTGCCCACAACCGCCGAATCGTTTGCCTACGAAAATGAAACGTTACTCCATGCCCATAGCCGCTGTGCTTACGGTGACCCTCATCTTCTCTGTCTCCTTCTTCGTTTTTTCATCAAGCTTGATGGTTCATCCGTCTCTCCCAATAATGCCCATAGTTAATGCTCCTGCTTTGACCACCCCTATACTGCTCTGGAATTACAGCCTGGGCAATGCGGCTTACTCTCCTGCTGTCGCTAACGAAATGGTTTATGTTGGTACGTCAGGCTCAAACATTTACGCCCTGAACTCTGTGAACGGTTCTCAACTCTGGAATTATACAACCAACCAAGAAGCATACACATCTCCTTCTATTGCAGTTTCAGACGGCGCCGTCTACGTTGGTGGATTCAACAATGTCTTTGCAATAAACGCCAAGAATGGCGCCCAACTGTGGGACGATAACTACGGTGAAGACGCCCGCTACTTCAATTCTCCAGTCGTCGTTAACGGCGTAGTTTATTCAGGTGCTCAAGAAGGCGGCTTTTCGTCTTTCAACGCTAAGAACGGACACCAAATATGGGGCTACCCTTATGACAATCAAAGCGCCAGTATTATTTATGTCACGTCGTCAGCTGCTGTTGCAAACGACAACGTCTATTTCGCTGAATCAGACCAGATTTATGCCTTAAACGCTGCTACTGGCGCTAAACTATGGAATTATAGTATTGGAGGCGATTTCGGCTCGACGCCTGCAGTTGCCAACGGCATCGTCTACGTATGCACCGCAGCCTATAACGTTGGCAACGTTTACGCTTTAAACGCTACCGAGGGCACAAAAATATGGAGTTATACTACCGACGCCTCAATTTCTTCGTCTCCCTCAGTGGTGAATGGCATAGTCTACACAAGCTCCTATATTGGCACAGTTTACGCCTTGAACGCCACCAGCGGAGTTAAACTGTGGAATTCAACAACCTCATCCTCTGGAGGTTCAGGTGATTCATCCCCAATAGTTGTTGGTAATGCAGTTTACATTGGATCAAGCAACGGGAACGTTTACGCCTTTGATACCCAAAGCGGAAGTAAACTCTGGAACTTTACCGTTGACAACACGTCTCTATCAACACCTGCCTTAGATAACGGCGTACTCTATATCGGATCAGCAAATGGCAACGTCTACGGTTTGAGAGTTTCGTCCCCCTCACCTTCTACACCCGCGCCTTCTCCCTCACCACCGTGGTCTTACACTCAGCTAATTGAAGTCACAGTTTTGGCCGCAGTCATAGTTGTTGCATTGATAGTTCTTCTAACGTTTAGAAAAAGATTGAGAGCAAATCCAGCATAAACCAAATTGTCCGTCTTGGATACTAAAACAACCCAAGCGAACCTTTTTCCAAGCAAGTGTATCGGTGCCTTCATAAAATGCATTACATTTTTTCGGTTTGACCCCAAGCATCCGTGGTAAAACTTGTTAGTGCCCAATGCCAACCTCGCTGTTCTGCAATTTGCTCGCCGAACTCCTTCTCAAGGCGCTTATTCATTCTTCGAATTCTCCTGCTGACCTGATGCCTAGTAATCTTGAAATCTCTCAAGCTTTATAGCTAAATCCTTTGGCAACAAACCGAGTGATCCAGCTTCAAACAGTAAACGCAAAATCTCACGATCAACTTCGTCTTCGCAAGCCACGCGCTCAATGAGTGATTGTTCAAAATTGAAAGAATCCTTTAGACCTGCAAAGATTGTGCGTAGCATAAGCTTGACTTCCTCAACCTCTGCTAAGGTTTGTTTGAGTAGCTGCTGATTATACTTTAAACGACCAATTTTGTCGCTTTGGCTGCGCTTCTTTTTGTTGTTTTGAACAGGTTTTTCAGAGGTTTCCATGTCAGAGTGCACACTCCAAGAATTCTGGTCCATCAACATAGGGCAAAATTGACAGTGGGTAATCAGGACCAACCAGTGACAGAAAAGTGACTTGTGAAAAGCATGGACTTTTCCCATGCCGTGAGTACTGTGCTGAAATGGCTTTTGAACAACTTTTAACAGACATTAGACAACGCTCCCATTCAAATCAGCCAGATAGCGGTTGATTGCGGAATAGCGTTTCAAGCTCCAAGTGTCATTTAGTGAAGCTGCCTTTATGATACGCTTGCAAGCTTTTCCTCTAAGAGAGCCAATTTCTTGCCTCAACACTAAACTAAGCAATGTATTCTTTGCCTCCAGGACCTGTCGGTAATTCTTGATTAGTTTGAAAATCTGTAATCTTGCCCAATGCTTCGGCAACTTTCGCTAAGCTGTAACCCATTTTTTCTAGCTTCTCAAGGCTGCCTGAAATCTTCGCCAAATCAGTTAGAACGTTCTCCACTTGAACCTCCATCTTTTTCACTCGCTCAGGCATCAGCAAATACTCAACAGCTGCATCCCGACCCACATGGTCAAGCTCGCCCTCATCTTCTCCCAGGGCTATCATCAATAACTCGCTTTGGAGTGCTGACCGTAAAATAACGATTCAAAAGATTTGCAACTGGATCATCAACGCCAAGTTCATGACGCTTGTTAATTTGGCCATCACCCAAAACGCAACCGTACTTACTCATCAAGCCCTTAGCGACCCGGTCAGCTAAATTCTTAGCCAGAGTAACCAACTCCCCAGGTGATCCGACCATAAAGAGTTTCGACATGAACAATCCAAGAAGTCGTAGTATGTCGCACCTTCACACCCTGCTCTAACCCCAGAAGTGCAGTCCAATTCACCATTTCAATTCTCCGAAAATCAGCAGCCGGATAAACTCCCTCACGTAAAACAGGAAACTTGAAGAAGCATCGATGCAGTCGAAACACGCCGCTGCTAAACAGTACTCCCTCACATGATATGAGAAAGTTTTGACCTTGCTCCGTTAACTCGTAATCTACAAAGTTGCTTCGCTTTAATCTACGAATTAACCCTGCCTTCTCGAGCTTTTTCACGTAGTAGGCTACATGTTGTTTTTTCCATCCACGGGCACGCCCAATCTTGGCAGGATACATCTTCACCTCGATGCCTTTTAGAATCGGGATGACTCGGGTGCGAACGGTACAGAAGTCAAATTTGACTTTTGACTTTGAACGCGAAATATTTTGACTTCTATCTTCAAATTTGCTCTGCAAAAAATCAAGTCTCCGCCAAGTTGGATAAGGCATCATTTATTTTCGCTTTCATTTCTTCCTCGAAAGCGTCAATAGAAAACGTTAGGTCATCTAACGCACTGCAAAGTTTCCTGTTTTCTTCCCAAAGCACTCGGTTTTCTTTTTCTATAACCGCAATTCTTTCTTCATAAGTCAGTAGGATGCGCTGAATTTCTTGTAAGACATCAGATTTAATTCTCTCTCTTATTGAATTATCGCCGTTTTGAATCGTTGTTATCTGCCTCCAAAACGCCTACGTTCAAGAGCTCCCCGCCCAGGACAAGAACCGCCGCCATGCGTACAATGCCGATTAGAAAAACTGTAACGCTTACACGAAATATCGGTTCCATCAGCAAACGCCAACTTTGCAAATTTGCAGAAAAACAAGTCCTTAGAGCAAGTATCAATTATAGCGCAGTCTTTTGATGATGGATTACTTATGCAGGGATAGTATCCGAGAAGACATGGAGGCTTAAACGAATCAGCGACGAAGCTCATTAAAGGATGCCTCCTTTTTGCTGGAACTTAGAGCAAGCGCAGCTTGAAGCTAGCTGATTAATTGATTTCTTACCCTTCAAGGTGGGCTCAGAGCAACGACCGCACCAAAAAATGCAATCGCAACAACAGAAAACCTCAGCTAAAAGAGAAGCCAAGCTCAAGTCTCCTCGATTGGAAGACACTTAAGAAAAGCAGGCGAGCGGTTTTCTATGCCTCGAAAAACTTCCAGGCAGTTAAACTTGTCAATTTCTATCGTGCCGATATGCAGCTTTCCGCGGTACATGAAAACGTAAAGTTGACCGTCCTCTCCTCGATGATAAACAACTCTCAGAGAGTAGTCTTTCAACTAAAAACCTCCGAAGAAAATAAAAAAAGGGAGAAAGGCTGCGGAAGAAACGAAAAAGTGGCGATGACGTCAGGCTGTTGGGGGTTCGAATCCCACCCCCTGCACCATACATAAATAAACAGGCCTAGGGTCCCGCCGGCGATAAATCCTTGGCTTTTGCATGTTAAAGCTTTCTTTTTCGGAAAATTTTTGCGCCTTGAAACTCGGTAACGTATTCAAAGCCTGCTTCCACTAAGGCGCAGATTTCTTTTTCTGTCTTAGCAACCTTCGAAATGTAGTTTGTTTCTTCCAATACCTAAGCGTGTGGAAATGGATTTTGAGCAGTCTTGGATTACTTAGATTAGGGGAAAATTTATTTTTCTCGGGGTCGCAAATCCCCAGCGCCAGAGTTCATCAAACAAGATTATATTGTTCTTGGCGCAATTGTTACAATCTTAGGGATCGTTGCTTCTGTTGCATCTGGCATTGGCTACTCAGGCATCGGATTTACTGTTGTTGGTGTTATCTCTGTTGTTAAAGGCAGCGAAGAACTTATAGACAGCAACCTAACTGATGCACTAACAGACATTGTTAACGGTATCAATGCTGTCAAGCAGAATGCTCCACGAGCAGCACAAGAAGCAAAAACTGCAACTGCTCCTTAGCGTATTTAGAAATTTTCTCTTTTTCTTTTTTTGTTTAAATTAAACCATTAACGTAATCTAGTGAGGTCTTTTTTTTCGGCATTTAATTTATTGCTTTAGTGGAAGCCATCTAGTGAAGGCAGCGTGCATCTTGAAAATCTTCGGCAAAGTTTTTTATAGCATTTAGCTGCTAACAGATTTAGAGGTAGCTTGCGTGCAGCAAGTGCACTCTATAAAATGAAAGGTTAAGGAATATATATGAAAGGCAAAATATGGAAATTCATGGGTTTGTTGTCAATTATGATCTTCGTTTTGTCAGCAGCCAACACAGTTCACGCCCAAACACAAATTACAGGGGTAGGCGTCTACCCTACCGCAGTAGCATACGATTCAGGCACACACGAGGTTTTCGTGGTTAACCCCGACGGCGGCACCCTATCAGTTATCTCAGATAGCTCTGACAGCGTCACTAATACCATAAGCGGTTTATCATTCACTCCATTTGGATTAGCTTACGATTCGGGCAAAGGCGAAATGTTCGTTTCCGAATACCAAGTTGGTAGCGGCAGCGCAGTGCAAATCATCCCCGACAATACTTACGCGGTTTCTGGAACTATAAATGTCGGCGGCTTGGGCATGGCCTATGATTCAAGCCAAGGACACATGTACATTTGCAATGGAATAATCTCAGTTTATTCAGACAGCAGCAGCGGCATTATTGCAAACATTACCAACATAGCCGTATACGGAAGTTGTGCCTATGATTCAGGAACTCACGCAATCTGGGCTACTCCACAAGAGGGCGTCAACGTTTATGTCATAAACGATCAGAACAATCAGGTCACCAAATCCATACAGGTCGCTTCGAATCCTTACGAGGGTCCGGGAAACCCAGCATATGACCCAGCCAAAGGCTATATATACGTTACAAACGGCACTGACGTTTCAGTCATCTCCGACAGCAAATATAATATCGTTGCGGTGATCCACAACGTGGGTACTCTAAGTGGCTTAGTTTATGCAGGCAACGACGAAATAATCTGCAGTAACGGTGCAGTCATTTCTGACAAAACTAATACAGTTACAGCGACCCTTGATGTTGGAACTAATCCCGCTGGCATAGCTTATGATGCAAGCACTGGCCAAGTCTTCGTAACTAACGGTAACGACCCCGGCACAGTAACTTATACGTCGGTTTCCTCAGGTACACCTTCAACTGCAAGTCCAACCAGTTCATCCTCATCAACTGCAACTCCAAGCAGTTCCACCTCATCTACTTCAACTCCGAAAGTTCCGGAGTTCAGCAGCCCAGCACTTGTTTCAGTTGTTGTAGCCATGATTGCGTTGACCATTTCTGCAGTTGCATTGAAAGCGCGAACAAATAAATCCCTCCAAAAATGACATAGATGAAACTGTATAATATAAAACCTAAAAATTTTCCTCTTCTTTTTTTATAGAATTATTAATGAACTGAACCATTAAAAGTTGGTCTGACTTTCATCTTGCTTTGTTAGGATTCAACTCCTAAACATAAGCTAGCACTATAAGCCGAGGTCAATATCCAAAATTAATATTAAAGAATTTAGGGACAAGCCAGCGCGTAGAGATTTTGCTTTATGGATTAGAGGAACATTGGGAGACGGGGAACTTGCAGATGAAATTGATAGAATAGCAAAACGATTCGAGAAGAAGAACTCAGAACAACAATCCACCAAACCGTGGATGCACGCTTAACCAAACTGAAAAAACTCCAAGCTTCCGAAGAGTCTTACTTAGAACGAACTGAATAAGCGCAAATAATGCCATATTGGGCACATTCTTCATTATTACTCTCATGGCGATCCATCAAACGCGATTACAGCACCGTTATACTTTAAGAATTGGGCAATCGTTTGCTTGAAAACCTACCTGCATTGGGGAGCTGTGATAACAAGCGAACTAATAGGAACATCGATAGATTGGAATTCAAAATTTGAATATCATATTAGTGATAAAGCAAGAAAGGCAATTATTCCCGAGCCAGTAATGCAGCCAGCTGAAGAAATGACTAAAAACTGTTTAGAACTTTTGAAAGACGCTTTCTTTGAGCCACGTCTGAAAATTGGCTAATTTTTTTTTATACAATAAAACTTCTCTAATCAGCTGGAGATCATTCAAGGACGGACGGGCAGAGGTAAATAACGCTAGAAAGATTCAGTGCTGTTTCTACCGTGCACACTTTTCAGCGTTTCATCGATAGACAAAGGAGCAGTATACCGAAATGACGTTACTATATAGTAAGCCCTAAATAGTTGGGATACGTGGTTACTATTATGAAATCAATATACGACGGTACTGCTCTGATCGTAATGCATCCTGTTCGATTCAGCATACTGCAGTTCATAAAAGGCGCTAAAGAACCTCAATATGTTGAACAGATTGCGAAAGCGGTTGATGAACATCCAAGATTGGTTTCTCATCACCTTAACGTTCTCCAAGATTTAGGACTTATCGAGTGTACGTATGAGGTTGCAACTGCTAAAGGATCATCAAAGCGCGGCGTTGCTGTGAGATTATGCAAGCCTACACCTAAGTTATCGGAGGTATTCCAAGAAATCGCTAAAGACGCAAAGACCTTTTGGGAGGTGAAATAAACATGGAGCAATTGAACGTTTTTTTGGAATTGAAGGAAATGCTATCGTTCAGAACAAAGCAGTTTGTAGCGATTAGCTTAGTCGTTCTTGGTGTCCTATCGGTGGGATTGTTCTTTATGCCCTTAACCTTACGCTATGTTTATGTCGTTGCTTTTATTGCGTTGGCATTGGTTCCAATTTTGTCCACTGTTAACATGGTTACTGGTTCAATAATTACTCAGGTCCAAGTAACTCTTTATAACCGTAAGCATAAGCCACGAGTTGAAATTTGGCCGGAAGTCGTAGAATTAACAAAGAGGCTGGGAATCCAACACTCAGGTGAAATATTTATCACCGACAACCCTTCGATTCATAACGCATTTGTGAATTTATACACCAAGAAAATAACGGTATCAGAGTCATGGCTTGCACAATTTCATAGGACTGAGACTGTTGCAACTATTGGACACGAGCTTGGTCACATAAGAGGGCAAAGAAGGTTCACATGCGAAATGCTATCCGTAATGTTTGGGTCTATTGTATTTGCCTTTGGTTTTAGTTTTTTGGTAATAGAGCTACGGTTGTTTGTGATACCGATATTCCTCCAAATTACGACTTTGACCCTAATGATGCTTTTGCTGAGCTTGGTGCTGTGGCGCAATGAATACAGAGCGGATATGTATGGGGCGCTTGCGACAAGTCCTGAGGCACTGATAGCGGTATTTGAGGAATTGCAGGGAATGCGGCAAAAAGCAGGAAAGAAAGACCAAGGATCAGAAACGCATCCACCATTACATTCCAGAATAAACAGACTCAAGCCATTATTATTTCAATTAGTGTAATATCTAATACCAAATTCTTTTTTTCTTTGACATAATTAAAAAGTGAGGAGGAATTTGAACCTTCGACCCCAAACTTAGTTGAGGAAGTTACACTTTTTTTGGGTAAACTATAAATGCTTAAACGTCATCCCAAAACTGTACACCTCACGCGTTCGAATTGTTCCTCTCGCGGGGAACGTAACTTAGTCTGCTTAGACTAAAATCTTAGTTGTGATACGGAAAGCCATATAAATTGCTTTTACGTGTTTGATTGCGCATCGGAGATGTAAAAATGCCAAAATGGGGATACTCAATAATTCCAGAAACGCTTGATCAAGAAAAAACAGCGAAAGCCAGCGGAAGAGAACTTAAAATATCCCATAAAGCAGCAAGGGAAGTCTGCAAGGCAATCAAGGGCATGATGCTGACCAATGCGAAACAGTATCTTCGGGATGTTGCAGCCAAAAAGAAAGCTGTTCCATACACAAGGTACAACAAGAAACTTCCCCATAGACATGGACTCGTAAACAGCTTCTGCGGACGATACCCAATTAAGGCTTCCCAGCAAATTCTTGATGTCCTTGAATCAGCGCAGTCTAATGCCGAAAATAAGGGTTTAGATGTAGATCGATTGCGTATAATTCATGCAGCGGCCTATCAAGGCATGAAGTTGAAGCGTTATATGCGAAGAGCGCAAGGTAGTTCCTCACCAAAATATGACACTACAACGCACGTGGAAATAGTGCTGGACGAGAAACCGGCAACTCAAGGAGAGCAGTAAATGAGCATAGTTAAACGTTTTATAACCGAATCAATTAAAAAAACAGAAATCGATGAGTTTTTACAGAAGAAACTTGAGCGCGCTGGGTACGGCGGAGTAAATATTTCAAAAACTCCGCTTGGAACTCACGTCGTAATTTACGCCATGCGCCCAGGTTTAGTCATCGGCAGAGGCGGAGAAACAATAAAAGAACTTGCCTCAGCCTTAGAACAAAACTTCAAAGTTTCTAATCCTCAAATATCAGTTTCAGAAATCGAAGTTCCAGAATTCAACGCTTTTGTAATTGCATCTCGAGTTGCCTCAGCACTTCAGCGAGGCGTTCACTTTAGGCGCGCAGGTTTTTGGGCATTAAACCAAGTTATGGAAGCAGGTGCCCTTGGCGCTGAAATAGTTATAAGCGGAAAACTGACAACTGAACGGGCTCGCTTTGAAAAGTTCAGAGCTGGCTACTTCCCACGCTGCGGAGAACCAGCCCTCGTAGCCATGAAAAAAGCTGAGGCTCACGTCCAACTTAAACCAGGCATCATCGGTGTAAGAGTAAAAATTATGCCGCCGGATGCGTATTTCCCTGACCGAATCAAAATCCTTGATGTGGCGCCTGAGGAAGAAAAAATAACTGTCGCGGAGCAAGCGGAGGCTAAGCCGCGAGAACAAGCACCACTTCAAGCGGGGCAAGCATCAAAGGTTGAGCAAGAGGAAGAACCAGCAGTGCAAGCAACAGAAGTAGCAGACGAACCGAAAGCGGAGGCAAAAAAGTAAATGGCGATAATGCGAATCAGAGAAATCGTCGCGATGTCCCCTGAAGATAGGGCGAATAAACTTATTGATTTACGCGCAGAACTAGCCCGAATCAGAACAATGATTAACGCTGGCGGAGCAGTTGAAAACCCCACAAGAGTAAGAGAACTGCGGAAAACCATCGCTCAAATATTAACAGTGCAAAACGAGGATAAATTAGGCATCAGGAAATCTGCGGAACCTGAGAAGAAACCGAAGAAAAAAGCGGAGAAGCCAGCAAAGAAGCCTGAGGCTGAAAAAGAAACTGAGGCGCCTTCCAAATGAAAGTAACCCCCGATATTATCCGTTATGAGTTTATTGGCGCGGAAGGCAGAGTGGTTCAAAGCCCTCATGAGTGCTACGTTGGGTGTGGCGGCAAAGTCATCGGCGAAACAAAAAACACTTTCACCTTTCTGCAGGAAGGGCACCCTAAGAATATAATTAAAGAATTTTCCCTATTCAACTTCAAGTTTGATGACGGGACAGTTGTAGATATCGACGGTAAACTTTTAGTCGGAAGACCTGAGGATCGACTTAAAAAAAACATTAAGAGGTTATGGTAATGTCACTATCTTTTAAGCAACCTAAAAAAACATGCGATGACCGAAACTGTCCATTTCACGGGACTCTTTCAATAAGAGGACGCGTACTCGATGGCACAGTTCAAACGGCTAAAATGGATAAAACCGTGATAGTTGACAGAGAATTCTTACAGTTCTCATCCAAGTTCCAAAGGTACGAACGAAGACACGGTCACATTGCATCCCACAACCCACCCTGCATCGACGTTAAAGAAGGCGACAGAGTAAGAATCGCCGAGTGCAGACCTGTCAGCAAAACCGTTTCTTTCGTTGTGGTTGAAAAATTAGGAGAGGAAAAGTAGAATGGCGGCAAAGGCAAAACAGAGAGCACTAGTAGCAAAAGGAATGCTTTCACACGGACAAAAAATCAGCCGTGGACTATTATCTGGTTCAGAATTAAAATGCGCCGATAACACAGGTGCACGAGTACTGCGCTTGATTCAAGCCATGGGCTATAAAGGTCGACTGCGACGTTACCCATCTGCCACAGTAGGCGACAAAGTAACGGTTTCTGTTCGGCAAGGGTCGCCGGACATGAGGAAAAAGATTTTTCAAGCAGTAATTGTCCGTCAGAGAAAAACTTTCAGGCGGGTTGACGGTGTTTGGGTTCAGTTTGAAGATAACGCGGCAGTAATCATCACTCCTGATGGCGAAATGAAAGGCTCAGAGATAAGAGGTCCAGTAGCAAGAGAGGCAGCTGAAAGATGGCCAAGAATTGCAAGTGCCTCAAGCATAATAGTGTAGGTGCATGATAATGCAAGATACTAAACGAGTAAAAAATCCTGGTAAACAACGAAAAAAGCTTTTTAACGCGCCTGCTCACCTGCGCCACAAGCTTATGGCAGCTCCCCTATCACACGAGCTTGCGGCTTCAAGAGGCGCAAAAACTCTTCCAGTAAGAAAAGGCGACACAGTTCGCATTCAACGCGGCGACAACAAAGGATTTGAGGGAAAAGTTTCACGTGTTGACACGAAAGCATTCCGAATCTATATTGAAGGATTAACGCGTGAAAAAGTTGATGGTACAAACATTTTCCTTCCAACACACCCATCTAAAGTTCAAATAAGAAACCTCAACCTTGAAGACAACTGGCGAAAAGACATCCTTAGCCGAAAGAAGGAAATAGAAAAGACTGAAGCAAAAGCAAAATCAGCAAAGAAAGTGGAAAAGGAACAGCCGCAAGCCAAAGTTGAAGAGGTAGAAGAAGAAAAACCAGCAGAACTCGCACCAGTTGAAGAAAAGGCGCCTGAAATTGCAAAAGAAGAAGCACCAGTTGCAGTTCCCGAGAAAGCAGCAGAGGAGGCAGAGGAAAAAGCCCCAGCCGCAAAGAAAGCGCCAGCCAAGAAACCTGCCGCTAAAAAAGCAGCCGCCGCAAAAAAGAAACCTGCTGAGGTAGAAGCTCCAGTGGAAGAAAAGACACCTGCTAAAAAAGCAGCAAAGCCAAAGACTGCAGCCGCCAAGAAAACCGCGACTAAGCCGCGTTCCAAAGGGAAAGTCTCTAAAGAAACCGAAGGAGGACAATAATTTGGGTAAAAAAGGAAAAACAGCAAGGCTGAAACGTAAGCCAGCTCCAAGGTTCTGGCCAATTCACAGAAAAGAACTGCCCTGGATAGTGAAGCCCTCATCTGGTTCTCACTCGCTCCAGAGTTGTTTAACATTAACGCTGGTTCTTCGAGATATTCTAGGCGTTGCACAAACAAGGAAAGAAGGCAAACTGATACTTGCCCAAGGCAAAGTGCAAGTTGACGGAAAAGTCAGGAAAAAAGATGATTTTCCAGTAGGCTTGATGGATGTTATCTCCATGCCTGATGCAGACAAGTACTACCGTGTAATGCCATCTCACAAAGGATTAATCTTAAATCCAATAAGCAAGGAAGAAGCAAGCTTCAAACTGCTCCGCGTTGAAGACAAAGCAACTGTTAAAAACGGCGTGCAAATTGCGCTTCACGACGGCTCAAACATGCTTATTAAAGTTGCAGACCCGAAAAAACCAGTAGAAGTCGCATATGACACATTTGACGTTCTCAAAGTCACTTATCCAGAAAAACAGGTGGCTCTCAGCTTGAAAACCAAGGAAGGAAACTTGGCAGTGATTACAGGCGGAAAAAACATCGGTAAACAAGGCAAAATAGTTGAAATAGAAAAGACTGAAGCTAAAAAACGACGGCAAGCCCTAGTAGTCGTCGAAGACGCGCAGGGTGTACGTTACCAAACAATCTTAGACTACGTCTTCTCCATAGGTGAAGCTGAACCGCTTATAGGTTTACCGGAGGCATCTGCAGTTGTCTGAAGACGAAGCTTTAGTTAAAAACTGGCAAGAGCACCCGATGCTTCAGCCGAGAATCGAAAAAGTTGTGGTTAACCTTAACGTTGGAAAATCAGGTGAGCCACTTGAAAAAGCTAACAAAGTACTTAAAGAAATCACTGGTCAGACGCCAATAAAGAAAAAAGCCAAAAAAACCATACGTGACTTTGGAATTCGCGAAGGCGAATCAATCGCTGTTGTCGTCACGCTGCGAAAGCAAAAGGCAATCGATTTCCTAAAAAAAGTGTTACCTGTCGTGGACAACAAAATTGCAAAATCCTCTTTCGATTTACACGGTAACTTTGCTTTCGGTCTTAAAGAGCACATTGAAATTCCAGGCGTAAAATATGACCCCGAAATAGGCATCTTCGGCATGGATGTTTGTGTCTCCGTTAACCGTCCAGGGCAACGAGTGAAAATTCGACGCAAACAGAAGCAACCCATCGGCCGTAAGCACATGTTAACTCCTGAAGAATCAATAATATTCATCAGACAGACGTTAGGAGTCGAAATCGTTTAAACAGAGGCTGAATGTATGGGAAAACAACAAACAAAGAAAGTGCGAAAATACGGCAAAGGTTCACGGCCATGCGTAAGATGCGGCTCTTATGGGCCAGTTATTCGACGGTACGATTTATATTTATGCAGGCACTGTTTCAGAGAGGCAGCCCCAAAACTTGGATTCAAAAAATATGAGTAGGAGCTAAAAAAGATGGACACTTTAACAAATGGTTTGATAACCATCGTAAATAATGAAATGCGAAACAAGCGCGAATGCATAATTAGTCCCGCCTCTAAACTTTTGGGGCGAGTCCTGCGCATAATGCAGTTAAACGGCTACATAGGCGAATTCGAATTTATCGATGATGGACGCTCTGGAAAATTCAAAGTTCAATTACTTGGCAGAATAAACAAGTGTGGACCAATTAAACCGCGCTACCCAGCTAAGGTAGACGAATTTGAAGATTGGGAAAAGAAATACTTGCCCTCCAGAGACTTAGGAATAATGGTTGTTTCCACTTCAAAAGGCGTCATAGCGCACAAGGATGCTGAAGAAAAGAATCTTGGAGGAAGGCTGTTAGCCTTCGTATATTAGAGGTGTAATTATGCGGCTTCCAGAAATATCTAAAACTATCCAAGTTCCAGACAACGTGGACGTCAGCCTAGAAGGCAAAAAAGTCAACGTTAAAGGCGCCAAGGGAGCCTTAACACGCGATTTTTCCTTTGCAACAATCGCAATAGAAGGAGAAGGCAAAAAGATTCGCGTTTGGGCAAAGTGGCCACGCAAAAAAGAAGCCGCTCTTGTAGGAACAATAACCTCGCACATTCAAAACATGATTACTGGCGTAACAAAAGGGTACTCATACAAACTAAAAATCGTGTTCTCACATTTCCCAATTTCAGTAAAGATTCAAGACAGATTTATTATGATAGAAAACTTCACGGGCGAACGCAGAGCACGCAGAATAAAAATAATCGGCGACGTCAAAGTGAAAATTGAACCCGAAGACATCATCGTTGAAGGCATAAACTTGGAAGATGTAAGCCAAACCGCCGCCAACATTGAGCAAGCAACAAGAGTAAGACGAAAAGACCCACGTGTCTTCCTTGACGGCATCTACGTGTATGAAAGAAACGAGGGAGTTGCCTAATGACCGAAAAAACCGAAAAGAAACCATCCATTTCACAAAAAGCACTCAAAGTTAGAGCGCGCGCCAAAAACAAGAAACCCGCGTTCGTAAGAGCTGAAAGCTGGAAGTATGACAGGTTCAGCGTAAGTTGGCGAAGACCCAGAGGATTAGATAACAAGATTAGACGAAAAATCAAGGGTTGGCCGCCAGGCGCAAGCGTTGGCTACAAGGGACCAAAAATCGCCAGAGGCTTGCATCCATCAGGATACAGAGAAGTCATAGTCTTCAACGTAGCGGACTTATCCAAAATTGACCCCAATACTCAAGCCGCGCGCATAGCGCACACGGTAGGCAAAAGAAAGCGCGCCCTGATAATCGCGGAAGCCAAGAAACTTAACATTAAAATCTTAAATTTCAAAGTTTCACCAGAAGCTGAAAAGAAAGAAGAGGAAGCAGCCGAGGGTGAAGAGGGCGAAGAGCAGCCGGAAGAACAAGGCACAGAGAAAGAAGAGGAAGAATTAGAAGACTTATTCAAAGACGGCAAGCCAGTGGAAGCGGAAGAGCCAGCGGTCGAGGAAGAAGAGGAGAAGCCGAAGAAAGAGAAGGCACCGAAGAAAACCAAGGCTAAGCCAAAGAAGGATGAGGAAGTAGAAGAAGGAGAAGAAGAAGAAGAATGACCGACCTGAAAAGCCAACGACGATTGGCAGCTCAAATCTTAAAGATTGGGCAAAACCGCGTGTGGATTGATCCTGAACGCATGGATGATGTTGAAGGCGCAATTACACGTGAAGAAGTAAGAAAGCTGATTCACGAGAAAATCATTGATTCTTTGCCTGAGAAAGGCGTAAGCAGATCCAGAGCAAAAATTATCCGCGAGAAAAAACTCAAAGGAAGACGCAGCGGCCCCGGCAGCATCACTGGCGCAGGCTACGCTAAAGTAACTAAGAAAGAAGCATGGATGAAAAAGATCCGATCTTTGAGGCGCAAGCTTCGCGAGTTGAAGGCAAGCAGAATCATAACTGAAAAGACATACAGTCAGTATTACAGGATGGCTGGCAGCGGCAGGTTCCAGTCTATAGCTGAACTGCAACGCAATCTTAAAGCTAATGATTTATGGAGGAAACGTTAAAGATGGCAAAAAACGGCAATTACCGAGTGCAGTTAAGACGCAGACGGGAAGGAAAAACTGATTACCAAGCGCGCAAGGCTATGGTTATCTCTAGAAAGCCTCGGCTTGTCACTCGTGCATCATTAAAGAATGTTACAGTGCAAATAACAATAGCTAAGCCGCATGGAGACGAAATTTTAGCTTCAGCCAACAGCCGAGAACTCATCAAAAACTACGGCTGGAAAGCCCCGACAGGCAACATTCCCGCAGCGTACCTTACAGGTTTGCTCTGCGGCTTAAAGGTGAAAGCTAAAGGTATTGAAAACGCAATCTTAGATATCGGCTTAATCTCTCCAACTAAAGGTTCCAAAATCTTCGCTGTACTGAGCGGGGTTTTGGATGCTGGTGTAGATGTTCCTCACAGTGAAGAGAAGATTGTCAAGGAACGCATGAAAGGCGAGCACATAGCAAAGTACGCTAAAAGTTTAGGTGCTGGTTCCGAACAATACAGGGCCAGATTCTCAAAATACACGGCGCAGGGTGTTGCGCCTGAAAAAATCTCTGAACAATTCACCAAAGTTAAGGCTCAAATTACAGATTCATTTAAAACAGGAAAACAGGTAGTTCCAAAGAAAGAGACACTTGCTGAGCCAGAACCTCCAGTAAAAGCGGAGAAGGCACCTGAAAAAGCTCCCATAGCAAAGAAAGCAGTGGCAAAGAAGGCTGCCGCTAAAAAAGAAGTTGCAAAGAAGGAAGAAGCTCCCGTAGAAGAGGAAAAGGCGCCTGCTAAAAAGGCAGCAAAGGAACCAGCGGCAACAAAAGAAAAGGCAAGTAAGAAAGGTGGAAAGAAAGCATGAGTCGTTCACGTTCAGGTCAAATGCAGAGAGAAAGACAAACTAACTTAGAAACTTGGGTTCCGAAAACCCGTTTAGGCAAACTGATTCAGGAAGGCAAAATAACAACCATCGAAGATGTCTTCCTCAGCGGTATAAAAATCTCTGAAGCCCAAATCGTTGACTCGTTAATTCCTGATCTGCAAGAAGAAGTCATAAACGTTAACTTAGTGCAGAAGCAAACTGACGCTGGCGAAAAATCCCGTTTTAAAGCCATCGTTGCCGTGGGAAACAAAGACGGCTACATCGGCTTAGGCTCAGGAAAAGCCAGCCAAGTGCGAAACGCCATTGAAAAAGCCGCCGTGAATGCCCGCTTAAACATTGTTCCAGTAAAACGGGGCTGCGGAAGCTGGGAATGCGGCTGCGGTAAACCTCATTCTGTTCCATTCCAAGTTGAAGGGAAATGCGGCGGTGTCCGAGTGATTATTGTTCCAGGACCCAGAGGCTTAGGCTTAGTTTCAAGCGAAGTAGCTAAAGTCATCTTTGGCTTAGCTGGCGTGAAGGACCTGTGGATGAGAAGCTTCGGTTCAACGCGGACAGTGCCGTCTTACGCTTACGCAATCTTTGATGGTTTACGAAAAACATATAATTTGATTACTCAAGTGGACTGGGTGAAGTAAACATGGCACAGAAAACTGAAGAATGCAAATGCCTCGTAGTCGTTAGGATCCGCGGTGTTGTCAGCGCCCAGCGGGAAACCCGAGAAACCCTCCAATTCCTCCATTTACTACATACAAACCATGCAGTACTCGTAGACAGCCGCCCAGCATACAAGGGAATGCTGCAACGCGTAAACAGCTACATCACATACGGCGAACCCACAAAAGAAACCGTGTCTATGATGCTGCAGAAACGCGCAAGGCTAGCAGGCGACAAAAAACTAACAGACGAATACATCCAAAAAACAGGATACAAATCCATCGATGACCTTGCAGAAGCCATCGTCAACTGCAAAGTGCAATTCCAGAAACTCCCCGACGTACAGCCGCTGTTCAAGTTTCATCCGCCAAGCAAAGGCTACAAAGGCAAAACCAAAAGAGGCTACAACGCAGGCGGCGAAGCAGGCTACCGCGGAGAAAAAATAAACGAACTAGTAAAACGCATGATTTAACCGCCTCTAAAATCCAATTTAATTTTTTTTAGGTCCGATTTTTTTTGAGGCTTCCTTCAGGCTTTGGTCTGAAAAAGACATTTACATGCTTGGCGTTTTTCTGTATTTTTGGTCTGAAACAATTCCCCTAACTGTGAGCAAAGCGATAATCACACTAAAAAGGGCTGAAAACCTTATTTGTTAATCTAACCAATATTTGTGGCTGAGGAGCGATTCTTGGATCGGGCTTCGAGGGTTAGATTTACTAAGCATGCAGCCGAGAAGTTTCAGCTGTTAAAACGATATGGGTTTGTGATTGAAGAAAAACAGGTTTTAGAGTGTGTTCTTCGCCCTGACAGTTTAGATGAGAAAGATGGACAGTTTCTTTCAACCAAAGTTATAAGCCCGAAGCATGCCTTAAGAGTTGTCTACGAGAGTAGAAAAGATTTTTTAGTTATCATAACCTTTTATCCTGTTAGGCGGGAACGGTATGACCTATAAAATAAAATATGACGATGACTCGGACGTGCTCACTATCGTTGTTAAAGAGACGGGCAAGCTTTCTCATGCCGAAGCGGTAGGGGACATGATACTTCACGTTGATGATAAGGGCAAGCCGCTTTTCTTGGAGATTCTTAAAGCCAGCAAAATAGTACCCCTTATGGTTGAAGGCTTAGCCAAAAAAGAAGTAACCGTTGCCTAAACTATTTCATTAATAGTATCCTCATCTCTCATCTGGTCCAGCATTCTCTTTAACTCGTCGGTGTTGCCTTTTCCAGCCTCGTTTCCCGCGAGATCGAAAATGCTCGGGCGCTTCCTAGTCATAATCACGCCGTCCTGCTGTTAAAGACCCTGAGCATAAGAATGTGCCATCCATTTATAAATTTGAAGACAAAAAGTAACTTGCCCAACGAAGTACAGCAGATTATGCTTATATGCCGAAGTTCCTAAATATTTCTTGTATGTCAGCAACAGTCTCTGTTAGAGTTAAGAAGTCCCTGATGGAAAAAGTAAGAAAGCACCGAATAAACGTCAGCAAAACCGTTAGAGAAGCGCTCGAAGAAGAAGTCAAGAAGCGAGAAAAACTAGCCCAAGCAGCCGCTGAGGCAGCAAGAATCCTGCAAAAGATTCCAGACGATGAAATCGTAAGAACAATAAGGGAATCAAGAGACGAGCGCTAGCTACCCATACAAAACACAAAACGGAAAAATTACACGCTAAAATCAGAAAAAACGGTAAATGCCAAAACCGTGCAGGAATACAACATCTTTTGTCGCTTGAAAACTGTAAAAGAATCAATTGTCTTTGAGAGTTTTTTAAGCTTAAACGTCATATCTCTAAGCATGCCAAAGGCAGAGTTCAAGTCAGACGATGATGTAAGAGAAGCCATTTTATATTACCTATATAATGCGTGGAATAACCCAAGAGGGATGGATAGCCATAGATTGAAAATTAGTCAAATCACCTCTGACTTAAAAAAGATGAGAATAGAAAAAAAGTACGTTGTCAGAAATTTGCTTTACCTTATTGAAACTGATTGGGTTAAAGAAGAAGTAAAGGAATCCCAATATTTCACGGGAAAAATGAGTATTCCAACGGAGACGAAAACGTATAGAATTTCCAAGGACGGCATAGATTACTTTGAAAGTTCGTCAAAGTTCCAAAAAAGCAATAGGTTTACTGGGATAAATATTAGTGATATTAAAAATAGCGTCATAGTTCTTGGTGATAACAATTTTGTAAGGAATGAATACAAGGAATTATATGATTCTCTTGATGACTTGGGTCGACACTTAAGAATGAGCAGCGAAATTTCGGATGACGATAAAATTAACTATCAAGCTGATTTGGACACAATTAAAGCCCAATTAATAAAGCCAAAACCCGATGGGGATATAGTTGGGAAAGCATGGAACGCTTTAAAGGCTGTCGCTACAATAAATGGGGTGGTAAGCTGTTACACCAAAGTAGCGCCTTTAATACAAGCTCTGCTTCACCACTAAAACGACCCAACATACATTTTTTTCAATTAAAAAGGAGTATATTTTACAGACAACTGATAACAAGATTAAATTTATAGTTAAGAACATACAGGATAGCAGAATTGGTGGCTATGGTTACAAAAATACTAAAAAATATGGAGATCAAAAAAGGGTTCATTCGCGTACCAGTTAAAAAGCGAGATGAGCTTTTACAGGGTTTAACTCCACCTTTTACCACCAAACTCAATGATATGTCGGCTGAATGGGATATTGAAGGAAGAATTTGGTGTACTAAATTATTGAAAAATAGATTTCCAATTAATTCTGAGGTTATTCTATCGAGGAACGGAAATGGATTTGAGGTAAAATTAAACGGACAAGCCCCGTCTAATTTTGATATAGCGCCAATTCTAGATGAACCGCCAAAGCTCGATACAGCGGTCAATATTGAAATAAACGATTGTATATCTACCCTGCCAGAAAAGACAGTTGAGCCAAACGAAACTTGGCAAAGAGTGCTTGAAGGCGACTGCATAGAATACCTCAACAAAGGAACAGTTGGCACCGTCGATCTAACTTTCTTTGACCCTCCCTATTTGCAAGGAAAAGAATATCGATATTTTGACGACAATCAATCAGCGGAAAGCTATTGGAACTGGATAAAAGCGATTGTTCAAGGCGTTTATAACAACACCTCAGATGGCGGCTGTTTGTATTTCATGCACAGGGAAAAAAACGCCGAAATCATACTTCGGATATTAAGAGAAACAGGCTGGAATTTCCAGAACTTAATAATTTGGAAGAAAAAGACATCCGCAGTCCCCATAGAAACAAGATTTTCAAAGCAATATCAGATAATTGCTTATGCAATTAAAGGCAGAAAGCCAAGAGTTTTCAACAAAGTGCGCATTGACCCACCACCGCTGCCGGAGCACAAATATCAACATGAAAACGGTGTTTATTTAACAGATGTTTGGGACGATATTAGAGAACTGACTTCAGGGTACTTCGCTGGAGACGAAGCTTTCAGGGATAAAGAAGGCAATAGAGCCCATGTACAACAGACCCCCGTTGCTCTGCTTCTAAGAATAATATTATCCTCTAGTTTACCAAACGACGTAATATTCGACCCAACAGCTGGAACAGGAACTGCCTTGACAGTGGCAAAACAACTAGAAAGAAACTGTATCGGAATAGAAATTGACCCGGAACATGTGAAGCTAATTAAGAATCGTCTATCTACTTTGAGGGCTGCTGACAGTATAGGTCCGTTGCGAAATTACTATCGATTTACGTCGCATCTTAACATTATTTGGCAAACGAGTCAAGTTAATGGGACGCAAAAGAAATTGATGCAGCGAGAAGAAAAATAGAGCGCATCTAAGCCAAAATAACTATAAGCAAAGGCTAAGATGTAATAAAGAGGCTCAAACTCGTGTCTATAACCTTTGACTTTAGTATGAATGTTATCCCATCAATCATACGAGAGATAGACTCCGCAAAAAAATACATTCGTATTGCAATCTTCCAGTTACATAACGAAGCGGTCATAAACAGCCTCAATAGGAAACTTTTAGAAGGAGTTAAAGTTGAAATTTTCACTCTACCCTTTGACAGTATCAACCGAGAAATCAAGTCCCGGGTAGAGCCCAGATTAATTCAGTTGCAAGAAAACGGCGCGACGTTTTATTTCGATAGATGGAATATCGGTGATCCGAGCAGGACTACCACGGCTGTTGGAAGATGGTACTCTTTTCACGGTAAATTCTTAGTCACTGAAAGAAGTGCCGTTGTGTTGTCAGCAAACCTAACCGAGCAGCAGGAACTCGACGCAATTATAATCTTCGATAATGATCAGGAAAAAATAAAGGAATTCAATGGTCAATTTGACCGGCTGATTGAACTTTTCGTTAAGAAAAAAGGCTTTTCAGATGGTTGGTTAAAGGAGAAAATACTTGAAGCGAAGCCAGAACAAACGGATAAAATTTTTGAGTTACCGAAAAATATTGGAAAAGAGCACGCTAACCATTGGATCCAGGAATATCCTTTGGAAGTTTGCTCATCTGAGGGCAATATTCTTGAAGGGCTCTACATAACGCCTTTTGATTGTTTAGGACGAGAAATGCTAGAACGAATAGTGAATGAGGCTGAGAAATACGCCTACATTTCAACTGAAACCTTTACGGACCAGGATTTTTCTGATTTTCTAGTATCAACTGTAATAAATAGGAAAATAGAGGTGCGGATTCTAACTGGTGGAACAAGCATGGATTTTACAGACCGTATGGAGAACATGCTTCGTGACCTTCTCGCTCATGGAATAGATGTAAGAATAACCGATCAAGAATTGCACGCAAAGCTACTATTAACCGATAAGGCTCTAGTCGTAAGTTCGATAAACTTGAACAAAATAAATTTGGGGTTTCACACAACTAAACCCTATTGGAGAGAAAATACTGAATCAGCTTATATCTGCAGGGACCCTCTCATTCTTACCGAGGCAAAAGAAAAATATGTTGACATATCAACCAAAAGTTAAAAATGTCGAATCACAGCTGATTACCAAAATAGAAGACAATGTCCGGGTGAATTTTAAAAGAACTTTTGGACTCAAGTCAACCCCTGATGCTAGACAATTAATTAGTAAATTCATATTATTGAAACAATTGGAAAATAGGCAGGTTGTTACTAAGATTGGTAAAATCACAAGAAAACTTATGGCACATTACAAGCGTGACAAAATTGAGAGGCAGGATTTTGTTGCGGCCATTGTTCTTTATTATTTATCAGACAGAAAGCAAGATATCGCAAATCTTCAGGAGAAGATAAGATTAATTGATCAAACGTTTAATTTGACTGCAATAATCAATAGTTTGGAATTTTCAGGGTTTGTCGTGAAAGAGGAAGACTATTACAAGATTAATGTGGAAGCTCTTTTTAATAGCTAATGGCTGGTCATGGCAAATTCGCAGTAACTTTTATTTGGGTTGTTTTTTATGTGTTGGTGTAATCTGGGCAGTTTGGCTGGTGCCTCGATAGCTCAGCCCAGTAGAGCGGCTGCCTTGTAACCAGTGCGATTAGACTTTGTTTTATAATATCTAGACAGGGCATAATCCTTTCATTTAGTGTGCAAGCATTACAGCTCCTGCACCCGTAGGAGGCACCTGCATACTTCGGGAAACCGCTAGAGTTAGTGCCCATGTCATGTCGTCGTGGCTGTTTTGCGGGTGGCTGAACAGAAGGTGTCCGTTTTTAGAGTAGGTGTATTGTTGCTCGTTTAGCTGCTGGCATAGTTGGCGGTGGTAGGGTATTGCTAGGCGGTTTTGTTCCATGGCGATTTTTAGGCTGGTTAACAGTTCTTCTTTGGTTTGTACGGTGAATTTTATGCCTTCCACGTTGTTTAAGCCTTGGTTGTGCATCTCTTCAAGCACGGGTTCGCCGACGCCTGTTTGGTCCACAAGAACACCTTGGAAGCCGCAGAATTTTTCGTTAGCCCTTACCAAGTGCCCTATGACTTGCGTGTAGGGAGTATCAAGAGGAAACTCGTACAGGTAAATGAGCTTCAAAATTTCGCCTTCCCGCTTGACGACTGCGACTACACTGTAATCTTGCAGTTTACCGAAGTCAACACCAGCATAATACTCAGCTCTCGGGAATTGTATTTCAAGCGTCGGGGCGAGCTCAAGACGCAAATTTTGGGCAAGCTCCACGCAGCCACGTATCAAGGTCTGTGACAGATAGCTGTTTAGGGCTTCAACAAACTCTGCCTCATATTCCATCTGGTACTGCTCTTGGGTCATGTTCTGGCGCATTTCTTCCAAAAACTCCTTCGTCACCAGCGGGCACTCCTCCGACTTCACCTTGTGGACGCTGTATTGGGGGTTGGTGAAGGCTCGGTAGAAGAAGTGGTTTTTGTCCCAGGGGGTGCTTAGGAAAACTGCGTAGCCCTGCGTGGTGGTGAGCATGGGGAAGAGGACTTGGGTTATGACTTTTTCGCTGACCCATGAGGCTTCGTCGCAGATTATCATGTTGGCGCTGTAGCCGCGGAGCCTATGCTCACTGCAGGGCAGGGCGATGATTCGGCTACCGTTGTCAAAGCAGACCAGCGTATGGGTGACCCGTGCCAACTTGCTTCTGAGGCGGGGTGAGGCGTAGACGAAGGTGACGATGCGGTCGAACATTATCATGCTTTGCCGTAGGCTGGGCGCGGTGATGAGCACGGTCATTTTGGGGTTCATGTCGGCGAAGTGCAGGGCTTTCATGGCTATCGAGGTGGTTTTGCCTGTTTGCCTTCCCATGCATGCCACAATTCGCTTGCTCTTATCCTCCAAAAGCCGCGCCTGATACGGGTAGGGCTCAACTCCCAGGACGGCGCGTGCGTAATCGACGGGTCCAGCTATCTGCACCTCTTCTTCGGCGATGACCTCTTTGATGGCGCGGTCAACTGCTTCAAGCCTGCGGTACATTCTTGCTTGCTTGTAGCTGCGCCACTTGCGCCGTAAGTTCATCAAGTCTCTTGTCAATTTTCTCCCACTTCTCGTAGCCAGCCAGCAGAGGCGCGTAATCCTTCGCCGCCTGGAAAATTATTTTGAGTCTCTCCAGCGCCAGCTTATCCACCTGTTGGGTGCGGCAGATCTGGTCGTACGCGGTGCTGTACAGCTTGACGACTTTCTCCATGGTGAGGGCGTCAGCGGCGGGTTCCACGGCTTCGACGGGTGTGCGGGTTTTGGCGGCGATTAGGGCTTCGATGTTGACTTGTTTGCGTATGGCTTCGTAGGTTCTGCCGGGCAGTTTGCCGCTGGCGTAGATTTGCTGGGCGCCTAAGCCTTGCTCGATGAGTTCGCGTAGGATTTTGTTTTCTTCTTCAGCCCACCGTGTTCCACCCAAAATGCACCGTTACCTCTACAACAAGCATTCGCTGTTATGTATCATACATGATACAAAGAAGTATAAACATTACTTGACAGCAACCAAACAAAAAACCCAAAGCCGCCTGCAAAAAACTCCATGAGAATGAACAAAAACCAGCCAAAACCAAAGTCGGAACCAACAGAAAAATTCAAGCTCTAAACGGAAAAGATAAGAAGGTACTTCAACGCCGTAGCCATTATCCCAAAATTAGCTAAGATCCTACCGCCCCTCGTATTTATAAATAAGCCATAGGCACCCCACAGCTAATAAGCCCATCCCCTAAGGGCAGCCGAGAAAACAGTTAAAGGGCGGGCAGTTGAGCCTGGATCTTTTGTTGATAGTGAGCGGCGGGACTTGAACCCATGAAGGGGCTACGCCTGAATATCTTGAGTAGTATTTCTTGAATTGAATTAGGATAAAACTTTTAAGGTAGTACTTACCTTTTGGGGTATTGATTCATATGACCAGCGTTGTAAAAGTTACCCGAAAGGGTCAAACAACTATACCAGTTGAGGTTAGGCAAAAACTGGTGATAAAAGAAGGAGACAAACTTTTAGTCGAAGCAAACGAGCATGGTCAAGTTATTTTTACTCCAATCAGAAAACTGGAAGAATGCGCAGGCATCTACTCCAAATACGCGAAGCCTGAAGAAATGAAGAAGCACATAGACATGCTCCGAGAGGAATATTAAAGCTTGAAAATGGTTCTTGACAGCCGATTCATCATGGAGTATTTCTATTCAGACAAAACTGAAACCAAGCAAAAAGCCACAAAAAAGCTAAAAGAACTCATCCAACGCAAAGAAGGCATACTACCGACAATCGTTATCAGCGAAACCATACAAACGATTTGCGAACAAATCGGGAAAGAAGAAGCAGAAATCTGCTACGCGAATTTAACCCAAAGCGGACTGAAAATCCAAACTCTAACCTCGCCAATAGCCAAACAAGCGGGTCTGCTAAGATGCAAATACCGAAACATACCTATGGGCGACTGCATCATCGCTGCAACAGCCATAGGTAACCAAGCAGCCATCTTGTCAGACGACCCACATTTTGACGCGATACAGGAAACGAAAAGAAGCTGGATCTAAAAAACCCCAGTTTGGTTCAGTTTAGCGCCTCCCCAAAAGATGAGAGCGGAATAATCATTTTGCACATAAACGAGAAAGAACAAACCCTAAAACTCAACGGTTTAAAACATCTGGCTTTTTAGTGGCGCTGGGGGTGGGACTTGAACCCACGAAGGTTGCTCCGATACCTTCCACATTAATCGCAAAAAGCCTAAAACGTCAAACTAAAAACGCCAACCCAAAAAACTCCCATCCCAAAAGTCGCAACCCGCAAAAAGAATCAAACCCCAAACCAAAAAATCAACCCAAAACACAAAAAACTAAGCTTGAAAGTCGCAACTTTCCGCCAGCCAAAAGTCGCAACAAAAAAATATCTGCAACAGGAAACCAAAAAACCTCCAAAACCCAAAAATCAATCACGGAAGCCAAAAAAACTAAAATTCACCCAAAACTAAACCGCCATTTTCCACGCAACCGCCATTTTCGCAGGCAAACTGCTTTGGGGAAACTGCTTGTTTTCTCCCCTTTTATGTGCGATACATTTTATAGTGTCGATGAAGAAATCCGTTAGTTAATTGGAGGGGGAAAAGACACGAGCGCAAAATGGCGTAGAAGCACAAAAAACCGTAAATGGCTAGATTTCGGCAACCAACCAGCAAAAAACAAAAAACAACACCTAATTCAACCCGAACACGCTTACCGCATAAAATCAACATCAGCCCCCCAAAGCTTTCGCCCATCAAAAAACTTCGCCGAACACAACATCCAAGAGCCAAAACCGTTAATTGACATATTCCAAGAAAACAACTTCATAACAATCGTGGCGGAAATCGCAGGCTTCAACAAGGAAACCCTGAAAATCCACGTAAAAAACCAGAAAATCACCCTCTCCGCAAAATCGAAAGACCGCAGATATTATAAAAGTTTAAATCTGCCGAAGGTAGTGATTCCAGACGTTATGTACACCAAATTCAAGAACGGTGTACTTGAAATCAAACTTAAAAAAGCAGAAACAGCAATAAATAAAGAAGCTGATCAAAATGCCGCATAAACTAAGAAAAATACGGAAATTTAGAGGCTCAAGGACAGTAGGCTACGGAAGAATAGGCCAACACCGCGACTCAGGCTCAAAAGGACACAGAAAAGTAGGACGACACAAACACTTATGGAGCTTAGTCGTAACTCAAGAACCCAGTTACTTCGGCAAAAACGGCTTCACCTCACCGCAAAGCCTCCATCGCCGCGAAAACACGATTAACCTCAAAAAACTCGGAGAACTGGCACAGGCAAGCCAACAGGAAAACCCCCAAATAAACCTTCAAGCGTTAGGCTACACAAAACTTTTAGGATCAGGAAAAGTCACAAAACCTCTAACGGTACAAGTTTCATCGTACTCAAAATCAGCAGCTGACAAAATTAAAAAGGCAGGCGGAGAAATCGTAGGCTCCCCAGTCAACGGAGAGTAAAGCTGCTAAATGCCTGGAAGATTTCTCGGTCTCTTCAAGCCAATAGGAAGAGTTTTACCTGAAATTAAAAAGCCTGAGCGAAAGGTAAGTTTTAACGAGAAAATCTTCTGGACTGGGCTTGTCTTAATTATCTATCTTGTCATGGCTCAAATCCCACTTTACGGGGTTTCAGCATCAGCAGAAAACCAGTTCAGTTCACTGAGAGTTATTTTTGCTTCAAACAGCGGAACACTGATGCAGCTGGGAATCGGGCCTATTGTCACGGCAGGTTTGATTTTGCAGTTGCTTGCCGGATCCTCCATTATTGAATGCGATATGTCAAATGCTGAGGATAGAGGATTATTCACTTCTGCAAGCAAAGTGTTCACAATCGTTCTTACAGGCATTCAAGCTGCCGCGTATCTCATAAGCGGCATGTTCGGCGTGATTTCCGGAGCTGCAACATTAGTTATTTTTCTGGAGCTCATAAGCGCCGGGGTAATTGTAATGTTGATGGATGAACTTGTTCAGAAGGGCTGGGGTCTAGGCAGCGGAATCAGCTTATTTATCATGGCTGGAGTTGCCCAAAGTGTTCTATGGGATACATTTTCGCCGACTACAGGCTTGTTTGTCGGCTCCCTTTCAGCTTTCCTAAACAAAGGGCAAACACTGCTGGAGTGGGTGTTCGGTTCTGTCTCAGGAGTTTATCCGTCTTTTCTCGGCTTCATTGCTACTATAGGAGTCTTTTTAGCAGTTATTTATTTGAATGGAATTAGAATCGAGCTTCCAATGAGCTATGCAGGATACAAAGGCTTCAGAAGCAAATATCCAATTAAACTACTGTACGTTTCAAACCTTCCAGTTATATTTGCATCCGCCTTATTTGCCAACGTCTACTTCTTTTCACAGTTAATATGGGGCACTCAAGGGCGACCTTCCCTCGCACAGCAAAATCATAATCTTTTATTCCAGTTCATAGGCATCTTTAACGTCACAAGCTCCGGCAGTGTTCAACCCATAGGCGGTCTCTCATACTATGTTACTGCACCATCCAACATCCAACAAGTAGCCATTGACCCACTAAGGGCAGGTGCCTACATGGGCATTCTTGTAGCTTTCTGCGCTGTTTTCTCGCTGATTTGGCTTGAGGTCGGCGGTTTGGGCCCCTCAAAAGTTGCGAAGCAGCTTATGGACAGCGGCATGCAGATTCCTGGTTACCGCAGGTCAGGAAGACCCATAGAAGCTGTTCTTAAACGTTATATTCCTGTCGTCACGGTTCTCGGCGGAATCATCGTTGGGTTAGTAGCTGCCACTGCGGATTTCTTCGGCGCCTTCGGCACGGGCACAGGCATACTGCTGTCAGTGGGCATTATTTACCAGTATTATGAGTTGTTAATGAAAGAAAGAGCAGCGGAGATGTATCCTGCTTTCAGAAGAATCCTTGGAGAATAAGCGTAAGCTCCCTTTTCCCTGAAATTGAGGGCTTCCCTTTTTTGTGAGTGTTAGCTCATAATGTTTTGTAAAATTACTATTTTGAACACTTACTTGATCTTTATTTGAAGAAACGGGAGTTTGCAGAAGAATTACAGGTATTAACGACTTAATTGGCTGTTTTCACGCTTTAATGTTCCAGCCCTTTTTGTTTAAAATCTCCTGTACTGCTGGGAGTTCGAGTGCGAATCTGGTGTGTCGGCAGCTGCTGGATTGGCAGTAGTCGCACCAGACGTTGTCTGGCTTGAAGTAAACGTCTATGATTCTTCCTGTTGTTGTTTTGCTGGCGAGGGTTCGGTCGAGAATTCTGACTCCTTCCTCATTTACGTTAAAATGTTCTAGGGGCGGCAGTTTCGGCATGGGTTGCGCTGTGTTTAGTTCTTCAAAGCGTTTTCTTATGGCTTCTTTTATGAATTCAGATCTGCTTTTGTATCCTCTTATGCCGCGTTTTATGATTTGGTCTATTTCGTCGATGATTTCTTTCGGCAGCCTTACGGTTGTGTAGGCGTCAGAATTTGATTCTTCGTTTTTGGGCATGTGACATCTGTGATTCAATGGTGACAACATGGATTTAAGCGTGTTGTTGTTTAACGGTGCAGATGGTTGCGGGGCGATTGAGTGGTTGGTGTCGGTAATGCCTAAATATCTGCTAAACATGTATGTATCAAGCGTGATACAGCGATGACAGAATACACCACAGTGAGGCTCCCCAAAGGACTCCTAAAACAGGTCGATGACGTAGTTAAAAATCAGGAGCTGGGGTATTCATCAAGGGCGGAGCTTGTCAAAGACGCAATAAGAACCTTCCTCGCAGCAAAAAGACAGGAAAAAACGCAACCGTGACAATGTTTAGGCGTTAAGTCGTGATTTTTCGCCGCCTTTGAGTGGCGTTAGAGGTGAATTTTATGGTGCATAAACGAAGCAGCAGAAAACTTCAGGAGAGAAAAATCCGCGGCATCATCCTTCGCGGCAGCTTCTACGATCGAAACCTTGGTGAAGCCGTCTCCAAAATGACTCGTGTGGACGTGTTGGCGCAGATCAAGGAGCCGATTGAAGTTCATTTGGTGCCTGATGTTGAGAAGGGTGAGGTTTTGATTGATTCGAGGGGTAGGGGGAGTTTGCAGTGAGTGGGCGGGTTTTTTGTTTGCATTTTTTTGGTTGTTTTTGGGTGTAAATATTAGGGTATCCTGTAGGTGAAGTGCTTGCGTTATAGGTTAAGTCTTGAGAGACGAGTTAATGTTCGGCTCAGCAACATGCGCCGCATCCTGCACGTTGACACCCAGCACACCCGCAAGAAGCTCCTAGTTCAGTTAGAAGAGCTTTTCCAGATTTCAAGCAACTACGCCCGTGGAAAAGTTAAACACGTAATCGACGAAACAGGAAAAGAGCGCCCCCTAACCATAGCCGAGCGCCAGTTTTACGCGCGAATCGCCGCCTACACAGCCCAAATCATCAACAACCTTGCAAAAGGAATCGATGAGCGCCAAATCGACCAAGACCTAAACAAGCTGGAGGCGATGCTCAATAAAACAGCGCCAGAGGATGCGGTTAAAAGGGTTAGTGAGCCGCCGGGAAAGTCAGTGGCCGCCTGAGAACGCTCTCCCGAGCACAATTGTGCCTTAGGACCCAGTTCTGTTCTCCCAGGAATTTTTCGGGTTCCAGGTCTTAGATTACCAAGGCAGGCCTTCTGCGGGACAGGGCAAAACGCATCGCGGTAAGATGGAGCAGGCAGCGCAGGGAAGAGTGAAAATGAAAACAGTTCACTCCAGCCATTCCCCCACAAAAACGTCCACTTTCAGTTAACTCCCGCTTACAGTAACTTGGGTTACCCGCTTACCATACCGTTCTACTGGTCTTAAATCTAAAACAGCAAAAGTAAAGAATAGTGATCTAAAATGTTAGAACAAATAAAAAGAAAACAAACAAATCTAAACCCAAAATATAAACCCGAGGATGAAGTGCCATGAGCCAAGAACAAGATATTCAACCAGCCTACGGCAACCTTGCCTTCGACAGCGTTGCCTTTGGCGACTTAGCCAACGGGGTAAACCCGCATTTTCAATGCCCAATTTGCCACTTTGCCTGGCAGCCAAAACTTGACCTGGGAACAAATTTCTCAGCTACCTTTGACTACAACCAAAAAACAAACTTCACAATCCCAGAACACACTAACCCCCAAACACAAACTCAATGCAGCGCATCAAACCAAACAATAGCATTATTTATAGCCGTCCACAAAGACGCAGCTGGAACCTACCTTATAATTCAACGCACCGATGCCGAAGGGTCAAACGGCATAAATGTCAACTGGAGTAACCCACAATGAGCCTGCCTTTTATCGAAGGATTCGAAAGCGGAACAACTAATGCATGGACAGGCACGTTCAACAGCGGCGCAATAAGCATAAATCAAAACTCCGCATACGTCCACACTGGTTCATACAGCATAAAATATTCAGAGGCAAATGCAAGCAGCAGCTACGCTTACCTCTATAAAACCCTTTCAGGAGCCACAAACATAAGAGCTTACATCTATGTGCCCGACTCTACATTTTTATTAGCGGACGGTGACTTTCTGGGGGTTTTAGGCTTCGAGCAAACTGTTAACTCAACCACTGCGGAAATCACTCTGTGCAGATCAAACGGAACGATGTTTTGGGGAATAAGAGACGGCAACACTCAAATCAACAATCCATCGTCTATAGCGGTAACTAGTGGGGTTTGGCATTGCATTGAGTTAGCTTACAACTCATCTGGCGGCACCATTACTTTTTATCTTGACGGCGGCACCAACACTTATTCTATTTCAAGTTCCTGCGCCAGAACTGTCGGGGACGTTAGAGCAGGCGGCTACTGCGGCTATACTGGTCCAACATCGTTTTCAATATATTTCGATGACATTGAAGCTAATAATGGCTATATAGGGCTCTTAGGGGGCGGAACTGCTTCTAAATTGTGGTATACTGTTGGTTCTGGTCAATCGGTTTATGCTGGCTCAGTTTCGAGCGTGATTACTGTTCAGGTGCAGGATTCAAATGGGAATCCAGTTACAAGCGGGGCTACAGTTAGTTTATCTACTACTGCAACAGGAAGCGGAACCTTCTACTCTGACTCTGGCGGAAACACGCAAATCACTTCTCTGATAATCTCTTCTGGGCAAAGTTCAGGCAGCTTTTACTACAAAGATACGACTGCTGGCACACCTACCTTGACTGCTTCTGCAACAGGGCTCACGTCTGCAACAACACAATTTACCATTAATACAAGTAGCCCTACAGACCTAACTGTTACTGGCGATTTGACTGTTGATGGAACCACTGTTCTTTACTCAAACGCAACAGTTACACAAAACATCACAGCTGCTTCCTTAAGCATAAGCGGAAATACGACAATAGAGGGAAATGCAACGATCGGAGGAAACGCAATAATTGATGGTTCTCTTTTGGGAAACGGATGGGCATTAAACGGTCCTAGCGACCCAGGACAACCATATCTTACGTTCACAAACACGGGCAACATTAACAACCCGATCACAAGATACCTATATAATTGGTCTGATAGAATAGCGTTGGCATTGCCAAACTCAGGCAACAAATTCTCAATTGAGCCCGGAATAGGCAATTCTGTGATGAGTATCGACAACTTAGGCAATATGACCGTTCAAAAGATAACATTCCCAGTATCCAACAAAACCACTAGCATTCAAGCGACGCTCGGACCAATGAGTTCAACTTACCCGCTATTGCTTGTTCAATACGGTTTGCAAGCTGATGACATTCAGGCCTACGGTCTCTTAGCATCAAATACTAATCCAGCCGCGGACATAGGCGGAGGCGCGATCCTAATTGGTCACGGTCTAACAAACATTTGGGATCCTCCTCGCATAACTCTAACGGACACCATAAACGTTAACCAACAAAACGGAGCATTGGTGGACAACCTTCATTCTAGTAGTGGCTACTATAGTTACGACACCTTATACATAACAAAGAGCGACCTGTATCCAAATCAACCACAAACAATCACTGATGCAACCATGTTTGATCCGACCAGTTACATTACCAATTGGGAATTAGGCAACTTGGCCGTAGGTTCAATTCGACAACCATTTACTGTGGGAAACGGGGGCGTGACGATAGGACAATTAGTTTCGCTTGATTCAAATTACAAAGTAGTACCAGCTTGTTCGAGTAATGGTTCTGCCATCATTGGAGTTGCAACACAAACCACACAAAGTCAAGGCATTGTCAACGTCATTATTTGGGGTCTTGCAAGAGTAGCTGTTGCTACGACTATCAATCCTGGAGATAGAGTTTGTGCATCTAGTACACCCGGCAGTGCAGCACCTTACACTTCAACAACTGCTACTGGTCAAGTCATAGGAAAAGCGCTTACATATGGAACGCCGCAAAGTCCCGGATACATAGACATGATTGTTTCAATTTCCAGTTAAGGTGAAAACATGACTGTTAAGGAAAGGAATCCGCAGGAAGTTCAGTTTTCCCCTGAAATAAAGCAAGATATCGGCAACTTGAACGCGAGAATAACCAACGTCAACCTAGCAATCAACGACCTGCTCAGAGAGATGGATATCACCTTCAAAGCAATGACCACACTGATTGCAGAATTGCAGAAGGAGAACGCATATGTGAAAGCGAAAGCAGAAGCCCCCAACGGCTCATAAGACTCGATCAGATTTAGGAGGCATTATACGATAATGCCTTTCTATTTTCTTTTTTTATACATACATAATAAAACTATAGTCATTATCAGAAGTGGTACCAGAATTATCAGCGATTGGTCTTCTGGAATTGATGGCGACGGTGCTGGAGTAGGAGTTGGACTGGGAATTGCTGGTGCTGTAGGATTTGGCGTAGTCAAAAATGGTGAGAAGTTAACTGTGCCTAGATTGAAGTCATTTTTGAAGTCGTAGATTGTTTGGTTGATTGCTTGCTGGTCAGTGGTTCCCCACCAGTTATAGCTTGCATTCAGGTTATCAGAAGTTTGCAAATATAAATTATATTCTGAATTATTTTCGAGATTATTGTACATAAAATTTACTTGTAAATTGGCTCCACTAACTACTATTCCGCTATCGCATTCTGCTACAGTATTATCCTCAATGGTAAAGGTAAAGTTGGTTTGTGGGCCCTCCTAATTCCATGCCTGCTCCTTTAGGATCCGCGTTTACGATGAGGTTTCCTTCGATCGTCGCCTCGCCTCCACCATTGATGCAGCCCTCATAAAAAGCTCCAGAAATAACATTATCGCTTATTGTTACTGGCTCGATTCCTTCTAGCATAATTCCATATGGATAAACTCTTTGCGTAATTGTGTTATTAGAAATTAATGGTGACCCGTCAATAACGGTTATCGCGGCGTCGATATGATTGTTTGAGATTACAGGCGAACCTGAGTAAATAGCGAATCCGCAATGAGAATTATTAGTTATCACGGAGGAGCCGTCGTGAATAGCCATGTACGCGCCGTTTGTATTCGCTATCTTTACGGTGTTGGTGATTGCTATTGAAGCTAAGCTAAAGTTGGCGTTCTCAATTATGCAACCCGTGCCTGTTTGGTCGTTCCAACTAGTGCATTCAGCCGTGAAAGATATAAAACCATCATTTATGTAAACTGCGTCAGAGCTTGTTCCTTCTATTGACAAAACGCCATTAACCTGTATGTTGGCTGCGTTTGGCATGTTTATTATGGCGCCTTGCTGAACTATAAGTGAACCGTTAACCATTATGTAGTAGCCGTTAAGGTTCACTGTGGTCCCTTCCTCAACCGTTACCGTGGCTCCATTGCTTATCAAAACATTCCCGGTTAAGTTATATGGGCTGTTAGCTTTAATCCAGTCAGTATCTTTAGTGACTATGCCACTGACCGGCGTAGATGTTTGTGCTTTTCCAAAATGCATGCCACAAGTGAGAATTAAGCTGGAAATAATAACAATTATGGCGACGGGAGCAATAGTGGCTTTGTATTTTTCACTTCTGTTCATGCTTCCCACACTTGAATGGTTAGGAGCTATTGGCTATAAAAGCTCTTTCGTAAAAGTTTGTTTACTAAGATTAGTCAATAATTCTTGACTAACAATCAGCAACATGCAGGCAGGTTAAACCGCTCGCCTTCAACAAATCCTCTTGCTGTTTGTCTCAAAGTAATAGGAAGGTATCTTGGATGAGTTTTGTTTCTGAGTGGGTAGCGAGGGCTTCCGAAAGTTGCAGGCGAGGCTAGGTTTTAAAGCGGAAAGGCGGGTGCCGCCCAACGTTAGCCAGCACCAAATCGAGGAGGAGGTGCCGCTGAGCTGGAAGAAGGATGAGATTCTGTGGGGCTAGTCAGCCGCTACATGTTAAGCGGCAGCGGAGCGGGCTTTCGTTAACCCGCCCTACACTGCCCAAATAATCAACAACCTCGCCGAAGGAATCGACGAACGCCAAATCGACCAAGACCTAGACAAGCTGGAGGCGATGCTAAATAAAACAGCGGCAAAGGTCACGGCTGCGGTGGATGATAGAGGGCCACCAGGAAAGTCAGAAGGCGCCTGAAACAGCTCCCCTGAGCATTATTGTGCCTGAAGACCCAGTAATTTTTGCGCGAGAATTTTTTGGGTTTCAGGTCAAAGAGTACCAGGCAGCCCTTCTACGCGACAATGGCAAGCGTATCGTGGTACGGTGGAGCAGGCAAGCGGGCAAAACAACCTGCATTGCCCTGCGGGCGATCTGGTTCGCATGCGCCTACCCGAAAACGTTGACCTTGATTGTGGCTCCTACCCTCCGCCAAAGCATGATAATGAGCGACCGCATCGGCGATTTTCTTGGGGAGCTTCCGAAAGAGAAGCGGCAGGCGCTTGTTGAGAAGCTGCAGCGCACGACCGTGCGCTTCAAAAACGGCAGCCGAATCATCGCCCTCCCAAACAGCCCCCAGCTCCTAAGAGGATACGCGGCTAACCAAGTTATCACCGATGAAAGCGCCTTCTTCAAGGATGACAAGCTTGTCTTCTACAATGTCCTCTACCCCATGCTCAGCACAACTGACGGCGCATTAATAGCCAGCAGCACCCCGTGGAGCAAAGACAGCGTCTTCTACCGCATATGCCAAGCCCCCGAATTCAGCAAACACACAGTAACCTGCGAAGAAGTCGTCAAAAGCGGCCTCATAAAACAAACCTTTTTAGATGAGATGAGAAACCAGCTTCCAATCGACCGTTTTCAGCGCGAATTCATGGCTGAGTTCGTGGAAGACATCTACGCCTGGCTAACCCAGAGCTTAATCGTGGGCTGTATCGACAGCCAACTGGCCCCATACGATTTTCAAGTTCAGCCCCAAGGCGAGTTTTACGTGGGCGTTGACTTCGGAAAAGAACAAGACTACAGCGTCGTCTTGGTGGTTGAAAAGCAAGGCTTCATGTTGAAGGTAGTTCACGTTCACCGTTTCCCGCTGCACACGGAGTACGCCAGTGTCATCGGCTACATCAAGAGCCTGCAAGACCGTTGGAGAGGGATTCGGGCGATATATTCTGACGTAACCGGAGTTGGAAACTACATCGTTGAAGACATGGTTCACAGCGGAATCCAAGGCGTAACCGGCATCACCTTCACCGTCCAATCTAAAGAAGAAATGGCCACAATTCTGCGCGAAAAAATGCGGGTTGGCGAAGTCAAAATTCCCTATGTTCCCGCCAAGAAACTGGAGGATGTTGATTTGACGGCTGAGTTGAATGCTGAGAAGGTTGAGCTTATGAAGACTGGGCACCTGCGCTTCAGTCACCCCGAAGGTGGACATGACGATGTTTTCTGGAGCATGGCGCTGGCTGCCTATGCGGCTGTGCAATCTCCGTTGCCTGGCAAGGGCGCGGTTATGCTTCCGCCAGAATAAATCGGAAAGTGGAAAAACGATAAACTTGGAAATTTCAACCTTAAAAATGTCTCTCAAAGAGACTAAGCACATCCCAACAAAGACGGCTTTGCAGTCACTTATGAATGCTCTTGGAGCACAAACGATACTCAAACCTGTAATGTCGTCCCTGCAAGTTACTCCTCAATTTCACGTTGGAACGGCGACATTACATTAAACGGGTAAAATTAATTTGATGGTAACATGAGGCGTGTGTTGAAATGAGTTTTGTTGCACAAAAAATCCGCAAAAGCCTACGAACCATGAGCAAAAGGTTTGTTGCTCAACGGGAAATTCCCCAGGAAGTTAGCCGTCGCCAGATTGAGGAGACGGGGATTAAAAATCCGCAAAGAGGCTTAGATCAAAGACAAGCCATAACTCTGAAAAGCCGTAGAAATCGGCTAAATGCTACTGTTTTTTGGGGGTTTATCCCAGTTTAGCAATTTTCAATCGGAGTCTTTCGTTTGAGATAAGGCAATTCTTCGTTTTTCTGTTCATCAAAACTACTCCGAGTAAAGTTGCTGTAATAAGAAATGCGATGATTATACTTATTGAGGGGAACTCTAGAACGGTTGGAGTTGAGGTAAGTGATGACGGTGTTCCAGTCGATGACGTGGTTGAAGCGGCAGAGTTTGAGTCATAATTTATGGTTATTGATTGTGTATTGCTCCAATTGCTCCCTTCCCCGTGGAAGTTCGTGGGAGGGAGACCGAAAATATCATTATTGGTTGCAGTATAATACCCAATAGTTGCTTCTACTTGAAAATCAACTGTCCCGCCGTCTGGAAAGTCAGTCACACTACCAGAGCCGACTTCGTTATTATGGGTTGAAACCGAAATGATCGTATAGTCACCCTTTGATCGAGGAATGTTGGCAGTTGGCTCTGAGTTAGGTATCGGACTCCAATAAGTTTGCCAATCGGTCGAATAGTGCCCCTTAAACTGAATCTGATACCAAAAATAAACTTCTGAACCGTTAACTGAGAAGGGCGTAAAGGGCTGGTTCTCTATTCTAATTTCTATTGATTGGTTTTCTCCGTAATAGCCAGGCTGTAAAATTACGGTATTGCCCGTGTATGGGTCTATGGTGGTTGTCGGAGCAACGTAGTATGTCTGTGTCACAAATTTCAGAGTGAAATTTGGAGTTGACGGCATAGGAATTGACTGAGCACTTGCAGATTTAACCATAAGCAAACTTACACTTGAGATAGCCATTATTAGAATCAGGACTGAAACCAAATCCTTACCTGAACAGCCCATAATCAATCATGCAATCAGTCTCAGGTAAAACGATTTTGGTAAAGATTTCTTGACTAATTTAAGTCAATATTTCTTGACGAGAACCGTGTTAGCTATTCATGGAGGTAACTTACAAATGAGCTTTGTTGCAGAAAAAATCAGCGAAAACTATCGCAAGCTTCAGGCGAAGTTGGGTTTTAAAGCGGAACGTCAGGTTCCTCCCGATGTTTCTAAACGCCAAGCCGATGAGGAGGTGCCTTTTAGCTGGAAAAAAGATGAGATGCTCTACGGCTACGTTTCGCGGTACATGCTTAAGGGCTCAGCGGCGCGGGCTTCGTTACCCCGCCATACACCGCCTACATGGACCGCATCTGGGGAGCAACACCCATCGAGGACCTGCCCAAATACAAGGACCTGTACACGTTTACGCCCTACATCAAGGCGGCAGTTGACGTCACCGTTAACTTGGCATCAGCAACGGCTTTGAGCTCGACGGCGGAGACGACGCCGTCAGCGAGTGGCTCACGGATTGGCTTGACGAACAGAACATCCTGCAGACCCTGCGGATCGTTGCGTCGGACATGCTGGTTTTCGGAAACGCTTTCCTGGAGATCTGCCGAGACGAAACCAGCGGGCGAAGTTACATGGCTTAAGCCGCTTGACCCCGTTCATGTAGGCGTGCGCCATAACGAGTACGGCGACATCTTCGGGTACATCCAACTGCTCACGTTCCACCCGTGGTTTTTGAGGCTCAGGACATGGTGCATTTCCGCTGGGGAGCGAAAAGCTGGTGGTACGAGTGCAGCTACGGCACAAGTTTGCTTAGGCCTCTGCTTAAAGATGCAAGCGTTGCTTGACCAGCTGGAAGACGACCTGGCCGTGATCTGCCACACCTACAGCAAACCCATGCTTGTAGTCAAAGCAGGCACGCCGGAGCGACCCTTCAGCGATGCCCAGCTGCAGTCGCTCATGGAGGCGTTCCGAGACCGCAAACCCGCCACCGACGTATTTGTCCGCGGCGACGTCGCCGTCGACGTGATTCCAAGCCTAACCAAAGACGTGAATATCCAGTTTTGGCTTGACTACCTCTACAAGCAGCGCGAAGCCGTCCTGGGCGTTCCCAAGATTTTTCTCGGCGAAAGCCAAAGCACCAACCGCGCAACGGCAGAAGTTGTGATGCAGGAGTACGTTACCCGCCTGCGGATGCTGCAGGAAATCATCGGCGGCATCTTGGAAACCGTCCTGTTCAAGCAGCTGATTAAATATGAGTTCGGCGAAGGCGTCGAAATCCCCAAGATCCAGTGGCGTCCAATCTGGGAAGCAACCGTGGAGGACAAATCCAGATTCGTCAGCGACCTCGTTCAAAACGGCATAATAACTGTCTCGGAAGCGCGCATGCAGCTCGGGTACCCAGCCCAGCCGGAGGACCGCGGAGTGCCACTGCTCGTGCCTAAGCCGAAAAGCGAAGGCCAGAAAATCGCGGAGCAAACCGTGAAAGGCGTCGTGGAGCAGCTGACCAGAGGCAGGCAAGGGGCGAATGACATGCCGGGTTTGGAAGAGGGAACAACGGTTTGGCGCTACCGCGTGGCTGACCCGGACAAGTTTGAGAAATTCCGCGTAAAAGAACTCGGCGGAGGCGTCAAGATAACGCTTGGAAAAGTCAAGGGCACAAATCGTTGGGAAATCCAAAACTACATGTTCGAAAAAAGCGTCTTCAAGGATGCGCAGTCGGTGCGGAAATGGCTTGACGGGCATTTGAAAGCGGAAATCAAAACGCTTCTTGACTTCAAAGCATGGAACGAGTATAGGCGCAGGCTTGTGAATGCTTACATGCAAATTTCCAACGTTGAATAGCCTGCTTATGGGAACCAAAATTATAGAGTTGCGTTTTAGATGAGAGAACAGCATAAACAAACCAGAAGAACTGCCGCAAAGGCAGAGACAAGTTTGCTTGGGGATTGGCAAAGCTTTCGCGCTTTGCAGGAAACAGCATACCACACTAGTGGCGTACGTGTACCCATGGTTGATTACTAAAGAATTGGATGGTGATTTGGATGGAACTTCGTTATTTTGTGCCTTTTAAGGCTCAAGAAGGCGTCAGCGCACAGTACGCGCTGCGGGAAAAGCTTGTGAACATCGAAGGGGTAGCCGTCGACACGAGCGTTAACGCCAATAAATGGCAAGTGCCCCTGGAGGACCTTGATGCGCTGTCGGAAAGCCTCGTTGGCGCTCAGCTCCGCGTTGACCATGCCGAGAGCGCACTGATGGTTGTGGGACGGGTTTCTGAAGCTAAACGCGACAGCGACCGAGTGCTTTTCCGCGCTGAGGTCGGCGAGGAGAGGCTTATCGAGAAAATCCTCCGCGGCTACGTGACGCATGTGAGTATTCAGCTTGACAGCGAGGATGTTGAATGCAGCAAGTGCAAGCGCCCAACCCGCAAAGAAGGCATGCTTGTTCACCTGTGCCCTGGAGCCTGGGAGATCATCCACAAGCCAAAGGTCCGCGAACTCAGCATCGTGGCAAGTCCCGCTTACAAGGATACGGCGTTTCAGCCCGTGGGCTTTTTCGCCGCCATGAACGCGGGGCAATGGGAAGCCATTCTCAAATCTGTTACCGATTCGCAGTCATTTGTTAACACAGGTGATGATGAGGGTTCTAGGCGAAGGCCGCAAGAACCTGAAAACAAAAATGAAGTGAAAAGCAAAGGAGAGGTGAGGCACATGTCTGAACATAATGGTCAGTTCGGTGCTTCTCCACATCAGGCACAAGGCATAGTTAACACGGCACCAGAAGAATCAGCGCCGAAACAGTTGACGTACGAAGATTTCATGGATCAGCTGCAGCAGCTTGAGAAGCAGATAACGCAAACAACCCCTTCCGAATCTGAGGTTGAAGCCTTAAAAAACAAAGTGGCGGAGCTTGAAGGCGAAGTGGCTAAGAGAGCTACAAAGAGGAGCTTAAGCAAGAAAATAAGCGAGCTCTCAAAACAGCTTCAACAAACCCAAAGCGAAAGCACAGACGACTCAGACGACGAAGGCACAGAGGCACAGGCTAAACGCGGAAGCGGCAGAGGCATAGTCGCCGTCGACGAGGTTCAACACGACGCGCTTGGCAACTACGACTGGTTCAAAGACCTCCTTAAAGCTCACAAAAGATTTTCAGGATTTCAATAAAGGTGAACATGCATGTCTTTAGAGGGAACAACCGCATTAGTTAGCGACCGCTACTTAATAACTGCTCAAGTTGACACAGGAGCAACCGTCACCGCTGGACAAGTAGTTTACATAAGCGCAGCCGGGTTCATTCCAAGCGTCAAGCCCACTGACGGAGCACGAAAAGACGTCATAGGCGTGGCTTTAACAGGCGGCTCAGCAGGGCAGAAAATAACTGTCATCTGCAGAGGCCTAGTAAGAGTTACCGCTTCAGGAGCCATCACGATGGGTTCAAGAATCTCAGGCGACGCGTCAGGACAAGTCGCAGCCGTCGCAGTTATGGCTTCACCAACAGGCGGCGCCACCCAATACTACGACACAACAACCGCCACCGCACTGCAAAGGCAACTTGACAAGACTGAACAGTGGATAGGCAGAGCCCTAACTGCTGCTACAACCGCTGGCAACGTCATTTACGCTTTGCTTTCCTGTATCCCGTAAAGGTGATTTGAATTGAGTTTCGTTAAAGATGCGCTTTCATGGACTAGCACAGGAGCAATTGCGTACCCGTCTTTGCACAAGAAAATCGTCGAACTCACAATGCCAGCTTTAGTTGTCAAGAAGCTGTTTCCAGAGTTTCCGTTGGTCGCAGGCAAAACCGCCACTTTCGTTAAGCAAAACGGCAGCCGCTCTGCAGCGATAAGCGAAGTTTCGGAAGGCAGCGAAATCATGATGGATTTCACACCGTACAACACCATCACAGTGACGCCGTACAAGAAGGGTTTGCGCGAGCGGATCAGCCGAGAAAACATCGAGGACCTATACATCCCAGTGATTGAAGATCAGCTAAGGCGGCTTGCCAGGCGCATGGCTTACACAATTGACAGCGACTGCATAGGGGTGATTGGTTCCGCTGCAGGAAACACGTTGCCAAGCACCGGCAAAAGTCTCGGAGCAACAGGAAGCGAGTTTACCGTAACAGGAGGCTTAGGCAGCAAAGACATATTGGCTGCTAAAGCAACGATTGAAGGCTACAGCTTAATCGCCGACACAATTCTGCTCAACCCAGTAAACATGCGAGACGTCATGTATCTGCCGCAATTCAGCCTATGGGCTCAGTACGGAGGCGCCGGCGCAGACTCGCCAACACAGAACGGAAAGCTCGGCGAAATCTTCGGCATGGGCGTCTACGTAAGCACCGTTGTACCAGCCGGAACCGCATACATAGTCAGCACGGGACAGAACCTGAGCGCAGCATACTCGCCATTGGGATTTTTCGTAATTAAACGACCTTTGACGTCTGATTTGGAGATCAAGAAAGAGTTCGATTCTGTCGATGTGACCTTGAGCACACGGTATAGCCCCGTTGTGACATATGGAGAAGCAATCGTGAAAGTAACAGGATTAGCTGCAACCTAAATTCGCAATTTCGCGTTTAGACAAAATTCCTTTTTTTGCCAGGTTGAAAGTGCTGGCTCGCTTAAGCATTGTGGCCTGGAGAAGCGAGCAAAAAGTAAATTTCGAGTTGAAAAAAATGGAGAAAGGCGATAAAATTCTGACTGTTCTAGGTGCAATTGTTACTGTAGCAGGCATGGTTTCGGCTATTTACGGCGGCAATGCGACAGGATTAGGTACGATCGCTGGCGGCGCAGGCATGATAGCTAAGGGCACTGAAGAATACTATAATGGCGATACGGTACAGGGTACGCGGGATATTGTTGCTGGTGCTCAGGAAGTAAAATCTGGAATGGCAGGTGCTGGTTCAGCATCTAAAAACTAAAATCTGCCTCATTTTTTGAGTTGGGGCTTAAAAAAACTTATTTAAAATTTAGGAGGAGAAAAAGAAAATGAGTTTTGAAGGACATGAGCAAATGGTCGATTGGGTAGTTGGCATTCGCAGAGATAAAAACGGCGAAGTCTTAAGTGTTTATGATAGCCGAAAAAAGCCTACGGCGAAACGCGTTAAGAATTTGCTGCGTTACCTTTTGATTGGCAAAAAAGCGCATAACACGATGACTAATGCGGGGTTTGCTGTTACTTCAGCGTTGATTGCCGGGTTAACTGCTACAGCGTTTACTGCTGTTGGAATTGGTACTGGTACAACTAATAGCGCTGCTGGCGACACAGCGTTGCAAACTGAAACAAAGCGCAAAGCTGTTACGCCCACTCAAACAACAACCACAGTGACTAATGATACGACAGTTTGGGACGCTACATTCAGCAATGCGGTTGACGGCTTAACTGGCACTACTGCTATTACTGAAGTTGGCGTTTTAAACAGCGCGACAACCGGTGGTACCTTGCTGGTTCACTTTGCAAGTTCAACTGTTATGGCTACGTGTGTGTGGGCGAACGGCGACACTTTCGAAGCGATAGTCAAAATCAAGAGCGAACAAGGAAGTTAAAACTATTTTTCTATCCCACTTTTTTTGGGTAATAATCCGTAATTTCGTAAGTTGAGAGGTGTAAGTTTACTTGAATATTCCAAATTTCCTTAAGCGTTACTTACCGTTGTGGACGCATATTTGCCCCAAATGCAGGAAGGAAGTCAAAGCTAACAGCCACGAGTGTCCTTACTGTGGCGAAAAATATCCGTTAACGCTTAAAGTTCCTTTTGCAGGTTTGCATGACGCCAAGAAACTGGAGGCATATGTTCATAAGCACATTTTTCCGCGTGTCAGTGCGTTTGAACGCCACTACCTAACGCGGTTTTTTACTACGTTTTTGACTTCAGGTTGGGAGAACAGTGGTGGAACCGACCTTACAGACGGCGGTACATGGACTGGAAGCAGTAGTACTGGCGCAGCTAACACAATAGTCACAAGTTCAAACATAATTTTTGCAGACAGTTTTAATGCGCTGCCTGGTCCGTGGGAAAACGTTTTCAATAATGGTGGCACTATATCCTTAAGTTCTGACGCTTACTCTGCACCGTATAGCGAAGATGTAACTGCACCTGCTAATGGCGGTTATGACCACTACGAGCATAATTTTGGCAAAAACTACACAAACGCTTCTGTAATTGGGGCGGTGAAATTCATTAGCAGGTTAACAACTGCGCCAAGCTATCTTTCGCCTTTCGGATTTGAAACTGGCGCTGGCATTTACGCAAACGGTTGCCCGTCAACCTACTGCGACGGCAGCGGCAACGTTTACTGGGCTGTAGAGTATCCTCTTAACGATGGTTCGACAAGAAGTCAGGGCGTCACGTGGATCCAGTATGTATCTTCAACACCTGTTACCCTTAACGCATGGCATGTAGTTAGACTTGATTGGGTATCTGCAGTCAGCGGCAGCATAACTTTAACCGTTGACGGCACAGTAATAATTTCTATTACTGGCATAGACACACATCTTGCGCCTGCTAATGGTGTTTGGGCTGGACATTGGTCGTCTTATAATGTACCTAATGCTGCTATTGAACTGGAAAATGACAGCATCCAAGTAATAAACAATGGAACATTAAGCCCAACGCACAGCGGGATTTACGGGTATGAACTTGACAACCTGAAGAACTCTGGCGACTTTGGCTATGTTTACAAAACACTAACAGGTCATAGTACACTCTACGCGAGAAACTACTATTACTTTAACAATGCGTTGCCAACTGCTTCATCTTCGTTTTGGGTGCTGAGTCCACGCATCTACTCCACAGGCGGAACAACCCAACTTGTAGCCGAACCGATTTTCAATTTCGGCACAAGTAAATTCGGAATATACTACCGCAAATCTTCAGGCGCCACCACAGCCTACGAAAGCGGCACCACTGCATTAGCTTCCAATGCTTGGTACTGCATAGAAATTTATGCTCGGGCTGTTGGTGACGGAGCAGATGAAGTCACGCTTTGGGTAAACGGAACGCAGAAAGTAGACGTAGGCAGCTTCACTGATGACCGGTCTATTGGCGGTGTTTTGGTAGGTTGCTATTCGCTGCAAGTATCCGAATCATCGGCAATCAGCGTTGATATTGATGATGTTGTTGTCGCTGACGCTTACATCGGACCTGCAAACACAGCCTACGTTTCTACTTTAAGTGATAATCTTGGCTTCTTGGAATCCAACTTAAGAAACCCTAAAGTGAACAGTAGCGGTAAACTCGGTTTTTCTGATTCTGCCGTAAAAAAGAGCAAGATCGACAATGTTGACAAGGTAGGTCTGTTGGATTCCAAAATAGCTAAAACCAAAATTAATAACGCTGCTAACATGGGCTTAAGCGACGGAGTTATTAAGAAACCGAAAGCTAACAGTGTCGACAAGCTTAGTTTAGCTGATTCTGAGATAAAAAAATCTAAGCTTGTGAAGTTTGACCTGCAAGGCTTTGCGGATTCTATAAGGAAAAAGACAAGTCTTTCCAAGCTGGATTTGCTTAGTTTCAAAGATTTAGTTGTTAATGGAAAAACAACAATTCATAGTTATTATGTGGTTCTTACTGACTTACTTGGATTCAATGATTCAAGTATCAAAAAAATTAGTGAAACAAACATTGACGCTCAAGCGTTCGCCGACATTGTTGCTAAAAACGTTAAAGTTTACCGAACAGACATCGTTGGGTTTTTTGACCGTGTTTTTGCAGGTAGGCAGCATTTCCGTAAGGTTACAGTTAAGAGCGGCAGCAAGCCAGTTGTTCTTCGAAGCGATTCCGATGATTAGGTGACTAAAAAATGAGTATTCCAAGCGTAGAAATGAACACAGGCGATTTGTCGCCCAGCATAGAAGCAACCATGCAAAATGGTGATGGCTCAGTTTTTGACCTTACTGGCTGCACGGTTGCTTTTCAGCTTAGTCAGCAGGGGCATTTATTGTTCACCAAACCGGCAACTGTTGTGAATACTGCCGGCGGCGTTGTGCGCTATGATTGGCAGCCTGGAGACACAAATTACCATGGCGTTTGCACAGGGGTTTTCTTAGTGACTCTTTTGGACGGTGCAGTTCAGACATTTCCGACTGCAGGTTTTTTCTACGTTATTTTTCCGCTTCAGCAAGCAATTTCGCCTGCTGCACCAGCGTTTGCTACGTTTAGCGAAGTGGCAAGCCGCTTAAATGTTCAAGGACCAGATTCAACGGGAACTTACACTATTTACGGGTTGCCCGTCAGTCAGCAAGGTATCCAGGCGCAAATCGACCAGGCTAGCTTATACGTTAACAGCCTTGTGCCCTCGCTGCCGCCGACGGATCCGCGTTACCCCTTCGCGCAGTTAGCTGCACTTGACCTTGCATGCCTCGGAGTTTTAGTTTCTGCAAGCGGCGGCATGCTGCTGGGCGCGGCAGATTACAAGCTTGGAGACTTATTTGTCACTAAAGGTACAGCGGGGAAATTCGCGATTCAAGGAGCAGTGCAAAGCTACCAGGATAGTTTTAGCCGAAACATAATGAATCTTACAACCGTGGCTTTGGGCGCTGAAGCAACGTTAGGACGCGACGTACCCCGCTACAAGGGAGGCTTGATTAATCCATGAATGAGTCTAATCAGCCATGCGTGGTAATTACTGAGAACGCAGTTGTTGGCACGTTTCGAATTCGGAGTAACCACATAGTTGCCAAGGTTAACGGTGTTAACACGGTCATGTCAAGTGCCGAGTTTGAGCGCCTTAAGCGTGACTGTTACGATCTTGAAGTAATCGGCAGTGAATGTGAGACTGGTGCATAAGGAATGACGGTTAATCAAGCTGCAGCGATTTCGCAGTTGCTCCAGTCTAATTGGGGTCTAACAGGTCCTTTGTCAGTTTCAAATATTGCTTGGCCAGTTACGCGGGTGGAAGCCGTAGGCATCACTCAGGGCGGAACAGTCCAAGTCGCAGTCTACAATAATAGTGCTGCTAAAAGTGTTGATGTTTTAGCTCAAAAATGCTATTTAATCACGGAAAAACTCGTGATCGACATTATCGTGCGTAATGGCGCCTCGGACCGTAACAGTTTGATGGCTGCGGAAACCTCGCTTGAAGCTGTAATGGCGGAGGTTTACCGCATAATTCACCTTCAAGACCCAAATTACTCGGTTACAGGCGAGCCGATTCATGCTGACGCGCCTGAAATAACCCGGTGCATGATCAACGTTGATGTCGCATATTTCCATATTTCAGTTTAAGGCGGTTTAATTGAGCTTTCAAATCTCGATTAATTTAACGAATTTCGATGTGTTAAGCGAGGGTCTTCAAAGTTTAAGCGGGGATCTGCCGCTGGCTGTCGGCACCGCGCTTATGAACGTTTATTCACGCATCTTGGATACGGCTCAGGTTTTGGTGCCTGTTCGCACTGGCTACTTGAAGAGCACTTTAGCCGTTGAGCAAGTTAGCAACTTTCAGGTGCGCATCAAAGCAACCGCGTCATACGCATATAACGTGGAGTTCGGCACTAAACGCATGTCTGCACGACTGTTTCTGACTAACGCGGTTAATCAGCATTTAAGCGAGTTTGCGCCGGAGATTGAAAAGCAAATTCTCGATTTAGTGCAGCAGAACCTTTCATAGTAATCAGCTTATTGCGAGGTGAAAAACATGAGTACAACTACACCAATTCTAAGTCGGAACGCAGTTGTTCAGGTCGGCGGAACCGCAATTGGTTTTCTAACTGACTTCAGCATGGACGTCAAGGCAGAAATGATTAAAGAATACGTTTGCCAGACTACGCCCACAGCCGCTTTTGTAGCTAGCGGCAACCAAAGCAACACATTCAAGGCTTCAGCGCTTTTTGTTCCGTCAGCTTACGCAGCACTGCTTACCGATGTTCTCAACGGCACACTGGTAACGGTAATTTGGGGTCCGCAGGGCACCACGACTGGAAACCCGAAAATCACGTTGAGCAACGTTGTTTTGACAGCTTACAGCGTGAAGAACGGGCAGAAAGGCACAATCGCCAACGACATAAGCGGAGAAGCGCAGACCGTTACACAAGGCACGTTTTAAGTGCCTTTTTTCTGTTTTCCAAGTTTTCAATAAAAGCGCAGTACCCAGCTCAAAAATCATGGGCCACGTAAGTAGGGACTTAACTTTCGTGACTGGAAAAATTGCCAAATATCCTCCCCATTCCCGCAACGTATTAACCACGAGGAAATGGATCCTAGGGCGACGTGTCACCTTTCACGATTGGACTGCCCTCTTTGTATGAACATTGAAGTCCATATTTCTTCACACATTCTAAACAGAGAATTGGGTCGCAAAGGGTTGTGCTTAAGTATTTTTCGCCGCCATCCGGAGCAATGGCAACCATCACGCCTTTCTTGATTTCTTTTGCTTTGGCCATTGCAATGTGGAAAATGGCTCCCGAGCTGGGGCCAACAAAGATTCCTTCCTGCAAGGTAAGAAGGCGGGAAGCTTCCTCAGCGTCCTTAGGGTTCACATAATAGATTTCGTCGACCAATTTGGGGTTCCAGATTGCTGGCACATACTGGTTTTTCAGGTCTTTTAAGCCTTGAATCGACTGTGCCAGGCTCAGGCTGAATTCCGATAACCTTCACAGCTGGGTTGTTTTCCTTGAGCCGTTTTGAGACACCCATTAACGTGCCTGTGGTTCCGATGCCTGCCAGGAAGTGGGTGACCTGCCCGTTCGTGTCTCGCCATATCTCCTCACCTGTTGTTTGGTAATGTGCCATAACATTTGCTTCGTTTGAAAACTGGTTAGGCATGAAGTATTTGTTTGGGTTACGTTTGACTATTTCATGCGCTAAGTCTTCCGCGCCATCCATTCCCTTGGAGCCATCGCTGAGTAGAATTTTAGCCCCCAAAGAAATCAGGATCTGTCGCCTCTCCAACGTCATGGTTTCAGGCATAACCAGTACTAAGTCGTGCCCTTTAGCTCGGCAGACCAAAGCCAACCCGATGCCCGTGTTTCCACTTGTGGGTTCAATCACGGTTTTGTCGGCTGTCAACTGCCCTGATTTTTCAGCAGCCTCAATCATGTATTTGGCGATTCGATCCTTAACTGACCCGCCTGGGTTACACTTCTCCAACTTCACGTACATCTGAAGGTTGGGGTTAGGATTCAAGCGTCTTATCTCAACCATCGGAGTGTTGCCGATGAGTTCAAGCACATTTTTCGCGTTCATCTTCAAGCCCCGTAAAATATCGGTGATAATTAGTTTGCTTAAGCCCTATAAATTATGTGCGGACAAACTCTTCTTTCAACGGATTACGTAAGCATCAACTTGCTAATTTAAAGTCGGGTTCAAAACTTCCCTTCTCCTGCAAAACAAAACTTAATTCGTCAGGTGATTTAAAATGAGTACAGAAGAAAAATTTGATGTTGAAGGATTCCAAGCTCAAAGTTGCACTCCAAGAATTTGAGGCTCAGTAGCGTGGACTAATTTACAAGGGATACCGATTCATATTTAAAGTGAGCAAAACATATGAATACTCTAATAAAACATAACGAATAGCGATGCAGTATGGAAAGCGTCTCACAAGTGATTAAACAAGATTTCGCAGCTGCCGTAGGCGCCTTTGAACAAGATAATTTTGAAGAAATGAACATTTGCGCTAATCGTTTGATGGGGAACGCCCTATTCGGAGACTCCGCTGAACTTTTTCTTCCTGGATTTTTTCTTAAGGATGTTGCTGGCGTCTTCTTAACTCTAAAGTCTGTTTCAAGGACAGTCGCAACCTCTACTGCAAAAACATTGGGGCTAAAGTACATAGGATCTCTTAAGGAATATTCTTTGGGTGAGAAGTCTGACTTAAGTTTAGCTTGGATAAGCTTTTTTCAATTCTACAGGGATATTAGAAAGTTTTTCCCAAGTGAGAATGAAAATAAAATCTATACAAATAATTTGGTCTTTACTCGGTATTCTTTTCTATGGCTAATAAAATATATGAACGAAAATAAAGAAATTCTTCTTGACCAGAATAATCTGTTTTTCCCAGGCATACTGAATGAATTTGAACGAATATTCAGAAGCCATTCCGGGGAACTCAATGAGGTTCTCGCTATATCAATGGTCAAAGCTTTAGACAGGCTCTATAACTATTTGGCCGTGACTGCAGTTACTCAGAGTGGAAAAATAGACAAAGCAAAAGTTGAGACACTTATTTACCCGCATATTGAGCAAATGGCGCAACTTATTTACAAGTCAGGTCAACCGCAATTAACTGAATTAACAAATTCTCTTTGGATAATAACTAAGGAATGGCGAAAATTTTTCATTGGGTATATGGAGATAGCGAGAGTGAAGTCGATCGGCGTCGAAAGAGCAATTGAGATTTCTCCTGAAATGAAAAAGAAACTTTCGGAAAGTATATCTAAAACACTCGAAAAAGAAGTGAAACCAGAAGGAAAATTAAAATAAGCTTGTTTACAAGGGAAGCAAAATGGCGCGATTAATATCTTTAATCGTTTCTGACGTTGCGTCTAGGTATCCTAATGCCTCCCCTGAAGAAATTGCCGACGTTCTAATTAATTCAATTCAGACCGAGATTTTGCCAGAAGCCATTAGAGGGCTGATGTTGCCCCCTTCACCTTCGAAAATTAGTATTGCATTAGAGAAAAAAAGAGAAGCACGGCGCAGGGCGAAGCACAGATATGCAAATTTAGAAAAACATATGTCGTATGTCCAAGACATGGAATATGTGAAATATCATTTAGTGCGGGGAGAAGTGGGCCTAACATCTTTGTCTTCAGGTTTAGCTTTTGGAGATTTTGACACAGCTTTAATGCACGAAACTAGTCTACACTCTTCATCAATCACAAGAACATTTATTGAGAAAAAAGACGGTCTGCCCTTGCCTGAGGATGAGGATTTAGTAGATTCAATGAAAAACTGGAAAAAGAAAAAAGTAGTCTTTACATGAAAGGCGAACAAGTAAGTTCAAAAAATACTGAATTTCGAATTGACGACAAAATTCAAGAGAGAATATTGGCTGATTCTCTCTTTTTGGAAGCTATTAGTGCAGTTGAAGTTTATCTTAGATACTTAGCTAAGAGTTTTCCTGATGCGAATTTTTCCCTTTTACTAAAAGCCGACCACGAAATAGCAGAGTGGAAAAAGTTATAGTCAAACTCGCAGTGCCAAGTTTAACCATTAATGAAAAAATGAAATTATGGGATGATGTCGATAAAAAATTAAGAATGATATTACGCGACATTGTGCCCTTAGATGATGAAAAGCAACAATCTGAAGTTGAAACCTTGAGCAGAAAGATATTCACCCGCATGGAACTCTGACAGGCGACCAAATGCTCGCAACACATAATCCTAAAAACTTTCTAACTCTTGCAAAAAAGCTTCTCGCCGATGATAAATACAACAACGAAACCCGGACTATAGAACTGCAATTGGAAGAGCTTACTATGCCGCTTTTCTTGCCTCGAAAGCAAAACAAGAAAAAAGAGGACATTTTTTTCCAGATGACCATACGGTTCACAAGGCAGTCATTGATAGCTTCCATGATGACCATCTTTCGCACATTGCTAGCAAACTTGATGAACTCAAAGATTATCGGTCAGACGCTGACTATCACATGGGTATTCCTTGTTTGAAAATTGAGGGCAGCAAGTGTTTGGATCTCGCTCAAAATATATTCGAAATGTTGGATGCAATTTAGGCGCGCGACTCACACAAACACGCCAGGGAACTTTTCAAGAAGTCACGATTCATGGTAAGGTGATTTGATGAGTGAAGAAAAATTTGATGTTGAAGGCTTTCAAAAGCTTAAAGCTGCATTTGACGAGTATGAAGCTGAGCAGAAGGAGCGGTTCAAAAACTTCAGTGTGAGTCTGCTTAAAAACAGTAAAGTTCCTCAGGAAGCTAATGTGCCAGGCGCTGGCTGGGTCAAATTCGTTCTGCTTAGCCACGAAGAACTAAGCGAACTTGGCAGACGCTACAAAGATGACCAGCGTGAGTTTGAGTTTCAAGCGCTTTTAAAGATGATGCAGCCGTGCTATCCCGACCTAACAGAAAAGGATCTGCGTGATGCACCCTGGGACTTAGTTCGCAGTTTAGAAAAAGCGTTGTTGAATGAGGGTTTTTTACCGCGTCAGGTGAGGCGGTCGATGACTGGATTCATTGGAGCGGAGAAGCGCAAAGAATCGCAGTCGTCGTCAACCTCTACCATTACACCTTAGAATACGCTGTGGGTTTGACGCCTTTTCAATTGGAGTTTTTGATCCAATCAGCCGTATGGTTTCATAAGTTAATGGAAGGATGAAAAAATGAGTGTAGCTCCAGCGCAAATAGATATTGTTGCAACCGATGATGCCTCGGAAGTTTTCAATGAGGTTAGCAGCAGCTTTACGTCTATGAGCAACGATGTCAGCGAGGCTTCTGAGCAGACAAGCAACGCGGTCACCCAGTCTACGCAGAGTTTCAGTCAATCCGCGATGCAGATGAATACGATGGCTCTCAGCGGCGCTACATTGTACATGAGCGTTAATAATATTGAGAATGCACAGACTAGCCTTGACCGGGCGAATTTGAACGTTGAGAAATCTGCTAATGCCGTGACTTTGGCTCAGCAAGCATATAATCAGGCTGTTGCGAAGTATGGCGAGAACAGTTTGCAGGCAAATGATGCGGCGAATAAGCTGAATTTGGCTGTTCAAACGCACGAGGTTTCGATGGAACGTGATTCATGAAGCACAGACGAAACTACAATAATAGTTTAATGATGTCGGCGCTTACAGTTATCCCCAGCGTCATCGGTGTAGTTGGCACTTTGAATAGTTTGAATGAAGCGGGAACTTTGGCTAAAATAGCAAGCACCGCTGCGTCTGGCGTACATTCTGCAGCTTTAGGAGTGGAGGCGGCAGCAACTTCGGCGGCAACTTCGGCGACTGCTGCTTTCGACGCTGTGTTGGATGCTAACCCGATTATTCTTGTGGTCTTGGCGATTGCTGGGTTAACTGCTATTGTTTGGGCTTATGAGAACTGCAAGCCTTTCCGCGATGTCATCAACGAATTAGGCGGCATAGTTGGCGGCTCCGTGTTGGCGCTTTTAACGGTTTGAAAGCTGCTGGCGACGATTTGTGGAATGGTTTGAAGTGGGCTTACGATAACATTTTGTTGCCGGTGGCGAATTTTTTTAAGGAAGTTTTTGTTGCGGACTTTGAATATTGCGCTTGCTCCGGTTCAGGCTTTTCAAACTGCCATTAACGATGTTGTGAATGTTGTTAAGCCGCTGAGCAGTTTCATCGATGGGTTGGGTTCAGCGCTTGAGTCATTTGTGTTTTGCGCATGCTGCTCCGGCTGCGGAAGAATTCAACAAGCAGGTTACGCAGAGCATATCGCTCAGCGACCAGCTGGCGCATAAAACCAACACGTTAGGCTCTAGCCTGCAAGGTCTCGCAGGCAACGTGTCAGTTAAAGGCGGAGGCGGAACAAGCAACATAACGATAGGCGCACCCAACATTACAATTGGCAGCGTAACAGGAACTGCTTCGCTTAAGCAAACGCGTGACGCCGTGAACAAGGGCATCTGTGACGTGATGTACAAGAAAGGCATAATTAACAAGGTGATGTAGATGAGTTGGCAGATCACGCAGGGCTCCACGACGGTTACATTGCCTTTGCCGCCGCAGACTAACACCGACGAAGCCCCTACAGTTGAAGATACGGTTCAGGTGCCTGAAGGCGAGCCCACGCTTATTTCAATCGGCAGCGACGTGCGGACTCTTACCATGGAAGGCGTAATCTACGTTTCTGGACAAAACAAAGCGTATCTTGACAACAATTATGTTATTCCTTTGCTTGCCATGCGAGGGAAATAGTCACGTTGACAACTCCGAGACCAAGCCTGAACAGCACATGGAAGCTCGATAAAGTGACGTTTGTGGAAACGAAGGATTACTCGAATCAGCCTGTCCTCAAATTTACGTTTGTTTTCAAGCATGCAGCAAACTACGTGGTGCTTTAGCTATGACGTGGACAATTCAATATTATTCGGGCAGCGCATGGGTAACTAAGGCTGATGCAGCACTTGACCAGATAATCGATGAGCTCAACGGGCAACTGGAGCTAGACTTCACTATCCCGAACACGCCGTCGAACTTGACTTTTGTCCAGAGTGACCAGCAAATACAAGTTTTGTGGGGAAGCACAAGCGTTTTCAGCGGCTTACTTCGCGCTTACAAAGCAACATTTACGCAAATTGAATGCACAGTGTACAACAACACATTTGAGCTAATGAAGAAAAGGCAGATTACGGGGAAATTTAACAACGTTGCCGCTAACACAGTTTTAACTGAAATATGCGCGGATGCAAGCATGACTGTCGGCTCCTGTCCGTCAACGGCGGTCAGCGTACAATTTAACGGGACAGACTGCTGCACAGCGGCGCTGAACCTGGCAAATATCCTTGGCTTGAACCTCTATAACGTTGGCACCGCCGTCAACATCGCCGTGAAAGGTAACCAGACGCCTACCGCAATTGTAATTGATTCTCAGAGCAGCGTAAACATTGACCGCAGCAAAGCAGGATACGACGGCGTAATCATTCGCGGCGTTGATCAAACTGGCAGCCCAATTACGGGTTCAGCTGGAAACAATGGCGCAGGCTACAACGTTAAAACGCTTACAAACAAAGTCGCTATGAGCCAAGCATCGCTGAACAGCTTAGCGTCAGCGTACTTGCAGAGTTTGCAGCAAACCAACAGCGGCTCACCCCTTGAATGCGACATAGCCCAAGCTGCAACCCTTAGCAGCGGCGACGTCATCACCGTGACAAACGGCGGAGCTTTCGGTCTTTCAGGCAACTACGAGATTTACCGCATCACAAAAACCCTGTCGAAGGCTACTGTTGAGATTGTGCGTCCAGTTAACATTTTTGATTCGCTTATCAGCGCCATGGCTGATTCAACATCAGCACTCAACACTTTGCCTATAAGCAGTGATCAAGTTCAGACGCCGACAGCGCTTGTCCTGCAGGGTCTTTTGGACCTTTATCATTTAACTGAAGGGCAAGGCACATTCGCTAACGACTCAGCGCCAAACAGTACTCCGAACAACGGCACGATAAACGCCGGGTTCTGGGTTCAGGGACCGCTGAGTTTGGTTCTGCAGTTCGCTGGGTCAGGCTACGTGGATTGCACTGCAAACGTGAATTTGGCTGGAACTAACAAGCTGGCTATTGGCGGCTGGTTCAGTCCCTCCGTATATGGCGCGGACCAAAACTACATTATCGCAAAGGACGGCCAGTTCCTGCTTCAGCAGGTCGGGACTTCCGGCGCCGTCCGTTTCGGCGTGCATATTGGCGGAAGCTGGGTTTACTTGACTTCGCCAGCTGGAACTGCGCCGTTGAATGGACGCTGCTTCGCCATGGGCGTCTACGACGGCAGCAACATGTACCTGTACGTAGCTGACCCATCCGGCGTTAATCAGCTTCTCACGTTTCACTCAGGCGCAGACCGGCAATTTGGACGCATCCACCAACGATGTTTATTTGGCATCTAAAACTGCATCGCAGGGCGGCTTCAACGGGGTTGTTGCTGAATGCATGATTTGGAACCGCGTCCTAAGCGCTCAGGAGGTGGCGGAGCTATTTTTTCGGCCCCTTACTCGAATTATAAATCTGGCACAGAAGGGGTTATACCTCATTTTTGGAACAAGCATCAAGCAAAGCTGCACTGTTGTAACTGATTACCTTTTGGATTCATGCATCTTGTCGGGGAAAGTTGTGGTTTCATCAGCTACTGGAACAATGAACAGTTACGAAGCTGGCTACGTTGTCCTGGCGCTGCTGCAGTTAGGCGGCTCCTCAAACCTGACGTTGGCACAGAATATTCTGGATTTGTGGGCTTCGCTGCAGAACAGTGACGGCAGCTGGTATCAACAGTACAATCCCTATTCGCCCTATGCCTGTGTAGCTCAAACCTCCGAGGGCACGGATGGCAACCTGAAGGTGGATTCGGGCGCGGCGCTGCTTGCTTGGGCAATGAGCAACTACGATAAGCTGACAAGCGGAACAAGGTACAAATCGAACGTGCAAAACGCAATGAGTTTTCTACGCACTTTGCAGTATACCCACACAGTGGCTTACTCATCTAACCTCATTGCCAACGTGATATTGGACGGCGTGACCGATACGACGGCTCTGCTTGCCGACTGCGCGGAATGTCTGCTTTCAGCAAAATTTGCCATGGATGCATACGGCGGCAGCCTCGCTACAGCTGCGGGTTACAGCGTGCAAACTTTTGCAAACGACCTGTACTACAGCATAGGCGTGGTCGGGTGGAGAGGCAACACTTTCCAATACTATGACACATCTTATCCGTACCAGCAAAACACCAATATCCCCTTTACTTATAAAGAGAAAATAAGCTACACGCAAGCGCTCTGCAGCTGGGCGAATTACGAGTTTGCACACAGCACTTATCTTACTACAAGCGATTTTAGCGGCCAATGTGAAATCTGCCTCGACTACATCAACACGTTGACTCGCGGTTCCTGGGGCGGCGAATACTACTGCCCATACACAGGAGCATCAGATGAGACAAAAGACGAGTTTTCAGGTTACTCAGCATTGATGTGTATAGCATGCAGTAAGGTTAACAGCGCCAAATACGCTTCGTTGATTGATGGGTTAACTGCTTTTCTTAAGTGGCTAACGCTTAACGGTGGGCAAGTATGCGACTGTGTTGATGTGACGGGTAAGCTTTGGCGGAGCAAAATAGCGCCCTTCTCGCAGACACCCACAGAGGGCGGCTTCTTGGCGTTGCCGATCGCGTTAGCGTTGCTTGCTGGAGCAGGAACATAAACGCCGTCGTCGAAACCTCGATCTCGATTTTAGAGTGAAGGATTTTGCAAGGTGAAAAGATTTGGATCAAAAACAAAAAGAAAAAAACTTGAAAAAGCAGCTTGAATCTCTCTGCATAGGAGACTTAATCTGTGTTGAATGGTGCGACGCCAGCACTGGCAAAAGCGGCGGCAGCGGGGCGGCGGCTATTGATGTGCCCGTTAAAAGCTGGGGCGTCTTCATCGGCGTCTTAGGCGTGAAAGCCAAGCACATTGTGCTTGCGCAGAACAGTTTCCGCTATTCAGATGGGCTCTTCGATCTGGATTATACTGCGGTTCCGCTCAGCTGGACAACCGATGTATCAGTTCTGGTTAAGGAGCATATTCCCCAAGAGGCTGCTGGCACGCTTGTTAACAGTTTCCTGCTGGGCGGGCACCGGGCGCTTAGCCGTTCCCGAACGTTTCAGCGAAGAGTTTTGCAGCAGAGGTTAAGCCTCGATGGACGACCTGATTAAGCACGCGTTGACGCGTAGGCGTTTCCAGCGCGGGCGACGCGTGGATGAGGAGCCTGACGAGACGCTTGTGTACGTGGTGAAGTTTGGCATAGGCATGACCGCATGCTTAACAGCTATCGAGATAGCTAACATTGCTTTTTGCATAGCTGGAACAGCGAAGTTTTCAGCGCCATCACAGGACTGGTTGGCATAGTTGTCGGCGTTTTTGTCGGGCGCAAAACGTAGACCCAAACTTGACGAGTGCAGAAGTTAAAAAAGCGCCAAGTCGCAGGCGTAACAAGGTGGTCATTGAGGTTGCTATAACATGATGCTGTTAAGTTACCCGCTCTATGTGTCTTTTCCGAAAACCTATAGGAAAAATAATATAGGAAGACCTTTCTATTATCTATTTGGTGACGCATATGTTTAACTCAACTTGTAAATGTAACATTAGGGTTCCTAGCATTGAACATCTAACCGTAACTCTCAAGGGTACGTCACTAGAGTCTGAGAGCAACGAGTTTTCGTTCGAGCTATCACCACAAGCTCCAGTTGTTGTTGATAAAAAGGTTCGTTTTAACACTGCAAATATGGAGTTAAACAAAGGGTATCCTTTCTCATACAAAGGCAAAGAGTATTTTGCAGTTAGACCCAAGGAAAAAAGCATAGAAATTTACAGAGTCAAGAAGTGATTACTCGCTTTGTCCTTTGATGCCACTCTTGGCTTAAAGTACGACAAAAAAGTGCTTGAACGAGTCTTCAAAATAGAGACTGATGAATTTGAGGTTTGTAAAGCTAAAAGAATAACGAAACGCAAAAACCTCTTTTTTCAACAGGTATTTGTTGTCCATGTAAAACGAGATGGAACTGTAAGCTGGGAGGAATTGAAATGATCAAAAACGAAACAGTAGAAAGACCGAAGTTTTTGGTGGTTCGTGAGGATTGGAGTGAGTATAAAATAAAAAAGGACAACAGCATTGTAAAGCTTAAGGCATCAGTGACTGATGTAGTTGATACCAAGAAAGAAGGCAAGAATCGCCTAAAATTTGAATTTTCCAGTCAGTTTTTCAAAAGCCCAACAGAAGATGACAAAGGCGCACCCTCTGAGGATGTTAAAATAAATCCTGAAGACGTAATTGAGGATTTAGAAGTTGAAAAAATCAACGAGCCAATGAACATCTACGACATACCTGACATGTTTATGATAACGATGAAGGTACGCTTAATTACACTTAAGAAGACAGGAAAATATAACCAAAAAGGCGAACGTATCTATCAGTACGAAACTGTTTGTGATGTTAGCATGATGAAATACCCTGATTATTCTCCGCGTTCATTTTAGGTCTTACTTGACCCTGACCTATTGCTTTACTTTCTTTTATATTCCTCTTCCGTTATTATGCCCTTCTCCATTAACAAGTCAACTAGGGTAGAATGAATACTTTCCAAGAGGTCTATTTCCTCTAAGGGGTCTCTTTCAACTTTGGCTTTTTTCATATTTTCTATCTTCGTTTAAAAGCCTCCTTTTTTTCTAAACAAATTATAATGATTGTTTCTTGTCAATTGCGATGCAAGATAACTTTTTACCACGTGCATGCTGCGGCATGGAATGTACGTGTTAAATCTACTTTTTTTATTTTAATTGTATTAAGCGGAGGCTATGTAAATGAGAAAAGGAAAATCTGACTTAACTCGTGTCCGAAAGAAGCTTGCTGAACACAAGGTTCATGGCGAGTGCCGAATAACGAGACGGAGAGACGAGTTTTTCCGTATCAGGCAGTTCCGCAGAATCTATGATAGAGATGCGGGCAAGTTCACGTTTAACATAAGCTACGAGACACACACTAAGCCTACTCCAAGGAGCCTTGTTGTGGCTGAAGCTTTCGGCTTAGGCATTGATGAAACAAAGAAATTCAAGGTTCTCGACGCTGAACTTAAGATTGGACCGCAAGACGTAGTCTACATCACTGGGGATTCTGGGTCAGGCAAAAGCGTTTTGCTGAGGGCAATCAGGGCGGACCTTGGCGATGAAGCCGCTGATTTATCCGAGGTTACGGTGGATCCTGAAAAGCCCTTGATTGAAACAGTCGGCGCCACAGTCGAAGAAGGCTTAGAACTGCTGAGCAAAGTTGGCTTGAACGATGCTTTCCTTTTTCTGCGCACTTACAGCCAGTTGAGTGATGGACAGAAATACCGTTACAGAATCGCCAAGCTCATCGAAAGCGGGAAGCAATGGTGGCTGATGGACGAATTCGCCGCGTGCCTGGACAGGGATACCGCCAAAATTATCGCGTTTAACCTGCAGAAAATCGCTCGGCAACAAGGCAAAGCCGTAATCGCCGCCACAACGCATGGCGACTTGTTTGAAGACTTGAAACCCAGCGTTCATGTGCACAAGAGGTTTGGACAAGAAATCCAAATCAATTATTACCCAAATGAGCCTGCTGCCGAATGCAGTTTGATTCGAGAAATGAAGGTTGAACAGGGAAGCATGGCGGATTGGCGTAAACTCAGCGGGTTCCATTATCGAGGGCACAGCGTCGCTGTCCCGAGAAAGATTTTCCGGTTAATGCGAGGCGAGGAACTATGCGGCGTGATAGTGTACAGTTATCCTCCGCCAAGCTGCTATGGAAGACGCCTTGTGCTTCCACGCATGCCCATCCAAGAAATGAACAAGCACCTGAGCATTATCAGCCGCGTGGTTATTCACCCAAAATACCGAACAATAGGCTTAGGAGCCAAATTAATCCGTGAAACTCTTCCTCAAGTAGGCACGCCTTGTGTTGAGATGATTGCAGTTATGGCGAAGTATAACCCGTTTGCCGAAAAGGCAGGCATGAAGAAAATAGCTGAGCAACCGTCGGCAGGAAGCGTTTCAGATGTTACTAATGCGCTTTCGGCGTTGGGTTTTGACCTGCAGCTTTTAGGCAGCGAACGGTACGTCAAGGAAAAACTTCAAGGTTTAAGTGAGGCACAAATGAAATCGCTTAAGAAATCGTTAATTAAAAATAAGCATCCTCGGTTCAAAAAGGAGTTTGCAAGAAGTGGGCATCAGGCTTACGGGAAAACATCAGATTATATTCAAAGCATTCAGAATGCCGAAATCCCGAAAATAGTAAAACTCATTAAATTAGTCGGGGTTCTTTCGCAAACGAAAGTTTACTTGTTTTGGGAAGCGCCTCAACAATATGATGAAAAGCGCCATTAAACTTTCTAATCAATTTTAGTCAGCAAAAACGCCATGTTAAATAAACAAGATGCTTTGAAAAAGTTCGTTTTCTTAAAAAATTTGCTCTGCAAAGCAAAAACGGTTATTAACTGGGAAACAAGATACGCTACGATAGAGTGCTGATATTGTTAAGACATAACGGGGAAGGAGATTGATGCATGAAAGTGTCCCATAAAATAGTTATTATCATGCTGCTTATGTTGCTAACAATTTCAGCTTTGAGCATATTAAATGTAACAGTGAAAGCGGAGACTGCGAGTGTTAGCTGCAAAGCATCCATTTCATCCAAAAGCTCCACCGTTGGACAAGATACGTCATACACATTTACCATAAATAACATTGGTACAGCCAATCTTGGCGATGCAAACATAACTATACCTGGCGGGTACGCCAATGTTAGAAATCTAATTATAACCCAACAACCTGCATCAGAAAATTGGACAATAACCAAACAAAATAATTACATTCTTCTCTACAGCTCTAATCAAGGATTAACCTCAGGGCAAAACATCGCGTTCACTTTTGACGCCAAAAATCCTTCCCCGCAGGGAAATTATAAGTGGGTAGTGAATGCTAACGAAAGCACTGGCACAGGGGGGCTTAACGCTCCAGAATTTACGTTAAACGTTAGTTATCCCATCATAATCTCTTCAGTTATAGCGGCAACTTTAATCTTTTTCATCGCAACCGTCATTGCATTCATCAACACCGGAGTAAACAGGGTTCTAATCAACTATTTCGTCGGCTGGGAACAATATCGAGTTATGCAGAAAGAAATGAACGAGTACCGGTCAGAAACCATGGCTGCAATGCGGGCTAACGACAAAAAACAAGTTGAAAAACTCAAAAAGAGGGAATCGCAAATAAAAAACATGCAGGCAAAAATGATGAAGCCACAGATGGTCCAGTTCGGTTTCTCTTTTGTCTACATTATTGTCTGGTTTTTAGTTTTGACACCCACCTTTGGAAGTACCTCTATGGTTTTCATACCCGGCTTCGGGCCTATCCCCGTATTCTACTGGTACCCCATATGCTCGTTCTTCTTAGGTCTGCTTGCATCACGCTTAATTGGCGTAATGCCGATTGAAACTTGAAGCAAAACAATGGTGGCGCAAAATGGCTAAAAACCCAAAACTCTGCTTCGCCGACAAAAAAATGGTAATCTGCATCTCTGGAATGGCTGGAACCGGGAAAAGCACTCTATCAAGAAAGCTTGCGGAAAAATACAATCTGAAATGTTATTCAGGCGGCGATGCGCTTAAAGAACTGGCAAAGGCGGAAGGCTATGACGTGTCACGTCGGGGCTGGTGGGAGAGTCCTGAAGGCTTAAATTTTCTCAATGAAAGAATGGGCGATCCTAAATTTGACAAGGCAGTGGACGCTGAACTCCTAAAATATGCACAGCAAGGGAATGTTCTCTTAGATAGCTGGACGATGCCGTGGCTGCTTAATGAGGGTTTTAAGATTTGGCTCTTGGCTTCACTTGAGAAGAGAGCGGCAAGAGTTGCGGAGCGGGATAAAATACCTGTTGATGAAGCTTTCAGAGTGTTGGAAGAAAAAGAAGCGAGGACAAAAGCGATTTACAAAAAACTCTACGGGTTCGTTTTAGGAGAAGATTTTGCGCCGTTTGATTTGGTTTTAGATACCGATAATTTGAATGCAGAAGAGGTTTTTGAGGTTCTCTGCAGAGTGATAAGTAACGCTGTTCTTCATGTTCCTGCGTCTAGCTAACTATATAGAACTTTCTTCTATAACATAGTTACTGATTGCTTAAAACCATTCAATAACAAACTAAGACCCCTCTTTACAGAGCGCCTCTGAGAGAGGGGAAAGAAAAAAGTGAAAAAAACGAACGGTATAGTCACTGTTCTATTTGCAGTAGTTATAATCTTATGTCTCGTAGCATCATTTCGCCTAATTAGCCTCCAATCCGCAGTCATTTTATTAATCTTCAATGGACTTTTTATTTCCCTAACCTCTCAGTTGAACGGTGCGTTTACCCGAAAAATATTCCTTTTAGCATCAGGCAATATCATGGGTCTCACTTGGAACTTTATCTTTTACTCTTTCGCCACAGCGGGAACGGCTTTTTTCGGTAGAATCTTCACTATTCTCTATACAGTTTTCTTTCCCTTTCTAAGTGCACTTTGGATAATATCATTCTGGTCTCTAAGCCTAACGGTTCTCCACCACGAGAGCCCGAACCTGGAGACCCACTCTTGATTATTGAGGTTCTGGAATTTTTTTTCTTACTTTTAACGGCAATAATGATGGCTTACCTTGTTAGGCATTATATTTTCACTATTACCGTTTTGAGAGAAGCCAACAAAAACAAAAAAAGCTCAGTTGTTGCAGCTTCAACGTTTGAACCTACGGTTACCATCCTTATTCCGGCACACAACGAGGAGAAAGTTATTGGAAGATTGCTTCAGCGAATTACGGAGTTAACTTATCCAAAAAACAAACTGCAAGTAATAGTCATAAATGATGCTTCATCCGACCGAACGGGTGCAATAGCAAAGGATTACGAGGACAAGTACCCGTTCATGGAAGTGCTGAACCGAAGCAGCGGCGGCAAAGGAAAAGCATCAGCTATGAACGCGGGCTTTAGCAAATCAAGTGGCGAAATACTGCTTTGCTTCGACGCTGATTATTGCCCACAGAAAGACATTGTTGAGAAACTTGCCGGAGAATTCATTGACCCTACAGTTGGTGCTGTACAAGGAAGAGTCGTTGTCTTAAATGAACCCCAAAACATAGTTACGCGGCTAGTGGCGCTGGAGCGAATAGGCGGATATCGCGTTGACCAGGAAGCAAGAGACATTTTGGGCTTAATTGTGCAGTTTGGCGGAACAGTCGGCGGTTTCAGGAGCAGTGTGCTAAAAAATCTGCGTGGTTGGGATGAGAGCGTACTGGCAGAAGACACTGATTTAACATTTGGTATTTACCTTGCAGGCTACAGAATTCCCTATAAAATTGATGCAGAATGCTATGAGGAAGCTGTTGATAATTGGAAAGCTTATCGCCGACAAAGGTACCGATGGGCAAAAGGGCACATGCAATGCTTCTTTAAACATTCATTGAACGTTTTGAAAAGTAAAAACTTGAATGCTAAAGAGAAAATCGACGGATTATTGCTGTTAAACGTCTATTTTATGCCAATCATTGCTTTGTTTTCAATGCTTATTGGCTTATACCTGATTTTTTCAGGGATACAACTTTTTACTGCCTTATGGTTTTTCATTCCAATATCTATGTACAGTTTCGTAGGTAACTTCGCTCCTTTTTTTGAGGTTGGAATCGGGGTATATCTGGATGACCGAAAAAGAACGCAGTGGCTTATTCCTCTTTTAATATTTACATTCTTTTACAATATACCCATTTGTTTGAAGGCTTTTCTTGACGTGATGGCTTCAAAGATTATGAGACGAGATAAGAACGTGTGGGTCAAAACATCGCACAGCGGAAGTGGAAACTGTTATATTCCAAATTGATAATTAATGAATGTAGATTTTAATGATTCAAAATCCGAATACGTTAATCGGCGTTCTGATAGCAACAACCACCATAATAATTACACTCCTTTTTCTACCAGCACTAATAGAATTAAAAAAACCGAAAGACGCAGGACCAAGAATAATAAACGATACCGTCCCAAAAATAAGAACCACCAAACTCGAAATCCTCATAATAGACATCGAAGAAGAGCAGAAGTTTACTTATCAATCAACAATCAAAACTGCAAGTTCACTTAGCACTCTTGCAAACTTGGAAGGTTAGTTTTCAATCTTTTTGAATATTAAACCAGCGTTTTTCCACTGGTCCATAGCCAACGATAAATAGCCCGATGGGCTTCCCTGAAGAGAATAGAAAATATAGCACAAGTAGTTACACTGTGCGCATTCATGGTAAGTTTCTCGGAGTTCATTGAATTCTTGGCTTTTCCATATTTTAGGCAAATCAAATACTGAACCTGCAAAATTATGACTGTGGCACCCAGCAACTCTACCTAAATGGTCAACTACTATGAAGTTGCGTAGTGCCTGGCATTTCCATGTTCTCTTATCTTCTTCATAGAAGCTTCGGAGGGTTTTTAGAAGTTTGTTTGTCATTAGGATTTGCTTATTTTTCTTTTTCATTTCAATTAGGGAATTGCAAAGTTTAACCATAGCTTGCTTATCTGTTATCACAAACTCATCGTTTTCTTTGCCAATCCTAAACAGCTGGTTTTCGTCTGCCGAAACGTCATATGAGTAAAGGCAGTACCAAACGGGAATTCCTCTCTTAGTGAAATAATCAGTTATATCAATTATTTCGTAAAGGTTTTTTTGTGAAATTGTCGGTGTGACACTAACGTTTATTCCCTTGGAGTGAAGTTTTTCCACAGTTTCCATGGCTCTTTTCCATGCACCAGGCACATTTTTTATTTCATCGTTTTTTGCTTCGTCTAAACTATCTATGGAAATTGCCACGAAATCTACATTTCGTAGCAGATCCATTTTTTTTGCAGCCATGCTTCCGTTATCATAGACTGTTGTGACGAAACGTTTTGAGGCATAATCAATTATTTCGCCTATGTCATCCCTAAGCAGCGGGTCACCGCCTGATATTACAAGTTCGACTATGCCGAGATTTTTTAGAATATCTAACCCTTTTTTTATATCATTAACTGTAAGTTCTCTGTTGTCCTGTTCTTTCCAGACATTGCAGCCTGCGCAGCGGTAGTTACATTTTCTTGTGACCAACCATTGAGCATGATGAGGTTTCCCTGGGGAAATTGAACGTCTTGCAAGGGATGCAACTTTCATGATGTCTGTCGTCAAACAAGTGTCACTAGCGGATTGTTGATGTTTACAGTATTAAAATGGGAACTATAAAAACAATTATCAATTCCAAACACCGCGGTTCTTAGGTTCGGGGGAAGATATGCGTCCCTGTTTTTTAGTGTCTTTTTATGGTGTTTAACACGGAAAGCTGAGTTAATTTTCTTATCTGTTCATATGTGGTTGCGTGTTTCTCAAACTGTTTATCTTCAATTTGAATCGTTTTAAGTTTCATATCGTTGAGACCTTTTTCAGGTTCAAAAGCAGTTTTCCTCGTCGAATTCTTACTTTTTTTATCATGACAGCTATTCTTGCCTAAACTTACCGTTTTAGGGCTCAATACTCAAGTTTTTTTTGTTCGGGAACTCGATTTTCATGAACCATTTCCTAGCAACTGTTTTAAGAACGATGTTTCTGATAATGCTAAAACGATTTACTCATCTTTGAGTGAGCACTGGCGGAGAAAAAAGTGGCCGATGGGGTTCAAAGCAATCCAGAAATATTCACCGTGAAAGAAAACATCCCTTTAGCGCAGCCTCCGGTAACCTCAGAAGAGGTATTGATTCTGCCCACAGACGAGTTATTATCTCGGCTTGGCACTTCATCTCGCGGTCTAAGTTCCCAACAAGCGGAACAAAATCTAAATGTTTATGGCACTAACGAGTTAGCAAGAAAGAGGAAACGCTCTGGCATAGTTAGTTTTCTTCTTCACTTTAAAAGCCCTTTAATCTTGATACTTTTGGCTGCCTCAGTTTTCGCCGCTGTCAGCAAAGATGTAGCGGATTTTACTATAATATTTGTTATTGTCCTTATCAGCGTCGTTATTGATCACTATCAAGAATCCAAAGCGGAAAACGCCGCTGAACTTCTTAAAGAAAAGGTAAGTACGACAGCCACGGTGTTACGCGACGGCATTAAGAAAGAGCTTAAACTTTCTCAAATTGTCCCCGGCGACATAATTTACCTATCAGCTGGAGATATTGCTCCTGCGGATTCAAGAATAATTAACGCCAAGGACCTGTTTATTAATCAGAGCGCCCTCACCGGCGAATCGTTCCCTGTTGAAAAAACAGCCAACAAGATGGAATCCGTAAATTTAATTGCTGGCTCGATTACTGAATGGAACAATTACCTGTTTATGGGCACTTCGGTTGTGAGCGGCAGTGCTATAGCGGTTGTTGTGAAAACCGGGGGCTCCACCGAATATGGGAAAATTGCCAAGAAACTTGTTACCAGGACTCCTGAAACGGAGTTTGAGCGGGGCGTAAAAGGATTTAGTTACCTTATAATGCAGGTTACGTTCGTATTAGTTATCTTCGTTTTCATCGTGCTTGCCCTGTTTCACCGGGGGCTTCTTGAATCGCTTCTGTTCGCCGCTGCTTTGGCTGTTGGATTAACTCCTGAGCTTCTTCCGATGATTATCACGATGAACCTGTCGAAGGGTGCGGTGAACATGTCAAAAAAAGGCGTTATAGTTAAGCGCCTGCCTTCAATTGAAAACTTCGGCAGCATGAATGTTCTCTGCACGGATAAAACGGGGACGTTAACGGAGAATCGCATATCGCTTGTGCTGCATGTTGATTCGGAAGGTAACGATGATGACAAAGTACTTTTGTATTCGTATTTGAACAGTTATTATGAAACTGGGCTGAAAAGTCCTCTTGACGATGCAATCCTATCGCACAAGGAAATTAACGTCGGCGGTTTCCAAAAAATCGATGAAGTTCCATTTGATTTTGTCCGAAGACGCGTTTCCGTTGTGGTTGAACAGGAACGGCAAAGATTTTTCATAGCGAAGGGCGCTCCGGAAGAGATCCTGAAGGTTTCAGTTTACTGCGAGATAGGTGGGCTTTTACAGGATATTAATGAAGAATTGCGGAAAAAGATTGAGCAGAAATACTTTGACCTGAGCTCTGAGGGCTTAAGAGTTTTGGGTGTGGCATACAAGAAACTCAGAGAAGAAAAAGCCGTCTACTCAGTCAATGATGAAAACGATATGGTGTTTCTCGGCTTCGTTGCTTTTCTTGATCCTCCGAAGCAAACAACAAAAGAGTCATTGCGGCTTCTCGCTAAAGAAGGAATAGAACTCAAAATCTTGACCGGCGACAACGAGTTAGTCACTCGAAAAGTCTGCGAGCAACTTGGCTTCGAGATTAAAGGGGTTGTTCTAGGAAGCGACATGATCCAAATGCACGATGATGCGTTGGCTCAAGTTGTGGAAGAGGCCAACGTATTCGCGCGTGTAAATCCAGTACAGAAAGACCGAATCATTAACTTGTTGAAAAGCAACGGTCATGTTGTCGGCTTCTTAGGTGATGGCATCAACGATGCCCCCTCCCTTAAAACATCTGATGTTGGCGTTTCCGTTAACAATGCCGTAGATGTGGCAAAAGAGTCTGCTGACATTATACTTTTAGAAAATGACTTGACGGTATTGGCTGAAGGTGTTATTGAGGGCAGAAAAACTTTCGGCAACACCATGAAATACGTCATGATGGGCATTAGCTCAAACTTCGGCAACATGTTCAGTGTTGCGGGTGCAGCACTATTTTTGCCCTTCCTACCAATGTTTTCAATTCAGATTTTGCTAAACAATCTTCTTTATACGCTTTCTCAAACTACGATAGCTACAGATAACGTTGATGAAGAATACATCGAGCGCCCCAAAAGATGGGACATTTCTTTCATCAGAAACTTCATGATAGCGGAAGGCCCAATCAGCTCAATCTTTGATTACGCTACGTTCTTTATAATGGCCTTCGGTTTTGGTATTCCGATAACTGCGTTAGCATCGGGCCTCCCGAAGGCATCCTCTTTTCAAATAGCCCAATTTCAAACTGCATGGTTCGTAGAATCACTTTGCACTCAAACTTTAGTAGTCTTTGTCATTAGGACAAGGCAATCACCTTTCTGGAAGAGCAAACCTGGCAAATACTTGGTATTAAGTTGTTTCTCGGTGGTTGCTGCAGCCCTAATAATACCCTATACAGCAATCGGGAAGATATTCCACTTTGCGCCTCCTCCACCGCTGTTCTACGTTGCGTTATTCCTGATGATCGTTACCTACCTTTTTCTGGCTGAGATAGTGAAGAAATGGTTCTACAAGCGGCATGCTTTCAGAATTGAACAGGTTTTGGTGCCTAAAAGAAAGACTTTCTACTTGAGTAGGGGATTGCGGTTAGTGCAGGACGTGGCTGCCGTGGTGTCTTTACGAGTGGAGAACGAGATTTCTTTTGATTCTCTGCTTGAAGATTTGTCACGAAGCTTAAACTATCCTATTGATACAGACCGGGTTTATCAGAGCCTGCAATATCTACGTCGCGGCGGATTAATCGAAGTGGATTGGCATAGGCGCATAATTAAAAGGTCAGGTCCCATCAAAGACTACATGACTAAACGGGTTATGGCCACTGGAATATGGCCTTTGGTTTACGACGATTGGCTGCGCATAAACAGATCAATTCAAGAAAAATACGGCAAAGCCAACCCTGACTTTCAGGATCTTTTATCTCCAAAGCAACAATAAACTTTTTTCTATTTTGTCTCAAACAACACGTCAAATGCCACTACGATTAGTTGCCGCCTATCGTGACAAAAAGTTTCAGCGGGATAGAGCTATCCATAAATGGTCTGAGACTGGTCTTGGCAGCATCTCCGCCGAGTCGTCTTTATGCATTAAAATACGTTTGTTAGGGTTAGGGTTGAATTCGCCGACGACGTCAGCGTAAATGTGCTGTTGACTTAAGGCATAGATTATTTTCTCTGCCGCTTCTGGCTCCGACGCAACAAGCAAGGCGCCTGAACCAATCAGCTGTAGCGGGTCAATCTCATAATACCTGCAGATTTTTGCGGTTTCAGGTTCAACCGTTATTTTCTCTTCAAAAACCCGTATGCCTAAGCTTGCGGCGTCTGCCATTTCGTGGATGCCGTTTAGTATTCCGCCCTCCGTTGGGTCATGCATGGCGTGGACTCCGCCCGTTCTGTAGGCGGTTAAGGCGTCTTTCACTACGCTTATTTGGTTGTAGAAGCCTTTGGCGCTTTCAAGCATAGGGGGGCTGAAGACTTTTGACAGCTGTTCTTGACGGTCGGAAGCTAAAATCGCGGTGCCTTCAATGCCCGCGCTTTTTGTTAAAATCAGTTTGTCGTCTGCTTTTGCTCCTGCGGCAGTGACGTATTTGCCTTTTTCAGTTAAGCCCATGACGCAGCCAACCACAATAGGATTGGCCAGACCCGGCGTTGATTCACAGTGTCCCCCAACGATGGCTATGTCGAGTTCTTTTGCGGCAACATGCATTTGGGTGCTTATGGTTTCAACGATTTTGCTGTCAGCGCCTTCTGGCAGAAGCAGGCAGGAGAAGAAAAAGGCGGGTTCAACTCCGAAAGTGGCAACATCGTTGGCGTTGACGTTGATGGCTTCCCATCCGATTCGTTCAACTGCGCCAGTGATCGGATCCATAGAAACGATGGCATTCTTGCTTCCGACATCTAATACAGCGCCATCTAATGCCTGCCGCTGGACCCAGTACGACTTCGCCGCGTTCGGCGCCAAGGTTTTTGAATACTGCTTCTTTTAGGATGTCAATGGGGATTTTTCCAGGCGGAAGTTTCATAGCTTATCCTCTGTCAATCTAGCTTTTAAGCAGTAGAGTCTTTATGTTGCGTCCTATAATTTCTCCAGGCTTCTGGGAGACTTTTCCGAAGGATAATGGCTATGGGAATTCCAACTGCTCCACCTGCGGCTATCTGCAATATGTTGAAGGGCACTTCACCTAGTGCTGCCCAGCCTTCAGATAATCCGAAGAATTCAGCTAAAAAATAACCGCTGACCATTTCGACGCCTGCTATAACTACAGCGGCGATGTCTTTCTTTCGGCTTAGCCTATTGGATATTAAGCCAGCAATGAGTCCTTCAAGGCCTTTTATAATTAAAGTGAAAGGTGCAAAATAGGCGTATCCGCTGGCTACATCAGATATTGCAGACCCGACGCCGCCTGCAAACACGCCGACGAATGGACCAAACGTTAAAGCGCTGACAAAAATCATGATGTCGCCGAAGTTTAGGTATCCTTTTGTTGCTGGTATGGGGATTTGTGGAAAGAAAGTTGCGACTGCGACAAGGGCTGCCATGACCCCTGCCTGTGCAACTATCAGTGTGGCAGTTCTTTTATCGGGTTTAAGGGGCATATTTTCGCCTTGGTATAGTTTTAACTTTAGTATAGTTGCAGCTATACTATCACATAAAGTTAACGGTGCAAATCACATTAGCAACTGAATCTCATCAAACGCAGCCAAAACCTTCCTCCCACGCTCGGTAATTCGGAAGAATTTCTTGCCGTTCTCCTCATAGCCAACCACCAACCCCTTATCCGCCAGCTCTTTAAGGTGCTGATAGACAGCGGCGCGCGTCATTATCTGCCCCAACTGCTTCCATAGATCGTAGCCGTAGCTGTCTTTTTCGCTGAGCATTTTGAGAATTTTCTGCTTAGTGCTCACTGCAAGCCCCAAGCCTGCTGCTTTCTGCTTTTTCGTCAACGCCTGCAAAACGTCAGTCGCTTTAAGCCCACTTCCAGTTACAAGACAGACAACGCTGCAGTCGCTTGGGATTTCCTGCCCTTTCAATTTTTGTAACGCTGCAACGGCGGCTGAGCTAGCGGGTTCTGCGAAGACTCCTTCCAGTTTAGCGACCAGTAGCTCAGAAGCCAAAATATCGGCGTCTGACACAGTTAAAGCCAAGCCGTTTGACTCCTGAATCGCTTTAATGGCTAAGTCGCTTTGTAATGGTTCTCCAACGAGAATGGCTAATGCGCGGGTTGAGGGGTTGCAAGTTTTTGAAAACTCTTTTTCGTTTAGTTTGCTGACTATTGGGGCACACCCTTCAGTCTGAACTCCAGCCATTCGGGGCAAAGAATTCGTCAAACCAAGTTGCTTTAATTCCTTAAAGCCTTTCCAAAGAGAATAGATGGTTCCGCCGCTTCCCATTGGGACAATGACCCAGTCGGGAACGGCAAGCTGTTCATTAATTTCAAAGGAAATGGTTTTTTGGGCTTCAACCACCAACGGGTTAAGCTCGGCAGTGGCTTGGTACCAGCCTGTTTCCTTAGCTAAGTCGGCGGCTTTGCGGATTGAATCATCCACAATGTCGCCTGACTCCTCAATGACCGCGTCGTAAGCAATCATCTGCGCCAGTTTTCCAACATCAACAACTTTAGGAACCAAGACATGGCAAATCAACTCAGCCTTTGCGCTGTAAGCCGCCAAAGACGCGCCCATGTTCCCGTTACTGGCGCAAACTAGTGCCTCAAAACCTTCGTCAATGGCGTTAGACGTCAAGAAAGCCGCAGCCCGATCCCTGTAAGAGCTTGTGGGGTTGCGGGTTTCATCCTTCAAATATAGACCCTTTAAACCGACCGTTTTACCAAGTCGTTCAGCCTTATGCAAGGGGGTCGCTCCCTCACCCAAACTGACCATGTGCTTAACTGGGGGAAGCATCTGCCTGTATCTCCAAAATCCCATAGGTCCAGAAAAGCTCAGTTTTGCAGGTTCAGGCGAATCAGCTATGAATTCAAGTGTTCCGCCGCATTTTTCGCAGTTACTTCGCAGTGGATAAACTGGAAACTCTGTTGCGCAGTGAATGCATCGAAGCATCAAGGTTTATTCCTATTTACTGCATAACGGAAGAGCCTTTTATGTTATGCCATTCCGCTACCAGCTCTCCGCCGTCGCGGCAAACCATTTCAGAAGAGGAAAATCTAAATGGGAGTTCACTGCAAAATAAAGACAATTATGAGTGATAATTTATGAGCGTAAGAGAAGACCCAATCAAAATGCATAAAGAAGCAGGCGCGCTTATGGAAAACGGCAATTATGCTGAAGCAAGAGACCTCTTCGTCAAAACGGCTGAACTCTACTATAAAGGCCAAAACTATTTTGGCGCAGCAGAAATGTACTATAAAGCTGGCGAATGCGCCTTCGCTTTGAAAGATAACGAGAAGGCAGCAGAATTTTTCATGAAGTCAGCTGACATCTCGTTTAACAAGGGCTTTGACAGGTACGGTGTTAGTGCCCTCGAACAGGCACGGGACAGCCAAAAAGCTTTGGGCAACACCAAAGAAGTAGAAGAGCTGAACAAAAAAATTAAGGAAATCAACGACAAAAACAAGGAGCCTGAAGGCGAATCATCGTTCTCTGTATTTTCTTGATTGTTTGCATAAACGCCCAAACCGATTTTTCTCTTTTTTGATTTCTCCCTTGTCAATAATTTCAGCTTAGTCTTTTTAAACATAGAGTTTTAGCCTTTACGACCTTAATTAAATACTTGAGTAACTGCTAGTTCTCTATGTCAATTTTCGGTTAACAACCATGTCTGCCCTATTCATGTCCCTTGCCGAATTGCTTGAAAAAGTTGAAGCGACAAAAAAGCGATTGGAAATCATAGATTTAACTGCAACCTACCTGAAAACGCTTGCTACTGAGGAAATCGAGCCAGCTACTAACATGATGGTTGGCCGAGCCTTCCCAAAGTTTAGCCAGAAATCGCTGGATGTAAACTGGTCAACCCTGACCCGAGTTTTCGAGTGCATAAGCCAATTTGACTGGAACAATTTCCGCCAAGCCATGGCAAACACAGGCGACATCGGCTCAGCCACCCAAGCCGTGCTACAGCAAGCTAGGGCAAAAAAGCAAACCTAGCTAACCGAGAGGTCGCTAACCATAACCGAGGTTAGGCGAGCACTTGAAGCCATCGCTCAAACAGCTGGCTCCGGTTCCAGAACCAAAAAAGAGCGCCTACTGACCACACTTTTAAGCCAAGCCACTCCAGTTGAAGCCAAATACCTCGTCAAAATCTTCACTGGCGAAATGCGCACTGGGCTTCAGGAAGGTTTAATGGAGCAAGCTGTCGCAAGAGCGTTTAACGTTCCATTGCAAAGGGTTCAGCACGCCAGCATGGTTCTTGGCGACATTGGCGAGGTTGCTGCAACACTTAAAACCGAAGGCGTAGAGGGCTTAGAAAAAGCGGGCTTCAGCGTTTTTAGGCCAGTAAAGCTTATGCTTGCTCAAACCGCGCAAACTGTAAATGAAGCGTTGGCTGAGCATGGCGGCAAAACCGCTTTTGAATACAAGTACGACGGCGCAAGGGTTCAGATTCACCTGCAAAACAACGTTGTTGAGGTTTTCAGCAGAAGACTAACCAACGTGACAGAGAGTCTACCCGAAATAGTTCAAGCCGTAAAACGCAACGTTAAGGCGCAGTCAGCCATCGTTGAAGGCGAAGTAGTTGCACTGGACACTGCTGGCTACCCGATTGCGTTTCAACACCTGATGCGCCGCTTCAAACGAACCCGCGGCGTCGCCAACATGGCTCGGAGAATTCCCTTAACCCTATACCTCTTTGACGTTCTCTACCTTAACGGGGAAAGCCTAATCGCCCTGCCCTACTTGCAGCGCAGGCAAATCTTGGCGCAGAACACTGGAGAAATGGCATTAACCGAACAAATCATAACCAACCAGCAAGATGAGGCGGAAGGCTTTCTAAGAGAAGCCATAGCTGCTGGGCACGAGGGATTGATGGCTAAGAAACTTGACAGCCCCTACACGCCTGGAAGCAGAGGAAAAAAGTGGCTGAAAATCAAAACAGTCCTTGAACCCTTAGACCTCGTCATCACCGCCGCCGAGTTCGGGTATGGTCGGCGAAAGGGTTGGCTTTCCGATTACTATCTTGGCGCAAGAGACCCCCGGACAGGCGAATTTTTTAATGTAGGTAAAACTTTCAAGGGCTTAACTGACGCCGAAATCATCGAGGTGACTAAGCAGTTGAAGGCTGATGCGGTTGGGCAGGAAGGGCATCGGGTAGCTGTTATCCCTAAAATCGTGGTTGAAGTGGCTTATAATGAGGTTCAGAGAAGCCCAAAGTACAGGAGCCGAATGACATTGCGGTTTGCAAGAATCAGCCGTGTTAGGGATGACAAGACCCCGCAAGAAGCCGACACAATCGACAAAGTTAAGGAAATCTATGAGAGGCAGTTCCGCATAAAAGGCAAATCCCCAGACATATAGCAATTCCGAAAAGCGTTCATTTTTATTGCCATTTTTGTGGTTGTTTTGTTCGGCGGGTTGCATTTTTGTGGCGTTTTTTTGTTGTAAATATTAGGGTAGGTCTATAGGTAGGTAGGCGGTTTGGTCAGGGCTTGTTTTAGGTTGTTTTTTGGTTTAGGGCTTAAATCAAGCATTTATGGCGCAGGGTTCCTAAAAATCCCTATATAAAGCGCCTTCTTTCTTCCCCGCAGTCTATTAGATGCGCCTAAAGACCTCAAACATAATCAACATGATACCGCATTCACTCAAAGTCGCACTTTGCATGCAGAACTGGCGAAATTATGCGGTTTTGAGCGCAATTAAAATGAAGAACTCAGTATTGAACTTCGCCAGTTTCACCTCATACTGAAAGCTCAAGCTCTGTTTTCACAGCGAAAATGTTAAGCGACCCCCATGGCTGGTGAATATTTTGGAAGCACCATTAATAAGCCGCCGCCAGTTGGTGGGTCACCCGGTTAGCGAAGGGTTTCCACTTTGAGAGGGGATAAAAGGCAAATATAGGGCTAAATAACAACACTTTCCTTTGGAGAAAGATTAAGATGGATGCGGCGGACAAAGAAGCCTTTGCAGGGGAATTCTACAGTCGCCAAATAACAATGAAAGAACTGGGGGAAAAAGGGCAAGAGCGGCTGGCTAAGTCAAAAGTCGTCGTTGTAGGCGCAGGCGGATTAGGCACAGTTTCCTCGCTTTACCTTGCTTTGGCTGGCGTCGGCTACATCCGCTTGATTGACCAAGACACGATTGAGGTGCAGAATCTTCACCGCCAAATCCTCTACACGACAGCGGATTTGCATTATCCGAAGGCAGAAGTCGCGGCAAAACGGCTGCAAGAACTTAATCCGCTGATCAAAGTTGAAGCTTTTTCCGAAAACGTGAACGCTGGCAATGTCGAGCGGCTTTTGACCGGCGTTGACTGTGTTGTAGACGGGTTGGATAACATGGTGACCCGTTACCTTGTTAACCGTGCCTGTGTAAAGCTCCAGATTCCATACGTTTTCGGGGCGGCTATAGGGATTGAAGGCAACCTTTCCGTTTTTGCTCCTCCCAAAACAGGGTGTTTGGAGTGTTTAATGCCGAATCTTTCAGATAATGATTTAATGACATGCAGTACTCGGGGGGTAATCGGAGCAACGCCCGGAGTGATCGGCGCCTTGCAAGCTATGGAAACCATAAAACTCTTAGCTGGAATCGGCTCAACTTTGAAGGGCAAACTGTTGGTCTGCGACTTCAGCGACATGGATTTCACCAGCATCGACATCTCAAAGAGCACCCGATGCCCAGTCTGCCACGGCGGCTTATCTTCGGCTGCTGGCAGCGAACGGCTGGTTTGGCTTTGCGGAAGAGACACAGCTAACATTAATCCTGAAAAACCGCTGCAATTAAACCTTGATGAAGTTTACCCAGCTGTGAACAAGCAGTTTAGTGTTCGTTTAAAGTCCCGTTTAGCGCTCATGTTCAACTACAAGGGGTATGAGGTAAGCCTATTCAACGGTGGACGAATGCTAATAAAAAATGTTTCAAGCGAACAGGAAGCACTCAAAGCGTATAGAGAAATAATCAGTAAGCTAAATGCTTCTCAATCGGTTCTAAAGTTGGATCCAAGCCTACAGTAAATGAAAGCCCATGATTAATTCAGCCCACAGCACAGCCGATGCAACGGCAACTTGCGCTATTGACAACACGGCGCCAACTTTAAGGTACTCTTTAAGGCTGATGCTTACGCCTTTACGCCGCATTGTTTCCAGCCAAATCACGATAGCAAGTGAACCTAACGGGAAAAAGTGAGGCCCCAAGTTGTTTCCGATGATGTTGCTGAAAATCAGTCCAGTCAAGGAGGCTCCACTCGCTCCTATGTGCTGGATGCTTAGCAAGCCGAGAATTGTCATGGGCCAATTGTTCATGAAGCTTGCTCCGACAGTTACAACCATGCTTGGTGCAAAAACCCCCAGTACTGACGGCAACTTGCTTGTTGCAAGAAGTGCCGACGCTAACAAGTTTGTAATGCCCGCGGTCTCCAGCCCTTGGACGACTAAGAAAATGCTGAACATAAACAAAACAATGTCCCAGTTGATGTCTCTTGCCAGGCCAATGAGCCCTTTCTTTTCCCCGTTTACCGAACCGTTCCACTTCAATGTAAACCAGTAAACCGCCACCAGAAATGCTGCGCCACTGCAAATGACAATTGAAACTGGGAACCGATTCAAAGAGGTCAGCACGTAACCAATATCGATAGCCACCAGCGTAACCAAGCTTACCCTCAAGAGAAGGGGCGAAATTACTGGTTTTCCTTGCGTTAAAGAGTCTGCAGATGCCATGTCATAGGCTTTGGGAATCTGTTTCCTGAAAAACAGGTAAAACAACCCTAGGCTGCTGAGAATGGTTGCCACCGCCACTGGACCCATGAATATCAAGTGGTCAATGAAGCTGTATTTGAAAAAATCAGCGCTCAATATGTTGATGGGGTTGCTGGTGATCAGCGGCATAGCAGCCGTATCCGCCATTAAGCCTGCGCTGAAAAGGTATGCAAGCTTTCCCCTAGAGCCGATGCCCAAGCAAGTTACAATCTCCAGCACAATCGGCGTTAAAATCAAAACGGCGCTGTCATTCGCGAAAAGAATACTCACCGCTGCAGTCAGCAAAGAAACGTAGAAGAAAAGCCGCAGTCCACTGCCGCCAGTTAACTTCACCACTCGCAGGGCAGCCCACTTAAAGAAGCCCATAGCGTCCAACGTCACAGACAACGCCACGATGCCAAGGAAAGCCAGCGCCGCATCCCATATATTCAAGAAGGACTGGGCAGCCTGCCCCAAACTAACCGTGCCGAGCAAAAGTGAAGCCGCCGCGCCGATTCCAGCCGCGTAACCCAGCCGCAAGCCGAATGGGCGTTTAATCATCAAGAAAAGCGTCACTGCAAAGACGGCTACTGCCGCAACCGTAATGTAATCCACAACTGTGCCTCGCGTTGTTTAGGAAAGCGTTGCCTTCAGGTATAAAAAATTAGCTTATCCAACAAACAGGAAACGAAGAGATGTTTTGGAAAAAACTTGGCATTTTACGTTAAAAATGCTTAGGCGGTTGGGAAACAGATATATCGCGGCAAGCGGGTTACTGCTAGTAATCGACAGCGTAAACAAGATACCCAAAAACTGGTTTTGTGTCCTTACTGTTAACGCAATAAGCCACGCTGAACTTCAAATTTTTGGTTCATGTAAGACCTGCCACAAAGAAATCGGAGATGAGAATATATGATGAATAATGATGTTTGCCCAAATTGCAAGTCAACGGCAGAGACCGAACTGGTCATAAAAAACGAGCAAGAAATCTACTCAGTCTGCACCACCTGCAAAACTGTCCGCTCTAAAGCATGGCTCTAAAACGGCAGAAACAAAGAAAATTAAAGAATTAGGGAAGAAGCTTATTGTTGCTTCTTCTGTTTTCCAGGTCGCAGCGAGCGGACGGTTGCGCCTGCCCGCCACATTTCGCTGTCGCCCATCTCTTTGAGTTCGTCAGCGAGTTTCTGGCGGTAGTCTGGCGCTTTGCTTTTTTCCAGCACAATGCGTGTTTCTTCGCCTGCAGCGACAAGCTCATAGAGTGAATCAAAAACTGGCTGTGTAGCTTCACGGAAACGCGGTCTCCATCTTAATGCGCCGATGCGTGCGGTTTCGCTGCAGTTGCAGTACATCCAGTCCATTCCGTTCTCGTCGACAAGGCGGATTAGACTCTGGGTGAGTTCTTCGACGCTTTCGTTGAAGGCTTCACTTGGGCTGTGACCATGCGCACGAAGGGTGTTATACTGCGCTTCAAGTATGCCTGCGAGTGCCCCCATCAATGTGCCTCGTTCGCCTGTGAGGTCGCTGTAAACTTCTTTTTCAAAGGTTGTTGGGAACAGATACCCTGCACCGATGGCAATGCCTAACGCTTTTGCGCGGTCCATTGCTTTGCCAGTTGCATCTTGGTGGACTGCGAAGCTGCAGTTTATGCCGCTACCGTCAACAAAGTTCCTGCGGACTGATGTGCCGCTGCCTTTTGGCGCAACAAGGATAACGTCGATGTCTTTGGGTGGAATAACGCCTGTTTGTTCTTTGTAAACGATGCTAAAACCATGGCTGAAGTAGAGTGCGTCGCCTGCTTTGAGTGTCGCCTTGACTTTTGGCCAGACCAATTTTTGTGCCGCATCTGTTAAGAGGTACATTTTGATGGTGCCTTTTTTGGCTGCTTCTTCCATCGGGAAGAGGTTTTCGCCTGGTTTCCAGCCGTCTGCTACCGCTTTGTCCCATTCTTTTTTGAATACGCCTTCTTTTTCCTGTCCAATTATTACTTTTACTCCGTTGTCTCTCATGTTTAGTGATTGAGCTTGGCCTTGAATGCCGTAGCCAAGTGAGACTACAACTTCGTCTTTTAGGATTTTTTGGGCTTGCGCCACTGTGAACTCGTTCCGAGTTATGACGTCCTCTTTGACGCCACCGAAATCCATCTTTACCATTTTGTTTTACCTTCAAGTCAGAGACTTTAGATAGCGAAGTAATTAAGAATTACGTCCAAAATCCGTGTCTATCCACTCCTATACCTTGTCAAATCGGTTTTGTGGACTATTGTTGCATGCAAACAAATTCTCGAGAAGGATCCATTAAATCTGAAGGAAATTTGGGAGTTACTTGAAAATATTTGGTCTTTAAGAATAAAAAAAAATAAAAAAGGGAAATGGTTTTTTTTGGCTTATGTATTTTGCACTATGGTTTTTTTCTCATCATCAGTGCTACGAGAACAAGCACTATGATGATAAGGATGAATAGACCTGCGATTGCTGGGATGAAGTATAGGTCAGCTGCTGATTGTGCTGGTGGTGTTGGTGTAACGGTTACTGGTGTTGCGAGTGGGCTGTTTACCTGTAGGGTTGTCGAGTCAGATGATGGACCGTAGGAGTTAGTGCCTGCGAAAGTGGCTGTGATTTGGTATGTGCCTGGAACTTGTGGTGTGTATGGTAGTGCGTAGTTGCCGTGCACGTCGCTTGTGACGTCGCCCATGTGGATGTAGTTGCCGTTTGGATCAATAGCGTCTATTGATACTGGAACGCCAGTTGCGTTGGTTGGGTATGCTCCTTGCTGGAACAGGTACTCCATCCAGTTGCTCATGCTTGCGTCGGATATGGCTGGGGTGCCTTTAAGCGAAAAGTCGAGCAGGCCGTTGGTGTTCATTCTGCCTGATTTGGTTTGATCAGTGACTGTGCCAGTTATTAATATCTTGCTTCCGAGGGTTGCGCTGTCTGATGGCGCTGAGACTGTAGTGGCGCTTGGACCGATACCGTAGGCGTATATCATGTTGTCAAGGTTGTTGCCTTTGACTAGTATGCCGTCTGCGATTGAGATACCACTGCCGAAGCACAATTGCGTCCATATTTCTTGTCCGGTTGTTGCGTTGAGGCAGCGTAAGTTGTCTCCACGGTACATGGGTTGAATGTTGTGGTGTTCACTTGTAACAGTGTAGATCATTCCGTCAGCGACCGCTCCGATGGTCATTGGATAGTTGCCGTAGGGGGATTCAAAGCCAACGTTTACTGCGGTGTAGTTCCATAGTTGTTGTCCTGTTGTGATGTTATAGGCTATTATTTGTCCTCCGTAGTTGCCGTAGCCGTAAAGTATGCCATTCCAGACGAGTTGGCTTATGCCGTAGTATTCATATTGGTTTTCTGGTGGACTTGTCCAGAGTAGGTTGCCAGTGGTTAAAGAGTAAACCCATCGTTGACATGACTGTGGGTCTGCCCAAGTGAGTACTCCATATTCTGGATAGACTCCTGTCAAGCCTAATCCGCCTGTAAATGTAGCTGGTCTTGAGACGTTAAGTAATAGAGACGCGAATGGCGGTGTATAAGTAATCTGCCAAAGCTGTTGGCCTCGGTTTGTGCTGTTGAGACCGATAGCTTCCATCCATCCTGGTGCTATTCCTTGTTCGTTATTCCATCCTTGGGTTCCGATGATCATGTATTGGTCTTGGCGTACACATTGGATTGTGCCTGTTTCGTTAAGAACCGAGTTCCTTGGACCATATACGCCAGTGGGTATTGAGAAGTTCTGAGAGTACATGGTGTTGCCGTCATGAACTATGTTGGGGAGAGCTGAAGCTGTGCTGAAATAATTGTCAGATGCGCCGAATTGACCGCCGGCTGGTCTCCACTGCCAGTATCCTGTTCCGTCAAGTGATGCAACCATTGTTCCTGCAGAAGTATTCCATACTGTACAATAATAGTTGGGATTCGCTGCGGTTCCTTTGTTGACGAGGTTGTAGTAGAGTATGCTTCCGTCAGTGCCGTAGACTTGTGTGCCAGAAGAAGAGACGTTAGCTATGTAGGTGATTGGTTCCAGTGTCCATGGGTCTAGCATCTCCCAAACAGTACCTTTGACTACGTTTGTAACTGATGTGTTTACTGTGTAGTCAGGACCCCATAGGTGCATGTTACAGTTTGCGTCTTCAGTTGCATTGGCTACATCGATAACCTGTGGCAACTGAACTGCGTTGCCCGTGGGGACGCCCAATATAGTTGCGCCTCCTCCAGTGTCCCATAGGTATGCGTAGCCTCCATCTTGGTTAGGCGAAAAGTAGTCGTAGATTGACGCCATGGTGGGCATCATTGCAGAGTAATTAGTGTATAGTATTTGGCCTGTGTATAGGTCAATGACTTGTAATCCCGCGTTTGCTTCATTATTATAGCGTGGGCTCCAGAAAATTTTGCCGTCAACGATCATCGCTGCAGTAAAGGATGTGCCTTGGTAGTGGGTGGTTTGGAAGGTTGTGTCTCCAGGAGTGAAGCGACTATCCATGATGCCGCCGATTGAATACGGCTCAGACCATAGAATGTGTCCGCTTGCGGGTGCTGTACCGTAATAGTAGCTGCCAGTGGTTCCTCCAGCAGCGCCTGGGGGCCAATTCTGAGCTGCGCCTCCAAGCTTATTACCAGTAAGCACGTACCACTCTCTGCTGGCACCGCTTATTGGGCGGGTCCAGAAATTGTTTGGTAGCGGTGATTCAGCAAACATTGGTGCTGGGTTTTGGGTCACGGTGAACGTTTCTACTGGGCTAGTGGATGCGCTGTAGAGAGTGTTTACTATGTTTGGATAGCCATTTTCATGCTCTGTTGTTAGTCCATTTACTAAAGTGTCGTTCTTCCATGTTGCTGGGAAGATAGCGTAAATCTTGTATGTGCCTACTTGATCGGGTGTGTAGTATATGTAATTGTTTCCGACTGGATCGCTATGGGGGAAATTAAGTAACAATGTGGTATTGTCAGGCTTAGTGATGTTAACTTGCACGCCACTCCATCCTGCTCTTCCATCGGGGCTTGAGAGAAGGTGGTCTGTTTCACCGACATCTGGCACGAGGTCTTTCGTCCATGCGGTGATCAACATTGATTGGCCGACGCCTACGTTAGCGACGCCTCCGCCTCCAGCGCTAGTTCCGACATAGAGCCATGTGTGAATTATGTTTGTAGTTACAGTTGGTGTAAATGCTTTTGCTTGTGGTAATGCCATGCCGATAGATGCAATCATAGAGAATATCAGTAATATCGAAATCACGGTTTTTATTTTATTGTTTTGGATTTTCATTTTTTTTTCTTTTCCTTTCTTTTTTGATGATAGGCAAACGCCTATCTAAGCTTAGCTAATATCAAACAAGAACTATATAAAACTAATTCGAATCTCATTATTATTGTACAGAGTGAACTATCATAGATTGCAGTTTCGTGGCGTTTTTCAAACGCAAAATAATTAAGCAGTTAACCTCTATTGAACAATTAATGTCGACCAACAAATTCACCGCAGAATTGATTGCGCCGTGCGGAATGAACTGCGCACTATGCAGAGCCTACATCGCTTACACCCACGGGACACCGAGGGTAAGAGGCAAAATAACCTACTGCGCAGGTTGCCTGCCTCGAGGCAAAAACTGCTACATCAAAAGAAAATGCCGCAAACTGACAAAACATGAAATCCAATCCTGCAGTGAATGCGACGTCATGCCATGCGCAAATCTAATCCATTTAGACAGGCGCTACCGAGAACGCTACGGCATGAGCATGGTTGAAAACCTCAAAATGCTGAAAGCGAAAGGAATGGAAGAGTTTTTAGTAAGCCAAGCTGAGAAGCACCGATGCCCAACCTGCGGAGACGTGGTTTGCGTTCATGACGGAAAATGCTACACATGCAACTACATTACGAAAAAACATGCCGTTGAAAGTCCAGGGAAGCAACTAAATCGCCAATAAAGAAAACTTTTTAGACAAGTCTGCCGTGCATATTTTATTTTGATTAAACCTTTTCCAGACGAAGACCACTATTGAAATCTAAAATTTTTAGAACACTGCATTCTACACGTAAATTAAAAAAGCTTAAAGCAAAAGTTGGCGCAACATGTCCTCAGGTTTGATTGCCGCTTCCACGCCCGAGCTTAACGCAGTGAGGTTATGTACTTCAGCTTCTTTCTGTGTCATGAAGGCAAGGAGTGCGCCGATGTTAAAAGTCTCGCCAATTTTGCTTGCTTTAGCATGTTGAAAAACTTCTCTCCTGAACGCCTTTTCAGCACTGGATATTATTTCTTCTGGATTTTGCATTTTAACAAAGAATCCAGCGTAATGGCCATCGAGGGCAATTTTTAGAGCTGCATCAAAATCGCTTGCCGATAATATAGACTCAACCGTTTCCAAGCTGATGTAAAAATTTTTAAGCGGCACTGCAAGCCTCAGCCAATTAGCGTCATAGTTTAGGTTTTTTCCCCTCAAAAGCGTTAGTAATGTGAAGCTATCATTTTCTATGCTTGCATAAAAATGTGCGTGTGGCTTCTCTTTTTTGGGGAGACTCTCATAACTCTCGCGGAGTCTTTCATAAAATGTTTTATCAAGCAGGACGTCGAGACATGTGGTTACGCCATCTTCTTCGTAGCTTTGAAGTCCCAAGCTTAGAGCCTGCGCGTACTTGCTATCTTTGAGTGCTTTTACTATTTGATTGATATTTTGGGCTTTAGCGGCTTCCTCAATGGCCAAGCGGTTTTTTAGGTAATCTTCTGCGGTAAGATAGATTCTGCCTATCTTCTGCTCAAGGCTCTGCTTTGCGTTAGTTGATTTTATGAGTGTCTTGATGTTTTCTACCTCGAACCTTAAAATGTACAACCGAAGATATTCCGATGCGCTTCTGGGTGAATTTTTCATTAATTTTACATAGGTCAAAATTAAATTTTCTTGAAACACTCTTTCGAGTCTGCGGCTTGTAAGCGGCAACGGCAATTTAGCAAGTGGCTCCTGGTAGCTGGTATCCCGAAGTTGAGCTACGAGTTCTGAGAGATTTTTGGTTTCCGTTAACGTTTTAAGTTTTGTTTCGCTTAGCAGCTTGCCTCTTTCTGCCCCGATTTTTGCCAGAGCCCGAGAATAAAGTGTTGTCTGAGTCAAGACTTAGTTTCCCCAAGCATAGTTTTCACAATTGTAGAGACTGCACGCTCCAACTGTTTTTCCGCTTGTGCCCTCAGATTCTCTCTCGCTTCCTGACTTGCTTTTAGCTGTTCATCACGATTGCGGTTGGCTTCCTCAAGTGTGCTGGTATAAAGCTGCTGCCCCTCTTCTTCCGCGTAGGCTTTGCCGTTAGCAATAAGCTTATCAGCTTCCTGCTGGGCAAGAGACAGCATTTTTTTGGCTTTATCCTGCGCTTCGCTGAGGATCTGCTCTGCTTGAGCTTCGATTTTTTTCAGTTCCTCCCAAACTTTCTCCATCATTCCACAAATATGCTATAGCGTTTGTGTGGTTTCTAAAGGTTTTTGTCTACTACTGTGTTGCAAAGCAAGATAGCCTTCAACATTGAGCTTTTCTTATGGGATTCGTGACTAACTATGGGTGTTCCTTAGTCAACAAATACTATTTTGCCATATAGCTTAGTGGTGAAAAACAAAATGAGTCAACTTTCTAATCCATTAGAAGTTTTGAAATCGCTCTCAGAAGCAACAAGTATGCTGATCAAGAAAATCTCTGAGTCAGTGGTTAGCGTAAAAGCTCAGATGTCACGCGGCACAGGCGTCATCTTAACCAAAGACGGATACATTGTCACCTGCAACCACGTTCTTGCAGGCTGCAACACTGTCAAGATAGGTCAAGGAGAAAAAACATTCAACGCAAAAATCGTCGGATCCGACCCATACAACGACATAGCCTTATTAAAGGCAGAGAAGGGAGAATTTACACCCATAGAACTTGGTGATTCAGAAAAACTAAGCGTAGGACAATATGTTTTCGCTCTTGCCAACCCGTTTAACAGGAATCAACCAACCGCCACAACTGGCATCGTAACTAACGTGAACAGTACTCTTAGAGGCTGGCGCGGAACACAAATGGAAAGCGTAATCGCCACAGACGCACAACTTAATCCAGGCTTCAGCGGCGGACCACTCACAGATGCGGACGGCAAAATCATTGGAATAAACGCGGCTTACGTCTGGCAAAGAGGCATCGCTATTCCAATAAACAAGGTGAAAGCAGTCGCTGATAGGCTAATGACCGGAAAAGTCGCTCAAAAAGGTTACCTTGGCATAATAGCAAACACCGTCGCCATCCCCGAGGAAATCGCAGAGCAAGCAGGCTTAGAACAGGAAACCGCTGTAATGATCTTCAGTGTTGAACCTGGCTCACCGGCGCGCAAAGCAGGCTTAGTCATGGGCGACGTACTGGTAAAATTCAATGGCAAACCCGTCACCGACTTCTACGACTTGCCAAGACTTCTCTCAGAAGAAGTGATAGACAAAGAAACCAAACTAACGATCATTCGACGAGACACCTTGATTGAAGTAACGATTGTCCCAACTGTTCACGGAGGCGAAGAAGACTGATAAACCGCATTGCACTAGAGCTTGAACCGCCGACACCGATGCAGCCGCCGCCACTTCGACGCTCACCTTACCCGATACCGCAACTCAGCAACGCAAGCGCTGTTGCTTCAATGGCTCCTTTTCCGTCTGTTTTTGATTAGGCGCGAAAGGGCATCTTTTTTTATTTTTTTTGACTTAACTATTACCTTATAAGTAAATTGTAACTATCCACTATCAAGGTGGTTTGCATGCATGCTGGGATAGCTTTCCTCATAGGCATCTTGGTAGCTATTGGGGCGTTCCTCTTTTTCGCTGCAATTTCAGGAACAACATATTACGGATTAGCTGTGCAGGTTGAAGAAACCGTTGCAGTTTCCCTCATCATAATCGCGCTGATTTTATTATTAATATTCTATGCAGGGGTGCAAGCTCAGTTTAGAAAGGTAAAAACGGGCAAAGAAGCCTTAATCGGCGCCAAAGGCGTAGCAACAAGCGACCTTAAACCTAAAGGCGTAGTCCGAGTTATGGGCGAGTTCTGGGAAGCCATCGCCAAAGACGCGGCAATTGCAGCTGGTCAAGATGTGGAAGTTGTTGGGTTAGACGGCATGTTTCTTGTGGTGAAACCAGCTGAGCAAAAAGCTTAACTCTTCAAAGAGCAGAATACTACTGAAGGTGTGAATTGAATGTCTGTAAACGTTTTAGCTCCTGTTGTTGGGTTCATAGGTATTGTTGTTGCACTTTTCCTGTTGAGCGGCATCCGTGTTCTAAGAGAATGGGAACGTATGCCAGTTTTAAGGCTCGGACGCTACGTGGGCTTGAAAGGTCCCGGAATAATCTATCTTATCCCATTAATTGATAGGGCACCCCTAAAAATCTCCACAAGACTAGACACTATACAATTCCGCACAGAGTCAACTTTAACCAAAGATAACGTTCCAGTGAATGTTGATTCAGTATTATACATGAAACCTGTGGATTTGGAGAAGGCAGTGTTGGCAGTTGAAAACTACTATCAAGCCACTCAATTGGCATCACAAACAACCCTTCGGGAAGTCATCGGCAAAGTCAGCCTCAACGAGTTACTTGCTGAACGCGAAAAAGTAGGTGCTCACCTCCGCGAAATCATCGACGAAAAAACAGAGTCATGGGGAATCAAAGCTACAGCAGTCGAAGTCCGAGATGTCATAATACCGAGTAACCTGCAAGACGCCATGAGCCGCCAAGCACAGGCTGAACGAGAACGTATGGCAAGAGTGACTTTAGCCACAGCTGAGTTCGAAGCGTCAGCAAAAATGATTGAAGCAGCAAAAATGTACGAGGCAAGCCCAGAAGGCCTAAGACTCAGATGGATGAACATACTCTACGAGTTAGGTCAGCAATCACAAACAAACACAATCATGTTAATACCCGCGGTAATGCCGGAAGCAGGCTGGCCTCCAGTTGGAACCTACGGCTTCAAAGACCTAACTACGGCACAACAAGTGCAGGCAGCAAAGAAGAGACCAATGCCAAAAATTGAACCTCCACAGCCACCATCTGAACAACCAGAGTAACCAAACCTTTTTTCTCTTTTTTCCTTTTTGCGGCAGACCCAGAAGCGTTAGGCTGTTTTTACTGCTTTCACCGTGCGCTCCAGCAACAACGCCGCGGCTTCTTGGTCAGGCCAGCCGCCTAAGCCGCAGTCAGGGCCCGTAAATGTCATTCGGTCGCCGTATTTTTCTTTGGCAACTTTGTATCTTTTCTTTATTGTTTCTTCCGGCTCAACCAGTTGTTCTGCTGATGGCTTAGCTATGCCTTTCTCGTAGAGCTCCGCCAAAATAGCGTCAATGTCTGTTCTTGAAACGCCAACCCTGATTTGCTTATCTGCTCTATCAAGCACACTTTTTTGCACTGCATCAATGTTTCTCGGCGAAGCTGCATACTCAAACGATAAAACGTCAAGGTTTTTGACGCTAAGCAAATCGTGAATTCCCGAAGCTGAGTGCAAGTGAATTTGGCGTGTGGCACCTTTGAAATCAAAGGCTTTCTCAAACACTTCGCAAATCAAGGTAGGCGTGGCTTGAATGTTGCTGAACCCGAAGCTTGGTTCGTCTATCGAGACTACTTTGGTTTCGATGTACTTGTTGTTTAAGAGGGCGCTTTTTGCAAACCGCCTAATGGTCTCCGCAAAACCGTCCAGCACATCAGGATAAGCTGTTTTTCCGACTTCATGCAAATATTGTTCCAGTGGACCAAAAATTGAAACGCGCAACTGGATTTTTTTGCCCATTTCTTCGCTGAGGACTTTGGCTTGTTGATTGATTAAGTGTACTTCGGGAAAAAAGGCTTTGTCTTGGTCGACAACGAATGAGCCGTTCGCCATTGCTGAGTGGATTACATCGCCAACTTGTTTTATTCCGTCGTAGTGTTGAGGAAAGTTAACAACATCTAAGCCCGAACCAGTTTTTTTCTTAAATGAATCAAGCACTATTTTGCAGAAATTGCTTTGCAGAAAAGCATCCTTTGTTATATCCTTGCCTTGGGATATTGCTTCTCTTGCAAGCTGATACGCTTTGCCGAAGCTTTCTCTTCCAACTCCGAATGGCAGCGGAAAACTGCCTATGTCATCAACTAAAGTCTCCATAAGAACTATTGACGACAGAAATTCTATTAAAGCTAACCCTACAATTACACCGCTCAAAGGTATGCCCCCTTATGTCCGAATGCATATTCTGCCAAATAATCCGCAAAGAAGCACCAGCAAGCATAGTTTACGAGGACGAGCAAGTCGTTGCTTTTTTGAGTAACCGACCTGTGAACATAGGGCATACACTCGTGGTTTCCAGGAGGCATTACGAGAACATTTACGCGATTCCAGAGGAAGAAGCAGCCTACCTCTTCAAAATCGTCAAGAGGATGGCGCAGGCAGTTAAAGATGCAACAGGCATCGAAGGCATAAGAATTGTGCAGAATAACGGGGAAGACGCAGGACAAGTAGTTTTCCATTTGCATGTACATATTATTCCCATGAAACCCTCGAGTCAGCAGCGTCTTGAACATAGCTTTCGAACTGCTGAACTGCTCAATCAGGACGCTGAAAAAATAAGGCAGCATCTCTTAAAAAATGCAATTTAATTTTTCAATCATTTTCCTCTGCCTGTCACATTTTAGACCTGATTCATCAGCTAAGTAGAGCCTTTTCATTCCTAGTTTAGCTAGTAAAATCCAACACAAATTGAGACCCTATCTTCCTTTCAGATCTGCTCTTCGGTTGGAAGAGACTTCGTAATCAAGCATTAACTAAAACTGGTTTTTAAGGGCACACCTATAAAAGAGGGAAAAACAACATACTGGTTTAATCAAAAGCTGGATAAATATGACTCAACAACCAAACGAGCAAAACAACAATAATCCATCACCCGCCCAAACAGAGAAGCTTTTAATCGATGATCCCTCTCACTTCCAGTTTCATGCTGCCTACATTGTTTACTCAGACACGTTTGATGCGGCAACTGATGTGCAGGCAAAAATGGATTTGAACCAGAACCTTGAGGATTTAAAAGCAAACAAAATAGACTACGAAACATTTTACATGAACATTTCCCGCTACAGAAAACTCGACGTCCCCCGCCAAGAAAGGTTCTCTATGCAGACTCAGCGGAAGAAAGACTGGCGCAAGAAAACGCAACGGCAAGAAAGAATCAAAAGACACAAAAAATAACTCATTTAATCTAAACTTGATTTTAAGTCTCCATTTTTCATATTTTGGTAAAAATAATATACTTTCAGTTCTAGTTTTTGGATGGGTGCTTTTTGGCTTGGAGTTAATGCCAAGCTGGATGATGGATTAAGGTAAAATCGTTGACTCCTGTTTAAACATGTTTAAACAGTTCTTAGGGAAGTTTTATCTATAAAACCTTCGTTTCAACAGGGTTATACCATTAAAAATGGAGCAAAAATCAAATGCCCCAGTTGAAAGCCTTTAACATAGCAGTAATAGCATTGTCCGCTGCCCTGTATGCAGTTGTTGGTTACCTTACAAGTTTCAATCTAAGTTTTGGGGGCGTTGCTTTTTGGCCAGCAGCATTTGTTCCAGCCATTTTCGCTGTTTTGTTCGGACCTTGGGAAGGCGGCATTGGCGCTGCCATTGGAATTTTCATCCGAGACACCATAGTTATCGGTCAGCCTTTACTAAGTTTAACGGCTGGTGTCACCGCAAATTTTGCGGCGTTTTTTTTAATTGGGTATTTTGCACACATGAGGCTTAATCGAAAGAAAACTCTGCTAAGTTTAATCATCGGTGCCGCGGTTATTCTTGTAGGTCTTCTGTTACCAACTCTATTGCTTCCAAGTGAATCTGCAGGGTATACTGGGTTGTCAACAGAAACTATGCTTATTCTTTTCAGTGCCGTTATGGCTGTTTCGTTTATTCTGTTTGGAGGTATCGCAAAATACTGGAAAGAATTCAGAAGTTTTGGAGTTGGGGCAATAATTGGGCTAGCCGTAGGTGCTACGATAGTGGCACTCGGAGTTTGGGCGTATAGTCAACTGTTCTATGCACCCAATGGATACTTCAAATCGCCCATATCAGCGTCTTTTGTGCCAATCCTCTTCGTTTGGACATTTGTTACTGAAATACCCTTTGTGCTATTAGTTTCGCCTCCAGTCGTAAAGGCTTGTCAAGCAGCATTTCCATTCCTTAAACAAAACAAGCCAACCAGCGAAAAGGCGAATCAATGAATAAACAAAAAACTGCAAAAGCCTTTGCACCAGCGGCAATTTCCAGTTTCTTTGAAATCTGCGACAATACACCTGAGGGCAAACCAATCACCAACATGGAACAAGTAGGCGCTCGCGGGGGCGGTTTTGGGCTTCAGAAAGGGGTTTTGACACAGGTTACTGTTGAAGAAGCAAAAAGCCCAGGTATCGCCGTCATTATTAATGGTAAACATGCACCTGAAGCAAAAACAACTAAGATGGTAATAGAAACATTACTAAGTAAACTCCAAAAATCATATGTTGTTATCGTTAACCACAAAATTGGCGTTCCTATTGGCACAGGCTTCGGCACAAGCGCCGGAGGCGCATTAACAGCAGGGTTGGCTCTTAAAGAAGCACTAGATTTACCATTAACCTACAACCAAATCGGCAAAATAGCGCACGTTGCAGAGATCGAATGCCAAACAGGCTTAGGTACAGTAAGCTCCTTAGCCTTCGCTGGTGGTTGCGTACTAGTTGTTGAACCAGGAGCGCCGGGTATCTGCCAAATCGACCGCATACCGCTAACCCCAGAATACATGGTTGTGGCGGGATTTTTCAAATCAAACATCCCTAAAACAGTGCTCGCAGACCCTGAAAAGAAAAAACTAATTAATCGCTACGGCAAAAAAACCTTAAAAGCAATTCTTGCCAAGCCCACTTTGCAGAATTTCCTAGACTGCTGCTGGGACTTTTCTGAAGAGACAGGTCTCGCAACAGACAACTCTCGCCTACTAGTAAAGTTAGCTAAGAAGGCTGGTGCGGTCGGTGCAGCGCAAAATATGATTGGCGAAGCCGTTCATGCAATTGTGCGTGAAGAAAACGTCCAAGAGGTGGCAGAGTCTTTTAAGCAGGTTTTACCCTCTGAAAAAGTAATAGTGAGCAAAATCGATTTTCAAGGCGCTAGGCTGGTAGGGCATGAAAAAATATGAGAAAGTAGCGGTTGGCGGAACATTTGACAAGCTTCATAGAGGACACAAAGCTTTGCTGAATAAAGCTTTTGAAATAGGCGAAAAAGTTGTAATCGGTTTATCCTCCGACGAATTTGTCTCAAAAATGGATAAACCGCACATAACTGCAACTTACCCCGAGAGGCTAAAAGAATTAGAAGCTTTCTTAGAAAAAAATGGCTTATCTCAAAGGGCGGAAATAGTTTCGCTAAACGACCCTTATGGTCTCACTATATCTGGCAAGGGCTTAGACGCTTTAGTCGTTAGTAAAGAAACAGAATCGATAGCTGATAAAATAAACAAAATCCGGGTTGAAGCTGGGCTTCCACAGCTAAAAATTATATCAATAACCATGGTTCCAGCAGAAAACTGCACTCCTATTTCTACCACACGGATTAGACGCGGAGAAATCGACCGAAACGGTCACTTACTTAAGAGCACACGAAAACAATGATTAAGAAGACTCTTTTACAAGGCTGTATATCTCTGCCAGCCGTCTAGGATTAAGCGAAACTTCCAACCCATAACTCGTAATCTTGGGCACCACATAGCCCTCACGAATAAGATTCTTGAGAGCTTTCTTGCCTTCACCACGAAGGTGCTTAGGTAAACATTTTTGTGAATTATCTGCGGAAGTGTGTTTCTCACCAATTATATGTTTTCAACAAGGTTTTCAAGGATTCTCTTTTCAACAGTCGTTATCATGTGCTTTCTCGTTTAACATTAGCTAATTTTAATAAACTTAAGTATATTACCTAAAGGTACTAACAATATAATTCTAACGTAATAGATATAAACAGCGCCAAAGAGCGCCGTTTACCTTGTAGTCTATGCGCAAGTGTGCGCTTATGTTTGAGAACTCAAAAATAAAACAAGCCAAAAGCCACGACGTAGGAACATTAGAACGCTTATTCGGGAGCACTGCAATTGCACGCATACTGGACTTCATGCATGTATTCCGAGACTGGGACTACAGCAAACAAGACATAGCAAGAAACAGCGATGTAAGCTTCCGACACGCATTAAAGGCTATAGATAAACTGGCAGAAGCAGGCCTAATTAAAAAAAACCGAACAATCGGCAGAGCACAGATGTATCAATATAACATAGAAAATTCAGCAGCGCAACTCCTGCAGAAATTCGCATTAGAATTAGCGTACAAAGAAGGCTTAAAAATCGCAGAAGAAGAAATCGCTAAAGAAGGACAAGCCAAACAGGTAAAAGCAGAAACAATACCTGCTTAAACCAATCCTTTCTCTTGTTAAAGTATCTCTCCCACTACATTGATTGGTTTCCTAATTAGTGACGTTAAATCCTCTAGGTTCTCTTTGCCTACAGTTGCAAGAACAACCGTGGCTGGACCAGCAGACTTGTTTAAGTCCAGTCCTTTAACCTCGGCAAATTTCATTTGCCTGCCAACGCTGTAAGCCATCATTCTGGCTTCGTCTGCGATGCCGAAGGTGCCTACGGGTGCAATGTCATGAACATATTTTTTCTGAGAAAGTTGAGTTACATTTTTGAGGTCAGCGATTTCAGCTTTGGCTTCTGCCAAGATGACTTCGTCCCCGACATTAGGTTTGCCGATGGCAACGATTAAGTCGCCGGGGCATGTTTTTCCAAGCCTTAATTCATCTTCATTTGCGAAACCAACTACCGTTAAGCCGGCGCCAGTTTGCACTGTTTCAAAGTTGTCCTCGGTGTTTTCCATGATTACTTGATTCGGGTCAAGACCTATGCTTCTTGCTTCTTTCCTAATTCCTTCTAATATCTGGTTGCCTGTCGGTTCCTTCTCAACGCCTAACGTGACTGATAAGAGAAGAGGAAACGCACCTGTCGCTGTCACATCCATTAAGGCAACCCTTGCCAGAAACTTTCCCAACACTTGACCATCAACTTTGACTTTATCCATAATTTTAGGACCAACGGCTCCTGAAGAGGTTGAACCTGCCACAATGGCGTGGCCCGTGGGAACTTTCAGGATTGAAACGTCTCCTCTCCGTGTATAAGTTATCTGTGCAGGCTTTACTTGGAAAACTATGGGTCGCAGCATTGTGCCAACGTTATCTACAAGGTGTAAATAAACTGTTAATGCTTGGCGCATGACTTCTGATCGGCTGAGGCTGTGCTTTTTTGCCAGTTTGTCTATGTCTGAAACAATTTTATCGGGTAAGCGGACGTTTACGATATCCATCCTTTTGGTCTCCCTGTATTACAAAGTTATACCTGTTAATCTTATGCTTTGTCATAGAATAAACCGGTTTCTGTTTCAAGAGACATCGCGTTAAGCCAATGCCTATTAAACATTAACCAAGTCTAAAAATAGTTTTATTTCAAGCTTTTTAGCGCAAATGTTATATGTATCATGTGATATCAAAAATTGAGGAATTAAGTGTTGAACAAGAAAATTCTAGCTTTAAGTCTCCTTTTAGTATTAACAATCGTATGCATAGCTTCAGTTTCAAACGTTAAAGCTCAAACCAATACGACCACTGGTCAATGGATAACACAATATACCATTGCAGATGCCAATACCCACTCTGTAATTTTACAGAAGGATCAAACTGGTACAATCACCAGTAGTGGATACATATCCGAAGGCGCTGAATTAGAAGTGACAGCAACCATCAATATTGCAGTAAACAATCCATCTTCAGATTTAACATTAGGCACAAGTATGCAGCATTCAGGTTTGCAAGGCAACTATTACTGGGAAGCTCAGTCAACCAACTACAGCTTGGGAACTTTTGACCCTAACCAGAGAAGCTTTTCGTTCCCACAAACTCAGGGAACTCTAGTCATTTCATGTTTCGGCCAAATCCCGACCGGTAAAGTGGAGCAACCAGGACCAAACGGAATAACATTGCATATTCCTACACCGTTCAACTTAGTTACGCTTTCAGATCCATCAGGATCTGTTCTAGATCAGGTCAGCGTTAACATTACAGATTCAGTAATCAACCAATACCAAGTACTGCTTAACACGAAAGAAGCTTCACTGAAAAACTTACAAAGCTCCGGTGTTGACCCAGGATTCATCAGCATCTATCAAAGCGTCATTACAGCATCCCAAGCTATGGAAGGCCAAGGTTTCGCTGATGCCGCAATCACCATGCTTAACGGATTAAACGTCACTTCACCTCCATCAGCAGGTACGCAAGCGCTCTTCCTTCCAGTAGCCGGCGTCTTGGCAGCTTTAGCCGCTGTATTCGCATTCCTGTTCTTCAGGGTAAGAGGCAAAGTCAGCTACTTCCAACTTGTCGTTGAAGACCAAATCAAGGACTTAGAAGGCTTAACGCTAAGAGTATCAAAAATTGACAGAACTGTATCATCAAACTTAGAATCAGTGAAAGACAGACTAAAAAGACTTGTCGGGATGTGATAACCAACGCGAATCTACCAAAACAACGTACAGCTAATCGGACTCGGTTCCGCTGGAACCAACATCGTAGAAACTTTCCTATCAAACCAAAAAACCAATGAATTAATGAGGAATGACCTAACAAGGCTTTCTCTTTTAGCAATAGACATAGCTGACCCTGAAATCAGAAGCTTAAATGAAAAATACGAAGAAATAGAAAAATCGATGGTAAAAGCAGGCATTCCAAGTGAGAGACTACGCATGATTGCCCAGTCAGTCAAATTTCCGACGGCTGAGGCAATGTTTGATTTTATAAACCAAAAATACAGTGAATACCTGATAGGTGAAGGCTCCAAACTCAACTTTCACCCTGGCTAGAAACGACAATGGCTATTCCGCCAATGGCTGGCGGCGCAGGCAGAAGAAGAGCCTTAGCAAAAGCAATCTACGCCTTAAACTACTATCAACTTGGAATAATAAAAAACTGCATAAATGCATTCAAGGAGCAAGCTCTCTCATCAATAATAACACCCACAATAATTTTGGTTTACGGCTTAGGCGGCGGCACAGGAAGCGGCATATTCTTTGACTTCGCTAGGCACTTACGAAAAGTCTTAGGCTCTGGTGTACCAATTATCGCCTTCGTTATAACGCCATGCGGCGGAGATGACCCGCCGGCAAAAGGCTGCTCAGCATTCGTATCAATGAATGAGCTTTCATTAATCTTGAATAAGGATTACAACGAATATGTTACCAAAGAATTCGGCGAAATCTACCGCAATCCACTTAACGCTCTGATTTACCTGCCACTATTACCTGCTTTCTCAAAAGTAGGCAACATTGTTAGCGCCCGCAGAGAAATGGATGACATGGTTGTAGACATGCTTTATGTTCTGATGGACTTTGACTTAGCAGACTTACTGGGCGGAATCGGCTCAGAAGTAGGCTTGACAAACAATTCAGCGCACACGTTAGGAATGGTAAAAGTTGTTTATCCTGTTGAAGAGTACATATCTGCTTACAAATTGAATTTTGAAGGAATACAACTCCTGCAGGAGCTAAGAAAAGAGAAACTAGACATCCTTGACGCAATCGATAGCATCGTTGCAGTAGACGCTGACATAACACGGGACCTCTTCAAGAATTACCTGGTAAAAACCGGAACTTTCAATGAAGAGCAGTTTCAAGAAAAACTGATGACTACCATTAACAGCAATCCACGGCTTGAAGACGACACAACTTTACATGTTAAAGGTGTAGAGCAACAGGTTAGAAACTGGATTAGCGAAATTATGAAGCTCCTATCAACAATAAAACTAATGGGTAAAACAGGGCCAATCGAAGATGCCATAATAAACTTAACCTTGCGCAGGGAAGGCTCAAGAAAAGTTGACAACCTTGAAGTCTTACTTACAAACTTAACAAAAACGCACTTAGACTTCCGCGAGAAAAAGGCACTTATCGTCGAGAGGCTCAAGCAGTTGATTCCAAGCTCACAAGTCTTCACAGTTAGACAGAAGAAGATTTTGGAGGACTTGGTGAATCTAGCAGAGATTGCTGAAAAATCACTTAACCTGCTGAAATTCTACGATGAAACCAGATACCTAACTGATGCCTTAATAAGATACTACGAAGTGCTGCCCGAAAGCCAAAATGAACTTGAAGAGTTAAAAGATATCCAAACAGAACTCGCAACAATTTACCTCATAATCCAACTAATGCTCAGAACACCCAGCGACGAATCCAAGATGATTGACGAGCACTTAACATACATCAACGAAATACTGGCAAAGCGCATGCAGAAAAGAGGAAACTTCGACAACGAAGTCATGAGAGTGCAAGAAACAAAGAAGCGAAAAGACTTTGACAGATCCAAAATGGAGCGGCAGCTGAGAAAGTTTTTCGGCGGAAAACGCTACGCTAGAGAACAACTCATGGAGATCGAGCGAGACCTCAAGAGACTGGAGTCAGAAGAATCCTTTGCACTTGACAACCTGAATAAAGTTGACAGCACAATCCAACTGTACGAAAAATTAGGAAAACGCTTTGAATTAACTGCAGAATACCGTAAGAGACTCAATAAAATTGTAGACATAAACAACGAATACGACCAAATGATTGCAGAGATTGTTTCACCAAAGAAGTACTTTGAAAAATCAGCCGACCTTACAGAAAGCGAACAACTCAAAATAATCTTCAAGATACTCACTGAACAGGAAGAGACACTTACCCGAGAAGTAATAAACAAAGACATCCTTGACATCGAACACTTCAAAGATTACATAAAGAGCGTAATCAGAGCCTTCAAAACTCCAAGCGTCATGGGCTACAAAACAGTCTACAAGACAGACTACATTTGGGTTACTATAGTATCACCGCCAAACATGTGGACCGAAGACTTATCTCAAGAAATTTACACTGCACTAGCAGGATACGTTACCAGCGAAGTATCAAGAACAATCACTGTCCGAGTAATTGAATCACGTGACGCGTGGACCACAAGAGTACTCGTTGTCGCCGGCAGAGGAAAACCAGAAGACATGGAATCTTACGACGAAATGCAACTACTCTACAACAAATCTAACGACTTCGAAAGACACCTATCAAGATCCTATCTGCTTGAGCACGGAGTTTCAGCTACGCAAATCATTAGAGAATTTAACCGTGACTTCGGCATCAACAGCAACGGAAACCAAAACAAAAAATAAATCAGAAAGGAGTTCTATTGCTCCTTCTGTTCCAAATTTTTCATAATAGCTTGCCAATCTTCCTCTTTTATGAAACCTTTTTCAACCGCTTGATTTTTCATGTTCTTAACTTTCTTATCTAATTCAGCGACCATTTTGGTAGTGTCAAAACCTCCGACAAACAGGGCTACGTCTATTCGGTCACTGGTGTCTTCAACGTAGATGGGTTCAGCTATGTATATGGTTTTAAGGTTGGCTTTTTCTTTAAACCAGCCTGCCATTGCTAACTCGATCTTTCCTCTCGGAAGCTTATCTTTGAGGCTTACAGGAATGCGTAGCAGAACATAAATTAGCGAAGAACTCGATAAATCAAACGTGAAGAGAGGCTCAAGCAGAATTGCGTTTAACATGTTTTCTAAGGAACCGTAAATTTTGACGCTGGCACCCGTCGCCAATAGAACAGAGTACATTTTAACATTGAATGTTCTCGATAACTCGGTTATTTCCTGAACAAGCGTGTCTTTAGATAGCAGTAAATTCACAAGGTAATTGGCAGCCATGTTACCATTTATAGGGGAACCATTTCTATCGACCCCTTCATATTTTTCAAGAAGGTCTCTTTCAATAAGCACAACTGCTGCGGCGTCGCTGGATGCACACAACCCTAAAGAGGCAATCGTGTTAAAATACGCGTCTATTGGCTGTATTTTTGAAGGCAATATAGCTATAGATAATGAGTTTATGTTTGAGACCTTAAGCTTCGAAATCAAAGTTGGTAAAGAAGCGCTGCCGATTCCATCCCATATTGATGCAACCATTAATGCGCTGTGCAGTTTTTCAATGGGCTTTTTCTTCAAACCATTCATTAACGTTTCATCTTGTGAAATAAACGGCAATACATTATACCAGAAGTGAGTGTCAATGTTTGCGTCTTCAAATCCCAAAACAAGGAACGGATTAAATCCAGTTGGAATCCATTTATAGATGTCGTCGCTTGATTTTCCAAGAAGAATCGGCAACATCTCGTCAGTTTTATCAACATATGGTTTTTTCAACAATATTTTAATGGGATATTCGCCAATGCACACCAAGGCTTGCTTGGGCAGCAATGGTTTTAAAGTTTCTATGTGTTTCTTAACGCTTTCCAGAACATCAAAAGCGATTTTCTCATCCGTCATTAGAGGTACCTGCATAACCTTTAAGAAGAGTTAGTTAAAATAAGGCTTTAGGTAATTAGGTTTGAAGGCGGCACCGAAATTTCCAAATATGCGCTCCTGGTTTAATTTGAATAAGCAAAAAGGAAAACAAAAAGAAGATACAAAGCGGATTGCTGAGCCATTGCCGCTTAAACTGCTCACTACGTTGGTAACGTTTGTTGCTATGGCCATTGGGCTGTCTGTTGTTTCACTTTTTTCTCAACCTTTGCCCATTTTGCTAGCTGTTCTGGTAGCATTTATCACTTTCAGAGAACCAAGATTTGGCATGCCCATTGGAACTGGGCTTATCGGTTTTGGCATGATCTACCATCTGGCTGACTTGAACTTTATTTCAGCGCTTGGCACCATCGCCGCCCGTGAATACTTCATTATTATTTTGATGACGGTGCTTGTCCTACTGCCCATAATCTTTAATCATTACAAAGATGCCCTTGCAATCGATTTGGGCATACTTGCCGTAGCGCTGCTCTTTTTTACTTCAACGTATTTTTTGGCTATACCCTTAATTTTAACTTCAGCCGTATTTTTCAAAAAAAGTGTTGCTCTCACCGCAGTTTATTATGCCTTGATTTCGGCGCCTTTGCAAATTGTTCAATATTTCGGTTACATCTCAACGATAACTAGGCCTGACTGGTGGGTTACACCTGGGTCGGCTCCGCCTCTTTTCGTTCCTTTAAATTCAATTTTTCATCAGCTTACTCTCTCAATGGGTCAGTTTCGCCTATATGATTCATCGCTGGTTGTTTACACCATTACGAGCCAAGTTACCAACACCACTGTTCCCACTGGACGCAGCGTTAAGGATGCTTTAAGTCAATATCTTGATTCTTTTCCAGGTATCATGCTTTTCGTCGTGATTGTTGTTGGGCTTGCTTTAGCGCTTGTTTTCTTATCAAGCACACTCATTAAAAACGACAGCATGTCAGACCTGAATAGGCTTATGCCATGTTTCATCGCCACATTGGCTGCAGCCTTATTCTTTATCTTTGCAGGTGCACTTCAGGGAGCATTGGCTTTCACAGCAAGTGTCAGCGGCACTTCAGCGGTGCTAGGTACTTTGGCAACGCTTGTGTTTACACTCCCTGCAGCCTTCGTAAGTTATACCCCTAAACAAACAACCACGCCTACAGAGATCACCGACAAAATTAGAGCCCTCTTAGACAAGTTGCAAGTTTTGGAGGATCAAATTAAAAACGTAAAAACGAATATTCCTGTAAACGTGAGTTCCCCAGAAGGCAAAATGTTAATCACCAAAGATTCACTTGAAGACATTCGCCGCAAGTCCGATATGCTTTATAACGAAACGTCAGATTTAACCAAGAAACTTGAGGAGCTGAAAAATCTCGACAGAGACATTGATGGTTTAGAAGGAGAGCTCGACACTATACTCTCAGAATACCAGATTTTCATTAGCTGCGAATTCGCCAATTGGATTGGAAAGCTTAAAGATATCGGGTTAGACGTGAAATCTACGGTGCCCGTTGATTTTCAAAGAGGTTTGACGATAGATGCACGAATAGACGCCATCAAACAAATCTTAGATGGAGGAAGAATTCTTGCCCACGATATTGTTCAAGTTGCAGAGCCAATTTACGGGATAATTAGACCTTTGTATGATCCGAATCTTCCAGAGACAAGCCGAGCAATAGAGTTCGCCCAGCAAAAGCTCGATCAAAAAGAAGCGCCATGGATTGCTATAGAGGCGCTCTACAACGCATTGAATAATTGGAACAGGCAATACGGCGCCGAAATCTTGGCATCAATGAAGTATCTTAAAAGCTCACTAACGCCAATTGCAGAATTGAACAGCGAAAATGAAGTTTTGCCGCCTATTTTCGGTGAAAACATGCCAAAAGTGCTGGATTACGCCAAAAAAGCTGAATCAATGAAATTAAGCTTAGAGAAGTTTGAAAAGGACAAACTAAACATCGTGGACGTCCTCGCGTTGGAGGATAATGTTCAATCTTTCCTCCTCATCGCCAAAGATGTGCTTTCCATGCTTTATGCTGAATTTATAAATGAGGAAGACTCAGTTGACCGTTTGCTTCCCACAAAAGATTACCTATGGGAGACAAACAGCACCCTTCGTGAACGACTAAAGAAAGCAACTGAAACTCTCTCAAACCCGTCAAACTACAAGCTTAACCAAATAATGGAAAACTTGCCCCTTTACCTGTCGTACGTTGATGAAGCAGTGCAGACTTTAGCGGTTTATAATGAACGAAGAGAATTTCTGCTTAACTATCCAATGGCACAAGCAGCCATCGAAGAACAATTAAAACAAAAGAACCACATTTCCCCGCAAGACCTTCCGTTCCAACCAAAGTTTGCTGGCGAATACCTAAGACTCTACTATACACAGAGATTCAGCGAATTTTCCTTCGACAAAGAAAACCTTCAGCTGACCAAAAAATCATAGGATTAACTCTGCTTTTTGTAACTTTTTCTCCCCATTAATGGCCTAATCAGTTCGGGTCGCCTACAGTTTTTATTTCACGCTGTGTTTAGCGGTGAAAAAGATTGAAGCTTAACTTGCAATTTTTTGTTACAATTTGGTGGGTAACTTCGCAAAACATGTTGGCTTCAAGATATTGATTTTGGCTTCATAAACCGTTTATTGTCTATCTTACGTTGTCTATAACTGAATGCTGTAGGGTTTGGAAAAGATGAATATCTCAGGGAAACATGTTCCTGCGTATCTGATTTTGATAATTGTAACTTTGGCAGGAATAATGGGAGCACTGGTTGCTGTTGCTGCTGTTACTATGAGTCAACCACGTTCTGTAACAACAATCAATGGTGAAGTGTTCACCGTTACAGGGGACTTGGCGGTTAGTGGTTTCAGTACTCAAATCTCAACTGCTGACGCCACTGCTTTGGGCACAAGCGGAGATCCCGTGGCGATGACCGCTGGTGTTGCTACGGCTAACACCGCCATTACAATAGGACATTTTACCTACAGTGTGACTGTGGCGGTCGTTAATGTTCATGATAGCGTTCCATACGCCGTTACTCTTTTGCAAGCCGGCTCTCCCGTGGGCGTTGTATACATTGCACAAGGGGCAAATGCAGTTGCAGGTGATTCCGTCACAATTACTTGGGATCTAGGCACAACACTGAATAGTGCAGTGTACGAGGTAAATATCGTCCCCACTTAATAGTTCTCTATTTTTCGTGCATATAGGATAAGTCATAATATTGTTATGTTCTGCCTTCCACGTCTGGGATACAGTAACTACCCCCCCAAAAAAAACAAAAGATCATGCCTTTCATACCATCCGCAAGCTAGCGGAAAATTGAACCACTTCTTCAAAGGCAACCTGTCACGTGTGCCTCCGTAATTTGTACACGTAAAATTTGCCTTCTGAAGTACATGATTTTGAGGGCATCATAAATTTTGTAAGTGATTATGTCTTCAACTTCTTTTTATATTTCAATTCGCATATTATACAATCAATTCTGAGGAAAAGAGAAATGACATATTTTGCTGATAGAGTCGATGCTGGAAAGCGTTTAGCTTCAGCCTTAGAGAATTTTGCCGGCAAAAACATGATTGTTTTGGCGATTCCACGGGGCGGGGTAGTTGTCGGCTATGAAATTGCCAAAACGCTCAGCCTTCCTTTAGACGTTATTATCCCACATAAAATTGGTGCACCTAACAATCCTGAGTTAGCGATAGGAGCTATGACTGAGGACGGCACCATAATCCTAGACAACAACCTTATCGCTTACATCGGCGTATCAGATGACTATATTAGAGAAGAAAGCATGCAGCAAAAAAGGGAAATCGAGCGCAGGCTAAAATTTTACAGGCAAAATGAGCCTTACCCAAATTTGCAAAATCGAGATATTATAATTGTGGATGATGGAATAGCAACTGGTTCAACCATGAAAGCGGCTTTGGCTTCGGTTAAAAACAGAGGCGCAAAAACTGTCATCGTCGCCGTTCCAGTCGGTCCGCCCTCAACCATTAAAGAGTTAAAGAAACAAGCAGACCGCGTAGTATGCCTCTATACTCCTGAATATTTCCAAGCCATAGGCCAATTCTATGATAATTTTAGCCAAACAACGGACGAAGAAGTAATTCAACTGCTCCGAGAAAACAAAAAGCAACATCATCAAAAGCCAGAGGGGATGGTAACGGCATGATGCACAAAGAACCAGTTGTCAGAATTCCTGTTAGCGGTGTGATTGTAGAAGGCAACTTAAACGTTCCTTTGGGCGCTAGAGGCGTTGTGTTATTTGCCCATGGAAGCGGCAGCAGCAGATTTAGCACCAGAAACCAATATGTCGCGAAATTTCTCAATGCTCAAAAAATTGGGACATTACTATTCGACCTGCTCACATATGAAGAGGATCAAGCAGATATAGAAACAGCAGAGTACCGGTTTAACATCAACTTACTTGCTGAACGACTGATAGGCGCAACCGAATGGCTTAAAAAAGACCCTCAAACAAAAAATTTATCCTTCAGCTACTTCGGAGCAAGCACTGGCGCCGCCGCAGCTTTAATCGCGGCTGCAAAACTTCCAAACAATATTGCGGCTGTGGTTTCGCGCGGAGGACGCCCTGACTTGGCGGCTGATTATCTTCCCAGGGTTAAGGCACCGACTCTTTTGTTGGTGGGCGGTTTGGATACTGAGGTAATTGAGTTAAATAGGATGGCGATGGAACAAATGTCTGCGGAAAAGAAACTAGTTATTGTTTCTGGCGCGACTCACCTTTTTGAGGAACAGGGCAAACTTGAAGAAGTCGCCAAACTATCTGCAGAATGGTTTCTACGTTACCTAAATAAATCCTGAAGTTAGTTCCCTGCTTTTTTATTCGCCCTTTGGCTGCTTGAACATTTTGAATAGCGCATAGTTTTCCGAGATGTCTGTTGTGTACAGGAAACTGAAGGCTAAAACTTCTTCCAAAGGCACGTTCATGTACACTTTGTCTTTAGAAACATTCACCGCTTTGGACTTAGAAGTTAAAATCACAGTTAAAACATCTCCAACCTCCAACTCATCGCCCACTCTGTCCCCATCCTCAGAAACTTCATCTAAAGCAATAGCTGTCTTATATGAACCGCCAGCGCCGAAATCAACAATAACATATGGGTGTCCATTTTGAACCAGAGATGAAACAGAAATTGACGGCATGCACTCTTTACATTGAGCCATAAGCTCCTTCATTTCTGCGTCGCTTAAAGGAACGACGAGAACTTTATGTTTGATATTCGATTCATCTGTTACCGTGAAAAACTTCATAAAATCACAAACTAGTTATCTCTGCTTAAGCTATAACTTTTTCGATGTAAACCGCAGCAACAAAGGGCTGATTAACTAATTAGCTAGATTGATTTGAAAAATAGTGGGTTTTTCTCTCTTACTTTACATCCTTAGCAACCAGCTGAAGCAACTGATAAAGCAGCAAGCATCGCCAGTATAATTTCGCCTTGGAAGGGCGGGTCCGACGGGAATTGAACCCGCGACCCCCGGATTAAAAGTCCGGTGCTCTAGCCTGACTGAGCTACGGACCCGCATTTAGATTTGTTGCGGCTATAGGAAAACAAGAAGGGGTTTTTTAGCGTTTCTATTAAAAGTATGATAAAAAAGGAAGAGGTTAAGGTATTGTTTGTGCCCTGAGGATGGTTGTCATGAAGCTTTTGATTTTGTCGTGTGAGTTTAGTATGGTTTCGATGGTTTTTGCGCCTTTTTCGGTGAGTTTGTAGACTCTTTTTCTTTCAATCCATACTCCTTCAACTAACTCGTTTCTTTCCAGGGAGTATAGCAGTGAGTAAACGGTGCCTGAACTTACAAGGAAGCCGAATCTGTTGTGTATGTATGATATTACGTCGTATCCGCTTATGGGTCCGTTTTGTAGTTCAGCCATTATTATTGTGTCCATGAAGCTTTTAATTACTTTTTCATGCATTTTTTTTAATATTTTTGCCTCCGATTTTTCGTTGGTGACTGTTATTGTTAATGCTACCATGTTTTTTCACGCTCACTATTGTTTATTCGTGTTTAGATATATAAGTATTATTCGGATTTAGAATAGTATATTATAACAAAATAAGAAAAGTATAAACAAATTGAACTCGTGCTCGCTCACATTAAATGCAAAAAGCTTCTGGAATATTTCCATGTATTGTGCCATAGCATGATAGCAAGTAGCCGTTATTTTACATGGAAATGTCATCGCCTCGCAGCTGAAAGTTAAAATTTTTCATTTTTCATATACATAAACACATGCGAGCACGATACAATTTTAACGTAAAATTTCTATTTTCTTGTTTCAATACTTGTTTTTAATAGTTAGCGATATATGTGCATGTTAAGAAACGTTATCTCTTCTTTTACGCTAAAGGTGTTCGGTGCCCTAAAATTGATTTCATGGAAATATACATTTAAACGATTAAATGAAGAATACGAATTAGCGAAGAAAAAGAAGCAAGCGCTAGATAACCTTTATGAAAGTGGCAAAATTTCTCAATCAACTCGTGACTCATTTACCAGTGGTATCAATGATGCAATGACTCAGATCGAAAAACAGCAGAAAGAACTAATTGAAAGCATGCAGCTGAAAACCGAGGAACTGGAAAATCAAATAAAAACGTTAGAAACACTTCTTGCTAACTACGAAATTCAACATGTAGTCGGAGAAATCGATGAGCAAAGTTATCAACAAGAAATAACCCTGCTCACAAACGGCTTAGAAACAACCCGAAACGAGCTAAACGTAATAAAGCAATCTACAACCCAATTATGCTCACCGCAACCGATGCAAGCTCCTGCAGCCCCAGAACCAGTTGCTCCCGTCGTGGTCGAAGCTGAAGTTGCCCAGCCAGCCACAGTTGAACCAGCCCCTGTTGAGGTTCCGGTCCAAGCTGCCCAAGTTGAAACTGCAGTTGAGACGCCTGTGATGCCCGCTCCTATCGAAGCTGTTCCAGAGAGCATGCCAGAGATTACAATTGAAGCGGCAAAAGCAGAAGTCGCTCCAGTTGAAAGCGCTCCAATAGAAACTGCTGCCCCAGTGGAAGCAGCCCCGATAGAAACTGCCCCCGTAGAAGCTCCCCCAGCCGCAATTGAAGCAACACCTGTTGAAGTTGCATCTGTTGAAGCCGCTCCAGTTGAAACTACGCCAGTGGAAACCGCGCCGATTATTGAAGCTTCGCCAGTTGAGGTTGCTCCCGTTGAAACTCCGACCGTTGAGGTAGCTCCCGCAGAGACCGCCCCAGTCGCCGCTCCAGAACCCGAGGTTCAAGTAATAAACGAGCCAACACCCGAAATTGCCCCCCAAGAGCCAGCGATAACTGAGCCAGCGCCGCAGGAACCCGCCATCATCACGGAAGCAGCTCCGATAGAACAGCAAGCCGCCATCGTTGAAGAAGCAGCTCCGATTGAAGAACTAGTGGTTGAGGCAGAGGCAGAAGCTGGTGCAGCCGAAGTGGTTCCAGAGGTTGAGGTAGAGCAGCCGTCGGCTAAGGATCTGCAGGAATTTGAGGTTATTCCAGAAGCTATGCCCGTTGAGACAACGCTTGAGAGAGTGATTGAGCCGATGATTGAGCCCGCTGTTGAGGAGACGACAATTCCTTGCCACCCTTTAGAGGCCCCTCAGGTGGGGCAGGCGGAAGCAGAGCAAAGCAGCGAAGAAGCCGCAGCCGCAGCAGAAACAGAAGACTCCAGTGAACAAAAAAGCGAATAAACGCATTTCGTAATTTCTTTTCTTTTTATTTTTTTTTGTCTTAGCATAGTTCCACTTTTTGCCATTTTTGTGGCTGGAAATTGTCACAAATATTAGGGTAGGTCTATAGGTAGTAGGCGGTTTGTGTGTGTGCCAGGGCTTGTTTTAGGTTGCTTTTTTGGTTTAGGGTTTGGTTTGCGTTTTTCTTGGTTTTTGCAAAACCTTTGGAATCCCTTGGCGCTTGAGGCTTTGAGCGTTTAGGTTTTCAGGAGGGTCTGCAGCAGCTTTATAGCTGACCAAGCCGCGAGCGCGCTGGTATGCGGGTTGTCGGGGTGAGGGTCGTTTGCGAAACGCAGAAACATTTCGCCGAATCGCCATTTCGCTTGGATTTCATGCGTGTTTCGCTTGACGGATGGGTCGGAGATAACTCGCACTTTCACTTTGGCTGGCTTAACAGTTAACGCCAACGTGGCAGCAACATTCATTTCCCTCGGAAACAGCTTGGCAGCCTCCTCCGCATAGCCCTCGTAAACCGTTTGCTCTTCCCTGTTGTCTTTTCCTAGGGCTTTGGGGTTTTTGCGTGAAGTCAAAACAACCTCGTCAATGCCCGCTAAAGCCGCGGTGGAGAGTGCATCTAAGCCGCCGATGGCGCCGGGGGGAACGTGAACCCTGCTAAAATCAACATCCAAATCCAACAGCGCGCCTGTGCTCATCACGATTAGCTCGGTTCCTGAGGCAACGATTTTTGAAGCATACTCTTTGGCAGCTTGCTGAGAAGCGGCTTCCACAACAACCTTGGGTTTGGCAGCAAGCAAGTCATCAACACTTGCCACTATGTTGACTGGAAACTTTAGTGCCGCCTTAAGTTTCTCTGCTTTCGACGTGTCAACGTCGTAAACAACCAGTTCGTCGCAGACAACCAGTTTTCGCTCGATGGCTTCTGCTAGTACAGTGCCGATGGCGCCGCATCCTATCAAACCAACTTTTACCTTGTTCGTCATCGGTTTTTGCCTCAATATTCCGCCTTGATAGAACACTTCGTAGGGGCTGACTTGGCGCCCTTCAGTGTGTTTTTCCGAGCGAACTTCTATGTTGGCTGCTTTGAGGGTTCCAGCAATGTCTCCGTTGGCTGAGCAGATAACTTTCGCGACCTCGTCACTGCCAGCGTAAACAACCAGTTTTTTCACTGGCGCGTTTAAGCGGCAACTTTTTCTCTGCCTTCTCATGCCGCACTTCGCTGATTATAGCAATAAGCAAGTCGCCGTTCTTCTCTGCTTCTTCATCCACAAGCGCCGCATTGAACTTTGGCCACGGCGAAACCTGCAAGCTCTCAAAACCCTTGTTTTCGGCGAACATGTGCTGATAAATTTCCTCAGTCACATGAGGCGTCACAGGCGCCAGCAACTGCAGCATGCGGTACAAGACCTCGTAGAGTGCGTATTGTGCCGCCAACCTTTTAGGCTGCCCCTGCAAATCCGGATTGTAGAGCCTGTCTTTGACTGCTTCAACATAATAGTCGCATAAAACGTGCCAAGTGAAGTTCCGTACGTCTTCAACTGCAACGTTGAATTGGCATTTTTCGAATTCTTCAGTGACTTTTTTGGTTAAGTTTTCAGCTTTGCTGATTATCCACTTGTCAAGCGGCTGAAGGTCCAAATCTGCGTGCGCTTGAGGCTTGTAGTCGGCTAAGAGGTTACTTGTGAAGCCCGCGGCGTTCCACAGCTTAACGAGGAAGCGCCTGCCATACTCAACGTCCTGGGCGCGGTAGGGAATGTCTGAGCCTGTTGCTCCGCCGCCTGCTGCCCACTGCCTAACTGCGTCGGCGCCGTTTTTATTGAGCACTTCGGGTGCAGCTACGTAGTTTTTGAGGGATTTGCTCATTTTTCTGCCGTCGCCGCCTAAGCACCATGCCGTTGATTAAGCACGCTGTTGAATGGTCGTTCGTTGAACAAGGCTAAGTGGCGCACCATGAGGTAGTATGCCCATGTTCTGATGATGTCTGTGCCTGAGGGGTGGATGCTGGCTGGGAAAAGGTGTTTCCAGTCTGCTCGGTCAGGCCAACCAGCATGGACAGCGCATGTTATTGAAGAATCCATCCAAGTGTCCATAACGTCCTGTTCGCCGCTGAATTCTTTGCCGCCGCATTTGGGGCATTTCTCTATGCGTGGATTATCCACTTTAGGGTCGATTGGCACCCAGTCTTCTTGGGCTAAGATGATTTCGCCGCAGTTTTTGCAGTACCAAACTGGAATCGGCGTGGCGAAGAGGCGTTGGCGGCTGATAACCCAGTCCCAATCCAGCGATTTTGCCCAGTCGATTAGGCGGTTTTTCATGTAATCAGGATACCACACAATCTCGTTTGCTGCCTCGACCACTTGGTCGGTTAGTTTGCGGGTGTTCATGAACCATTGTACGCGTTCTAAGACTTCGACTTGGGTTTTGCAGCGGTCGCAGACGCCGACTTCATGGCTGATTTTCTCGGTTTTCTCAAGCAGCCCAGCGTCTGTTAAGTCTTTGACTATGGCGGTGCGTGCTTGATTGAGGTATAAGCCAGCGTATTTGCCGCCGTTCTCGTTTAATTGCCCGTTCTCTTTGAGGAGCATGATGACGGGGAGTTTGTGTTTTATGACGGTTTTGACGTCTTCTTTGTCGCCGTAAGTGCAAATCATGACGACTCCTGTGCCGAATTTGGGGTCAACACATTCGTCAGCTATCACTTTCACGGGGCGGTTGACTATGGGGACAACGATGGTTTTGCCGATGTACTTGCTGTACCGCTCGTCTTTTGGGTTGACTTCGATGGCGACGCATGCAGGAATAAACTCTGGGCGGCGTGGTGGCAATCAAGGCGTAGTCGCTTGTGCCTTCGAATGGGAAGCGGATGTAGTGCAGTATGCCGTCCTTTTTGACGTAGTCTACTTCTGCGTCGGCAATTGCAGTTTCATCATGCGGGCACCAATTCACTGGGTGCATGCCTCGGTACATGAAGCCTTTCTTGTAGAGCAGTATGAAGCTGAGTTGCGTGCGGCGCCAGTAATCTGGGTTCATTGTGCGGTACTCGGTTGTCCAATCGATGCTGCAGCCCAGCTTAAGGATGCCTTCTTTCATCATGGCGATGTATTTTTCGACGAGTTCCATGCACATCTTGCGGAACTGCGTCGGGCGGCAAGTCCCGTTTGCGGATGTTGTGTGTTTTTTCAACTTGGATTTCTATGCCTAACCCGTGGCAGTCCCAGCCTTGCGGGAAGAGCACGTTGAAGCCTTGCATGCGCTTGTAGCGGGCAACCATGTCAAAATAGGTCCAGTTCAAAACGTTGCCCATGTGCAGTTCGCCTGAAGGATAAGGCGGCGGAGTGTCAATGCTGAAGGGAACCCGTTTCTTGTCGTTCCAGTCGTAATGGTAGATGCCCATTTCTTCCCATTTCTGCTGCCACTTACGCTCGATTTCCGCAAAGTTGTATTCTTTAGGCATAGGCTGCATGCTAATCAATCCTGCCGTTAATGTGACGGTAGGAAAACTAAAATATCACCTAAAAACATTATCCCATCTATAAGTTCTCGGGGAGCTGGGAGATGACCTGGCTGAGAGGACGGCTATTTGCTGTCGACCCTTAGAACCTGAACCAGGTAATACTGGCGGAGGGAAAAAAATGAAAACAACAAACTGAACTACCAAAAAGCAATAATATTTTTCCAACCAAGATACTAGCAGAAATAATCATATTTGTCGCCATGGCAGGGGCATTAGCTCTTGGTCAGCCACTCCTTCTTTGAGCTTGCCTCAAGGCGGGACCATTAACCTTGGGATGGTGCCTATCTTTTGGCTGGCACTGCGGAGGGGACCAAAAATCGGCATATTCGCAGGCGCCGTGCTTGGCGTAGTTGACCTTGCAATCGAGCCTTTCGTTGTTAACCCTGCCCAATTCATCCTTGATTATCCCTTGGCGTTCGCTTGCCTTGGACTTAGCAGGGTTCTTCCGAAAACCAGCCGTCATCGGACCAGTTGTCGGCGTCGTTGTCGGCGGCACAGGCCGTTTCCTGTCCCACTTCGTTTCAGGCGTCATCTATTTTCCCCAGTACGCACCAGCAGGCATGAGCCCAATCGTTTACTCAGCAATTTACAATGGCAACCTACATGGTGCCAAGCATTATAATCTGCGCAATCGCCATCTTCCTACTGCAAAAAAGCAAGACACTTGAACATTTACAAGTAAGGATCATGGAATCATGGGAAAACTACCAAACAAAGAACTCAAGGAACTCCTAAGCTGCATAAAGAAGGATTCGCGAGTAATCATTCCGCCCATGGTTGGCTACGATTCAGGCGTGCACCTCTTAGACGGCAAATACGTGGTGGTCGCTACTGACCCATGCACTGGCGTTCCGGAAGAATGGTTCGGCTATCTGCTGATCAACTATGCCGCTTCAGACGTTGCGCTTTCCGGAGCCAAACCTGAATTCTGCACCATCAACCTGCTTGGACCACGGTCAACTAAACCAGCCGCCTTCCAAAAAATCATGAAGCAAACATGCAAAGCAGCAGACGACCTTAACATCGCCATCGTAAGGGGACACACAGGCACGTACGATAGCCTCTCAGACCATGCTTGGTGTCGCAACTGTTTACGGGTCAATTCAACCTGAAAAGCTAATTACATCGGGAAACGCTAAGCCAGGAGACCTGATACTGTGCACTAAGCCGCTTGGTTTAGAAACAATCACCAATTTCTCGCTAACCCAAAAAGCCTTGGCGCAAAAACTCTTCGGCATAGCGCAGCAAGAAAAACTCTCCAAGCAAGTTCACATGCAAAGCTGCGTAAAAGAAGCCATGCAACTCGCGAAATAAGCGGTGTTCACGCCATGCATGATGCTACTGAAGGCGGATTTGTGGCAGCGCTAAACGAGTTGGCTGAAGCGTCAAAAGTAGGTTTCAGGGTTGATTGGGAAAAAATCCCCGTCTCCAAGGAAGCGTTAGCGCTACAGAGCCATTTTGGATTAACTGATGAGCAGCTGCTGGCTATGTCTTCAACAGGAACAATTTTGGCGGCGATTGATGCCCAAGCGACGGAAAAAAGTTGAAGAAGCATTAAGTCAGAATGGGCTTTCAGCAAGCTTTTTGGGACAATTCACTGAAAGAAAGGAACGAATTTTAATAAAACACAGAGAAGAAACGCTTTTTCCACAGGTGGCCGACGACCCTTATGCTCTAATTCTTTCCCAAAAATAGGCTGTGGGTTTTTAAGCTTAACCAATGGGTTTGGATGATAGCCGAATGGTCATGTGACATGAAGCCAGCCGCGTCCCCCTTTCCGGGGCTGTTTACCCACCTGCTTTTTAGGGACACCTATCACGTTATCGCTGTTTGAGTGGGGTTTGGGATTGGTTATTTTGGTTTTCACGAATTTATTCCAGCCGCCCACATCAACATCTGGCGCAAGGAAGCGGTCTGCGTTTTCAGCGATGTTTTGTTCGAGGATTTCCTTAAAGCTTAACGCCTTAAAATCGCGTGTTGCATGGAGGATTGTGCCGCGTTCTATGTACAGCGCTGTGTAGTCGCCCCTTGAGATGCCTTCAGCTTTTACTTTGTCGTTGAAGCGTTCGCTCCACAGCAGTTTCCATTCAACTTTAAGTTTCTCAACTAACTCTTTTTGCGCTTTGATTTTCTCAAAAGAAGCATCAACAGAAGCTGGAGGCGAATCGTTAGCCTGTACCTGCTTTTCTTCTTCTCTAGTCACACGCCCCTCCTCAGCTACATGGTTAGTATAGAAAAAGACATAAGGTTTTCTATATTCCAACTAAAGAACTATGCGCTTGAGGCAACCTTAAAAATTCGCGTTAAAAATTAAACAACGATTCTTAACTTGGAGCACAAAATATCTGGATAAAAGATTGGTGTTTTCGGTTAACTGACCCTGTTAAGATGTAGCGCATATTCCCCGCTATTACCCCGAGCCCGATATTACTATGTTGAAGCTGAAATCGGTTAAGTTTCCCGTATTTGATGCAGCAGTGAGCGTGAGCGTTGCGGGCACAACTGAGCCTGCGGGCACAGAGGTGCCTTGTTGGTTCCAAGTTAAAGTCAATGATGAGGTAGCTGAAGACGGGGTCCATGATGAAGTTGACATGCTCAGCGTTTCAGCTGTGTTGCCTGTGTTCTTAACGTAAACGGTTTGACTTACCGTATCTCCCGAATTTAAGTTTCCCCAATTTAAAGTTGTACAATTTGAAGTTGCGGCTGCGTCGGTGTAGACTCCAATGTTAACTGAACTAGCAATGTTTCCGTTACCGGCGCCGCTGTTTGAACTGACACTGTTTCCGTTTAGGGCACCGTTGGTTGAAACGGACTGCTGTGCCACTAGCACACCTGACGATAACACTGCAAGCACGATTCCAATGAGCGCTAGTGACGTTATGGATACGAATATTAGGGCTGTTTTTTTGATTGCCAAAGTTTTTTTCCCCCGAAAAGGCAGGGTGTCGTAAGTATTAATAAACATTATTGATTACTCGGCGACGTGACGTGCCGCACAACAAGAATACAGAAAAATAAAATCAGAAACCCAGTCAAGGTCATCCCAGATCGCGTCCAGACTACCCCCGACTCTACACAACTTTCCACCTTCTCCTTTTTCTATGTCTAGCCACAGAAACTTTAAGAGCACAATCAATCAGCATCTTCAATACACATTAAACAAGGATAGACCCGCATTGAAATTTGGAATAATGACGCGCAACATGGAAGCATGGAGCAGCACGCAAGTTCGGGAAGCCTTAACTAAACGGGGCATCCCATACGAATGCTTCACTTTTCCCAGGCTGGTCGCACGCCTCGCCTACAAGCCCTACTTCAAAGTCAACGGCACCAGCATCCTGGACGATTTAGATGCGTTAATTATCCGCCCCATCGGACGCGGTTCGCTTGAGGAACTGGTTTTCCGAATGGATATGCTCTACAAGCTTGAACGCCAAGGCTTCTACATGGTGAACCCGCCGACCGCAATTGAGCACTGCGTTGACAAATACGATATTTTGGCTATCCTTGAGGATGTAGGCGTTCCTGTACCGCGGACGTTAGCCACTGAAAACGTAAACGAAGCGTTAAAAGCCTTCTCTGAGCTTGGCGGAGACGTGGTGGTTAAACCAGTTTTTGGTTCCAGAGGACAAGGCGCAACCCGCATAGTTGACGCCGACATCGCTGACACGATTTTCAAAGCCATAACCTTCCATCACGGCGTAATTTACATGCAGGAATTCGTGCCTCACGGGACCTCAGATATCCGCGCATTCGTAATCGGCAACCGAGTTGTCGCATCAATGCGCCGCGTAGCTCAAGGATGGAAAACCAATTACAGCCGAGGAGCCAAACCTGCACCAGCAAAAATCAGCAAAGAATTCGAGGAATTAGCCATAAAATCCTCGCAGGCTGTGGGCTGCAAAGTCTCGGGAGTAGACATCCTCGAAGGACCCGACGGACCACGCATCGTCGATGTGAACAGCCAGCCTGGATGGAAAGGACTGCAAGTTGTAACGAAAGTCAACATAGCTGAGGAAATAGTGGATTTTGTGCTAGCTGAACTCAAAAAATAATCTGTGAGATTATTTTCAATTCACATACATTTTTAAAAAGTTTGTGATTAAGCATTTCAAGTAAAATTAGTGACTTGAAAGTAAACTACTGCGGTAGCTTTTGGTTTATTTGTTTTAGTTGCATAAACTATTTTCATAACTTAGGTGAAGTATTTTATATGGCTGCTATGACTGGAAATATAATTTTTTCGGCAAACTATGGAAAGATGGAATTTTTTTATTGGGGCTAAATTCTTAAATTCCAAGTCATTACTATGCTATCAAGAATTGAGCTGAGGATAATTTGGATTTAGAGAAAAAGATTGAACTCATCTGCAGGTCGCCAACTGAAGAAGTAATCACGCCGGAAGACCTGCGCCGCCTATTCGAGATAGAAGAGCACCCAGTGGCCTACAATGGTTGGGAGCCTTCTGGTTTGGCGCATTTGGGAACAGGCGTTATATGCGCTTATAAAATGAAAGACTTTGCAGAGGCTGGCGTGCATTTTAAAGCGTTCTTAGCCACGTGGCATGCATGGTTAAACAACAAGCTGGGCGGCGACTTAAGGCTCATCCGCAAAGCCGCTGACCTTTTTAGGCATTCATGGCTTGCCCTCGGCGTGCCCGGGGACAAAGTTGAATTCATCTATTCTGATGAACTCTACAAAGACATTGATTACTGGGCTAAAACCGTCATTGTGGCAAAAAACTTAACCATCGCCCGAACCACCCGAACCTTGGAGATTGCTGGAAGGCAGGAAGCCGAAGCCCACTACGTCTCAGATTACCTCTACACTCCCATGCAGGTTGCAGACATTTTCCACATGAAAGTGAAGATTTGCCAGTTAGGCATGGACCAGCGAAAAGCAAACGTCGTTGCAAGGGAGATAGGGGAAAAAATCGGTTACTGGAAACCCGTCTGCGTACACCATCATCTGCTGCAGGGTTTGGAGAAGCCTAAAATCTGGCCGATTCCCGAGGGGCAGGAGAAAGAAGCTGTGGCTTCAGCTAAGATGTCTAAAAGTAAGCCTCAAACATGCATATTCATCTACGACACGCCCGAAGAAATTAAGCAGAAGATGGCGAAGGCTTTCTGCCCAGAGCGAACCGTCAAATTCAACCCAATAATGGATATCTGCAAATACATTGTTTTTAGAGAAAAACCAGTCTTTTCAATTGAGCGCCCAGCAAAATTCGGAGGAAACATCGAGTTCCAAAGCTACAAAGAACTTGAATCCGCGTATGCAGAGGGCAAGCTGCATCCTATGGACCTGAAAAACGGCGTTGCAATCGAACTTGCGGACATTTTGGAGCCTGTTAGGCGTTACTTCGCAAATAACCGTGAAGCCAGGGACTGCTTGGAGACTGTGCGGCAAGCGAAGATTACAAGGTAAAACCGTGTCAACAAGGCTTAAAGAGAAACAAGAAAAAATCCGGCAGATAATAATCAAGCTGGCGGAAGAGTCAGCTAAGGGAAAACCAGTAATTGTTGAGGGCAAAAAAGACGAGATAGCCCTTCGCGAGTTAGACGTGGCGGGCACAATTTTAACTGTGAAAACAGGCGGCAAATCCTTTCTTGAAGCAACCGCAGAAATAGAAAAGCTTGGCGCGGGCGAGGTTATTCTTCTTTTGGATTTTGACAGGCGCGGCATCGAAGGAACAAAGCGGCTTGAAAGGAGCATGGAGCGATCAAAAATTAAAGTGAACAAGATTTTTTGGTCGGGGTTACGGGCGCTTGCTGGCAGAGAAATCCAATGCGTTGAAAGCCTAAATTCCTACCTCAGCACACTTGAGGCAAAAGCTGCCAATCTATAAAAATCCTAAGCTGAACATCTTGAAAAACATCATGAACGGCTTTCCTCTAAGATGAGGGAAGGGTTCGCTTTTTTCCGTGGAAATAGCTTAAAAAGACCGGCAAGTCGCTTATGTTAGTTAAGAAGGCTGTCTGTCATCTTTTTTCTATCTGTCTGCCCCGTTCTTTCCTTTCAAGCTTAACCAGGGGAGCCAAAGCAATGGCAGCGAGACTGCGGTTGATTTTTTTTACTGATTTCGTGAGAACTCCCCTCCTTTCTCCACTTAAACTTTAGCGGCTCGGCTTTTAAAGCGTATTTCCTTAACCAGAATATGTTAGTTACCTTAGCCAGAGCCAAAGAATCTGCAAAAGTAGCTGACCAAGTTTTTATGGCACCTCGTTCGTTAGCTTTATCTGTGGAGCAAAAATGGATTTTACTTATCCTGTTGACGTAAGTTTCGAATGCAATAGGTGCGGTTTATGCTGCGGAGACACTAAACAGAAGAGTCGGCGCATTCTGCTCCTTGAAAATGAAGCAGCAAAAATAGCTTCACAAACCTCAAAGCAGATAACCGATTTTTCAGCGGAGACCAGCGATAAGCTTCCTTACCGTTATGAGATGAAAAAGACAAGTGAAGGCAAATGCGTGTTCTTGAAAGATAATCAATGCATCATTTACCCGTTAAGACCGTTAATCTGCGTGTTTTACCCGTTTGAATTGAAATTTGATGAAGACCGAAACCTACATGTTTTTGATTTTACAGTTGAGTGCCCAGGGATAAATCAAAGTAAAGGCTTGGGTGAAAAAGATTTTAAAAAGTTATTTGAGTTGGCGCAGGAAAAATTAGGCTGAGCTCATTAGAGTTGCTGGAGAACATCAGCCTGATCTAAAACGATGCCGCAGTAATGGCATTTCAAAGACAAAGTTTCCGCATTCTGAACGTAAAATTTTGGTGCTACTGGTTCATCGCTGTTGCTTATGCAGCATGGATTTACGCATTTTATTATCCCTTCAATTTCTTTGGGCAGCTTTACTTCCAGTTTTTCAACAACCTTGTAATCACGGATAATGTTGATTGACGCGTGGGGAGCCACTAAAGCTGTTCGATTAACCTCCTGCGAGTTAAGTGCTCGCCCTTCAATCTTCACGATGTCCTTAACTCCGAAACGTTTGCTTGGAACATTAATGGCGATTGTGATTACCCGTTTTTCCTTACCTGTTATCCCCAAAATCTTGATGACATCCAACGCGTATCCGCCTCTAATGTGGTCGATGACTGTGCCGTCCTTGATTTTTGAAACTCGGAGTTTCATTTCACTCATGTGAATCCCGTCCAGTAGAAGGCTATTGCATCGGCGCCAAATAAGATTTTACTTAGAAATAAGAAAGAAGGCGCTATGGAAAACGAAAACGCAAGTCAATGACGGTTGTACCCGCGAACTTGTCAAAGTACCTTATGAAATTGCAGTTTTTCAGTCGCCAACCAAACAGTAAGTCAAAGGGCAAGAGGGGTAAAACTTTCCCGAAGTTCCTCACCGCCGCGTGGTCATAGTTCATTTTTTTTCCGTCCGTTCTGACAACTTTTAAACCCGTAATGCGTTTGCCTATGCTTTGACCATTGAATCCTTCGAGCAGAGTACTGTAAAGCCAAAGCAACCCAATGGTAGTGAATAGCACTACGCTGATTCCACCGTTGAGAAAAGTGGCTGCGGACAAAGAAAGGACCTGTGGCACGAAAACGATTGTTACGGTAATTGCTAAAATTATTGCAAAATCGATTAGGAAAGCTGCAACTCTTTTTTTTACTGATGCAAGGGGCAGTTGGCTTGCTTTCTTTTGGACATCAGCAACTTCTGCCCAGCCTTCAATGTCATGGACAACTCTTACTGCGTTTTCGCCAGCCCTGCTTAATTTGTACTTGCCTGTGGGTGTTTGCTCTATGAAAACCTCTAAGGCGCGGAGGTGAAAACTTAGTTTTCCAGTGTCAACTTTCAGCAGGTTTAGCAGGTCGGTGAAGGATGCTTCGCCTTTTTCGCTAAGGTTCAGTAGTATTTCCCTTCGCAAAGGGTGGGAAAGGATCGAAAGTATCTTTGAAATGTTTTCTTGATCTACTGCCATGTTTCAAAACCAAACCTTACGATTAAACAGCCGTTGTTAGGAGGAGGGGTTTTGGCATACAAAACCATACTCATACATTACTGCCATATAAGTCCAACCCAAAAAACTCCTTTAATCTTTCGGAAACAGAGTCTTTAAGTGAAAAAGCATCATATATCAATGGTGTGTCAAGTGCTGAAGTAGCAGTCAAGGTATTCCGAGAGTTGGAAAGTGAAGATTTCAGAGTACTGAACATTATCGAATCTGCCATGAGCAAACGTGAGTTTGTGCCAATAGAGCAAATACAAAAATATGCAAATCTGCCTATGGACCGTATAGATTTTACGTTAGGCAGGCTAAGCAAGCTGGGATTGATTTACCGAAGCAAAGGGGCTTACGTTGGATACACTTTAAATTATGCGGGGTACGATTGCCTGGCGATAAATACCCTTGTCAAAGCAGGCGTAATTGATTCTTTCGGGCAATCTTTAGGCGTTGGAAAAGAAGCGGATGTTTACGACGCCTTAAGCTCTGATGGCAAACGCGTGGCAGTAAAATTTCATCGGCTAGGCAGAATAAGTTTTAGGCAAACAAGGAGAAAAAGAGGCTACATTCGTGAACACTCTTCGTGGCTTTTCCAGTCGCATGTGTCAGCGGAAAAAGAGTTCCAAGCACTGCAGCTTGTTTATAAAAACGGCGTTTCAGTGCCGGAGCCGATTAGCCAAAACAGGCATGTTATTGCCATGGGGATGATTGAAGGCGCTGAATTATCCAAATACAAGGAAATAGCAAAACCTGAAAAAATCCTAAAAGAAATTCTGCGCAATGTAAGGAAGGCTTACCTGAAAGCACATGTTATCCACGCAGACCTCAGTGATTACAACATCATACTAAAACCTGATGGGCACATCCTCATTATTGATTGGCCCCAATACGTGACGGCCGATCATGCAAACGCGGAAGAATTGCTCATGCGAGACATTAAAAACGTGCTTACTTTTTTCAGCCGCAAGTTTAACGTAAAAGTGGCGGCTCAAGAAGCCTGCGATTACGTGACTGGAAAGACCAGAAGTTTGGCTATTTAATGTTTACTGGCGTCTAGTACAATGTATAGGATGTTGTTTCCGCGGAGCAGCACATTGCCGTAGTTTGTCATCAGCTGTTCATCTTTGGATTCGTTTGCGCCTTCAAGAAGGATGTTCATGTGTCCGTCGCATTTTATCATTTTTCCCTTATATTCATAACCGTTTTTGAGAACAACTTCAATATTTCCGTGCAACTGTTTTATGAGAACATTCAACGGTTTTTTACTTGGTTCCATCATCATTTTTATCGTATCCTTGTATGTTGTTTGTGATATCCATGAACCTATGACCCAATATAAAAGCCTTATGAAACATGGTTTTGGATAACTCGAGAAGTAACAAGGCTAAGCGTGCTCATGACACTAAAAAAAGAAAAGAAGCGATGCTAGAGTTTTAGATTTTGGACAGTACCGATAAGAGCGCAACTATCAGGAAAGCAATACCAGTCCAAAACAGATCCCCGCCAGTAAGGAAATAGACGACGGCAGCCACGATAATTGCAGGAATCAACACTAGAAACAGCTTTATCAGAACTATAACTATCAAGCCGATGATGACCAGAACGATAAGAAATGGAATGCTGATTGAGCCAAGTCCCAAACTGCTTAGAACAGAATATATTATCGGCAAAAACATCGCAAAGTTCATGAGTTAACCTCAAATAAAATTGTGTAGCAACCAAGTAATATAAATTTTTGCTAGACGCTTTTAAGAGAAAATTTAGGCTTTAATTTTTGACTTGATTTTCGGAATAACTTCTTTTTGTGTTTGAATAACGCCAAAGGTTGTTATCCTAAACTTATCGTCAGCGGTCTTCTGCACTGCACCGTTCTTGGAGAGTTCGCCGAGGCGTGTGCTGGTTATTTTGCTGCTTTTCCCAAGCCGCGTTTGCAACTCATCTTTCGATAGTGCGTCGCCGGCGAGTGTGCCCAGTTTGTGCCCAAGGTACTGAGCTGTCAGCCAAATCGATAAAGCCTCATTATCCGTTAACTTGTTCTTAGGAGCCAGCAAGCTTGCGCCATCGCTTGAATACGCCACTATGCCTTTCAGATCCGAGGCGAGCTGCTTGAGGTCAACGTTGAGCCAAAGTTTCTGAGCAATTTCGAATGAAGGAATAAAATCTCTGAAAAACTGGTTCACCAGAAGCCAAACATCCTGCGGCTCAGCGAAAAACTGCTGCTCAACCTCTTTGTACTTGATTTGAACTTGGATTTTTTCGGTTTTGCTGCTCAACTCATTTTGCCCCTGAGCTTGGTAAGCACTTCTTCTTCAACCCATTTTTCGCCCTGAATCGTAAGCTTAAACTCTGGCTTATTCGGGTCTGGCTTGAATATTTGTCCACGCTTGGTCATTTCATTTAGTCGTGCGGGAACCATAGCGTTTATGCCGCTTGAGTCTAAAAGTTTAGTAATTTGGGCAGCGGTGCTCTTTCTTTCTTCGGAAGCATAAAGAATCAATCCTACAGCCTCATAATGCGTAAGTTTTTCACGGGTAACAATTACGGGGCCTTCGGTTGTCGGTTCAATGATGCCTTTCAACTGTGCACCTGAAGGCGTCAGCTTGTTAGAAACGAAATCTGAAAGTTTCTCAACGAAGTTTTCGGGGACAACTGCCAGCATGTCAAGGATTTCTTGGGGGTTCTCTCCTTCGATGACGACTTCTCCGAAAGGAGTTTTAATTCGTGCTTCAATGCGCTTCATTTTAACTCTTCCACTTCATTGCTATACACTATGCTAAGCCTTTTTAGGATTTGCGGCAAAACTCTGATTGTGGCAGGGAAAAAAGGGTTATTTTAGCCGTTCCTGCAGGAGTTTGGCGACCAATTCAGGATTAGCCTTTCCACGCACTTCCTTCATGACTGCGCCCATTAGCATTCCGTAAGCGTTCTTGCCCAGTTTGTCCATCTGCGGCTTGTTGGCAGCGATGATGAGGTCGACAATCGGCGCCAAATCCGCTTCAGTGAACATTTTCAAACCCAAAGCCGCTACTGCATCCCGCACTGTTTTGCTTTCGTTCTTGGAGAGCCAAGTGAAGACGCCGGAGAGTGCTTCTTTGGCAAGTTCGCCTGAACCGACAGCGCCGAATATGCTTTTGATTTGTTCTTCGCTGACATTGTCAATTTGGACTCCATCACGTTTTAAAGCCTTCAGGGTTTCAGTTAAAAACGCCGCTACGGTTGAGGCTTGAACGCCAGTTTGCTTCACCGCCTCTTCGAAGAGAATGTTGTATTCTGAGTCGGCAAGCTGCCTGGCTAACTTCTCATTCAAACCGTACTGCCTCACCATGCGCGCTACTTTCTTTTCAGATGGCTCTGGCAGGTGGCTGCGGATTTTCTCCACTAACTCGTCAGTTATCACCTGCGGCGGGATGTCGGTTTCAGGGTACATTCTTGCGGCGCCAGGTCTGGGGCGCATATACCGTGTTGTTCCGTCTTCCTTCGCCGTCCGCGTCTCAGCTGGAACCCCCGTCACCAATTCTTGTGCCCGTTCAACCACGGCTTTTAAGGCGTCCAAAACGTTTTCCGCCGTGTCAGCCACGAAAACAACCGCGTCCGCGTCATTTGCATCGGCTGCTTTCTGCACAGCAGCTACTTCTTCATGGGTGATGCCGTAGTTGGGCATTTCGTCGGTGTGAAAGATGCCGCCGACTCTGCCCCAGAACTTTGCCCTGTCGGAGAGCTCGGTTCCCACTCGAAAGTCAGGCATAAGCTCCCGTTTTAAGAGCCCCGCGAAGTTCGGCAGCCGTACAGCCATGACTTTCTGGTTTTTGTCGATTGCCTTTCGAATAACTTTGCTTTTAGTCTGCTTGAAAATTTCCGTCACATCAACGAACTCTTGCCTGAGAGCTTCGGCTTTTACGCCTCGGTTAGCAAGCTCCTCTTTTACCTTGATGAGCCCCAGTTGCCGCTGAACCTCGTACTCAACCACTTTAGAGATTAACTCAAGCTCCTGGACGCCTTTAATCTCAATCAAAGCGCCGTTTGGCAGAGACACATTCAAATCTTGCCGAATCGTGCCCAGTCCACGCATAACCTTGCCCGTGTCACGCAGAATCCTGCCGATGGCTAAAGCGACTTCCTGCGCTTCCATCGGCGAATAAATCACTGGTGCCGTCGCCACTTCAATAAGCGGAATCCCCAAGCGGTCAATACGGTAACGGATGGTTTTGCCCTCATCTTGGGTTCCCGTTTTGCGCGCCGCATCCTCCTCCAAGCTTGCTGCCTGCATGGGAATGGTTTTTTCTCCAACCTTAATCCATCCGTCCAACGCGATGATGCAGGTGCGCTGGAAACCTGTGGTGTTGGAGCCGTCGATAACGGTTTTGCGCATAACGTTAACTTCATCAACCGGCTGCATATTCATCATCAACGAAGCCGTTAAAACAACTTCAACCGCATCCACGTTAATGGGGTGTGGCGGTTCCTCATCCATCTCCACGAGGCATGAGCTGTTTTTGTTGGCTTCGTAGAGGATTTTTACTCCTTTCTGGAACTCAAAGTAGGCGGCGGGGTCAACTTGGCCTAGTTCGCTCTGCGTTGGCCTTAGCCTTCTCAGGAAAGTGATTTCTGGGTCTTCTTTGAAGAGTTCAGGCGGGCAACTGCAGAACAGTTTTGAGCCTACGTTCAGCTGCTGGTGGATTTCTAACCCGACTTTCAACCCGATTTTTGCGTAGTCAACTGCCACTTTTTTCTCCTCCCTCAACTATGCGGTCTTGCGGAAGCGTTCGCGGCGAGAATTCTCCCGCCACGTTGGTTTTCAAAAGCGCGGCGGCTTCCAGCGGATTGTCAGTTTGCCCAAGAGCCCACATGAGCTTAACAAGGGCTGTTTCGGGAAACATGTCGTCTGTCGGGATTACGCCGAAGGACAGCAGATCTCTGCCTGTATCATAAACGTTCATGTTTACTCTTCCCCAAATGCACTGGGAAGCCAACGCCACCACTACGCCTTTTGCCACGGCGTTTTTGATGCCCTCAAAGCAGAATTTGCTCACATGCCCCAAACCTGAGCCTTCAAGCAAAATGCCCCTCACGCCTTTGCTGACGTACCAGTCGATGACGGCTGGGTCAAGCCCCGGATAAAACTTGATTAACGCCACTTTATCGCTGAAGTTCGGCTTAAGAGCCAGCTTTCTTGAGGCGTCTCGGTGCTGGAACTGGTCGGTCAGCATGGTTACTTGTTGGTCTTTTACTTTGGCGATTGGGAAGCCGTTGATGGACTTGAACGTGTCTCGTCGGCTTGTGTGGCATTTGCGGACTTTTGTTCCCCTGTGAACTATGGTGGCGATGTCGGAGACGCTTTCATGCATTGCTAAACCAACCTCAGCGAACGGTGCTTCTCCAGCGGCTTTCACTGCGCCGATAAGGTTTGTTGCTGCGTCGCTGCTTGGGCGGTCGCTCGAACGCTGTGCGCCGACAACTATGACTGGGACAGGCAGGTTCTGAAGCGCGAAGCTAAGCGCTGCTGAAGTGTAAGCCATCGTGTCTGTGCCGTGCGCAATCACAACGCCATCGACGCCTGATTCTATGCGCTTCGCCACGGTTTCCGCCAGCTCTTTCCAGTGCTTCTGAGTTATGTTTTCGCTGTATAAGCTGAAGACGATTTCAGTGTCAACTTTCGCAACGTCTGAAAGCTCAGGGACAACGCCGTAGAGGTCGCTTGCCGAGATTGCTGAGCGGACGGCTCCAGTGCGGTAGTCAACGCGGCTGGCGATTGTTCCGCCAGTGCTCATGATGACGACGTGGGGCAAGGCTGGGTTCTGTTTTGGCAGGGGCGGCGAAGCAAAAGCTGGTTTTGCGCCTTTTCCCACCTTTTCAATTTGAACCTCTGCTGTTACGCGGATGCCGATGTTGTAGCCGCTTTTCATTTTAACCACAACGACTGTGCCTTCCCCCAATTCACTGCGGGGAATTAGGATGCCTTCGTAGGTTTTGCCTTTGCTGGTGACTCGTACGATGTCGCCGACGACGCAGTCTGCTTTTTTCAGGGCTTCCAACGCCAAGCCCCTGTAACCTGAATTTTCAATTTCACTCATAGCTGATTCTCCAGTTTTTTGGATACGTAAACTCCATCGCGTTCGTACCCGAAACGCATGTAATACCTTCTTGTTCCTAACGCACTTATAACTAAAAGCTTTTTGACGCCGAAATCCTCGCGGGCGACGCGCTCGGCTTCCTTAAGCAGGTCGGCGCCAAAACCCTTATGCTGCCACGCAGCCGCAGAATGCTTTCCAACGGGCACAAGCGGCCCGTAAACGTGAAGCTCCCGCACAATGGCTGAGGTCGGGGCGGTGATTTCGGGTCTATGCGCCTTCGATGAGGGGACACGCAGGCGCAGGTAGCCAAGCAAAACATCATTTTCTCTGTCTTCGGCTGAAATGAAGATTTCCTTGCCTTCCGAAGCGTCATAGCAGACGGATTCTATTTTGACTTTTTCCAAGTCAGGCTTCACATGGTCAATTTGCATTCTGTGCCCGACTTCTCTGCATCGGATGCATCTGCATTTGCCTCCTTGCGCTTGGAGTTGTTCGTTGGCAAGTTGGCGCAGGTTGCTTTTTTTGACTCCCGCCAAAATTAGATGTGACGGGATGTCGCGTTGAACACGCATGACTCTTATCCATGGCGGGATGAATTTTTTGATTTCCGCGATGAGTGCTGCGGCTTGTTCGGTTGTGAAGGGTGTGTACGTGCCTTTCTGGTACCAGTCGTTGGCTTTTGTGCCGGCTATGCATAGGCACGGGTAAATCTTTATCATGTCAGGTTTGAACGCTGAATCGGTGAAAACCCGTTTAAACGCCTCGATGTCTTTTTGCGGGCTGGAACCTGGCATACCAGGCATCATGTGGTAAACGATTTTTAACCCCGCATCTTTTGCGATGCGAGTTGCTTCTTCCACGTCGGCTACGGTGTGTGTTCTGCCGACTAAACGGTAAATTTCGTCATCGGGGTTTTGCACGCCAACTTCGATGCGCGTCACACCCATGTCAAGCATCGCGTCAATGTGTGGTTGTTTTGCCCAGTCAGGCCGCGTCTCCACGGTGATGCCGACGTTCCGCACATGGCTTGTTTCAGCGTTCGCCTTCGCCTCCTCCAAACTCGCCGAGGTTTTGCCAGTTATTGCGTCTAGGCACCGCTGGATGAACAGAGTTTGGTATTCCATGGGTGTGGCTGGGAAGGTTCCGCCCATGATGATTAGCTCGATTTTGTCAACTTTGTGCCCGATGGCTGTAAGCTGGTCTATGCGGCTTCTGACCTGCAGGTATGGGTCGAAGTTGTTTTGGGCTCCACGCATCGCGGCGGGTTCATGTCCCGTGTAGCTTTGCGGCGAACCCTGAGCTGGTCCCCCTGGGCAGTAAGCGCATGGTTCAGGCTGAGGGCACGGGTAAGGTTTAGTCATGACAGCGACAACTGTGACGCCGGAGATTGTTCGGGTGGTTTTTCTACGCAAAATGGGCAAAAGACGCTTTGCTTCTTTTGGCTTTAAAAGGCTTATTAAATCGGCGTTTGACGGTATCTCTTCAAGTTGGTATTTGCCCGCGGTTTTTATTTTCAGCCGATTTGCATCCTCACGTGTGGGATTTGCCTTTTCCATAAGGGTCTTGATGATTTCTCTAAGCGCTTTTTCATCTGTCAAGTTGAAGATACCAAAATAAGGTTTAGCCTAGATATAAATAAACTAAACTAACATTGAAGAATATTTGGGCTTGATAAAAACAAGTTTACCTTTATGCGTTAAACTTACCAGACTGTTTCAACCGCTTTGGAATCAATTATGTTAGCGTCTTTTGTTATCAGCGTAGCATTAAGGAGCTTTGCTGTGGCAACAATTATTCTGTCATGTGGCTCGGTAACTTGTCTAATACTCTGGCATGCTAAAATTACTTCTTCATCCAGAGGGTAAATTGGATAGTTGAAAGTTCCTTGAATCTTACGCATTATTTCTTGGAATTCAAATTCTACCCTTTTCTTCTCACAAATATACATGCACTCAAGAAGAACAATACTTGGAACAACCACTATTTCTTTACCTTTATCGCACGTTCGAAAAATTTCCAAGGCTTTCTTGTAGCGTCTTAGCCTACATAGAGGACGACCACAAAGGGCATCATTAGCGACATGAGTAAAATCGTATTATAAAGGTTTAAAAATCTTAATCTCAGACCATAAATTATGAGAGTTAAATTTAACAACGAAGAGATTAAGATTATTAATGAAGTAAAAGAGGACATTAAAAATAAGTACTGCAAACAAGCGAACATTAAATTTGAAATTTTTGAACCATTAAGTCCAGATTGGAAAAGCAACTTCTTTTTTCGTGGTGGATATAATTGGGGTTACTCAAGGGGTTTTTTTTATCGGTTTAACAAAATGCCTTGACATAAAAGCGTTCTATGAACTTGTCTTCCATGAAATCTATGAGTTATTGGTTGATACAAAATGGGAAGGGCATGAAAAAGTTGTTCCAGAAGAAAGACATTACATTGAAGAAAAATTTGGTATGACCATTGAAAATTGGGCTCCTCTTGAAGATGAAATAATTAATACCCTTTATCCTCTGTATAAAAAGGAATTAAAACATACTTTAGGGAACTGTGGGGAATTTTCTAGAACATGGGAAGAGATACAGGAACGAGCCAAAAAACTTGGGCTTTAAAAGGCGAACCAAAAGAGCCACATAGGACGCCAAAAAATAAAAGTAAAACTTTTAAGAAGTTAGCTTCATTTATCTTTCGGTGCATTTCAGGGTTATGTCAGACCCGAAAGACTTCTTTAAAGGTCGTATAGGGAATTCAGAGGACATGGGTCAAGCGGAAAAAGACCTTTGGATTCAAATTGAAGATGCCCTTAATGAGTTGTTGGATGAGTTAAAAACAAAAGATAAGATTAGGACTTCGTTTGATAGCGTGGAAATAGACCACATCAAGAATATGATGGATAACATAAACCAACTCAGTTGGAATAATTATTTGTTATTTAACTTATTTGATAAAGATAAGGCTGAAGCTTTTCTTCAAGCAGTATCTAAATTTGGTTTTGATGAATTCAGAGTAGTAAGCCTTTACATACAGCAGTCGATATTCTACTCTATCTCATGCATTGAACTTTTCAAGACTCTTCTTCTGTTCCACCTCAAAGATGTTGACATTAAGAGAAGTTTCAATAAGATAATTGAGGACGAAGCTCCTAATGCTTGGAAGAAGCTTAAACCTTTTGTTGATAATAAATTTCGCAATTCATTTGCTCATGGGACTTGGGCAGTAGAAAATAAAGAAATTATTCTTTTCCAGAATGCAAAGCTTGAACGTTATAATGAACCTTATAATAATAATCTGAAATTGGCTGAATTTATTAACAAAACAAGGGAACAAAATTTGGTCTATTTTTGCGCTTACTATGTTTTTAATGAAAAATGGAAAATTGGTTTTTTTACATCTATCGAGTGAATAGAAAAATAGTCAAAAGCTGAGCTGTTCTATCCAAAGAAAAGCATGCGCGCATCGGTTACATACATTTTAGTCACTAAACTTGAAAATCGACTTTTTCGCTTCTTCAATTTCCTCTTCAGTTATTTCTATGCTGAGCGAACCTTCAAGCTTGGCTATTTTTCTAGGCTTACTGCGGGGCTTCATAAATAGAATCTTTAATGCATCAATGTCATTTTCTATTTTTTTTAATTCAGCAGAGATTTCGCTCGTTTCGGTCATTTACAATCACTTTAACTTACGATGTCTCTTCTTTTATCTTTTTTTGAAGAGTAGAGAAAAAAACAACTTTACGCTTACATCCAGTTTTGCCCTGCTTTCCTCTGCAGAGTCACACGTTTCTCGTAGTTGCGTCTGTTTCGGGTTTTTGGGCTTGGCGCTGTTTTTGGCGTCGCCTGGATTTTCGGCGTTTGAGAGCGGACTTTTCCAGCTTTCGATAAGCTTCCGTGAGTTGGCATTTAATGCACCTTGCACATAAAGCATGATTGTCCCACTTAAATCTTTACCCTTTGGAATGCCTCATGTTTCGCAATCCATTAATAAACGAAATGACCGTGTTATAGTTCCCAATGCCCAATTTTTTCACCAAATTTGTGGAGGCACTAGACAACAACATTTAACCAACACCTGCACCTATTTTTATTGTCTCACCGAAATTGAGCACCCATAATGACGGACTCAACAGAGGGACGCAAGAAACACAAATCTTGCACCTATGACGATAGAGTTTTACCCAATTATGGAACAGGTGAGGCACGGGCAAAAAAAAGTCCCATGCCGAGAGAACTTAGCCAAGCAAAAAGCAACGCTCAGCAATGCGGTTAAGCGTTAGGTTACATGGGAGACACTCAGCCCGTAAAAAATGGAAGTGCTAAATAATGTCTGAATCCGTGGCTTTCGAACCCAAAAGTTTAGATGAGCTGAAGCGGTTTTTTGAAGAAAACAAAGACAAACACCATGAAATCTGGGTAATTATAACAAACAAGAAAGCTGCAAATCCACAGGTCGTGTCCTTCAACCAGGTCGTAAGTGAAGCAAAAAAACAGGGGCTAATTGACAGCCGAATAAAAAACCTGGATGAGAAAAGGTACATGATTCGTTTAACGAAAAAGAATTTAGCTCTAAAGGTCGAGAAATCAAGAAAAAATCGGTTTAAAGCACGAAATGCGTTACGCCAGTCAAAATGTACTGTACGGCGATGGCGGCGATAAGCAATGCCATGACTCTGGCTATAACTAAGGAGCCTGTTTTGCCCAAAAACTTGTAAACGCTGTCAATGTACCTGAGAATAACCCATGTTAAGGATAAAACAATCAAAACTGCAATAGTCGCAACTACTATGCCGTAGGCCTGCAGGTCAAAAATAGTTGTGGTGATGGCTCCGGGGCCAACAAGAAGCGGTATTGCGATGGGAACAGCGCCTAAGCTTTCTGGGGATTCAACGTTCTCATGCATACTGCCCGTAATCAAGATTCTAATTGCAATAATAAGCAGTAGAATGCCTCCAGCAACCTCGAAACTGAAAATTGATAGCCCGAAAAGCGAAAAAATTCCTTGACCTGCGAACGCGAAGATAAGAAGAAGAGCGAAACCGACCAGCGTTGCGGTGTTGTAAACTTTTCTTCTTTGGGACTCTGGAACGTTTTGGGTTAACCCTATGAAAATGGGGATGTTGCCGAAGGGGTCAACTATTATGAATAAAGCTATAGCGGCTCTAGTTAAATCCGTGATGAAATCCAAATTAGCTTTGCTCCAGACGCATCATAAAGTGAGGGCTGATTCGATAAAAACATAACGATTTAGGACATCGCTAAGCATGATGCAAGAGTTAACTATTATGAGATACTTTTTTGCATCTTTTTTTTGTCGATGAAAAAAAGGTGAGGCTTTGAAAAGATTAAGAAGCAAACGAAGTTAAGCGTGGGGTGCTATGAGCAGTTTGGTGGCTTCTGCTTCTGTCCAAGCCTTCATTGTTGTCGTGCGGATGTTTCCCATGCTGCCTACGCACAAAAGAATTGCCGCCATGTCTTCATCTTTGGGAATTTCAACTAAAAGCACAAAATCGTATTTTCCCATGGTTGTGAAGAACTGCATTTTTCCACCTGCTTTTTCAATCATTTTTCTCGATTCCTTAACTCTTTCCGGAACCTCTGCGACATTTTTTATGCCCTGTTCGGTCCAGTTTCCAAAAACAATAAAATGCGACAAAATTATCACCGATATGACTCTGAAAAGCTGGCTATAAAAAGGTTCTGACAGCAGATTCTGTTAACTCTTAGGCGCTTAAGGAGTTTTCGGGAGTGTCTGTTAACCGTCGGCGCTTTTTCACCGAGACCATTCTAGGGCTTAGTCAAGAAATTTTGACTTAACTTAGTCAAGGAAGTTTTACGAATAGCCTTTTATCGCCAACGTCTTCCTGATACTAAGCATGGGTAAAATCAACAAAACTTTCGCATTATTCCTAACTATAATCGTAGCTATGTCATGTCTAACTTTACTGACCCTCAAACCCATAAATGCTCAATCGACACCAACGCCATCAGCACCGCAATTTACTCTACAACTTGCTGGTCCACAATTCATCCTGAACACAACATATTCATTAAACCCCAATACTGGGCAGATTGAACCTAACATAGGGTATACTAACAAGTATACCTCTCTTGTAATAGTAATAAAAAATCAAGAATTTGATTCAAAGTACGGCTCAGTGTATTACAACGTTACAGTAAAATGGAAGCCCTATTGGATGGGAAGATAATCAATACCCTGAACAAACAGCAGGTTCAGATTCGACCGATATATCTCTGAATATACAGGGTTTTTGGGGCTTATCGTCCATAGCTGGACAGCAAGTGACTATTCAAGTTCAAGCAATGCTCGGTACCGACCAATGGGGTCGCACTCAAGCTTTTGATTCTCAGGGTTACTACTTCTCTGGTACGACAAGCGATTGGAGTAACTCACAGACGATTTCTGTACCTGCGAATGTTCCTCTAAGTTCTCCGTCAAGTCCTGTACCAACCTCTTCATCTTCTCCAACTTCAACTGCAACTTCCACGCCAACTACAACTTCCATCGGCAGTTCTCCATCCACTTCCTTTTTGCTATTTACCAACACCATTTCCCTAATAGTAATTGCAATCTTGTTAGCCGTAACTATTGCTTTATTGCTCCTTATGAGGCATCGAAAAACTGTGTCCTAACCCTTGTTAGTTGCAGCGTTTGGTTTTCGCCGCTTTCTTAATGAGAGATGCCCAATTTACAGACTCAGAGTCGTCAACAAGTTTCGCCTTTTGTGCTGGGGTCTTTCCATCGAGAGCCATGTGTGGTCTCAAAAAGTTATAGTAAATTTGTAATCCATCCATCATTGTTTGTCCTGTTGCCGCATCATCTAAGCCCCCCGCATCTTTGCAACAATTTCCTTGCAAGCTTTTTTAAAGGAAATGGGGTCAAAAATTATATGATTTTTTTCCAGTTTTCTACATAATCCAAGAAATCTTGCACGGGCTGCCCGCCATAACTCCTCAGCTTTTCTCTGAGGGCAACGTTTTCAATCGCCGTTTTCTGGAAGGCTTGAATTTGATTGGCACCTTCTGTCAGGTATAGGAATCCGTCGGCGCCTGCTCTTGCACAGCGAACGCTCACGGTAAGCAACTCTTGGGTTGTCGGCACGTCTTTGGGGGTGTCTCCTGGACCGAAAACGTAAAAGCTAATGTAAAACGGCTTTTTCAGCAGTTTCTTGAAGGCTTTGGCAAGCATTTCCCAGTACCATGGGGTGGCGTAGTTTTTGCTGAACATTACGACATTGAAGGCGTCAGCGTACTGTGCTAGGTCGTCGAAATCTACGCCGTAGCGCTCTAAAGAGCTTACGGGGTCAGGTTGAATACTTAAAACCAGTTCTTTCTTGACTTTTTCACGGACCTGTGCAATGTAGCTGGTGACTTCTTTTCTGCGCCACTCAATCCAGCTTAAACCGCTCTTCTTCCACAGCGAGTTGCAGCGTGGGCAAGTGCAGTGTCCCTGTTCCGCAAAATATTGGCTGTTTAACCACACGCCAAGTGAGTGCTTATCGACGTCTGCCATGTAGTTTAATTGTTCAGCCCTGTGCTCTGGTTGGGTTGCGCATACAATGTCCCAGTAAATGTTGAAGTTGTTGTTTCCCATTTTGGCCGGTCCCAGCGGTGATTGGGATATCCAGTCAGGGTGATTGGCGACGGCTACGTTGTCTGCGAAAACGGCGATGTTACTGTACATGTCTTTTACTGGGGGAAGCCTGGTGCCCATTTCTGTTTTAACACGTAAAACGTGGAAGTCAAATCCCCTTGCCTTTTCAGGTTGAAAAGTAAATGTGCCAAACTTCATTCTGAACGCCTTTTTTAATCCAGAGAAGCGGTTTTGATTTTATAAGGGTTTTGTGCCGTGGAGAAAAACCGTTAATTTTGATCTTAAACCTGATTGGCGGATGCTGAGTTTTGTCTTGTGTTTTGTTTGGGGCTTTTTATCGGTCGTTTGAGTTAAATTTGTAAATTTGGGCAAAGGTGCCAGAAACGGCACTGTTTCCATACCTTTGAAACTTTCATTTGTTGGTTTAGTTTTGAACGATTTTGTATTATGAGAATATATTTCGGTGAAAAATTGGATGAACATTGCGTTAACCGTGGATAAAATCAACAATCGCGCATAACTAACCGAGAATGTGTTTCATATGCATATATTTTAAATATAACTATGCGATAGCTGTACAGGTAAAAAATAAACCAGTAAACAGTTGTCAAAAGAGGAAGATGAAATGGACTCAGGAAGCATAGCTTGGATCATAACGGCAACAGCACTAGTCATGCTGATGACGCCAGCATTAGGTTTCTTCTACGGTGGACTAGTGCGAAGGAAAAACCTAGTATCAACCATTGTCCAATGCTTCGTAATATTCGCGGTCATAAGCATAATCTGGGCACTCTGGGGCTACATGCTTGTTTTCGGTAACAGCGTCAACGGAATAATCGGCTGGAGCCCAAATCTATTAGGCATGGGCAACCTCGATATACATACTGTTAACACGGCACTTGCACCGCAAATTCCTCAGCTACTGCAATTCGCATTCCAACTCAAGTTCGCCGCCATCACACCAGCCCTAATCATAGGAGCCTGCGCTGAAAGATTTAGGTTCAAATCAATGCTCATCTTCATGGTACTCTGGTCCACGTTTATCTATTGCCCGATAGCTATGTGGGTGTGGAATCCAAGCGGCTGGCTTCACAACTTGGGCGCCATTGACTTTGCAGGAGGCATAGTAGTTCACATTTCAGCAGGCATGTCAGCATTAGCCGCTGCAGTCGTTGTGGGCAGGAGAAAGGGATGCGCGGTCCCATGGCAAAATGCCATGAAAGCCTTGGACAACAAGAACCACTCAGCCGAGTTCAAACCAACAAACATTCCCTACGTACTGCTGGGAGCAGCATTGCTGTGGTTTGGCTGGTTCGGCTTCAACGCTGGCAGCGCATTAGCCGCAAACGACTTAGCTGTCTCAGCGCTTGTAGTTACAAACATAGCAGCGGCCGCTGCCGCCATAAGCTGGATGTTTGCAGACTGGGTTATCAAAGGGAAACCATCCGCGGTAGGTATCGCAGTCGGCGCAGTTGTTGGATTAGTTGCAATTACGCCTGCTTCAGGCTACGTAAACGTACCCTCAGCGTTAATTATCGGCTTAGCTGCGGGAGTTATCTCAAACTTGGTGGCTAATTGGCGAGCTGGCAGATCACGGATAGATGACGCATTAGACGTTTTCGCATGCCACGGCATAGGCGGAATTTGGGGCTCAATCGCAACTGGGCTCTTCGCCTCAGCAGCAATCAGTGCAACAGCAACCATCCCCGGCGTTAACGGTGCGTTCTTCGGAAACCCAGGTCAAGTGCTGGTTCAGTTAGTGGCAATTGGCGTTGTTGTGCCTTTTGCGTTCTTTGGCTCCTACTTACTGCTTAAACTGGTAAACGTGATCTCGCCTCTGCGTGTTAGCGAGGAAGCAGAGGATGCAGGTTTAGACCTGGCGGAGCACGGCGAAGAAGCATACCAACTTGATTAGAGCTAGCAACCGCTCTTTTTTCTCTATTTTGTATCGGCTGAAATTTTAGGGTTAGCTGCTGCTTTGACAAGTTATTGGGTTGACCTAGTATTTTTGGACAATTTTGCGATTATTACACTTTTTTTAGCTAATTGTTTATGAACATCGGGATTACAAGCGGTTAACTGGACATTTATCACTATTTAGCCTGATAATCAAGGCGAATGCATAGTTTAAATATTAGTTTTGCCAAGAAAGAACAACAAATAAGCCACAATGACGCTGTCGAGGGGACAAATGTGGGAGCAGCAGATATAGCCTGGGTACTAACGTCAACAGCCCTAGTGATGCTAATGACGCCAGCGTTGGCTTTCTTTTACGGCGGCTTAGTCCGAAGAAAAAATCTTGTCTCCACGCTCGTCCAATGCATCATCATTTTTGCAGTAGTCAGTCTCGTTTGGTTCTTTTGGGGCTACAGCCTCGTTTATGGACCCAGCGTAGGCGGAGTAATAGGCAACCTTTCCCTCGTCGGATTAAACGGCATAACCATAAACAGCATCAACCCATCTGCATCTGCCATTCCAGAAATACTGTTCTTCGCGTTCCAGCTAAAGTTCGCCGCTATCACGCCAGCCTTAATCATAGGTGCCTGCGCGGAAAGAATCCGATTCAAGTCACTCCTCATATTCGTTGTTTTGTGGTCCACCTTCATTTACTCTCCAATCGCTTTCTGGCTGTGGAACCCCGCCGGGTGGCTGCATGTTTTAGGCGCAGTAGATTTTGCTGGAGGCATAGTGGTACATGCAGCAGCAGGGTTATCAGCGCTCGCGGCTGCGCTTGTTGTAGGCAGAAGAAAAGGATGCGTTTACTGGAAAGACCAGCTTAAAGCCTTAGATCAAAAAGGAGCAAGCAAACCAGCCTCAGCAGCAAGCGAGTTTAAACCAACCAACATTCCCTACGTAATTTTGGGCGCAGGCTTACTGTGGTTCGGCTGGTTCGGCTTCAATGGAGGCAGCGCCTTGGCAGCTAATGCCACTGCCGTCTCCGCGGTGGTAGCAACCAACTTGGCAGCCGCCGCCGCAGCCGTAAGCTGGATGATAATGGATTGGTTAATCAAGGGTAAACCTTCAGCGATAGGCATTGCAGTTGGAGGGGTATGTGGTTTAGCCGCCATTACAGCCGCTGCAGGCTACGTTAATTTTACAGCGGCAGTGATTATTGGTTTATCCGCGGGGATAATTTCTAACTTGGTGGCTAATTGGCGAGCTGGCAGATCGCGAATAGATGATACACTTGACGTTTTCGCTTGCCACGGAATCGGCGGCATCATCGGCGCGGTAGCAGTAGGCTTATTCGCCACCGTCGCAATGAATCCAGCCGCGGGCGTCAACGGGCTATTCTACGGTCACGCAGCTCAGCTCGGCGTCCAAGTGCTTGCGGTATCGGTTGTGGCTGCCTTTGCGTTTGCTGGGTCTTACGCGCTCTTGAAACTGGTTGATTTCTTCTCGCCACTGAGAGTAAGCCCGAAGGAAGAAGAGGACGGCTTAGACCTTAGCCAACATGGAGAAGAAGCATACCACCTTGACTAGCGCGTGCTAGAAAACTTTGGCTTTTTCAATTGAAAAAAAAAGAAAGATTAGCTGTTATAGTGGATTACGTGAGGGTTGCTCTTGAATCAAGATTACATTTTATCGCATGTACCGATCAGGTAAGTGACCGGATAACAGACTTGGTATTTCGGTGGTGGTGGCGGTGCTGGCGGCGCCGTACCTTGTGGTCTTATTTTTGCTAGTTGAGGGATTTTAGCCAACTCTGCTGGTGTTAACTTGTTATATGTGTCAAGAATTTTTTTGATGGTGTCTTTAGCAAGTTTTTCGTCAGCAGCAGCTTTCTTCTTATCTTCTGTCATATTTATTTCTCCTTCAAACTCTCCATTTTTCTTTCAAAGCATTTCATCATACTTAAGACGAATTGCTTATAACTACTGCAATAATAATCCTTAGTATTTATATTTTTAAAGGTCGAATAAGCGATAAATGGACAGCCGCCATAACAGTAATCGTAAATTGAACAGTTTGAACATGTTTTTTGAATGTGCATCTTTCGTTGGCTCATTTTTTTCCAAGCAGGCGAATTGAGGATGTCTCTTAATTTGATGTCCAAAATGTTTCCATATGAAAACTCGTCGTAACCCTGAAACAGACAACACGGATATAATTCTCCAGTTGGACCCACAGCTAAAAAGAGCTTATGGCAATCTAAACATGAAGAACAGAAGGAGCCATAATTTCCATTTGTGAAAATTGAACCAAACATTTTGTCGAAAACCGAAATGTTAACGGGCTCTGGATCATCAAGCCAAATTTTGCCCAGCCTTATCAAAAATTCCGTATATTCTTCAGGGCGAATCGTTAGGGAATTAAAATTTTCCTTTGCATTGCCGGAATAAAACAGTGGATTAAATTGAAACGGAAGGTTATTTTCCTTAAAAAAACTGTAGATTTGTTCTGGATAATTGACATTGCATTTGGAAATTGTAGCGATCACACCTGACTGGAGGTTATGTTCTTTCAGAATTTTTATTTTATTCATGACGTTAACGAAAGTACCGTTGTTTCCTCGGTCACGTCTTGTAAGGTCATTAATTTTCTGGGGACCATCAAGGCTCAAACCAACATGGACCTCGTTAGCAATGAAAAAATTGGCAAACTCATCAGTTATTAACGATCCATTTGTTTGAATTTCATTCCTAAACTTTATTTTATAATCCTTTTCAATTTCCACCATTTCCTTAAAGAAATCAATCCCCGCGAGAAGGGGTTCTCCACCATGCCATAAGATGCTGATTTCTTTTGAATCAAGCTCATTTTGAAGCTCCTCAAATAGCCGCCGAATTATTTGCTTTGAAACGATTTTGTTTTTCGGGATATTCTTCTCTAAAAAGCAGTATTTGCAATCAAAGTTGCAATCATTCGTTACTTTAACAATTACTGTTTTCGTGTTTAATGACATATTATTTAGGGAGACGGTTTTATTGCCTATTAAATCTATAGGTAAAGTTCATCCTGCGGTTTTTACTGCAAGACAGGGCCAGCTGTAAGTTTATGATTGTTTTTTCTTTTAATGATGACGGCTGTGAAGGCGATTACTGCGATGATTGGTAGGCTTACTGCCAGTAAGAGTTCGATGTCTGTGTTCACCGATGTTTGGGTTATTTGTGCGGAGGGAATGTGCATTAGCGGCTGGTTGTCGGGGATTGTGCCATTCACAAGATATGGGGTATCTCCTATGCCGTCGCCGTTTTTGTCTGTTCCAGTGTAGTCGCTCCAGTAGTTGCCGTCAAGGTTGATGCCCCAGGGATTGGTTTCGTTTTTGGACGCGGGGCAGTTGCAGCCGCTAATCTGCAGGGTGTTGTTGATAAACGAGTTGCCGCGGATAGCTATGTTTACGTACGGGTTGCTTGGGGTGCCTATGCCGACAAAGAAGCCGTCCGTGTTGTTTTCTACAAGGTTTCCGGTGAAGTTGTTTTGGGAATCGGCAATTAAGACGCCGACTATGTTCCCTTTTACTGTGTCGTCTTTTACTGTGTTGTTCTGTGACCAAATGTACATGCCGATGCTGAAGTTCTCAACTTTAATGTTCTTGATAGTTAAGTTGCTAACGCTGCTGTCCGATAGGTCAATGCCTATGGTCCAGGGAACTTTGGATCCATTTGTGGCGGCAATCAGAGGTCCCGAGCCTATCATCCACGGATCATCCTTTGTTCCGTTAAATGTTCCTTGAAGGATGTGGCCTGCTCCGTCCAATGTGATACCGCCTTTTTCTATCACAATCGAGGTGTAGATATCTTCAGTGAACGTGTAGGTGTTTCCCTCAATTAGGATTGGCGCGCCCGCCGGGGCAACGCTGCCGTCTGGTTGAATAAAAATCCTGGTATCTGTCCCATCGGCTTTAACGAATCTAATGGGCAACAATATTGGAAACAGCACCAGAAGCGCCGCGCAAACCGTTAGAGCCGTTCTCAAAGTTTTTCTCAAAGTTGCAACACCATCATTTTGTTTTGATTTTTTATTCCAGCCAGTTTCGGGATTCAAAGACCGTTTTTCCCGCCACGTTAACTTTTAAGCAGCTTTTTTCGGGACACATTTCGACACATCGCAAACACATTATGCATCCGGAGTCACTCACGTTTCCGCCTTTCTCTTTATAAACTTTGGTGACTTGAGCGGGGCAAACTCTTTTGCAGGCACCGCATTTGGTACATTTGGTTTCAGTCTTTTGGAGGCGTGTTAGTGAGATGTATTTGAATGGTGGAAAAGTGCTGAAGACGGCGATTAAGCCGCCTAGGGGACATATCCTGCACCATGAACGCCTAAACACAAAGGCTGCCGCCGTGACAACGGCGAGGACCAATAGGTTGAGGGATGTGACGTATTGTCCTAACTGCAGGAATTGCCCTGTTGTGGTGGCGAAGATTTGGGCTGGCCTCATTGGTCCGATGGCGGTTAATAGCATTACGCAGAGAGGTTTCATGGGGCAGACTTGGCAGAAAGGGGCGGAAAAATACGTGTAGTCGTATCCTCCAGGCTGGGTGGTTGGAATTATCAAGGTGCCTGTGATGACTTGCGCCCCTAAAACGACGCATAAAATCAGGATTACGGCGATGATTATGTATCTAAGCTGTCGGATTTTTTCGTTGGTTTTTTCAGAGAGATTTCTATGCGGGACCTTGACCGTCTTGCGGATCCAGCTGACGAAATCCAAGTAAAGACCAAAAGGGCATACCCATCCGCAGAAAATTCTGCCCAAGATCAAAGACATCACCACCACAAGACCAATCACAATCCCCAGTCGTTCTACGCCTGAAAGGACGTATTCTACTCCCCATCCGTGTCCAGAGTTCCAGAATGGGTAAATGTAAGTTTGGATCTGCCACAGTGCGCAGGTGACGGTTCTTCCGCAGGCGTAGTAGCAGCCGAAGGTGGGCACTGACAATCCGTCGGGGGTGGATGCGCCTGCTATATTTGTTCCAATGAGGAAGTCGTGTCCTGAGAGGGTTGCGAATGGAAGCCAGGGCACTCCGTTGTAGTTGATGAAGAGTCCTAAGAATATGAAGAAGAGCGCGCCAATTTGGACGAAAACTCTGGCTGAGGTTATTTTTCTTTTTTTGTCTCGGACAAATTTGCCGACGGCTAATGCGCCGCCTATTATAATGGCTAATCCTCCGCCGATTAAGGGGAGGCTGGGTGCTGGGGCGGGATACGAAAGCTCGTACGCAAGCGGCGGGGGCGAAGCGTTCGGGGGCGTAATCACTTTTACTGTGAGCCGATCATTGATGGTCATGCGCTGGTCATGTATTACATAGATGGTCCAGGTGCCGTAGGCGTCTAGCTTGAATGTGACGTTAAAGTTGCCAGTACTATCGGGTTTAGTGTACATGTCTACGTAGCTTAAGTTGGCTCTGACAAAGGTTACTCGTACGGAGGCGTTTTGGTTTACAGGGAAAATGTGCCCAGTGACCGTCACGGATTCGTTTATGTTGACTTGGGCTGGGGTTACGTTTGCGATTACGGATGGACCCGTGCATGCGTTTGCAGGTTCGCCAACGTTTAAGGTTATCAGCAAGATCATTGCTACTAAAACAATCAAAGCTACTCCTGAAATGTAACGAGTCATCTTAGTCATTGTTTATCGCTTTGAGTCTTAGTATTTAATCGACAACGAACGATGGCTCAACGTATAGACGGCGATTGCTTAAAAATTTATGTAGATTCAGCTAAGCCAGCGCTACTTTTTTATTCCAACCAGCAGTGAAACCTTTTAGAGGTTTTCAAAATGAAGGTTGTTGCATTTAATGGAAGCGCACGGAAAGACGGCAACACCGCCTTTTTGATTCGCCGCGTTTTTCAGGTTCTTGAGCAAGAAGGAATAGAAACCGAGCTGATTCAGTTTGCAGGCGAGCAAATACACGGCTGCATGGGACGTGGGACCTGCCGAAAAGCCAAAAACAAACAATGCAAAATCGTAAACGACAACGTCAACGCCTACATTGAGAAGATGGCTGCTGCAGACGGCATAATTCTCGGTTCACCCACGTATTTTTCCATGATGTCCCCCGAAATGAAAGCGCTCATCGACCGCGCAGGATTTGTTGCCAGGGCAAACTCGGATATGTTTAAGAGAAAAGTAGGCGCCGCAGTCGTGGCAGTGCGAAGGGCAGGCGGAATCCCGACTTTTGACGCGATAAACCACTTCTTCCTGATCAACCAAATGATTATTCCAGGCTCGTCCTACTGGAACGTCGGCATAGGCTTAAACAAAGGCGACGTAGAGAAAGATGAGGAAGGCATGCAAACCATGGAGGATTTAGGAAAAAACATGGCTTGGCTCATCAAAAAACTAAAAACTTAAAGCTACTGCATTAGTCGTTGACTTTGAAATTACTGACTGCAACCGTGAAGGTATACAAAATATTGTCTTTCATGTAAAACCCCGATTTGAAGGTACCCAAAGAAGTCTGGACCATGGATGAAATGGGCTTCAAGGAATTTAAAGCGTAGCAACCCAGCATCAAAAGCAGACCAGCAGTTTAGCACGTTTGCGGGTTGCCTTGTCACCAAATTGCAAAATTTTATAAGATACAGACGGCGAAAGCGTTCTCGTGAAGAATCTAACGAAAAGCGCTTTTGCTTCAATTCTTTTCACATTAATTCTTGTCTTGTCAGGAACAAACGCCCTTGAAGTAACAGCCGCGACACCGTTGGCAACAAGTAACCCTGCGCTTTCGCCCACGGAGCTTTGGAATTTTACTGCCGCTTACACCACCGCTCACTCTACAGGCTTGGATTGGGCAAGCTCAATTGTTGTTAATGGGATAGCATACGTATGGAACATTGAAACTTATACTATACCAGGTGAACCATATTTGGACCTTTTTAATTCTCCCGTCCAACATACGCTTGGAAACATTTACGCCTTAAATGCATCCAGCGGCTCCAAGCTCTGGAACTTCACTGCCCAAGGAACTATTGGCTCTCTTGACATTGTTGACGGCATCATATATGTCAGCGCAAACGACTACGTTACTATCGACGGGCTAAGCTTGGACGGCAACATTTACGCTCTAAACGCTGTCACAGGCGCTCAAAAATGGTCCTACAATGGTGATGGGCAAATTAGGTGGTCTTCGATTAATGACGGCGTCATCTACGCGTGCGTTCAGGATTCTGGCAATAATTGTTACATCTACGCTGTGAAGATAGCTACTGGTGAGGAACTTTGGAACTGGAGTGCAGGCTATGACGTTTGGCTTTCAAATCCCGCTTTCGGTGGCGGCACAATCTATTTTGGTACGTTTGATGGCGAATATTATGCTATTAACGCGGTGAATGGGACGGTAGGTTGGAGCGTGGCTACTGGCGGCGCGGTTCGTGATTTTTCTTGCGTCGTTAACGGCACAGTGTATTTAGACTCCGACCATACATCCTACCCTGTCAACAACACCGACAACTACATCTATGTCTTAAATGCTCAGAACGGCGATAAGTTGTGGAGCTGTCCCGTCGGCTTTGCTGGGTCTTCGCCTATAGTTGATGGCGGCATAGTGTACATAGAAGGCAGGGAAGCTAATTTGACAAATCCATACACTCTTTCTGCCCAAATGGAGTGGGAACCAGTAACATTTTTGCTCTAAACGCTTCCAGCGGCAACCAAGTTTGGAATTATTCTGCCAACGGTGCGGGCTTTTTGCCTCTAAGCCTTATCGGCGATGCACTCTACTTCAACAGCTTAAATGGTGCCATAATCGCCCTTAATGCAGCAAACGGGACGCAATTATGGAGCGTCAATGCAGACAGCAACGGAACTATTACAGTTTTCGCCGTTAATGACGGTGTCTTCTACTATTATTTAGGCCAAACGCTTTATGCCTTGGATGCTTCAAGCGGCAACAGCCTTTGGAACTACAAAACCTCCAGCGTTCAGTCGTTCCTAACAGTCACCAATAACACCGCGTTCTTAGATGCACGCAACACGGTCTACGCCCTGAATATTCCGCAAAGTCAAACAGTACCGGAGTTCAGCAGTGCAGCTCTCATTTTAGTGGTTGCAGCCGTAGTGGTTGCGACCTTTGGTTCGATTGCTTTGGCGGCGAAAAAATTGAATCGAATTAGCTCTGATTCCAAGTAGACGGTCAAAATAGATTCTTTGTACTTTGTCAGACGAGTAAAAGAAAAAAGGGGAAAGTGGAGTGTTGTGCGTTTGTTGTTGGTAGTGTTTATGGTCGTTTCCTGAGCATCAATAAAGCTAGAACAACAAAGCCTATGATGATTACAACGATTATGCCAGCGATTGCGGGAACAAAGTACAGGTCAGCGGCAGATGTCGGAGTAGCTGTTGGTGCGGCAGCAGCTGCAGGTGCAGCGTTGACTACGAAGTAGGAGGATGCTGATGATGACCCGTAAGAGTTAGATCCGTCGAAGGAAGCGATGACTTCATATTGGCCTGGACCAGCACCAAACTTGTTTGTATTCGCTGCGAGTCCATAGACGCCGTTTAAGTTGCTTGTGGTTGTGCCGAGGTTGACGTAGTTGCCGTTTGGATCAATCAGCGATATTGTGACTGGAACACCAGTTGCGTTTGTAGGCATCGCCTGCTGCTCGTAGAGGTATTCCATCCACGCTTCCTGGCTTGCGTCGGATACTGCTGGAACATCATTCGGGCCGTAGCCCATTTTCGTAGAGACCGCTAGCGCGCCCGGAGACTGATCAGTTACCGTGCCTGAGATTTCAAAGCTGGATCCCATTGATATGCCGCTCCCTGGTGCGGAAACTGTTGTTGCGCTTGGACCTGAACCGATGGTGTATATCATGTTGTCATATTGACTCCCGGTTACGACGTAGCCGTCTGCGAGACTTGTACCCATGCCGAAGTCGTAGTTTCCAGATCAGCTGCCCGTTGGTTATGTTGATGCAGCGGACGTATGAATCGCGCCAGAGGGGCTTAGTGGGCGAGTGCTCAGTCGAGTACGTGATGATAGTTCCGTCACAAACAGCGGCAATGCTGAGCGGCATATTAACACCATATGCGCTTTCATATGGTGAGGTTGCAGTAGCATTGTAGGTCCACAGTTGGGTCCCGGTCGTAATATTGTAGGCGGCTAGCCATCCTCCGTAGGAGGAAACTTGAATCAGCATTCCGTAATACACGTTTTCGGTAATCCCGTAGTAGTCCATCGAAGCATATGAGGTAGTTGGTCCCCACAATAGGGCTCCTGTTGTTAAGCTGTAGCACCAGCTCTCACCTAATTGCTTACATTCTAATTGGAAGGTTTGACTGTCATAGTTTAGGCCAGTAAGGCTCCAGGTTAAGTTTTCGCCAGGAATTGGAACCGTTATGTTCTTGTTCATAATTAGCGTAGCCCCGAATCCAAGGTTGGTGTTCTGCGTGCTAGTAGCGAGAGGAAAAGGACTATAACCCGTTACGCCATAGTCTATCCTCACAGTCCATATTGAAAATGTATCACCAGAGCCTAAACTGTGGCCTGTAGTGTAGTCGGAACTTGTACAGTTATCCAAGGGTTGGGGCAGATTATCGCCAACTATCTCTTTTGGCGCACGGGTGTCGTCTAGTAAGACAGCCGTGTCTCCCACCGGCAGACCCACCAAAGAAGAACTTGTTACGTTCATTGTGTATCCAGAATGCGGAAGAACATCATTTGCAGTCCAATCCACTTGTCCTAATGCAGTACTGGTATTTGGACCTTCTGCAGTCCATACAGTATCATTGGAGGCGTCATATATGTATCCCAGAGCAGGTTTCCATTGCTGCTGATTAGTTCCTGTTGGTCCCAGTGGAAGGATAACTTGGCTTGAGTTCCAGCAGAGAATATTACCCGTGGCCGCATTGTAAGTGAATTTCAGTATGTCTCCGTTGTTGTCCGTTACGGTTGTACCGCCAGGCACGTTTTTCAGCGTAAACATCCAGTTTCCAGTGCTTGCGTCAAGATAGTACCACGTGGTGCCCGAAACCATTATCAGGTATGAAAGCACGCCCTGCCCGTTAACTGAGTAATAGTAGTATAGATTGCCTTGGGTCAGTGATGGATAAGCTTCAGCGGGAACTACCCCCACCCCGCTCGACGTCGTATAGGGGTTGTTGAGGCCGTTGTCGGTGCCATTCTTGTACCATAACTGCTGTCCAGTATACAGATTCACTGCGTAATATCCATACGCGTTACTGTCTGCGACTCTTGGTGAATTGTAGTAGATTATTCCGTTCATGATTATCGGCGCTGACCATGGACTTTCGTAGTCATTAACGTCTGCAGGGATACCTGGCCACTGTGCATCAGCTATGCCTCCGGCTCTACCCGGAGTTATAGGCTGTGACCACAGTACGTGCGCGCTGAGCGGAACTGTGCCTTCACTTTGGAAGCTGTTAACCAGCCAGCTGCCCAACAGCCAGTTGCTTGCAAGCGTCGACCATTGTCTATTCGCGCCATTTATCGGCAGTGTCCAGTAGGCTGTTGGAAGCGGAGGTTCCGGCCAAGATGGTACTGGTGTTTGCTGTACGGTAAGTGTGTATGGTTTGCTTGTGGAGCCTTCAAAAAAATCGCCTGTGTATTCAATTCCCTGGCCAGTAGTGTAACCTCCAAGGCCAGGCTCTATTGTGGCTCCAGGCCAGCTGAACACAATAGTGTACGTGCCAACCTCATCAGGGACGAAGGTTTTAAAGTCACTGCCAGTCGCACTCGGGCAAGTCCACGGCCCTATGATTACGGTGGTTCCGTCTGGCTTCGTGATATTTATCTGATAGCCACTGTAGTGTTGACCCTGTACACCGGCCCCTGTCGGCGAAAACCTGTCAACGAACACGACAATGGTGGTATACTGGCCGAGACCAATGATGCCTGGTGCACAGACAACGTAGGCGTGGGTTGGAACATTCCATGCAGGTGTATGCGCATTAGCGGATGGCAAAAGCATAAGCGAAGCAGTCATACTTAACATCAGAAATATAGCAATCGCAATAGCCATAGTTTTACTTTTTAGTTTTTTCATATATTTTTCTTTTCCCATAATTTTATTTTTGAACGAAAACACAAACTTTTATTTATGTTGAGCTAGAGCAAAAACGTAAGCTTGCCTTTTCGCTCGATTACTCTTATACCATAGTTTATTCTTATAACTTGTGAAATCTTATAACTTGAGAAATCATTTTGTTTGCCTATTATGTTTCCAAAACAAGTAAACTTTTGTTTGCAAAAGCATTCCAACGAGCTTAACGCGGTTCGAAAAGGGCGGCTACTGCAAAGAAACAAAAAAGAACTGCGCGCCTCAAAACTGCCCCCAAACCAGAAAAATAAGAATTATAACCACTTATGCGAAGCTTGTTTTTCTACTTTTCCCTTCTCTCTCATATCTGCCTCCACGCAGATCCATTATTCATTATTCCTCGCTTTCGACGAAGGCAACCACCTATTCGCCCACAAAAAGGTCACTATGGCTACGCATCCAGACCCCCCCTTCAATCATTTTAGCGTCCACTTAAGGGACAGGTTATAAGCGAGGAAAAGTTCAGGTCTGATCGTAATATTCCCGCTTGTTTTTCAACACCGAATAGCAGCACAGCAACAATCTCATTGCAGCTGCCACCATAGCGGCTTTTCTTCTGCTCCTCTCAGCTATCCTATGATACGCCCTAGTGATGGCAGTATCATACTTGTGAACATGCCCTTTAGCAGCCAGCTCCTTTGGAACCTTGCGAGCTTGGTCTTCGCCGACATCCATTAAATGCCTAACTGCCCCGCTGCTTGAACTGCGCACATCTACGACTTTGAGGTGCTGGAAACCCAAGGAAGCAAGCTTCTTAACCATTTTACACTGCTTATTCTCGATTTCAATCACGACATGGTAGGGTTCACGCCATGCATCAACCAAACGTATCAGCCTTGCAATTTAATTTCAGAAACCTGCTGTTAAACATGCTTGCATCTAAACACGGAAAAACAAGTAAAAACACAAAAAAAGAAAAGGGGAGTTTGTTTAGATTTTGTAATATTTTCCGTATAAAAGTATGCCAATCGCCAGGATAGCTATGCAGGAAGCTGACACCGCTGCCAAATCAAACAGTATTGTTGGGCTTGTGATTGCTGCGCCTCTTAGGAACAGCGAAGTTAGGGCGTTAGTAACGTAGTAGCTGGGCACGAATTTGCCCGCAACCGCTGCGCCTGAGGAAAGCGATGCGCCAACGAAGGTGCCGAGAAACAGCTGGGGAAGCACGAAGAGGAAGCTTAAGCCTGTGGCTGCGCCTGGAGACTTCGCGATTGTTGCGGTGATTAAGCCGAATCCCACGTTGGAGAGCGAGAATACCAGTACCAGTGCGAAGGCGAATGCGTAGGCGGGTGCTGCGACGTCTGGTCTGAAGCCTAAAGCGTACGTCATAGCGAAGACCAATGCAGCTTGGATCAGCGCGATGCCCATGTAGGAGACTACTTGGCTTGCCATGAACTCGGTGGGTGTTGTCGGTGAGACGCGGATGCGTTTCATCATGCCGTTCTCTTTGTCCTGCGTGAACGATTGAGCAACCATCATTATTAGGAATATCGAAGCGAAAGTGAACATGCCTGGAGCAATGAAGTCAAGCGCCGACGTGGTCTTCACTTCAACCAAAGATGCGGTTTCCAGCTGGAATGGGCTTGGGGGCGCCTGCTGACTCTGACCCGCGATGGCTGTCAAGGCTTGCTGAATGATAGGCGGCACCGCTTGGGTAGCCACTAAAGAGCCCCTGTCTAAATATAGCGCGACTGTGGCGTTTGTCCACTGTGACGGGTCGTTGGGCGATGCTTGGTATGAAGCTAAGCTTTGGCTGAAATCTGTCGGGATCAACATCACCGCCTGCACAGTGCCCTGTGATAGGTCGTTTTGAGCGGTCTGGTTGTCGGCGTATATGTGGATGTTGAGTATTTTGGTGTTCGATAGTGCCGTTAGCAGTGTCTGCGAAGCGTTGACGCTGCTTGCATGGTCCATGTTGACTACGCCGATTTGGTACGTTACGGTTTGGCTGCCGCCCACGCCGCCGAATGAAGCGCCGAAAGCAAAAACGAACACTATTGGGAAGAGGAATATCATGAAGAGCACTGCGGGTTCTCGGATTGTTTTCTTTAGTTCTTTTTTCGCCAAGGCGGATATTCGCTGCAGTTTCATTTATGCTTCCTCCCGAATGGTTCTGCCCGTGAGCTTAATGAAAAGCTCCTCCAAATTCTTCACTTGGCCTTTTGCAACGAGTTCTTTGGGTGTCCCGAGCGCGATAAGTTTGCCGTGGTCAATTATGCCTACTCGGTCGCAGAGTTCCTCCGCTTCTTCCATGTAATGAGTGGTTAAAACGATGGTTTTGCCCTGTGTTTTTTGTTCTTTTATGAAGTCCCAGACTGCATGGCGAGACTGCGGATCCATGGCGACTGTCGGTTCATCCAAGAATACGACTTGGGGGTCATGGATTAGGGCGAGAGTTAAGCTTAGCCGACGCTTCATGCCTCCGCTGTACTTTGCCGCCACTCTTTTCGCATCTTCCACTAAACCCATTTTGTCAAGAAGCATTTTACTTCTCTCTTTAAGCGCTTTTCTGCTCATTCCATTAAGGTTCCCGAAAAGCTCCAGGTTTTCTGCGCCAGTCAGGTATGGGTATATGGCTGTTTCCTGAGTGCATACGCCGATGAGCTCTTTCACTTTCTGTGTTTCTTTTTGAACGTCGTAGCCGTAGATTGTGGCTGTGCCGCTTGTCGGTTTTATGAGCCCGCAGAGAATGTTTATTGTGGTTGTTTTTCCTGCGCCGTTTGGTCCAAGGAGTCCGAAGAGTTCTCCTTTGCCGACTTGCATGGTGAGGTTTTCTAACGCTGTTTTGTCCTCGAATTGTTTTGTGAGGCTTTCTATTTTTATTGCTGATTCATTCATTTTAATCGCCTTTTTTTGTGTTTTTAATACGTTTTGAAGAATTTAGTTTCATGTTTACCTGCAGCTGAAAGAAAAAGCATTTTAAAGCGCTGAAAAGTCGCTTTTCAACTATGACAGGTTTAAAAAAAGGACGTGCCAGTGCTACGGGATGTCATCTAGCCATGTCTTGAATATGTAGCCCGTGTAGATGATGTTTGGAGCTACCGTTTGCACCGTTGGTTCCCGCTCTAAGCTTTCGCGTGTCTCACGGAGTTCTTTTGCAGTCGGAGTCCACGTGAAAAATAGGTATGTGTTAGGTAGGTTGCTGAAGCCCCAGTAAAAAATCATATTCGGATAATATTTCTGCAAAATTACGTCAGGTGCGTTTGGGGGAGCGTCGGGCTTCACTTGCACGTGAAATGCGCCTATAATGTCGTTTGAAGCATCAGGATACCAGTCTATAGAAAACTGAACCAAATAATTCTTTACCATCCTGGCAAGTCTGTGGCGAACTGTTTTTGCCGACACACCTAATTCTTCGGCGATAACTGATGTGGCTTTGCGTGAATCGTCTTTGAGGGAACGAATAATTTTGTAGTCAAGCTCACAGAGCTTTGTTTCTGGATTAACGCCCACTTTCATAAAAGGCGGAATGGGAGAAACCGTTATGCCGACCGTTAGTTCAGGAATTTCAGCTGCCTCTTTAACGTAGTGAGCCAGCGAATCTAACTCGGCTATGTTTTTCAAGTAAGCTCCTATGTACAGGATGTTGCCGCCGCCGAGAGCTAACCAGTAGATGGAGCCGTGCTTCTCCAGCTTAGGGTTTAGGTCACGGACCGAGTTGGTTTTCGACGTTCCAAAAATTAATATGCTGATGCCGTTTTTGGCTATTAAGCTTAGTTTAGCGTTAAATTTGCGTATTATGTCCGTTTCAATTAAGGATTGGATGCGGTTATGGACGGCGGTGACGGACAGGTTCAGTTTCTCCGCCAGTTCACGGTAAGAAAGCCGAGAATTCGTAAGCAACATCTGGCACAATATTACATCGGTCTTATCCACTGTTTCACCCTTGCCTTCCGTTATACAACTAGACTGCTTAAAGGTTTTAGCATAAGAAACTCCATAGGTTGCATGGCTATGTAAAAATGCGGGCTACATCTGCTAAATTTAATCTGTTGCCGCTGCTAAACCCTGAAGAGTAAGTTTGGAAAATAGAATTAAATAATCTGTGGAGAATGGCTAAGTAGCAAGTTGACGAGGAAACAGCAACGTTGAAACCCAAAAAAAACCTGATAGCTATCGTCCTTGCGGTGTTATTAGTCGCCTCTTTTTTTATAGCTTTAGATACCTTGCGTTCTCCAAGCCAAACTTCAGGTTCATCGAAGCCTTTCTTTGTGGGGATTAAAACGGGGTGGAACAGCACCTTAAGTGACTGCATGGCATTGATTGATAAAGTTAAAAATTACACTAATCTTTTTGTCATAGCGTCGCCTCTTATTTTAAGCGATGAGGCATTGCTTAACGATACATGCGACTACGCCTTCAAGGCAGGCTTGTACTTCTTGCCCGCTTACTATCAGGACACGAACCTTCCGATAAACAGCTCAAGCAACCCTTACATACCAGCCTTGTGGTTCGCCGCGGCAAAAGAGCGGTATGGCGACCGCTTGCTGGGCATTTACTTTTATGATGAGCCTTCTGGAAGTCAGCTTGATAAGAACAACGAAATTATACCTAATCCAGTGTTACAGCCTAATCAAGCGAAAAGCTACTTAGATTACGCTAACTATGATTTTTGGCTCTGGACTCATGGGGACAACGGCGTGCAAGCAGTCGCCAACTTTACCCACAGCCTGAATTCTACAGTTTTCACTTCAGACTACGGCTTATACTGGTTTGACTATGAACTTGGGTACGACACCATTTTAGCCCAGTTTGGCTGGAACAACAGCAGACCCCTGCAAATCGCCTTGACCCGCGGAGCAGCAGCGGTTCAAAACAAAACATGGGGCGCCACAATAACTTGGACGTTTGGGCAGCCGCCTTATTTAGAATCTGGAGCTCAAATGTACAATGACATGGTTCTAGCGTATGATTCAGGAGCATCATACATAGCAGTCTACGACTCATCACAAAATTACACAAGCACCACCTTGAAGCAGGAACATTTCGACGCGTTAAAAGAATTCTGGACGTATGTACAGCATAACCCAGGCAAGCATGGCAGCCTCAACGCAAATACCGCCTTGGTTCTTCCGCAAGACTACGGATTTGGCTTTCGAACCCCTACCGATTCAGTTTGGCAGTATCACCAAGCAGACAATTGGACCCAAAAACTGTACAGCGACGTTACAAACCTCATTAACCAGTACGGTTCAAGAATAGACATAGTCTACAGCGACCCAGAGTTCCAGAATTCAACAAACAGCAAATTCCGCAAAATCCTCTATTGGCCAAAAGACTTCGAAACAAACGCCACATACCAAGTGACGGACCCCAAGTACAATTTCGGGTACAACAGTATCCAAGAGGCAATATCTTCCTTTGCAACTTACGAAGGAGACACCCTTTCAGTTAAACCTGGAACTTACCAAGAAAACATTGCAGTAACCAAACCTGTCTCATTAACCAGCCAAAACAAAGAAACAACAATAATATATGGCTCAGAAAACGGCTCGGCATTAACCATAGCCAGTGACAACGTAACCGTAACTGGCTTCACAGCGCAGAACGGCGGCAACATCTCAGCTGGAACCGCCGACGGAATCGTTCTTGATAACGCGCATAACTGTAGTTTAATCGCAAATACAGTCGCCAGCAGCCACTATGGAATTCTCTTAAATGACTCATCCAGCAACCTTTTGGCAAACAATACCATCTACAACAATTATTATGGCATAGCGCTAATCAACTCATCTGACAACATTCTTAGAGGCAACGACTTGAATAACAACACCTACAACCTTGTCATCCAAAACGGGTTGCTAAACAATATTGACTCTTCCAACATGGTTGACGGCAAACCGTACTCGGTCGGATGAGCGTCATAATCGAACTGTTTCTCGCTTGGCGTCTCTTTGAAGAAGTTTCTGCATCAACCCCTGCGTTTCTTTCGGAGGCGTTTGTTGTAGGCATAGTACAGTCACAACTTCTTAAAAGAACTCAAACGATGCATGATTAAGGAGGAAACTAGGGTGAAAATTGCTATTATCGGAAAAGGCCACGTTGGCAGCGCATTATGCAGCGGCTTAAGCGGCAAGCATGAAGTGAAGTTTGGTCACCGAGACCCAGCGGAGCCAGTTGCTGACGCCGCAAAGTGGGGCGAAGTAATAATCCTTGCGGTACCGCACGGTAACGCAAATGATGCCATAGAAGAGATAAGACCGTATGCCGACGGAAAAATAGTGATTGACGTGACGAATGCGGTTGGAGCAAATTCTGAGCTGGGAATAAGCTGCACAACGTCGACGGCGGAGGAAACCCAGAAAAAACTGCCTAAAACCCGCGTAGTTAAAGCGTTCAACACCGTCTTCTCTGCGAACCAGGGAGTAGGCAAAGTTGGTAAAGAGCAATTAACGGCTTTCATTGCGGGTGACGATGTGAAAGCTAAGCAGACTGTAGCTCAGTTAACACGGGACATCGGTTTTGACCCGGTTGACTGCGGACCGTTGAAGGCAGCGCAGTATCTGGACGCGATGGGCATATTGATAATTAACTTAGGTTACGCTTATGGAATGGGAACAAAAATTGGCTATAAACTTGTAAAAGCCTAAGGTTTCTCTGGTAAAAGCCAGTTTCTTTAGCCTCGCCTTTTTCAAGGGGAAAAGTTTAAGGGCAATAGTTCATTATGGTTTCGCGTAATCTCATGTCCTGAGGGTTTATGTTGAGCACTCAAACAGAAACAATTGAAGAACGCAAGGCAGAAGTCCTTATCAAACTAAGAAAATACAAACTGCTGGAAAAAGAAAAACGTGACGGCGAAATAGCCTACATCATCGACATTCCGCAGGACAAAGAGAAAGCAATTGTCTGGTGCATTTTAGGCGAAGCAACCGTCGGCATCGCAGCCATGAACACACTCTACAAAGCGATGAAAGAAAAAGAAATCGACCGCGCCATAGTCGTTACCGAAGGACGCTACACGCATGCGGTTAAACTTGGCGCTAAGAAGAAACAAGTTGAATTGCTTCCCAAGTCTTTTCCAGTTTTCGACATTTTCGAGCATGCACTGGTTCCTCTCCACGAAATTCTAAGCGAAAAAGATAAAAACCAACTTCTTGTCCAATACAAAGTTAAACCCTACCAGATGCCGCAGATTGAGTCAGGCGACCCAGCGGTTAAAGCAATAGGCGCCAAACCCGGTGACATACTGAAAATCACACGGAAAAGCACAACCGCAGGCGAACACATCACCTACAGGTACGTAGTAGAATAGCGCACTTTATTTTAAAATTAAGCATCTTTTTCGTTTCCTTTTTCACTATACAAAAATGTATACATATACAAATTTGTATAAAACGGCAAAACTAAATCAAGCTTGATGGCACAAGAGACAAGAAAACCCATCTCCAGTCTTCCGCAGATACTTTATAGGCTTATGAACCATGGAATTGTAGAAAAATATATTGAGGGACGCTACAGAATAGCTGATCCAGTTTTTTCCGAATGGCTTTCGCGACAGTATCCACGAATGTTTGAGGACTGAAGCGAATTTTTAAAAATTATTTGGCGATCATTACTTCTGTTGACTTCACGATTGCTTCGACTTCGTCTCCAACTTTAATGTCTAAATCTTCAACTGCATCCTTAGTTATGACAGCCGTGACCGTTACTGGCATTTTTACTTCAACCTTAACTTTGGCTGTAATAACGCCTTTTTCAACAGCCACTACTTTTCCCTTAAAACGGTTCCTTGCACTTAACTTCAAACCTTTCACCTCCAAACTGCCTGAATCCGATAAAACCCTGCTTAAATAACCCTCAACCTGCCTATACTCACCAAGCAAACTTCTGCCCAAATCAGTCAGCCTTGCGCCGCCTCCGCCAGATTTTCCCCCTTTAAAAGTCTCAATAATTGGCTCCTGCAGTGTGTCTTGAATGTCATGCAGATAATTCCAAACGTAGCGGTAAGACATTCCCAAGGTTTCTGCAGCTTTCGAAATTGAGTTTTCCTTATCAATCGCTTCTAAAATTTCAGCTCCGCCTTTGCCTATCAGTGGTTTATCCTTGTACTCCAGCCAAACTTTGGATGAAAGCTTATGTTCTTTGTTGGCAAGCATGCAATAAAAGTTATGTCGCAAAGACCATATAAAGATAATCAAAGAGGAATTGACCAGCTTTACTATATTTTAAGATTGCAAGTGGTTTTAGGCAATATTTAAAATTTACGAAAAAGCAACGCTCAATTAAAACTCCAATTCCCCGTTGACGAATTTGCGTGATATTTCACTTTTCGGGTTTTCAAAGAAATTCTTCGGCGCGGCGATTTCAACTATCTCGCCGTTGTAGATGTGAACTATCTCATCCGCCATTCGCCTCGCCTGCGTGAGGTCATGGGTCGCCATCACTATGATGCGCTGAGCACTCTTCCTGCTAACTATCGCTTTTTCAATGATGACTGCATTGTTCGGGTCCAAATTGGCTGTTGGCTCATCTAAAAGCAGAACATTAGGTTCAACTAGGAACGCTCTGGCTAAAGCGATTCTCTGCTGTTCTCCGCCTGAAGTTTTTTTTGCCCTTCGTTTTTCAAACCCTGAAAGCCTCACTGCTTGCAAGGCTTCAGTGACTCTTCTTTTAATCTCGTCTTTTGGTACTTTCCTTGTTCTGAGACCATAGGCCAAGTTGTCATATACGTTTGTGCTAAACATCGCAGATTTCTGAAAGACCAATGACGAAACTCTGCGTAAAGCTGCACAATCGATGCTTTGATCGTTAAAGTATAGTTTTCCGCTGTCGGCGTTTTCTAACCCAGCCATAATCCGCATAAGTGTTGTTTTGCCTGCGCCATTAACGCCTAAAAGAACAATGATTTTGCCGCCCTGCATGTCCAGCGACACTGAATGCAGTGCTTTAACTGCGCGATAACTCTTTTTGATATCTACTAGCTGAAGATGGACGCTCACGTTTTAGCCCCCGCCTAAACCTCTCCACAATGACAGCTTACCCCATAAGCCCTCTTCTTGTCTTAGTCGCTCTATTAGGCTAATTGTTAATGCTAAAGCGATCACTATAGCCATAAGTAATATGGCGTATGCCATGGCGATGTCGAAGTATCCGAAATCAATTTGTGTTGCAATAGCCGTGGTTAAAACTCTTGTTTCTCCCAGCAAGTTTCCGCCTACGATTGTGGCAATGCCGAGCTCTCCAAAGCCTCTGTTAAAAGAGGCGGTTATAGAAAGCACCATTGACCAGATTGTTTCCCGAATAAGCGTTAGGTTCGTTCTAAACCCAGATGCACCAAGGGTTTTAGCTAAGTCTCTCAGTTGAGTGTCCGCTGTACCTAAGGCATTAGCTGTGAAACTTACTATGATAGGGGTAACCAGAATGGCATCGCCGATTGCTATTCCATTAAGAGTGTACAGCAAGTGGAAGGAACCTAATTCGCCTCCCCTGATAAATAACAAGAATAGAAGCAATCCCAACGCAACCGTCGGTATGCCTATTAACGCGTTAAAGACGCCTTTGATGAACCATTTTCCCCTGAAATTGTACAAGCCTAAAGCCACAGCTATTGGAATACTCCATATGCATGACAATAATGTTCCTAAACCCGCGACGTATATTGACCTGTAGACTGTTGCGTAAACTTCGGGATTGCCGCTTGCGATTAATTTGATTGCTTGCTCAAAAGCCTTTACGATAATATCAGCCATGCATATCACAAAAGAAAATAAAGGGAATTTATTTTAGCTTTTCCGTATCTTATTCTCTGCTTAATTTAACGCCGCTTTGACTTGGCGGTGGCGGTGCAAGCACAGGTTGTGGGCTGTCTGTAACGTAGTAAGTTTGCGTAGTTTACTGAAGGACTAAGGATCATGTTTGCTAATTGTGTATCGTACGTTGGCGAGTAGAGGTTGCCTGCGTTGTATCGGTATTGCGGTGGGCATTCAGTTCCGTTAGCGTTGATGACGGGAACTGAATTTATGTAAGCGTAGCTTTGAATCCAACCGTATAACGTGCTGTTAGATGTAGGGTTGTTTGCCAAAGGTACAAATGGATTGAACAATGTCATGTTATAGCTTGCTACACCATAGTTTGAAATTACCTGTTGACCTGCATTGGAAACTAGCCAGTTGACAAAAGTCATTGAAGCATTAAAGTTTGTGCTTGCCAACCTGGCGTTTTGCGGGTTGTCAATTATTGCGCTGTACACGTTTAGCAGTGACTGCTGCGCTTGAATTTGGATTTTCAGTTGTATGTCTCCTCTGTCATAATAAGCATAGTAGGTTCCCGTATCTGAAAGCGTATATCCGCCGATGTTGCCGTAATAGTTGGCTGCCAGCAAGGTTGGTCCCATGCCTGTGCCGGTAGATTTGAACCATGAGGTTTGCGTAAGAAGTTGAGTGTAGTTGTAGCCTGCAGCCGTCCACAGAGAAATCTCTTTGGTGTTTGTTCCAGAAGCATCGTTCCTGGAGAACCACAGCGTTTGATTATTAGCAGGCTGAGCGTTGTTGTTTTGTGCAGCTGTGTAGATGTCAATCATGGCTTTCGTTACATTGGTTTCGCCGTTGATATGTGCAGGGTCGCTTGCTGGTCCGACTATGATGAAGAAGTTGTAGGCTACGATTTTGCGGTCTACACCGTAACCGCCGGTTAAGAAGGGCAGTTCCTGTGATGGAGAATGGACCAGTAGCATGTCTGCCGAACCTGACTCTGCATCCGTAATGGCAACGCCAGTTCCTACTGCGATGAAGTTAACGGTTATCCATGGGTATAGTGCTTGGAAAGAATCTTTTATGTCGTCTTTTATTACAGTTCCATTCGCCAAAGCTTCTGGAGTATCTTCCAGTCCTGTTTGATAAAGGCTTGTGGTTGTTGCAACTGTCAGTGTTGTGGGGCTAGGAGTGGGAGTCGGAGTCGGCGTGGGAACTGCTGTTGGTGTTGGCGTCGAGGTCGGCTCTGGTGTTGCCGAGGGCGTAGGAGAGGCCGTTTCAGACATTGTGAACGTTATCACTATTTCATGTGTACTGAATTGGGTTGTGTACCACACGTAGAAGTTAGTTGCATCTTGTGTGTAGCCTTGGTCTTGCGCTAGCTGGTTATCAATGTAGACAGTTGGAGTGTCTCCGTATGCTATGCTGGTTTTTGGAATAGTCATGTTGCTAAAGCCCGTGGTTTCGCTTGCCCCTGTAACATTAAAAGACACCGTAGTCAACGCTGACGATTGGTCAGACGTAATTGTTACGTTAGAAATTTCTGACTCAGTTACGTTTCCACTGAGTCCTACGCCAAATGTCTGACCCGTCGTAGTATCGGTTGCGTTTACCGTTGGAGTTGGCGCTGGTGTTGGGGTTGGCTGATTGTTTGTTTTTGTGTTTTGTACATAAATGTAAGCAGCAGCGCCTATCGCTACTATAATTATTATGATTAAAACAACTGTCACTATTTTTGTTGTTTTTTTCATTTTTTTCCCTGATTTTAGGGAAACGATATGCATATATAAATATAACGGCAACTGAGCGCTTTAAATAACGTGCCGCTTAAACAAACAACACAAGCCCAACCAGTGCAAAACACCTAAGTTGGACATTTCCTCTCTTCCGCCAACTCGCCGAGAATCACCAGTGCTTCCCCAAGCGGCATGCCAAGCCTTTCCGCAAGCTCCTTTGCGGTAACATCCGCCTTTTGCGGCAAAATGGAGTCGCGTGTGTAAGCTTTGTGAGTCGGGTACATAACGGAGGCGTGAACTGATTCGACAAGCAGCTGCCAAAGCCTCTCTTTCGTGTACTCATCCAAATTCATAGGCACTCAAACCATGCATACACTAATAGAGTTATTAACCTAACGCCAAACAGAAACGCTCATCATGCAATAAACTTAATACCTTGCTTTAAGCTGGAAATTATCAGAGGTTGCGTCTTTTTGAAAGCTGCTGTTTATCGTGGGCCTCACAACATCAAAATTGAACAGGTTCCAGAACCACAGGTTTCAGGTAGAAAAGTTCTTGTGCAGTTTAAGGCTGGAAGCATATGCGGCACCGACATGCACCTGTACCGTGGCGACTGGAAATGGATTAAAAAAGGCATGATCATCGGGCATGACGCATGGGGAATCCGCGAGGACACGGCTGAACGGGTGGTTATGGTGCCCATGGTGAACTGCGGACACTGCTACTACTGCCTCCGCGGACTGCCAAGTTACTGTGTCCGAAGCAAATTTTACGGTTTAACGCGGGACGGCTTCTTCGCTGAATCAAAAGCTATGCTGCCGAGAAGCCTCATTCCCCTGCCTGAAAGCGTCAGTGATGAGGAAGCGGCGATAGTGGAGCCAGTTGCTTTGGCGCTTCGCGTGTTGAATTACATGAAGCCTGACCTTGGCGACTGGGTAACCATACTTGGGCAAGGCGCCATCGGTTTGCTTATGACGCAGGTGGCGTTGCTAAAGGGCTGCCGAGTCATCGCAGTGGACCTTGAGGATTACAGGCTTGAGCTCAGCGAAAAGTACGGGGCAGAAGCCGTCATCAACGCCAAACACCAAGACGTAATCAAAACGGTTAGAAAGCTGACGAAGATAGGCTCCGACTTGGTGATTGAAGCCGCTGGAAATACGCGGACGGTGGAGCAGACGCCCCATTTGGTGAGGAAAGCTGGCAAAGTCGCGCTGGTAGGCGAATCCAAGGGTCGCATGAATTTGGAGGATGCGGATGAAGCCATGTTTTTCACCATTTACATTTCGCCCGTTGAGTACCCGTCAGCCGTAGAGTTAATCACGAGGAAACTGGTGGATGTGAAGGGGCTGATTACGCACAGGTTTAAGCTTGAGGAATTTGAAAAAGCATTGGAGACGGTTGATAATCCAGCGGGGAAACCGCTGAAAGTTGTCGTCACCCGATGAGCGACGAAAAATTTACCCTCGGAGCTCATTTGAGGCAGTACTTGGCAAAAAACGCAAGAGCAAAAACATAACTGCACAGCGTAGAAATAGCCAAAACTTTAGTCAAGAAACCTTTAGTCAAAGAAGTTGTATAAACACCCTTTTTAGCGGGCTAAATTCTTACCTACTTGATTGCTATGAGCAAGAAAACGTTCACGGCAGCAATACTCATCTTAGCTTTCTTAATTTCTACAGTTGCTGGATTGTTTGTAGTTAACGTGGCAAAGGCTGATCCATACTTGTTTGTGAAATGGGGACCACCAGTTCCAGGTGCTTCACCCCCAGGCGTTGAAATCTACAGTCCAAAGAATAATACTATCTATTCCTCTTGCAATATCTCATTAAGCTACAACATAACTCAACCATTATTACCAGGTGAATTGCCAGGAGCCACGAGCACAGGAATTACCCATATTAGTTACACATTGGATAACGTTATCACTTCAGTTTACTTTCTTTCCTCTTGGAGTTCCAATTTGAATCACGGTCAATATGGCATTTCAAATTCAGCACTATGCCTCCCTTTAGATGTGTCTGATGGAAACCACAGCCTCACGTTGCATGCGATAGGGCTCCTAAGTCCCTTCTCAGATGGTTTCTGGCTAGATAATAGCTCCACAGTCTTCTTTACAGTAGACACAGTAGCCCCAAACATCTCAATCTTAATAGGAAATGGCACTCATCACGAAGGGCGTGCCCTTCCGCTCCATTTTAAAGTAGATGAGCCAACTTCTTGGATGGGCTACAGTTTAGATGATGCAGCAAATGTAAGCATAACAGGAAACACAGCTCTAGCTGGCTTAACTATGGGCTCCCATGATTTGACTGTTTATGCTAATGATACTGCAGGAAACATGGGAAAATCTGATACTATTTTCTTTACCATGGACACATCTACACCGTCTCCTTTTCCGCTATTTCTTGGAATAGCTGTTTTCGTGATAGTATTATTTGCTGTTGCTATCTTACTGGCTGTTTACTTTAGAAGAACTAAGAAACACAAAAGGCTGGTTGAACAAATTTCCCAAGTTTTTCTGTTAAGGAAGTTTCTGAATGGAATAATGGGAATTATCGGCAAGTTTTCGTTGATGATAAGTCTTAAATCTGCACAGCGTAGAGATTTCCTGAATCTTAGTCAAGAAACTTAGACAACAAATCTTTACAAGCACCCTTTTAAGCTGACTAAACCCATAATCACTTGGTTGCTATGAACAACAAATCACTTAAAGTAGCAATCTCAATCGCATTAATCCTTATTTTAACCGTAGGTGCAGCACAAGTCATAAAGTTAGCAAATGGCGATCCGATTCCTTGGGCGTCCACACCCAACATAGAAAAACCTACCTTGGCAGTGGAGAGCCCACAAAACTACACAACATACGCTAGCAGTGTTCTTCTTAATTTTACCGTAACTAAGCCTGCCTCGTGGAATGCAGTTCACATAGTTGTCCCTTATGTCGGCGAAATACATTCCGTTAAGGTGTACTTAGACGGGAATCAAGAACAGTATGGAATAAACAACTCTACGCTTAATCAACTGGCTTCAGGATTGCACATGCTAAATGTATCTGTCTTGGCTGGCACCTATTATCGAGGACCAATTTATGGCAACTCCTCAATTAACTCTGGCATCACTGACGTTGATACCATCAATGGCGTCTCAGTTCAGAATACAATTTACGAGTACCCTATAGTTGTCTCTGGCATAGTTTACTTCACTGTAGGGCAACCAACACAAAACACAAGCCCTATACCTGCCGCTCCAGAGTTCCCCTCCTTGATGATTCCGCTGTTGCTCATTATAATAGTGATGGCTGTTGGCTTATTGGTTTACTTCAAGAAACACAAATACTACGATTGAACACAATATTGAAAGGCAAATGAAATGAAAAAAACCACACTCGTAATACTTACCAGCTTAACCATAATATGCTTAATATTAGCCGTTTATCCCTTCAACGTAGCTTCCAGAGCGATAGCAGTTAAAGCTGATTCTTCAACCGCGTCGGATTCTCAGCCAGCTCTGCAGTCGATTTCTATGCCAGTGGAGTACGTCAACTACAAAGTCTCCACGATTAACGGAAGCCTTTGGGCAACGGTTGACGGGACATTTCCAATAGACATTCCGCTGGATTGGGTGGGTCAAGGGCTTCCCATGCTCTACCCTACGCCTCCTGGGGTAACGAACATTTCTATAGAGGTGGATGGGCAGAAAGTGGACTACAGCAACTTCACGCAAGCCAACCCTGACGCGCTGCATTACACGTACCTGGGCGAGTGGCCGATGATAATGTGCATAATTCAACCCGCCTCCTCTGATTTTCTCATGACAATTCACTACCAACACCCCATCCCACTGATTAATGGAACCTACATGTTCCTCTACGACCTCAACATAAGCCCCTACCTATCCAACTCATCCACCCAATCCACCGCGTACTTCAGCATCCTCTTCACAGCAAATTGCACAGACATTAACGTTTACACAGTTCCAGGCGACAGCTCAATACCCCGCGGCAGCACAAGAACCCCTGTAAACTTCATAATCACCAAAGAAACAGACGCGCAAACAGTCGCATTCAACATCACATCAAGCTACACCCAGCCAGTCCCGGGCGACGAACTCATAACCTTCCAGAATCCACAAAACCAAATCCCAGAGTTCCCATCAACAATCAGCCTTGCACTGATAATTACAGCAACACTAGCAATGGCGGTTAAATGCAAAAGAGGAAAGCCAAAAGCAAGCCATGCACAAAATTAAATGGCGAATAGCTACCTGCTGATTAATTGTTACAACGGGATGTAAAAAAACAAAAAGGATCCCGAGTGGCTTAAAGTCTTCTCAGAAAACAATTATTGGGGATGTTTTAGGTATGAGAGACCATAATTATCAAATTTTATAAGCAAGCACAAGATTACAAATTAAAGTCTAACAGCATGATTGCAAAAAATCTGGATGAAATAAGGGCAGAGCTTAAACTTTTAATGCCTACGCTCAAGAAACGGTTCAAAGTGGAGACTTTAGATATCTTCGGTTCTTATGCACGCGGCGAACAGGACGATGACAGCGATATTGATATTCTGGTTACTTATTCGCAGATGGTGAGCTTTTTCACAGTTTATGATTTGAAGAACTTTTTACAAAGGAAACTTCAAGTTAAAGTTGACCTTGTATCAAAGGAATTTCTAAATCCGTACATTAAAAGCCGGGTTCTAGAGGAAGCTGTACCCGTATGAGCCACTCGGATGCATCAAAAGATTCGTAGTTTCGCTCGTTGGTGATCCTATAGAAAATATCGGCGAACATCATTTTACTACGCTCTTTAATGAATACATAGGAATAAAATACATTGAAATATTTCTTGACTTTGACAAGTATCTTGTTCTTTCCAGACGCGCTTATGCTTGTGCATGCGTGTGAGGGCTTAATTGTTTTTCCAAAAAAGGGGGAAGAAGGGAGTTCCTGTTTTCTTGTGTTATGGGTAATAGTAAGCTACCGCGACGGTGTCTGTATCGATGTAGACGGGTAGCGGATTATCCCAAATGTTGCCATTGAGCACCCAGGAGTTGCCGTCCCAGACGTAATCGGCGTAAAAGTTGAAGTAAGTATCACAGCCGTAGTTGCCGTTCCATGTCGTACCATCAACAGCGATGGTATGTGGTCCTATCATTACCTGCAGCTGCGCGTAGCCTGTTCCAACATAGTTGCCATCAACATAAATGTTAGGATACAACTGGTCGCCATAAGCGTCAAAAGCCGCCACCGTCAATGTATAATAAGGAATGTAATAGAAATATGCTGTTATTGTTTGTCATCTGCAATTGGGATGTCTGCTGAGTTACTGTAATAATTGGTGCCGTCGTAAAAGCAATCGAATGCCCCTCCGCCGTCAGCGTCAGGTGCTTGGAATAAGTGATCACCAGATATCAACGAAATAACGTCTCCGCTTAAAACCCAGTTGCCGTCTACCGGATTGGAATACCATTAACGTAATTGCTGCTGGACTCGTCATATACGAGTATCGTCACATCGGGATCAATGCCTACCGCAACTGCATCCAAATGCAATGACACACTATCACTTTAACAATCATTACCCCACTACTGCAATGTACTCGAAATCACCCATGTAGTTTCCGACAGCTTCCAACACGGCGATGATCCGGTAATCATTGTTGGGTTATTGGCGATTTGAATCCAGTTATGGTCATCCATTGACACATACACATAAGAGGCAGCTATCGTATCCTGAGTCTGAAAAACCGTAGAGATATATGTTTCCGCCGGAAAGCGCGTTCATCTGCCCTATTATATATGCGCCATCTCCAGAGTTTCCTCCGTACTCATACGCGTAATTCCCATCTCTAGGACCTTGATCGCAGAAGGCCAATTTATGTACCATTGCCAATTGTGTTATAGTACGTGACGGTTGATATGTAGTATTATAGCCCATCATGGACCAGTAGTAATAATTAGAGCCCTCAGTCCAAATGCCTGTGTTTATGCCTGAAGGTACATTGCTTTTGCCTGTAGATATAAATACGGAGTGCTTATGATAATCAGTTGTTTCACCGTATCCTATGTATGTTTGGAAGTATGGAACATTCGTCAAACTGGTAGGGAATTGGGTATTATTTGTTGAACCCTCCACACAACTGGCTGGAGAATACGCTCCTGTATTGTAGAGAAGTTGAAGTCCCGGCGCCGAATAAGGATATGTATAAGGGTTCTGATAGCTCGGTGTCTCATTTGTGTCATAAAGATTGAATGTCACTGTGTTGGTGCCGGATGTGGTATAAGCAAAATTGTAAGTATGTCCAGCAATATAGGGCAATGGTATCCATTGATAAGTACCAGTATTTGGGTCACCGTTGGGGAACTGCCAAATGGCCCAATCAGGGTTTAACGTGTTTGCATCAAAATAAACAACAAATTGATACCAGACAAAGTTGTTATTTGACGTCCCGTAAGCTATGTTTATTGGCTCATATATGACCGTATCACCAGAACTCAATCCACCGATTGTATTTTGTACAGCTACGAATGTTCCGTTCATAAATGATGGCATTTCATCACCTGATGTATTTGACCAAAAATCTATCAACCACCAGTGTTGTTGATCATATTCAGCCATTGGACTACTTTCAACTACTGAAGGAGTATTAGATCCTCGTCTAATAACGGGCGTTATTACTGGCGGTTGTGTTAGCTTTATGTTTGCTGAAGGCGGTGAATATGTGGCGTTGGTTGAATATTGGCTGATTGTAGAAGCTCTGATTGCGGAAGGCAAAATATTAGTAGCTGATGTCGAATTACTGTGAATATTGTCAGTCGATGTCGAATTATTGTTGCGTAAAGATTGTGTATTTGTGAAAGAATTTGGTCCGGGTAAAGCCTTTGCATTGGATGTCAGTATTGCAGAGATGCCTGAAATGAGAAGAATTCCCAAGAGTAATATGGTCAATGGCAAAAACTTTACATTTCTCGGCATTTTTCTTCGCCTCTAAATTTTATATGAAAAGCGAAGGTAAGTCAGCGCTTTCCAGTTATTCTTTTTTGTTCGTAATCCATATTTAAATTTTGTTATTTTTGTGTTGTGTTGAATGACTCAACTTATCGTCGAGTTATATTTTAAGCCATTTCTCTTCTACTTTCCAATTTAAAGCTTAGTTTAGATTCATTTACATGAAAAGGTTGTAAATTGAAGCTTTCAACAGAAGTTCTTTCACTATATTAGACCACTTCACCGCACAGATGTACTCGCCAAATGTCCGCTTCAAACACGAGAAAGCAGACTCAGCCATCCAACGATAACCATAACCTCTCTCCTTCTTCCAGCCATCATTGCCAAGCTGCTCTGCAACCGCAAACTTACGAGGCATACAACCTCCACCTTTCAAAGAAGCGTTTTTACGAACTCTAAGCAGAGGCTCAATATCCAAACCGCTGGCCAATCGAAAGTTAACTTTAGAATCATACGCGCCATCACCAATTACCTTCTTCACATTAGCAATATTGGCTGAACCCTTAACCAGCCTGCCAAACATGCGTCCATCTCCAACGTCCTCTTTAGTTACTTCAATAGCAAGAATCTGCTTGGTCTTGGTGTCGACAGGAATGTGCATTTTAATGAAACCCCGCTGAACCCTCCACTTCTTATGGATCCATTCACCTCGGTTAGACACTTTAATGCCGCTAGAGTCAACAGCGATGGTAACGTCCTTATCTAAGTCAACAGAGGAAGCTAAATCGATCTTCATCTTAGCGATTCGCCACCAGATAGTCGTGTAATCAGGCGCTTTGAGTCCATCAACGTACTGACTTAGGCCGCGCATGAATCCTTCAAGTTGCCTGTAGGGCAAAACATAGGCGTGAACAACTGCCAGTAGCTTGATGAATGATTCAGGGTAGCGGTATCTGCCTCCCTCTTTGCCATCGTTCATAGCTTTAAGCTCTTTGGACCAGCTTGCAACAAAGTCTAAATCTAGCAGAATTAAGCCTCTTTTTACTAATGCTTCATTGTAGCCATTCCAATCTCTCAGATCGCTCATAAATCAAGCGTTCTGCATAGAACTAGTATTTAAGTCATACAACACAGCATGTTTTTGAGATAAAACAGAAGATATTATAAAATGTGAGTAAATATAGAAGCCAACTTTGCCCTATTGCCTCTCAAGGACTAGTACCTTTGAAGGGCTTGTTAACTAGAGGGCTTAAGTGCGTCTACTGCAACACCTTGAGCGGCTAACGACTAAAGGTCCTTGTTGTTAAAGAAAATCAGCTGCAATAAGTACTCCTTCACAATCTTTGTTTTATTGTCATTAAAACTTGTAATTCAATCAAAAAAAGGTACAATAATGGTAGAAAACCATCGCAAGTTTGCCAGTTACAACTCCTTCAGGGCTTGCTCCATGTGTGGTTAGATTGAGCATAACATCAATTAAGAGCTGATTCTGCAAATATTCAAGGATCATTATCAAGAAGAATGTTTTCATGTTAAAAAGACCAATACTAGATCCAATTATTATTGCATCAGGCTTTACGAAGAGTAATGAGTTATGCTGGTTACGTTCATGGTGTACCATTCGCGAACGGTTGAATAGCCCATTTGTCCTGAAACTTTAACCGCTTCGCCTTCGCCGAATCCAACTGGATAATCAATTCCGGAGCCATTTTGAGGAAAAGTGAATTTGTTTGAAAAATTCAAATAAACAAAAGAAGCGACCGTGTAATTCACTCCGTTTGCTTCAGTGAATGTCACATTGCTTGGTTCGGGTGATACGCCCGGTGTAATGCTTGTGACCGAAATGCCTCGCCAAACTGCGTGCCCAGGCGCATACCGCAAAGTACCTACAATAGTATAAGTGCCTGCTTGCTGATTACTCTGATTTTGAAAATAAATAAAAGTTGCAATACTGAATGAAACTGCAAGAACCGCTGCTAAACCTGTGGCAAGCATTTTCTTATTCAATCCAGAACTTCCTCGGTTAACACACTTTGCTGCTCAATCTTTATGATAGAACATTGCGATTACTTAAGTTTTCTTACTCCACAAAAGTAATTTTTTGCTTCTTAAAAAAAGTTTATAGTTAATATACGTTTCAACCTGCATAAGTATAACCCTGCCGTTAAAGTGTTGGTCAATAACAAATTTAGCTTAGAATAAGAAAAAGTTTAGAGGTATTTTTCGTAGAACTTCATTTGTGGGTTGTTGACTTTGGCCACGAAGATTTTGCCTGTGTCGCGTTCTGCTAGGTCGCCTAGGAACACGTAGAAGGGTTCGTTTACGGTTTGGGTGTAGTCGATTTTGACTTCAAGTTTGATGCTGTCTATGGTGAATTAGGGCATGACTTCTTCGATTGAACTCATACCAATTTGGCGGTTCATTCTATGTTGCAGTTACTTATTGAAACAACTCTTAACCATAGATTATACACGCATGTGAGCAAAAAACTTCAGTTCTGAAAAAATCGCCATTCAAAGTGGCTCTACCAAAAGGTATATTTCTGTATAGAGTTAGTGTTAACCCAAGTTCACCGTTTACGGAGCTAACAATCTTGCCTGTTGAAGCAGTAATCTTTGATTTAGATGGGACACTTGCGCATTTCAACTTGGATTTCAAAACTCTGCGCAGCGAAGTCAGAAGCTACCTTATGCGGATGGGTGTACCTGACTCCGTTCTAAACGTCAATGAAAGCATTTTTGATATGCTGACTAAAACGGAGATTTTCGTTAAAAACAACGGCAAACCCGCTGTCACATTTGAGGAAGTTCGCAGTCAAGCCTAGCTATTGCTGAGAAGTATGAGATGGAAGCCGCTTCAACCACAAGTCTGATGCCGGGAGCCAACGAAGTGCTCAAGGAACTCAAGCGGATGAAGCTGAAAATCGGTTTATGCACAACCAGCAGCGAGAAAGCCGCAAATTACATTCTGCAGCGCTTCAAGATAAAAGATTACTTCCAGATTGTGGTTGCCAGAAACGGGGTGAAAAACGTTAAACCCAGCACGGAGCAGTTTGAGGTAGCGCTTAAAGCGTTGGGTGCAAGCCCGCAAACCGCCTTAATCGTGGGCGACAGCGTTGTGGACATGCAAACTGCCAGGGAGCTGAGTGCCATCGCGGTTGGTTTGCCGACAGGCATGTCTAAAATGGAGCAGCTGAAGAATAACGGCGCCAACTACATTATAACTTCACTGAACGATTTGCCCGTTCTCATCAAAGAATTAAACAAGCCTTAAACTGGAAACGCAACCCAAAACAAACCCTGATTAAAACCGCCTACCTGCCTATAGCCCCCTACTATTTGTGCCAAAATCCAGCCACAAAAAGCAAGGAAACACAAAGATACCAGCCTTACAAAAAACTGTGGGTTAAGCAGCTGTAACGACATCGTCTCTGCTGACGAGTTTTCTGTCCCTCACCAGCCGCTTCAAGGCTTCAGAGAACACTTCTTTAGCGTCTTCGCCAGAATGGTTTAACCCGAACACCTTAGCAGTTTCAGCAATCAACGAATCCTCACTTATGCCCAGGCATACTGAGCCACCAGCGTCATGGCGCCTTCAACTTCTTCAGGCGGAATATGCTCTGGTTTACGCTTGGATTCAGGAATACCTTGGACTGGCACGCGGATCGGTGTTTCTTTAAGTTCAGGCGGCCACAGAAAACTGCCCTTGATCACCACTTTCTGCTCTCTAATCAGGTTGTTGAGCGCTTCTTTTACGGCATGATTTATCTGAGGTGTCACCTGCTTGACGCCCCACGCGGCTGCTAAACGTTCAACGGCGTAGTCAAAATGCACTGGCCCTTCGTTCTGCACAAGCTCCGCCAACAGCTTCGTTTGGGTTTCTCTGTTTTCTGGGAAGTGGAACTGGTTTTTCTGCCGCGAGTCGTAGGTGGATTTGGCTGTGGCAACTTTGATGTAGGGGTCGAAGGTTGCTTTAAGCGGGTGAATTTTGTAGGGTACGCCGATTTTTTCAATGCCTGAAAACTGGATTTTTTGAACATCAGTTTTCGGCGCCATGCCCTCTTTAACTTCGATGACTGGTTTCAGCGTGTCTTTTTCAAGCTGCTGCTTGTTGGCTTGGTCAAGAGCCTCTTTTAGCCGTCGGATTTCTGAGTCGCGTCTTGCAACCCAAGCAGGAGACCAAATACGGTGGATACGCCACCCCAGTTGCCTCAGCACCTGGTCACGGAGGCGGTCTCGGTCACGGGCGCTACTGCTGGATTTGTAGGTGTCGCCGTCGCATTCTACGCCCAGCAGGAAGCTTCCGGGGTTAACTGGGTCAACTACGCCTATGTCTATTCTGTAGCCGCTGCAGCCGACTTGGGGAACAACTTCGTACCCCATCTTTTTGATTTCTGCCGCCACATCTTCATCTAAAGCTGAGTCAAACTCGCCCTCCTTTGGCTTAACTGGCTCCAGGGTTTTGGGTCCATGTTCTGCATAGTCCAGGTAGTAGCGCAGAGTTTGCACGCCGACCGCTTTAGTTTCAGCGTCAATATCAGCGGCTTTAATCGAGGTGATTAGCACGACTTTTTCTCGGGCACGAGTCACTGCAACGTTTAAGCGTCTTTCGCCGCCAGGCTTGTTTAATGGACCAAAGTTCATTGTCATCTGTTTTTGCTGGTCAAAGCCGTAGCCGACGCTGAAGAATATAACATCGCGTTCGTCTCCTTGAACGTTCTCTAAGTTCTTGACGAAAAAGCCTTCCAAACGGTCCTCTTTAAAGAACTGCTCGAAGTCAGGTTGCTCGTTTAGTCGGCGGTCTATGGCGTCTTCAACGGTTTCCATTTGTGCTATGCTGAAGGTTACAACGCCTAAGGTTTTCTTTGGGTAGAGGCGGAAGTGCTCAAAAACGAGGTCTGCAACTTTTTCTGCTTCTGCCGGGTTGTTTCTTTTGCCGCCGCGGTCATAGACGCCGTCGGGAACGTAGACTAGTTTTACGCCTAAGCTGTCGGTCTGGGCTTTTGCCGCTGGGAAAGTTATCAGGCTGTCGTCGTAGAAGCGGTGGTTTGAGAACGCAATTAAGTCTTCATGCCTGCTGCGGTAATGCCACTTCAAAGTTTTAACTGGCAACCCTATGCCTAAACATTCGTCAAGTATGCTGTCGAAGACTTCCACGTCCTCATCGCTTAACTCGTCCCAGTCAACATTGTCAATCAGGTTTTTCTGGAAGAACGAGGTAGGCGGCAACTGCTTGTTATCGCCTGCAACAACCAACGTTTTTCCACGGTAAATCGAGCCGATGGCGTCTTCAGGAACAATCTGCGATGCCTCGTCAAACAAGACAAGGTCAAATTTGTTGCTTTCAGGCGGAAGGAACTGGCTCACGGTTATGGGACTCATCAGCAGGCAAGGCTTTAGCTTAACAAGCAGGTTAGGAATCTTCTGCAGCAACGTGCGAATCGGCATAAGCTGCCTCTTCTTTGCGGCTTCTTTTAGTAGAATGTTGGCTTCTGAGTCGGCTGCTTGAACCAGTATGTCTTGGGGTTTTCGGCTGTTTGCCTGTTCAATAACCATACTTGAGGTCAGGTGAATTAGGTCTTGGTCTAGTTCGCGGAAGTCAGCGATTAACTGTTCATGGTTCTCCCGTCTGAACCTGCCCAGCTTCTGGTCTTCGTTGTAGAGGTTGTTTATCCATTCTTGGTAGACGCCTCTGCGGAAAACATCGACCAAATCAGCTGCTGGAACCCGCTGCTCTGCCAAGCGGCTGAAGAACGGGTCTAAGCCTCGGAGGGCAAAACGGTTTTTGATGTCTTTAAAATCAATCCAAACCTGTAGGTCATCAACGCGGTCTCGAAGCGCTTTGATGCGCTCGCCAATTACCGTGATTTCTAAATCCTTAAGCCTTTGGTTTTGATACTTCATTTCTGTTTCGAAGCGAGCTTCAAAATCAGCAAGCGCCTTCAAAGCCGCGTTGCGTTGTTGGTTGAGTTCGGTGTTTGATGGTGCAGCCTTTGGTCCTCGGACGGCAATGGTTGCGAAGGCTTGGGGAACTGGGATGTCAAGGAAGGCTGTTTGAACTTTTTTTGCCCATTCAAGAACCGTTAAGATGTCTTGCCAATCCGTTTCCAGCCCGTTGAAGCGTGCGCCGAATTTTGCTTGAAGCTGAACTTTTTCACCTACGATGGCGGCTTCTTTCTTTCGTATGTCTTCCGCGTTTCTGAGGTCTTCAAGAAGCTGCTTATAGCTCTGGGGTTCCTGCTTGCATGTTGCCAGCGTCTCTTTCGTCAGAGAAAACAATGGGTTCAGGTGTTTCTCGGTATCAGCCGCCCATTCCTCAAGCAGCGGCAGCGGCGTCAGAGCGATGGCTGCGTCGGATTTAGGCACGTTTGCTGGCAGGAGTGATTCTACGCCTTTGGCAAGTTGCTCCCACCTGTAAACTGATTCCTGAAGTTCTAAACCCAAATTCTTAATCATCGGTGAAGGATTGGAAGTGTTAGTAATTAGCTTAAGGAGGCTTTCGGGGATCTGCGTTGCCCATGACAGCTTGCGGATTTCAGCGGTTAAGTCTAAAGCTTTTTCTGCGCCTTCGAAATCTGTCTTGGACTTATTATAGAAGTGACCAAGTAGTGTCTGAACTGTCTTAGCTGACTCCTCAATCTGCGCCTGCATCTTCTTGACTTTTCGAGCGTCGATAAGGTCGTTTAGCACGGTTTTTGGAACTTTGCCGTCGTTGGTTACTCTGGCGATTTGTTTTTGGTTGCTACGGTAACTTGAGTTAAAGATTTTCAGAGAGCTCTGGTATTCTCCGCTGTATTTTGCTATGAGCCCGTCAAGGTCAAGCGCGTAAATGCCATCGGTGTAAGTTTCGTCTAACCGACTTTTCAGCAACGTGTGGTCTTCGTACAGCCGCTTTGCTTTTGTAACTGTTTCCTGCACCTGCTCGAAATATTTGGCGTCAAACCACTGTGGCTCCGGCTTATCTTCAGCGAAGCACAACATAGCTAATCGAGAAAGCTCTTTCAGTTGCTTAATCGTCAAGCCATCGCCGTCTAATCCAAGCAGGGATGCGAGTGCTTGAGAGGTTTCTCGCCACTTTCTTGCCGCATTTTGAGTGTTTTTAATGAATGCTAAAAGTTTGTCGCGTTTCTGCAGAAATTCGCCTTCTTCTAAGCTAACTGATGGAAGCATCTTGCCCAGCGCGTCAAGCTGCTGTTTAATTTCGGTTGACCTGTTAAGAACTAAGCTGAACAAAGACGCGTTCCAGCGCTCCATGAGGCTGAGGCGCGTGTTCTTAATCCAGATGATGTTTTCGTGATAAGTTTTTGCTTCGGTTATGAGTTTTTCAATGTCAGGGTTGGTCAGCCAGTTTGCTTCTGGCTTGGGGCTTTCATAGAGGAACCTGCTGACGTCAAGAAGCCAATTTACCCGTGCAAACGTTTCAGGCGGAAAAACTCCAAGTTTAGCCCAAAAGTCTTCCGTTTCCAGCTGTAACCCACGCAGTGTTTCGTTAATTTTTTCAAGCGCTGTTAACACTTCGGAGCGGACTTCAAGATTGTATGCGTTAGCTCGGTATCCTACCCACGGAAAGTCTGGTTCTTCTATAACTTGCCAAACTTTGCTTAGTTGAGAAACAAGCTCTTCAAGTTCATGCATTTTCTGAGGCGTCAGCGTCCCTAACTCAGTTAAGCCGACGGGAACAAAGGGAACCCGCTCAAGGCTGGAAATCAAACTTAAAACTTCATAAGCGCTCCTCTGCAGGTACGGGCGCCTCTCATGCAGCGCAACAACGTAGCCGTTTAATGCTTCACGGTACTCCGTCATCTTTTCGAATTCATGAGCCGACGGCAGTTTGCGGGGGACAAGGTTCTCGTCGAGGCTGCGTTTGAGTTCAGCCACAACTTGCTGCTTGTTGGCTTTGCTGCTGTGAAGTTCAAGGCAGAAATGCGCCAGCCCAACTTCGCTTAAGCGTTTGTAAACTACTTCGAGGGCAGCCATTTTGTCGCTAACGAAAAGAACGGATTTTCCGTTAGCGATGCATTCTGCGATGATGTTCGCGATCGTTTGGCTTTTTCCTGTGCCCGGCGGACCCTTCATCACGAAGCTTTGTCCACGCAGGGCATATTCAATTGAGACTCGTTGGCTGCTGTCAGCGTCAAGCACCTGATAGGTTTTTTCAGGCAACTCAATCTTGTCAACATCTTTCTCGTCTGGCAACCCGTCCAAGATGAGGCTATCTTCTTTAATGCCCGCGATTGCCCGAATTATCGGGTGCTGCGTAACTAAATCAGCGTTCGCCTCCAGGTCCTTGTAGATGACGAGTTTTTGGAACGAGAAAAGCCCCAAGTCAACTGATGGCTCCACTTTCCACCCCATTTCAGAGACCGCTTGATTAACCAAGTTAAAGTAGTCTGACAAGTTCTGGTTTTCCCATTCTTCAGGCAGAGGCGGCAACTCAATTTTGTAGTCGTTTTTCAGTTTAACCTGCAAAGACGGGTTCAAGACCTCTTCTTCTTCAACTGGCGGAACCGCGATCGCGTAGGGTTTGCGTATAGAATCCCGTGTTAACTCTAAAGGCACAAGAATTAGAGGCGACTGAACGCTTTCTTTCGTTTCCGCATCCACCCAGTTTAAAGTGCCGAAAGCCGCATGCAGAATGCGGACACCGCGTTCTCGGTAATCAAGGAGTGAGCGCCACTGCAGGCTTTTTAGGTTTCTTTCTAGGTCGACGCGAGTTAAGCCGCCGCTGACCAGTTGATTTGCTGATGGACTTTTTGGTTCTTCTGTAACCGCTGAGGAGTCTTTAACTGAGGCTTTTACGTTTGCTTTGGCTGTTTTAGCTTTAGCTTTTCCTTTGCCTCTGGTTTTCTCTGGCTCTTCGGGCGTTTTAGTTTCTTCTGGAGGCGACCAGAATTCTAAACGGCGCTTCTTTAATACGAGAGCATTGAAAACTGCTTGCATGTCAGGTTGAGAAATAGGCAGGCTTCCACGCTTTGCCTTATGAAAATATATCAGGTTGTTTCTTTTTGAGAGGTCAATTAACCTGGATTTCCAGTCTTCCACTCTCTTCATAGGCTGCGAAGGAACAGCTTGCGTCATAATCACATCCACACCCAATGGTTTGCATTATTGTGCGGATGCTTCTTTAATATTTGCGGTATCCCCATGCCGCTTCAGCCAATCAATTACTTAACTTTTTAGCGTTAAAAGAGTCACTTGGCTCTACTTGCAGGTTGAAATTGCATCAAAAACCACTTGCCTCACGTTTTCAAGGCCTATTTCCCTTGTTTCTAAAATCGGAAGCCCCAAGCCTGCCTTTTTCAGCTCTTCCCGCATTTTTTCAGCGTTGCCGCAAGTATCGAGCAGCACGATGCCTTTGATGCCGCTGAACATGTTCGTAAAAGTTGCCTCATCAACGCCTTCTTTCAGCATTGTTTCCCGAGCATGCTTGAAAAACTCTATCATTCCTGGCCCCATAAACATCAGATTATGCTCTGGGTCAGCCTAAAGAATGCTCCGCCGCCGCCAAGCTGGCAGTCGATACAGTTCGCCGCGTCAACCTTAACTACGCCGTATTCTTCAGCTAGCTTTTCCATTTCGCCGTTTTGTCCAAGGCAGAGGTCACCGTAAACCAGCACTATTTTGCCGCTGAAACGCTTCAGCGTTGTTTCCAGAACCTTGCGCAGGTTTTTCTCTAGCGCTTCGTAATCAACATGGAAGTATTTGCTGACAAAAACTAACTCCGCATCGAGGCTTCCCTGCTTGACCAGCTGCTGGAGTTCCTCTTTTAGAACGCTGCATGAAACAATGCAAAGCTTGGTTTTTTCCTTCACTTTATTCAGCTTCTAAAATGAAGCATAGCTCAATCGCCGATAAAGCTTTTCTCCGAGTTAATCAATCAGCGCCTGAGTTAAACTGAGGTTTTGTCGGCGTATTTTGCATAAATTTATATCAAGCAAGCAAGCACTAACTCTGCAGGTGAGGAACACCTATGAAACGGTTGGAACATATCCCCCCTCTCTTCCTGAATAGAGGTTTTATTTCCAATCGTTGAGTAGGAACTCACCTATTTTTTCTAGATTTTCAAAAAGAAATAAGCCCCAATTATATTCGCTAAAATGCCAAGATTTGTGATTTGCTGTTTCTTAATGTTTGGATGGCTTTTTCTGCCCATTTTGAATCTCTCCAAAATGCTCTTCCTACTGCCACCAAGTCAACTTTTCCCTCACTTACCAGTTTATCCGCGTATAAAGCGTCGGTGATTCCTCCTACACCGATAACGGGGACGCTGACTGCTTTCTTAATCTCGCTTGCCTGCGGAACAAAATATCCTTTTACCCGCCGCAGCTGCTTCGGTTCGCTTCCACACATGCCCCCAGACACATCAATAATGTCCACTCCAAACTGCTCAAGCTTCTTGGCAAACGCCGCGGAATCCTCTATGTGCGTTCCTTGGGGAGCTAAATCATCTGAGCCTAACCTGTAGAGTAAAAGTTTACCTTGGAGGCGTTCACGAACCTTTCCAACGATCAACAAGGGGAAGCGCATTCGGTTCTCTAAAGAGCCACCGTACCCATCACTACGCTTGTTAAACAAAGGAGAGAAGAACTGGTTAAGCAAGTACCCGTGCGCTCCATGAAGCTCAACCCCGTCAAAACCCGCCTTAACCGCCCGCTCAGCAGCCGAAGCAAACGCGTCAGCGATATCCAACATTTCAGTTACTTCTAACATGCGCGTTTTTGGTCTCTGCGGAAGGTCCAGAAGGTTCCGTGCCGATGACTTTTCTGTTCGTAACGCCGCCAGCATGAGATATCTGTACAACCGCGGGGGCGCCGACCTCATGTAAACCCTTTGCCAGTTTCTCTAAGCCTCCAATTAACGAGTCATCGTAGATTCCGAGTTGTTTCGGACCTATCTTTCCAGTCGGCGAAACATAAGCGTGTTCAACGATAGGCAAACCTAACGCTGATGAACGCCTAACATAAAAGCTAATCAGCTTGCTGGTCACGGCGCCCTCAAAAGTAGCTCTTCCAGTCTGCATAGGCGGCATAACAATGCGGTTCCTAAGCGTGTAACCCTTCACTTTCAAAGGCTCAATTAATCCGACCAAGCACTGGACACCGCTTGCAATGAATGGGTGCCGCGGCGCTATAATAACATATCAATTAGCGGAATTTTTCAAAAATTTTCATTATTTTTAAGTCTGCGTGCCATGTGAGGCTGGGTTTCCAAAAGGTTTATTTTTCTATTGCAAAACATTGCTCTGTGATTGCCATGGATATTCTTGAAGTCAAAAATTTAACCGTTAACGTTGAGGGAAAACCTATCCTCAAAAACGTGACTTTCAGCTTAAAAAGCGGCGAAAGCCACATTCTATTCGGACCAAACGGCTCCGGAAAAACAACCCTCATAAGTACAATTATGGGTCTTCCAACTTACGAAGCAACTACAGGAACAATCTTGTTCAACGGAACTGACATCACCACCAAAACTGTGGAGGAAAGAGCGAAACTTGGAATGGCTGTCAGCTTCCAAAATCCCCCTGAAATCACCGGCGTGAAGCTCGTGGACTTATTGAAGCTGTGTCTTGGCAAGAATACGGAGGATTCGTTCAGCGCGGAAGAACAGCGGCTTATTGAAGCCTTCAGATTAACAGACTTCTTGAACAGAGACCTAAACGTCGGCTTCTCTGGCGGCGAAAGAAAACGCTCCGAGATTCTTCAGTTGATTTTCCTTAAGCCAAAGCTGCTCCTTCTGGATGAGCCTGACTCCGGCGTAGATGTTGAAAGCTTGAAGCTGATTGCCACGGAAATCCAACGTTACGTGGAAGGCAGCGGCAGCTCAGCTTTGATTATAACTCACAAAGGAGATATACTGGAGTACATCAAAGCGAAGTACGGATGCATCCTTTTAGACGGGCAGTTTCACTGCTACACTCATCCGATGAGCATTTATGAGGACATTAAAAAGGTCGGTTACGAAGAATGCGTAGCCTGCAAAAGAAGAAAAGTCGGAGGCTGGAAAAATGGCAAAAGAGAATGAATTGACAAAACTTCCGCATAAAATTCTTGAAGAAGCGCAGAAAGCTGGCATTGAATCAAACGATAAGAACCGTTCAGGGACCTTTTTCCACTTGGACCAAACAACTATTCAGGCAACGGTCAACGAGCTTTTTGAAGGAAAAATTGAGTTAATGGACGTTAAAGCAGCCCTGAAAAAGTACTCGTGGCTCAACGATTATATGTGGAAAATCGTTGACAAAAACAAGGACGAATACACCAAACGAGTCGCTGAAGACTACAGCGGAGGCTACTTCATGCGGATTCTCCCCGGCGCCGAAGTAGCGTTCCCGCTGCAATCCTGTCTCATGATCACCCAGAAGAATTTGGAGCAAAGAGTGCATAACATCATAATCGCCGAGGAAAACTCAAACGCACACATAATCACAAGCTGCGTTCAGCACTCAACTGTTGAAAACGCATCGCACCTGGGAATATCCGAAATCTACGTCAAAAAAGGAGCCATGCTCAACTTCACAATGATCCACCAGTGGAGTGAGAAAACCTTGGTGCGCCCTAGAAGCGCCGCTGAAATAGCTGACAACGCCACATTCGTGTCGAACTACGTATGCATGCGCCCCGTCAGAGACATACAAATGTATCCTGCAGCGTACTGCAAAGGCGAAAACTCGCGGGTTAGCTTCAATAGCATCCTGTACGGACAAAAAACTCGCTGCTGGACATCGGGTCAAAGGCTGTTCTAACTGGAAAAGGAAGCAAAGCAGAGATGATCAGCCGCGCCATCTCCCGTGAAGGCTCAAAAATGTTCATCAGAGGTCTGATAGAAGGAAACAGCACGGACTGCAAAGGCCATTTGGAGTGCCGCGGCTTACTGATGGATAACGAATCATTCATGCAATCCATACCAGAACTGATCGCGGAAAAGAAAGGCGTCGAGATAACCCATGAGGCAGCGGTGGGAAAAATCTCAGAAAAAGAAATCACCTATCTGATGACACGGAAACTATCGCGCGACCAAGCCGTTTCGCTGATCATACGAGGTTTCATGGATGTAAGCATACTTGGTCTGCCAGACACATTAAACGCCGAGATCAAGAAAATAGTAGAAGCCTCCACGGAAAACGCCTAGCAGCGAATGGTAGTTTAGTCAACAAAAACGAGCAGCGCCTTTTGTGCACACTTATTCTCCTTTATCATCAACAAATTTTTTCAGAATTGTAAGGAGAAATCGAATCAGCGTATTTATTGAGTGATCTCGTAAGGTCGATCATGCATCTTGGCTTTAACATCGTTATTTTTTGCTTGTTTATTCCAGCTTTGATTGATGAATTTTGTCATAATTTTCGCCAGAAAAAGCGGCACAAAGAGTGCGGAAGCTAAATCTTCAGCTTCTTCTGACATGGGCTCTCCTTTTGAAAGGCTGACGGAAGCTAACGAAAGACCTCGCGTAAGTTTCCTGGTCATTCCTTTCTTTTCGTTCAACGGTTCACTATTTAGAGCCTCGCCCCAGCCAACGCGGATTCCTCCGCCCCACTTGAAATCTGACTCTTGGGCGAAGTTTCGAATGATTTTGACGGCAATATCCATTTGTTCTTTTTCTGGAAATCCGCTGTTCATAATTGCAACCAACATCTGCGGCTTCGTTGGTAACACTTTTTTTCGATGTTCATTAATTAACTCCAAGGCTTTGATGGTTAGCGAGGGAAGGCTGTCAACGTACAGAGGAGTAGCAAGGACAACAATATCGGCTTTGTCAACAGACGTCAATAATTTCTCTGTGCCTTCGCGCGTGTTAACTAAGCGGGTGACAAACGCCTCTTCAGAAACGAAGCCTTTTCCTTCCAATTTTTCTACTAAAAATTTTGCAATTAAACGAGAGTTGCTTCTTTCGCCTCTGGGGCTTCCCATTAATAACAGAGCGTTCATAGGATGGCTCATGATATTACCTCCACCTTCTTCAGCTGTTCCTCAACAAAAGCGGGTATCGCTTTTGGATTTTTATCCCGCTGGATGACGCTGGCAGCAAAGGCAGGAGGCTGAAAATTGAGTCTGTTCCGTTCAGCGAGTGCCATAAAGATTTCTTCATAGTTCACGCCGGTTTCTTGTACTCCGATAACGAGTAGTTTCGGATATTTCTTGTAGCGCAACTTGTGATGAATTTGCCCCTGGTATGATTGAAAATACGGCAATAAGATTGGTATAATGCGATCAAGTGCCTTCTTCAGTTCAAAGGAATATCCCCCGAACGTAACTGGCGTCAGCCACACCACGAGGTCGCTCTGGATGAGTTTTCTAGTTGTTTCTCTCCCATCATCGTCAATCACGCATATTCCCGGAGTCTTAACCCAACAGCCGAAACAGCCTGCGCAATTAGCAATATGCATGTTACGCAGTTCAATGATTTCAACCTCCCACCCCTCTTTAGTCAATTGATCATCAAGTGTTTTTTCTATCGCTTTAATTGCAAGATCATTTTCTTTGGAGCCGTCAAAAACTACAGTTTTCATTTTTTCAGCTCTCATTGCTTTTTGGTTGCGTATTCTCTAGCGAGCGGCACAGCGATTTTAACGTGAACTTAACAGGCGCCTCTTTATCTGCGCCTTCCTGCCTCAGAAACATCTCAAACCCCAGGGGAAGAAGTATCATGGCTCTCGTTGACTGAATGAGAAAAATCGATGTCAGCTTCGGATCAAGCTCAGGATTTATGGAACCATCATTTATACCCCTGATGACCGCGTTCAATACTGTTTCTAAGTTTCCGCAACTTACTTTCATCAATTCCGCGCCGTTTACGTCTTCGCTGCTGGGGCAGGGGAAATTTTCCACTTCTATTAGCATGCGAAAATATTGAGGGTGGCGTTTATAGAACTCATAATAGGCTTCGCCTATCGCAAAAGCTTTTTCCAATCCGATCTGGTTTCGGTCTGCTGCGTCTTTAAACATTGCGCTCATTATGTGTGCTCCTCTTAGGGTGACGGCTGAGTACAGCTCTTCTTTGCTCCTAAAGTACAAGTATAATGTGCCCTTTGCGAGCTGTGACTTCTTGGCAATTTCCTCTATGGTTATTTCCTCATACTTTTTAGAGAAAAAGAGCTCCTGGGCAGCATCTGCAATCAGCTTGCGTCGTTGCTCTTTCTCTTTTTCTTTTCTTTCAGAAGTTGACATTTGACCGCCATCCATTATTTGACTACCAGTCAATTAATGACTAATAGTCAGCAGATATAAAAACATATCTGAACAAAATGAAACCAAAAAGAAAACAGCATAAGATTTTTAGCAAAAACAAATGGCGCCCAGGCCGGGATTTGGACCCGGGTCCTGCGGGCGACAGCCGCATATACTATTCCGTCAACATGAAAATTTCATGATGAGACCGGACTATACTACCTGGGCTTTTGGGTGCCGAAGTGATTAATCGAAAGCGTGGTACTTAAGTTTTTATCCATTGATATTTCTGAATTTTTTTTGTGAATATTTTCAAAACGTTTTTCATGTTTTGGATTGTGGAAACCTATCTCTCTTACAAACCGCTCAACTTGACTTTTTGCATATAAGCCACATTTCGGTGAATCTGACCCAGACCATTTGCTCGGTTTATAACCTAGCTGCAATAGACCTTGTCTGAAAGTTCTTTGAATACCCTCAATGCTAGAAGTTAATTCCAACTGAGGTACATTATGGTTGGAAGATTTCGGAAACACTGTCCCATCTGTATCAAATAATCCCCGTAAGCACGCCCTAAGCTGATTATCATCCTCAAAAATCCAAGATGGAATTTGAGAACCATTTTTCTTTTTATTTCCAGCTTTGAGTCCGTAATGCAATAAAGTAAATACAATGGCTTTATCGTTAATATAATACATCGCAGCCTTGGCTTTCTTGAATCTGAAGCTCTTGAGTCGTTTTCCAAAACATCCTACGAATAAGGAAGTAACTATTGCATCAAGATATTTTATATCATCTTCGCCTCCGCATATCTTTACGGCATATTGCCCTGATCCGTAAGAATCGTCAATGTGCCCATCGCCCAAAATTATACCAAGAATCTCAGCGAGGTCAGCAGATTTATCGACCAGAATTTTGACTTTCTTCGGCTTCCCCCCGCCGCCTTTTAGACCTCCTTCCTTTTGTCCCCAATTGGGCGAGATTATTTGAACAGCATTTTTGTCATACTTTTCGTTTGAGATAGCGCATAATTGTTCAAATGTTGAAATTGAAAGCGTGCACATGCCTTTTCTTAATTCGTGGCTAAGGTAATGCGAGTTAAGGTTCAAATGCTGTGCAAAGACAGACCATGATAACCCCGACTTTGCCTTTGCTTTTTCAATTAACTCCGTCTGTAGCTCCTTAGAGAGTCTTATCCTAGCATTAGTTATCATTTTTGTTGTCTCAATTAATAGGTGTAGCTATACTACTTAAGCTTTTCAACCAGTGCATATTTGACCAACCATGGTGGCCAAAATACTGATCCCCTTCCACTGGCTATCATCAGGCCAAGGCTCCAAGAAAGATGAATCTAAGTGTGCGTACTCAAAAGTTTATCAATAGATTTCACACGCACATCAACAACTAAAAAGCATTACCTGAAGAATGTTCTTGTTTCATTCTCAGCCTTGTTCTTGAGGAGGTTTAGATAGCTTTGGACGAGACTTGACGGATCTTATGAACCGTTCCAATAACTCGCTCATAATCATAATTTCCTTGGGCGAAATTTACTAGTTCCTCCATAAAAGGCCCATGCGTAGTCAGTTCTGTCATTTTTTGAAAATCTCGCAGGGCGGCTTCAGCTTTCTTTGCATCGCCAGATATTAATGCATGGTAGGCCTCCATGCCCATCTCATAAAGCCAAGGCACTCTATCCCTAAACAAACTCGATATCACCAGTAGACCTGCTGGGTCTCCGCGTTCTCTTTCGAGATAATGTTCCATTTCCATTAACATTATGGGGTGAAATCTTCGACCTCGTAGAGGCCTTTCTATAACTGTCTGTTCGATGCGAGCAGGTAGATCTTGAAACATGACTTTTATTTCTTCAAAGAGCTTGGGGACGGAAACTTCCTCAGATTTTTGTGTTTCTCTGCCACCCTTTTTGTCGAGTTTCTCTAAGCATTTCTTTGCACTTTCCTTGAATATTTGCACTTGCGTTAGGATAACATCATGATCAGGCTCGGCACCAGGGATTCTCCCGACGAGTTGCATAACAAGTTTTGTCAATGATTCCTCATTGTCATCGCAGTTTTGAAATTGTGCAAATGGTCCAGTGCTGGCACGATTTAAGGGTATACCTAGCGCAACACCATAAACAGGTGTGTTTAGTTTTCCCTTTGCCACACCCGCCTCATACAGAATCCATGGTCGGTCAATACTGCGTTCTGTTAAAAGACATACAATATCTGATGCTGATTCTATTTTTTTCATTAAAGTTGGATACCATTCTGCGCCGTACTCGATTCCTTGAGTGCCTTTCGTGTCAGAAGAGCGAAAGATTTTCAAGACACCAGCACTAACACTACTGATGAGTTTGCTGAATGTTTCTGCTAATTCAGCATCCTGACTATCATGACTAACGAAAATTAACGATGTTTTGGTACGCACATTCAGTTCTTCACTTTTAGGTGCTGATTGTTCAACTTTTGGAGATCTGGGCATAAGCTACCGTACCCCCGCGTGTGCTTCTTCTCAGACTCTATATTCTCATAAGAATATAAGACTAATGCCCAAACTGAAATTATTAGTGATTGAAAGGCGACAACCGCAATATACTAGACCGGACTATACTACCTGGGCTTAAGCGCCGCAACAATACATGATAATTCAACTAATTAATCTTTTCTCGGAACGATTGTTGAAGACCTATCAGAAAACGGCTTCTTCTTTTTTCCGCACCGGAGATTGTTTATCGGTAATTTTAATACGTCACAGGTAATTTACTGATGAACTTGACGGAGGGTGAAAAGAGGTCATAAAGAGCACAGCTTACTCAGCAGTTCTGCAAAAATACTGGATTGCCATCGTGCTTTTGCTGCTTGCTTTGGTGTCGTTTGCCTCAAATTACGTCGCTCTCTTCGCCGCTTTGGTCTTCACTTTTTTGGTTCCAGGCTTGATTTTCTATCGGTTTTTCTCGCTGAAATCTCATGAGGTATGGGCTTTTGTTCCTCTTTTCAGCGTTTTATTCTCCGTCGAATTAATTTATTATTTGTCTTTGGCGTTTGGCTACTCAGCGCAAACAATATTTTTCAGTTTTCTTGCGTTAACAGCAGTCTACGCTTTGGTAGTTTACAAGAAAGGCGAACCGCTAAAGCCCCCAAAATTTCTCAAGCTTGGGCAAATAAAGAAAACAAGCCTTCTGCTTTTTACCATAATTTTTCTTGTTTCACTTGTCATCTTGGCAAGGAGCGTTTGGGTTGGCAACCAGTACGGCATAGTTTTAACAGGCTCCAACTGGCAAGACACGCCGCTGCATTATGAAATAATTGAAAGCATAAACAACGGCAATTTCCCCCCGCAAATGCCCAATTATGCGGGAGAGCCGTTAACTTATCATTACTTTGTTGATTTTCACACAGCCATCATAGAGAAAGTTTACGGTTATTTGCCCACGCTTCTGCCCTTTTTAAACGCGGTTTTCATCGTTGTCTTTGCACTTGCAATTTACGCTTTGGCAAGACCGAACGGGAGGCGAGCGGCAATCATAGCAACCGTCATAGCAACTTTCGGCTGGGGGTTAAGCTACTTTGGGCTTTTTTCAGCCCTGCTTAACGGGCACGTTTAGTGCAACGCACAAATTACATTTTCCAGTATGGCGAAACGTTTGGTTTGCCCTCGATTTTTGATAATCTGCTTCAGCAGCGCCCGCTTCTAGTTGGTTTACCCGCGTTTGCACTGGTTTTAGCTTTACTCCGAGACATGGATGACAAGAAACGATTACTCTTAGCAGGAGTCATAACTGGTTTAGTGTTCGAATTTCATAATGTGGCATTCTTCGCTGCTATGTCGCGTTTGTTGTAGCCATCTTGTTTAACCTTAAACGCTTCAACCTCGCAACTGCTGTACTTTTTGGTGCCAACAGTTTTAGCGTTGCCGTTTATTTTCAATAATGGACCTCCGCTGACTATTGCTTTGAGTACTGTTTGGATAGCTAATTTTGCGCAGAACCCATTTATCTATTACTTCTTGAACCTCGGCATCCCCTTTGTTATTGCAATTATTTCTTTTGTGAAGCGTGGACACGAACTTCTGAAAGGAACCTTTCTTTTCCTTGTTTTGATTCCAAACATTTTGCTGTTGACGCCTAACCCGTGGGATATGTACAAGTTCTTCATGTTTGCGTGGGTTCCAATAGCCGTGTTGGCTGGTGTAATGTTGGCTAAAACAAGGAAAATACGTGATTGTAACTTTGGTTTTGCTTTCCATTTTAACTTCAGCAAGCGTCATCGTCTACAATGTTGGAACGAATTATACTGCGGCAAACTGGAATGAATATCAGCTTGGGCTTTGGGTGCAAAATAACACGCCTGAGCGTTCAGTCTTTTTGACGTACTATTCTATTCATTGCCCTCCAGCATTTATCGGCGGACGACTAACCGTTTCATCTTACATAAATTGGCCCTACGGCTGGGGAATACCGCTTAAGCGATATTTACCAGAGGCAAAGCGACATTGACAGAGCATACAATGGCACCGCAACTGACCTGCAACAAGTTGTCACCAAGTACAACGTCTCCTACGTGTACGTGGGAACTGATGAACTGAGCAATTATCCAAACTGCACAGCACATTTTGATAGCATAAGCTGGTTAACTCCAGTTTACACCAACCAAAATCTAGAGATTTATAAGGTAAACTTGACCCAGATGGGTACTTGACTCGCCTTTTTATCCTACTGTGTTAGGTTTGGCTTTTTGGGCTTTGATGCTTCTTGCCCGACATGTAAGTGACATCTATTCTGCCCATCGTTGTCTTCTCAAGCTTTTCGGGCTTAATCTTAGCAAGCTTTGCCTCGGGATTAAGGGAAACTTGCCGCACCAAGACTTCTATGGCATGCTGCTTTTCCGCTAAATCGTCGATTAGGTGCATTGTGCCTGAAAAATGAACCGAAGTGTAAGCGTAGTCACACTCATCCGTAACCCCGAAATCAAGCACTGCTTCTCCCCAGACTCGATTGTTAGTTTTTAGGTAAACGAGTTTTTTGCCTTCGGGTGCACAGTGAAAGTACAGGCAGTTTTTTGCTTCGTCGTAGCCGTGGTTTAAAGCGACAAGGTAAGGTTCATCTTTCATGCAGAGGGCAACGGTGACGTACTTGGTGGTTTTTAGTATTTGCCGTAGCTCTTTTGGGTCAGTGATTTCTCGGTCTTTGCGTCTAACGTGAAAAGACATGCTTCCAGTTAAGCAACCAAAACAATATTAACTTTTACAACCCGCTTAAATGACCTAAAGCGGTTAAATTCATTATTTGCAACCTAAGCTGTTAGCGCTCAGTAAAAGGATTAATATCCAAATAAGACAATTAGCTCTGCAGATTAGGAATCGATTTGAGGAAGTGAGATTAATATGACCAGAATCGTTTGATGTTGAAAAAACCGTTATGGAAATTGTTATGGAGGATGATGTGGCAAAAAAGAGGCAGTTAGCCAAAAAAATCTTTGACACTGCATACGAAGAAGGGATTTACTCCGCAAGCATCCAAGAATTTTATGTGGCTCGCGGCAGGGGCGAATTTGCTGGTTTCACAGTTCCCGCGATTAATTTGCGAAGTATGACTTATGATTTGGCGAGGGCAATTTTCAGGGTGGCAAAGAAAAATGATTCGGGCGCTTTCGTTTTTGAGATTGCCCGCTCCGAGATTGGCTATACGAATCAGCCGCCGATTGAATTTGCAAGCATGGTTATGGCGGCAGCGATAAAAGAGGGCTATTCGGGTCCAGTGTTTATCCAAGGAGACCATTTTCAAGCCAACGCCGCCAAATACAAAGAGAATCCCCAAAAAGAAATTGAAGCCCTGCAAACTTTAATTAGCGATGCCATAAATTCGGGTTTCTTCAACATCGATATTGACTCATCAACACTTGTCGATTTAACCAAACCAAATTTTAAAGAACAGCAGCTGCTCAACTATGAAGTCTGCGCAAAACTCACCCAATTTATCCGCGGTCTTGAGCCGAAGGGGATGACGATTTCGGTGGGCGGAGAAATCGGCGAGATTGGGCATCAGAATTCGACGCCTGAAGACCTGCACGTTTTCATGGATGGCCTCAAAGACAAGCTGCCTAAGGGTTTAGTCGGCATCAGCAAGATTTCAGTTCAGACGGGAACAACTCACGGCGGCATCGTCTTGCCAGACGGGTCAATCGCGCAAATCAGCCTTGACTTTAACACTTTAAAAACGCTCTCCCAAGTTGCCCGAAGAAATACGGGTTGGCAGGCGCGGTTCAGCATGGCGCATCAACGCTGCCTCCTGAAGCATTCCACAAGTTCGTCGAATGCGAAACCGCCGAAGTGCACTTAGCCACGGAGTTCCAGAACATGATTTACGAATCAAAGCATTTCCCAGCTGACCTAAAAAAGAAAATATACGCGTGGCTAAAAGTCAACGCCGCAAACGAGGCTAAGCAGGGCGAAACTGAAGAACAATTCCTCTACAAAACCCGAAAGAAAGGGTTAGGCCCCTTCAAGAAAGAAATTATGAAACTGCCACAAGAGACGCGCGACGCGATTGCAGCTGAAATAGAGACAAAGTTTGATTTCCTCTTTAAACAACTCAATGTCGTGAATAAGCGAGCGCTACTGAATAAATACGTACACGCCCCTGCAAACAAAGAAAAACATATACCCTAATATTCAAGCAGGATCCAAGGAAAGACTTTTTCTGCTCTTTCTTTTTCGTTTTTCCCTAAATCATTAAGTATGAGGTCTAACTTACCGATATTGTATGGCAAAGGCTGCTTTTCCAAAAATAACTTACGTTACTCTTTTCGCTGACGAGAGCATTCACCCGAAATATGAGGCGGCTCTGGAAAGATTCGACAGAAACGCTCGGGACGGCGTTACTCCATGTTCATCGGAGGAGAAGAGGTTTGGTCGGAGGACGGCGAATTCGAGCATCACAGTCCCATTGACACGTCGATAACAGTGGGCACCTTCCAAGTCGGCACAGGAAGCCACGCCAAACTCGCGATTGCAGCTGCCAAAGAAGCGTTCCCGATGTGGAGTGGAAAAAGCTGGCGGGAACGGGTCAGCATCATGAACAAGGCAGCAGATTTGATTGATGAGCGAAAGTTCGACATCGCCGCCGCCGTCACCTATGAAGTCGGGAAAAACCGTCTTGAAGCCTTAGCTGAATGCTGGGAAGCCATGGATGCGATAAGGTTTTACTCAAACCTGATTGAGAAAAACGACGGATACGTCGAAAAGATGGATGCAGGCGGCCCAGGCGAAGATTGCACGGTGGTGTCGAAACCCTTGGGCGTCTGGCCTGTGATTTCGCCTTTCAACTTCCCCTTCATGTTAGCCAACGGAATGGCTCTTGGCGCCCTCCTAACTGGGAACACAATCATCCTCAAGCCGACCAGCGAGGCTCCACTTACTGGTCTGATGCTCTATCAGGTGTTCAATGACGCAGGAGTCCCTGAGGGAGCAATCAACTTTGTCACGGGTCCAGGTGCCAACTTTGAGGAGGAGTTTGTTTCAAACCGAGATGTGGCGGGAATCGCCTTCACAGGCTCCAGAGACGTCGGGATGAGGCTTTACCACGAGTTCTTGACCCAGCAACCATACCCCAAGACGATGGTGCTTGAGATGGGCAGCAAGAACCCAGCAGTTATCGCCTCTTCAGCCTACATCGACAAAGCCGTCGAAGGAACGGTCCGCTCGGCGTTCGGTTACAGCGGGCAGAAATGCAGTGCAACATCAAGAATCTACGTTCACAGCACGATTCGAGATAAATTCCTCAAAGCACTTTGCGAACGCGTCGAAAAAATAGTGGTCGGCGACCCCCGCGAAAAAGACGTGTTCATGGGACCAGTAATCAACAAAGGCGTTGTTGAGAAATTCACCGCGGCTGTGGCTGAAGCAAAGAAAGCGGGCGGAGAGGTGCTCATCGGCGGAAAAGCGTTTACGACAGGCAAGTTCGGAAGAGGATCCTTTCTCCCGCCAACAATCGTAGTCGGGCTGCCTGCCTCTCACAGGCTCTTCAAAGACGAGTTGTTCATGCCGCTGGTCGTCGTCGACGAATTCAAAACCACCGGGGAAGCCGTCGCCAAAGTCAACGATACACAGTACGGATTAACCGCAGGCATATTCACGGAAGACCCAGCGGAACTGCAAGCCTTCATGAACCAGACGCAGTTCGGCGTCCTCTACGCGAACCGAAGCGGCGGAGCAACCACGGGAGCGTGGCCAGGCGCTCAATCCTTCACCGGCTGGAACGCCAGCGGCGCCGCAGGCAGAGGCGTAGGCGGGTCTCATTACCTGCTCAATTTTCTTCGCGACCAATCCCAAACAATCGTTCACTGAAGAAAAGGGGCAAAAAACAGCAACACCACTGCATAATTCCTAAAACAGTACTTTAGTTTTTATCTTGGGTAGTAGTAGCAAAAAAGTTAACGTTTTTATTATTGGTTGTAATTTTTTATCTTAGGCAAGATATTGGCCACAATAGTGAATCGACATCGTAGAATAGCCTCTTTTTTGCTTCGGATGCGTGCAAGGCTAGCTACCACAATGATGAATCGACGTCATGCGAAGCTTACACTGTGGGGACTAACAAAGGTAACCATCGGCTCAGACCAGTTGGTTTTGGATGTGGGTTGCGGAGGCGGCAAAACAGTTAGTAGATTGGCGCAGTTGGCATATCGAGGAAAAGTTTTCGGTATTGACTGTTCAGCTCACATGGTGAGATTCTCCAAAAGAATTAATAGAAAGCTGATTGCGCAAAAGCGCGTGGAAATACTTGAAGGGTCAGTTGAAAAAATGAGTTTTAACAATGATTTCTTTGACACGGTGACAGCTTTTGAAACCTATTATTTTTGGAACAATTTTCTTGGCGCCTTAAAGGAGATAAAACGTGTGTTGAAGCCAGGCGGAAAACTGCTTTTGGTGAATGAATTGATGCACGGGGTTTCACCTGCAAAACTGATTGATGAAGCGAATGTAAAAGTGTTGCCTCTGGAGGAAATCCAAGATGTTTTGCGGTCGGTTGGTTTTGTATGTGTCCAAGTATTCACTGAAGCTGATTCGCTTTGGAACGCGATTCTTGCACAAAAATAGTTCAGTTCAACGTTTTATGATTGACAATTTATTAGAACGGTTAGTTTATCATTCTAAGGGAAGCTTATATGTCTAATTTAAGGGATCAATACCGCTGTCCGACGGGTCGACGCGGCAGGTTAGTAGCCGCAATGATGAATCGAGATCACGAACAACTCACACTGTGGGGACTAACAAAGGTAAGTATCGGTTCGGACTACGTGGTTTTGGATGTGGGTTGCGGAGGCGGCAAAACAGTTGGCAGATTGGCGCAGTTGGCATATCCAGGAAAAGTTTTCGGTATTGACTATTCAGCTGAAATGGTGAAATTCTCCAAAAAAATAAATAAAAAGCTGATTGAGCAAAAACGAGTAGAAATAATTGAAGGGTCAGTGGAAAAAATGAGTTTTAGCGATGACTTCTTTGATTTGGTGACAGCTTTTGAAACTTACTATTTTTGGAACAATTTTTCTGGTGCCTTAAAAGAGATAAAACGTGTGTTGAAGCCAGGCGGGAAACTGCTTATGGTGAATGAATTGATGCACGGAGTTTCACCTGCAAAACTGATTGAGGAAACGCATGTAAAACTTTTTCCTCTGGAGGAAATCCAAGATGTTTTGCGGTCGGTTGGTTTTGTATGTGTCCAAGTATTCACTGAAGCAGAATCGGCTTTTAACGCGTTTCTTGCACAAAAATGACTCCGCGGTCAACACACACATCAAGGTCAATGCATAGTTTGATTAGGCGATTTTTTCTATGTTCTTTTTCCTGAGTCGCTTTGGCTGGAGTTCTTTTTTCTTGAAACAAACCCGATAGCTACGGCGAGTGCTGCTATAAAACTGGCAATTATTATGCCCGCAATTACCTCGACTGCGAGGGGAATTGCCGAGGAAGAACTAGATTTTGTGTGAGCTAAACTTATCACTATTGAGTGTGTGCTGTGATGGTAAGTGAACTGGACCATCCAGCCATTTTCCGTTGAAGATGCGGTGTAATTCAGTATATTTCCATCAAGGTAGACTTTAAGGTTGGAGATGTCTTGAGTGAGGTTTTTTGCAATGTATGCGTCGACGTATCCCGTGGTTCCCGAGGGTCCAGTTACGGTGAAGCTGAGCTCTTGGCTTGTGGAATTGAACGCAAAACTGGATACCGTTGAGTTTGATACGATTGAAATAACGTTCTGGGCGTTTTGTAAGGTGGCTGTCGCAACAGGCGCAATTACAAGGCTAACTGTTGTGGTCGCTGGAGAGAAAGTGGCGTTACCTGCCCACGTTGCTTTTATAAAGAAAGTTCCCGTGACCAAGGGCGTCCAATCTGCTGAGAAGCTTCCGTCAGATCCTGTTAATACATAGGTGAGGTCTTGCCAAGTTTCTCCGCCAGTTACACTGTATGAAAGCGTTATTGGAGCTTGTGCGATACCAGTGTTATTGTAAGATAGATTTCCGTTAATGCTCACCATGAAGCCCGTAGTAACATACCAAAGGCAGGTAGCTGTGAGTGAGGCCTGCTGCGGGGGGGCTGGCGGAGGAAGGCTAGACCAGACATCGGTGTCTGATTGGTAGTAGACTCGTCCTTTGCCGTATTCGTTTGTAAAGGCAAATATTGACCCGGAATCCCAAAGTGCGATGGCGCGGGCGTTACTGCTCAGCGATGAGACTGCGGCAGCAGAGCCGTCTGTCACGTTGAAAAAGGGGTTAGCTGCTAGAAGAGGGGTGCTGAATGGATTGTCAAAAGCCACTTTTGCTATTCCGCCAGTGTTTAGATATTCTTCTGCTCCAAACCAAGTTTCTATCGGGGACAAATTGCCACCGTTATACATTAGCGAGTTTGCGTCGAAACCGTTCCAGTTTTTGCTGTCGCTGACAAAGTAACAGGGGACGCCTGCTAAGATTATCACGCCTCCGCCGTTGTAGACGAAGTTCTGGATTATTTGGGCGTTTTGGGAGTTGCAAGCCCAGTAAGCTTCAACAACCACGAGGCTAAATTGGCTAAGGTCACTTGGGATGTCGCCTGCGAAACTCACATTAAACCCAGATTGCTCAAGGGTTTGAGTTACGTTGCCGCGTGTATTCTCCATGCCTTGTTCTGTTGGCCACGGACCCCAATTGGCGCCGTCGGTGAGGTGATGTGCGGCATAGTTGTCTTCCCAGTCTATGTACAGGGCAGATGTGCCGTTCCCAGCAGCCCACTGAGCCCCTCCGCCCAGAAGCATGAGCCCCGATGTTAATTCATTTTGTGAATTCGAGGTGACGGATGACTGGGCTCCAACTGTTCCAACGGCCATTGAAATCAACAAGAAAAATAGACAGAAAATACTGAAGTTTCGCCACTGTGCTTTTGCGAGTTTTAACAATGCGCGTTCCCAGCAAAATGGGGTTACTTGGCGAGCGATAATAAGTTTTCGGGGATTAACGGTTTTTGTTTAAAGAATATTTTTTTCCTGAAATCTGATGTTTTCCAGTAATCCCTCAAGTGTTCTTCAAGCATAGTTTTAAAAATCTTTATAGTCATAATTGTCAGTAGGCGTGCAAGTTCACCTCGAAGTTTAACGCTCAGGTTGAGTCGAACGATGGGTAAAACCTTTAGTCTAAGCCGATCTCGTCAAAGCAAAAAGTGCCTCACCGACAAATCCGAAGATAATAGCTCCGAGGATAAAGCGCCGTCTTCTACGCCAGTTGATAAAGCTGAGGTGAAGCCTGTCAGCCGAGAGCTGAAGCGAAGGGAATTCTTGAAACTATCTGCTTTGATAGCAGGCGGCGCTTTAGCTACAGTTGTTTTGGAAAGCTCCCTAAAACCGATGACTGTAATACCAAAAGCAACGAATCAGCTTCTTCAAAGGTCAAAAAATAGGGCGGCAGAAATGGCGTTAGTTGTGCCCATGGACGTTTCTGTTCCCGCGATTTTAGATCCTTTGGCTATTCCATTGTTTGAAAACCAGCTGACTGCCCCGCCGCCCGTATATGCCCCCAAAATTGTAACTAGTGGCGGCAAGGTGATTCGACACGAATACACAGTGGCGATGTCCAGTTTTTCAGAGCAAATCCTTCCCCCCTCGATGAATCTGCTCACCCCAGTTTGGGGCTATAGCGGCGCAGCCAATGACGCAATAACCGGGGCATCTTTAGGAGTGGTTCAAAGCAGCCCGGGACCCACGTTTGAAGCCGTCAGAGGAATACCCGTCCAGGTGGAATGGCAAAACAACATTTCCTCTGCTTACATGTTTGCAGTCGACCCAACCATACACTGGGCAAACCCCAACAGCAATCCAGAGAGCACTTCGCCTTTTCCAGCTTTTCCGCCAGGTTTTCCAAATGCACAGAGTCCAGTCCCTTTAGTTACTCATCTTCACGGCGGTGAAAACCAGTCTTTCAATGATGGAGGTCCCAACGCATGGTTCACCTCGAACGGAAAACATGGTCCGCAATACAGCACTTATAAGCAAGCTGATCTAAACGCTGCAGTCTACTATTATCCTAACGCACAGCAAGCTACCACACTTTGGTACCACGACCATGCCTTAGGCCTCACCCGTCTCAATGTGGGGTCAGGGCTTGCTGGTTTCTACCTCATAAGAGCGCCCGAAACCGCAGATGATAAGGTTGCGGCTCTGTTGCCTACTGGGAAATACGAGATGCCTCTTGTGATTCAGGACAGATCGTTTAACACTGATGGCTCATTCAATTATCCGTCATCAGGCGTTGTGCCGTCTAGCCATCCATACTGGGTCAGCAGTTTCTTAGGCAACACTATAATGGTAAACGGCAAGGTCTGGCCTAACATGAACGTGGACAGGGGACAATACCGATTCAGAATCTTGAATGGGTCAAACTCCCGCTTTTACAATATAGGGTTCTCGAACGGGATGTCTTTCATCCAGATTGGAAGCGACGGCGGCTACCTTAAAGCGCCAGTCACACTCACATCCTTGCTCTTAGCCCCTGCTGAACGTGCCGACATCATAGTGGACTTCTCCAGCATAGCTTCAGGAGCAAAAGTGATTCTTCAAAACACTGCACTGACCATAAGTACAGCTGAGGAAAAGCAAACTGTGGGTCAAATAATGCAGTTCACAGCCACCGACCAAACAGGAACGACGCCTTTCAATCTTGCCCAAGCACCAACCCCTTTTAACCCCACTCTTGTCGGCGCCGATTTCCCCACCTTGCCAAAAGCAACAAAACAAAGAACTTTAACACTGTACGAGGTTGCTGACCAAAACAACAACATGAAGGTAGCATTGCTGGATGGACAAATGTGGGATGCACCCATCTCTGAACAGCCCGAACTGGGAACAACCGAAGAATGGATAATTGCCAACCCAACAATGGATCCACATCCGATTCATCTGCATCTAATTCAATTCCAACTGGTTCAACGAGAAACCTTCGACTCGCTAACGTACAATGAAGATTGGATCGCTCTCAACGGGCAACCTCCGTTTAGTGGACCAACAAAAAACCTCAATATCAGTAAATATCTTTCAAACTTGACGATCTCGCTTCAACCTAACGAACAGTGCTGGAAAGACACAATCATAGTAAACGCAGGTGAAGTCGTAACCATCCGAGTTCGGTTTGCCCAGCAAGATGGCTCCAGTTTCCCATTTGACGCAACGGCAGGACCAGGATACGTGTGGCACTGCCACCTGCTAGAGCACGAGGACAACGAGATGATGCGCCCCTACAAGGTTACCCAACAAGGCTCTATAGTTTTGCCCCTTGCAGTTTCTGCCGTTGCTGCCGCAGCCGTAGTTTCCACGGTAGGATATTCTTATCAAAGAAAGAGAAAGAAAAAACAAAAAAGCACAAATCACCTAAGCCCAACGGGCGAACACAGCGAAACGCCACAACCTGAAGAAATAGGAGAAGAAAAAGCTTAACCTGCAGCCTTTGACTCGTTAACTGGCTGAACTTTCTTTTCATTAAATTAATTTTATTCTTCCCTTTCCAACCTTCAGGTAAATTTACGTTAAGTAATATTTACCAGACAAAGGGAATTAAACGGTAACGGATCCTCTGTCGATATTCATCGTAACCCACCAAATTTTTCACTAAGAACTTTTCTTCTTCAACAATCCTCAGCGCAATTGCCAAAAACATTGGAATAAAAACAAGCAATCCCCAAAATGAACCCAAGGCCAGAGGAGTGAAAAGCAGCATAAGCAAAGCCCCCGTATACATCGGGTGGCGGACTACTCCGTATGGACCCGTAGATATTACCTTTTGCTCTTTGTTCACCTCAATAATGTTTGACGTAAAGCTGTTCTCTTTGAAAACTAGAAAAACTATCAGAAGCCCAAACACAACGAAAACTTCCCCCGCCAAAACCAGAAAAGTCGGAACATTTGACCATTGGAAACGATAATCAAAAGACGGGATGAGAATCTGCAAAACGAAAAATAGCGTTATAAGCGCTTGGATGATTTTTTGGCTACTCTCTGTTTCTGCAGTTGGACCAGCTTTAAGCCGACCAGCTATGAGATTGAGGTCTCTCTTCAGGAAATAGACGCTGATTGCTGATACAGATGCCAAAAAGACAATCCAGTAAGTCCATGCCTGCCAATAATTCAGCGACCAAGATGGCAAAAACAATGCAAGCCACAATAGAACCGCAAGCGTGGCTAATCCAACAAGCGCCTGCTTCTTTATGCTAAGAGCAGATTTCGCCATAGATCTCGCAGTTTAATTCTGTGCTGATGTTAAAATGATTTGTGCTCAAAATAACAAATACACTGAGGCAGCCCTGATGAGGTGATATAATCTAAAGTGAGCGATAGTTGCGAGTTGGCGAGGTGAACAAACGTTCAATAATACCTCTTCTAAGACTCATTATTTGGAAATATTATTCTTAAATCACTATTATTTTAAACAAACAGATAATTTTTTAAGCCCGCATGACAGATATCTTTTCAGTGAAAAATGGCTAAAAGCCACTTTGGAGAATCTTGGATGATGATTCAAGAACCAATACCTCATTGGAACAACTTTACCGTTCCAGAGTTAAAGGAGATTTTGAAGCATTGTAGGGCATTAGAGAGGCTCGGGATTGCCCAAGATGAAGAAATGATGCGCTCAATTGAAAGAGACATTACAATACGAGAGAAGAAAATAAGCGCCCACTTCGTGCCTTTTGAACCGAAGCACACAAAAATAAAACAACAAGCACAAAAACAAAGCCAAGTCAGGACAAAGAAAAAACCGCAACCGCAAGCCTATTTACTGGAACAAAACGTCTAACAATTGAAAAGATTATGCTGTACTCCTCTTAAGCCAATCTAGAAAAACTTCTCGCATCTTTTGTGGGCTTTCCAGGACATACACGTCTTCCGTGGCTTCTAGTTTTCTGACTTGGTCGGCTTCTTCCTTGTGTACCCGCAGCTTCATCTCTTTGCCGTTAGGCAGCTTCGGGCAGACAATGCATCCCAATCTGATTACTCATGGCACTGTCGGCTTCACATAGTTCGGCTACCGCTTCAGCCTCGACTTCACCCCCTTAATCATGCTGCTCACAGCCAAATGAATGCAGGAAAACCTGGGCAAATCCGAAAAAGCCCTCATAATACTGAGCATCCTGGTTAACCTATAGGGCTTCGTTTCAATAATCAAATTCAACTGCGTCAGCTTCTAACGCTCCCGAAGGCGTTACTGGCTGGCGCGTGTGTGGCTGTAACCCGCCTTCTGGCGTACTTAATGGTTTCATATTATCTGCGGAGTAATCATAGAATTCCTTTCTTTAATTGCACTACTTTCAACGCATAGTTTCAAACTACTTTCAAACTGCCTCTTTTAATGATAAACCTTGGCTGTTTACCAATTTGTATAGAAAGCCTTCGCAAAGCACCGCAATCAGTAAAAAATGATCATTCGCATCAAGAAAACAAGCATGCAAAGCCTTCTCAACTGTCAATTTACAGCGTTATACGCTCGTGTTATTAGCTCACAAGCATCAAGGAGATCGCTCAAAAACTCGGCAGAACCCCAACAGCAATACGAAACCTACGACACAAGAAAAAGCTAGTAATCAAGGCAAAAGGCGAGATCACGACTCAGAGCAAAAAATAACTGCACTGCGTCTTACGATACTACTTCTCCAAACTCAGAAAGATGCGTTAACCCGAGAAGTAGATGGTCTCAAGAAAGAAGCAGATAATCTCAAAAAAGAAAAGGAAAAACTCGAAGCAAATTCAAACCAAAATTGGCAGACTGGAGCCTTGAAATGAACAAACTTTTCCAGCCAAAAAACCCGCAGTAAGTTATACCAACCTGCAAAATTATTTATACGACTTTAGATTAAAAGGTGAACAGTGATATTATGACAAGAGTAGGAAAGTCAATCGAAATTATGGTCTTACTTACACCCTGCACTGGGAGCATGTCGCTGACATCAGTGAAGGGGTTGATTGATGAGGTGAAAGAATGAAGCATGGAACAACAAAGACTTTGAGCGTTGGCTGCATCCTTCTCGTTATCGTCTTCTTGTTCTGTGCTTTCGCATTATTGCCTACTAAGCTACGACACAGTGACGGCGACAGTAACCGTTGGAAATTCGCCTTTTGGGGTGGCTGTAACGCCGAACGGCGCATACGCCTACGTTACAAATGACGGAGGGTTCGGTTTCGGTGATAAACACGGCTACGAACACAGTGACGGCAACAGTAACCGGTTTAAATTCTCCTTATGGGGTGGCTGTAACGCCTAACGGCGCATACGCCTACGTTACAAATGCTGACAGCGGTTCGGTTTCGGTGATAAGTACGGCTACGAACACGGTGACGGCAACGATAACCGGTTTCAATGATCCTTATGGGGTGGCTGTGACGCCTAACAGCGCATATGCCTATGTTGCAAATGACGGCAACGGTACGGTCTCGGTGATAACATGTGCTTCCGGCTGTGAGTGTGTCGCCTTCTTCGTGGATTATGGATGTTGGGCAGTCTCAACTGTTCTCTGCTACTGCCTAGTGGCGGTTCAGGTACTTACACGGGCTATCAGTGGTATGTGAATGGGTCTGCTCAGACTGGTCAGACTGCGTCAACGTTTAGTTTTTCTCCTGCTTCCGCGGATTCTTACTCGATCACTGCGACGGTTACTGATAGCTCAAGCGCAACTTCAGCTCAGTCTCCTGCTGCGACGGTCACGGTATATGCAATGCCACTATCTTCTATCACATCAACAACAACAATCTCTGAGCGGATCAGCGTCGGTGGAACAGACAGCAACAGGCGTAAGTGTAAGCATCAGTGGTTCCTCTGCTTCAGGCGGTACCTCCGTTTCAGTTACTTCAGCTTACTATGGTTCTGTGAATCCTGGTGTGGCTTCTGTTAGCTTGGGTAACGCGGTTTACTATGATGTAAGCGTTCAAGGTATTTCGGACGGGATGGCAACAATTAGCATCACTGGCACTTCGGGTCAGACTACGATGCAATACTGGAATGGAGCGCAATGGGTATCAGCCAGCGATGTCACTGTTTCAGGAGATACTATTACGGGAACTATTCCAGTTGCAGATTTAACTGGGACTCCAATTGTATTGGGTTCACCAGTTTTCGTTATGCCTGAATCGCCGATAGGTGCCCTTATGGCGTTGTCTGCCTGCTTTGCAGCAGTTGCAGCATTCACGGCTTTCAAGAAAAAGACAGGAAAACAGCCCTCAGCAATAAGAAGAAACATTGCTTAACTCAAATGTGGAAGTAATCAAACTCCACATTTTCTAAACGGGCACCCAGTCCAGAAGTGTGAAAGCAACCTTTCAGTACGTGTTTAGCAAAACTTAAGTCGATGTTTCTGAAGAGGATTTCTGCATGAAAAAATTAAGCTGAGCGGGTAGGCTCTTAGAAGGCAAATACGAACTTTATTAATGTCATTTTTACCTTCTCATAGCGCGCATAACTGGTCATTAATTCGTTTCAGGCTTAATTTCACAAATGGAGCTTAATTTGGGCATTTAGTAAGTGAAGGCTGCAATGCTATTTGCTAATTCCGGTCTCCCCACTTTATGAGCAGTAATCGCAACGGCGTAGATGCAGGCAAAACAGATAGCGACATGCATTCTAACCTTGGCCACTCCTCTCCAACGCAGATTCTCCATCATCAACTCTCCCTTCCCTTCTTTGAAACCTCTTTCAACACTCATCCTCAACTTATACAACTCCACCAAACGCGAGTCGCCTCTAACTTTGAAACGCTTCGTCAACCACAAATTAATCAACGGATCCTTGACGTTAGACGGATATGGAATGATTGGTTCAGCCCCCAATCCTTTGACTAAACCAAAGATTTCAGCACTATAATACTGCCTATCAGCTATAACCATAATTACTCTCTTTCCGAAATGCTTCAACAATTTTGGAGCCTGCTTCAGCAAGGGTTTAGCCGCATCCTTGTCATTAACGTTTGCAGACCTAACCACATACGTTAACGGCAGAGCCGACATTGATGTGGCTGTATGAACTCTCCAGCCGATATCATAGTTTTTGCGGTCTGTCTTGCCGACTCTTGCACCTCTATCACCTTTGCCGCCCTTCCTGCCACGCCTCGAGTTTGCCTTCATGAAAGTGCTGTCTAAACTGACCTTAACAGCTGCCTCCTTGTCTACTATGTTCATGGTGAAGGCTTGATCTCTGAGCTCCACAAACAAGCCTTCGATGGTTTCTGGGCCTGCACGGCTGATGAAGAGGCTGAACGTGTTGTGTTTGGGCACTTGGTTGCCTTGGAACTCGCATATTTCCCTGGCGTACTGTCTTCTCTGGAGTTTTCTGCAGAGCTTCCTCACGCTTGGTATGGCTTCAAAACGCATGAACATCAAAGCAAGGAGCATGGAGCGAACAGGATAGCGAGGTCTGCCTTTTCCCGAGTTAACGTACTGAGCCTCGACTTGCTTTACAGTTATGCTTATATCGATAGTGGAAAATAGGAGCTTGAGAGTGTCAAGGGGAAGGTGTTGGTAACCGTCCAAATCGGTTTTATCACCTCCTTTTAGGCTCATTCAGCTATCCCTTTACACTCTCACCTCTAAAAGCTTATTCAAGCAAATTATACGCCTATTTTTCAGGAATCGGTTGAAAAAGAATTAATGAACACTTATGCGCGAGCTTACTGTTTAATGTAAGGCTGGTGTGCTGGTTGTAACCCGCCTTCTAGTGTTCAGGGCTATATTGTTTTCAGCCACTCTAAGAAGAACTCGCGCATCTTCTGCGGGCTTTCCAGGACATGCACGTCTTCCGTGGCTTCTAGTTTTCGCACTTGGTCGGCTTCTTCTTTGCGTACTCGGAGCTTCATTTCTTTGCCGTTCGGAAGAATCGTTGAAACGACGCTTTCCCGATAATCCGTTGGCAGGATGTAGACGGGTCTGAAGGCTTTGAGGCTCATGATTGCGGCGTTGGTGAGCATGGTGTCGCTTATGCTGTTAACGATTTTAGCCACCGAGTTGGATGAGCAGGGTGCAATGAGCAGGAACTCGTATTTGCCGCTTTGAAGCCAAGCTGCGAGGAAAGGCGAATTCGCATTGATTTCAACCATGACTTTGGGGAAGTGCTTTTTGATTTCGTCTTCCAGCCTGTAGAATTTGAGCATGGTGTCGGCGGCTTTGGAGATGTACACGTCGATCTCCACTTTGTCCTCTGACTGCTTCTTGAGGTCCTTCATGACTTCGACGATTTCAGCGATTTTGTCGCCTGCCCCAGTTATTCCCCAGGCAACCTTGGGCTTCTTAACTTTAACGTTTTCACCCATAACAATCACACCTTAGGCTTTTCCCCAGCCCCTTCCATTTGGGCTGCAAACTTTTTAACCGTCTTCTTCAAGCTTCTGAAACCTTCCTCATCCGCCTTAACCCCGTCAAGCGTGTCTTTGCTCCAAAACGTTGCTCCTAAATTGGCGCCGAAGAATCCGCCGCCGACAGGAATCATCCCGTTAATAATGTAGAACGCGTGTATCTGCATGAGCGCGAATTCTTGTCCGCCGTTTCTGTCGCCGCCGACTGCGATGCCCATGCCGATTTTGCCCTTGAAAACATCCTTGTCCGCCGCCACCAAAGCGCGTGTCCTATCCAGCAGGGCTTTGGTTTGGGCGCTTACCCCGCCGTTGTAGACGGGCGAAGCAAAAATGATACCTTTCGCCTCGGTAAGCAGCGCGTAGAGTTCCTGCACGTCATCTTGGACAACGCACTCTTTGTTTTTGAGGCAGTAATCGCAGTGCGCGCAGAAATCAACCCATTTTCCACGCACAGTCCAAAAGCGGGTTTCGAATCCTTTCTCATCAAGCATCCGGAGGGCTTCTTTTAATACATATTCTGTGGCTTGATCTCTTGGGCTTCCGCAGATACCAATTATCATAATGTTCATAAAAAGTTAATTGTTAATTTGCATTAAAGCATTACCCCAAATCAGGACGCTTAAAATTTTATCGAAAAGAACTTGGTGATCAAAAACACTTGTTTTTTTCATTTTTGAATGATATTTTTTTCTATTTTTGTCGGCGAAGTTATAACTGTTATCTTATATTCATGCGGCTTAGAAAGAGTACAGAGTAGGTAAAGATGCCTAAAAAAATTAGTCAAAAGAAAGTGATTAGCAGAACAAAGCTCAATATTCTTGGAGTTATGGGTGTATTAGGGTTAATTCTTCTTGTCTTGGGCGTATACTCGATATTTGAGGTATCGCTGCTTGTGGGCGTAATCTTGTTGGTTACGGGATTCCTCATATACGTTATATTCGTTATCATACAAAAGAGGATAAAGTTCCTCTGAAATTTTTGAGGATTAATAAATTTCTCCAGTTTTCAGACTCAAAAACCATGGCGGGTCTCTTGGGCTTCCGCAGACGCCAAGTATCATAAATGTCACAGACGTTTAACTGATTCTCAGCTTTAAAGCGTTACCCCGAACGCCAACCGAACGCCTCCGCATCTATGATTCAAAAGTTAGCCATACCTGTTTTCAGCCCTTTATGTACCGAAAATTGCCCAAGACAGAGTTAAGTTGACACTGATTCAATCTCTAAACTAAAAAAAGAACCCGAAACAAGCCCTGACGCAGATCGCTTACCTACCTATAGACCTACCTGCTATTTGTGCCAAAAAAACAGCACAAAAATGGCAAAAGAATAAGGAAAAAGGAAAGAAAGCCCGAAGGCTTAGAGTCGTTTGATGTAGCGGTTGACTTCCCACTCAGTAACTTGCGTTCTGTAGAGGTCCCATTCCCTGCGTTTTTCCCGCAGGAAATTGTCAAACGCGGTTTCGCCCAAGGTTTCACGCATCAAATCGCTGGTTTCAAGCTCATCAAGCGCTTCCTGCAGCGACTCGGGCAACGAAACGATGTTTCGTTCTTTGCGTTCCTCATAGGTCATGTGGTAAACGTTCAGCTCCACTGGGTCGCCGGGGTCAATTCGGTTTTTGATGCCGTCCAAACCAGTCGCCAAAAGCACCGCAAACTGCAGATACGGGTTTCCCGCGCCGTCTGGGCAGCGGATTTCGCATCGGGCAGCGTTTTTCCGTCCGCCGAAGTTCGGCACACGAATAAGCGGCGAACGGTTTTTATGCGCCCAAGCAAGATACACAGGTGCCTCGTAGCCTGGAACAAGCCGTTTGAAGCTGTTTGGCCATGAATCAAGAATTGCGCACATTTTGCGTCCATGAGCCAGCTGCCCGCCGATGAAGTTCCGCGCTAAATCCGAGAGGAAACCGTTCTTTTCATCGTCCGCGTAGAAGAGGTTTTGCGTCACGTTTTTGTTCCAGAGGCTCTGATGCGTGTGCATCCCTGAACCATTAATGCCGGGAAATGGTTTAGGCATGTACGTGGTGACGTAGCCGTTTCGTGCCCCAACAACTTTCCCACACATCTTCATGGTAATTGTTCTATCAGCCGTCTTCAACGCTTCGTCAAATTTGAAGTCAATTTCATTCTGCCCCAACGCCACTTCATGATGGGAAATCTCAATCTCGATACCGAAAGCTTCAGCTGTGTCAGCTATTTCCCGCCTCAAATCATCCGTTAAGTCGCCAGGGTGAAAATCAAAGTAACCCGCCATGTCAATCGGCGTAGGCAACCCGCCCTCCTCTTCGCTTTCCTTAACAATGAAGAACTCTAATTCAGGAGCACAATTAAACGTGTAGCCAGCTTTTGCAGCCTTCTCGATGGCGCGTTCAAGAACATACCGCGGATCACCTTCAAAACGCTTGTTCTGAGGAGTATAAATGTCGCAGAGCAGCCTAGCAGAAGATTTCTCTTTCGGCCGCCAAGGCAGAACCGCAAAAGTTGTCGGGTCTGGATACAGCACCATGTCTGATTCTTCAATAGGCCTGTAGCCTGTTATGGAGGAGCCGTCGAAAGATTGGCCGTTTTCAAATATTGATTCGATGTTTTTTGAGCTTACCGCTAAATTCTTCAGCATACCATTAATGTCAGTGAATTGAAGTCTGATAAATTTGATTTCTTGTTCTTGGATTTGCTTGATTACTTTTGATACGTTTTCTTTCCAAGCGGCATCTTTAAAGTTTCTCATCTTATTCTTTCCACCTATGTTTAGCGTTTGATTAACTGTTTATTTAATAGATGTTTAAGCATAAATATATTTAACGTTTAATGAAATAGCGGCACGGAAATTTTTTAATTGTTTAAATTTGAATAATCGATAAATCCATAATTAACCCGGTTTTGCACTTTTGAGTCCTGTGCCTAAGTCCAATCTCGTTCTTAGCGGTTGCAGGTTATTTTCAGATTGGACAGAGTTGAAATAGTAATGATTTAAAAGCGAAGGCAGACATAAGCAGGGGATAACTGGTGAAGACAAATAGATAACTGGAAAATCGTAAACAAAATCGCCAATATATCAGGCATAATATTCATAGTGTTTTCGGGGTTAGCTGCAGTAATAAATTACGGATTTGATAAAGTAGCATATAATGCAACTGTTCCAATGGACTTCATTGTATATAGCGTCTTAATGGCAATGTTGCCGTTCCTTGTCGCCGCTGTTCTTTCTTTTGTAGTAGCAGCCATTATCTCAAGCGCAATAAAATCAGAAGCCGAAGAAGAAACTGAAACAAAAGAAGCCGAAACACAACCCGAACAAGAAGCCGACTTCGAAAAGGAAGTCGACAAAGAAATGCAAACCGAAACCCAAGACAAATAAAGCCCACCTCGAAGAGACACTAACCTAAACTTTTTTTACTTATTTTACCCGTTAAGAAAACTAGCCTTTTAAAAAACATAGTTTCCCAAAACCAACAATCAGAAACAAGGTTACCTTCAGAAGAATCTGATGAGCCTCATAGATTTGGAGAACAAGCTAAATTTTCTTCAATCAAGAAAACTCTTTAGTGTTTTAAATTAAAAAGAAAGAGAAGTGGAAATACTTCAACTTAATAGTCGAGGTACTTCATTATTTCCCAAGGCGAAACGTAGAGGCAGTATTGGTTCCAATCGTTTGTTTTCAACTCGATGAAAGCGTCGAAAACGTGGCTGCCGAGGGTTTCTTTGATGACTTCGTCGCCTTCCATTTCGTCTAAGGCGTCTTTGAGCGTTGTTGGAAGCTCTTTTATGCCGAGTTCTTTGCGTTTTGCTTTGCTGAGTTTGTAAACGTCTTCGTCAACTGGGTCGCCTGGATCAATCTTCTTCTTGACGCCGTCAAGACCAGCCATCATGATGCATGCGAACGCTAAGTATGGGTTGCATGATGGATCTACGCCTCGGTATTCAACACGTTTCTGTGCGATGCGAAGCCTGCGCCTTTATAGTACATTGGAATTCGTGCGAGTGCAGACCTGTTGCTCTGGATCCACATGACGTATATTGGAGCTTCAAAGCCTGGAACAAGTCGTTTGTAACTGCTCACTGTTGGGCAACATACGGCGGTTAATGCTTTAGCGTGAGCAAGTATGCCGCCGACGTAGTATCTGCCGGTTTGGCTGAGTTCTGCGTAATCGTCTTTTCCGTCATACATTGCGTTTTTGCCGTCCTTCCATAGGCTGGAGTGAACGTGCATGCCGCTTGCGTTGTCAAGGTAGATTGGTTTAGGCATGAATGTGGCGATTAACCCGTGTTTTTTCGCGATGTTTTTTGCGACAAACTTGAAGTAGAGTGCTCTGTCGGCTGTGTCGAGGAGTTCGCCGTATTTGTAGTCAATTTCTACTTGGCCGACTGTCGCTACTTCGTGGTGATGCTTCTCAATTGTTAAGCCAAAGTTGTCTTCAAGCATCTGTGAAACCTCGTTTCTGTACTCAACGGTTGTGTCTTCAGGTGGAGTTCTGTAGTATGCTTCTTTGGGTCTTAGGATGAAGCCGCCGGGTTTGATTTCTGGAGATTCAGGAACAACGCGTGGTGCGCCCCATGCGTCTCCTTCGCCGCCTTTTGGGGCTGCCCAAAGGTCCCATGTTAGTTTGGTGGGGTCAATTGAGGAGAATACGAAGTGTTCAAGTTCAGGAGCGAAAATTCCAGTGTACCCCATGTCTTTGGCTGCTTTTATAGCTCTTTTTGCTACGTAGCCTCTTGGGCAGGTAACTGAGGGTTCTTTTCCGCCGAAAGCTTCCAAGGCATCGCCGAGGATGATTGCGCTTTTTTGTAGCTTCATCAGTTACCCATGGCATGATGGCGAGGGTTTTTGCGTCGGGCATAAAAATCATGTCTGATTCTTCGATGGATTTGAAGCCTCGCACTGAGGATCCGTCGAAGCCTACGCCTTCGGTGAAGGCTGCGCCGCTTACGTATTCTCGGGCTGGCAGAACCATGTCTTGAAGTATTCCTCGGACATCGACGAATGCGCTGTGCACCCATCGGATATTATTTGCTTTGAGTGTTTCTATTGCTTTCTTTACTTGTTCATCCATGACTTTCACCATATTAAATCATATGTTTTAGAATCCACTTAAAACGTAAACATATATAAATTTATCCCTACATTGTTTGAATAAACGTTCACCACCTAAATTCAATTTCTAAGCCAATTAACTGAAACATAAAACTTCATGGGCTCATTATACATGGAAAATGCTAGAACTTTTCTGTCGTTTCTCTTCGCAGAAAATCCCCAACATCCAAAACGTTCTTAACCGCAACCTTACCCTCAGACCCGCCTAAATCATTCATTATCATGCCAAAACCGAGGCACTCGCCGAACTCGTTAAGCACCAAAGTAGCATCACCCCTACGCTTAGATCCCATCACCTTAACTATTCCCGTTTGGAAAACGTCTCTTCCGCAGATGAAAAGCCAAGCCGCCTTCCGATCAACAACAACCTTATTTTGTGCCACATCAACAAGCATGTTCAACAGGTTGAAGCTTGGAAAGAAACCGCCGTTCTTGCCTACTTTGCCAAGGTACAAGCCAGCATAAAAAAAGTCCTCTTGCCCAACCTTTTTCAGGCGAGGATTCAAAAGATAATAACGTTGACTCTTTTCGAGTATAAACTCGGAGTTGAAGGCGACTTTGGCTCCAAAACGAGAGGCAAAAACTTCATACGGCCTCATTGCATTGGCCCCTTTCTCAGTTTACATACAAAGAAACCCTGTGTTTTCTCAGGCCAGATTCTTCTGCAATTCGCCACTTGAGGGTCAAGTTTTCTGCCAAAAACCTCAGTTAACCCATCTACCCCAAGGCAATCAATGTGCTGAATCTGCAGCCCCAAGTTTTTGACTGCCCAATCCATGTTTAACTCGTCTTCCTCGGGCTCCAGCGAACAGGTAGAATAAACCATCTCGCCATCCGCCGCTAAACACTTTACTGCCTCAGACAGAATTTCCCGTTGCACCTTCGAGTTCCGCTCTATGTCGGCAAGTGTTCTTCGGTAAAACCATTGGTCGTCAGCGCAAAGTTGCCTGAGCAGGGAACATCCAAAAGTATGCGGTCAAACTTGCGGTTCAGAGTTGCAGCCTGCCGCGCATCCAGATTGTAGACGATTGTGTTGCTGACGTGGCAACGCTCCAAATGGTTAGCCATCACAACTAACCGCTGCTTACTCGCATCTAAAGCTATTATGGCGCCGCTGTTCCCCATCAAATCTGCAAGCTGAACAGTTTTTCCGCCCGGCGCTGCAAAGCATCCAGCACTGTTTTGCCATTCAAAGCCGTGAACAGCGTGGCTGGAATTTGCGCGGCGGCTTCCTGAATTGAGTACATGCCAAGCAGGTATTCGGCTGTGGCGCCAGCTGAAACCTTTGATTTTGCTATCCAGTACCCCGCTGGCAAAAAGGGTATTTTCTCAAGCGTCAACGCCTAAACTATGGAGTCTTTCTGGAAGGTTTTTGGCTTTAGCGTTTGTTTGGTTTATCCGTATTGATTGCCTGAGCTCTGTTTCCTTAAATTTCCAGCCGAGTTCTGCGTAGCGGTCTAGGAAAAACTGTTTGGCAGACATCAAATCTACATTGCCGCTGACCTAATAAAAACCTTTCAAGGAATACAGCAAAAGGCGGGCGGGGATAGGTCTAAACCCACGTTTAAATTTCACGCAAGAAAGAGCTTGGTTTTATCTAAGAGAGACTGATTTATGGCATAGGAATCCAGAGGGTAGACCAACCCGTGAAAAAGACTTATTCAAATTCGGAGCGGGGCTTTTCCGTTTGCTTGATGATGTATTGGATCACAAAAACCGTGACTTCTTTGTGATGCGGCACCCATGTTGTTAAAACATGCTGACCCACCTTTTTCTTGAATGTAGTGTGCTTACTGGATCTTACTTCTTGAAAGCCATTAGACCTTAGAATTTCAATTACTTTTCGCTGAGGCAATGGTCGGAGCTTTGCCATGCATAACGCTCTCAGGAACTTTGACTGGAATGTTCGTTAAAGAAAAAGACATTAAATCATCCAAAGAAGGCTTTGCAGTGTCTGGGTCACTTAAGTATTCGTCTATGAGTTCAGCCATGTTTTCTTTTACTTCTTTTTCTGTTTTTCCTTGCGTAGCAATGTCCAAAATGGGGCAGGAAGCTACGAACCATTTTCCCTCTTTTGTTATTAGAATTGGAAGAGGTATCTTCTCACACATAATCGTTAGAATAGTCCTTTTTGTCTTATAAGGATTTTATTAATCCAAAAAGCAGAAGAAATCGTCTTGGCGACACCTCTTTGCAATGGTTGATCAGACCATATTGGTCTAGAATAGCCACAATCGCGCCTTAAGTTGAAGAAGGGACAAAGTGCAGAGGGTGGGATTTGAACCACGAAAAGTGTTGCTGACGTGGCAACGCTCCAAATGGTTAGCCATCACAACTAACCGCTGCTTACTCGCATCTAAAGCTATTATGGCACCGCTGTTCTCCATTAAATCTGCAAGTTGCACAGTTTTTCCGCCCGGCGCTGCCGATGCGTCAAGCACCATTTTGTCGTGCAATGCGGTGAAGAGTGTTGCTGGAATTTGCGCGGCTGCTTCCTGAATCGAGTACATGCCAAGCAGGTATTCGGCTGTAGCGCCAGCTGAAACCTTTGATTTCGCTATCCAATACCCCTCCGACAAAAAGGGTATTTTCTCAAGCACAACACCTAAACTATGGAGCCTTTCTGGGAGGTTTTTGCTTTTAGTGTTTGTTTTGTTTATCCGTATTGATTGCTAAGCTCTATTTCCTTAAATTTCCAGCCAAGTTTTGCGTAACGATCTATGAAAAATTGTTTTGCTGACATTGACTCTACATTGCAGGGTAATGAATAAAAACTTTGCAGCAGCCTGAAGCTCGCAGAGCACCCTTGTCGGTTGAAATTTTATCGTATTTATCAAATATTCAATGGAAACGGCGAAAGTTTTTTTGACTTAGACTGATGCTCATAATGGATTTCGATATATTTGCAGTTGCATTTTAGGCTGCTCAAAATACATGTTAAACTAAAAGTTCTTCATGTAACCCCATTATTGGCTTAGGAAAAGTCATCACTACCTTAAACTTTTGCTCTCCGATCCTTGTTGGTCTATATCTAACATCCTTGTCTTGGAAGTCGGCAATAATTCCTTCTTGCTGATTTAGGCTTTTTGCAATTTCTGACTCTATTCTTTCTTAATCCGTTTATCCCCACTAATGGGTGCTAAAAAGATCGTAAATTGCTCAATAAATTTGACAATTTTAGGAGCAAGTTCTTCATTTTGTTCTAGAAAATCACATATTAGTTTTGGCTCTTGTCTGTCAGTTTTCCACATTCCACCCCAAAGAAGAACTTTTCTACCTTTCCCAAATTCCTCTGGGTTAAAAATTCGATAATACCCATCCAAATAGTTCTGAATGTGTTGTAGCAAGCGTGTGGCAAAAGAAGTACCGGTTTCGCCAACATAATAAACCAAGTATTTGCCCTCAAAAGGAATGGTAAACAAATAAATTCCCTTCTTTTCACCCATTGAACTAGTAAACACATTTTCCTCGGCACTCTCAACAAGACTGTATGGACCAAACCATTCAACAGAAAGAAAGTCAGTAATCATATCAAGTACCTTAAGACCATCAAGAATGCTTAGTATATGATTGTTTAATTAAAGTCATTAAATAATCAAACGCTCTGTTGGAATCAATTATCACCTGATAGTCGCCATTGCCCCAGTGCCCAACCTCGGCGACGTCACGAGCAAGTTTCTTTGGGTCATCTAATTCTCCTTTTGGCAGGTTAATCCATAACTTCAAACCCGACTTTCTGAGGTCGTATATCAACAAAATTAGTGCCAGCTACAAAACCAACATAGAGCTTTTCTTGGTCGAACCTCAATGTTATCGCCTAAGGCAAGAACCCTCTCCTTTAATGCCTGATAAAGCTCAACTGTTTCATTTGGCAAGCCGCTTAAGTGGTCCTCTTCCGTGTAAACCTTAATCTCCCGGCTGACCTTTTGAATAATTTCGCTTCTTGGGCTAATCTTGCTGATTGATTCGCTTGTTTCAGGCGACTTCAACTGATTAAAAAGCAAAGTGCCATTGGCAAATTTGCTTACCTCCCACAGCTCGATCGGTAAATCTCTGAAATTGATGGCTTGTTTTTGATATTTCGTGAATTGCGGAGAAACAAAAATAACTTTTGACTGAGACCAATCAACGTCATCACGCTTGAGGCTTTGGCTTTTGCATTCATTATATTCAAGAATAAACTCTGCCTTGTTATTTATCAATAAACGCAAGGTAGGCGTAGCCTTGGTCAATTACGCTAAAACTCTGGTCAATCTTGTACTCGATAATAATGAAAGATTTGTTTTCGTTGTCAAAGGCTAACGTGTCAATTCTAAGGTTGCCAAGCTCAAATTCTGATTTGACAAATTCGTAGCCAAACACTTCTTTGAGGCTGGATTCAGTGGTGTGCTGGATGTCTTTGCGCTCGCTTTTGAACGGAACTTCTTTGACTCTTTCAAGCCTATCGCTCTTTATTGAAAACAGCGGCATACTAAGTAAATGAACTCTATTTCTTTAAAAAACTTGGCACTTGCTTTCCGTTTATTATTTATCTTTAAGCCGGAGAATGATTGTCCTTCTGCTATGTGTAATGCCAGGAAAGTTTGCAAGAATTGCCACGACATAAGCTGGGTTAAAGTTTGAATAGCCTAACTCCCTAACTTCAGTCCTTGTTAATTCTTTGTGAAGTTCTAAATAGTTCCATGCACGCTCTATCTCCTCCATTGGCAAGGAGCGGAATGACTCTGTTGAAGTCTTCAGAATTAGCCGTGTATTGGATACCTCAGCGACTTCAAAAGGTTTCTTCTGATCAAGAGTAAACAGATTCTTTCCTTTGAGTTTTGTAAGCTCCTTGATTAAGGTCATAATTTCATTATCCTCGTTCTTAATGGTTTTAATTGTTCAAGTTAGCTTTTAATATTTTATATTTATCGAGTCACATATCGGAAACAATACTCAGGTTATCCAAAAGGGAAATTGTTCTCTCTAACTCATCTTGAAGCCGAAATTATCGGATTATGGTATCATCCAGAGAAAAATGCTCTTGAAATAAAAATCATTAATGCTTTTGAAGCCCTCAGTCCTCTTCACGAATATCGGAACAGAAACATTATCAGCTAATCTTGAGTACTCCATTATACTATCGCAAATTCTTTAAGCCTAATTCGCTAACTTGATCCAATTAGGCGACAGAAATGGAGAAATCATTAGTTCTAGTCGGGTCCACAAACAATGATTATGTCGATTCCTTAAGAGGTACCATAGAAAACAAGGGTTCCGTTTGGACAGCTTGGAATTTCAAAATAAGGAATGAATGGCGGAATGTTATCGCACAACGAATTAAGGATGACGGTGAATTTCCGCTCTACCTATACCTAAGCAAGATCAAGGGTGGCAGCGGAACTGTTGAGTATGTGGCGACGACCAAAGAAATACGTATGAGCGATGTGCCCATCCCATCACCGGATATAGACCTAACAAACCCTGGAGAAGAAGATGCTCCAACAGACAACTTCAAAACATATACATGGTTTAAACATTCTGCCGTCGAACCAGTTGGCCCTTTAGACATAAAAAGCTTCAGTGACATAGACACTGAAACCCCAATAAGCCCACCACAAATGAGATCAGCTTTTGCTTATGCATTCTTATCTGAAGAGGTCGAGGCAAACCTAGAAGCTGAATTGCCTTCTGTGGCTCCGGCGATAACTGTTGAGGGGATCTGCGGAAATACCTCATCGAGAATCTAAATTCGTTAGAAAAAGGAATGAGATTATATGAAGAGCAAGGCCAAAACGGAGAAGAATATCCAATCGAAGCTGGAAGAATGAGAATAGATATTCTGGCAAAAGATAAAGAGAACTCATTTGTTGTAATTGAGTTAAAAGCAGGGGTTGCAGACATTGCGACTTTTGGTCAAATATCTGCTTACATGGGATGGATGAAAAATAATCTAGCTAAGAATGATAAACTAAGAGGAATAATCGTCGCTAACGATTTTGAGGAAAAGATAAAATTTGCGGCGCAGTCAGTTTCTAACATCAAACTCAAGAAGTATTTACTGAAGTTTGACTTCAGAGATGAGCAGGTATGATAATAATAGATATAGGAACTAAACTGACCGACAACATACTTTAATGTAGGCACTTTTTTATGCTTGGTAATTAGGTTAACGATTTATACTACTCTTTCTAATCCTTTTCTTATGGTCAAACTAAGCATATTGAAGAACGTTAACTTGGATGTTCCAGAGAAAGAGTTACAAGAACTTTTCGAGAAGAATTTGGATTCTGTAGAAGACGGGTTGAAGCATGTTGGCTCATATGTTCACATAGGGACTGGTGTAATTGATGTTTTGGCAATCGACGACGAAAATAATCCAGTCATAATAGAATTTAAGCGAGTTGGGGACTTTGATGAGGATGCACTTATACAGCTTATGGAGTATTATAGCTGGTTTTCTAAGGATGAGAACCATATAAGGCTCCTTTTCCCGATTTTCGAAAGCAAGGGATTCAAAGATGTTACCCAAGAAATTAGGCTAATGGCTCTAGTAAGTAGTGTAAGCGATGAAGTGAAGAATGCATGTTGGGCGTTAAAGCCTTCTGTAAAGCTTGTTTCCTATACACTTTCAAAGTCTCCTAAAGATGATGAAATAGTGATTGTTCCTACCGTTGTATTGGATACATCAGTGGGCCACAGCCCTTTTATTTATCAACCTAAGACTGAGGAAGACCATTTCAAATCAAATCCTCACATGAGACCGCTGTATGAAAAGTTGAAGAAAGAAGTTTTACTTATCGATAAAAGTATAAAAATAAATCCTTCACCACAGGATTATATTGGCTTTGTAGGAAAGAAAAACTTTTGTGGCATTCATGTAAAGAAGAATTGGCTAAGACTTGACTTGCCGTTAACAATGAAAGAAGCCGATAACCCCAACTATGTATGGAATGAGAAGTGGGAAGATTGGGGGTATTATCATTTAGAAAACGAGGAAAAGCTCGGAGAAGCATTAGAATTAATAAAGAAGTCGTTCGCAAAATCTCTTTAAGGTCAAGTACAAGATATTAACATCAAGGAAAAATTCGATTTAATGGTAAAATAAGAATGGATTATCGATAAGTCCTTGTGTTGGCAAAGATGTTATGCAAAGACTGGGCAGAAACTCCCTGTGCTAAAATTGGAGAAAAAGTATATGACTGATGAAGAGACGGCAGCCCCAAAAATTAAGAATAAAGAAGAAGACTCGGGCTGGCTTGCTAAAAGTGAAGGAATCACCACTTGTGATACCATTTGGCAACAAGTGTTTACAGTCAAAGAATTGCCTATCCATGACCGCTCAATAATGGTGGATACTAACTATTTGACTTTAATTCAAAAGAAAGATTACGACCAAATGCTTTTAGACCCAACTTATGAAGCAAAAGTGCGCAGCCCCTTCAAGAAACAGATGGCTCGATTGTTTAGAGATTTTATGAGCCGAAAGATAGACCTTTGTTTTTCTAACTTAATTATGCGAGAGTTCTTAGGCAGAGCACTAGAAGAAAAGAATTACTAGAAATCTACAAACGAGACATCATCGTTATATCGCCAAAGCAAAACTTGGAGGCATCCTTTCTAGACTTAGCTGCTGCTATCGATGCATGCATTATTGAGGGGGGGCAGGAGGGCGACATAAAGGATACTTACTCATATATTTTGGCAGCTATTGGAAAGGTTAAGATTTTTGTTACTGAGGACGCTGATGTAACTCGCGTTTATGAATATTTGAGTCGAATTCGAGATAGCGGTTTTGATAACATTATTCGGGAAATTAGGAAGATTAAAGAACTATACAAACTGTTGAATGACAGTTCAATTCCAGATTTTCCATTAGACACTCTTTTGGGTGGACTTTTTATGAAAGATTATTGTGATTTACCGATTCCAGTATCTGTTGACCACTTGCAGAGCAGCTTACCCAAAGTTCTTGACAAGTTTGATACCCTAATTTGGATTTACAGGTCTTTGCAAGAAATCACAATGATTAGCGGTGATTTAAAGAGATATAACGAGTTACCAGAAGATTGGGACGAGGACGTTGGAACGAGGGCTAAGGAAAGGATTTACGAAGTAGCAATATCAGTAGGTTTTAAACCGGCAGAACTTTTTGACGAGTGTGCTTTTAAAACTAAATTAATCGAAGAAGAAAAAAAGTGGGAGCAACGAGAAGATGACCATTACCTATCAGTGGATATTAATGAACAACTAAATAATTTACACCAAAAAATGTACGAGATAGAACACGCTGGTGAATTTGAATACGCAAATATGGAAGAACAATTTGAAGCTGAAGAAGACACAAAAGAGTTCCAAGTTGCTTGTGACGAATGCGGTTTTAAATTTACTTTGGATGCCGATTATAATGGTGTTGTATCAGCGTACGAGAAAGAAATGGGGGCAGAACGTTGTCATGAATGGTCGTCCGGAGAGTGCGAGTGCCCAAATTGTGGGAATGAAGTTTCAGTTCTATATGAAGTATGGGAATACCCTGAATGGTGTTATGAAACTGATGACACCACCTTTGAAGGCTGTGAGTCAGCTCCGGAACCAAAGAGAGAAAAACCTTTGAAAACATAGACGATTTTACTTAGCTTGTAAATGGTTCTTCTTAATCATTTACACTTAACAGAACTCGCCTGCGGTGTCAAATATGCCCTTTCCCTCTAAGCCACGTATCGCGTGGAATGGGTTATTAGTTCCTTGCATTTTATTGACAAATTGGTGGTAAAATAGCTTATTAGAGCCGAACTATTTTTCGTAAAACATAAAAGAAGACCTAAAGAGTTCTCGCCAACCGACGGAAAAAGCGTTGCGATAGGGATAAAAAGCTTCAACTTCACCCCGCAACTTAGCCGTATTTAGCAACAATTCGTTCAAGTCAGAAAAAAGATGAGTTTATAGGTTCACCATCGTATTATTATTCCATATGTGGTTGGTATGGCTGAAACCGAGGCGTTGGTAGAGAGAATTTCCAAAGTCTTAGGAGTTCCGCCGAAGGAACTTGTAAAAAAGGATTAGAAGAGCTGCTTTAGGCGCAGTTAAGGGTTTGTTTTGCTGAAATAGCTGAAATAAAGAAGAGATACGACGTTAAAAGCGCTTCAGAGCTTGAGGGGAAAAATGAAAAAGGAAGCGCCCAGGAGCACCAAGCTTGGGAAGACCTGATCCTATTAGAAAACTTAGAGGAACGCGCCAAGAAGATTAAAAAAGAGTCAGTGGCTCTCAAGCATGCCTAGCGATTCTTTGGAAGAGCTGTTCAATCGCCTTATTGACCTCATTTTCGCACAATTTTCAGACACAGTTATTGACGTGCAATCTTCGTTTTAATCCTTCTGGCGCGTCGAAAGGATTCGGACCTTTGACCGACTGGTTAACAGCCAGCTGCTCTACCGGGCTGAGTCACGACGGGACATCACAATGCTTATGACGCAGTTGAAGGAGTCTTTTCGGATGCTCGTGAGAATAGCGTTCCCTATATATAGAGAAACCTATTCTGTTAATTTTATAAAATAATCATTGACAATCGCATCTTTTATTCGGTATTTTCCTTCTTTTCTCTCGATCAAGTCGTATTTTTCAAGCTCTTGGAGATAGAAGGGTAGACTTGAAAGTTTAAGGTTTACCCGTTTAGCAATTTGACTTGAGATGTTGTTTCCTAGTGAGATTGCTTGCAGGATTCTCATAAGTCGTGCTTCTTTTGTTGAGGAGCCTAAATCATCTTTCAATATGTAGTTAACGTATAAGTTCAGTGCGCCAGAAGGGCTTGTAAGAATTCTCTCGTATGTTTCCTCTACTGATTCGTTGGGTTTGCGGTTTTCTGCCAACATTATAAGGTAGTATGGATGCCCACCTAGTATTTTCCATGCCGCATCTGCCTCTTTTCTGGTCGATTTTGCACTTTGCATGTACAATTGAATTGCATATTCTTCTGGCAAAGGTCCGATTTCAACCATGGCAAAGTGTCCGAACAATGGGCTTTCTCCTCTCCCGAGAATAGTCCTCATATAGTGTACTCTGGAGCCGCTTACTACGTATTCCACGTTTTCTCTGTTTTCAAGAACACTTCTGAAGATTTCCGTTATCGCTTGCAGGGTAGAATAACGCTTAAATTCGATTATACTTGGAAACTCATCAATCATTATTACTATCCGCTTGCCGCATTTTTTAGAAACTTCATTAACATAGTCAAAAGCTAAAAGGAATACGCTCTTGTAGTCCTCAGTTTCTTCAATTTCTGGTTTTATTTTAATGGAGAATTGTCCTGTTTCATCTATGGAAGGTTCTATTGTTAAACGAAGTTTCTTCAGTTTTGTTATGGTCTTCAAGAGATTGCCTAGGACGATTGAAGCTTTTTCCACTTTACCAATGTCTTTGGCGTAAGCTCGTGTGATCTGCGACATTATATTCTGGGCAAAATCGTAGGGAGAAAACCTATAAATAGAAAGATCCACGTAAGCAACAATTATCTTGTTTTTCTCAAGCTGCTCTTTGGCTTTCAAAAGAATTGTTGTTTTCCCGATGCGTCTAGGACCAATTAAAGCATAATTTACTTGTTTAGAGGAATCTGACAGGCTTTTAACAAGTTTTTGTATCTCATCTTCCCTATCGATAACTTCTTTTTGCGGTTTGCCTACAACCACCATTTTTTCGCCCCAGTTAATATAGGAAATTCTATATATATGAATTTCTATGGGCAACATTCGGCTTATTGCCAAAAAGAAATTAAAAATGAACTACGTACAAATTAAGCCTTAACAAGAATCAAAAAATGGTAGTTTGTAGAAGTGGGAGTGGCCGCCGTCGAAAGGCTGCGGATTTTCCTGATTGATGAGACTTTTATTGATGTCTGGCTATCATCGTCTGGAAAATACTCTTACCACTGGGAACAAAGGCACGTTAGGGGTCTAATACATCGCCATGATAATGCACCGCACAGCAAATGGAAAAAGATCAAAACGTTTCCTAAACACTTTCACGAAGGCACAGAAGACAACGTCAAGGAAAGCAGTGTCCCCGATGACCCCGCAGAAGCCATAAACTACTTTCTAAGCTTCGCAAGAAAATTCCTAAAAAAACAAAACGCCAAATAACGTGGTCTCATCACGCTCGGGTCGCTTACCGCGTCGATCAGCACCACAGCTACAACACCCGCCGTCCACAACCTCAACAGCGAAAGTCGCATTCCACAGAAACCTTCAAGCCTCCCAAATTGGAAAACCAAAACCCAAACGAAACCGAACCTGCCGCCGAGAAAACCGCCGCGCCCGAAACCGACAATAACTTCAACATGGAGTCAACATGGAAAGTCGCAATCCGCCCAAGAAAAAGTCGCAACCCTCAAAAACCTTCAAACCCCAAACCAAAAAAGCAACCCAAAACACAAAAAGCCACGCCTAAAAGTCGCAACTTTCACCAAAACAAAAGTCGCAACTTAAAAATTTACGCCCAAAAAAACCGCAAAAACCCCGAAAGCAGCGAAGACCAATCAGAAACCAAACGGACAGCACCCAACTTTTTCTTGAAAGTTTGCCATAAGGTTAATAGGCTACAAATTCACTTTGCATGTAGCTTATCGCATTTGAGAGTTTACTGAAATGCTGCATATAACTAAAAAACACGCGTTTAAAACTGCAAAGGTAACTGAAAAGGAGACGGCGTAAGTATGGCGCGTTACAGGCAAACTGACGAAATAGTCAAACTGATGGAAACTCCAACATTCATCAGAAACACCAGCATCATTGCTCATGTTGACCATGGAAAAACCACCCTTTCCGACAGTTTACTTGCTGCAGCAGGAATTATCAGCACCCAAACCGCTGGGCAAAAACTGTTTTTGGACTCATGGGATCTTGAACAGAAGCGTCAAATGACCGTTTTCGCCTCAAACGTCAGCTTAGTTCACACTTATCAAGGAAAAGATTATCTAATCAACCTTATTGACACACCTGGACACATTGATTTTTCAGGTGCAGTGACAAGAAGCCTTCGCGCAGTAGACGGTGCACTTGTAGTTGTTGACGCAGTTGAAGGACCCATGACTCAGACAGAAACCGTCTTGATGCAAGCCCTTCGAGAACGCGTTAAACCAATTCTATTCATCAATAAAGTTGACCGATTAATCAAAGAAATCAAACTTACCCCATTGGAGATTCAAAAGAAATTCGCAAAGATTCTCATGAGAGTAAACAATTTGATTGAGAAGTATGCACCTGCCGAACACAAAAAAGATTGGCAAGTAACAGTGGAAGATGGACGTGTGGCTTTCGGCTCAGCCTTGCATAAATGGGGCTTAAACATTGACCATATGAAACTGAAGAAAGTTACTTTCCAAGACATCATTGACGCCTACACAGGCGACCCCATAGACGTAGGAAGAAAAGTTGATGAACTCAGCAAAAGAGCACCTTTACCTGAACCAATTCTAGACATGTTCGTCAAACACTTACCCAACCCATTCGAAGCACAACCCTACAGGCAACCTCAGATTTGGCCAGGAGACGTTACGAGCGCAACAGGTATAGGCATGGCAAAAGTAGACCCTAAAGCCCCATTGCTTATGTGTATATCCACAATTGAAGTTGATCCACACAGTGGAACAGTTGCAATCGGCAGAATTTTCAGCGGTTCAGTTGAGAGAGGAAAAGTAGTTCAACTTGTAAGCAGTAGCCAGAAAGGCACTATTCAGCAGGTTTTCATGAGTATGGCAACCGACCGAGTTCTTATTGATCGCGTTCCAGCAGGCAACATCGGAGCAATCTCAGGCTTACCATCCATACATGTCGGAGAAACAATTGCTGAAGAAGGGATCGAGGTTCATTCCTTTGAAGGTTTAAGATACGTTTCCGACCCAGTTGTAACTGTAGCCGTTGAACCCGAAGACGTTAAAGATCTGCCACTTTTCGATAAGGTCATGCATAAACTTACAACCGAAGACCCTAACCTGCACTTCAGCATGAACAAAGAAAGCGGCGAATTTCTCTTATCGGGTATGGGTGAACTTCATCTTGAAATCACTGCTTACCGCATGCAGGAAGCAGGCTTAAAAGTAAAACTTAGCAAGCCAATCGTCATCTACCGAGAAACCATCAGTCACGATTACCGTGGTCCAGCAATCATGGGTAAAAGCCCCAACAAACATAACAAACTTTGGATTACTATTGAGAGATTGTCAGATGAAGTGATAGACGCAATAAAGTCTGATAAAATTAATGATATGCAGAGCAAAGATGAACGAACGAAAACCTTGCGGGCTTTAGGATGGGAAGCGGATGAAGCTAAAGGCGCTGTAGCTGTGGAAGAAAACTGCATTCTTGTCAACCGTATTCGTGGAAGACAATATGTTGAGGAAATCTTAGACCATATTAAAGGGGGGTTCCGCGAAGCAGTCCATACGTCGCCATTGGCTAAAGAACCAGCTTACGGTTTGAAAATCAACCTTGAAGACATTGTACTCCATGAAGACCCAGTCCACAGGGGGCCAGCACAGGCTATTCCGATGACTTGGAGACCAATATACTGCTGTATACTGCTGAGCGATCCAAAACTGCTTGAACCACTCATGAGTTTCGAATGCAAAGTTCCAAGCGAATTCGTCAGCGCAGTAATCACAATGCTTAACAAGAGACGAGGAAAAATCCTTGACATGCCATCTGAAGAAGACATGATCACTGTAAAAGCTGAAATGCCAATCTCTGAAAGCTTCGGCATCGCAGATGAACTGCGTGGTTCAACTTCAGGAAGAGCTTTCTGGGCAACACAGTTTAGTCGTTGGGCTCCAGTTCCAGAACAGATGCAGGCTGATACAATAAAGAAGATTCGTGAGCGTAGAGGTTTACCACCGAATCCGCCGAAGCCAGAAGAATACTTCGAGAAAGAATAAGCCTCTTCTTCTTTCCTTTTTGTTTCGCTTTTTGTGGCTGGATTTTGGCACAAATAGTAGACCCCTCTGTAGGTAGGTAGGCGGTTTGCGTCAGGACTTGTTTTAGGTTGGTTTTGCGGTTTAGGGCTTGATTTGAGTTTATGCGTTTGAGGAAAAATGCGCAGAGGCAAGAAAATATGAAAAAGTATTTTCCGCCCTCTTAGCCTGCCGTGAGCGCTCATGTGTGCTCGGTTTACCTCTCCGGTCTGCTAGATGTGCCTAATAGATGGCAAACACGATTCAACATACTTCAACATTGAAGTGATGTGCGCACTTTTGCATGTAGAACGGCGCTTTTCTATGGTGAAAGAGAGAAAATGCTTAGCTTTCGGTTTTTTCAGCCAGTTTTTTTTATTTCGATATTTTTTTCTTTGCTTTTGAATTTTTGTAGTTTCAGGGTGTGGTCGCAACGTTTATTTTTGTGAGCGCCTAGTGCTTTTCAGAGGCGATTTTGATGAAGGAGATGAATCAGAATTTAGACCCTTTATCGGCGGCTAAGAACGTCTACAAATTTATAAATGAAAATGAACGCATTCGCGTTCTAAAGGTAACCTTCAACCCAGGCTTAATAGCCAAAATGCATCACCATCCCCAACACATGGTTTACGTCTTGAAAGGCGGAAAACTAAAACTTCTCTCGGAAGGAAAAACTCAGGAGCTGGATTTGAAAGAGGGCTCCGCAGTTTTCTTAGACGAGCAAAACCACGAAGCTACAAACATCGACGACAAAGTGATTGAACTGTTGGTTGTAGAATTGAAATAACAGCCAACTGGTCATGCTTGTTTGCAACCTGTTTTTGTCTACTTTTTTTAATTCTTGATTTTGTCCAACTCTTTAAGTGATAATACTTCATTCTTTTAACTTTTTTTTAGTTTTTCGATCAACAAATCAATAGTTAACATTTCCGTAAGGGTCCTTCCCGATAAATCGATTAAAGTAACCTTATCTTTTGGTTGTTCTGTTTCACCTACAATCAAGGCGTAATCGACTCTTCGTTGCTTTGCTTTTTTCAACGCTTTATCAATTGTTCTGCCCATAATTTCAAATTCAGTCCTTATTTTTTCTTCTCTAAGTTTTTCTGAAATAGCTATGCGCCTTCCCCTTTGACTCTTGGTTAGCTGATATTACTATAATTCGCTTTTTGTGACTTTTACGGGATATCTGTGTATTTTGGGATACTTGGGTTTGTTTAGCTAATTCTATCCTGTCTATTCCATGTGCAACACCCACTGCTGGAGTTGATTCCCCCCCAAATGTTTCTATTAGTTTGTCGTATCGTCCACCTCCGCCTAAGGCTATCTCCAGTTCAGGAACATACACTTCAAAAATCATGCCTGTGTAATACTCAAGCCCTCTAGCGAAAACTGGGTCAATTGTTTTAATTTTACAACCACCCATTTTAGCTAATTTAATTATGCCACTTAAGTTTTGAACGGCAATCAGCGCTTTATCATAGCCTTGTAAAATTTGCTTAATATTTTTAATGATATCAAGCGGATTTTCAGAAAAGCCTCGACTGCTCTGATCATTTAAGGAGAGTAAGCGCTTAAAAATACGCTTGCAATTATTGCTTGAAATTAATTCGAAGGCGGAATCAAATTCCTTCTTGTCCATTTTCTGTAAGACCTGATTTTGAGTTTTTTCATCAAGACCTTCTTGGCTCATTACACCTCTCAAAATACCTATATGCCCTATTTTAACGGCATAATTCCGTAATTTCACATTTTCCATAAATCTTTTTGTAAGCAAAATAACTTCGGCATCGGCTTCAGGTTTTGTAGACCCAAAAAGCTCAAAGTTAGATTGCCAAAATTCCCTGTACCGTCCACGCTGTGGCTCATCGTACCGATAAACAGTACCGACGCTGAAAAATCTTGAGGGCAGAGGTGTTTTTTTAAGAGTAGTCGTAACTAGTCGAGCTATTGAAGCAGTGAATTCTGGACGAAGGACAATTTTTCTATTTCCTAAATCTTCAAATACAAACATTCGGGACCTAATTTCTTCACCTGATTTGGCGTTCAATAACTCGTATGAACTCTAGGAAAGGCGTTATGACTTCTTTATAACCATAAAGCTCTGATGTTTCCTTTGCCTTTTTTATAATGAATCTTAATTTTACAGCCTCTGCGGGTAGTAAGTCTCTTGTTCCGCGTACGGTTTGGAAATTGGGCATTCAGTTTTTCTCCTTTACCAGTTAAACTTGCAGGTAAAAAGGTGCAATTGTTTGTATTTAGCTCTTGGCTTTTGGCTGCCTCTTCTTCTCTCTTACAGCCTACCCCCTCGGTCTACTAGATGATCCAAATAGACGGAAACTTCCAATCTCAAACCAAGTTTTTAAAAGCAGGCTGTCCTAATCAGTAATTATGGGAAACGCGAAGGAAATTACCGTTAAAATAGACTCAAAAGGCAGAATGAGCCTTCCACCAGCCATACGAAGACAACTTGGGAAAAAATCCTACCCTAAAAAAAACCCCCGAAGGCTACCTACTAATCTCCAGCAAAAAAGAGGACTCTATAGAAGAATTCAAAAAACTAATAACTTCAAAACCGCACCGCAGAACTGGCAAACCCATGAATGCGTCACCCGAAGAAATGAAATCCATCTGGGAGCCTAAACCACAATTTGTTAAAGAAATAGAGGAACTTCGCAAGCAAGGCAAATTTATAAAGGCAAGGGACTTGCCGAAGAGTCCGACTTAAAGTGATTGACACTTTTTACTTGCATTTAGAATTCACAAATGAAAACTGTGGATGGTCAATTAACCTGCCCTTTTTATGCACCAGATGTGGCGTCTGTTGCAAACTGGAAGATTTCTTGACTGCTGGAGAAATCAACGCCAAACCCGAAGAGCACCCAGAGGTTCACGCCAAAATGAAAGAGCTCAGCGAAGAGCTGGGCAAAATGTGGGAAGCAAACGAAGCAAAATACGACAACTACATCAATGCACACACCCTGCCCCTTCCTAATCAACAAAACCTGCAGCATCTACGAAATCCGACCTGACGGCTGCCGGCTCTTCCCCAAAACAGCCTTCGGCATGCAAACCCAAGACTGCCCATCCCTCACCCGATTCAAAAAACAGCGCACCGCCCTAAAAAAGGTCAAACCAACAAAGAAACCTACCGCTTCACCAGTTCAGCCAAAAATATTGAAGCCATCAAGCCTGCAAAGTTCACTGAAAAACAATATGAAGCCTGCATCGCCAAACTGCGCCAAGCAGGCATAACAGACGACGAACTAACCCTCTTCAACTATTTCAACAGAAAGAACAAAGATTAATTCGCTATCTGTTATAATATGTAAAAATAGATTTACTGCTTTACTGTTTATATGCTTCTGCTTCTATGCGCATCATGCTTACGTGAATGATGCCTGCTTCATCAGCGGGATGCCGTTTAATGTAGCAGTCAACTATTTCCTGCACGAACCTTGCCCGAAGCGCCTCAGACAACCTGTCGGTGAAGGGCAACCAAGTCGTCCGAACCCAACCAGCCAAGCCTTCTGCGCCGTTGTGCTTCATGTCTCTTGGGAAAAGCTCAACCCGTTCAGCCACCAAACCCACTCCCTTCAAGAAGCCTCGGTACTCCTCTGCATCGAAGAAGCCGTAGGGAAAAGGCATGCCACGGAAAAACTGTTGCCAAGGCTTCACATCCGCAAGCTCGTTTATGATACCCAGGACGTCTTTGGCGTTGCCTTTGCCAGCCATCTGGAACAGCAATCTGCCGCCTGGCTTCAAGCTTTCGTAGACGCCTTTGAGCACGGCTTTTTGGTCAACAATCCAGTGCAAGGCAGCATTAGAAAAGGCAACGTCGAATTCCGATTGGAAAGTCAGCTTCCGTGCATCCATCACTTGAAAGCACAAGTTCGGGTAATCTTTCTTTGCAAAACTGCTTTGTGCCAAGTTTATCATTTTTTCTGAGCTGTCAACGCCGACTGCCCTGCCATCGGGTAGGCACAGTGCGATCTCAGCCGTGATTTTTCCGTCGCCACACCCAATGTCCAGCAGCGTCTCATTTCCTTTGAGTTTCAGCTTTGGAATAAGTTCTCGTGCCCATTGCTGTTGGTTTGCGCTGTTTTTGGCGTAGTCTTGTGCGTTCCAGTTGTATGGTGCGTTTGCCATGTTTTCACGGGCTACTTGAAGGTTAACTGCGAGACGGAGTAGTAGACTATTTCGCCTCGGCGGTTCATGACGGCTAAGGTTAGCTCTTTCTTTTGGCTTTGGCACTGCTGCATGGCGTCGGCTAACTCGTCTATGCCCAGCGGTTTGCCCTCCTGAATGCTCAGCACCAGATAAGGCGCTGTGTCCTTGCCGTATGCGCCCCGCTCGTACATGCGAAAGTCAATTCCAGCGCCGAAACCTTCCCGCGCCACGTAGCCTCGGCTTCTGAGGTCGCGGTAAACCATGTAGCTGACCCATGCGTTCGGGTTTTGGGTTTCGTAGCAGTGCAGTAGGCTCTGGAAATCCACGGTTTTGCCGTTTTCGTCTTTGGCTTCGAGCATGCCTTTATCCGCAAGGTACAGTGCCTCAAAGAAGGTAAGCGTGAAAACCTTATCCTCAAGCGTGCCGTAGCCCCGCGACGTAAGCGCGTCAATGCTGCTTTGCTCAGCTACCACAACGCCTTTTTTCGCTAATGTGCCGCTGGTTCGGAATTCGGGTGGCTGCGCTTTTTTGGTGTCGCTCATCAGTTAAATCAACCGCAATGGCTTCATTTTGGACTTGTTAACTCTTTAACATTATGCTTAAGTAAATACCCAATTGTGCTCTAATTCTAAGAAACTGATAAATTAGCATCTGCCTTTAGGATGGGTTAAGGTGCCCAAATTGGTTGCTGAAAAAATAACTCATTTTCACGGATGCCAGATGGCAACTACTAAGTCCGTGAAACAGCACAAACTCAGAAAGCTCATAGCGTATCTATCAGACAAACAGGGGCGGGGGATGGAGTTCGTCTCGCTCTACATACCTCGGGAGAAATCAATAGATGAAATGGTCGCGTTCCTCAAGTGCGAGTCTGATTCTGCCGCCGCGAAATCTGAGAGCGTTAAAGACCGTCTTCAAAACGCCCTCAAAAATGTAATCCAGCATTTAAAGCTGCAGACGGAAATTCCAGAGAATGGGCTCGCAATATTTGCTGGAACTTTCGTCGCCAACAATTTGGACGGCGAAGGTTTGAACGTTGAAGAAATTGTTCCACCGGAGCCGATTACAACCTATCTCTACGAGGTTGACAACCATTTCCACTTAGAGCCGCTCAGGGAAATGCTGAGAACCCAAAAAGTTGTGGGTCTAATCGTCATGGATTCAAAGGAGGCTAGCTTCGGAATACTTAACGGTGAACGCCTCGAATTAATCCAAGATATCACGTCGGGGGTTCCGGGAAAGTCTGGAAAGGGCGGGTCAAGCCAAAGACGCTATGAAAGAGAACGCGATATGGAAGTCACATACTTTTTCCACAGGGTTGCGGAGCATGCAGCAAAAGCGTTTCTTGAGAACCATAAAGTTACGGCGCTGATAGTTGGCGGACCAGGTCAAACGAAACAGGATTTCGTTAACGGCGATTACCTTCACTACGAACTAAAAAACGCGTTTCTAGGAGCAGTTGATACACAATACACCGGGAAAGAAGGCGTACGAGAGGTGCTTGCCAAATCATCCGAGACCATTAGGAACATGTGTGCACCGGAGGAGAAGATGGTTGTGCAGCGTCTTCTGGCAGAAATAGCCAAACAAGGCGCTTTGGCCATTTATGGATTGGATCTCGTTCTTAGCGCACTTAAGAAGGGTGAAGTGGAAGTTGCATTGGTGACAGATACCACCGACATGATTGAAGTTGTTGCACTGTGCAAAAAATGCGAGCTGACAAAGGCGGAAATAGTAAATGTGAAAATGAAGGCTCAAACTATTCAGAAAATGATATCGAGCCCGTGCGAGAGGTGCAGAGCGGTTGAATACGCCTTCGAGGAGAAGGATATGATCGACGTTTTGGAAGACGCTGCTTCACGGACAAACGCGGCGGTTGAAGTCATATCTACAGAGTCGGAGGAAAAAGCAAAGCTTACAGCTTTGGGCGGTTTTGCAGCAATCTTGAGGTACAGACCTGGATGAAAGAGGATGGGTAATAATATCTAAAGAACTAATTAATGTTGAAGAAAAAATGTGACATATTACGGTTTTAGAAATCTAGTTTAAGTCTTGTTTTGAAGCAAATAATTTCGAGCGTGCCCCCATTAAGAGGAGACTTAAAAATGCTGAAAAGAAACCTTGAAAAAACAATTATTGCAATTTTAATCGTAGGCTCCATTTTGCTTACTCTGTTTGCCGCGTCCTCCAGCTTGGTCTCTGCAAGCGGTGGGTCAATTACGATGGCGAATTCCTATCCCCAAGAAGGAGGCACATACTTGGCCGTCGACCACTTCATATATCAAACCACGGCAGTTAACACTAATACGACTGTTTCAGTAAGCGTCGATAACGGACCGCTCATACCTATGGCTTTTCAAGGCATAAGAAATGAAGTGGCCGACGGTGACACTGTCGCCCGCGACTGGTACACTTGGGAGGCTACAACTCCAGCTATTACTGCTCCAGGGGAACACGCATTCCAGTTTTTCAGCCATTACTACGTTTGGCAAGACACAGACCAATATTGGGCTGAATTAAACGCCTGTTCCGCAGCCCAGTCATTCACAATTACTAATCCCTCTTCAACTTCGTCTACCTCAACCCCGACAACAGCACCTGCCGTTTCACAGTTACAGCAGGTTCCAGAACTGCAGCCTTGGGCAATTCTACCATTTATTGTGGCAGCAATATTGTCACTTGTAGTTGCAAGAAAGAGGATACCCCAAAAATAGCTGCCCCTTTTTTATTTTTGCCCAGATTGCCGCTTCGAAGCGGCGGCGCCATTTAGTTAACGCAGCTTTTTGAATAAACCAAAGTCTTTGCTGTAATACACTTGGGTTTCGCAGATGATTGCTGACACGTATTTGAGCGGGGTTACGTCGAAGGCTGGGTTCATGACGTTGACCCCGTCGGGAGCAATCTGCACTGAGCCGATATGGGTAACTTCTTCGGGGTTGCGCTCCTCAATAACCACATCAACCGCCTTGTGCGCGAGGTCGAAGGTGGATTTTGGCGCCGCCACGTAAAACGGTATGCCGTGTTCATGCGCCAGCACCGCCACCGAGTAAGTGCCGATCTTGTTGACTACGGCGTCTTGGACGATGCGGTCGGCTCCGACAATAACCTTGTCAACTATGCCTTTGCTCATGACGTAGCCTGCCATGCTATCCGTTATCAAAGTGACAGGAATACCGTCGCGCTTAAGCTCGTAAGCCGTAAGCCTGGCGCCCTGCAGCAGCGGGCGTGTTTCGTCGGCGATGACTTTGATTTTTTTGCCCTCTTCCCAAGCGGCTCGGACAACGCCCAATGCGGTTCCGTACTCGACGGTTGCCAACTCGCCTGCGTTACAGTGGGTCAGGATGGTGTCGCCGTCGGCTATAAGCACTGAGCCGTTTTTGCCGATTGCATGGTTCTGAGCGGCATCTTCGTCCGCAATTTTCTGCGCCTCCTCAATAACAGCGGCTTTTACCGCTTCAATGCTGCCTGAAACGCTGCGCGCCACCTTTAACACGCGGTCTGTGCCCCAAAACAAATTCACCGCTGTTGGCCGCTGACGCTTAATAACTGCGCCCGCATCCTCAAGCTCAGCTAACAATTTTTCCCTGCTCTGCGCCCTCGAATGGTAAGCTGCCAATGCTACGCCGAACCCTGCAGCTGCACCTAAAAGCGGAGCGCCCCTGACTCGGAGGGTTTTTATTGCTTCAGCCATCTGTTCAACCGTTTTGATTTCGAGGGTGACTTCTTGGAGGGGAAGTTTGGTTTGGTCAGGCGTAATGACGACACCGCTGCGCCACTGTATCATCCGCATTTTCATGTGCCTCAAACTGGTTGTATACTGCTTAGTTGGGAGCGGTTCTGTTTAAGATTTCGGAAAAAGACTCTTTCCTCTTCGGGGATTGGGGGTTTTTTTCTGTTTCTGCAAGAGAACCTGAAGGAAGCCCTATAAAGAAAGTTTAATAAGCGCTTTACCCAAAATTTATTTGAGGTTTTAAGCTTGATCTTTAACGGAGTAACTCTCACTGTTGCAGGTATACTGGCAACTTTAATCGGGCTGATAATTCTGTGGATAGTCATCTCTATCCCTGTTTGGCTTGCTGGAAAAGCTGCTACTGCAGGCAAAGCAACTTTTGGCGATGCGCTGCTTGCAACTTTAGCAGGACCGATTGTGTACTTCATCGTCAGTTTTTTGGTAGGCTTCTTCCTCAGCGCAGCAATAGGGTCTACGGCATTTGTTTTCGCTTACATACTAGCGTTGATAGCGTGGATATGGGTTTTCAAAGCCAGTTTCCAAACGGGCTGGCTTCAAGCAGTACTTATAGCGCTGCTGGCATGGGTCATCTACATCATCTTAAGCGTAGTAATCGGATACCTATTTGGAATATATTACCCAGCACCGTTCTTCCCCAAAATATAAAAAACGCAGAAAATCAATGCTTGCTTCGCTGTATCAGGTCGAATAGGTTACCGTAGAGGTCTTCAAAAACAACTTCAACGCCCCAAGCCTGCTCAGTTGGCTCCCCATAAAATTTGACTCCATTAGCCTTCATTGCATTGTAATCTCTGCGGCAGTCATCAGTCTCCAAAGTCAGAAACACGTGGTCTCCCGCCTGTTCCCCCAACGCTTTAAGCTTATCCTCAGTGTCCGCCGTGACAAAGGTTAATTCAAGGTCCGGCTGGTCTTTCGGCGAAACAGTAACCCACCGCATGTCTCCCCAAAAAACGGTGTTTTCCCGCATTTGGAATCCGAGTTTTTCAACGTAGAAATTTGCGGCTTCAGTCTGGTCTTTCACGAGGATGGTGATGTGGTCTATCTTCATTTATTCGCTTCCACCTAGTTAAATTGTGAAATGGGAAAGAAAAAGGTTGGCTGCAACAGGATCAGGTGGAGGTGTCGAAGGGCGATTTTAGGTGGGTAACGACTTCAACAGGTGAGTCTTCGCCTGATTTTAGCCGTTTCTTCCATTCCTCTCCGACGGCGATAAGCGAGAAGATGCCTGAGACTTCAGCTTTTGACTTCTTCACAAGGGTCACGAGGGCTTCCTGTGTTTCGCCGCTTTTAATCATGTCGTCAACGATTAGGACGCTGTCGCGTTTTTTGATGGCTTCTTTAGGAATGTAGAGTGTTACGGTTACGCCTGAATCTCTCCCTAAAATGTAGGTTTCATCCAGGAAGGCTTTGACGCCGACTTCCTTGTTTCGTTTTGCAACGATAAGGTTTACGCCCAACGCGTTTGCAACCATGGTGGCTAGGGGAATGCCGTCGACGGCTGCGGTTAAAACTTTTGTAACTCTTTTTCCAGCGAAGTTTGCAAGGGCGTGGTTTGCCGCTTGTTGCAGAATGTTGTAGTCGCCGACGATTTCAGTGTTGTCGAAGTAGCCTGCATCGTCAAATTTTATTCTGCTGCGCAATTCTGCCTCTAAACCGACAATCTTGTTTAGAACTCGCCAGAGCTGCTTGGCTCTTGTGGTGTTTGGCAGCACGTGGCCTTTCGCGTAGCGGCTAAGGACTGTGACTGGCAAATCGGTTTTTGAGGCTAATTCCCGATAGGTGATGTTGCGCTTGTATTTCGCTGTTCGTAACAGCTCGATTGTCATTAAGCGGAGTTTCAAATCTTCTGCGTGAGTGCTCAATTTACCTTATCCCCTTTTTTCACATTTATAAGTCAAATATAAGACATTTATTAACTATTGTAACCTGCCAATTTATTCTTTTCTGTTTAAAAAAACGATGCCCATCTCAAATTCAAGCGGTTTAGAACTCGAACAAAAAACCAGCTTTCCAACCTAAATTTCAATGAAGCTCTATTTCAAAGAGATTCTCTATTGTTTAGACGCGCGTCAATGTTTTATGAAAAATTATGAACAAATCACAACTTCATTTATATTTAGCTGGGCAAGTAACTGAGTATAAAGTGAAATGGTGAAAATATGTTTGGAATAATTGATTTAGCTTCAATAGCTGCAATCGTCGGTTCATTTGCCTTCATAATGTACAGCATCAAGGTAGAACTCAAAACCAAAGTGTAACAAAAGAAGCCAAAGCTGCATCCTTTTAATTAACGAAGATGAGACCCTCAGGCTAAAATTCCAAAAACATATGATCTCGTCATGGCTTTTTCGAAAAAAGGCTTGCTTAAGAGACTTGAAATGGCTTCAACGGTAAATTTTCAAAGTGAGCTTTTTCTACATTAGACTTTTTAGATAGAAAACCAACTCGTATATCCAGAAGGGGGTATATGACGCAGAGACTTAGCCAGCTATTCTTAATCGCGCTTTTCGGCTCTATAATATTTGTTGTCAACGTGTTTCTGCCCTCCCCTTTAAACTACGTGCTGATCGTTGTTGAAGCTGTTCTTCTTGCCCTCAGCGGCTTATTCATTAAAAAGTTAGGCGCCACCTATGTGGGAGCAGTCGGCGGGCTCTTAACGGCTTTGGGAAGCCCTGCTTTGGGTCCCTTTACTTTCCTCTTTACGTTTCTCTTCGGAGTTTTAGTTGATGCATTCTTGTTTATTTTTAAGGTAACTGCTTCGCGTGAAGGCGTAAACCGCAACAGATTGATCGCTGCCATGGCTCTAAGCACTATGCTGATTGGAGTAATAAGTTACTCAGCGTTCTCGATGTTCCCACAGTTTTCTGGTGCGGGCGCCGGCTTATTTGTTCAAAGAAGCCCCATGCTTGATGCGCTTGTGTTATTCATGGGTCCAGTGACTGGTGTTGTGGCTGGTTACGCTGCAGCTTATCTGTGGAACAAGTACCTTCGGCACATTTTCGTTTAGAGTTGGAGCTGTTTGATTTTTTCGTCAACCAGCTTTGCAATCATCAAATTGGAAATAAACACGCATTTAACGCCCAGAAGTTCAGCCAGTTCAGCGGGTTTTTGGTCTTGAGTGACAAGGATTAAATTGTGTTTGCTCGCGTACTCTACGATGTCTCGGTCTTTAGCGCTTTTTAGCCCTGCTTCCTGGGCGGTTAAGACTTCGTAACCTAAAGTTTCAAAGTACTCTTTTAAACCAGCGTACATTTCGTCTAACAGAATCTTCATGCAGATACGCTAGTGTAATTTTGGGGATGCTTTTTTTAGGTTTTGGTTTTTCTGAAATTTTGGCTTGGTTTTGCTGTTGCTAGATATTTTTTTGTTGCGACTTTTGGCTGGTGGAAAGTTGCGACTTTCAGGCTTGGCTTATTGTGTTTTGGGTTGCTTTTTTGATTTGGGGTTAGAAGGCGTTTGCGGGTTGCGACTTTTGAGTTTGGCTGGTTCTCGTGTATTGTCATGGAGTTTTTTTGCGGGCGGCTTGGGGTTTTTTGTGTTGTTGCGTAATTTTTAATAGGGTAATGCTTTGAAAGGTTGTTTATGCGTGTACTCGTTGAGCTAAAGGCTAAAGCAGATTGCGTCTACGACTTGATGTATCACCATAAACTGCAGGGCTTCATCTACGAGCTTCTGCGGGGCTCAGCCTATGGCGGTTTGCATGACAGGCGCGGCTACAAGTTTTTCTGCTTCAGCAACATCTTCCCAAGCGTAGACATGCATGAGGGCGAGATGCGGCGGTTTATGGTTTCTTCCCCTGACGAGGGCTTGATCGGCGTGGTTGCAGGCGGGCTGGAGAAGCTTCAACGGGGCAAGGAGCGGGTGAACATTGGCGAGATGTCTTTTTCCGTGGAGGGCGTTTCTGTTTTGGAGCCTAAAATCGGCGGCTCATGCATTCTGGCGGCGGGCACACCCATCGTGGTCAGGATACCCAAAGCCAACTACGCCCGCTACAACATTGAGCCTCCTCAGGATTACGAGTACGTCTACTGGCGCAAACAATACCCCTTCGGAGCCTTCGTCAAACAAGTAGAAGACAACCTATTCAAAAAATACAACCAATACCACGGCACACAAATGGAAGCATTTCCTATCTTTGAACAGTTCGCCTTCCAAAAGCAAGTCTGCAATCACTTGGTAATTGACGGAAAAGAATCCAAAATTTTTGGCTCTTTATGGAGATTTCAAATAAGCGCTTTAAGCGAGGATCAACGGCGAATGCTTGAATTTGGAGTAAATACTGGATTTGGTGAACTCAATAGCATGGGATTTGGTTTTATGAATATAATTAAGATTGCAAAGTGAATGGGGTTAAGAACAAATTATGTCGTCTTGCCGCATTAAACGATTATATGACATTGTCCGCTGGTGGAGTAACCAGAGGTGCCTTTAGGTCGAACCCTTTATCTTGGGAATACTGTATTGTTGTTATCCAGTAGGGTTTCTTTCCATTTTTTAAACGCATAATAAATCGCTCTGACCCATCGATATGCCTATCATCCTGCTTGTACCACCAAAGTGGGACTTGCGCTTGGTTTTCCACGGTTAGGTTGCCTTCGTCGCCTTTGTAATATTGCCAGGGTATTACGTCCAGTTTTTGCTCCTTTTCTTGTCTGAACTCGAATAGCCTGCTTTTATCCTCGTCGCCAAAGTTAATTTCATATGGTGAATAACCAAATAGAGAGCACTTATGCAGAAGTATTTTCAAATCAGGACGTGTTTGCAACTCATAGTCAGAATAGACCATATCGCAAAGTTGCTTAAGCTCATGGTATGAGTAAGAGCGATTCTTTATCACTTCATGTGTCTTTTTGAGAAGCTTTACGGAGTATGGCCTATCTTGAGGGTCCTCTTCAAAAAGTTCTTCAGGCATGAAAATTTTCATCGTATATTCAAAACCGTTAGACTTCCATGTTCGCCCTTTTCTGTTGAGTCGCCCACCTCTTTGCCCAATAGCATCTGCTGGCGCCAATTCGGTGTACATGACATCGCATGAGATATCTAAGCTAATCTCGATGACTTGCGTGGCTACAAGGATGAATGGTCGAGTTTTTTTCTCTTGTAGTTCCTTAAGAAGATTTTTTTCTTTCTCGGCTCGATCTTTATAGGTGAACTGAGAATTATGCAGAATTATATTTTTGCCCTCATCAGGTAAACGACTCTTCAAGGTGTCGTATAGTAATTTACTTCTTTCTACAGTGTTGAGAATCACAAACTGGACCATTTTGTTATGGTAATTTTCAATGATTTCATCGATTACTTTTTCATTAGTCTCGTTATGAAGCAATATTGGTTTTGAAGTTGGCATAATTTTGAAGGGTTCAAAGAGAAGTCCTTCTTCGTCTGAGTATAAATTTTGGAATTCGTTATTTACTTCTTTGACTTTTTGGATAAAGAATTCGGGCAGCGTACCGCTCATAAGAAGCGTGGGAATTTGCATCTTCTTTAGCAATTCTAAGAGTGTCATGAGATGTTCTAAAGTCTGTTGTTCATAGTAATGTACTTCATCGAAGACTATGACGGCGTTCTGCAGATTTCCTATTGCGAAGTCGGCCTGTGGAAATCCGTGTATGAAGGAGTTAACTACGTGATCAATAGTCGTAACATTGATGGGTTTGAAAAATACGTTACCTTTGAAATTTTCTCCTTTGACCTCTTCCTGTATCTCAAAGTCTAACTCTTCTTCGTTTTCTTCGCCTTTCTCGCTTGCTTTCAAAACGATAAAGCTCTTGCCATGGAATAGACCTACCTGCTTTTTTCCAGTTTCAATTCTTTCTTGCTGCGATTCTCCATTACCGAATATTTCACAAAATCTTTCCCACATTGCGTTACTAGTAATTTGGGTTGGCATAGCAAAAATAATTTTGTTTCGTTTATATTTCTTCAAGGCTTTTAGCGCCCAGATAAGCGCGGTCTCAGTTTTTCCCCTTCCACATGGAGCAAAAAGTAATCCAAAGAACGGGACATCTCCACAGAGTCCACCCAGTTGATCTGCCTGATAGTGATAGGGCTTATTATTTTTCAAAATTCGTTCATACACCATTTCTGTGCATGGTCTAAGAACGTACTTTTCTGGTTCTTCAATTGTTGAATCAAATTCAATATTAGTGCCTTTATATTGACTTATGAATTCTGAGAAGTCAGCACTTGAATAATCATCACAAATTTTCAGTATTGAAAGAAGATAGCTAAAAACCGATTTTATTTTCTCTTTGTCTTCAAAATTAGATGTTTCGGAAATAATGTTGTTCCTAAGCCTTCTGAGCTCGACCTTATTGGGTCTTGTTAATTCAATAGACTGCATTTTCAGTCCATCAAACTGAAACCATGTTCCAAAAAGAAGTTCAGCGTGTACTTTTTTTGCTGTTTTAACGAAACAATCTATTTCTCCTTTAAGAAATGTTGGTACACCGAACACCGTGTAGTTGTCATATATACCGCCGTATAGTTGTCTGTGGTGACCCAGTATTGCTGCTTTTTCTAAGGGTACATTCAGCAGGTTCGGGAGTTCGATACTGTTCAGGATTGAAAGTGCATAATAGGCATGAGGATATCTTGAAGAAGACTTGCCTCTTGCAATATTTTTTTGGAATTCATCGGTTAATTTTGCTATATCATGAAGAAAAACTGTTACAAAAAGACTTTTCAAAAAAGATTCGTTATTCAGTTGCCATCGTTCACAGAACTGGTCAATCACATCTTCATTAATTTCAATATACTTATGCAGAATTTTGAGGGCGTCTAATATGTGGCCCTCGTATGTTTGAAAAAACTTCTTGATTTTATCCCAGTTTAGTTCTTCGTGGCAGTTGGGGCATTTCTTCATGTAGGCAGCCACAAGTTGTCCGCAGCTACTACATGTGCATTGCAATTTGGCGTATGGTTTCATTTCGTTTCACTTACATGATTGTCATCCAAAAGGGCTGACGAGCGGTTCTTTAGCTCTATGCTAACCAAACGTTGTCGTTGCTGAACTTCCAGCAATTGGTTTCTTCCTCAAGGATAATGGTTGGGGCGTAAGGTATAGACACAGTCTTGTATTCGATAGAAAAAACGTTGCCTTTTTGGATGAATTTATAGGGTAAGTTTTCAACCGCGCATTTTTCATGAATGCCACCTATTAATCCAGTCACTTGGTTAGATTTAGTTTCTTTGGCTTCTATCAATTCTGAAACGTCTATGTCTACTAAATCATCTGATGCACCCATGTACAGCGGTCTTTGTGGATTTTGCAAAGCGTCGTAAATCAGCTTTATTTTATCTTCATCACCAACTAAGAAGACTCTATAAGTTGGTGCAACCAATAACTCTTTGAAAACTGGTGATGAAGGAAAAACTTTGTTGTGCGTTTTGCCCGTGCCTTTGAGTTTAAGTATCTTTGCCATCTCTCTTGAACGGTTCAAGTTTTTTGGTGGGCCTATGCCAATTTTTACCCACTCCTGTATAGAATAATCATCTCTCTTTTTGCCCAACGCATTTGATAATAGTCCTCTGAGCGTTGTGTACGGCGGAACGCTATAGCTTAGAATAAGGCTTGTAGAAGCGGGCTTTCGGAATGTAGCGAAATAGAGTGTATTGAGCTGGAACTCAAATCCCAGCATTATTTCACCAGAGTCAATGCTTCTTCAATTACTTCACTTGGGGTTTTTACTTTGATACCTTTTGCTTCGACGGTCTTCTTTACGTCTGTCTCGTTGCTCACTATTCCCGAAATCATGCCAAAGAGTATTTTGTCGCTATACTGGGATACATCGGATAGTATTTCGTTCAATCGGTTAAGATTTAGGTTTCTTCCAGCATCAAGCTCAAATAGTTTCTGAAGTCTATGTGAATATTTCGTTTGCATGGATATAGCTATAATGTCAGGGGAGAAATCGGTTAAAAGCCGTGCTTGTTTTGAGTAGTCAGTTAAGTACCTCAAAGCTTCAAGTATCTTCTTTGTCCTATTGCCTCTTTCAAGGGGACTTATCTGGTTTTCGATTGATACAGATTTCTCTTTCTTCATTTATCTTTTCTTCACTGCCTACTCGAATCATGTCTATTGAAATTCCCGCTTTGTAGATGTTTGTGCCTATTTCAACGTTGACGATGTCGCCTTCCATTTTTTGTCCTTCTGAGACTCTATGTCGTCTAGTGAGGAAGTCTACGTTTGCATTTTGGTCAAATGGCAGTAATCCAATCGCTGGTGATACTTTCACTGGGGAAACCCTCATTGTAGCGCCTCGTCCTTTTTCGGTTTTCATGAATCCGAAAAGGTCACACATAATACATTTTGTAATGTCCCCGCATGTTTCGCCTTTATCATCGGGAACACACATGTATTCTTTTCCAGAGAGATTTCGCCTGATTGCCTCTCTCAAGTAGAATCGCATCGCTTGTCCGCTTACGTAAGGATATTCAACATCGTCTTTCTTGAATTTTTTCACATCTATGAAGTTACTTTCGCCTTCGCCTGCGTTCAAGTTTGTTAAATCTGTTTTTGAAAGCCAAACAACGTTTAATCCCTTTAACTCAGTCATCTCATTTCACCTCCTTTCTTTCTCCAAGATAGTCTAAACGGGATAACTCGACACAAGAAAAAATTACTATAGCGTTCCTCAAATCCTCAATAAACTTTCTGTTCGATTCGTGTTTTTCTAATAGTATGACTAGCTCTTCTAAAGCTGGCGGGTAAACGAACGTTTTGTATTTCTCTTTTTCCTCCGCTTTTAATCCCGCTATTCTGCGGCTGACCTGCCGTATCGCATCCAGCAGAGCCGTTTTGTCTTTTGCCTTATCTAATTTGTACAGGAGACTTTGATGACTTTTACAAGCCACCGCGATTGTTCTTCCAGCAGATTTCAACATTTTAAGATTTTCTTCATCTAATCCCATTTTTTCTAAACTCCAATTGTATATTAATTTCTCGAGGTACGTTCGTGTTTCATTAGAGAAGCCTATGTGACCCCCCTTCTTGGGAGTAAAAGCTTTGGCGAAAGAGCGGAAATCGTTTTCTAAGAATGCCTTTGATAGGCTCTCTCTAATTTCGTTAGTCAAATCCCAATCAACCGTGGAACCTTTAGAAGTGTTGGTAAAGAAAGATGTTGTTTTGATTACCATGCTGTAGATGCCAATATCCTCTTCTGAAAGGTGTTTCATAACTTGAAGAACAGAATCTTCAAGAGTTAAATTAGTGAATTTAATGTTCTTGACTGCGCCGAATGGAATTTCCATCAAAGCCCATGTTTTTTCAGGAGAATCTTGAATATCGATAAAGAATTTCTCGTAGAAACAAAGAAGTGTGCTAAATGCTCCTGATGTTTTTTCGGTTTTGTCGCTATTGATCTCTTCACGTATATTTTGGTATCTTTCGTTCTTGTTCAGAAGGCACCTATATTTTTCTTTAAATTTATTTAATTCGTTGAGATTTGGTGATTGAGGCAGGAAAATGGTTGATTTTTCACCGGGAACTGTTCTGTAAATTATAGCGTCGTCGGACCACTCAGCTATACCTCTCAAGTAGCAGGCAGGGCAAAAATCTTCGAAATACTCTTTTAGAGAGTACGTGTTTTCATCTTTGTAGCTTCTTATGCCACTGAGACTTTTGATTTTTGTAACAAAGGGGTAGGCAGCTTGTTGAAGTTTCTTTACAGACTTAGAAAAAGGTTTTCCGCAGATAACACAATTGCGTGTTCCTTCTTCAGTAATCATTAAATCGAGGATTTTTGAGGTTGCTTCAAAAACAGTTTTAGGGTTGTATAAGCCTTCCTTGAAGGCAACTTTTCCTTTAATTTTTGCTTGCTCTTGGATTAGTATGTAGTCTTTTTTTATCTCTTTCTTTTTGCCTAATTCTTTGTCCATGGTAATTATAATTAGATTTGACCGCCTGCGCTCAATTGCATAGGCCATAGTTTTTTTGAATTCCTCAAAATCGTTTATTGTAACGATCAAAGAGTTGTTTTCGATTGTAGCGTTGAAGCTTTTGTTTTGTGCTTCATGAAGAATCGAAAAGAGAGTTTCGACTCCGTTATCCATCCATACATCGCTGACGGCAGATAGTGTTATTTGTTTCATTTTATATTCAGGTGTTCAGCGTATGCTTCTCTTTGTATATATAATTTTAGAGCATGATTAAAGCAACTCTAGTTTTTTGATGAGGCTTTTGTTGAAATTTATAAATAAAGAGGTATTAAGATTATAGAAGGGGCGTATAATCTTGTCGCAGCTGAATCCCAAAGAAGACGTCCAGAACAATCTTTCGTTTACTGGTACGGAGATTAATTATTTTTTTGTTTGTATCCGCAAACTGTGGTTTTTCTCGCATAACCTGACTTTGGAGGCTGACTCGGATTTGGTTTTACTGGGCAAGCTTCTCCACGAAGAGGGTTACAGCCGCAAGTTTAAGGAAGTCAGCATCGGCAGAGTCAAAATCGATTTTTTGGAGTTAGGCAAAGGCGAAATCCATGAGGTGAAGCGTTCCCGCCGATTGGAGAAAGCGCATCTGTTCCAGCTTCTCTACTACCTGTATTACCTTAAGAAAATCGGCGTTGACGTCAAAGGCGTTCTGCATTATCCGCTGCTGAAAAAGACGGTGCCCGTTGAGTTGACAGAGGAAAACATCAAGGAACTCGAAGGCATCTTGCAGGAAATGCACAAAATCGCCGCCTTGCCTGAGCCGCCGATAGTGGAGAAGAAGGGGTTTTGCAAAAAATGCAGTTACTACGAGTTATGTTGGTGCTAAAGCATGGCTAAAAACTATTATATCCTAAGCAGCGGCAGGCTGCGGCGTGAAGAGAACACGGTTTACTTTGAAAACGTTAACGGCAAAAAAGCCATCCCCATAAACGACATCTACGCCATCTACGCTTACGGCGAACTGGACCTAAACACCAAGCTCCTCAACTACCTTACCCAGAAGCACATACCCATCCACTTCTTCAATTACTACGGCTACTACTCAGGCAGCTACTATCCCCGAGCGCATTTGCTCTCAGGTTTTCTCATAGTTAAACAGGTAGCGCACTACATGGACAAAGCGCAGAGGCTGGAGATTGCCAAGGAATTCATAAACACAGCCAGCTACAACATCCTCAAAAACCTCCAGTACTACCGCAAACAAGACAAGCCCGTTGACGCCTACATAGAAGAAATCGAGAAATGCCGCCTAGAAATTGACCATGTCAACCAGATTTCTGAGCTGATGAGCGTGGAGGGACGCATAAGAAGCCACTACTACAGCAGCTACGGCGAAATCCTGCGGGAAGGCTTTGAGTTGGAAAAACGGGTCAAGATGCCGCCTGACAACATGATGAACTGCCTCATAAGCTTTGGCAACTCCCTAATGTACACCACTACGCTGTCGGAAATCTACAACACTCAACTGAACCCAACAATCAGCTACCTGCATGAACCAGGAGAAAGACGCTTCTCCCTAAGCTTGGACATAAGCGAAGTCTTCAAACCCATCATAGTGGACCGAACAATCTTTAACCTCGTAAACAACCGCCTCATAAAACCCAGCCACTTCCTGCAAGAACTAAACTACTGCTACCTAAAAGAAGACGGCAGAAAACTCTTCGTCCAAGAATACGACGAAAAACTCAAAACCACAGTCATGCATCAGACCCTTGACCGCCACGTGTCGTATCAGCGGCTCATTCGGCTTGAATGCTACAAGCTGGTTAAGCATCTTCTCGGCGAAAAAAAGTATGACGGCTTCAAAGCATGGTGGTGACGCGCGATGTATGTTATAGTCGTTTATGATATAGCTGTTGAAAGAATAGACAGGGTGCGAAAGTACCTCAAGCAATACTTAAACTGGGTGCAGAATTCCGCGTTTGAAGGCGAGCTTAAAGAAGGCGAAGTGGAAAAAATAAAGATAGGCTTAAACAAGCTTATAGAAAAAGACAGAGACTCCATCATTCTCTATGAAACACCAGACCCGAAATGGGTTACCAAAGAAGTTTTAGGCATCGAAAAAAGCGAAGTGACAACCGTGCTCTAGTCAGCATTTATAAATCCAAAGCGCCATCGCACCCTAACTTTTCAGGCGGCAGTAAAAGCTTAAATTCCATCGACTAATAGTTAAAACAAGCGTAATTAGCGCCCTGTTGAAATCGAGCTAAGGTAGAATTGAAATCATAAAGTTTCAGCGTTTGAGCTGCACATCCAGATGTTGTTGAAATCGAGCTAAGGTAGAATTGAAATGTTGCTTCAATAGTATCCCATAGCAATGTACTCTGTTGAAATCGAGCTAAGGTAGAATTGAAATATGCAGACAACCCAGATTAGGCAAAACTTAACCCGCGTTGAAATCGAGCTAAGGTAGAATTGAAATGACATCTATCATGTGAATCAACAGGTCAATACTTTTAGTTGAAATCGAGCTAAGGTAGAATTGAAATATTTTAACGTTGGAGGGTTCACTAGCCGAAACCTGTTAGTTGAAATCGAGCTAAGGTAGAATTGAAATATTTTAACGTTGGAGGGTTCACTGCCGAAACCTGTTAGTTGAAATCGAGCTAAGGTAGAATTGAAATAGTATAGCGATACAATCATGCAAACTCACTGTTTTAGTTGAAATCGAGCTAAGGTAGAATTGAAATATTTTGTTTCACCTCTTCAAGCTATGCGGAGTTTGGGTTGAAATCGAGCTAAGGTAGAATTGAAATGCGGCTGAGCAACTGGGTTAGAAACTAAGGCTGCGCAACGTTGAAATCGAGCTAAAGTAGAATCAACAGTGGTAACTTGTCTTAATCTATAAGGAGCAGCGCAAATGACTCGGGATTTTTCGCAAAGGGAAAAGTAACCTCGATTCCAGCGTTGGCTGCGGTTTTTCTCACATTTACTCCCACTGCATCTTCAGACCACCGCGCCAAATCGGGATGCAGGCAAATCCGCGTTTCTGTATTGCATTTCTCGCATAGTTGGCAGGCTCCAGAAACAAACGCTATGGCTAGGCTGTAGCCTTTGCTCATCGCTGCTTTTTTCGAGGTCAACGACGGATTGAAGCATTTTGCGTTTGCCGTCTTTCCAGTCTGCCCAAAACTTCGCTGCTTTCTCCTTGATTTCCTTTGGAACCGTGGGGTCGGTTTCAGCCGATGTAAGCTTCTTGTAAACTTCTGGGTCAGCTTGCGCCGTTGACTTGAACTTCATAAACATGGCGTAGCTGTATTCGCTGACGATTTTCCTAAATTCTTCAGCTGAGGGCGTGTAGGGTGGGCAAGTGAGGGTTTTTCCATAGTGGTTGCAGCCTACTCTGCATTTTAGAACCACGCGGTTTTCAACGACCACTTTGTTTGCGGGGACGATTTTCGCGTCGGCAGCACCATTATCCAACGCTAACTTGACAAGAAACTGGTATTTTTCAGCGCCGTTATGAGAGGACATTATTTTTTCACTAAGCTGCATGCGTGATGGGTTCTTGTGATATAAACATTTAGCAAACATCAAAAGCTCGCTATTTTTGGCGTTATTTGCAGGTCTTTGCGAAATAGGAACTAAATATAAATAATACAACAGCTAATACAGCAACCGACCCATCATGAGCTTGCAACAGGAACTTCCGCAGTGTCCCATATGCGGTTCACCAGGCGCATATGAGCTTTCAGGCATAGTTGGAAAATACGGCAAATGCAGTCAGTGCCAAGCCAAGTGGAAGCTGATTATTGAAAACCAAAAAATTGTGGGCTTAGCGCTCCATGAGCTGCCGAAAAACGGGGGCGGGCTCTACAAAGTTGCAAGCACAAATGCTCCATTGTTCATCGAAATCGGTAAGCCCATTGCATTGACTTTCTGGAAAGACCTTAAGCTTGACGGAAAAATAGACTGGGAGTTCCTCTCAAAAGCGGTGGACCCGACCGTTTTAAAATGCGTAATAATAGACAAATCAGAATCCACCTTAAGTCTCTGGACCGGCAACCGCCACATGAAAAACGATAAAGCGCCAGCAGGTCCCGCGCGCAAAGCAATGATCTTCCAAATGGGCGCTCTCCTGCTTACAAGCCGAAGACTCATCTGGCTTGAGAGGCGGCAAATGGGTGTATGGAAGCGGGAAATCACCTACCAAGTATCGCTTGACATGCCGCTGGAAGACATAAAAGGCATATCTGCAGAAAGCGGAGATAGCGGCAACTGGGATTCGGCAAAAAAAGTTTCAATAGTTATAAACGACGGCGAACAAAACTTCAACCTTGAAAACGCCTTCCAAGAACTGCTAAAGCCAATGATTGAAAGCGCCATCAAAGCGCGCAAAGACGAAAATGAAGCTGAAAGAAAAAGAGACAAAATACACGTTATGCTGGACTTTTCTTTTTTGAAATCAATAATGGAGAAAGGCGGCTTAGTGATGCAGGTGCTCAAGTGTCCCGAATGCGGAGCCACAGTTGATTTTCCAAAAGCTGGAAACGAAACAAAATGCAACCATTGCGGCAAAACGATTTATGCGCAGGACGTTTTCGAAAAAGTAAAAGGACTAATATAGCAGCTTTTTATCAGTTTCCAAGTTCTTCAGTGATCGATAACAACAAACTTTTGCTATGCCGCGTACTTCCGCTTAACCTCTTCCAACGGAACGCACTCGCCTCGGTCCATTTCGGCTTCAATCTCCCGGAGCTCTTTTACTTCTTCTGGGCTGACTTCTTCCTCTGGCATCAAGGATTCAACAAGGCTTTCAAGTGATTTTTCAATCGATTTAAGCTTAAGTCGCATGCGTTTGACTTCCTCGTAAACCCTGTCTAAGCTAACTTCAGTAGTCAAATGTCACATCTCATAGGAACATCTGACCCAGCCTAATAACTTTAACCAAAAATCACTAAATACAAATTTAGCTGGATTCATCGAGGCTTTTTTTGTAGAGTGCCTTGTCGATTACTCTGACGTCGAGATTTTGTTTGGCTGCTGTTTTCCTGATTGCGGTCAGCAGTTTTAGGTAATTCTGGGTTGTTAGCAGGTTAGGCGGTGGATTGCCAAGCAGCGCCTTCCACACCGTCGCGTCAAGGATGCCGTATTGTTTGGGGTCAAAAAACGAGAGGATAACGCTTGCTAAAACAGGGCTGATGCCTTCCAGAAGTGTGAGGCAGTTCATTCGGTAAGCGTCCTCGCAGGAAGGAATGCTTAGAGCTTGGCTGGATAGGCGATTAACTGTCGCCTCATCGTTTCGACTTACTAACTCTAAAACCCGCGTTTTCTTCTCGGGGTCTTCTCTGAATTTCCACTCAACAACTTGCGCTAAATCACCACAAGTTAACGCTTTCGCCTTTCGGAATTTAGCTCCTAACTCCCGTTCCCTCTGCGCCTGCCAACCGAAGGTTTTATCGTACTTGCGGCTCCACATCAAGAAATCAGCTTTATCCAAACAATCACCATGCAGTGAATAACTGAGAAACGGTTACATTTCTGCTTTTGCCCAAAAATGATTAGACACAAATTAAAAAAGGGTTGATGTTAGTTTTGATCTACTAAATGTGCTGTTCCATCTGGGCAGTAGACTTTCTCGTCTTTGCTAACGCGGCGGTAGCGTTCACTGCACATGTGTAGCAGGCTGCAACCATCGCAATCTCTACTCAGCATTTTTTCGCCTCCTTTTAGGAGCATTGAGCATGGTTGAAATTTGCTTATAAGGCTATGTAACATGTATGAATATATATACAAGGTCGGATTAACTGCCCTTCTTTCGTGCAGTGCAAGTCTTGTAAGCGATGCAGTCTTCCGAGCATGGGGCGGCTGTTTTGGTTTGGCAATCCAAGATAATGGTTCTGTACAAGTTTAAGTCACCTTGCCAAATTTTGTTCTTGCGTGGGTTTAACGCTGGAATGGCTGTGCCCCATAAATGAGAAGGGCAAGGCGACCAAGCTTAAACAAGCCATCGTGATTGTTGTCAAATCCAACATGCCGATCCATCCTGTTTGTTTTGCTCTTAACCCAACGTGTGCACTTTAGGATATAAACTGATTTGAGAACTGTTCACACATGTTAAGAAAAACTCTTCAAAATGGCAGCAAACCGCGCTAAAACTCGAATAACATTTGATAAAAAACGGAAGAAATGGACAAATATAGAAAACTAGAAAAGAACGGCGCGTTCTAAGTGGGATTCTCCACGCGGACCAGAGGCTTAGCCATTATGCCACGGATTGTGTCTGACACGGCGAATGGTGATCGGACAAGCACAAGTTTTGTTTGGCGTTCACCCTGAGAATTAACTGTTATATCTCCATAACTGAAGATTCTGCCGCCAATGGACTGGTAAACTAGTAAATCTCCAAAACCCATCGGCGTCACAACAAATGAATGTAACCTGATGATGCCGCGGCGAATCTCCAACGCGTCCTGTCGCAGCATATAGGTGTTGGATAAACGAAAAATAAGTAGCTCCAACAGGCTAATCAGCCAAATCACGACAAAAACCAAGATTGTCCAGCCGAAAATCGGTAAACCCACTAAAAGCGTAGAGGCAACACTTGCGTAAATTTCAAGCCAGACAAAGATTATCAAAACAACAAAAACCGTTATTGTTCGGAGAATGGCTGTTGGGGTAATCCAAGGCTTTCCCAACCAAACAATGTTGTCGCGCTTAACATTTTTGTCAGACAAATTAAAACACAACCACTGAGGAATAGGTAAAAAAAGATATTTAAGTATTCAACCGAAGACTAAGCAGTTAAAAATTCGAAAATTTCCATCGTTCTATCCTTTTGCGCCTGCTTTTTTACCGCTTCAACATCAACTCGGGTAAAAGCTAAAATTGCCTTAACATCTTGCCGATCTTTTCTCGCTCTTTCAGGCGGCAACGTTGCCTTAATCATCCGAAGTTTTGCCGCAATTAAGCCTTCGGGTGATTGAAAAAAAGTTTTCACATTATTTATTTTTCCCAACTTTTTATCGATTTTGTCCTCTGAAAGTATGACGTCAAGTGTGTATGGTGTTTTTTTGTCTTTGAAAGTTACGATTTTATAGCCTGAGGTTAATGCAGCCTCAATTTTTTGTTCGTCAAATTCTAAATCTGCCTCTTTCAATGCCGCCACAATCTTCGTTTTAAATTCTGCTTTGTCCACAACTACGATTAATACGTCTACATCACTGGTTGTTCGTGGAACACCATAAAAACTCGCTGCCAATGCGCCAGTAAAGGCGTAATCTACCTTTTCAGTTTCAAAAGCATTAACAAGTTTTTTAACAAAAGTGTAATAGGATTCCAACTTAATTCGCCTCAACGATTACGCTTGGACCAGTCAAGCCGCTCACGCAATTTTGTAATTAGTTCTTCTTCTGTGATGCTTGGGAACTGGTTCCTGATGCCGTCAGCGCATATTCTGACGCAGCCGTCAGTCATATCCATGCATATTACCACTTTTTCTTCAGGTTTGAGGCTTCCTAAACGTTTCCAGTCCTTATCCATGAAGCAGAACTCACTTATCCAAGAATATTATTACCGATGCTTACTTAAAAAAACCTTACACTATAGGTCTTTGGATTAATGTGTTATTTTTTTCTGGCGGTTCTTATTAGGTCTGTGAGCAGGCCAGCATTTTCGGCAGTACACAGCCCGGTCTGCACGCGGCTGAAATGGCACTTTACATTCAGAGCCGCAATCGCTACAAACGGCGGTGTATACTGGTTCTTGATGAAATTGGCTGAATAAATTGTAGTTCTTGAGGCGTGGCCAACCTGTCTTGGCGTACCGCAGCATTTCAGGGTTGTCTTTGAGCCAGCGCATCATGTGAAAGAAGCTTTTGCCTCTTTTTTCTTCGCGTTCAGTTAACGGCTCATAGCCTAAGTTGCGGATTTCATCTAGGTAAGCGATTTCTGTTAGCCTCTGCGCTTCGCCGACGACTCTGATGCGTTTAACGCGGTCTTCTCCGTAAACTTTGCGGAGTTCCTCAGCGGCTACATCAAATATGCAGCCTTGGCAGATGTGGATTGCCTCGTCTGGTTTGAGGTTAAACCACGCGACCAGTTTAGAGACAATGCGAGAGGATTCTTGCAGGTACTCTTTTTCGCGGAAGATTTCCTGGTAGAATTTTACGTCAATCATGTCATATCTGAACTCGCCTGTTTCTTCTCGATAAGCGCCTACTACTACACCGAAAAGTAAGTCGCCGCTGCCTGCATCATCGACAATAAGCGTCAAATTATTATTGCCCTCTTTTCTTTCAAGCCAATGGTTTGTTCATGTATAAAAATAGTCCTCTCAAAAAGAAATATAAATAATGGACTTTATCTAGCTGTTGCCTGCGCTAACGCTGCTTAACACTTCAGTTGGGCTTTGTAATGTGCTGATAACACCTTTTTTTCCTAGGCGCAGTTGTTTCTCTCCTCTGAAAATGCATATATGAGAATTCTTTATTTCGACGCTGTCTCCCACAGCGACTGAGTTTATTTGCCCTTCCCATAGGCATAGCTTGATTTTTCCTGTTTCGTCGCCGACTAAGGCGTTAACTACCCTGACGGTATTGCCGAACTGCGTGTGAACCTGCACTGGCTTTGGAATCTCAAGGACCTCGGCTTTGACGTTAACCCTTTTCATACAAGCCCTTAGGTCGTGAATCGTTGTGAACGCCGATTCTACATTTTGTTTAGCGATTTTTTTGCATATTTTATCGGTGCTCATCCAGCTTTCGAAGGGGTTATCCTTCCGTAACAGAAATTGTTCATCAACCCTGAACTGAGCCACTGCGTTATTTTCTTTTTTTATTAGAAAAATTATTTCATCTTTTACTTTACCACGGTATTCGACGGTGAGGTGGCCGCAGGCAGATTTTTCGTTAGCTCTTGCATTAACAAGCGCCTGGAAAATCTCAGAGGGGTAAATGTTGTGTTTTACTGAAAGAAGAGCAATGTGTTCTCCTAAGGTTGATTTTTTCTGTCTCAATTTCCCTCTCCGTGTCTGCTTAGATCTAAGAGAAAAAGCAAGTTGTAGGTGTTCTATACTTTCTCTCAAATGTCTCGAATATCTACAGTATAACGTAGCGTACCTATATTAGCTTGAATGAAAAAAAGACTATTTTTTCTAATTTTTAAGGCAAATCCAAACATAGAATTGCCCTCATCAAAAAATCTTTAGAACGCTCTTTTCCCTTTGCCTTCCTCGTCAAATAAAAAAAAGTTTAATGCTTAATCTAAAAATTATAAGCATGCAATTTATAAGCATGGAAAACACGTTAAAGGTGTGCAAGAAACAAATTTTTTGCACAGCAAATATAGTAGGAGTTGAAATAGCGAATGTCATATCAAGAGAGATGCACAAGGCAACCTGCGCTGACTGCGGAAAAGAATGTGAAGTTCCTTTCAAGCCAGACGGCTCCAGGCCAGTTTATTGCCGTGAGTGCTACGCAAAACGAAGACCACCGAGAAGATATTAAGCTCATTAGCTGAACATCTTTTTACTTCTTCCTTATATTTTTCTTTTTATTTTTTATCATTTATTTGTCGGAAACCGCAATTATTATAATTCGCCTGTCAATAACAACGCTAAAGGCAAAAGGAGTTTACTGAAGTGAAGCAGTTGCTCGTTACACCAGCGGCAGGAAAACGCTTAATTGCCAAAGCATTAGCAAATCACCCATCAATTTTAAGCGCGGTTAAAAATGGCACGCTTGTTATTGTCGCTGGAACAACAAACGGTTACATAGCTGAAGAAATACTGCCCATGTTGGGCGGCAACTTGGATTTTTCCAGAAAACACTTTTTCCGCGGAATAACCTTGCCTCCGATCAAAACTGTAACTGCAGAAGGGCGGCTATCTGACGAAAGCAAATTTCCCGGCGATGTAGTGATAACCAAGGGCGTTTGGCAAAAAGGCAAAACCCTAGCCGACGTGGTTGATTCTCTCACAGAAGGCGACGTTATCTTAAAAGGCGCAAATGCCCTGGATTTAGAGCATAAACAAGCCGCTGTCCTGATTGGTCACCCGAAAGCTGGAACCATAGGTTTAGCTTTGCCCGCTGTTGCAGGACGCCGGGTAAAACTCATAATACCTGTAGGCTTGGAAAAACGCATAAACGGCGATTTATGCGCTTTAGCGGAAAAACTAAATGCGCCGGGGGCAGGTGGTTATCGGTTGCTGCCGGTTCCGGGACAGGTGGTTACTGAGTTGGACGCGGTGAAGTTTTTGACTGGAGCCGACGCTGAATTGATTTCGGCTGGCGGAGTCTGCGGTGCAGAAGGGTCATGCATGCTGGCTGTTTCGGGAACAAAACAGCAAGAGGATGCTGCCGAAAAAATCTTTGCTTCTGTGGGCTATGAACAGCCATTTAACCTCGATAACCTCTGAACTGCAGCTGGAATCTAACTTCTTAGCCGACAAATGCGGCATTGTTTTCTAGAAGCCTGAGAGCGCCAAAATTATCAGGGCAACTCCAAGGGCAAACGTGTAGAATGCGAAGTAATGGAACCTTTTGGTTAACACCAGCTTCTTTACAAGCACGATGGCCAGGTAGCCTGCAATAACGGTGAATACCAGTGCAACCGCAAGGTTAACTGAAGTGACGCCGACGCCTTGGGAAACAAGGCCACCGCGGTCATGGTAAGCTTCAACTCCCAAGTCGCCAATCACCGCGGGAATCGAAAGCAAAAACGAGAATTTGAAGACCATTGTCCGCTTGACGTCCAGCAGAAGCCCGCTGGATATTGTGGAGCCGCTTCTTGAAAGCCCCGGAAAGCTTGCGGCGCCCTGCGCCGTTCCCATGACGAGTGCTTTTCGGTAGGAGATTTGAGTTTGGGTTTCTTTGCCGTATTTGGATGAGTACAAGAGTGTGGCGCCGATGAGGAAGGTGACGCCGATTATCAGGATTGTTTGGTATTGGTCGCCGAGATAAAAGTCGTAGAACACCCCAATTATTCCTGTTGGAATGGATGCAACGATAATTAAGGGGATGAATCGACCGTATTCGCTGTGGAAGTCCCTGTGCGCCAGACTGGTGAGGATGACTTTGATGTCATGGCGGAAATAGAATATGACAACGCCGAGGTGCCAATATGAAGGAAAACGTTGAAGAGCGGTGTTGCAGAGAACCCCATGAAATGCTCGGCGATTCTTAGGTGCGCGGTGCTTGAGATAGGCAGCCATTCTGCTAGGCCCTGGATTAAACCAAGTATTAAAGTGGTAAGCAGTTGGTTAAGCATAGGCGGTACCATGCAAAGGTTAGTTATGTTTTCTAAACGTGGGTTTGTTGTTATTAATAGCTTTTGCAAAATCTACATTTGGTTCTTAGACAATTTTTCATTTTGAAGAAGAGCAGAATGAGCGTTTAACAACGTAAAAGCAAAATGGCATGATTAAAAAAACAAAATTTTTTAGGTACAGATATTAACCTTGGTTTACTCTTCTTCTTGAAGTGTGGATAAAATGAGCGTGCGGTTGCAGGTTTTCGAGCATAACGGCAGGGACGATAATCCATTTCGAAGAAGTTTCCGCTTTGCTGTTGTTGACTTCAGCAAGTCTAAAAGTTACCCCTCAAACTTCGTTTGTATGTTACCGTTAAAATTAGGCGTGGGAAATCCAGATAGCGTTTTCTTGAAGACGTTTGGGAACCAAAGTTTAGAACAAGCCAAAATATTGTTAAATGGAGCATTGAAAGCCGAAAACGACGTTGAAATTAAAGCTGAAATCGAAAGAAGACTAAAACTGCTTGATCCTACCCAAACAACACAGATAAAATGCAGCTCATGCGGCAAACCTTTCCAGCCTCAAAGGATAAGAAGATACAAAAAAAATTTCTGCCAGGTTTGCATGAGAAAAAAATACGGAAACCGATAGGTCCTCTTTCCTTTCGACGCTTTTTGATAATCTGAAAGCGTTAACTTTAGAGTTTTGAAGCCAACATTCTATTAAATTACTTCATCGCTCAAACATTACTTTTCGCATTAGGCAAAACGAAGATTACACTTTTGATTCAGCAGTTCCGTTTGGGTGTTTTCCCATCCAATCGATGGCGAAGGCTTCCGCTTTAATTTTCTTGGAGAACTCAGGCGAGATTTTTTTGCCTTCAACTTTGTCCGTTTGCTCTCCGACAAAAAGCGAGACATGGTAGTTTTCGCTGAAGTCTTTTTTTGCCACGATCAAAGTTTGCCCTGTAGTTTCGTTTACGTAGCCGCCTTGATTGCTTATTTTTTTCCACCCTTTAATGATCTTCAAATTGTTCGCCTTCCTATAAGTGCACTACTACAAACTTTATTGATATTAGAAATAGAAGTTAAAGTAAATAAAAGGCGTTTAGGCGATTATCTTCGCCTTGCCCACGCCTGTTTGGGCTCAAAATTAGCATGTGAGATTGCCGCTTTTAGGGGCTGATTGGTCAATTGTTTGGAAAAGCAAGCTCTGCAGTAAACTGGTTTGCCAGGGGTAGGCTTGAAGGGCACAGTGGCAGGTTGATTACAAGCAGTACATTTTACTTCGTAAACAGTTCTTTGAGACATTTTTTCACCTCGTTTATCCTACAGAAATAAAAATTAGCGTTGGAAAATTGGCGATTTTGATTATGAATTAAGTTTTTCGCCTTTTTTCTTGTTATCTGAAAAGCTCTTCTTTGATGCTTTCTTTCTATTTACACAAGTTAGCCGTACAGAAGATTTACATCTGCGGCAGTTCTTAACTAAACCCGCTCTTAACATACACATTTTGATTTACCTCAATATTTTTTGAAAAGAATCAGTTATACAGAGAGGGTAAGCCCAAGAGGATAAGAGAAACTCTTCACGTATCAGTTCTGCTGTCGCGCTTATAAAGCCATGTATAAGGAAATGGCCGTTTAGAATAGCAAAAAGGCTTTTTCGAAAATAATTTTAAAAACATAAAAAAGACCATATAAAAACGATTTACTTCTAAGCTACTCTAATATAGTTCCACGCACCTTTTTGAAGTTCGATTAGAATTCTTTAGAGAAAGAGTCAGATCAGCCATTAGCCATTTTACTTTTTCTCCAGACTTTCTATCGAAAAAGAAGGGCAAAACAATAATCTTAAAATGTTGCGAATGCGGAAATACTTTCAAATTGAATGATGTTGAAGAAGGCGAGATAGTTGCCTGTCCGATTTGTGAAGCTGACTATAAAGTGGTAGTTAAAGAAGGAAAGTTTCGGTTAGAAGAGCACATGTATGAAACCGAAGACTTAGGCGAACTATAAAAAAACGCTTATTTTGCGAACAAAGTGAGTTAACTTGCTAATTCAACCCGTGAACCTATCGCTTGACCTGGTACGCCGTGTGCAAATCTTACTCGGAGCATGCCGTTTCTTCCGTGGGCACCCATAATTTTTCCAACAAATTTGTTGCTGCCATTTGCCCAAGTTACTTTTCGCCCTATAAGTTTGCCCGCTAAAGATCCAGAAGTAACCGTTTCCAATTCAACTAAACATTCTTTTGAGGTCTGCGATTTTGGACCTGTTCTGTAATTAACTATTCTTCCGTGTACTGTTTGACTCAAAATATTCACCATTCGCTCCACCTGTTAAGGTGTACTAGCATTTAAAGCTGCACTATTATACTTGAATTACGACACCGATTTTTTGAACGGTTAAGTCTAGTAAATTTGTTGCTTCCTGAACTTTCATTATTTCTTTTTCTATATTTGGCTGACAAAACTAGTAGGCAAGCTTATTTGGTTGAGTTTCTTATCCGAAAGTATGATTTTAGAAAGATCGTTCTACCAGCAAAAAGTAATAACAGTTGCAAGAGCGCTTCTTGGAAAAATTCTGGTTCATGAAGACCCTGAAGGCACCACGGCAGGCAGGATAGTTGAGACGGAAGCTTACATGGGACCAGAAGATAAAGCTGCTCACAGTTTTGGCGGTCGCCGAACAGCCAGAAACGAGGTTATGTATGGACCAAAAGGCCATGCGTATGTCTACTTTATTTATGGTTTATATTACTGCGTTAACGTGACGGCGGGCAATGAACCTGGAAAACCTGAGGCTGTTCTTCTTAGGGCGCTTGAGCCACTTGCTGGTGAGGACATTATGGCGAAGCGCAGAAAGGCAACCGGGGGAAATGCTGCTAACTTGACCAATGGCCCCAGCAAGCTATGCATGGCAATGGGCATATCTAAGATGCAGAATAAAGCCGACCTAACCGCTCCGCCACTCTACGTAAATGACGCTTCACCTGTTCCCCATGGGAATATTGTTGAAACCACTCGGATTGGCGTAGGCTATGCTGAAGAATGGAAAAAAAGACCTTGGAGATTTTACATAAAAAGCAATAAGTTTGTGTCAGTAAAATAGACGGTTCATTCTAAATTTGGTTTTAATTTATTGTGACTGCACTTAGCCGGGCTACGAGGAAGCGGTTCCAAAGAGAGGAGAAAAGTGGTTTACTTAGACCGTTACTGTCTTCTCGTTGGGCACATGTTTCCCCAAAAAGGCAATTCTCGAAGATAATATGGGCAAAAGTTTCTCGACGGCAATGAACGCGATTGTTGCGTAGGCTATTCCACCTAAGACGTCTGAAAAATAGTGTTCTCCAAGGTAGACTGCGCTAAACCAGGTTCCGACTGGAATCGATAATGCTGGAAGTGACTTCCACTTCCAAATTTTGAACGCGTAAAGAAAAACCAGCCAAGGCATGGCTGAATGCATGCTGGGGAAGGCAGCGTAAAGGTTTGGGCTTAAGAAATCAAACAATGTCTTGTAGACGGGAAGATGTAGCTGGACATCTACCGACCCAGTTAAGATTCGAGTTACGTTTGGAACTGCAAGCCATGGAGGCGCAACTGGGTAAAAGAGGAAGGTTATCAGTGCACTGTAGGTTAATACGCCGAAGGCAACGGTATATTTCCAGTAGTCCTTAGGGCTTTTTTTCCAGACAATATAAGCAAAGACAGTTGGTACAAAGAAGTATATGCCGTAGAAAACGGCTCCCATATAATCTAAAATGGGCGCTCTTATTGTTTGTTGAAGAATAATGCTGGGAACTTGACCGAATAGTTGAACATCAAGATTGTGTGGTCCTCCGTGAAGGTTGTACTGTGAGATAATTCCTATAAAACTATACATAATTTCGTAAGAGACAAAAACAGTAACGAATGGAAGCCAATCTTTAAAGACACGCCAGGTTCGGTCATTATATGCAGCGTAAATTAGAATACCTAAAACTAGAAATTCGGGACCTGGAATAATTTTGTATTCTATGCAGAAGATGCATACAGCCACTATATATAATGAAGAAAAAAGCATAGAAAAGAAACGGGTCGAGTGATAACTTAAATTTTTTAACTCAAGCAAGAACTTATCTTCGTTTTTTTGTTTTTTCACCATTCGGCAATCGTTTCCAGCCACTTAGCTTGTTTGTTGCTTTTTAAATGCTTTTTCCCAATTCACCCCATAATAACAACTTAATTAATAAAATAATGGTTAAACCAAATAGGCTTTTATTTTAGCTTGCGCCTGCACGGTTGCATTTTTCGTCTTTGGCGACTATCTGACTAATAGGGAACAAAGAAGGCAGGCACTTTAACTAATGGAAATAAATCTAAAAATCAGGCACGGTAAATTGAAACAAAAATTTAGGCTGGCATCAAGAAAGGCGAGCTGCCATAGTAAGCAACGTTTCTGGCTACGTGTGAGCCTTGGTAAAGCTTGCCGATATTCGTCATAAGCTGATAAGAAGCCTTCAAAGCCAAGTTCAGGTTGTGGTTTGTCAAGAATTTTGCTTCAATGTTAAGAGCCGTTCCCTGAATGTTTGCCGATATTTGTATGCCGCCGTCTTCTGTGATCCATTTTAAGGTGACGCCTTGACTGTTTTCTGATATGCCCAGCCAGCGAAGCACACCGAACCATTTGCCTCTAAGCGATAGGATTAGCTGCTGCGTCATTAGGTCTGACGGCAGGAAAGTTTGAATCAGCGGCGTTGTTGGCTCTTCTTTGCGCGCCTGGTTAAGTTTCAGTTTAGTTACCTTCGGGGTAACCTTGTAGCCTTCGTGTTCTTTTTTCACGATGCCCTCTTGCTCTAGGCGAGCAAGTATGCGGGAGAGCGTTTCAGGATGCAGACCTGTTCTCCGTTTTAACCCGTCGAATGTAAATATGGCTAAGTCTTCGTTTTCGATTAACGCCAACACGTCAGCATCGCGTTCGCTTAGGGAATAGTCCTCTGGAAGGCTTTGCCAATTAACATTCAGAAGAGGTATCATTATTCTAATGTTTGGATCAACTGTTGCTTTTGAAGGTTACCCCATTTTTGCATGAAAAGCAACATTAAATACTGGGTGCAAGATTGGAGCTGTTGGAAAGCCAACAACCGCAATTATATCAAAATAAGTAATGTTCTGCAAAGACTTCGGCTAATAGAGTTTCATTTGAAATTTTGTTTAACAGTTTTTTTGGTGTATTTTCATCTTAAGGTTACTTTTTCGCCAGTAGAGATGTAGACTACGCCTTCCATTATGTGCGTCGCGTGATCCGCAATACGTTCAAGATATCTTACTACAAGCACGCTGGAGACAGTGCACTTGTTGGTGACACCCGCCTCCTCTACAAGTTTGTTCAAGTACTCAAGGTACATGTCATCTACTCCTTGCTCGGCTTTAGTCATCGTTTTAACCAGTTCTGTATCTAGGCTTTTAATCGAGTTAATGCTTATCGTGACCATTTGGAGAACTTTTTCGCCCATTTTTCCGATGTAATCAAATATCCATTCATCGCAAGCGCTTTTTCTATTGAAACGGGTGCTGATAAAGGATATGTCCCAAGCATACCTGCCGTAACGCTCAAAATCGTATGCGACTTTCATGTAAGAGTTTATGATTCGCAGGTCAGAAGCTACAGGCTGATACTTAGCTATTAACTCAAAAGCTTTTTCCTCAACCTCAACAGTATTGCCCACCAGAATTTCAGAGAGTTCATGCACGTTCCTGACTGCATCTTTACCGTCAATAAACCCCCTTATGGATATTGCCACGGCTTTCTCGGAGATTTTACCCATCTTGTAAACCATGGTGGTCAATTCTTCTAAGCCTTTATCCAATAGTCTTTGCATACTTACACCCTATCCGAACTTTCCAGTTATGTATTTATCGGTTAACTCATTTTTTGGGTTCTCAAACACTTCTGAAGTATTGCCAAATTCAATTAGCTGACCAAGGTACATGAAAGCGGTGTAATCTGAAATGCGAGCAGCTTGCTGCATGTTATGAGTTACAATTATTATTGTAAAGTCTTTCTTGAGCGCAACAATTGATTCTTCAACTTTAGCTGTGGCGATGGGATCGAGGGCTGAGCATGGTTCATCCATAAGGATAATCTCAGGCTCCACAGCAAGAGCTCGTGCTATACAAAGCCTCTGTTGCTGTCCACCCGACAAAGCAGTTCCAGGCTTCTTTAAATCACCTTTGACTTCATCCCACAAGAAAGCCATCCGAAGACTTCGCTCCGCCAATTCACCGAGTTTCTTCTTATCTCTTACACCGTTGAGTTTCAAACCTACTACAGCGTTGTCGTAAATGGACATCGTTGGGAACGGGTTAGGCTTCTGGAAGACCATACCGATCCTTCTGCGAATTGCAACGGGGTCCACTTTTGGAGAGTAAATGTTGACTCCGTCTAGGATGACTTCGCCTTCGGCTTTTGCGTTTGGGGTTAATTCATGAATTCTGTTTAGGCATCTTATGAGCGTGGTTTTGCCGCATCCTGAAGGACCCATAATGGCGGTTACGCTGTTTTCAGGGAACTTTAAGTTGATGCCTTTTAGAACTTCAACTTTGCCAAATCTAGCCTTCAAGTCTCTTGTTTCTATCTTTGCCGATGGTAAGGCTTGGGTACTCATTAATCGACCCTCCGTGCCTTCGCATTTTTTCCGTCTTGAGTTTTTGTCATTTACTTATTCCATCCTTGCCTCAGTTAAGTTTCTTCCTATAATGAGCTTGACAAAAAGATTCAGTCCAAGCATGATAAGTATCAGGACTAACGCTGCTCCCCACGCTTGAGTTATCCATGATTTATAGGGTGAGACACCATAATTGTAAATTAGCACTGTCATTGACCCCATCGGCTGGGTAAACAGGTTTGTTGCGTAGTAAGTGCTTGTCGCTGCCGTGAACAGCAATGGAGCGGTCTCTCCAGTTGCACGCGCAACTGCCAACACTATTCCCGTCAAAAGCCCAGTTTTGCCTGTGCTAATAACGATTCGAAAGATCGTTTTCCATCTTGGGATTCCAAGAGCCATTGAGGCTTCTCTTAACGTATTTGGAACCAGCTTAAGAGATTCATCGGTTGTCCTAGCAATGATGGGGATCATTATAAAACTTAAAGCTACGGCGCCTGCAAAACCAGAGAAATGTTTGGTACTCAATACGATTATGATGAATACAAACAACCCTATGACCATTGAAGGGAAACCTGTTAACACATCGTTCATGAAACCTGAAACAGTAGACAGCTTAGAGGAAGACCACTCTGAGAAAAATATGCCCGCTCCAACACCGATTGGCACGGAGATAAGGGCAGCTATACCCACCATAGTGAATGTTCCCACTATTGTATTGGCTATTCCGCCGCCTGAAAAGAACGGTCCAGTTGGCAAATTAGTTAAGAACCCAATACTAATGGCTGATGCTCCACGTAATAAAACGTCACCTAATATGAGAATCAGCGGCACTACTGCCAGAACCACAGCAACAATGATCAGAACAGTCATCAATTTGTTGACAATCTTTCGCCCAAGTGAAATTCCCGGAGGCAGATTAGTTTTTTGCAAAATTCTCCTCATCCTCAAACCTTAACCCGCGTTCCACGAGTCATCCTCCAAAGCAAGAGACGGGCAAATACATTTATTACCAAAGCGACAAAAAACAGGATTAATGCTATTTCAATTATCGCAGATCGATAAAGACCTGTGGCTTCCCCAAGTTCGTTCGCAAGCAGCGAAGATAAAGTGTAGCCTGGTGAAAACAAATTTGCGGTAATTCTGGGAGCGTTTCCAATTACCATAGTAACAGCCATTGTCTCGCCGACAGCGCGTCCCAGACCAAGAACAAAGGCGCCAAATATCCCTGACCTCGCAGAAGGTAAGACGCTTTTTTGTGTAACTTCCCAGTCTGTAGCTCCAAGCGAGTACATGGCTTCCCGCTGACTGTTTGGAACAGCGTTTAGAACATCCCTTGTAACAGCGGACATGGTTGGGATTATCATTATTGCCAGAATAACTCCAGCGGTGAAAAAACTCGTTTGGTACGGAGTCCCAGCGAATAAAGGAAAGAAACCAAGTGAACCGTGTAAAGGTATTTCTACGTACTTGGCTAAAAGGGGAGCCAGAACGACTAATCCCCAGAGACCATAAATTACACTGGGCACCGCCGCTAAGAGATCAACCAATGTCCCAAGTGTGTAACCCAGACTTCGATGGCCTTTTAGCTTTTCAGAAATGAAGATTGCTACACCCAGACTAATCGGGAGTCCAATTAAAATGGCAATTCCAGATGTCAACAAAGTTCCATAAATAAACGGAAGAGCACCAAATATTTCATGAGCAGAATCCCAAGTTGATCCTACCAAAAAAGCTGGTCCAAACTTGCTTATTGAGGCGGCTGATCCTGATAAGAGTTCAACGGCAAGCGCAACAAGAAGACCAATAATGAAGAAAGCTGCTGCTGCAAGAGCTATTTTTACTATCGTGTCTCCTCTTACCAGTTTGATATGTGCTTCACCGTCCTCAATTTTTTGTTAATCCAAAAAATAAGGGGATCGATTGCTTTCTAAATTTAGCTTAGCAGCGGTATTTGGCTTCCTTGGTAGGTTATCTGCGTAATTGTTGTGGTGTCGATGGCGACTATGTTAGCTGGGAGTGGAGCGTAGCCCTCTTTTGTGCTATAGGCTTGGCCTTGGTTTATTACCCATGTAAGGAAGCTTACGAGAGCAGCGCCTTGATTATAGTTGGTCTGTGATTGATATACTAAAGCGTAAGTTAAGGTCACAATTGGGTAGATACCGATGTCCGTTTTGTCGTTATAGACGTTATCGATGATAGAGACGCTTGACCAAACTGCGTTTCCTGCTGGAAGATTACTGGCTCCTGCTGATAGCGTAAGTTGCATATCTGCCACGGTAGCTAAGATGTAGTTTCCGGCGGCGTTTGCCACAGCTCCATAGGAAATTTGACTAGGATTCTGAAGTGCATACGCAATTTCAAGAGGACCAATCGAATCCGCGTATTGTTCAATACCTTGCGCTACACCGCCATTTCCCTTTTCACCAACGCCGACAGGCCAATTTGGAGACTTGGTCTTTCCAGGTCCATTAGCCCATGCAGTGCTAGCTTGAGAAAGGTAATCGGTGAAGGCAAACATTGTTCCACTTCCATCAGATCGGTGAATTACTGTTATTGTTGAATCTGGCAATTGAGTTGCGACGCTTAGACTTTGCAGATTTGCAATTTGTGGGTCGTTCCATTTAGTTACGGTTCCTAAGAAAATGTTCGCTAATACTGCGCCTGTGAAGTTAAGATCGTTTTGACACAATGAACCGTTGGCAAGTTGTAAGTTGTATGCTGGTACGACTGCGCTGGCGGATATGGGTATGGTTAAGGCAGATGTGCCTGTAGGAAGCCCAGCGATGTCTGCTGCTTGAAGCGGCATGTCGGATTCACCGAAATCTACGGTTTGCCCTTGGAAGGCGACGATTCCGGCGCCACTTCCGACTGCATTGTAGGTAACTTTTACTTTGGGTTGATATTGGTTGTAGGCTATTTGCCAGTCAGCCATTAGCGGTTGGACAAGTGTGCCTCCTGCTCCGTTAAGTTGCAAGTTTGAGGCTAATGTTGGCACTGGAGTTGGTGATGGGGTTACACTTGGTGTTGCGGTTGGAGCTGCAGTTGTTTTGGGAGTAGCTGTTGGTGATGTTGCGGGTGCTGCTGTTGGCGAAGCTGTTGTCGTAGGAGTTGGTGTAGGTGTCGTCGTTGTGGGAGGAGTTGATAATGATACGTAAGCGAATACTCCTCCTATGATGATGACGATTACAACAATTGCTGCGATAATCACATACATGCTTTTCATTTTTTTACCTTCAACAGACCACTATTTAGTGGCTCATTATATGAGGGTACTCTCCATAAACATTATAGACTATATAGATAACAAATGAGCATACGTATAATATCATAATATTACATAATGGCAGAGCGCCTAACATAAAATCCATAAAAAAATGCTTCAGATATTACATGTTTAATTTTAAAGAGAGCAATGAAATGACAAGTACATTTGGATTAATATTTATTTTTTCATTACTTAACCAGTGGATAACGCGAAATCAGCTCGCAGAGGAGCGGCGATGACATTTCTTGGGCTCTGGCGTTTGCCATCTTCCAAACTAAAACTGAGAAAGCTAGGCTTTCATCAAACGACAGCCCGATAATTTGAACGTAACCTAACCAATAACCTCGATTGAGCTAGTGGCAAAGTTTGACTTTCAGAATGCTTATAATGTGGCGAGGTCAATTATTGCCAGTATAATTGTGTATTTAGTTCTCATATTTTTGTTTCTTTTGTTTTTGTAAACTAAAAATGCCTGAATTTTATATAGTAAATTTAGTAAATATACATAATATTTATAGTCTATATAGATATACCTAATATATTAATGACTCATAAAAAAGTTAACTTGGAGTCAAATGTGACTAAAGAAGTTGAAAAGCAGAACGAGGAACAGCGCAAGCTCCAAGTAACAGGCGGATCAACATTCATTCTCTCCTTACCTAAGAACTGGGCCATTCGAAACGAGCTTAAACGGGGAAGCTCAATGGTGGTCCGCGAGGAAGACGATGGGTCACTTTCAATCGCGCCTTCAAAATTTCTAAAAAAAGAAAAGCAAGACGAAGCATTCATCAAAGCATCGGTAAACGACAATCCTGATGCCGTCATGAGAACAGCCATTTCCGCCTATTTAGACGGTTACAACATTTTGCACGTAAGAGCGCAAGGACAAAAAGTTCTTTCGTCAAAACTTCGAAACCACCTCAAAAATTTTGCCAGACACTACCTGGTTGGAACAGAAATCGTAATTGACACACCAACCGAATTAACACTCCAAGTTTTACTTAATTATCCAGAGCTCACAGTTCAAAATGCGCTAAGTCGAATGTCAATAATAGCCTCATCCATGCATAAAGAAGCTATGACTTCACTGAAAAAACTAGATTATTCAGCGGCAAAATCAGTCATCGAAACCGACCGCGAAGTAAACAGATTTGGATTGTACATAGTGCGGCTTCTAAAATTGGCGGTTTCAAACCCAAGAATCGTCAAAGAAATCGGATTAAACAACCAAAAAGACTGTTTAGGCTACAGGCTTATAGCGAAAGCCGTTGAAAGAACCGCTGACCATGCAACCAAAATCGCCGAAAACACGCTCCAATTAAAAGAAATTGTAAATGATGAACTCTTACAAAAAATGGACCAGTTAAGCAGTTTAGCTAACTCAATGTTTGAGAGCGCTATGGATGCATTGTTTAGACACGACTTTAACTTGGCTGAGAGTGTTATTGAAAAGGTGAGTCAGGTTCATAAATTAGAGAAGGAAACGGTTCTTAACCTTGCAAAATGCCAAGATTGAAGAGATCGTTAACTTGCGCTTAGTGATTGAAAGTGTGCGGCGAACAGCGGAGTACGCCAGTGACATCTCTGAGGTAGTGCTGAACTTAAACGTTGATTCAGTTCTGAGCTAGCTGTTTTAATGCATTTTACCCTTTGAATTAGCTAAGAAATGCAGTTTATTTAGTTGCAATTATTGAAAAATAAAGGATAGTTGATTGGTTTTTCTTCTATTTTTCGATTTTAAGAAAACACAATGATAAGCTTTCTCTGCCTCTAACCATTTAGATACAATCTAAGTTTTCTGGGTTTATTGGAAGGCTTCAAAGAAGCAGATCACATCGGGGCTTTGATTTACGCTGTAATTGTCGATCAGGTGGGCTGTTCCATCCGGACAGTAGACTTTGTCGCCTTTTACAGCTTTCTTGTAGCGGACGCTGCATTCTTTAAGCATTGTGCAGCCATCACAATCTCTTGAGATCAATTCTTTTTTCACCTCTACTCTTGTTCAACGTAGAAGGAGTTCATTTGCACCTATAGAGATTGCCTCAATAATCTATATATAACACATACGTCAGGATTAATTCTTAAAACATGTGGGAAACATTTAAAAAATAAGGAACCACATGTGAAGAGCCAGAGATAGCTGATGAATAAAAACGGATTTAAAGTAAAGGGCATTTTTCTGGATTTAGACGGCACAATAGTTGACTCCAAAGAAGCCTACATAGAAGCAGCGAGAATGGCATTCCACAGCATAGGGCAAAAACCGCCCGAAGAGAAAACCGCATTTGAGATTCCAAAAAGGATCGAACAAGGTCTAACAATAACGGACATCACGAATGGCAATAACAAAAAATTCCTAAGCGTGTACTTGAAAACTTATTATTCAGTTACACGGGAAAAAACCAAACTTATACCTAACGTGACCGCGACACTTGAAACCCTATCGGCAAAAACTAAACTCGCCCTAATAACCATGCGGCAAGCACCCAAAAAAGCCATAATTAAAGAGCTAGAGTGCTTCGGCATATCGAAATATTTCACTTATGTTGTCACCGCTCTTGACACGCCTAAGCCTAAGCCGTCTCCTGAAGCGTTACTGAAATGTGTTCAAGCACTGGATATTGAAATATGTGAATGCCTCATCGCAGGAGACTCAGTTAACGACGTGCGGGCGGGAAAAGCTGCAGGGGCAAAAACTGCAGCAGTTCTATCAGGGCTTTATCAATGCGAAGAGCTTATCAAAGAATGCCCAGATCTGCTTTTAAACGATGTTAATGCTCTTCCAAATTTTATCAAATAAATCTGTGGCATATATCAGAATTTGAAATATTGCTAGAACCCGCATTGCCAGTTATATACCTGTGAAAAAATAAAGTTTAATTAAAACCCTGATGTTAATCAATATTGGAGAGGGCTTCAGAGCGGGAATCAGAATGAACTTTGTAGAATTAATGATAGGGGAGAAATTGAAAGAAGCGGATTCGGCTCTTGATATTATGGGGTCAGACCGCAAAGTTTTGCAGGTTGCATGCCAAGACTTCTCGAATTTCCTTAAATTTCATTGGAATTTGATGGGGAAAGAGGCAAGCCAATGCGAGATGGTTGAAAGATTGGACAAGGTTTTCAAGGAAGATTCATCGGAGTTAGAAGCGTTCCTAACTGTGTGGATTGGCATATGGTTCAAAAAGTGGAAGGAACGCGTCAAGCTTCTAATAGGCGACCAGAACGCCAGCCGATGGAGCAAGATTTCTAAAACTCTCAACAACGCCGAACCGCTGTGGAAAAGAATTGAGCATAAACAAGAACTCCAAGAGATAATAATCACGACGTTGCTTAAAAACGGCGAAATCTGCGGAACCGAAATCTTGTCTGAAAACTTGTTAAAGATGGAGCTTGGGGAAAACGGCGTTCAGAACCTGAGCGACGGAGAAAGGGTTTTCCGGGTTGTTAATGAGGCGTTGAGGAAGGCTCGTGAGATGGCGCAGAGTAAAGGTCCCTTGATCTTTGTCAAGATAGATAAAGGCTACTATAGCTCCGGAACAGAGTAAGCGTTTGCTTACTAACATTTTCTTTAAAGCAGATTTATTAGCTATTAGCCTAATGTTTTTTCATGGCGCGTTTTGTTGTTTTCCTTCGAGCCATTAACGTCGGCGGCCACACTGCCACTAAGACACAGCTGCAAGAAGCCTTCACCTGTTTAGGATACCGAAACGTCTCGACATACAAACAAAGCGGCAACGTAATCCTTGAAACCGACGAGGACTCAAAAGAAATTAAGGGAAAAGTAGAGAAAAAACTTCGCGGATTATTGGGCTACGATGTGGCAGCGTTAGTGCGCACCGTCCTGCAGCTCAAAGCAATCGTTAATTTTGAACCCTTCAAGGGTTACAATAAAGAAGAGACAAGTTTTCTGGTGACATTTCTTGCCGACGCACCCTTGGAGTTTCCCCTCAAGTTACCTTTAACCATCCCAAAGTCGACGGCGCAAATAATTTCGGCGAAGGGCAACGAAGTTTTCAGTGTGACTCACGGTGGCGGTGAAGGAGGTTTGCCTAACCCTTTTCTTGAGGCGAAACTAAAAATTAAGGCGACCACCCGAAACATGAACATAATTGCTGAAATAGTGGAAAAGTTCTCTGAGGGTGCGTGAAGGAAAAACCTAACGGAAACATCGGCAGAAACTATTTGACTCTTTAGTTTCCTAAACAAGTTTTAATAATAAAGACAATAAAACTTGAGAATCAGACGACTCTTACTCTTTGAAGAGTCTTACGCATCCATGTATAGTGCCGCATGGTTGTGGTTTCGCCGTAGCCGCATGCTGCGCAACGCTTATGTCGCACGTGGTATGCTCGTCTTCCGCAACGCCTGCATTTTATGTGGACGGTTTTGCCTTGGCGCTTGCCCATTGATGGTGTGCCTTTTCCCACGGCGTTCACCTAGGCGATGGCGAAATAAGGACTACGTTGTCTCCTCGGACGATGATTAGTCCCAGTTTCTTTTGGTTTTCAATGCTTGTTGTGTCTTCTGTCTCTTCTAAAACTAGGTTTAGGTGCTGGTCGAAACCCTTCAGTCTTCCCCTGAGGCTTTTTCCGCCTTTAAGCCGTACAAGTACAACTTTGCTGAGGTTCTGCTCAAGGATTTCGGTTGTCATTTCGCTCATTCTGGAATCCTCATGTATCTATATCTCTTTTATACTTGAACTCTCCCCATTTAAACCTATCTCACTGGCTCTGACAATAACCTAAGATCCAAATAATTATGCTGTTCGCTTGCTGTTTTTCCAACGCGGCGTCACAAGGGATTTGCCCGATAATTTTTGTAACGTTGCTCCAAGCAAAAGGTCGTCTATACAGGATTTGTAAAAAGTTTATTGCCCGGCCAGAACCAAACTTGTAAAGATTGGGCTGTCCAGGCTAACACTAGATACTTGTTTTCAGTCAAGTTATTCCAGTACGAGCGCACACTGAAGTACGCTAAGCTTATATTCTTACCCAAACTTAAATCAATTGTGGCGGTTGTTTTGTCTGAAATGACAATTCGGCAGATTCACCTTTCATTAATCCGCACGTTTTCTTACTCTCCGTGCGATGCACTCAAGAAATCCTTCAATTTTCTGGGAGACGTTGACGCTTACTATAACACGGTTCTCGCTAAATGCAAATATTTGGGTGAGCAAAACACTGTAATTCCAAACGTTGGCAAACTACGAGCAATTACTGATGTTGCAGGAAAAAAGACGGCTGATTACTTCTTTGATGATTTCAGAACGTATTATCAAAACATGGCAAAATCCGACATAAACCAATTGCGGCTGACTCAGCATTTTCCATGCGCGATTGATATCCTTCCAGCCAAAGGGAAATTTTACAAATTTGATTTAACAGCATTGCCTGAGTCAATGAAAAAGGCTTCAGAGGGAAAGATGAGTTTTTCGGTAAGGTTATATCCAGCGGGTTTAGCTTCGTTTCGTTTAGGGTATTTTCTAAAGAGCCAAGATGGATTCGCTGTAAAAGACATAATTGAGTTTTTGTCTCTAAACCAATTTCCAGTAACAGTAAACGACGCTGAATTCGACTTAAGGGAGTACGCAATAAACATAGTTAACGGAATTCATCAGGATCAAGCGGCTGTGGCCTTTACAGCGCCCTATTCCATAGTTGACATAATTGAGTCAAGCGTACCTCTAACATGGGAACAAAATTCACAAAATGTGTTTTTGCCGCTTCTCTGCCTTAACTCCAGCCCACCAAATGATGCCCTCGTGTCCGAAAACCTTGCGAAAGATCAAGAGATATTTAGGGTAGGGCCAAAAAGCACGGTGTTTTATTTTCCGTCGGCGAAGGAAGTGGATCACAAAAACGTTAGGCGGCTGCTTCGAAATTATCTGGAACTTCTGTTCGTTCAAAAATTCTTAACCGGGGAAATAACTGCTCTGGCAAAAACCGCTGAATATTCATTTGACATGAGCGGAAATTGGAAGCAAATTCTAAAGAATGGACTTAAAGAACCTAAAATCAGACATTTATTTTCTCTTTGGGACTACACTAGCCTTCAACAGCAAAATGACCCATTAAAAAAGAAGGAATGGAGAGACCGCTACAGTGTGATGCTTAAGGTTTTGGATAAAGAAAACTCCATAGAAAACGGAAGCCAAATGGCGCTGGAAACAATCAAAAGCCTCGTTGACCAAGGTAAGAAAGCTCAATCACAGGTTAGTTCTGGAATCGAAAAAGCAATCGACTTAATGGTAAAAGTAAAAGGGGTCTTAACTGGTTTAGGCGGAAGTTCCTCTGGGAGCTCTTCCAGTAACGACTCAACGAAAAGTCAAGGGCAATAGATCGAGAAAAGATCACAGTTCAACAGCCAAGGCTTAGTGATTTAGCGCAAAGTTAAATTTAACGCTGATACTGATGACTCGGAGAAACATTATGCCTGCAAAGCAGCGAAGATACGCCCTCAAGACGAAGGATACAAAACAATTTCTAACTGAAGCCCAGGCAAAACTGAAGCTTGACTTTGACGCGCTTTTCGGCGGTGAAGCCGTCGTTGAAGTTGTTGAATCTGACTTGGGCGAAGTTTACCTGGTAGGCGGAAAACCTGTACTCTATAGAGCAGGCGGCAAGATTCTGCCTACGCTGTTTTTCACCGACTTCACCGCTAATGCGCCAAGGATAGTGGTTGACATGGGCGCCGTCCCCTACGTATGTAAGGGCGCGGCTGTTATGGCTCCAGGCATCGTTCGCGTCGAAGGAGAATTCGGCAAAGGCGACCTTGTGCTTGTGGTGGATATGAAGTTTGGCAAGGCGTTGGCGCTGGGCGAGAGCCTCATGGATGCGGAAGCGGCGAGGCAGACCAAAAAAGGCCCTGTGGTCAAAACGCTGCATTACGTAGGCGACAAAATCTGGGATTTTACCAAAACACTGGCAGAATAAGGAATAAAGCTTGGGCAACTGCTTTTTGTGTCAAAATCCGCCAACAAATAGTAGCCTACCTCCTCCCTCCTATGGTAAAAAACCCTTTTTAAGGTTGTTTTTTCGATTCAGGGTTTAAATTGGGCGCTGTTGGCCGCAAATTCGTATAGAAATTATGTATATAATACAACACTGTGCAATGAAGTTGGTTGAAATCAAAACATTAGCTGAATAATGGCTTATTTGATTTTTGGATTTGCCAAGTTTTATAGCCATTTTGTTTTTACACCCAACGCCTTAAAGTGCGGGTCATCAGTCACAACGTATTCTGCAGCGCCGGTTTTTACGTATGAAGCGATTATGGCGTCAGCGATGGGAACGTTTTGATGAGCCAAATGCAAGCTGCCAGCAACCAATGCTTGCGCCTCATCCAAAGGCAACGTCTGCATGCCCCTCTCTTTTAGCAGCCTTAAACGTGTCTTAGCCGCTTCTTCTCCAATTTTTGCCCCTGCAATTTCAATAAACTCCGTTAGGATAATGCTTGGCGCCAAAAGATGCCCCTTGACTTCTTTTTCAAAAAAATCTCTGGTCTTGATGCTCATTGCTTCGTTTGCTGGAAAGGATAAGAAAACTAAAAATCGAGTATCTGCTACGCTTGTCAACGCCAGTTTCTCCGTAGCTCATCCAGCTCCGCTAATATCCGCTTGTGCTCTTCTTCGCCGACAGGTTCGCATGGTTCCAATCGTGGAAGAGGCTTCAGAACGATAGAGCCATCATCGGTTGTGACCTCAAGGATTGCGCCCTCTTCTATACCGAGTTTTGACCGCAGTTCCGAGGGAATGGTGACTTGGCCTTTTCGTTTGACTCGGACTTTGGACAACTTAATCATAGTCATACTATGACAAAGTTTAACTTAAGAGCTTTGCTACTCGTTGAACCCATTTAGTACAGAAACCTTGACTAAAAATTAGTCAAGAAAGTTTTACGAGAACCCTTTTATCGAAACTGCACAGGTAAACAAATGCCTGTGACCCCATGAGAAGAGCTGTGGTAGCGGTTGTTTCAATAATTCTTGTTTTAGTGTTTTCAACTTTGATTAATTTTGGGCCAAACATTCAACCGGCAAAAGCGCAACAGCAGTCCAGGGGGTCATTTTCAGATGACTTCAGCTCCGATTCAGGCGCCTGGCAATACCTTGGGAGCGCATACAGAGACCCAGCAAACCAGTACCTCGTCTTAACCACTTCCGTCAACGAACAAGCAGGCGTCGCCATTTTCAAATCTCCAATCCAGGGCCCCTTCACCGCAAACTTCCGCTACAAAGTCGGGGGAGGAAGTTTCCAAGGCGACGGCTTTACCATGTTCTTCTACAAAGCCAATTATTCAACAGTAAATAGCGACTATAGCGGCAATCACTTAGGTTTCAACTCTTTTTCAATGATTCCCGGCTACGGCATTGAATTTGATGGCTGGCAAAACATACCTTGGGATTTCCAACAGGTAGCTGGAAGCCAACCTAATACACCAGGCGACCCTTCTGCTGACCACATTGCATTAATTCAGGATTACACGGGGAACCACTTAGCCTATGTTAACGACTCAAGAGTAGCCGACAACAATTGGCACAGCGTTTCCGTGGACGTTCAAGCGTCATCTGTCACTGTTTCAGTAGACCAAGCAGTAGTTCTTCAATGGAGCGGCACACTGAACAGGACTTATGACGGGTTCGGTTTCAGTGGTGCTACTGGAGGAGTTGGAAGCAACTGGCACATAATAGACGACGTTTCAATCACCTCGCAGAATTTGCAGACACCAATTCTTACCGCTTCCTGCTTGAGCCAAGGGTCGCAATCAAGCTTTAACGTTTACAAAATCAACGGCAGCTTGACTTTTAATGGGGCAGGTGTCGCAGGCGTTCCCATTTTGCTCTCTTACAGCGTTACTGGCGGAGAATCCTGGCAAGACCTAACCCTTGTATATACGGGTTCTGATGGCAGTTACTCGGCTTTATGGTTGCCAACGGTTACAGGAAACTACCAGTTGAAAGCCACCTTTCAGGGGGATGAAAACTATTTAGGAACCAGCGACATCATCAATTTCGCGATAGAACCCGGCGCAGATCAAAGCGTTTTCTCTGTAACCTCGAACTCAACCGTCACAGCCTTATTCTTTGATTCAGCTAACAACGAATTAAGCTTTAATGTTTCTGGACTTGCTGGAACAAGAGGATACGTTGATGTCTGCATTCCTAAATCCCTGTTGAACGATACTTCCGCGCTGAAAGTTTACTTGGACGGCAACTAAATAGACTACACCGTTCAATCACAAAGCGACAGCTGGCTTCTCTACTTCACCTATCACCACAGCAGCCACTCAGTCACGATAAGTTTAGGTTCATCAGCTAACGTTAATGGCGCTAACGGCGTTGACCTTGGGTACCTCGAGAACTATGTACTTCTCATAATCATCGCTTTCATGGCGGCAATTATTGTCGCTCTGGCTATAGCATTCAAGGGCATGAAAAAAATATTGAAACCACCAAAAGATACTGCCAAGCAATAACTACGATTATCTTCTGGACAACCCTGAACTTTAGCCTAGTGGTTTGTGTGCTACAGTCTACCCTCCCGGTCTGCTAGATGATCTTAATAGACGCCAACATGATTCAACATACTTCAACATAGAAAAAAGGTGCGCACTTTTCTATGCAGAACTGAGCATTTCAACATACAAAGAATAGCATAGAGGCAGCTTTGAGTCCTTTATCGTATTCCCCATGTTTAGAGGCACTGCGCTTATCCCTGCGGCGTTTCTTCCCAAGGTGGATGACGGGCGGAACAGTTTTTAGCGAGGTTAGGTGTTAGATGTATGCGTGAAGGCTATGGGTTACGTGAAGGTGAAGGTTACAGTTAGTAATATCCACAAACCCGACCTTAAATCTGAACTGGATTTGCTGGTGGATACTGGCGCAATTTACACTATTTTGAGCCGTGAAAGGCTTTTGGAACTGGGCGTTGAGCCTAGGGACAAGAGGCGGTTTAAGACCGCTGACGGCAGAGTTATCGAACGCGACGTTGGTGCAGTGGAGATAGAGATTAAGGGACATAGCACCTACTCGATTGTGATTCTCGGCGAGCCTTCTGACGCAGAGGTTTTAGGCGTCACCACGCTCGAGGAGCTTGGCTTGCAAGTTGACCCTGTAGCGGGAGAACTAAAACCACTAGAGCTTCTACTTCTACGTTTAAACGATCTAAACCAGTTAATTGAAAAGAAAGTTTAACCCGTTTTGGCTATATTGCCATGATTATTGGGCTTTGACGTTCCTGTGTTTTGATGTTCTCCTTGCTCCTCCATTCAAGCATTCGTCATGCTTTTTTCTTAGGAGGTGATCCGGCCGCAGGTTCCCCTACGGCCACCTTGTTACGACTTTTCCCAATAAAGGAATGTGGGGAGGGATTTTTGAGTTGAGGCATCCAGAACTTTTGGAAAGCTCGATTGTGCATGAATTTGAAGGTTTTGGATGCATCTGGCGCCGCGCCTTCGCTTGGTGATGGCGAAAACGCCAAAACTCGTAAAACATGCCATTAAAGCCATTAATACACCAACTGAATACTGTGGAAGCCGGAATGTTGGGCAAAGAACTACTGAAAACGTTATTACACTATCTGAACCAACTTCATAACTGAACGAAGATGTTGCTTTCATATCTGCCAAAGTTCTTGAATCCGAAGAATCTATGAGGTAAATGTTGCAGCTCTGGGGGATTTTAGCTATTTTCAGAAGCTGACCAGCTGATTGTTGCTGACCATCCAACGCCAATTGTCTGCACTCTAAACGTCCATTGCAAAGATGACGAGGTAGCAATTATGCTTGTTGAAAGCCTTCGAAAGTCAACGGGGCTTGACGTGTTAGTAGGGTAGTAAAACCATGAGGCAATGCCTTGCACGGGGCTCGGTGGTAAAACTTTCGAGAGCTTCATCGAAACCAGAAGTTGCCTTGGTTGATGCACCAAAAGTTGACTGACTTGTGAATCCGGATACGCTTGCAATCAAGCTAACGGACCAGTCTGGAATGTCAGCTCTTGCAAAATTGAACAAAGGAAATAAAGCCAACGTGGCTTCGAACAGCAGACCTGCGTATTTTAAGGACTTGCTCAATTTGATTCTCTTCACAATTAATCGATACTCTGCTTGAATTTACTAAGATTTTGTGTCAAATCGTCAAACGCTAATTTCTTTGAGCTTTCTACGTTATGAATGTTTAAGCAATTCGGTGTTAACAGTTAATGTTATATATAACTACTTAAGAAACATGAAAAGCGGAAGGAGAATTACACATGAAGAAACTATCAGCAATACTGATAATGCTGATTCTCACAATAGCGACGTTTGGATTATGCCTGCAATTTGCACAAGCAAGCGGTTCAACTCAAAACTACACCTTTGCAGCCAAGTGGGGCGGTTTGGGTCAAGGTGACGGCCAATTCTGGCATCCATATGGAATTGCATTCGACCAAGCTGGCAACGCATATGTTGTAGATCAATACAATTGCAGAATCGAGAAATTTGACAGCAACGGCAATTTCCTCACTACGTGGGGAACGTCCGGGTCTGGTGACGGACAACTAAACGATCCAATAGGAATTGCCATTGACAAATCAGACAACGTCTACGTAACCGACACCTACAATAACCGAGTTGAAGTATTCACAAGCAGCGGCAACTACGTTACACAATTTGGAAGCATCGGAGGCGGAGACGGCCTACATTATCCGATAGGCATTGCTCTCGACAGTTTAGGAAACATCTATGTAGTGGACCAAGACAATAACCGAATCCTGAAATTCAGTCAAAACGGTGTTTTTCTGAGCAAATGGGGATTCTACGGAATGGGTGAGGGACAATTTAACACTCCAAGCGGTATCGCCGTTGACAATTTAGGCTACGTTTACGTGACTGACACTTATAATCACCGCATTGAGAAGTTCACAAGCGACGGCACCTTCGTTACACAATGGGGCACTTATGGCTCAGGTGACGGACAATTCGACGCGCCCTATTTGATTTCATTCTTCGATGGCGGCGTGTATGTAGCTGACTACAGCAATAACTGTATACAGAAATTCAGCACTGACGGCACTTTCTTGGCAAAATTCGGCACCACTGGTACAGGAGATGGACAACTCAAGAATCCTGCCGGTGTGGCAGTTAACAGCTTCGGAGTAGTCTACGTAAGTGACACAGCGAACAACCGCATCCAAAAGTTTGAGGCAGAATGGCAACTAGATTTAACTGCAACCATAGGCACCTACACTGACACAACCCAAATAGGCGTCAAAATACCCTCTACAACAGGCTTCGACACAAGTTACGACGCAGTAAACCCGCCTCCACCACCAACAGGCGTAGACAGTTACATCTGGTGCCCCAGCAATCCAACCTCTCCTGTCGACTTACGCAAACTATCAACAAGCATGGTTCCGCCTCAAACTGACATTAGTTACGCTTACGAAGTAACATCAATCGGGATAACCGATACATTAACTATTGGCTGGAGCAGTTCGTCAATCCAGGCTATTCCTCAAGAGTACGCAGTTTTGCTCTTGGACTCACAAGGCAACCTGATTGCAAACATGCGAAACACCAACACCTACTCTCTCGCAGCTCAAGCAGACCAAACCTACAGCTTTACAGTACGCGTCGTTCTAGAATATACCTTAACTTTGAACCTGAATGCTGGCTGGAACATGGTAAGCTTCCCAGTAACACCAATAAATGACACAAGCTTCGCAGGCATCTTCAGCGGCAGCGGCTACTATCAAGTGATAACTTGGTCAGAAACAAGCTACGTCACAGCCACAAGTATCGAGGCTGGTTGTGGATACTGGGTACTGGTTCTTGCTCCGACAACTTTAACAATCACTGGAATTCCGACAAGAACCTACTCGCAAGACCTGCCTGCAGGATGGAGCATGATAGGTAGCACAATCACTGCGTCTACAGATGCCAATACTGTGTTTCCAGGATATTATCAACTGCTAACTTGGAGTGGCACAAGCTACTTAGCCTCAACGACGATTGAACAGGGTAACGGATACTGGGCATTGGTTCTAACACCCACAAACATCATAGTCAGCTAACACCGATAGCGAACGAAAGAACTAACAAACTCTCAAACACCCTTTTTTTTGTCTTAGATAAACTCTAGCAACCCGAGACTTTGATTCAAAATCCCAAATATGCCAGATTATGAGATCTTGATTTCTTCCAGCGGCAAAAAACAAGATGAGACTTAAAGAAATTTCACAAAATTCTCTCGTTCCCAGCATAAATAATTAAAACTTCGGGCACTATACTGTCTTTCCGAATCATGAGAGAGGCGTTAACGGATGCAAAAACACGAGTTTCTTGTAATTCTCGTAATTTTTCTTTTAGCACTAAGCTCAACGCTCTTTATTGCAAAAGCCTCCCCTTCCCTACCTGACTGGACAATAACTCTGACTGCCAAAATAGGCAACTATTCTTCAACATCAATTCTCGGGGAAAGCAGCAACGCCATGGCAAACGGGTTCGACCCAAACTATGATCAAATCGTTCCACCGAATCCTATTAGTGGTGTAAGCAGCTACTTCTTCGCAGCAAACAACCCCACCGCCCCAATAAACGAACAAAGGCTATCCACCTACATAATTCAACCAGCAGATTCAATGGCTTGGGAATACAATGTCATCAATATAGATCAAAACGGGATTGCAACGCTTTCATGGAATGTTTCATCAACTTTTCCATCAATTTACAGTGCTGATTTAATGGATGCTGTGAACGGAAACAGGCTTGCAAGCTTGAAGGGTAACGCTCAATACCAATTTACTGCAACTTCAGGCACAACTTCTAACTTCAGAATTGTGATAACAAAACTGTCATCAACTTCAACGCCAACACCTTTTCCTACTTCCCCTTCTACTTCTCAAACACCTACTCAAGTGCCGTCGCCCACAATTCAGCCAACTCCCAGCCCAACGCCTGTAATTCCAGAATTCCCCACACCGCTGATGCTGCTGTTCACGGCACTGACTGTGACAGCAATATCAGCCGCTTTGGCACAACAGAAACACCAGACAAAGACAAAACCCGCCATCTAGACTGCGCAAAATGCTTCAGCGACGGCGACCCTCCCCCTTCTTTTTTATGGTAAAAAACAGAAAGCCTAAACACTCGCAGCATAAACAGTAAGCAAGATAAATAAAAGAACATTTTCGAAATTTGTTTGCTCTGATTTTTGGGCTTTGACGTATCTTGTGTGTTTTGATGTTCTCCTTGCTCCTCCAATCAAGCACGCAACATGCGAGTTTGTTTTCTTAGGAGGTGATCCGGCCGCAGGTTCCCCTACGGCCACCTTGTTACGACTTTTCCCTCCTTACGAAACTTAGATTCGATGCCGCCACAGAGGACGGCGCCTCACCCAAGAGTCGCTCGGATGGAACGACGGGCGGTGTGTGCAAGGAGCAGGGACGTATTCACCGCGCGCTAATGACACGCGATTACTAGGGATTCCATGTTCACGAGGACGGGTTACAGCCCTCGATCCCAACTACGGCAGGCTTTCGGGATTGCCTTCCCCTTTCGAGGTTGGAACTCATTGTACCTGCCATTGCAGCTCGCGTGTGGCCCGGGAGATTCGGGGCATACTGACCTGCCGTGGCCCGCTCCTTCCTCCACTTTATCAGTGGCGGTCTCCACAGTGTGCCCAGCACAAAGCTAGTAGCAACAGTGGATGCGGGTCTCGATCGTTGCCTGACTTAACAGGACACCTCACGGCACGAACTGGCGACGGCCATGCACCTCCTCTCAGCTTGTCTGGCAAGACCTTTAATCTGGCCTTCACTCTGCTGTCGCTCCCGGTGAGATTTCCGGCGTTGACTCCAATTAAACCGCAAGCTTCACCCCTTGTGGTGCTCCCCCGCCAATTCCTTTAAGTTTCAATCTTGCGATCGTACTCCCCAGGCGGCAGACTTAACAGCTTCCCTGCGGCACTAGAACGGCACGTGGCCGTCCAAACACCTAGTCTGCATCGTTTACAGCTGGGACTACCCGGGTATCTAATCCGGTTCGCTCCCCCAGCTTTCATCCCTCACCGTCGGGCGCGTTCTAGCAGACAGCCTTCGCCACTGGTGGTCTTCCCGGGATTATAGGATTTCACCCCTACCCCGGAAATACCGTCTGCCTCTCTCGTCCCCTAGCCAAGCAGTATCCCCCGCAATCCAACGATTAATTCGGTGGATTTAACAGGGGACTAACTTAGCCAGCTACGGATGCTTTAGGCCCAATAAACATCCACACCACTCGGAGAGCTGGTATTACCGCGGCGGCTGACACCAGACTTGCCCTCTCCTTATTCCCCCAGCGTTCTAGACTGGGTAAAAGCCTTCCTCAGCGGATGGCACTCGGGATAGCCCTGTCAAGCTTTCGCTTATTGCAAAGTTTTCGCGACTGCTGCGCCCCGTAGGGCCTGGGCCCTTGTCTCAGTGCCCATCTCCGGGCTCCCGCTCCCACGGCCCGCACCGGTAAAAGGCTTGGTGAGCCATTACCTCACCAACAACCTGATCGGTCGCGGCCCCATCCTTGGGCGAAACTGCGAGCATAACGCAGTCCCTTTTAGGTGAAAACTCATTCCAGAGATCTTCGCCTATCGAGAATTAGCCCCAGTTTCCCGGGGGTGTTCTCGTCCCAAGGGCAGGTTAGCCACGTGTTACTGAGCTGTGTGCCGTGACTCGTGTTGGCTGAGCCACGCGACTAGCATGTCTTAGTCCTATCCCGATAGCAGTGGGGTCCGGCAGGATCAACCGGAGTTGTGACACTCCATGTTGTTTCTGCGGATCTTGTTGTTTTTTGTGTGGTACGTTCGTACACTTATTCGCACGATTTGTGCCTAACTGGATTTGGAGGGAAAAACATTCCACTCAATACGTCAAAGCCCAATTCAGACCTAACTGAGCAATTAGTCAGGTCCACATTCGTGTCCCCGCAATTGGAGGCCAACTCCGTCATTCCTGCAAGGCAAACGCCGTTACGGTAGGGGTTGAGCCGCCGCCATGTGAAAATTGCGGGGCTAGCAATTATAGCTGAATTCTATCAGAAGCGTGTCTATCCGATATAAACATTTCTTTAACATTAAAATAAACAATATCCTGTGAACCTCCGACGGCAATAGCATGTTTTGTTCATGCCATTAAGTGAACCTTTTTCTGCAGGCACCCTAAAAAAAAGGGATAAATCGTCTTTACACATGTGATTAGGTGCCTACCAGCCTTTACTGCCGCTGCTTTTCATATCCGCTTCTGAGCAGTGCCTATCGTAGTCTTCTCTGTTGTTGAAGGTTTTGTTGTCATCGTCACAAATGTATTCGCCGTCTGAAGTCATTCTGGGCTCCATATTTGGACGAGCAGTCCGAGACAAAAACATTCACCTCCATACCGCGAGAGATACCTATAGAAAGCGAAAAAACTCTCAAGACTATGTGACTGTACCCAATCAACAATGAAAATTTTTAAGCTTCAACAAAGAAAGTTTAAGTCAGCGACCCTATTTTCACGGTAATTATAATCGCTGATTTTTCATCAAACCCAAGTTTGCGTTTTAGAAGCGCAAAACTACTTTATTAGTTTTGCCTCTGCTGTTTTGCCGCCAATCCGGGTTATCTTTATTTTTACGTGTTCGCACGGCTTTGCATTGGCAACGTGTATTACTAAACCTTGAATTCTAGCTATGCCTTCCCCTTTTGGGCTCAACTCCACAATATCCACCTCTAATTCTTCCCCAACCTCCACTGGGCAACGTTTAAAACCCTTAGCATGACCCTGTCTTCCCTCGTAACTTCCGCCTTGTCTTTTTGAGTAACCCATAAAAATCACTGCTCTTTCCACAAATTATCTACTTAATGACAATAACTTCTAACGCTTAAGCATTTTCCCAAAAATTAGATGCTGACATGAAACGCCCAATGCATGTACGCTCTAAAATCCCCTGAAAGCACCAGAGAAGGCTCAACGTAACAGTGAAGGCTGCATTTTCTGCAGTTTTTTATTTTTTTCCAGTGAAACCCTGAAACAGCAGTTTTAATGCCTGTTTCAGAAAGAGAGACGCTGCTTGCATAATCGTTGTGAACATAACAGGGCAAAACTACTTTCCCGTTGGGATCAATGTTAACCATTGCCCATGGTTTGCACTGCCAGTTTTTCTCATTCGCCATCACTTTGAAGTAACCGATTGAATTGACAATTGGGTAGCCTTCCTGTTTCATTTCAATAAGCCTGTGAGCTATTTTTGAGGTTTTGTCAGTAGCGGCTGAAGAAGCGTTGACGTTACAGTACTCATGAGCCACAGCCACCGATATTTTTGTACCCAACTCTTTTGCCAGCCCCACCAAACTTTCTATCTCATCAACATTCTCCGCCATAATCGTCGAGTTGATGGTCACGGCAACTTTTTCTTTAGCCGCACTTATGCCCCTCACCGCTTTTCTAAAGCTTCCGTCAACTCCTCGGATAGCATCATGAGTTTTCTCTAAGCCATCCAACGAAACATAAACGACACCGTTAATGTATGGGGCTATCTCGTCAATTCTGGATTCGAGCAGAGTACCGTTTGTTATGAGGCTTGTATGCAGTGGCAGAGAACGGGAAAAAGCAAGAATTTCAACTAAATCGTTTCTCAGAAGAGGTTCGCCGCCTTCAAATGCGATTCCTACGGCTCCTGAATCATAAACCTTTTTCAGAATTGCTTTTTCCTGATCTATACTTGAATTTTGGCTGGTTCTTTTCCAAAACGGGCACATCTTGCAGCGAAGATTACAATTATAGGTTACTTTATGCCCGCAAAACAAAGGAGCCTTCACGTCAAGTAAGTTTGAGATGAAGCCACGATAAACTCTCAGCCCTAGCCAAAAGTTCTCTGCATAATGGTGAATGTTTTTTTCTTCCACAGAATAGTTGGAAACTCGGCCCCGTCCTCCAAGATCAATTTGAACTCTGCGACTTCACTTAAATAATATAAGAAGTACTTTTCTTTTGTGTTTGGGGAAAGGTAATTTGTTCTCCTTACTCTTTTTTCTTGAGTTCTTTCTTTACGCCCTTCCCAAAGTCTTCTACGGCTTTAGCGCCTCTTTTGATGCCTTTGCCGACTGCCTCTCCAGTTTCTTCAGCAGCATTCTCAACTTTTTTCTTCGCTTCAGGCATTCTATCACCTTCCATCTAAAAGTCGTTTATTGCAGAATTAAGTGTGCGTGACTGCCAAGTCACAGCAACATCTAGACATCAACTTGGGTTTGCTTGTAGAACGGCTTAAATTTTAAGCTCCGCTTTCCCTCATAATCTCGTAGTTTTGGGCTCTGAGTCAGAGCTTGAATTTCAAACAGCACACCGCTCTGTTGCTGGGGTGCTACAGCTACACAAGTTTAATAGCAATTTATACAACTATAGCATAATTGGAGTTGCAGATTGTGGGCGCGATAGATCAAGTATTTCATTTCATTACTTCCGGCAGTATAGGCGGTTTGCCGCCAATTGTCTTAATGATAATAATATTCGTCATCGGCTTGGTCGTGGGCTATCTAATCCATTTATTCCTAAAGATCGCCATTATAGCTGCAATTGTACTCTTCGTGGTTGCCTACTTTGGCTTTTTCGGATTAAGCCTTAGCGCGTTGAAAAATTACGCCACCCAATACGGTTCTGTTGTATATCAATACGGAGCACTTATCATTGGCATACTACCGCTAAGCATCGGATTCATCGTGGGTCTAATAATCGGCTTCGTATTCGCGTAAACTCAACCGCTCTTTTTTCAATCTTTATAGAACAATCGATGACTACTGTTCAGATTAATAATTTAACACAAACCCCAAATTTTTTCCAGCCGATTTCAGCTAATTCCTCCTCAGATGCCTCAGTATCAATTTTTATCCTTTAGCAAAAGTAGAAACCTTCAAAATCAGAACGATGCAACTATCCGAAAAGCGAAGAGCTACCTATTTTGCGAAAAGAAGCTAAAATTTAAATATAAATTAGTACAAAAGTTAATGGACTTGAAATGTCCAACGACGAAAACACAGATCTCCTGCTTGGTTTGGGTTTAAGTCTTAATCAGGCAAGGGTTTACTTAGCAATACTTAAACTGGAAAAAACTACAGTGGCACAGGTAGCGAAGTTTTCAAAAGTGCGCAGGGAAGATGTTTATAGAATTTTGCCATCACTCGAAAAAATGGGCTTGATTGAAAGATTGCTGGGTAAACCAGCTGAGATTCGAGCTACTCCAATTTCGGATGCCTTAAGCCTTCTGGTAGCGGAAGAAAAAGTCAAATCCGATGAACGGTTGACGGGCATGAGGAGTAAAGTCCAGAGGCTGTCCCTTAAAGACTGGAAGCAACCGTTTTCTGGGGAAGAAAGCATCTACATACTGATAGCTGAGAAGAAAGCAATTTTGGCAAAAACTTCAGAACTGATTAAAAACTCAAGAAAAGAAGTTGCGCTGATTGCAGACAAGGGAAGAATAATACCGATTTTGTCTCAATTTTCAGATGAATGCAAGCAAGCAATAAAGAAAGGGGCTCAGATTCGACTAATTTTTGAAGGAGAAACCCCGGACAGTTCGCTTAAAGAAAAAGTCCAAAAGCTCATCGACGACGCTTCGGTTCACGTCAAGTTCCATCGTGAATCTTTGAATCACTTCATAATGTCCGATGATAAAGAAGCCCTGATTACCGCATCCAAGGAAACTGGATTAGGCGAGAGTCCATCTCTTTGGACGAACAACAGCAACCTTATTGGAGTGCTAAGAACAGGTTTTGAATCTGACTGGAAGAAAGCTGAAGACTAACCTCAAAAACCCATTTCTCTTTTAATTTCGAGCGGCAGTTTTCTTCTCAGAACTTGGAATGAAAAGCGCTGGTATTATCGTCCAATTGTCGCTGCGTGATTTTACAATTTTTTATAGATTAACGAAACATTGTTGCTGTAGTCCTCCAGTCACAAAGTTATTTATTCACAAGGCGAAGCCTAATAGCGTGAATCTACCACGCTTTGGCGGATCAGCGTTAAAAGGGATGCGAATAGTTTGTAACTTTCGTCACTTCTCGGATGTTCGCGTCCTGATAACGTGTGTGGGTCCGCCAAGGCATGCTCTTGGATTTATATCCTCACGGCACAACTAATTCTTCACAGAAACGTTTCTATTATATTCACGTGGCTTGCGGATTCCAAAGCACCTAGACCACCACTATAGGTGCATCACATGCCAGTTTCCGAGGAGAAATATTTGAAATCCGCTACTGTTTTAGTACTGCGGGCGCCTCAGAAGACATTTTAACCTTGTAGGTGGGGGGTTACACAGACATGACCATAAAAGGTCTTACCCGAATATAGTTATTCCATTAGGAAAGTGAATGGAGATTTTCGAGTTCAAATGAAGCGGACTAGAGTTGAGAAGCTTCAGAAGATGTTGCCATCTAAATCAGTTGTAATTGCCAAGAATATAAAAGGCAACGGTGCTGATGCGGATAAGCGCTTGAAGGAACGTTTGCCAACAATTAAGTGCGAATGCGGAGCCGAAATACTGCTGCTGCCAGATTTACCGGCCATGAATCGCGCCATAAATGCTCATGCCGCTGAACACAGAAAGAAAAGAAGAAACGCTCAGAAGAACGAATTTGCTCAAAGCAACATCAGTCAACTATTAAGCCAGCTTTCACTAATCAAGATCAATGCACAAAACGATGTTTAGTTTCTCACTTAAAAAGGAATAGCGCGATTCAAAATGAGCGAGAAACATATAGAGAATTCTACAAATGAAAAGATACTTGAAACACAAGAAGAAAGCGAAGAAGACGACGAATTGATTTTTACGTTTTTTTTCAAAGACGAAATTGTTTCCTGGGCTAAGACCCAACTTTACAGTTATTTGAAAGAAATTCACACCGCAATCGGGAAAAAACGTAAAGGATACGGCAGAAAATTGCTTTTCCATATTGAGAAAACTGCCAAGGAACACGGCGCCACGACCATGAAGGCGCGCTATGATGAATGTTGCAGTGATGAAGCCGCCGGTTTCTTTAGAGACATGCGCTATGTGCTTAAACCAGTTGAAAGTGATTCACCGGGATTTTTAGAGGCAACTAAAAAACTCTAGAAAATTGGATCCTTTTTATTAATGCCAGTGGATTTTGTAAAAATAAGAAAATATTGGAGTTCGGAAGATTTCTGAATTATGAACAAGTCAGAAATAGTTATTGATAGCTTTTATGCCTGTCTAATGTTTCTTTGTTTACCCTGGTTTTTCCTAAACCGCCGTTGTGTGCGCTCAACACAAATCGCAGCGTATTTTCCTTGAAAAATTCTCTAAATTGATTTCCACATTTAGTGCACTTATACATTTTAACGTGGAATCGCCCAAAGTTCCATTCTTTATCAGGTTCTTTCATATGGGCTGTACAATTTGGGCATTTAGGCATAACTTTCAACCTAACAGCTAAAAGGCAAAATGGCTATATATACCCATTTCAGCGCTAATTCTAAAGACCTATTTTGTGTCTTCGCGAGAAGGTAACGTAATCCTAAGTGGCGAATTTAAAGTAAAAGCGACAATTATCTAAGTTTCAAATTGCTCGGGCGCACGCTTATTTCAGCAATTTTGTACTTTCTTCTAGACTCATCGCCAGCTTGATTTCGCTTGTGTTCCACGCCATCCATTTTACCATATCGGGATCCATGGAGAATTTGTGGAGGCTTTCTGAACTTGGGGCTTCATACACCCAAACAGTCAAATGCTCGGGAATAACAGTCCACACCCCAATCCTCTTGATGCCATGCTTCTTTTCTAACTCCCCCAATTTTTCTGGTAACTCCAGTGTTATTTTTTTCATTTTTTCATTGTTTATCGGGCAATTCTCAGGAGAATGCCTAGAAATTATCAAAAATGTAGCCATAAAACATCGCTTCTCAACAAAGAGAATACTCAACCGCGAATTGGTCGGTTTCGGCACGGTCTTCATGGAAGAGGGAAAGCCCTCCCTGCATTTCCACGCCGGAATCGGACGAGAAGACAAAGCCCTTGTCGGGTGTCCGAGAGCGGGAATGTCTGTTTATCTGGTCCTTGAAGTAGTCATTGTCGAATTGCTCGGCATCGATGCGACACGCGAGATGGACCACGAATTCGGCGTTCCATCTGTCTCGGTGCGATAGGCTTCGGCATCGGGATGCCGAGGCAATCGGCGACAGACGATGAACAACCTAGAGTTCGTCCTGATGGGCCAGGTTCTGCCGCACCTCCTGGGCCTCCGCCGTATCCGGGGCCACTTGCAGGATCTTGCCCCAGACCTCTTCGGCTTTCTCGCGCTCGTCGTTCTCGTTGTACATATAGCCCAGGGATAGAAGGGCGGTGACATCGTTCGGGTCTATCTCGAGGGCCTTTGTATACTCCTGGATAGCCAACTCATCCTGGTCGTTCTCGTCATAAGCTACACCCAGATTACAGTGATACGATCCATTGCCTGGATCGAGCTTCACCGCCTGCTCGAACTCGCGAATCGCTCCCTCGATGTCCTCGGCATCAAATAACTCCCGGCCCTTTTCGTTGTGCCCTGCCGCCTCATCCTCGACGGTGACCGGCGCGGCCGGGGTCTGGTCGGCAGGCTCACCGGCGACGGGCTGCGGCTGTTCGTGCTGAGCTTCTTTGAACTCCTCCAGCCTGCGCATAGCTCCACGTGACGCGCGAGGGTCGAGCACTCCGGTACCCAGGCCGCGTCCGCAGTTGCCACAGAATGACCATCCTGGCTGGATTGTGGACCCGCAGGCAAGGCAGCTCTGATGCTGGGCTGATCCGCACGCCGTGCAGTAGCTCATCCATCTCTGGACCCTCGAACCGCACTTCGCGCAGGCGGGAGTGTAGTCGATCATGTCCGAGCCGCACACGGAGCAGTGTTGGGCGCCCTTTCGGGAGGAGCCGCCGCACTGAGGGCACATCTGCCTGAGCTGCTCGCCGCACTGGTCGCAAAAAACCGCCTGATCCTCGGCGGCCGCCCCGCACTTGGGGCACAAGAGCCCGGTTGCAGCGGTTGGGGCAGCCGGAGCAGTCGCAGGTTGCGCGGAAGCCGGCTGGCTGGGGGTAACAAGCTGGGTAATGGTTTCGGCGGCGCTCTGGAACACACTCGAATCATAGGACGGGTAATAGACTCTGGCCGAATCGGGCTCCGTGACGGCCTCCGTGAGTTGAAGCTCGATGTAGCCGCCGCTCCCGGTGCTTGTCACGCTTGCGGACTTCACGACCGCCAACAGATAAGCATACACAGCGCAGCCGGTCGAAGCCGACCCGCTGTCCCTTATCACGAGAACACGCCTGTCGGTAACCGCCAGCGCTTCACCGAAGCTGCCCGGCAGGGATATCAGCACGCTCTCGCCCGCAACCAGCCGCCCGCGCAGCTCGTCCCGCAGGCTCAAAGAAAGGTCCTTTTTCAGATTTATGTCCACGGTCGGTCTCCTTTATTCTTCAATTCTGAATTATGAATTATGTTGGTGGCTCAGTGGAGACAGTCGTTCCCGCGGCAGAGCGTGGCACGGTTTCGGCATTGAAATGCCGAAACATCGGTATTGCCTAACGCCTTCCCTCCCCTCGTTCATAATTCGTAATTCATGATTCAAAATTCTCCCCTTCCATGCCTCATCTCGCTCTCGAACTGCGGGGGACACTTGGGCAGTTCGAATGTGAATTTCGATCCCTTGCCGGGCTCGCTTTCGGCCCACACGCGGCCCCCGTGCGCCTCGACAAGATGCTTGACTATATACAGCCCGATGCCGGTACCGCCGGCCTTGCGGGTGTCGCGGTTATCGATTCGATGGAACCTGTCGAAGATTCGAGTCAGATGCTCCTTGGGTATCCCGATGCCCTCGTCTTCGACGGTCATCCTTGCCATGCCGTCCATCTTCACGGCCGCTGACGGTCACCGTCCCGCCGGCGGGGGAATACTTCACCGCATTATTCATGAGGTTGGTGAGTATTTGGTCAATCTTGTCTTGATCGCCGACGATTTCCGGCAGGTCGGGCGCGATATCGATCTTGAACTCGTGCTCTACCGGCGTAGGATTTCTGCGCGGCGACCACTTTCTCCACCAATGCGGGCAGCTTGACATGCCCCGGATTGAGGTCCAGAGCGCGCCCGGCCTCGATCCGAGAAACGTTCAGAAGGTCGTTGATCAGGCGCACCAAACGGTCGCATTCGAGATCGATGATATTATAGAAGTCGTGGACTTCATCCAGGCCGATACTGGCCACCGTGTCTGTTCAGGAGCGTGCCGATGAAACCCTTGATGGATGTAAGGGGCGTGCGGAATTCGTGGCTGACGGTGGAGACGAACGCGGTTTTCATCCGGTCGATGCCGCGAATCTCGGTGATGTCATTGAAGATCGCCACGATGCCTATGCTGGACTGGTCCTCGCCTCTGACCATGGCCGTCTGCACCTGGAAGAAATGCTCGGCCAACTCCTCCACATCCTTGGAGTAATCCGGCAGGACGATCTCCTCCTGCAAGCTCCCCACCCTCTTCAAACGCCCGCGTGAGAAGATCCTTGACCTGTTCGGGCTCGATGACATCGGTGTAATGCCCCACGGTCCGGGTGTCTTGGATCGATATTGAGCATCTCGCGCGCCGAGGGGTTCATCTGCATAATCCGGCCGTTGTTGTTGACCATGATTATGCCGGCGTAGACGCTCTGGATGACGTGCTCGAGTTCTTCCTTTTCCTTGATTACCTCGCGGTACATCTGGGCGCTCGCGATGACCGAGGCGGCATTGCGGGCCAGGCGGTCGAGCAGAGCCATGTCCTCTTCGATGAACTCGCTGCCATAGCGCTTATTGAATACCCACATGATGCCGATTGCCTTGCGCTCGAGCACCCGGTTGGTATCTTCGCTGCGCCTCTCGATGATCAGCGGGACGCATATGCCGTTTTGCATGCCCATCAGACCCGACATGTCCCTTGACGGTGCGCGGGTCATTCGCGGCATCCTGAACAACGACCGGCGTGTGGTCTCCTGAAAACCTCACCGGATACTCCCTCGCCGACGGGGACTTTGAAACGCTGGACCTGGTCGGCGGAAATGCCGTAAGCCGGCATCGCGGCCTGCAGTTCGTCGTTATCCTGATCGTGGAGCATGAAGACGCACTTCTCGGCCTGCAGGATCATGCTGATTCGCATCACCAGGCGTTTGAGGGTTTCTTCGAGTTCGGTGAGGGGGGTCGGGCCGGTGGAGTGGGCTTCGAGTTCCTTTACGCGCGATTCAAGCCGCTTGTTTGCCTGCTCCAGCGAGGCGACCGAAAGCAGCTTCTCTTCGAGCAGCTTTTCGAGTTCTCTGATTCTCGCTTTAAGGCCTTCGGACAAAGATCGCACCTCGATGGGCGTGGCGTGAGGGACATGCACGAGTGAAGAACTGGACCCCGTCCAGTCACCCGAATTATACCAGCCGATGAGCGCGAAAGGTCAAAAACACCGGCTTCGGTTTCGCGGCGGCGGGCAGTCTAAGGCCGTCTCGGTTCAAGACCAACGGATCCTGGTAGATGCGAATCAGGTCTCCTTGCGTCATCTTCTGGGGCCGAAGCTGCCCGGCCAGGTGACGAAGAACGACCACCGCGCGCCGAAGCGGTGCATCCTGGGCACGTCCGGCACGCCGCCGAACTCGGTGAGGGCGAGCAGCTTCTTTCCGTCGAAACGCTTGATCAGGTCGTCCCAAGTGCCGCTGAGCGGGTCGGAGACGTCGGAGGGATAGCCGTCCACCCCGACAATGTCCACATAAGCATCCCCCGGATACCACTCGGGTTTGACGCAGTTGTGTATCCAGATCAGGTTGTGCAGGCCATGATGCTTGGTAAGCCGCTCGAACATGATCCGCCAGAGCTTGATGTAAGCATCCGGCCCCTTGGCCCCCCACCAGAACCAACCTCCCTCGGCCTCGTGCATCGGCCTCCAGAGGACCGGCACGCCGGCGTCGGAGAACTTCTTGAGCTGTACGGCGATGGCATCGATGTCGCGAATCAGCAACTTGTAGTCCTCCGAGTCCGGGTTGGCAAGGGCTTTGCTTACGTCAAATGTGGTGCTTTGGGTATAGAAGCCGCTCCACCACGGCTCCTTTTCGGTGTCCAAGAGGTCCTTTGGGGCATTCCAATGCCAGCACATCGTGATGATGAACCCCTTGCGGGCGGCCTTGATCATCTGCTCCACGTGGTCCTTGGGATCGGCGCCGTGAGCCTTTCGGGAGGGTGAGTAGTCCATGAGGTCGCCGCCGAGAATCGCCGGGGTCTTGCCCGTGGTCTTGACTATGTAGTCGACTTCGGTGTGATCGTACTGATCGTACTGGCCGGAGAGCGTTTCGCGAGCCGTATTGGTCGATAAGGTAGCCCATGAGCGCCTTCGCGGCCGGGGTGGCATCGGGATCGGCGAGCTTCTTCGGGACCTTCTTCGGCTTTGGGGAGGCCTTCGCGGGTGTGAGTTCTATGTAGTCGAGGTCCCACCACCCCCAGCCCTTTTCGACGGCATATCGTGTTCGTGCCGTTCTGCGAGTTCGACCTTGCCTGCCGACTGGGCGCGCGAATGCCTTGCCGATAGCGGGCAGCATGCCGGAGACTTTCGAGCTGTTGACGGTGATCTCGTATCCTTTTTCGCCGTTGGGAGTGGAATAGCCGATGGAAAGCTCATAGATGCCGGCCTTGGCTGAAAAGGTGAAGACGACCTTGTCCCCCGCGGCATCGAACCCGGTCACGTAGCCATCCCCCGAGTAGCCGGGTTGGTCCTTGGCGGCCTGGACCCCCACAAGCTGCGCTTTCTCGGCTTCGAGCCGAATGACGCCTCCCACGCATTCCGCCCTCACACAACACAACAGCGTCAGGAACCAGACAAGCAGAGTATGAATCCGCATTTCTTCCTCCCCGACATGATCTGGTGGCAGTATAGTAGTTTTCCCGCCGGACGTCCAGACCTGGAGGATATCATTCAGAAATAATCGAGTGCGCGCAACGGTGGAGTCTGGTGGTGGACACGAAACCCTAACCGCGTTATGATGATAGCGGCGGTTTCAACCATCCGGGAAAGTCGATGCGCGATGACTGCGCGATAGACTTTGAAAAGGCGGCTGGCGTTGGACGACATCGATAGGCGTCTGCTGAACACCATACAATCGGACTTCCCGATCAACGAGCGCCCTTATGACGTGTTGGGGGAGCGGCTCGGAATGTCGCCGGACGAGGCCCTGAGCCGGGTGCGCGCGCTGGTGGACGCCGGGATCATTCGCAAACTGGGGCCGTCGTTCGACACTCGCAGGCTGGGACACGTCAGCGCTCTGGTTGCAGCGAAGGTACGGCCGGATCGATTGCAGGAAGCGGCACGGATAGTCAGCGAATACCCCGAAGTCACGCACAACTACGGCCGCGACTTCGAGTATAACCTCTGGTTCACGCTTGTGTGCGAGAGCGACGGGAGGCTCGACGCTCTGATCGAGGAGATCAAGTCCAAAGCGGGCATTTTGAGTATACACAAACTGCCTGCCCAGCGAGTGTTCAAGATAAAGGTGGATTTCGAGTTCTGATGACTGACGCACAGATTCGCATAGTCAGGGCGATTCAAGCCGGGCTGCCGCTGTCGGAGGCGCCTTTCGACGAAATAGCCGAGCGGGCGGGAGTGTCAGTGGACGAACTGCTCGCGCAGTTGCGTGAATGGCAGGCCGACGGGACCATTCGCCGCTTCGGAGCCATACTCAAGCACCACAACGCGGGCTACGCCGCCAACGCCATGGTTGCATGGAATGTCCCTGAAAATGCGATAGAGGCTTTCGCGCATATCGCAACCTCCTTACGCAGCGTGAGCCATTGTTATCAGAGACCCAGGTTCGAAGGTTTCGAGTATAATCTTTACACGATGATACACGGCAAGCGCCGGGAGGACTGCGAAGCCGCCGCAGCCGGCATTGCCGATAGGACAGGCATAACGGATTACAGGATGCTCTATACCACGGCGGAGTTCAAGAAGAGCAGCCCGGTATACTTCGCATCGACGGACGAATCCGGATAGGACTCGATACTGTATGAGCGCCGGGTCCGGCGCGTTATCTGACTAATGAGGAGATTGGATTAGACGATTGGAGGATGTATTATGAAGCTGTTTCACAGAGTAGCAGTGTTGGCGATGGCGCTGGGTCTGGCGATTGCGGTCACGCCGGGCTTTGCCCGGAGTAAGCAGGCCGTGAGAAGCTCAAGCAAGGCGGCGCGAGCGAGGCACAGGCTCGTGATCGGCTTTGTCGAGATCGGCAGCGAGAGCGACTGGCGAAAGGCGCACACCAAAGACGTCAAAAAGGAAGCTGCCAGGCGCGGCATCGAACTGAAGTTCTCGGATGCTCAGCAGAAGCAGGAGAATGAGATCAAGGCCGTCAAGAGCTTCATCGTCCAGAAGGTCGACGCGATCATCCTTGCCCCGGTAGTGCAGAGCGGCTGGGACCCTGTGTTGAGAGAAGCTAGAGACACCATATTCCAGTGATACTCTCGGATCGCGGCGTGAAAGTGTCTCGACCCCAGCCTCTACGCCACGCTGGTGGGGCCGGATTTCGTCGAAGAGGGCAGGATGGCAGCCGAGTGGCTCGCGAGGCAGACGGTGGGAACTGCAATGTAGTCGAACTCCAGGGCACAATCGGTTCAGCCCCCGCAGTTGACCGAAAGAACGGTTTTATGGACGCGATAGCGAAATACCCGGGCATTAAGGTGATTGCCAGTCAATGTGGCGATTTCAGAAGAGATGGCGGAAGAGCTGTGATGGAGGCGCTAATCGAGCGCGAAGGCAAGAACATCCAGGCCGTGTATGCCCATAATGATGAAATGGCTATTGGAGCCATCGAGGCA
>CAVXXA010000003.1:0-41521 GCA_963765605.1 Candidatus Bathyarchaeota archaeon | reverse complement strand
CCGTTTTGTTGCCTATGTAGAAGTTTGTGTAGCTTGCCGGCAGCCTTTTTTTGTCGCACTCTACCTTTCCCGGCATGGGCAGCTTGACAATATTCAGTTTTTTGCCGTCTTGGTCGGTGGACTGGCACAGTATCTCGTAATTCTTTCTGAGGGCTTCTGCGTTTTCGTCGTTGCCTTCTTCGTAAGCGCAAACAACCGTTGTTGGGTTAACGAACCGTGCAAGGTCGTCAACGTGGCCGTCGGTGTCATCTCCAGCAATGCCACATCTTAACCAGATAATATGAGTTACCCCCAAGTAATCTTGCAGGTACTTCTCGATTTTTTCTTTGCGAAGATGGGCATTCCTGTTCTTGTTAAGCAGGCACTGTTCGGTCGTGAGCAGGGTTCCTTTTCCGTTGACATCTATTGAGCCGCCTTCCAAAATGATGCCAGGTTCAAAACAGTTCAAACCCATCGATTTATTAATAACATAGGGGATCTGCGCGTCTTTCAGGAGTTCTTCGTATTTTTCCCCCCAAGAATTGAAAATCCAGCGAACCATCGCCAACTTATGATTTCTGTTCCTTACAAATATTGGACCGTAATCCCGAAACCACACGTCTGCATAATCAAACTCAAAAAAACGTATCCTTCTCAAATCAATATGGGCGTTCTCAAACAAGCGAGTAATTTTTTGCTTCATGTCCTCGTCTTTTACGAAGAGGTTAACGTATTCGTCTTTATGGATTAACTTGATAATTTGAACGTAGGTTTCCTCAACTTTCTCTACGCCAGACGTGAAGGTTGTTGGGTCATGCGGCCACGCTAACCAGAGTGCTTCATGCTTGCTCCACTCTGCGGGCATGCGGTATCCTAGTTCGCGGGGAGTCTTGTTTGAAAAACAATTTTCACTCGCCATCATTTCGCCTCAGGTGCAGCCTTCGCTGAGTGAATTGTAGGTGTCTGGTCGCCGGTTCTTAAGAAACCCCCAGCCTTCTCTGATTTCTTTGTTTTTACTCAAATCAGCCTCGGCAACCAGCACTTCCTCTTTTGTGCTGCTTGCTTCCTTGAGCACTTTCCCAAAGGAGTCGCATACGAATGAGCCTCCCCAAAACTTCAGTTGCCCCTCTTCGCCCACACGGTTCACGGCCGCGACATGGACTCCATTCGCTATGGCGTGGGCGCGCTGCACTGTTTTCCAAGCGTCATGCCAGTCCCCGTCGGATGAAGCGTAGCCTTTGATGTAGCCGATTGCTGTGGGGTAAAATATTATTTCTGCACCCCTAAGCGCGTTGATTCTTGCGGGTTCAGGGAACCATTGGTCATAGCAAATAAGCACGCCGATACGAGCGTACTTGGTTTCACGGACAAAATATCCCTGGTCGCCTTCTTCGAAGTAGTTTTTTTCATAAAAAAACGGGTCCTGAGGTATGTGCATCTTGCGGTAGGTTCCTGAGATTTTTCCGTCTGCATCAATTACGGCGGCGGTATTGTAGAATTTTCCGTTTGAACCTTTCTCAAATAACGGCGCAATTATAACTATTTTTTTCTCTTTAGCCAGCGCTGAGAAAGCTTTTGTGGATTCTCCGGGAATTGGTTCAGCCAGTTTGCCGACGTCTAGTTTTTCTTCTTGGGGAAAATACTTGCTTCTGTACAATTCTTGGAGGCAGACAATTTGAGCGCCCCTTCTTGCGGCTTCCTTGATTCTTTCCTCGGTTTTTTTCATGTTGTCCGCTATGTCATCTGAAACGGCTGTCTGAATAAGCCCTATTCTGACGATTTTTCTTTTCTTGTCTGTTCCGAAATCGTTTGTCTCAACAGAAGATTTCATTATGTTTCCTTAATTGCAACTATGTGATAGTTTGGTCGTAATAACTTTTCTGACCCAAGACACGCAACATAAGGATTGAATGCACCAAAATTAAAGCCCTATTATATCAAAGTATGTAGTTGTTGACCAATATTCTATTTAGAGATTTGAACCTACCTAAATTCGTCGTTTTAAGCTGCATTGATTGTAAATATATCGTCTATTTTTGTAGTTGATAAGAGATGGGAAGAAAAGTTTCATAAGGGGTCTTTCTTATAATTGCTTAGGGGTTTGGGATGCTTTCAACAGGCTTGGATGATTTGGATAAACGCATTCTTAAGTTGTTGCAGTTTAATTGCCGGCTTTCGTTTGCAGAGCTTAGCCGTGAACTATATGTTGCTGAAGCCACGGTTAGGTTTCGAGTTAATCGACTTGTGAACGACGGCGTCATAACCCGGTTTGCGGCTTTGGTGGATCCAGCGAAGGTTGGTATGAAAGTGAGCGGGGCAATCTTGCTTAAGATTGATCCAGCTTATTTGGAAGAAGCCTGCAAGCGGTTGGTATCTTTTAGCGAAACACAATATTTGTTTCAAAGCACTGGTGAATATGACGTCGTTTCGGTGATTGTAGCCCGCGACATGGAACACCTAAACGGCTTGGTCAAAAACACAAAACTTATCCCAGGCGTAAAGGATGCGAGAGTGTCGGTAACAACGCGATTTTTAAAATTTGACCCAAGCATAATGTTATAGTTCTGTGCAGTGATGCCGAGTTGCCTTGTATGTTGCTGAATCCGCAATAAATATTTTCTAAATTTTAGTTTTCCGCAAGGTTAATACGTAAAGCAACATCAAATATCAAAGTTAACTCGCTAAATCCTAAGGGACAAGCAATCTCTATAGCGAAAATTGAACGGAGCGTTAGGTGAAGCTGGTGAAGGAGAAGGCAACTCAGAAAAAAGATAATGAGAATAGAAGCTTGCACATAAGCTTAGATCAAACTGACAGGAAAATACTGCAACAGGTCCAAGATGACTTCCCCATTGTGGAGGAACCTTGGCTTGAAATAAGCAACCGACTAAACATCAGCGAAGGCGAAGTGGTAAAGCGTTTAAAGTGGCTCTTGGATGCGGGCGCCGTATTGAAAATAGGTCCAATATTTGATTCCTCAAAAATCGGTTTAAAAGCGGCTACTTTAGTCGCAATGAGAATACCGAAAAACCAAGTTGAAGCCGTCGCTTCAGTCATAAACCAATACGATAACGTTTCACACAATTACGAACGCGAAGACGAATTCAACGTTTGGTTTACTCTTGCTGCATCAAGCAGTAAAGAATTAACAAAAATCTTGGATGAGATCAAGCAAAAAATATCCATCAAAGAACACGATATGCTTGACTTGCCTACCATCAATCGCTTCAAGATAAACGTGCATTTTCAACTAATCTAAACAGTTTATGGTGAAAACAACTTGGATGAAATTGACCGAAAACTTTTAGCTCAAACGGAAAAAGGTATTGCTCTGACACAAGAGCCTTTCAACGAAATAGCCCTCCAATTAGGAATAACAACAAAAGAAGTTATCACTCGTCTAACTAAACTCAAAGATGAAGGGGTAATCAGGCGATTTGGCGCTTCAATAAAACCGAATAACATTGGTTTTTCCGCAAACGCTCTAGTGGCTTGGAAGGTTCCTGAAAACCGCGTTCAAGAAATCGGAGAATATCTGTCAAAATATCAAGAAATCTCACACTGCTACCAGCGCAAAACCGTCAACGGAAGATGGGACTACAATATCTACATGGTTATGCATGCGCGAGAACGAGAGGTTGTTCAACGGATGGTTAAGGAAATCTCAGATGAAATAGCAATAAACGAATACAAAATACTATACAGCACAAGAGACCTCAAAAGAACAAACATCAGCGTAGACGGCTCTACGATGACTTCAGCAGAAGCTTCTACCGTTTTATATGACGATTTTGGGAAGCCGAATGATCCATGATTAATATAACTAAACTATGGTGCGGTGTTCCAGGCTCCATGGATCACTTACGGTATGGCGCTACAACTCACCAGAAGCCAGTTGTTGTTTGGAACACTACCAGACGCTGCAACCTAAATTGCGTGCACTGCTATTCGAAGTCCGAGAATAAGATATACCCTAACGAATTAACGACGTATGAAGCTAAGTCTTTTGTGAAAGACCTAGCAGAGTTCGGTGTTAACGTACTGTTATTTTCCGGTGGAGAACCGCTTCTTAGGTACGACCTTTTTGAAGTTGCACGTTTCGCTACCGATGAAGGTTTAAGAGCAGTGTTATCCACAAATGGCACGCTAATTACAGAAACCGTGGCACAGCAATTAAAAAACGCAGGTTTCTCGTACGTAGGAATTAGTTTAGACGGTATAGGTGAAACTAACGACAAGTTTAGAGGCAAAAAAGATGCTTTTAAGTTGGCAGTTAAGGGAATCCGGAACTGCCTTAAAGCGGATGTTAAAACGGGCTTACGCTTTACCGTCACCAAATACAATTTCAAGGATCTCCCTGAAATTTTCGAACTTATTGAAGCTGAAGGAATCCCTCGTGTATGCATTTATCATTTAGCGTACGTGGGGCGGGGAACCGAAATTACAAATGATGATCTAACGCATGAACAGACAAGGGAGTTCATGGATTACGTTTTAAAGAAAGCCGAGACTTTCCACAAGAAAAACTTGAACACCGAAATCTTAACCGTGGACAATCACGCTGACGCCGCCTACTTATACATTAAACTGAAAAAGAAAGACCTAAAAAAAGCTGAAGAAACCCTAAAACTTCTAAAAGTAAACGGCGGCAACAGCTCAGGCACTGGAATAGCATGCGTTGACTTTAACGGTTATGTGCATCCTGATCAATTCTGGCAACATTATTCGCTTGGTAATGTACGAAATCGCAGATTCAGCTCAATTTGGACTGATAATTCTGAACCTTTGCTCAACGGGCTTAGGAACAGAAAAATTCACCTCCACAGTAAGTGTACAGAATGCCGATTTCTCGACATCTGCAACGGCAACCTCAGGGTAAGAGCAGAAGCAGTTTACGGAGATATCTGGGCGCCCGACCCTGCCTGCTACTTGACACATGAAGAAATAAATCCCAATTAAGAAGGCAAAGTGCATGAACGCAACCGTCAAACCGCACTGTTCCCCACCAAAGGAAGTTGCTCCGAGAGTTGTTGCTTGGGAATCCACGCGAGCCTGCAATTTTGCCTGTGTTCACTGCAGAGCTCAAGCGCAAAAAGACCCTGACCCGAAACAACTTACAACCCAAGAAGCACTCAACTTGGTAGATCAAATCGCCGACTTCTGCAAGCCAGTCTTCATCATTAGCGGCGGTGACCCTCTCCAGAGAAAAGACATCTTTGAAATCGCATCATACGCTTCCAGTCGAGGTTTAAGAGTGGTTATGTCTCCAAGCGGCAGCAACCTAACTGCAGGCACCTTCGAAAAAATGAAGACTTCTGGCGTTAAGATGATTTCGCTGAGCCTTGACGGCTCAAATCCTGAAGTTCACGACAATTTTAGGCAAGTGCCTGGCGCTTTCAATTTGGCGATGAAAAACATGACGTTGGCTCGCCAAAGCAGCTTTCCATTCCGCGTCAACACAACCGTCACCCAGCATAACCTAAGTGACCTCTTTAACATCGAAAAAGTAGCCGTTGAAAAAGGAGCCAATGAGTGGGATGTCTTCATGCTGGTGCCGACGGGTCGCGGAAAAGTAAAGATGGAAATAACGCCGGAACAATACGAGCAGACTATCCAATCGATTTACAAAGCAAGCCTCACGTCGTCTATCCCGATTAAAATGACCTGCGCCCCCCAGTACATGCAGGTTATCGCTCAGCACCAAAAAGAACCCCGCCAAACACATGCGGGCGGCAGAGGATGCATGGCAGGCAACGGCTTCTGTTTCATCTCGCACATCGGAGAAGTCTATGGCTGCGGCTTCCTCCCAATATCAGCCGGTGACATAAGACAACAGAAATTAAAGCAAATCTATCAACAATCCCCGCTGTTTGTTCAACTGCGGAACCATGAATCGCTTAAAGGGAAATGCGGCAAATGTGAGTACAAGGCGGTCTGCGGCGGCTGCCGTGCAAGGGCATTGTCAATACACAGAGACTATTTGGAAGAAGAGCCCTACTGCATTTACAACCCCAAGGAGCTTTAAGCGGCAGAAAATTCTGTCAATTAAGCTTTTTTGTTTGTTTAAGTGCATAGTCAAAGAACTTTTCAACAGTGTCTTCGGACGTCCATTGAGAGCGGATGCTGGTTTTCTTTTCAGCCCTGCGCAGCTCAGAAAGAACCATTCGATTTAGGTCTCTGGCGCTTTCGCCTTTGAATTCGGCATTTACTTCGAATCCGTCGGCGGTCGGTTTTATGGAGCCGTTGGCGCCGATTATTCGTTCCAGCACTGGTTTTACGGCTGAGAGGTTAGCGCTGCTTACGGTTGCGGATAGCTTGAATTTTTTCTCAGTCATTAATTGTCTGTCCTTCGCTTAGGCTGGTTAGCGGTTTGCGTGCCTTTCTGAATGCAGCTGTCCACCCGTTGCCCAGTTGCCTTTTGGCGCCTCATAAATTACGATGGTAACGGCTTCCTTGGGGATTCCCATCTCCTCGAAGACTTTGGTTATTCCCTCGACAGTTTTCTTCTTATTCTCAGGGCTCATGCCCTCCCAAACAGAAACCTGAACTACTGGCATATCTTTTTCCTCAGGTTGGATTTATTTTTTCAGTCTTATTAAACTGTCGGCAAACAGTATTTGAATAACTTGAGAACTAACACGGCTGCCTTGCAACCTGTAAATTGTTAAATTAATTAGTTTATGCTTGATTGAGAGAGGTGTTCTCTGCCAGCAGGTGATTGCACTGGCAATGACACGTCCAAACGGAGCGGTTTTCTCTCAAACATACCTTTTTAGTCTATTGGTTTTGTCCATCCGCCGTTGCTGAACCTTGCTATGCAGCCGAAAGGAAATGACAATAACAATAAATCGATGACGGCTATACTTGGCAAAAATGGCAAGGCGAATGTGATTTGCAAAACAAGATTGATGGTTGAGAATGTAAGCAGCAGGAAAATGCCGTTCAACCAGAAACCTACTTGCCACCCTCTGGTTTTATGCAGGCTGTTAATTATCACGATGTTTATGACGCCGATTATTAACGGTTGAACAAAATATTTGACAGCCATAAAGAAGGCAAAGCCCAGCGGCGGCAAATAAGATATAAACGAGTCCTGCACACTGTTGAGCCAAACTTGAATTATGACTAAAATGACGGCTACTATGAAGCCTTGAATAAACAGTTTTTCCACTAAACGCAAATTTCTCAAGTGATTGAAGACTCTGTTGTTACTTGGCGTTTTGTGCAATCCAGTCACCTACTGCTTTTTCTGTCGGTGTCCCCCGAATTCCATAATTGTCATATTCGCTGTTCCAGTACACTAGCCAGCAGCCTTTAAGCCCCATGCTTTTGAACAGGTTAAGTCCGCTGATGATGTAGTTGGTTTGCGCTGTGCTGTCGCTTGTGGACATGCCAAACTCAGTTATCACCACATCTTTGTGAGTTATTGTTTGCAGGTTTTGAATGAAATGCGGAGATAAAACGAGGAATGAATTCATGTAAATGTCTAAGCCGACGAAATCGAGTTTCTTGCTAAGGTCAATTGGCAGATTAGTTCTCAGTATGTAGCCGATTCCGAAGTTAGTGTACAATTGCACTGGAAGGTTATGGGATTCAACAGTTGAGTAAATAGTGTTAAAGTTAGAGATAATTTCGTCGTCAGTGAACAGTGCACCGACATCCCAGCTGGAGGATGTTTCAGGTTCATTCATGATTTGAACGTACTTTAGGTTGCTTCCCCAGCGATTAAGATAATAATTAATTGTGCTCCGCATCTTCACCGTTCGGGATTACAAGCGCAACAGCTAACCCGTACTGGCTAGTGGCGGAGAAAAACATGTCTGTCTTCAGGTTTATTGTATCATTGTCAACAAGCGGGTTGCACTGAAGAGTTATGCGGATAACTTTGAAGCCTAAGTCATGATCTGGGTAACTTGCCCATAAATTTGGCTCAGGTTATCTTGCTCGTAAACGTAGTGTATGCCGACTTGGAAGGTGGAACTTGGGTCTCTGTCGGCTGACATATAAAAATTGTATGGGTAGAAAAGTTGGATAAAGAAAAACATCACACATAACGTGATGACAATGAGATTTTTAACCAAGCTCTTGTTTGTAAACCTAACTAAGCCTTGCGCTATGCTTGAAACAAGCTTGTTCATAGCCTACACATACGCTGTTAGCGCTTTTATGTTTTAATGAAATCAGCTGAAAATCGAAAATGAATTTGGACTTTCATCCTTGCAAAAGTGATTTATATTTTAAGAACTCATACCGTTAAAGCACAGTGTTAACATGAGACGCCTTGCTTGCATAATTCTGATAGTAACAGTGTTGGTTAGCGTGGTATTTTCTGTCAATTGCGCACATGCAACCACTGTGGGCGGAACTTTAACTGCTGACACGGAGTGGACGCAGGCGGAAAGCCCAATCAATTTTAATGGCACCGTAACAGTAGGCAACAACGTGAATTTAACTATTGATCCTGGCGTAACTGTTAATTTAGGAATGTATGCGTTGTTCGTGTCTGGCACGCTGACATGCTGAAGGTGATGCGTAATAACCAAATTGTATTTTCAGACACGCAGCGGCATCAGCAACTACACCGTTGGCAACGCCCCGATATTTTTTGCTTCATCAAGCACCCCTTGGAGCGACGCCAATAATTCAGGGTCAATTATTCAAAACGCCATCTTAAACGGAGTTGATCTTCAAATAAACGGTGCCTCACCGAAAATAGACAATTGCTATTTCACTTTTTCTTCACCGAGTGTTCCGATAATTAGCATTAATGGCGTCGGTTCACCTATAATTTCCAACAGCACCATAAGCTACAATGGTCCAGGCGCCGGCGGCGTCATCAACAGCATCAACATCTACGGCGGGACTCCGCTGATAACCAGCAACCTGTTTGAAGGAGACTTCTCTGTCTCCAAAAATAACAACGGAATAAACGTAAACTCAGGGGCTCCACTAATAACTAACAACAAATTTGAAGGCGACGGAAACCTTAACGCCATCGTTGTCTTCATCCTCAAGTCCTTTCACCATTTCTAACAATGTGTTTACGAATTGTAAGTCAGGAGTTGAAGCTCAAACTGCTGGAAGCACACTAACAGTTCAAGGCAACTCATTTCTTAAGCGGAACCGACGGCATATACATCGCTTCAGGAGCATCGATATCAATCACTAATAACCTCATCGACAGCAACTCCCGCTTCGGAATCAACGGCGGCGGATACATAAGTTCTAACACGATCACCAATAACCAAGTAGGAATACATAACCCGCCTTCAGGCACCATCACCGACAACAACATCGTAGCCAACACCGTAAACAGCATCCAAGCAACCACCGCAAACATTGACGCTTCTAATAACTGGTGGGGAACAACCGATACACAAACAATCAACCAGACGATCTACGACGCAAAAATCGATTACCACCTCGGAACTATAACATTCGTTCCCTTCTTGACCCAGCCAAGCCAGACAGCACCAGCCATTCCAAACTCAACTCCCACGGTCACTCCCGTTCCAACGCCTCCGCCTACACCGACGCCCGCACCAGGATCAACACAAGGATCAACATCATCTGGAGAACCTTTAATCGCAACGCCGACGCCCACGCCAATCCCATACTCACAATCATTCATTTACCAAGTAGGCAGCATAATAAATTTGAATTTAATTACAACCGCCACGGCAATTATCCTAATCCTCGCATGGTTAATAGTGATATTGGGTTACTCAGCCAAAAAAGGCATCTCTAAGCTCAAAAGTGGGAGAAATGCTTGATTTTAAACCCTTCATATCGCTGGACAGGTTAAGCTTTTGCCGCCGTCAGCCGTAATTTGAACGGTATCCTCAATTTTTACGCCGCCGACGCCTTTCACTGGCAAAATTGAGTGCCCAATCGCCAGCGTCCAGTTCTCTTTTACCTCCAACTTCACATGGCTGAAATAGTGGCTTGGATGAGGCCACTCCTCAAACTCTAAACCGACGCCATGCACTGGCCCTGGAATCCAGACGTCGCCGTAGCCTTTAGCGGTGAAGGCTTCTGTGAACGCTTTCGTTACCTGCCCGACCAGCCAGCCTGGTTTAATGTTTGCAACGACGCTTTGCTGTACCTGGCTATACGCCTCTATGAGTTCATTTTGCCTCTGTGACGCTTCCCCGCAGACAACCGTTCTGGCACAGTCTGAAGAGTACATGTCAACAACTGGATGCACATCAACCACGACGAGGTCGCCGTCCTCAATTTTGCGCCTTGACGCTCCGCCGTGCAGATAAATCGAGTGCGGTCCGCTGTCCACAAAAGTGCTTGACCCAAAACGCATTGCACCAGCCCGCCGCATGGCATATTCAGCTTCCGCCGCAACCTCAATTTCCGTGACGCCAGCCTTTACGGCGGCGATGGCTGCGGTTACGCCTTTGCCTGCTGCTTCCGCGGCTTTTTTCATGGCTTCAATTTCTTCCGAATCCTTGGCGTAGCGAAGGGGCATCAGGATTTCTTCGTTTTCAATTACAGTCATTTTAGGATTCGCTTTCAGAAACTTGTAGACTAAAAAGCCAGGGTTTGAGTGAACGCAGAAGCCCACTTTCTTTTCTGAAATGTTGTGTTGCTTGACCAGTTGAAAGAAGTTTTGCATAAGCTGAGCAGGCGTGCGCCAGCCTCGGATATCTTGGATTCCTGAAGCTTCCGCGGCAGGCTCCACTTCCTCGTCAAAAACAATTATGGTCGGTTCGCCCGCCTGCGGCAGAAACAGCCTGGCAACACTTCGCACGTCACCCGTCAGGTAATAGTAGTTCTCTCGGCTTGTGACCTGCAGAGCCGCAACATCCTGCTCAACCATAAGTTCTTGCGCTTTTTTACGTCGCATCTCAAAACGATTCATAATCCAGCCTTCCAATTCACCATAGTTTTGTTTCTGCGGGTTAATCAATTTAATGTTTAGTGAATAAGCTTTAAATCAGCGCTGGCTTAACGGAAATTTTAGGAGAATGATCGTTTTGCAGCAGCAAAATACACAACAACCTTCTTCAACACCTAAAAAAGCAATGTTAGGCTTTGCGTTTTCCTTGGCAGGCGGTATTTTGATTTTACTTCGGGGCTTAGCTGTGAATTGCAGCGGGCGACGTCATTGACGGTTTGCAGGGTCAGATGTGATTCGAAGCACAGAGTTCTTGGCTGGATTAGCATTAAATGTAGCTGGGGCAGTCGCTGTCGTCTTCGCTATCATAATTATAATTGGCGCCATCTTGATTTACAGCAGGAATGGAAATTGCAGGAGGCATAATCGTCGCTAATCTTTTCAGTTGCTAAGCATCTTCGTAGGCAGCGGCTGGATAATCGGCTTAATCCTCGGCGTAGTAGGCGGCATACTTGGCGTTAGTGAAAAAATAACCGAAAAGCGGGACACCCATGTTTAGACAGAAGAGAAGAAATCCGCAAAGCAAATCACTGAAATAATAGCCAAATTCAAAGAAAAAGGCGCCTCCAGCCCAGAAAAAGCCATGACTCCGGAAGAGCTGGGGCTTCCGCCGAGATTCAAAGAGGCTATGCAGAGGCGTTTAGGCAGGTCAGGAATTTTCGTTGAAGTTAACGGAAAATACTATCTTTCAGAGCAGCGGCTGAAAGAGGTTCAAGAGAGACTTTCGTCTCGAAGATTTTGATAATCAACTTTTTCCCCCAAGTTTGTTACCCTTTAAATATAGAAAGCTATTTCCATACTTCAGCAATAACGTACACCTAGGCGCAACTCGGATGGAAAGAAAAGATTACCTAAAAACCCCAGTCAAACACATAAAAATAAACAATGCACAAACCGTTGACCAGTTGATGCAGCAGTTCAAAAACTCAGGCGCCCTTGGCGCTGGACGCTTAGCAGCGGCATGTGACATCTACGAGAAAATGCTCAAAGACAAAGACTGCACGGTGTTTTTGGCGCTTTCAGGCGCTGTTGTCCCCGCTGGAATGCGCACGTTAATCACTGACTTGATAAGAAAAAGGTTCGTGGACGTGATTGTTAGCACTGGTGCATGCATGGTTCACGACGCCATAGAAGCCGTAGGCGGACATCATTACAGGGGAAGCTGGGCAGTAAACGACGCTGAACTCTACAAGTACCACCTTTTCCGCATCTACGACATTTTCGTTCCTGAAGAAGACTACGTTAGATTGGACTTTAAGATGTCAGAGATGTACGATGACATCGCAGCCGAGCACAAAGGAGAAAGCTTAGCTTCAAACGAGTTCAGCTGGGAAATCGGCAAGCGCCTAACAGACCAAAACTCCATACTGCGGGCGGCGTATGAAGAGAACGTTCCAATTTTCCTTCCCTCCGTTCGCGACTCAGAATTCGGCTTCATACATTGGCTGCACGCGTCTCAGGGCAAATCAAAGCCAGTGCTTCTGCTTGACGCATTCAAGGATGTGCCAACCATCTGCGGCATCAGCGCGAAGTCACCTAAAAATGGGATGATAGTTATCGGCGGCGGAGTGCCACGAAACACGGTCCAATCATCTGTATTAGCCTCTAAGAAAAGGCTTAGATTACGCCGTAGTAATCACCCTGGACCGCCCTGAAACAGGAGGCTTATCCGGGTCAACCCTGGAGGAGACGGTGAGCTGGGGAAAAATGAAAAGCGAAGCAGACCACGTAATGGTTATAGGCGAAGCATTGATGGTTTTCCCGTTTCTTGTTGCCTCAGTCACGGAACGGCTGGGCAAAACCTTTAAGCGCAACCCTGTTTTACAGTTTGAAAAATCGGCGGGCAAAGGAAGCTAAACCATGAACGGCAACGAATCTGAAAAATACTGCGGCAACTGCGACAGCCACAACAGCTACGAGTACCCCACCAAAATCTTCTGCTCAACCCGCCACGCACAAAACAAAAACCCAATAGTTGAAACCCTGTGGCAATGCAGTGACTGGAACAGGGTCAGCCAAGAATGCTACTGCGTCCGAGAAGCCCTGAAAAAAGAAGCGGATTGCGAGAAATCGCAACATTAAAGTTAATAATAGAGAAGCTTGTTTTGGTGTGCTTGAAGCCCGGTGGTGTAGTGGTCAAGCATAGGGGCCTCTGGAGCCTCCGACGAGAGTTCGAATCTCTCCCGGGCTACCACATCGATAACGGATTAAGGTGAAAAGTATGGCTGATCTGAAAGGCTGCCCATATGGCCAAGACATAAAAAATGACTGCAAAACCTGTGACTACGGTAAAACGTACCATTTTGATAGTGCCACTGAGAAATGTCTTAAGCGATAATTTTTTGGCTGTAGCAAACGCACAGTGGCAATGTTAAAGTTTTATCCAAACCCAAAAGCTTTTGGCAGTTAATTTTGTGTCAAGAAATCTTTACAAACAAGCTTTTACGCCGTTCAAGCCCAAAATGATTAAGTGACGGTGTGGCATGAGAAAAGCACTGGTTTGGGTAATCGTACTTTTCAGTTTGCTTTTTGTTACCTTTGGTTACGCTAGCTCGCTCACATCTAGCTCAGATAAGTCTCACAGCGGTGAAGGTGATCTAGTGTCTACTCTGAGTGAACCCTGGAATTTTACTGCAACTGACAATACCGCTGACACCGCCGTTAATGGCGTCGCCTGCTATGGCGCAGGAAACACAGTTCATGCTTTGAGCATTCCAGCCGTTTTGTCTCCTTCATCCAGCTCACCTTTATCCAGCCCAAAGGCAACTTCTTCGGAATCGTCAACGAATGCAATGTCTCTTGACCAGATGCTAGTAATTGCGGCACTTATCATCATAATCATTGTCTTGATAGCTGTCATAATAGTAGAGGAAATCAAAAACTGGAAAACTAAAAACAGTAGATAATAAACGCCCTAGCCTCTTCATAAGCGTCTTGCAGTAAAGGGAAAAAAGTGAACTTGTCGCTAGTTCCAGAAGAGCGCGGGTTTCGTGAGTGTTCTGGCCTTTTTTACTCTTTCTTTTCTTGGAATAGCTTCTTGATTGCGCCGATTCTTGCCTTCTGCGCCAACACGTCGCTTGTGACTAGCGTCAGTGCCTCTTCGGGGCACCATTTGATACATTGGGGTCCTTCGGGTTTGTCTTTGCATAGGTCGCAGACGTAGACTGTTTTGGTTTCAGGATGCAGCATTATTGCGCCGTAATCGCAGGCTTCTATGCACCAGCCGCAGCCGTTGCATTTGTCCGGGTCAATGGTTATGGTTCCTGTTTCTTCTGACTGAGTAAGGGCTTCCCGTGGGCAAGCTGCCATGCAAGCGGGGTCTTCGCAGAGTCTGCATGTAACCGACATGTTAGCTATCTGGTTAACGCGGACAACTCGGATGCGTGACTTAAGCGGGTTGAAGGCTTTCTCCTTTGTGAACGAGCAAGCGTACTCGCAGACTTGGCAGCCGACGCATTTTTCTGGGTCAACTGAAACAAATTTTCTATCATGAATCTTCACCATTTTTTTACGCCTCTTTTCCCGCTATTATGCTGGCTAAGTCTTCTATGCCTAGTTTTTCTAGTTGAGACTTTGTGGGTACACCGTCTACTGTCCAGCCGCGTGATTGGTAGTAATCATCCAGCATCAAATCAAGCTCTTCTTGGGTCACGACTGCGCCTTTTACGGGTCCATCATCGGGAATTGGCAGGTTCATAACTTTCCACGGCAGTGTGTCGTCTTTTCGGCTTAATCCTTCTCTGACGTTGATTAGCCGCGCAAGAGTGTTTATCCTTTGGCCTGCAAGGCTAAGTTCTTCAGACTTCATCTCGTAGCCCGTCACTAAAGTGTACAGTTTAGCCATGTCAGCCAGTTCCTTGTAGAGGGTACCTTTGGCATTCTTGCAAACCATAAATGAATCAAGCAATGCGTAAACGTCTTCTGAATCTTTCACAAGTTTGCCTCGGCCTTTTTCAGCTTTCAAACGGTCAACTTTACCCGTCATATCAAACGTGTAAGCGCCGCTTCGGTTATGGTCTGCTCCTCGGAAAGAAACTGCAAAACCTAAGGCAGTCGTTTTGAGGCATCTTAGGTCATAGCCTGTGACTTCTAAGCCCTTAATGTTTTGAGCAAGCTTCTCCGAGCCTTTGTCGATTTTTTCCGCAGCAACTTTTACGCCGTCAGCGAGGACGTCGCCGACTCCTTCCCGTTTGCCTATCTTCTCTATGAGTTGCAGGAGCGCGTCTGCGTTGCCGAAGTGAGCGTCAATTCCGCGGAGGTCTTCATGGGAGAGTATGCCTTTTTCGTGGCAGTCCATTACGAAACTTACGGTTACGCCGGTGCTTGTTGCGTCTAAGCCGTAATAGTTGCAGAGTTCAGCGGCTTTTATTATTGCGTCAAGCTTATCTACACCGCAGTTTGGTCCGAGCGCCCACAAATTGTCATACTCCATTCTTGCCATGGTTCCCTTGTAGGGTCCCTCGCGAATCACTGCTTCGTGTTCGCATCGCATGGCGCATGAGTTGCAAGCGATTATTTTTGCTATGTAGCGCTCGTTTAGGGTTTCTCCGCTTACTTTTTCAGCGTTCTCGAAATGAGCATTATTATAGTTGCGTGTGGGCATGCAGAACAAGGCGTTTTGAATCAGGATGTTTTCTGCTGACCCTAAAGTTCTGTATTTCCGAGCTGCAGGTCCCTTCATTCTCTCATGGAACTCTTTCACCATTTCCATAAATTCATCAGGCTTAGCCACAACAATGTCGCGGGTTCCTCGAACGGCGATTGCTTTAAGATTTTTGGAGCCCATAACTGCTCCTAACCCTGTTCTTCCAGCAGCGCGAGTTTTCTCGTTAATTATGCTGGATATTTTGGAAAGCTTCTCTCCAGCTAAACCTATAGATGCTACACGCACATAGTAGTCGCCGATTTCAGCTTTGATAGCTTCTTCGGTTTCAGCGGGTGATTTGCCCCAGATTTGCTCGGCATCAAGCAGTTGAACTGAATCATCGTCGATCCATAAGTAAACGGGTCTTTCAGCTTTCCCAGTTAAGATGATTGCGTCGTATCCAGCTCTTTTTATTTCTGCACCGAAAGTGCCGTGGCTGACTGCTTCTCCGATGCCTTTGGTGGCTGGTGATTTTGAAATGAATGCATGACCGTTGCCGCCTGTTGGAAACATGGTTCCTGAAACGGGACCGACTGCTAAAACTAGCGGGTTTTCAGGGTTGAATGCGTCAACACCTGCTTTTGAATTGGCGAGCCACAGTTTCATGCCTAAGCCTATGCCGCCAACGTATTTTTTTGCAGTTTCCTCGTCTAGTTTTTCAAGACGAGTTTTGCCTGTGGTTAAGTCAACGCGTAAAATTCTTCCTGCGTAACCGAGCAAACCTGTTCCTCCATCATTTTTAGAGTTATTAGTCAGTTGAAAAGTATATTAACTTAATGGGTTTCTCATTTGGAAATTCACGGCGGAAACGGGTTCTTTTTCAGCCGTCATGCACAATTAGTTATAACGTGGCTAGGCTATACCGCAGGGAGAAAACTGCATTCAAGAGAGAAAAAAGATATGAGAAGCCTCACTCAATTCTAATGTACCGAACAAAGCTCGGCGAAGGGAAAAAATGAGAATAAAAGTTCACTACCTAAGCTTGGTTAAAACCTTCACCAAAACAAGCCAAGATGAATTTGACGTAAAAGAAGCTGCCCCGCTGTCGGAAGTTTTGTACAATGTTGCTGAGAAATATGGGAAAGCATTCGCTCAAGAAGTTTATGATCCAGAACGTAGGGAGATGAAATCAACCTTCGTTGCAATGGTCAACGGCGTCTTAATGGACCAGCTGCAAGGCATTAATACACCGCTAAAAGACGGTGACAGCATAATCATAATGTCGCTTATGACAGGCGGATAAAAAACTGGCTAAAAATGAAAAACCCAAAACCGTGTACTGGCTAGATAACAAGCTGTATCTCAACATAACTAATCGCTGCTCGAATTGCTGTTTTTTCTGCCTCAAAAATTTTAGGCGCGGAGTCGGCGGCTTCAACCTTAAACTAGCTGAGGAGCCGAGTTTTGCCCAGATTGTGGGTGAGCTCGGTGAGGTTTTGAATATGAGAGGATGGGATGAAGTGGTTTTTTGCGGTTTTGGCGAGCCAACCGAGAGGCTGGATGTTTTGTTGGAGGTTGCGCGGTGGATAAGGCAGCATTACAGCAGACCAATAAAAATCCGCGTGAATACGAACGGGCATGGTTACTTACTTAATCCTGGCAGGAATGTGGCGGCAGAGTTGAAGGCTGCAGGCGTTGATAAAGTCAGCGTGAGCTTAAACTCTAGCGACAAAGAAACCTACAATGAAATTTGCAGGCCAACTTTCGCGGATGCGTACGAAGCAATAATTGATTTTATAAGGAAAGCAAAGCCCGCGCTCGATGTTGAGGTTACGGCAGTAAGAATACCAGAAGTAGACATAGCCAAAGCAAAGGCTGTTGCCGATGGTTTGGGTGTAAAGTTTAGGGTTAGAGAATATATTCTCTGCTTCTACTGACCGAAAGAGCAGGGACACGCCAAGGCTTTAATTAAATTGTATAATTGTAGAAACAAGCAAAAAATTGTTGGTAAATCGAAAAAGTGTTCAGGTAGAGGTGTGAGTTGTAAAACATATATTAATTAGTTGTTAACGAAATAATTCTTATTTAGTATGAATGAGGAATAAAAATGGTTTCTCTTAGAGCTTTAGCCCCGTCTTTAACACGAATAACGGTTGCAGGAGCAATAGGCGCTGCCTTGCATGTTGGTCAAGGCGACTGCGACTTAATCGACGCTGATGCAGTTGAATATTCAAGAGCAGTCCTCGCACAAATGGATGTAGAAGGCGAAGTAATCTGCTGCGAAGGACCCAAAGACAACGCCCCCTCATTTGCACGCAGAGAAAAAGTCGGAACATGCGGTGGACCCAAAGTAGAGTTTGTCATTGACCCAGTTGACGGAACCACAGCCGCGAGCAAAGGCAGAAAAGACGCAATATCCGCTTTGGCTTGTGCACCTGCAGGATGCTTCCAAGTATTGCCTGACGACGGCTATTACTACAAAGTCGCCACTGACTACCATTCAATGGGTAAACTATCCCTGGACATGTCTGTTGAGGAAATCGTGCGCAAAGTAGCCCACGAAAAAGGTCTTCCCCTACCTAACTTCACCGTCATCATGCTGGAACGCGATAGGCACATTGAAATATTGAAAACCTTAAGAAAGCTTGGCGTAAGAATAATTCTTATTCCCGACGGCGACATTGCAGGCGCAGTCGTTGCATGTACCCCAGAGTCCGGAGTTGATTTGCTTATAGGTGCCGGTGCTGGTCCAGAAGCAACTATCGCCGCTACGGCGGTAAAGATTCTTGGTGGAACAATGCTTGTTAATGTTTGGCGGCACCCTAATGATTCTGCAAGAATGGAACGACTAAAACAAGCCGGAGTAGACATTGACAAAACGTACGACCAAGAGGAATTAGCAAAAGGCAAAGAACTTGTTTTTGCGGCTTCAGGAGTTACAAAAGGAGAACTATTAGACGGCGTACGCTTAATTCCTGAAGGCGCAATTGTGCATTCCATCTGCATGAGGCTGCCAAGCGGAACAATAGAGAAGTCGGAAACCTGCCTGCGTTTCAAAGGACATCCTGTTTACAAGCAGTTCGCAAGAAAACCCTAAAACCAGTGAAGCGAATATTTAAAATCCTTTTTTTTCTTAATTTAATATCAGCACAGTGAAAATTGGTTTTAAATTGAGCGAAAATGAAAAAGTCTGCATAGAAAAGCCAGAGCAGAAAGAAGAAGAGGAACACAGAAATAAACGTGTAATGGTTTCTCTTGCCATTTTATTAGGTTTAACTGTCCTTATAGGTGGTTTACTTGATTATCTGTTTGCAGGAGTTCCCCTTGGCTTTAACATTCCAATCATAAACGTCCAGGCAACATTAAGCATGATTTTGTACGATGCAGTTGTGCTTTTTGCTTCCGCATACATTGGTATAATGGGTTTCAGAGAGCTATTTGTTGAAAAAAGATTTTCTGTCGAATTTTTAATGGCTGCCGCAGCGTTAGGCGCGTTGTATCTGAATGCGCGGTTTGAAGCGGCAACGGTGCTGTTTCTTTATTCTATCGCCGAATACTTTGAAGGCTACATTGAAGACAGAGCGCGGCGAACAGTTGAGAAACTCTCAAAGTTCATGCCAGACCAAGCTAGAATCGTAGCAAATGGAACGGAAAAAATAGTTAACGTGAACGAAGTAGAAGTTAACATGACGTTGCTTGTGAGACCTGGCGAACGGATACCTTTAGACGGCAACGTTGTTGACGGCTTCTCACATGTTGACCAAGCCGTTGTTACAGGTGAATCCGTGCCTGTCACCAAGAAATTGAACGACTGTGTTTACGCTGGCACATTAAACATGAGTGGTGTTCTGAAGATATCTGTTACAAAAAAAGCTGGTGAAACTCTTGTCTCAAGAATTATGGTGCTTGTAGCTCAATCGGGCAAACGAAAGGCAACAATAGAAACGCTTGTTGATCGATTCGCAAAAATTTATGTCCCAATAGTTATAGTGTTAGCTGTTTTAACTGCGGCTTTGCCAACATTGATTGCTGGCATGTCTTTTCACGTGTGGCTATACCGCGCGCTTATTCTTCTTGTGGTCTCCTGTCCAAGCGCCTTCATCATTTCGGTTCCAGCAACAGTCCTTGTAGCCATAACGATTGCGGCTAGAAGAGGAGTAATAATTAAAGGCGGAATCTACGTTGAAAAACTCGCCAAGGTAAAACGGGTAGTTTTTGACAAAACGGGCACGTTAACTTTGGGCAGACCAGCCGTCCATGAAGTACGGCTTGTAGAAAGAACCGAGGAAGATGCGTTGGCTTTGGCTGCTGCACTTGACCAATTTTCGAATCATCCCGTCGCACAAGCCATTGTAAGACGCGCCACGGAAAGAGGTGTTGACCTGAGCAAGTTCAAAGTAACCGACGTCGCGGAGGTTCCTGGAAAAGGCATCGTGGGCAATGTTAACGGGAGTTTTGTGGCGGTCGGCAACTTAGAGTTGATGACCGAGTTCGGCTGCAATTGTAAGGAAGCCTTTGAAATCAACGAAAATGACACCCATACTACAGTCTGTGTCTCTCTGGGTAAAGAAGGGTTGGGCACAGTTTGTGTTGTGGACCAAGTTAGGGAAGATGCCCTCAAAGCAGTGAATGATTTGAAGAAGAACGGCATAAAAACCGCCATGTTAACTGGCGACAGAATGGAGATTGCCAAGGAAACTGCGGATATTTTAAAGATTGATGAAGTTTATGCAGAACTGTTTCCTGAGGATAAACTGAAATGCATTGAAGAGATGAAAGGCAAAGACGGGCTCGTAGCGATGGTCGGCGACGGAGTGAATGATGCTCCTGCGCTTGCTGCTTCAGACGTCGGTGTTGCCATGGGCACCGTGGGCGTTGATGTTGCCTTAGAATCTGCCGATGTGGTGCTAGTGAAGGATGAGTTGGCGCAAATCCCCTATCTCATAAGGCTTAGCGATAAAACAATGGGAATAGCCAAACAGAACATTACTGCTTCTCTTGTCATAAAGCTGATTCTGGGCGCTTTAGGAGTGATCGGCGTGACAGGCTTGTTGGCAACAGTGATTGCCGGCGATGATGGTGTCACCATGCTGCTCTTGCTTAATTCTTTGCGGCTTGAAAGAATAAAGTAGCTTGTTATTGGGAGTTGACCGAGGGCTTCAGCTTTATTTTATGAAAAACTAATTAAGCGAAACTAATAGTCAGATGACTCATGCCTAAGACTTATCCAAAGACATATCCTAAAAAGACTAAGCCGAAAAAGACCAAGTTTAAAGATCAACCAAAACCAGTAAGCCTAGTGAAACGCAAATCTTACTGGATAACTTTGACGTTATTCATGCTTGTTTTCACGATTGTTTTTGGGTATGCAAACAAAATTTCTGTTGAAGGAGAAGCATTAATTTTGGCAACTATTTTTTCGATCATAGCCTTTGCCTTCTACCTCGGGTTTAAACCTTCAGTAAAATATGACAAAAGAGCAACATTCATGTTTGCTGGAGCATCCATCGTTGGCTTTTGCATTTGGGCAGCAATGGTACTTGCCCTCAGCGCAAATGGAATTATACTGCAAATTGTAAACTTGACAGGTACCTACTTCTTTTCCATAACAAGCCTAATAATCTGCTTGATTGCAGGAGCATTTATCGGCGACTTGATAGGCAAGAACAAAGAAGCCATAAACATTTTTATAAATAATAAGTTAAGGAAGGCGTAGAGTTGGGTGATAGTTGTGATAGGGCTGCCGAGTTTTTAAAGCCCTTTGTTCCCGATTTGGTTGTGGTGAACGAAGTCTTCTATGTCGCGTCGTACTCTTAGGGATTTGGTTGATGCGGTCGGGTATCCTAAGCGGCATGTGTAGGCGATTTTCATGCATTCTGGGACGCCGAGAAGCTTCTTTATCTCTGACTCCACGGGCGGAGCGGAAAATGCGCTGAGTATCTGAAGCCCTACGCCTAAGGATTGAGCCATAAGCCAAATGTTCTCCATGAGGCAGCCAAGACTTATGAAGCCTAAAACGTCTCCGTGAGAAGCAGGCGCCCTCTTTCTAGAATCATAAACGACTATCAGAAGCGTTGGGCTGCCGCGGATCGACTGGGTTAAAGGCATAGGCGACGCCTTCTTGACAGCTTCAGATATTTTCGCTGGGTCAACCCAATCTGGCGGGAACATTGCGCCCAGTATTCCAGTTTTCTTTTTTAAAAGTTCCTCGCGTGAGAAGGAAAGCTGTTCATAGTTTTCTCTGAGGAATTCTTCGGAGATTCGGGATTTGATGCTGCCTATCTTTTCCAGGACTGCTTTGTCGTCGACAACAATTATTTCGAAGTTTTGCATGTTGTGTGCAGTTGGCGTCCACCTGGCCGCTTCAAGAATCTTATTCAAGTTTTCTTTTGACACTGGACGATTCGGATCAAAAGGAACTCTTGCCGATTGCCTTTCCTGAATAATTTTTAGTATTTCACTCATACTTTATCCCTCACTAACCTTTAGAACCGCGCGGAAATGAACCTTCGCCGTCATCATCCGCTCAAAAGCCACAGAGGCTTGCTCAAGCGGAAATACCTCCACCATAGGAACAACATGCGTCAACACGCTAAAGTTCAGCGTGTCAACTGTGTTTCCTCCAACCCACCCGCTTACGGAGCGTACACCACGCATCAGCTGGACCGGCGAAATCTGCATCGGTTCATTAACAAAAGTGATAATTATGAGTTGACCGTAACGGGAAAGGCCTTCAACGAGTTCTCCGATGGCTTTGCTGTTTGGGGCGGTACAAAAAATGGCGCGTGCCCCACCGAGCTTCATCAATTCTTCAGCTGCCTTCGCGGTGTTTGTGTCTATGTAAATTTGAGCGCCAAGCTTGCGGGCTAATGCTTCTTTTTCCTTACCGCGGGATATAACCACTGGTTTTAAGCCCAGCCTCACAGCGAACTGCAACGCTAAGTGGCCTAATCCTCCCAAACCTTGAATCGCAATTAAGTCGCCGCCTTTCACTGAGCTGCTTTTCAAGGCACCAAGCGTGGTTGCGCCTGCACAGAGAAGCGGGGCAGCCTCCACAGAGCTAAGCTCCTCCGGAATAGCGGTAAGCACTTCCATGCGAGCAACCATGTACTCGGCGTATCCTCCGTCGGTTGAGATGCCGGTTGCCAAGGGACTTTCACAAGCCCAATATTCCCCTTTAAGGCATGACTTGCATCGCTGGCAGTGTCCGCCACGCCATCCTACCCCGACTCTTTGCCCCACCTTCCAGTAATGCGACTCTGAACCCAATTTGGCGATGGTTCCGACAACTTCGTGACCGGGAGTTCTTGGATACTGCAAACCGGGATAATATCCTTGTTTAACTATTGCGTCCCCATGGCAGACTCCGCAGGCTTGGACCTTAAGGAGTACTTCGTGTTCTTTTGGTTCAGGAATTTCTTTTTGAACCAACACAAAATCTGCGCCGGGAGCACTAACTTGAATCGCTTTCATAAGTGGCATAAACATCCTTTCCATCTAAATTGAGTGTTGCCTATAAACCTTGTCAACATGCAAAGAGGGGCAATTCCTGTAGGCTACATTACGTTGGATTTTGATCAAGACAACTAATGCCCAACAAGGCTTTAACAGTAATTTTATGTCATTGGAAATTCCAAGATGAATTGTGTGCCTTTTCCGATTTGGCTTTCAACGGTTACTTTACCGTTTAATGCTTCAGTCAGCTTCTTAACTACTGCTAAGCCGAAGCCTTGACCCTTGGCTTTCGTGGTGAACAGCGGCTTGAAAAGCTGGTCTTTCACATCCTCAGGTATGCCTTCGCCTGTGTCTGCAATAGTAATGAACAATTTCTTGTCTTTGCAGGTTGCGGATATGGCTATTTTTCCTCCTTTAGGCATGGCTTGCACCGCGTTTGACGTCAAGTTTGTAAGCACTCTCTTCAGGTACAGCGGATCAGTGTTAATTTTCGGAAAGTCAGCTTCTATAGCGGAAGAAACAGTTATGTTCTCTGGAATATACATCAATGACAAAACGTCCTGGACAGTTTCTGCAAGGTCAGTTTCCTCCAGTTGTGGCTTAGGCGTTTTCGCGTAGTCTTGGAGGTCTAGCACGATTTTGTTCACGTAGATTAGCTGTTCTTCAATGTAGCTTATGCTTTCATTTAGATCTTTTTTGGCTTGGGTTTCAGGCAAAGATTCAAGGTTGGTTTTAGCCAAATATAATTCGCCAGTGATCGATTGGAGCGGGTTGCGTATGTCATGACCAACCATGCCTGCTGTCTCGCCGATTGCTGCCAGACGTTCAGAGTCTCTAAGTTTTTTGGTTCGCTCTTCAACTAACGCTTCCAAATGTTCAGAGTGCGCCTTCAACTCTTTCTCATTTTCTTTCAGCAACTCTAGCATTCGGCTGTTGATTAGGGCAAGCGAGGCAATTTCTCCAAACGCCATTGCCATTTCGCGGTCGCGTCTGGTGAATCCACCCGGTTTATTAGCTAACCCTATTACACCGACCACTTTCTTTTCAATTGTCAATGGAGCAAACAACACATTCTCAAGGTGAACATGACCATCAGGCATGAATTTCTTCCATTCGCTTTTGTTAAAATCATTTTCAACCGCTGGTTCCCCTGAGCTGTATGCTTCGGCGCGGAGTCCCCGAATGGGCATAGGAAGCGAAGGATCAACCGTGCAGGGAAGCCCTCCTGAATCCAAAAACAAAACCTCGTTTTCTTTTCCATCTTTGCTTAAGAGCGCAACATAGCCGGCAGTTGCTCCGATTAGATCTTTGGTGCTGTCAAATATTGCCCGCGCTGAATCCTGGAATTCTTTGTTTCGCAAAACTGCTCTTGAGGCCATCAATAGGGCTGAAATCTCAGAGCCACGTCGGTATGATTCTTCAAGAGAGTTAGATAACTCTTGCTCCATTTTTTTGCGTTGGGTAATGTCCTCTAAGACTGCAGCAAAATACCCTTTTGCTGGACTATAAACTGAAACACTTAGCCACAGGCTTAGAGGTTTAAGGAAATATTCAAACTTCTCTTTTTGACCTGTAAGAGCGACTTTTCCGTAAATTTCAAAAAGCTCAGGATTTGCTTCTTTAATTCCGGGTATTGCCTGCGATACTTTCTTTCCAATAATTAGTTCTCTTTTTAGGCCTGTTATTCTTTCGAATGCATCATTAACTTGAAGATAAACAAAATCAACTGGCTTGCCTGCCTCATCAAATATCATTTGGCAGTAAGCAAACCCATCAATCATGTTAGCGAAAAGAGAACTATATTCTTCCTCACTTTTCCTTAGTGCCTCATCAGCTTTCTTGCGTTCAGTAATATCGCTAAACATTGAGAGGTTAGCTATGTGTTTTCCGTTATCGTCAAATAATGGTGATGCATTACAAGCTGCCCACAGAACAGAGCCGTCTTTGCGGCGGAACTCAAATTCTCTATACTGACTCTGTTTATTTTCCAAGCCTTTTCTCATCTGCATAGCTTGTCTTCTTTGTTCTTCTTCAGACAAGAGTTCAAAGCTCGATTTCCTGAGAAGTTCATCAGTTGAGTAGCCAAACATTTGAGCCAGCCTATTGTTAACAAAGATGTGAGTACCATCAGGTTTGGCAATGACTACACCTTCCGCTGCAGTCTCAACAATTGTACGATATTTTTGCTCACTTTCAGCTAACGCTTCTTCAGTTTTCTTTCGTTCAGTGATATCTTTCAAGATGGATAACAAAGTCTCAACGTTACCGTTAACGGCGAACTCTGGAACAATGGTATATTGATAAATTTTAGCTCCTTTTGGACTTGGAAATTCAAATTCGCCTTTTTGTTCCTTGCCGGTTTGAATAACATTTTGGAGAATTTTTGTCCATGTTTCGGCGAATTTTTGAGGTAAGTGTATTTCTTGGTTTGTTTTGCCTAAGATGCCCTTTGGCGTTATCCCGGTTGTTTTTTCAAGAGTCGAATTGATGTACTGGTAGCGCAGGTTTCTGTCAAGTCTTGCAATGATGTCGGGAGAGTTTTCTGCAAGTGTCCTGTACTTTTCCTCTTCGCCTCGCAATTCAACTTCATATTTCTTTAATACATCAACATCTATGAAGGATAAAACGGCGCCATCTATTCTGTTATCTTCAGTTATGTAGGGTCGAACCCGCATTTCATAAGAGCGTCCATTCTCGTCACAAACTTCCTTGTTCACTGCGTTAAGCGTTGTTATTACTTCCGAGATGGTTTTCTCCAAATCAGGAACTGAAATGGCGAGATGCACACTAGATATCGGTATCCCTGAGTCCGAAGGAACGAAATGCAGAATCTTTTGGGCGGAAGGCGTGAAAAGTCTGATTTTCAGGTTGCAATCCACCATTACTACGGCTGGATCAACATTTCTGTTTAGGTTTGTAGTATCATCGTTTAGTCTGGCGAGAGTTTGATTTCGGTTCTTCATTTCGTCATTCAAAGTGGTTAATTCTTCATTGCTCGATTGAAGTTCTTCCTTAGCTGTCTCCAGTTCCTCGTTTGTACTTTGTAGCTCCTCGTTGCTTGACTGTACTTCTTCCATGGCTGAACGTAATTCTTCGTTGGTTGCCTCCTGCGTCTCAACGACTGTCTGCAAATACTGCTTGGAAGATTCCAATTCATCTTTGAGTTCTCGAATTTGAATATCCTTAACGTTCTCGCGCCCTTCAGGAGTTGCTGTCAGCTCTATAGTCTGGCGCAGATGCGCAGCTGCTGAACTGATATCTTCAAACAATACGAGAAAAAAAGGCTCTTCATATTGCAACGCACGCAGAGGCATTACCTGAATATTAATGGTCTTCGATTGCTCACCGTATTGAAAGCGTATTGCCTTCTCTTCAATGGATTTGTTCTCTTTTTTTGCTCTATAAACTGCTGATTGAACTTCTGGCCTCAACTCTTTCAGAATTATCTTTCCCACATTCAAACTTGCTTGCCCTGATTCAGGTGAAAGATAAGGCGCGACATTTCCGCGAAAAACAAGAATGTCTAAGTTGCTATTTACAAGTAGTGATGCAGGAACATATTCTGTTATTAGTAGTCGGTCTACTTCGTCCCGTATGAGAGAAATTGGGTCTTTTTTTACTGGCTCCTTGAGAACTGTTTTTCCAGCATAAGGAACTGTTGCTGCAAAGCCGTAATTGACGCGGGGCTGAGCTTTCTTTTTAACGTAAATGAAACTCTTCTTGTTTACTGGTTCAAAAAGGCTGGTGGATTTCCCGATGCTTTCAGATTCACCTAGAACAAGAAAGCCGTTTGGCTTCAACGCGTAATGCAGAATGGACACTATTCTTTCTTGGAGTTGCGAGTCGAAATAGATGAGCATGTTCCTGCAACTGATTAGACTCAAGTTGGAGAAAGGCGGGTCTGCCGTTAAGTCTTGTTTCGCAAATATGCATACGTCGCGAATGAACTTTGCAATTTGATAGTTTCCGTTGAAACTTGTGAAGAAACGTTTTAAACGATTTTCTGAGACATCAGCTTCTATGCTTTTGGGGTATATTCCTTCACGAGCTTTGTTAATGTTCTTTTCGTTTACATCAGTCCCGAAAATCTGAATCTGCACATCCCCAGTGCCTGTTTCTTCAAGGAATTCTTGGAGTGCAATGGCGAAGGAGTAAGCTTCTTCACCTGTGGAGCATCCTGGAATCCAAAGTCTAATAGGCTCTTTAGACGATAGATTTTTTAAAAGTTCAGGAAACAGTTTTTCCTTCAAAATCACGAAGGTATCGGGTTCCCTGAAGAAGCTTGTTACACCGATCAGCATGTCATTAAATAACGCTTGTAGCTCAGCAGGATGTGTTCCTAAGTACTCAGCGTATTTCGTTATGTCGTCTACGTGGTTAATTACCATGCGCCGAGTAACTCGCCTGTTGACGACTGTCTCTTTGTAATGAGTAAAATCCACGTTGAAGGAAGATTTTAATAATGTGAAGATTCTTCGTAAGCCCGTTTCTTTATTGCCTTTAGGCTCCTGAGGCACTATTTCAGCGCGAACCAACCGAGGATTATTAGCGATTTTTGAAAGCTCCTTCGCAATCTTTTCTGGAGAAAGAACGAAATCGACGGCTTCAGCTGATATAGCACTATAAGGCATACCCGCATACTGGGTGGAGTCTGGATCCTGCGCGAAAGTGATTCCCCCTTCAGCCTTAACCGCTTTGAGTCCTTCAGTTCCGTCCATACCCGTTCCCGAGAGCACAATCCCGATAGCCTGAGTTTTTCGTTCAAAGGCAAGAGAACTTAAGAACGCATCAATTGGTCTCAGTGATTTACCTTTTGGACTGAGCTTTAAAAAGCCCTCCGCTAGGGTCATGGTTGTCCCAGGCGGAATCACATAAACACAGTTGGGTTCAATATGCATTCCGTCCTTAACTTGGAGAACAAGCATGCGGGTGAATCTTGAAAGAATGTCAGTCAGCATGCTTTCTTGGCCTGAGGCAAGATGCTGGATTATAACAAAAGCTAAACCTGTATCATCGGGCAAAGACTCAAGCAGCACCTTAAACGCTTCTAACCCGCCTGCAGAAGCGCCAATTCCAACAATCGGAAACTCTTGAGGAACTTTACTTTCAAAAGAGGGCTGCTTACCCGAACCACTTTTTATATTTTTATTTGTACCCGTAAATGCACATCCGATAGGCAGGTTATATTTTTGTCTTCCAAAAATAAGTTACTTGAACAATTAATATTTTACCCATGTTAAGGCGAAAAGCTGTTTCACGATTGCCAGACAGAATCAAACTATTTGTTAACGAAAAAACCAAAACATTCAAGCTAAATCAAGACACATAAGACTGGCGTCACAATTTCCTAATTTTTGCAGATATGATTTGTAAAATGAGAAGGGCAGTATTTGAATCAGAAACGGCGGCAAGTATTAACACAAGCTTGGTGTACACTGGTAGTTGAATATCTTGAGTTTGAGGCGCAGATATTGGAAAGAAAAATGAAGAGTTTTCATTTCCAAGAGATGGATTGGTTAATCAGTTTTCCCGCGTCTGGAAATGAGGGAAGAAAATACCTTTGCTATTCAGTCACGTTCAAAGATCAAAAAAAAGCAAACTCAAAGTCCACAATTAGTTTGATGGATGTTGTGGATGTTGCGGAGTTTGAAAAGAATTATCCGCATACAGTGGGTTTTTTCAGAGAACCAATTGATAAGGACACAAATTGCGGCTTTAACTACCTGGAAATAAGAATTATCAGGTGTATTGAAGAATTCTGGAAATTTTTAAACGACTTAGACATTTAGATTTTATTTTCATTATTTCTCAAGTAAAAATCGATATGTCCGTTACTTAGTTAATTAATTGTCTAAGGTGGCAAAGTCATGAACATGTTTATGGTGTATTCGTCCAGTGATTGTGTTTCAAATCCTTTTTTGCCGCACAGACTCGTCATTTTTATGTTGGCGAGGGAAACATAACTGTAAATTTTTTCTAACTTCAGGTCCTTAGCTATATCGATAATGTAATCCATAAGTTTTGATCCTAATCCTAGCCTATGCCAGGAGTCGCTTATCATGATTGCAAATTCACCGTTTTTTCTTTCCGCATCAAGAATTAATCGTACTACTCCAATTATTCGCGGGTCATTTTGCGGCTCAGCAACTATAGCGATTTCCCGGTCATAATCAAGGTTACAGTATCGAGACAGCGTGTCATGTGACATTTCTTTTATTATCTCAAAAAACCTGAATCTTACACTCTCTTCAGACAAAGATTTGAAAAGTTCATTAAAACGTGGTTCATCTTCGGGTTTGATCGGGCGTAAATTCACTTGAACCCCATTTTTCAAGGTTCGCTTGGCAATGTACTTTCTCGGGTAAGGTGAAATCACCAGATTTTCATGATGATCAGCTGGCTCCCGCATTATTCGATTCATATCGATGGTGATACATCCATCGACTGCAGAAGCGCGAGCGTCATTAACGATTAGAGGGTTTATGTCTATTTGTTTGATCTCTGGAAAATCCATAACAAGCTGGCAAAACTTCACCAGTGTTTCCTCGATAACGCCTATTTCCTGAATGTTGGCCGATAAGGCACCGATGCCCCGCTGAAATGTCCCGTTTTTCTCTATTATTTGCCTAGCTAAAACCTGGTTAAGCGGCGGAAAGCCTACGCTTAAGTTGGTGATTATCTGGGGCGAATTTCCGCGTGTTCCGAAAATTATTGTTGAACCAAAATTATTGTTTTTCCTTAATCCCAAAAAAAGTTTGGTACAGTTTTCTTGTATCTTTGGTTGAACAACTATTCCCTGGAAGTCGGATAAGCTACTGGAGTTAATTTTATCAACAATCCTTTTGAAGGCACCGCATACTTCAGAGGCAGAGTAAACGGCACATTCGAGTCCCTCCGTCTTATTCTTGACGGTTGATTGTGCATAAGGCTCCTTCATAACGACTGGAAAGCCCAGTTCAATGGCAAAAGCCAAAGCTTCTTCCGTTGTCCTAGCAATGCGTGTTTCTATGGAGGGTATTTTGTATGTTTTTAAGAAACGTAGAAACTCAGGAAGGCTGAGGGTTTGCCTGCCCTCACAAAACGCACGCCTTAAAACTCCTTTAAGATGCGCGGAATCACCTAAAACCAACGATAACTCTTCTGGAGTCTGATATAGCAATTCAATGTTCCGAGTATAAGTGTACATGTTCATAAATGCCGAAACAGCTTCTTCAGGTGTTCTAAAAGCAGGGATGCCGCTGCGATGCAGCATTCTTCTCGCTTCTTGGCAATTGTTGTCTTCCCCCATTAACGCGACTAAAAGGGTTTTACTTGTTTGACCGGCTAAATCAATTGCAGTTTCAGCGATACTGGAAGGGCTAGTTACGCCTTGAGGAGAATATATTACTAGAACGCTTCCTTTGTCTGGGTCATCAAGGCAGGCCTGCATCGCACTTCTAAATCTTTCAGGAGAGGCTTCCTCAAGAATATCAATAGGGTTAGATGTATCGCAATAATAAGGCAAAATGCTCTGCAACGCATGGTTCAAAGCACTGCTTACCTGCGAAAGCCTGCCCCCTCTTAAATGGAGCTGATCAGCAGCCAAAAGTCCCGGTCCACTTGCATTCGTAATAATTGTTAGGCAAGGACTGCATGGATTTGGCTGCATTGATAATCCTTTGGCACAGTCAAAAAGTTCGTTAATTGTATCCACGCGAACAATGCCGACGCGCCTAAACATAGCGTCGTAAATGGCATCTTCGTTCAGTTGATTGATTCCGAAAAGAGTAAAATCACGACTTTTATTAAATCGGCCCGCCTTGACGATGACAATCGGTTTGGTTCTTGCAAATCCTCTTGCAGCGCTTATGAAACTTCGAATATCCTTTATGGCTTCCACATAAAGCATAATGGCTCTCGTTTGAGGGTCGGCTCCGAAATAGTCAATCAATTCACCCAAGTTAACGTCAATCATTGAGCCGATCGAGACCACCGCACTAAGCCCCACCTTAGTTTCTGAAGACCAATCCAAAACCGACCCGCAAATCGCGGCACTCTGAGAGATAAAAGCAATTTTTCCAGGAATCGCTTTTTTGTCTCCGAACGTGGCATACAAGCTTGTTTTTGGTCTTATGACGCCTAAACTGTTCGGTCCTATTATTCGCAATCCATACGCATTTTTATGTTCAAGAATCTGCCGTATAAGACTCTGACCGGTTTCATCATCCTCATTTAAGCCAGCAGAGACGATAATTACACTTCGCACCCCGGATTTCCCGCACTCCTCGACTATTTGAGGAATTGTGTGTGCTGGAGTTGCGATTACTGCGAGGTCTATCTTAGAGGGAACTTTGTCAACGCTCGGATAAGCAGTTATTCCTTGCACAGTCTGTTTATAGGGGTTAACAGGAAAAATTGAACCTTGATACGACTCGATTAAGTTGTGGAGGATTTTAGCGCCTAAGGAATCATCGCGTTCACTGGCACCTACAACTGCGACTGCCTTGGGATTAAAGAAGCAGCTAAGATTTCCGATTCCCAACTAATTTCCTCTAAACATTTTTTTAAAGTGAGCGAGCAGAGGCGAAATAATCCCGCCGCAATGCGGGATGGAGGGCTCATTGGAATTTCGGCTAAGTCATGCTGAGGTTTGCTGAAGGATTATTTGTTTCTACTTCAAGTTGACTTTTACCACGTGCGTTGAGCAGGAGATGCATGGGTCGTAAGCTCTTACCAACATTTCCAGCGTTAATTCAATCTCTTTTTGCGATTTATCGATAATCTGCGGAACAATAGATTTCATGTCTAACTGGATGTTGCCGTGGTTTTGGTTAGTGGGAATTACACAATTGGCTTTTGTACATACTCCCTTGTCATTGTAGGTGTAGTCATGGAATAATATGCCTCTAGGTACTTCGACTGCACCGACACCGCTGCCTGCCTTAACTTTGATTTCTGGTTTATTGTAGTCAGGTTGCTGCCGTAGACCTTCCGCTTCAAGCTCGTTTATTAGTCGTATTGAATCTTCCACGCTATGAACTACTTCGACAAGTTGAGCAATACTATTCATGAAAGGATTGAAGCACATTGGTTGAAGATTGAACTTCTCAGCTGTTTTTTGCGCCATGGGAGATAATCTATTGTAATTATTGTTTAGCCGAGCTAACGCCCCCACCATGTATGACTCGCGGGTATGCTTGGCCCATTTAGCTGTAGATTGAGGAGTAACGTATTCGTTTGTGAATGCAAGATATTCTTTTACTGGCGCTTCGCCTGTATCTGATGAAACTAGTTTTCCGTCGTAGAGTGCATATTCGCTTGGGTCAGTTAATGAAATGAACTCGGTCTCTCTCTTGAAATCGGGTAATCCACCTGCTAAGCTCTTGAATAATTCCGCTACGGCTTGAAGATTTGGAACAGAATCTAGCAGTTTCTTTCTAAGCACTATCAGTTCTTTCATTGAAGGGATTTTGGAGAAACCGCCCGGCATCAATCTTTGAGGATGCGTTGTTCTTCCACAAAGCAAGGTTGACATCTCATTTGCGAGTCTATGGAGTTGAAGAACTATCTTAACTTCTGCAAGATTTGTCGAGGCAAGAGGAATTACTGAACCTACACCCATCAGGTCTGGAAGTACGAGAAAGCCTAAATGTAAAATGTGACTCTGCATATTTTCCGCATGCAACGCTATCTTTCTAAGTTTTAAGTCTTGTTCACTTACAGTAATGCCTAAGGCGGATTCTGTGGCTTTTAATGAAGCAAGCGTATGGCCGATTGAGCATATGCCGCATATGCGAGAGGTTATGTGGTGAAGCTCATTCCAAGATCTTCCAACAACCATGGCTTCAAAGAACCTTGGTGCTTCTGGAATGCTCCATTCACACTTTTCTATCATCCCATTTCTGATGTTCACATTGATGTTCCCGTGTCCTTCAACTCGTGTTATATGATGGACTTCAACGTCCATATTTGATTCGTTCATCTTTTTGCCTCCTGCCAACCAAAATACAATCTAAACTTACTAATTGCGTCATCAACTGTAAGACCATACTTTATCAAAACTTCCTTCTGGGAATTCTCATTTGGATTATCCACCAGACCTCGGCAACCCCAACATATTGTTCCCTCATTCACACAGCATGAGTTGCAGCCAGCTCTAGTCACTGTTCCCACACAAAATTGACCTCGCTCAAAAGCACATACGTTTTCGTTTTTCTTGCATTCAACGCAGACTGGGTAAGTTGTGGTTTCAGGCTTCTTTCCCAGTAAAAGTGATTTGACGACATGTAAGAAGTCATCTTTGTCTATTGGGCATCCGTGAACGTAGGCGTCTACGGGAATTACGGCGTCTATGGGTCTTGCTGCGTAACTATCAAAAAGCTTCGCGTTCTCGCCGTACACAGTTCTTTTGACGTTATCCAAATCTTTGTAGTTTCTCAGAGAGTTTATTCCGCCGATTGTCGCGCATGATCCAATTGCAACTACGATTTTAGCATTTTTCCTAATTGATTTAAGCCTATCTTCGTCTTGCAGCCTAGTGCACGAGCCTTCAACAAAAGCTATGTCGTAATCGTCGCTGTGCTCCTTCATGACTTCTCTAAAGCTAACAATTTCGACTTGACCAAGAAGGGCCAAAATGTCTTCTTCAAGATTAGCTACTTGTAACTGGTCGCCTTCACAGCCCGCAAAATCAAAGAAAGCAACTTTTGGTTTCATTACAGAGCCTCCGGTACACCTTTTATTTTTGAATAATTAAACACAGGGCCGTCTTTGCAGACGTAGATTTGGTTAATTTGGCAGTGACCGCATTTTCCTACACCGCATTTCATTCTTCTTTCAAGTGACATGATTATGTGATCATCGGGGACATTTTGCTTTTTCAGATCTGCAATTACAAATTTGTACATGACTGGCGGACCACATAATATTGCCAGCGTCTTCTCTGGATCAAAAGAGACTTGAGGAATCAGCGTTGTGATTACACCTATGTTGCCTTCCCAAACCTCATTTTCGGGACACCAGTTTACAGTAGGTTTGAACTCAACATTTTCTTTGGACGCTATTGAGACTAGCTCATCGCCAAAGAGCATTTCCTTCGGTTCTTTACATCCGTAGAGGAGATAGACGCGGCCGTAGTCTTTCCTGTTGTCAAGAACGTAATTGACCAGGGACCTGAGAGGTGCTATTCCAAGACCACCTGCTATGAATAGGAGGTCTTTGCTCTTTAGAGATTCAGTGTCAAACCCGTTTCCAAAGGGTCCTCTGATTCCTACTTTATCGCCTACATTGAGCCTGTGTAATTTTGTAGTAACATTGCCTAACTTGCGCACGCAGATTTCGAATGTTTCTTTCTTTGTCGGAGAGGAGGATAAGGATATTGGCGCCTCGCCTATTCCAAACACAGAGACTTCCACAAACTGGCCTGGTTTATGATTGAGTTCTGCTCCGTCGTCCAGTTTGATTTCAAACAGTGTTTCCATGGCAGTCATCGGCACTTTCTTGATTATAGTTGCCAACTTCGGCACGTAATCTATGTCCCCCGTCGTTTGAATGTTAACTTCTGGCTGAGTAGCTATGGTTGCCATTTGCGCTCCGCTGTTTTTGTTTTCATGGTACATGTCATTGAAGAGGTTAACAGGATTCGCTATATCGGGGAGACAATTTGAAGAGCATCTTCCGCAGCCGACACAAGAAATAAAACCGAAGCGATCGAACAGGTACTTTCCTTTTTTGAAATATCGATGGCGGTACCTAGTAGGTCTTGTCGCACGGAAGTTTTCTCCCGAAGCAATTTTCGCAAAGTCTTCCAGTAAGCAGCCATCCCACGTTCTGACTCTCTCGCCTTGCTCTAAAGAAAGATCAAGGTTTTCTTTAACGTCAAAGCAATAACAAGTTGGGCACACTAGAACACATGAACCGCAAGCAAGACATTTTTCGGAGTGCTTTTCCCAGAATCCACTTTGCCCATAACTGTCTTTCAGCAGCTCAGGAATGAGCTCAGGCGGGAAGTCAAACTTTTGCTGAGACATGCCCATAACTTCTCTTTTTTTCTGCCCAGCAATTTGGATGTCGCGTGCCAATGCGAGGGTCACGTTTTTTGCGTATTTGGATAATAAGTCTTCTCCTTTTTGAGAGCCAATGTTTATTGCATATCTATTACCCAAGTCGGTGAGCATAAGGTCATAGCCATAATCTATCGCTGCACTGCCCATAAAAGCAGAAAAATTCCATTTTGACATTTTTTGAATGTTGACGCCTATTATTATTGATGCATCTCGTTTCTTAAAGTAAAAAGGGTCAGACTTGGTTTCCCTGAATATTTCGTCCATGTGAAGCAGGGCTACAATGTCATAAGGGTGAACTCCCACAAGCACCATTGGCTTGGGTTCCTCTGGATTTTTAGCGGAAAAACCAGCTGACAAGTCATAGGTAAATAATGTTTCTCGCTGCGGGAAGAAATATTTTTTTGGAGGTAATAAAGTTACGTCATAATCCAGACGCAATTCCTTAGCGGAATCGAGAAGTCCAAAAGCAAATTTGTTTCCTCTTGATTTAACGCCGATAACGTTCAAAGAATCGTCTTTAATTAAAGCATCTATAAAGTTCTGGAAATCTTCTTTGGATATGATTTTCATGTTTGAGTTCTCCGGGAAGATTTTGATAAGAACAAATGTTTAGATGCATTTAACGTTTGCGTAAAAAGCTCTAAAAGTTAAAATTTTTTTTTTCCACTCAAGCGTGAAAAATGCTGCTCAGGCGATTTGTGTAAATATTTTACTAGACAGAGCGTTAGCTTGAATGGTTAACAGTTAAAATCGTTTTTATGCCAAACTATTTAATTACCTTTGTAATTTATTTAAAATAGGTGTTTGAATGCCAAGAGCATATGTATTGTTTAATGTTGAGTCAGGCTCAGAAGATGCCGTGCTAAAACATCTTAAGAGTTTAAATAACGTCGAAGAAGCATACGTTTCTTATGGCGTATACGACCTAGTAGTACGAATCAAAGCAGACACTATGGAAGAGCTTAAGGATGCAGTGACGCACAAAATCCGCACAATCAAGCAAGTCAGGTCAACTTTAACTTTGATAATGATGGAAGAATAAACTCCTTAAACATCATTTTTATCTTTTTCAAATTTAGCATTTGCGATCTTCGTTTTCATGATTTTTCAGAGGCTATTTGGTTCTTGGCTTTTGTCCTAGGCATTTTTGCGTGCGTGCTACAGCCTACCCTCCGGTCTGCTAGATGCACCTGATAGACGCCAAACATAAATCAACATACTTCATCATGGACACGAGACCCCGCACTTTCTACATGAAACGCTGCTTTTTCAGCATGCCCGCTGTTTCTCATGTAGAGAATCAAAAGATCATGACATTGCTAGTTCTCATCTGCTTTCTACCCTGCCGACATTGGTCATTTCGTCATCGACTGACACGTAATTAACTTGGCTTGTCATCATTCTCTTTTGTTGTTTTATTATTTGCTTCTTTGTTTTTGCGTTTGGGAATTTTTGGGAAAGAATTATATAACGCTGAGGCCCTTGCGAGAATAATTTTTCTTGTTTCAACCGTGACAGGCGCTGTTGCTATCAGCTGGTCAAGTTTCTTTTTGTTTTCTTCTATTTTTTTGCTGAATTCTTCGTTGGATATTTTGCCTTCAGCCTTTATTTTTCTCAATTCCTCCATATGCGAGGCAATCAGATCGAATTGCTCGTCAATCACTGTCTCTGACGCGGCATCTGTTTGGGGAATTTTTTTCCTTGCGTAGCGGAAAAGCAAAGGCACTTGGAACACGATTGAGATGAAAGCTACTCCCAGCACCATTGTGTTTATGGTGTTGATGTCTCCCTGAGAAATTACGGCGGACGCGGTTATGGTGGCGACTAATGCAATGGATAAAGCTCCTCTGACTCCGCCGAGCATGGCAATGTTTCGCCAGACCACGGATATTTTGTCGCCGAATTTGTTGAAAACGGCGAGTATCGGGTACACTGTAGCCGCTCTGGCTATTGTTACGGCGGCGTAGGCGACCACTATGATCAGAATTGACTGCGAAAGAGTGATGATATTTGTTTCAAGCCCGATTATCAGGAATGCTATGGAGTTGCCGAGGAAAGCGGCTATCTGCCAGAAAGTCGTGACGGCTTCTTTGGTCGCGGGTTCCATGGCGTACCGCATGGTGTAGTTGCCGAAGTATAACCCTGCCACAGCGACTGCTATTAGCCCTGAGGCACCTATTCCAGTTGCTAAAGCGTACGACCCGTACACCACCGCAACCGCCAATATGGTTTCGGCAACTCTATCCTCTATCAAGCTTGAGAGCACTTCGCCTAGAAACGCAACTGCCAACCCAATTAGCACGCCTGCGCCAAGAGTGAAGCCGAAGTTGAATATTGTTTGGGTTACCGCGACTTTTTGAAGACCGATAGTTGAAAGGATGATTGTGAAGAGAACGATGCCTGTGGCGTCATTGAATGCAGCTTCAGTGTCAAGCAGCGTTGATAATTTGGATGGAACCTTGAGGCGTCGAAAAATCTCTAAAACCGTAACTGTGTCCGTGGGGGCAATCAATGCGGCGAAAAGGAAAGAAACGTACGGCGAAAGACCCACGCCCTTCCATAAGATAAGGCCTCCGACAGCAGTCGCTATTACGACGCCCACGGTGGCCAAGGCTAACGATGGCTTGATTACAGACCGCAGGTCACTGGCGCGAAGGTGAATCATGGCTTCAAAAATCAAGGGAGGAACAACGACGCCTACGAAAAGGCCGCCCCCGCCGCCTTGCAGAAGCACTGTGTAGATTGATCTTATTTGAGAAATTAGACTCTCGAAAGATCCGCCCTGCATTGCAAGCGAAGACGCCACTATGGTGATTACAACGCCTATTAAGACCAAAATCAGAGTGTACGGTATCTTGAGCTTCGTTGATAGAACCGCAGCTAAGAAAGCCATAAGCAGGAACGCTGCCACAACGAGCTCAATGCTAGGAACCACTTCAACCGCCTCTCTTTCGCTGCAACTTTCGTTGAAGCTCGCTTTTCTAATTCTTCGAAGCCCTTAATCAATTTGTCTAAGCAAACATAAAGACGCTTGAGCGTTTTTCAGAGTAATACTATTTTCTGGGTCAGGTTGTTTAGACAACATATTTTCAAGCCGTTAGTAACAGGCAACGCTCAGCCTTGCGTGCATGAAAAGTTATCTTTCAAATTATTTATCAAATTTAGATATTTCCGTGCGTGCCGTTTATATCCGTCCGCAATGTGCAGTGGATATTTGAGAAGGATAAAAAGTGAAGCCGCCCAAAGCCTCTCGTGAGCTTGGTTATCTTAGAAAATGGGTTCCGATTGCTCTTTTGATAGGCACCGTCTGCGGATTAGGAAGTATTGTTTTCTATGAAGCAATTAGACTGGCAAGCACGGTTCTGCTCGGAGACGCTGCTGGTTTTTTTGCCCCTTCGCCAGTCGGAGAAGGCGGAAGCTTGGGTTTAATCTCTTCACGTCTTTACTTGATTCCGTTGGTAACCACTGTTGGAGGACTTTTAAGTGGTATACTCGTCTACGGCTTCGCACCGGAAGCTGAGGGGCATGGAACTGACGCGGCAATAGATGCTTTTCACAATAAAAATGGTCGAAATTCGCTCCAGAACACCTTTAGTTAAGCTCGCAGCCTCAGCAATAACAATTGGCTCGGGAGGAAGTGCAGGCAGAGAAGGTCCGACAGCGCAGATAGGCGCAGGCTTCGGTTCTTTCCTCAGCAGGAGACTTCATCTCAGCGCAAAAGACAGAAGAATCGCGGTTGCAGTCGGGATAGGTGCAGGAATTGGCTCTATCTTCAAGGCGCCGTTTGGAGGCGCCATAATGAGCGCTGAAATTCTCTATGTAGGAGATTTCGAGGTGGAGACGTTGTTGCCGGCTTTCATAGCTTCAACCGTGGGCTACAGTATATTCGCGTCATATGCCGGATGGACGCCTATATTTGGCTACATGAATCTAAGTGCTTTCAATGACCCGCTTGATCTGCCCTTTTACGCTGTTTTGGGTATAATCTGCGGTTTAGTAGGCATCGTGTACGTCAAAGGATTCTACGGTACACGGGCTTTTTTTCAGCGTCTAAGAATGCCACGTTTCTTGAAGCCGGCTCTCGGAGGATTTTTAGTGGGTATTATCGGAATGTTTCTCCCGCAAGTGCTCGGCATGGGGTATGGTTGGCTTCAGATAGCGATGACGGACAACTTTGTCTTACTTCCTATCATTTTGATTCCAATAATCATCGTAGCCAAAATAGTCGCCACCTCTCTTTCGGTAGGTTCAGGAGGAAGCGGAGGAGTCTTCGCACCAGCACTGGTAATAGGCGGCTTGCTAGGAGCAGCACTCTGGATATTGCTAGACGGGCTTTTGCCAAATTTCGGTCCTGTTATTGCAGCATTTATTATAGTGGGGATGATGGCGTTTTTCGGAGGGGTAGGCAAAGTGCCTATTGCCGTCATACTCATGGTTAGCGAAATGACCGGAGGATTTACTCTGCTGGTTCCCTCAATGATAGCCACTACCATTGCATACGTAATCACAGGAAAATACACGATCTATAGAAGCCAGGTTCAATCAAGGGCTGATTCGCCAGCTCACAGAAGTGAATACTCTATTCCTCTGCTGCAGAAGCTCTTTGTTAAAGATGCAATGACCAAAAAGGTCATACAACTGCTCCCAACTCACTGCTTTCAGAGGTCGCTGAGATAATGGCAAAGAACGGAATAAAAGGTATGCCGGTCTTGGATGACAACGGCAGGCTTGTGGGTATGGTCACACTTACTGATGTTCTTAAGGTTCATCCAGACCAGAGAGCTACGACATTGGTAAGCTCCGTAATGACGAAAGAGCTTGTCACAACGACTCCTGATGAAACTCTTTATACAGCTTTTGACAAGATGACGAGTAACCAGATTGGACGCCTGCCAGTTGTTGAGCCAGGAGGACAACTCGAAGCTGATAGGCATAATCACGCGAGAAGATGTCTGGCGAGTCTACAACGTAGAGATTAGGTCTAAACTGGAAGAGGTTAAACTTTCAGGAAGCGTCGAAGAAAACAACGAATCTCACTTCTGAACAGGAAAATACGTGCACATTGCTGTTGCGAAATTGTTAATTGTTAAAAATGGCGCTAAATCCTTTTTTGTCTCTCTGCTAAAGAGACCAGTTAGCTTTCATCATTTTTTAGAGCTGGAAGGCTTTTTTTAAATTTTTGAAAAAGGATACTGTAATATGAGAAAATGTGGATGAAGCAACAGAAGTTTCTGTCTGCTAGATATTGCTTCTTCGTGTCCCATTAATCTGAAGAAGTGAATCTTTAGCTGGTCCGTTATCAGGAAGCTGAGCAATGCATAACCCCAGATGAAGCCGGCGAATCCCCACCCAATCGGATTCATAAATACGCCGTAGACAGCGAACAACGTGCCGATAACTTGAGTCATCTCTGTGGCTACAAAGAGAATACTGGCTGGAAGTGGACGTTTCCAGAAGTGGTTCACTCCAGTTCGCGCGAAATAAATCGTGAGGTGCCCAGCAACAGCCATTTTAAGGAAAATCAGCGTCTGCAACGTGCTAAAGCTTAAGTGGAAAACGTTTAAGCCAATTAGGAAGAGCACGAAGCTTGAAATGACGCCTGTTGCGCCAAGCAGAGAAGCAACGATTAATACGCCGCGCATGTTCCAGCGAACGGGTTTCTCCTGCACTCTCACGTTATCGTAAGCGATTGTCATGATAGGAATGTCATTGAGCAACGCGAGAATGACTAACATTACTGCAGTTAAAGGATAGAAGTTGAAGGCAAGAATTGCAAGCGACAAGAAAATTAACACTCGAGTAGTCTCGGCGATTCGGTAGACGGCGTAGTTGGTCATTCGTTCAAAAATCTTGCGGCTCTCTTTTATCGCGTCGATAATAACAGAAAGCCCAGGCTTTGTTAACACCACGTCTGCTGCTGATTTAGCCGCATCGGTAGCTCCGGCAACGGCAACCCCTGCATCTGCCTTCTTTAATGCAGGCGCATCGTTAACTCCATCACCGGTCATGCCGACAATGTGCCCTTTTTCTTGGAGTAGCTCAACAATGCGGTACTTATGCTCAGGAAAAACTTGAGCAAAACCATCTGCATTTTCAATAATGCCTTTCGCTTCGCTGTCAGGCTTATCTATGAAAGAAGAAGCGGGTATTATGTTTGTGCCCAGATTAACTTCTTGAGCAATCTGCTTAGCTATCGCGATATGGTCGCCAGTAACCATCTTGACGTTTATGCCCATCTTCTGGGCTGTTTTTATTGTCTCAGCAGAGTCTTCGCGGGGCGGGTCATAAATTGCAAGAAGACCAACAAATTGCCAGTTGCCCTCTTCGTCTCCCTTAATTACTCCTAACGCTCGATGACCCTTGCTTGCAAAAGTGCTTACAATTTCGTTAACTCTATCTTCGATTTCTGTCTTGTTGGAAACAAGAGACAAAACAACCTGCGGCGCACCCTTGGCCACTTTGAAGCGACCATAATCGCGGCTCTCTACCGTGGCTTCCGTCCTCTTCAAAACAGGGTCAAACGGCTTAAAATCAACTACGCTGTATTGA
>CAVXXA010000002.1:0-56206 GCA_963765605.1 Candidatus Bathyarchaeota archaeon | reverse complement strand
ATCCATGAAGACGAATACGTCAACCTCTTCGTAAAAGACGAGGGCATGAAGCAAAAAATTACTCGCTTGTTTGAGAACGCCCATATTGATTTGAGAAGGATACGTTTTTTTGAGTTTGATTATGCAGACGTGTGGTTTCGGGATTATGGTCCAATATTTGTAAGGAACAGAAACCATAAGTTGGCGATGGTTCGCTGGATTTTCAATTCTTGGGGGGAAAAATACGAAGAACTCCTGAAAGACGCGCAGATCCCCTATGTTATTAATAAATCGATGGGTTTGAACTGTTTTGAACCTGGCATCATTTTGGAAGGCGGCTCAATAGATGTCAACGGAAAAGGAACCCTGCTCACGACGGAACAGTGCCTGCTTAACAAGAACAGGAATGTCCATCTTCGCAGAGAAAAAATCGAGAAGTACCTGCAAGATTACTTGGGGGTAACTCACATTATCTGGTTAAGCTGTGGGATTGCCGGAGATGACACCGACGGTCACGTGGATGACCTTGCACGGTTCGTTAACCCAACAACGGTTGTTTGCGCTTACGAAGAAGGCAACGATGAAAACGCAGACGCCCTCAAAAATAATTACGAGATACTGTGCCAGTCCACCGACCAAGATGGCAAGAAACTGAATATTGTCAAGCTGCCCATGCCGGGGAAAGTTGAGTGCGACAGAAAAAGGCTGCCGGCAAGCTACACAAACTTCTACATAGGCAACAAAACGGTTCTGGTTCCCACTTTTGAATCAAAAAACGACGAGGCAGCGTTATCCATCCTGCAAAAACTGTTCCCGAAAAGAAAAGTTGTCGGGGTAAACTGCGTGGACCTGATATGTGGGTTCGGAGCCATTCACTGCATTTCACAACAGCAACCAAAATGAAAAAAAATTTCAGCTAAACTTGAAGGTTAATCTTGATTTCTATTGAAGATTATTTTTTTTGCCTCTTCATCTGTCAGGTCGTACCAGTTTTCGTAGGCGCTTGCGACAGCGAAGGATGATCCGCTTCTTATGTTAAGGCAGACAATCTCGTCTACTTCAGGTGCAAGCAGCTCAATAGCGCCCATCGAAGCTGTAGGCACAGCGACCACAATTTTTTTAGGCGTTTTCTCCCTCACGGACCTTGCGGCTGCAAGCATCGTGAATCCTGAAGCCAACCCGTCATCAACCAGCACAACAACTTTGCCAGTTAAGCTAGGCATGGGTTTATCTCCCCTGAACTTTCTCAGCCTCTGCTCAATATTTTTCTTCGTCCTTGAAATTGCGGTCTCTATCTCTTCTTCTGTCAGGTCTAACTGCACAAGCAGGTTTTCGTTTAGGACAATTTTGCCATCCCATGTTGCTGCGCCGAATCCTGCTTCAGTGTTCCATGGAATCTGAATCTTCCTAACTACCATCACATCCACTGGTACATCAAGTTCCTTCGCGACTGCATATCCTACTGGAACTCCACCAGCAGGCACAGCTAAAACAACTACATTTACGTTACAGGCGTATTCTCCGAGTTTGTCGGCTAAAAGCTTGCCAGCCTGAAACCTGTCCCGAAACACATATACGCGGTCTCTGAAAGCAGAGTCCTCAACGATTTTCGCCGTCATAACTAAACCTTGCAAGGATAAATTTTAAACCACACCTGATGGCTTGCCCATATTCACTTTTTATGCAAGTTTTCCTGAACTCTAAACCTGACCATTTTCTTAACCAAGTCTAATGGAATTGGCTCGTTTATGGGAAATTTAACTGTGCCCTTGCTTATTTCGTAAGCAGACAATTTATCTTGGAACGCCTCGATGCCTGAAGCTCTTGGGTAAAAACCAATATGATCTTTAAACGCTGCAAACCAAACCAAATCGCCGTTTAGTTTGAAGACAGGAATTTGATAGCTAATTCCCTCTTCGGCTTCAGGTGCAGCTTCTCTGATGGCTTGTCTTAGATCTTGCAGAACGTTTTGGATGTTCTTTGGAAAAGCAGCGATGTATTCATCTATTGACACGAATTTTTTCTTAGGCGCCACAAATCTTCCCTTCAAAAGTAATAATCAATTTCCACTTAACTTTCAGAGTCTAAACGGGATAAAAAACTTTATGCACTCTTTGGAGGTCAGCTTAGTGGTTTTTATGGACATACTCCAGTTTTTGCTTAGTTTGGTTTTCCACCGTTAACGCGCCGATGAAGGGTTCGCCCATGGGGTTCACGATGTTCTCCTGCTTTGTCCGGAGCAACCCTTTGGTTTCGACGGTGATGCCGTGAGCGCTGAACATTCCTGCGAGAACCACGTTGTCTTGAGCGGAGACGTCGAGGTCAGCGGGGTATTTGACTAGGATTTTTTCGCCTGTTTCGCCCTGCAGGTAAAAGTAGGTTGCTGAAGCGGTGGATTCCACGGTTGTGGGCAGACCCAGAAACCAAGTGCTGACGGTTTGCTCATCCATTTCGTCAAGGCTAACCACGGAGACAACAGTGCCCTGCACGAGAACTGCTTTCTTGTTGTATTCTGCCTGCTGGGACAAAAGTGCGCCAACACTTACTTTTTCAGGCGCTAATTGAGCGTGAATTTGCTCTATTTCTTGCTGGATGAAAATCGGCAACTTCATCTCTTGCATCTTCAAACGTTCGCTTATAGGTCCAGTAAATTGGTGGCTGAGATTTAAGGAAATTGGAAGAAAAAAAACTTAACTTTCAAGAAGCAAAATCAGGTGGAATATTGAGGAGTTTCCGACGGTTTTTGAACCCGCATCTTAGCGATTGGCTCCTCTGGGCAGATTTTACTGGAAGTCTTCTCCATAGACACTTCTGAACTTCTTGAATGTTTGAGCGCATTCCTTGCAATCGAAAATGTGCGTTTTTTCGCCAATCAGCTCCACGTAGGGTTGTCCCTCAATATGTTTAGAGCACATTTCGCAGTTGACTTGAGGTTTTGCGTTCGCCGTTAACGAGCTTGGTACGGTGGTTTGTTTGCTTATTTCCGTTTGGCTGGAAGCTTGAGAAGGCGAGTTTTTAAGCAAGATGTTATGCGCCAACCTTAGAAGCTCTTCTTTTGTTTCAAAGGACACTTGCTCTTGCCTTCCCAAATCAACCTTCTCATTCTCCAGGTTAACGATTATTTTTCTGCCCAAATCGCGGTGGCGGAAATAGATGAATTGTTTGTTGCCGATGGTTCTGGCTAGTTTTAGCTCGTTTTTTACTTCCTGTGACAACTCAAAACCGGGGGTTATGATAAGTATGAATGTTTTGCTTTCTTTGAGAGCTTGGTCTCTTATCGTTATCCACTCTTCTTTTCCATCCGTCGTTTTCGGTATGTCCTTGCTGTCGAGGAACGCATGGTACCCAAGCTCCTCCAAGCCTGCTTTTAGATGTTCAGCAAAATCTTTGCCTGAACTCTTTTTGTGGCAGATGAAAACTTCAAAGGGCTTCAAGTTTTTACACGACTAGTTAATGATATGTTTTCAAATTTAAAACATTCCTACATACTTCGGTTCAACTATTGCTGACTGAGGGCTTTGATGTTCTTGGCAAGCGTGATTAAACGGGTTGAGAAGGGGTGGTTAGGCTGCTTAATTGAAAAGAGAAACTCATGCCGACTAAATTGTATGTCACAGAAGCAGGGAATTGAGCCTACAACTTGAGCACCAACGACTCTTTCCAGTTCGGCTATCCATGTTTTCTCATCCTCGGGCATGTTGGCGGCAGAAGCTTTGGCAAAAAATGAACTAAGCCTTTATGATAAACTTTGGAGGGAACAGTACGGCAACTATTTTAGGGCTCGATGTGAAGAAAAAAACAGATTCTACGACCCGCTTATGATAGAGTTTTCTATTGCGACGCGTTCTTTGCAAAGCAGGTTCAAATATTTCGCCTAAAGCAAGGACAAACTATGCAATTTCCCTTGGCATTTATACACTTAAGCACATATGCTTATAAGTGTGTATGTGGCTATGTATTTATATTAATAAGCGAACTCAAGCGTCAAAAATGATAAAGTAGTATGCAAGATATCAGAAACTCGCTTATTTCAAAAATGAAAGCAAGTGACTGAAATTGGGCCGCATCAATGTTGACATCTCAGATGAGCTAGAAAAACAGCTAAGATTAAAAACAGTAGAAAGATTCGGCGGCAAAAAAGGCGACTTATCCAAAGCAGTCCAAGAAGCAGTAAAAACATGGATCAACAACAAACAATAAAGTCGCCTCCCCAAAATGCTGATAACTATATTATAAGAAGCCTATGTAAAAGGCAAGGGCAAGCCAGTTAGCCTGGAACACCCTCGTATGAGGGTTATGGGCAATCTAGCTGGAACGGTCCCTTTGCAAAATAGTCCCAAGCAAAGCTACGGCGTTATTATCAGCCCGCTCTAAAAGAAAATTCGCGAGTGTTCTCGCAGATTAATAGTAAGTGAATGGAGTCAGGAAATATGAGTATAACCCAAATGAGTATAAATAAAGAGGTTCCAAAAATTAATCAGCACTTAGTTGATAAGTGCCCTGAATGTGCAAGCAAAAATTTAGTTCACGATTATGACTCGGGTGAAACCATCTGCGGTGACTGCGGTCTTGTTTTGTATGAGCAGATGCTAGATAAGGGACCTGAATGGCGTGCTTTTACCCAGGAAGAGAAAACCTCAAGAAGCCGTGTTGGTTCGCCCACTTCATATTCAATTCATGATAAAGGGTTATCAACAGCCATCAGCGAAGTTGATAGAGATGCGTTTGGAAGAAAACTGCCCTTATCCACTAGGTTGCAGATGTGGCGTCTTAGGAAATGGCAAATACGCAGTCGAGTACACTCATCTACCGACCGAAACCTTGCTCAAGCAATGGCTGAACTTGAGCGTTTATCAAGCAAAGTTTCCATCTCACCGCCAATAAGAGAAAAAGCAGCTGTCGTTTACAGAAAAGCACTTGACAAAGGTTTAGTTCGAGGAAGATCAATCAACTCCGTCGCCGCAGCGGCACTTTATGCAGCTTGCCGCAAAAGTGGATCGCCCAGAACCCTTCGCGAAATCGCTGAAGCAAGTCTTGTTGATAAGAAAGATGTTGCAAGATGCTACAGACTGCTGCTGCAGGAACTCGATTTTCACATGCCACTTTCTGACCCGTTGACATACGTTTCAAAAATTGCAGAAAAAACTGGAATATCAGGCAAAACACAGGGCGCGGCCATAGCAATACTCAGGATGGCTAAACAAAAACGGATTTCAGCGGGGAAAGAACCTATGGGTTTAGCTGCCGCTGCACTCTATATCGCATGCTTACAGAACGCCGAAAAAGAAACACAAAAAGACATCTCAGAAGCAGCTGGAGTCACCGAAGTTACAATTAGAAACAGATACAAGGACCTGATAAGGCAGCTGAACCTCGAAATACCTGATTGAAAACTTGTTTTTAGTTTTCTTTGCTTCGTCGTCCTTTTTTTATGATTTTAAACAGAAGCAGCAAATGATAACGAATTAATGTATTTTTGTTATCAGCTGATAAAAGGCAAGAAGAGTGGCGCTTCTTGAGCGTGCGGGTCTTATTGAATCTTAGCGACTTTAGTAAGATTACGGAGTTTGATAAAATTCAACAAAATCAAAATAAGCTCAAATCAAACTCTGAAAGAAGAATAGAAGCGGGTCTGATGGGCTGCGCTTAAATTATTAAGCGAATCCTCAAACAACCGCACCTAGAGAGCGAGCCGCAGGTACTAAGTCTGCGAGGTATGAGATCTCGCCTAGCCGAAGAAAGTTGCTGCTATTTCGTAAAGCTTTGAATCAACCGTTTTTCGCTTACCAATAACGTCCTTCAAAGGCACGGAGACCATGGCGTTTCCTTGAATGGCAACCATCTGGCCGAATCTACCTTCGTGTACTAGATCAATCGCAGCGATTCCAAATCGTGTAGCTAAAACTCTATCAAATGCGTTCGGAGATCCACCGCGTTGAAGATGCCCCAGAACAACTGCCCTAGTTTCAATATTTTCGAATCTCTTCTCTATTTCTTTTCCTATGTAGTAGCCTACGCCGCCAAATCTTGCGTGCCCAAACTCGTCTACCCCGCTGCTATAAATGATTTCTTCGCCTCCTTTTGGTTTGGCGCCTTCGGCGGCGACGATTATGCTGAAGTTACGACCGCGTTTTTGCCTCTTGCTGATGCATTCGCAGACTTCTTCAACATCAAATGGCTTCTCAGGAATTAGGATTACATCTGCCCCTCCGGCAATCCCTGCTTCCAAAGCGATCCAGCCGGTGTATCTGCCCATAACTTCAAGAATTAATACCCTATGATGCGATTCTGCCGTTGTATGAAGCCTATCAAGTGCTTCACAAGCAATTGCAACCGCAGTTTGGAAACCAAAGGTGTAATCAGTGCCAACTAGGTCGTTGTCGATCGTTTTGGGAACTCCGACCACAGGAAGCCCCATTTCGTATAGTTTGAAGGCTACACCAAGCGTGTCCTCTCCGCCTATTGCGATGACCGCTCCAATTCCGTGTTCCGAAACGTTTCTCAGAATACACTCTGCTCCATCCTCGCTCTTGAACGGATTAGTCCTTGACGTGCCTAGAATGGAACCTCCCTTAGGGAGCAAACCCACAAGAGACTTCAAGTCTAACGGGATGAATTCACCTTCAACTAATCCTTTCCAGCCGTCTTTAATGCCCACAGTTTCATATCTGTAATCTTGATTTGCTTTTCTAACGATTGCTCTCAAGACGGCGTTAATCCCAGGTGCATCTCCCCCACCGCTCAATATGCCAACTTTTATCTTAACATCTCTCCTTCCAAATATTATTTAATCTCTTTAACAAAGGTGCCATGCTACTATTATAGATGAGAACCGCTGGACACTAATTCAACGAGGTATATGTAGCTAGCCCGCGCTACCTGAGCAAGTTTGGAGGAGAAGCGTTGGCGCATGATGTTGGATTGGAATACCCTATTTTTCCGCGGGTTGTTTATTTAGGCACTGCAATTTAAGCTGCTCGCAGTGTTTCAACGCAGTCACAAACGCTGCATTATTTGTTAGAAAAAACCCGTGCCCAAACTCAAAACTGAATGGATCCTACTCTGCTTGGAAGACGTTTCCGCATTTTGTGCATCTGATGCTTTGCTTGTCAGTTCCTTTGGAATATACCAAAAGATAACCGCAGGAAGGGCACTTGATTGTTTGTATCTTATTGTTCACTGGTTCCGTTCTCGCTGCTGTTTCTGTCTTGGGCGCTGGTTCGGTTCTGGCGGCCGGTTCGGTTCTAGGGGCTGGTTCGGTTCGGGCTTCTGGCTCTGTTCTAGGAGCCGGTTCTGTTCTAGCGTCGGGTTCCCATTTGCTTGCTTGAAGGATTGTCAACTAACTCATCCCGCTAGTAACTCCAAAACATCTGCCTCTTTTATGTTTACCTCATCGCGCGAGCTGTCTATTAATCGAAAGGCTTAACATTAATGAACCGTCAAAAACAACGTAGTTCCATCAAGGTTGGGCATTTGCGTTGTGGATGTTAAAAAGTTTAGAGAGTTGGTGGATTTTTCTTAAGAGAGTCACGCATTTCTCTTATAGTTTCTTTGTTATTTTTGGTTTTTAAATTTTCCTTTTCGTTTTGTTCGTTTGCTTCTTTGTTGTGTTGGTCAACTCGATTATTGACGGTTTTTACCAACTGCATAACTAATTCAATGTCTTCTTGGAGTTTTTTTGAAGTAGTAATAATTGAAATTGCGTCCCCTTGTAAACTGTTTGGATAGTTAGGTTCAACTATCGGGAAAGAATCATTTGGTTTTGTTAGTATAGCTAATGGTTGAGCGGTTTTTTTCAATTCCTTTTCAAAGAGCTCTTGCCAATCCTCTTGTGGAATTCTATCTAAAGGCAATTCAACAAAAAAGGTATCTTCTTCTGTGGATAGCTTTGTTATTTTCAACGTTTCAGGGTCGATTGCTTTTAGATACGTTTTCTCAATCATGTTCAAGATGGTTAACCCTCAAGAATATGAGCTTAAATTCGCCTTTAAGTTTTTGTATAAACCCAGCTTAGGAACACGCACGCGCGCTATGTTTTAGTCCTAACTCATCTGGCCCTTCCTGTCTTTTTCCAAGCCAACTTTTCAGAAGGATTCGTTCAATATTTTAAGCGAATCCAATAACGGGCCCGATGGGATTTGAACTCATGACTTTAGCTTGATTTAGACGACGAATTCTACGCCGTCTAATCCTTTGAACCATTTATCGCCAGTCAAAAATTTAACATTAGATTTTAACGATAGATAGTATCCAATGGCTCAGCGTAAGATATATCATGCTCATTTTTCTTTAGCTTCACGTGGTGAGAAAAGTGCCTGACGTACGCCGTCTGCGCGGAAAGTACCCCTTCAAAGACCTGCAACAAGAAAGGAGAAATGAAACATGGTTGGGAAGATCAACCAAAAACTGATTCGCCTAAAGCTTAAGTTAAAAAGGGTGCTGGCGGGCCCGATGGGATTTGAACCCATGACTTTCAGCTTAGAAGGCTGACGCGCTATCCGTACTGCGCCACGGACCCTCTTGCGGGCACTCTAATGAAAACACTTACAAATATAATTTTATCCCTGCATGTCCGCGTTTACAATCTAAATTATCGAATTAAAAAGCCTGCTGAAAGAACTTCCATAGTTAATCAAAAGTATTTCGTCAATTCTGTCGATAATATTGCGGCTCTCATCATGAGGTCCTTGCCTAAGAGCTGTGTCGACGTGAAACTACATGTTGAGCTGAGGTACCCTCTCGTAATTAACATACCAAATATGTGTCCTCTCAGGGCTTAGTGGCTAATCAATAACCATTTACAGTTGACTTTTCTTAGGCGCTCTCTTGCGAAACTCCGTATTCCTTTTTTTCTGGGAACCATAAAGCTCATGCTTTTTATCTGTGGTAAATAATATTAAATTTTTGAAATAATTTGTGTTTGCTTCCGTGTTTATTTAGCTCAGGTCGCTCAAGAGGTTCCCACAGTAGGCTAACTTGACAGAACATTAACTTCAAAAACTGTGACCATAGCCAGCTGCATGGGCTCGAATAAACCCAAAATTCCAGGCTATACTTAAAAAAAAGGCGTAAAGTGGGAAGAGAAATACCCTCTTTTTATGGGTTATCGCGTAAACTTGACCAGAAACCTTAAGCGCCGACAAGGCACGAAGTGGAAAATACGGCAACAGCAAATTTTGATCCTTGAATTTGTGATAAAGTAGATGATTTCCATAACCATACCAATAGTATTTCCTCCATGACGCCAATGGGGTGGATGGTGGATATTTTCGATAAAATATAGCCGGGTCATTATTGACTAGCGCCCATCCTGATTCTGCAATTCTATGTGAAATATCCCAATCTTCTCCCGCTCCTTTGATTTTGGTGTCGAATCCTTGCACTCCTAGTATAGCTTCGAGGCGAAAAATAGCCCCTCCAGTGCTGCACCGCCATCGCTGTGGTAATGAGAAAATTACAGTATCGAGCATAGAGATTACTGTCTCGCATGTTGGAATAACTGTAGAGGACGCGGCGCCAACATTTGGATTTTTCTCCATAAAATCAACTTGATTTCTAATAAAGTCTCTCATAAGAACAAAATCATCATCTACCCAAACAATATAGTCGCCTTCAGCATTATCTACAACCACTTGCCTAGCGGCTCCAAGCCCTTTGTCATCATTAAACGTAACAATAGTCGGTATATCTGTTTTCTGAGCAAATTCTGACGCGAGTGATAAAGTGTTATCACTACTCCCATCAACAACAATCACTATTTTCAGGAATTGATGAGGATAATCTTGAATGGAAATACTATTGAGAGCCGTTTGCACATTTTTAGCAGCATTCTTAACGCACAATCCTATGGTTACTTTTGTGTTCATCCCAATCTTACTCAAACTCAATAGCCACGCAAGGCACAGAGTTTAAATTTAAAACGTTTGGTAAAAACATTGCTTTAAAACTTAACAACAGTCTCTGTTAGGGCTTAACCAAAATTCTCGACTAATAGTTAGACTTTTCGGGTGATGTAATAGTTGCCTAAAGCTAAGCCATCAAGTTCAGAGTTCTCCAGCGTCCAGATGGCTTGCTTTGGGTCGCAGACCATTGGGTATCCATGCAAGTTAAACGAAGTGTTTAGCAACCCGCTGACGCCAGTCTTTTCACGGAAAGTTTCCAAAACCTCAAAATACTCTGGGTTGCAGGGCTTCGCCAAGGTTTGGGGTCGACATGTTTTGTCCCAAGGATGAATGCCCGCGATTATTTCATCTCTCTTTTCGGTTGTGTCAAAAGCCAAGATCATATATGGAGCCGATGTGGCGTTTAAGAGGTACTCACTCATTTGGTCTTCAATGATTGTCGCCGCAAAAGGCATCCAAAAGTCTCTGTGCTTAATCGCAGAGTTTATCCGGTTAACGATTTTCAGGTTTCTTGCGTCGGCTAATATTGAACGGTTGCCTAAGGCGCGTGGTCCCCACTCGGTTCGCCCGCTGAATCGGGCAACTATTTTTCCACTTGCTAATTGGCTGCCGACTTGCTGGTTTATTGATTTGTGATATTCCGCTTTCCTGATCCAACCTGTTTCTTTCAACGCTCCTTCTATTTCTTCGTCGTTAAATCTTGGACCATAATATAAATCGCTTATCGCGACTTTTTCCGGTTTTATGCCGTCACGTTTGCAATAGTCAAAGTAGGCTTGCAGGCCTGCGCCGACGGATGTTCCATCGTCGCCTGCAGCTGGATAAACAAAAATGTCTTCAACTTCTGGCATTTCTCTTATTAGTTTATTAGCTTTTACGTTTAGGAATATGCCGCCTGCGCAAGCGATTTTGTGGGCGTCAAATTGGTGGATTGCTGTTCTGATCCAGGCTACAAGTAGTTCTTCAAGGTACTGCTGTGCGGCTGCGGCTATGTGGTCGAACCTCTGATGGTAGAGCAAAGTCTGTAGCTTGGCTTGTGGAAATGGGCTTATCGTATTTTTGAACTCTAACGGGTTTTTAGGGCTGATTCTTATGATGCGACGCATTTGACGAATGCATTTTTCTGGTTGCCCGTAGGGAGCGAGCCCCATGGTTTTGTATTCGTCTTGCCACGGTTTCAACCCGAGATGTACGGTTATTGCTCCATAAAACGTGTTGCCAAGAGAGTTGTAGCTTGTTGAGCTTGCCAAACGGGTTAAGTTGCCTTCTTGCCCTATGTTAACTGTGCTACTGAGGTCGTCTCCTGCCCCATCGGCTGTGATGACTAGGACCTTTTCGCTGTAGGGCCATGGTGAGGATCTGTAGGCTGATGAGGCATGTGCCCGGTGGTGGTCAACAAAAACTTGTTTCTTTTTCTGTCAGCCCAAGGCTCTCCAAGACTTTGTTTATTTGGCGCATTTCTCTGAACTTGTGGAGGATTTGCACATAGAGTTTAGCGTAGGTGTGGCTGTCAACGAAGGGAATGTACCCGAGCGCATGAACCGCTTGCCAGATTCTTCGATTAGTTGCGCTTTCCTTGGGCAAAGCTGAAGGAATTTTCGTCCTGCTTGAATTGGGCGCGTGCACTCTGACCAAGTTTGCAATTGCAATAATATCAACTTCAGATGGCTCAATACCTGCGATTTTGAAGACTGCTCTCATTGACCGCTCTGGCGTACCGTCGTAATGTTTGATGTTTGTCAGCTTTTCTTCTTGTAATGCTGCTAAGACTTTTCCATCTCTGATTAGAGCTGCACTTGCGTCATGTCCATCTGCAAAGCTGAAAACGGTAACCGATTTCTTAGGCATACTTTCGCCAATCAAATATTATATTTGCGCCTTAAATAATATGCTAGCATTCATGGAAGCGTTCGTTGATAATGTCATTATTGGCGCCAATGTTAACTGCTCTTTTCGTAACCAACGCCATTGCTGTTAACTATTAATCGCTTATTGTTTTTTCTGTCTTCAGAAATTATAATAGTAATCGCTATAAGGCGACAAAAAAAATCTTCTTCAACTCAAATCAAATTCGCATGCAGAGTTATAATCTAAATCTATAAATAATTAGTAATACTGATGAATTCGGTAATCGCTGCATAAGATAAGCTGAACGACTTGCTAGAAACAATCAAAATTCAACAGAAAAAGTTGATAACGGTGTGACTTATCCAGATTCGAAACCGAATATGCGCAATAATAACCATCGCTTCTAAATGCAATCAAGCACTAACTTATGATGAAATAGCCCTTATGCTTCCATCAACACATGAGCCAATATACAGGTCAGGAATTCATCCAAACAGATCCCGCCATTTTAAAACAAATAACGATGCAAAATGGATTTATCGTTTTAAAGGGATACGAGCCCCTTTTTCAGATTAGAGAACACACCAATTTACAGTTTCGATTGAAAAAATGCAAACGGCAAAAATATTTGCCGACTCCTTGCTGAAAAGTAAGTCTTACTTGAGAATCTTGGCTGTTTGCGGTTCAGTCGCTTATGGAACAGCAGCCGAAGCTGACGACATCGATCTCTTTATTGTAACCCAAAAAAACAGAATGTGGTTAGCTTTTGCAAAAGCGTTGCTGTTAGCAAGAATAATGAATACTAAAGGGTCAATTTACGGTAAACCTGTTAATTTCTGTCTGAGCTACGTGCAAGATGAAAAAAACTTTGAAGAAATCGCCAACCATAAGAGTCTGCTTTTTGCAAGAGAGTTTTTGTCTGTTAAGCTTTTAGCTGGTAAAAAATACTATTACGAGCTTTTGAACAAGGAGCAATGGATTAAAGACAGCTTACCTGCCCTCTACCGTTTAAAACAGCTAAAACAGGACGAAGAGATTTTGCCTACTGAAGCTGCCTCACTCTTCAACGGCATTAAATATCGCTAATACGGTAATGTACGTTTTGCTCGGAAACTACTTGCGGGTTAAAGCGTTTTTGCGAAATCTAACTTTCAAGAAAAAAGGCAAATTCTCAGAGATATTTGAAGCAAAAATCACAAAAGGCTCCTGCTTGTATAATTCTAGAAGATATCAAGAACTAGAGCGAATCTATAGCTTGATGTAATAGAGGCAGAGGCATGAAATCTTGTTTAAGTTAGAATCAGGAGAACAACTAATAAAAAAAACCAAACCACATTCCGCTTCATTCATTAGCAGTCCCTTGTTTTGGGTTGGCTTGCTTATTTTTGCCTTAGGATTAGTCGGTAAACCTTTAGGCGGTCTTATACGGCTACTGTTGATTGTTATTGGCGTTGGCTTGATTAGTTTAGCTTACCTTAGGCGAGTAAACGCTTATACGCTGTACTTCACTGATCGAAGGGTAGTTTCTTCCTACTCATTTCTAAGACAAAACTACCGCGAAATATACTACGACAAAATATTCGAAACAAAAATAATACAGGGACTTTTCGGGCGAGCTGCAGGATACGCTGACCTATGGGTTTATGGCTACCAACAAGGCTGGGTAATCGGCAGGATGCGCGGAGTAAGACTAGGTGATTGCCAAATAGTTTTGACCAAGGCTTGGAAAGAAAAAATCAAAGACAACTCTCAAACTCCTCAAGGCTAAAAGCATGAAAGTGCTGCTGCTTAATCCTCCAATGTACTATGGCGCTTACAATCAGGCTGGAAGAGTATATCTTGATAAATCTTACCCTCCTCTTGGATTAGGCTATATAGCGGCAACCTTAAAGAAAGAAGGATACAACCCAAAAGTTTTCGACCTCATCGATATTCCTTTTGACGAAGCAGAAAAATTAATCGAAAAAGAAAAACCTGACATTGTTGGGATAAGCTGCAACCTCACCGATTATAGGTGGGGAGCTTTCAAACTCGCACAAATCGCAAAACGAATTAACTCTAACACAAAAGTAATCATGGGCGGTTCTCATGCCACTCACCTCTATGAGCAAGTTTTAACCAATTTTCCGGTAGACATTATTGTTAGGTTTGAAGGCGAAGCAACATTCTTAGAACTTATTAAGGCGATAGAAAGCAAAACTGATTTGCGGTCAGTGAAAGGAATAGCCTTCAAGCTTGGGAAGCAAATCGTTAGAACTGAAGATAGACCGCCAAACGATGATTTGGATACCCTTCCTTTTCCGCTTCATTCCAATTTCGAATTCGACAGGTATGTTCACTATTCAGCTCCAGCAAGTTTCAAGGGAAAGGCTGTCGGCAAATTAAGAAGCATCAACATCATGGCAAGCAGAGGCTGCCCGTATAACTGCATGTACTGCTCGATAGCACAATTTTGGCCAAGAAAATGCAGATTTAGAAGCCCAAAAAACGTTGTGGACGAGATGCAGGCTCTCTACGAGGAGTTCGGAGTGATGCACTTTAACTTTTTTGATGACCTTTTCACAATGAACAAAAATCGAGTAATCGAAATCTGCAAGGAAATAATTGATAGAAAATTGGATGTCTGCTGGGAATGCGTGACCAGAGTCGATTTTGTTTCTGAAGATATGCTTGGCATGGATGAAGAAGGCGGGTTGCGTAAGCATAAGTTACGGTGTGGAATCAGGCTCTGATACTGTGTTAAAAGCAATAAATAAGAAGCAAAGCAGAGCTCAAGTTGCCAAAGCTTTTCAGATGACTCATGAAGCAGGAATAAAAGCCTACATTCTTCTCATGATTGGAAACCTCAAGGAAAGCGACAGAACCATAAACGAAACAATCGACCTATTACGATTGATCAAACCTGACAAGATACGCACAACATCTAACGATGGTTTATCCTGCTACTGACCTCTACGAGTTTTGCAAGCAAAAAGGGTTTATCAGCGATGAGTATTGGCTATCTGACAAAGCAGCACCGATATTTACTGTTGAGAACAGTGTTAACCAGCTTAAAAAGTGGGAAAACAAGATTAACTACGCATATTATATTCAAAAGAAAAAGGTGCTCAGAATCTATGAAATTATGCTGTATCGGAATTTGTTTAGGAACCTGCGTGAGATGCTCAAGTTCCTGTTCCCGAAAACCGACCCGTACCTAGAAAAAATTGATCATATGCTTCACAGCACATAGACACTTTTTCCCAAGTGTGAAATTGCTTTAACCCCCAACCAAGCACTTTCATGCCTTCATGACCCTCCACCTTGAAATCCCTCAATTGTACGCCTGTCTCGAACAATATAGTCTTATGAACTCCCTAATCGTTTTAGTTTCATTTCTGAATCTAGCGACAGGACCGGTTCTTCTCGGATACTCATAGCTAAAATACCAGTTGAGAATTCTATTCAATTCGCTGCTGGCTACCCCTTCCAAGAACGTTAGGGTGTCGTACGGTTGGATTGGATGGCAATATTTGCAACATTCAACTTTCATGTAGTTTCCAGTGGAATGATAATCACGTATTCTGATCATTTTGGGGCTATTCCAAATTTCCTCTAAGGAACTTGTGTTCACATTGCCTATTACCGATTTTCCATCAAAATCATAATTGCATGGAGTTACATCCCCATTCCAAAGAATCGAAACCTGGCTCCACAATAAGCGGCAGTTTCTGGATTTTCCCAATGATTTTTTGCGGTTGACGCTGAAATTTGGTATGCTTCCTGCCCAATTATGACAGTTTATGAAGGCGATTAAGTCAAACCCTTCGCTTTTAAATTTGTTGTAAAATTGTTCAGCTTCTTGTGCATTGAATTTTGTCATAATGAACTGCAAAATTGTGAATGGTTTTGCCGATTTTCTAGAACGATTAACTTCGGAGAAAGTCTTTAGGTTTTTTAAGAGCTGATCATAGTTTTTTCCGCCTCTTATCTTATTATAAGTCGAGCTTGTCGCTGCGTCAATGCTTAGCTCAATTATGTCTAGTCCAGAGTTAAAGAGGCGCTTCGTCAATTCCCTTGTAAGAAGAGTACCATTTGTGCCTATCATTGTGTGTATGCCGTTTTTGTTCGCATACTCTATCATTTCAATTATTTTTGGGTGAATAAGTGGTTCACCGACACCATTTGCCATATACAGGAGCTCTGTTTTACCCTTTGATTCATCGACTATTTTCTTGAATAACGAGAAATCCATCAATCCAGTTTTTCGCTGCATGAGTGGTCTTGGACACATTAAACAAGATAAATTGCACAAGTTTGTAGGTTCGATTCCAATTGCATTAGGGTAGGTGTCAGGAGCTAATTGTGCTCTTCTTGAAGATAACCAGATTCTCGTTCGATTTCTAAGCAACATTACTAATCAATCTATTTTTTTGGTAAACCTATACATTTCATTCAAAAAAGCTCGAAGATAAATAATTATGTTTCGCAAATTAAGTCATCGAGCGATTAAATTAAGAGTTTTCAAAATTAGTTTTTATGTCAAGCTGAGTGAAAAGAGTGAGAGAAGATTGGATTTAGCATTTTTAACAAGAGAGTTATGGAGTAGAGAGAAGAGAGATAAAAGTTAAATTGCAATCATTGTTTTGTTAGCAATTGGATGGAAAGCGTTTGCCTTCAGAGACCTTTGTGGTTATTACTAATTGGAATGGACAAAAACTGCTGAGGGCTTGTTTAGCGTCTTTTTTCGAAAATACATCTTGTCCTAACTGTCACGTTATTGTTGTTGATGACGGAAGTACTGACAGATCGGCTGAAATGGTCGAGTTGGAGTTTCCAGATGTTAAATTAATTCGAAATATGAAAAATCAAGGTTTTGCAAAATCCAACAACAGAGGGATTAAATATGCGCTGACAAAGGGCGCACAGTTTATTTTGCTGCTTAATTCCGATATCATAATTGTTGGGAAAGAATGGCTGCCTGCCATGATAAACTTAATTGAATCTGACAGCAGCATTGGCATCGTTGGTTGTAAGTTAATATATCCTAATGGACGATTGCAGCATGCAGGTGGAATCATAGGAGTTAGCGGTTTTCACCACAGAGGGATAAACGAGAAAGATGTAGGCCAATATGATAAGGTTCAGACTGTTGATTTCGTAAATGCAGCCGCTTTTTTAATTAAAGCAGAGGTCATACGTCAGATTGGTTTGTTGGATGAGGGGTTTTCTCCCCTTTATTTCGAGGAAATAGACTGGTGCGCGAGGGCAAGATTTTATGGCTTCAAAGTATTCTATTCTCCTGTCCCTGCTCTTATCCATAAGGGTCGTTCAACAACTCGGCTATTACCGAAACGAAAGACAGATTTTTATATTAAACGAAATTGGATCCGATACTTTTTGCTTAACTTTAAATCTGCTGATATCCTTAAGAGAATTGTCTTTTGGGAGTTTAGGGAGACTATTAGTAACATAGTAAGCACTAACCCTAATGGGGCTTTCCCATTAGTTATCAGATTCGACGCGCCAGAAAAACTTGTTATTGAAATGAAGGCTTGGATCGTGAACCTTCACAATATGAAAGATATCTTGCTTAAACGCGAACAGCGATTTTTAGCTTATAAAACCCAAATCTTTCAAAGTAAAGTCACCATAGGCGCCCGCGGCATTAATTCGTTTCAGGCTTAATTTCACAAATGGAGCCTTAATTTGGGCATTTAGTAAGTGAAGGCTGCAATGCTATTTGCTAATTCCGGTCTCCCCACTTTATGAGCCAGTGATCGCAACGGCGTAGATGCAGGCAAAACAGATAGCGACATGCATTCTAACTTTGGCTACTCCTCTCCAACGCAGATTCTCCATCATCAACTCTCCTCTTCCCTTCTTTGAAGCCTCTTTCGACAGCTCATCCTCAACTTGTAAAGCTTCACCAAGCCTTGGATCGCCCCTAACTTTGAAACGCTTAGTCAACCACAAATCAATCAACGGATCTTTGACGTTAGACGGATATGGAATGATTGGTTCAGCCCCCAATCCTTTAGACTAAACCAAAGATTTCAGCACTTAATAATACTGCCTGTCAGCTATAACGTGGCTGATACGCTTTCCGCAACATGTTAAGCAAGCGTGTGAGCCTGCTTCAACAAAGGCTTAGCCACATCCTTATCGTTAACGTTCGCAGACCTAACCACATACGTTAACGGCAGAGCTGACATTGATGTGGCTGTATGAGCTCTCCAGCCGATATCATAGTTTTTGCGGTCAGTCTTACCAACTCTTGCACCCCTGTCACCCTTTCCGCCCCTCCTGCCACGCCTCGAGTTTGCCTTCATGAAAGTGCTGTCTAAACTGACCTTAACAGCCTGCTCCTTGTCTACTATGTTCATGATGAAGGCTTGATCTCTGAGCTCCACAAACAAGCCTTCGATGGTTTCTGGGCCTGCGCGGCTGATGAAGAGGCTAAAAGTGTTATGTTTCGGTGCCTTATCGCCTTGTGAACTCGCAGATTTCCCTGAGCGTACTGTCTCTTCTCGAGTTTTCTGCAGAGTTTTCTGACGGACGGTACGGCTTCAAAGCGCATGAACATTAAAGCCAAGAGCATAGAGCGAACGGGATAGTGTGGTCTGCCTTTTCCAGAATCTGACGTACCTGGCCTCGATTTGCTTTACAGTTATGCTTATATCGATGGAGGAAAATAGGAATTTGAGAGTGTCAAAGGGAAGGCGTTGATAACCGTCCAAAAGGGTTTATCACCTCCGATTATGCTTCATTCAGCTATCCCTTTGCACTCTTACCGCTAAAAGCTTATTCAAGCAAATTAAATGGCTTATTATTAAGAAATCGGTCGAAAAAGAATTAATGAACAATTATGCGCAAATAGGCGTCGCGCCCTTTTCGAAGCTGAGTGTTTGATGGCAGACTGCTAATATTGCTCTGCTTAGATCTAACTAAAGACCGTATTATCAAATGAAAAAGTATAAACGCATTTGATCATTATCTAAAAAGAATCGAACAATTGGCGACGATGAGAAACCTCAAATGAGAATCTTATTGATTTATCCTCCACTTTCTTTTCTGCATGAAGACGAAGGTTTTGTTCATACAAGTCCTCCCTTGGGACTTGCTTACCTCGGTGCCGTTCTTGAACATGCTGGTTATGATGTGAAAGCAATAGATTGCGTTATTGAAAAATGGGGCAAACAAGTATGGGAAACTGACCATTATCATGTTGGTCTCTCTTGGCAAGAACTAAAGATTAGAATTCAAAAAGAAAAACCAGACATTGTTGGTTTGTCATGCCTGTTTTCCTCGCAATTTGAAAATGCAAGAAAAACTGCCGCTTTAGTCAAACAAGTTGACCCAGCAATAAAGGTTGTCGCTGGGGGAGCCCATCCTTCGTGTGCCCCAAATGAGGCTATGAAAGACAAAAACTTCGACTATGTAGCGATTGGAGAAGGAGAAAACACTATACTTTCGATAGTTCAATCTCTTGAAGGACGGTTGCCGCTTGACCATATTGATGGGCTTGCCTATCGGGAAAACGATTTCGTCAAGATAAACCCGAAAAAAAGTTTTATAACCAATTTAGATAGCCTCCCTTTTCCAGCCAGACATCTCTTTCCTATGAACAAATATCTTGAACTTACCAAACATTTCACGGATTCCGAGCTTTTTTCTAAGCGAGTTCCATACACGGAAATGGCAACGTCAAGAGGCTGTCCCAACAAATGTGTTTTTTGTGTCATGCCCAAGTTATGTGGTGGTTTCTGGAGAGCAAGAAGCCCCAAAAATGTTGTCGATGAAGTGCAATATCTTGTGGAGAAGTATGGAGTGAAAGAGATTCATTTTGTCGATGACAATCTCACACTTGATAGACGTAGAACCGAACAGATTTGTGATGAAATTTTGCGCCGCGGAATAGACATTAGTTGGGCAACAACTAATGGGGTGCATGTGAATACATTAGACGAGGCATTACTGAGAAAAATGAAGAGGGCTGGCTGTTACTCTCTGTGTTTTGGGATTGAGTCAGGGAATCCTTACGTCCTAAATCAACTAATAAAAAAGGGGATATCTTTGGAAACGGTCAGCAAAGTAATTCAGAGTTCAAAAAAGATCGGAATGAATGTCACGGGCTTCTTTGTTTTAGGTTTTCCTGGCGAAACACGAACAACTGTGGAAGATACCATAAGGTATGCGAAGTCCTTGGACTTGGACGGGGCATATTTTTCAATTGCAACGCCATACCCAGGCAGCGAACTCTATGATCAATGCATCTCCAGAGGGTACTTGATAAAGGATGATTCGCGGAAACTCAAACATATATATGCCAACATCACGACTGAAGCGTTGCCAGCGGAAGTGGTGGAGAAGTTACGCAGAAAAGCATACAGAGAATTTCGGATAAATCGCATATTAAGGCATCCAACGAGAGTATTAAGGCGCAAAGAATTGATAAGAAATATTAAAATTCTTGCAAAAAAGAGAGTTAAAGTCGATTAATCCTGAGCTAGCAAATAGCCTTTTTTTCCAGATTTTGTTAAGCAGAATAGGAACTACGCCGGCATATTGGAGATATTTTGTTGCTTCTTTCCCAAAGAGGAGGATAACCAAGGTGGTGGCAGGCTGATAGATGTTGATTCCCTGATTCATCCACACGCCTGTTTGGAACCATACTTTCATGTCGTAAGGATGCCCAGTCCATAAAGCCAAAATTGCCTCAAACAGGAACATGCCACCAAAAAGGGCCAGGAAAGTTCTCTTTTTCAACAGACTTAACAAAACCCTAAACCTTCCTGAATTCTTTCATGAACATTGGTGCATCCCCTTTAGTGTAATTATATTCCCATAAAAGTTTTTAGGAAAACGAAATGAAATTTACCGTTAAACGAGCAGAAATCAAACTTTTAAAATTCCAAAAGAAGAAACCGCTCACTCTCACCATTGTAGGCTGAAAGTTGAATTGTCTCTTTCTTAGATTTAACATATCGAAGAACCACATTATTAGATTCGGGTAAATTCTTCTTCTAAACTTGACAAAAAGCCTCGCGTATTCCCAGTTAAAGTAAACAAAATACTGTTTATTTAGGCAACGGCTTTGATGTTCGATATGCCGATACATACTTGACGGCACTGGTGCAACTTTGAACCCAAGCGCCGAAGCACGCAAAGCAAATTCACCATCCTCCCACAAGTACTTCAACGAAGAGTCGAAACCCCCAATCTTAAGATAGTCATCTTTGTGTATTGCAAATACTTTAGAGGAATAGGATGCACGCTCAGCATTTTTGGTCATCGCAAACGTGCCATTTTTCAAAGCCAACACCCAAGTCCACAGTTCAGGGGCCACAACCAAATCAGAGTCTAACATCACAATTAAATCAGCCTTAGCGGCGGAAGCACCGATGGACCTTGCCAGACCTATTCCAAAATTTCTTACAACAATCACTTCAATATTCAAAGGGCAACTTGACAAGTCAGTTTGTATTTCGCATCCTGGTTGAACTGGTATGATAACGCTAATTTTCTCTGTCACTTAAGCTCAACTAAGCAAAGGGTACTTTCCGATTAATGTGACTTTCGGGTTAAAGAACCGAAATTCTTTTACATCAATTTAGCGCGAATATACCTGATGGTTTAGCAAATGCTGGAGAAGAATGGATGAGTAATGATGTCCATGACACAATTTTAGGCAAGACCGGTTACCACAAAGAACAGAAGTTGGTAGATGAACGCTTCAACGCCGAATCAGCGTTCTGGTCGGAAGCCTACCGACGGACAGACGTCTTTGGAATAAATATCCGGCGACGGCAGGCTGTTGCACTTAGCTATGTCGAAGGGTTATCACTTCCAAAAACTGCCCGTGTTCTCGAAATAGGTTGTGGAGCAGGTTTCATGGCAGTAGCTCTTGCTCAGAGAGGGTTTATGGTGGATGCAGTTGATCATTCTTCTGCAATGATTGAGCTAACTCAAAGTCACGCTAAGCAAAAAGGTATGGATGAGAGAATTCATGCTGCCATCGAGGATGCTCAGGAGCTCCCCTTCGATGATTGCTCGTTTGATTTGATTGTTTCTTTAGGAGTAATTGCCTGGCTTCCCGATTTGAGAAAAGCACTTACCGAAATTGCGAGGGTCTTAATGCCTGGTGGATACTTTGTTCTAAGCATAAGTAATCCATATGGCGGGTGGACTGATCCTCCGCTTTTCCTCCAAGGGATTCTGAAGCGTAACTTTGAGAGAACTGGTTTACGAAATCCACCGAATGTTCCTCACGCTCGTTACTATTCGATTAAGCAACTCAATAAATATCTCTCTGAGGCCGAGCTAATATTGACAAGGAACACGAATGCGGGATTTAGACCATTCACGGTCTTCAATCATAGCATATTTTCCAATCGGGCTGAGACAAAAATCCATCATAAATTACAACTATACGTAGATAGAGGATATCCGTTTCTGGGCGTGTTGGGATCACAGTATATTGTATTGGCGGTTAAAAGAAAGTAACAGGCGAAAAAAAAGAACTATTTGAGGCGCCTGCGGCTAAATAATTCGTGTAAAATTGGTTAAAATTCTAATTTTCTGGTTGGGCGATTTTAAGGTACAGTTCTTTTTTGTTTCTTTGCAGTAGCCGTCCTGCTCGAACCTGCAGAGATGCCTCAGACCACTGAACCACGCGAAGCGCGTGATTTTCCACGATGAATTATTAAGTGCTATGATCTGTTTTGATGGTTTTGCGATGAAAAGATAAATGTGGCGAGAGTAAATATTAAGCAACTCAATCGTCAAGGAAGTATTGGAAACATGAGTCTGAGGATGGCTGAGGAATGGATTGACGTAACCACGCAGGTAGGGTGTCCATGCGCATGCCTGAAGTACTGCCCTCAGGAGATTCTGGTGAAACGTTACACGAGTCCGCAGAAAACTTTGACGGTGGAGAACTTCGAGCGCATGCTCAAGAACCTTCCCAAGAGTCTGCCTATTTTTTTCAGCGGGTTCTGCGAGCCCTTTGCAAATCCTAACGTTGTGGAGTTAATGGAAGCTTCAGCGCGCTCAGGCCACGAAATAGGCTTGCTTACGACCTTGTATGGTTCAACGCGTGCGCAAATCGAACGATTGCTGAAGTTGAAGCTCAAGATGGGTGTGCCTACACTTGCCAGATGGGCAAGCCTTTAGAATTCCAATAACGCAAGAGTACAAAGACAATTTCTTCGAATTAGTAACCAACGTCCGCAACCTAACCATAATGCAGATGAACGACACCTTCAAGACCAATAATCGAGAGAACGTCACGCGAGGAATCGCGCCTCCGCGCAAGTCAATCGGCGTCTGTTTCGTTGATAGTATCAAGCATCCACATCCCGATATAATGCCGAACGGAGATGTTTACTTGTGCTGCATGGACATGAACCTAGACCATAAAGTCGGCAATCTGCTAACCGAGCATTACAATGTGATCAGGAGGCGTATTCAAACGGGGCGCTTCGAGCTTTGCCAAGTGTGCTATTGGAATCGCTCTCGGGTTTACGTGCTTTGTAACCAACTTGCAACGCTGCCACGGCGAGCCATCCAGAAGTTACTCTAATCAATCTTCAGCAGAAAAGCGGACGTCAGAGTCTTCCTGTACAGTCCTTCAATGGTATTTCGAGAAAACCCATAAATCAGTCGATTGTTTATTTGTAGCGCTTAATGTCTGGTTCAATTCCACGGTTGCATGGCAATAGGAGCGTAAAATTCTGAGAATCCTGCTGTGCCAATCCTACTTAGGTCAAAGAGTTAGGGAACCTCTTGTTTTTCCCTTAGGGCTAGCTTATCATAGCCTCAGCTATTAAAAATACTCATGACTTGACCTGCTTTGATCCAAACATCTATGAAAATCGCCATGAAAGAATTATCGTCTGTCTTAGAGAAGGCTAACCCTGAAGTTGTTGGTTTGTCACTTAGGAATATTGATAGCGTTTTTTCATTCAATAAGCGTTCTTATTATCCAGCATTCAAATGGACAATCAAGCAAATTAAGCAACAAAAACCAAACTGCAAATTAGTCGTAGGCGGTGCAGGTTTTTCCATTTTTGCTGAAGAAATAATCAAAGATAATCCTGAAATTGATTTTGGCGTAGTTTCAGAAGGAGAAAATTCCTTCGCACAACTTATGGAAAATTTAGACAATCCTGAACAAGTTCCAAATCTTATTTTTAGAAGAAACGGCCAAACAATTGTGACCAAACAAAAGATGGTTGTTTTTGATTTGTTGCCAAAACCTTCTAGAGAATTATTTGAAATAAAAAAGTACCAGAAAGCTTTATTTTCGATCGGAGTGCAATCGAAGAGAGGATGCGGCTTCAATTGCGTTTTCTGTTCCAAGAGAGTACAAGGCGGAAACATCTGTAGAATAAGGCCTGCTAAGACGGTTGTCGATGAAATTGAAGAACTTGTCAACGGCTTTGGGGTCAACAGCTGTTTTTTTGTAGATTCAACTTTTAATTTTCCCATAGACCACTGCAGAGAAATCTGTGAAGAAATCGTTAAGCGAAGGCTTGAATTAAAATGGTCAGCAGACTTTCGTCCCGATTATTTGAATGAAGCCATTATGAAATTATGCGTAAAAGCGGGTTGCAGTTGGTTCGGTTTTTCTCCTGATGGGGCTTGTGATTCGGCAATGCGGATGTTAGGGAAGAATTTCGGAGTACAGCAAGTGGAGAAAACATTTGAATTGGCCAGAAAAACGGAAGGGGCAAATGTCGGCTACAGTTTTCTCTATGATCTTCCTTTTCATAATCAAGAAAACACGTTAGGGTTACTGCGCATGGTGTCAAAAATGATGTTCTTATGCGGTACGAAGGTACGTTACGTAACTTTTTCTAAAGTAAGAATTTACCCGAGAACCAAGTTCTATCAGATTGCCTTGGAACAAGGAAAGATTGATGGAAATACCAACCTTTTGTATCCTACATATTATACATCTAGCTCAACAGTGAAAGCGGCAAATTTCTTAACTCAAGCATTAAGGGATGCAGTCAGATTGTACATTAAGGTTACAAGAAATCCTAGACAGGGTTAACGCTTGGCAACTTGATTAATGAAGAATTGAAAAACGAGAAGTTGCTGAGAACATTGGAAGAAAAAACAAAGCAGTTTCACTAACATTCTTCAACACGTAATATTGGGACAAGGCAGCGCGCAATGTTAATAAAGTCCAGAAATCAGACCTTCTTCGAAGTAAAAGTTAATTGTACTTTGGAGAAAGCGGGAACGGGCTTCATTTCAAATTCAGTTAAACTGATGCTGTCTTGGACGAGAAAAATAGAACAAACAAAGTACTTGATAGTCATTATTGTGGCGATTGGCATAATTATCCGACTCGTTTCAATTCCCGCATTCGCTAACGTTTCAAATAATCCTGTTGATGTTTACTACTCAGATAAGCAAGCTGCAAAATTAATCCTAGACTTGAAAAACCCTTATTCGCAGGGGCCTGTTGTTCACGGCTACGAATATGTGTTTGTTTATCTTCCTATGGTTGCAGTATATTATGTCCCGTTCTATCTTTTAGGAGACATTCGATTTGGCAATATAGTTGCAGATGTCATCATAATGTTTTCAGTATATTGGATCGCCAAGTCCATCAACCGCGGAGCAGCCTTTTTCGCCCCCTTAGCATACGCTCTACTGCCCTTGTCTATTTTGCTAACAAGCATAGCCTCTACAAACATCATGATCGGGACATCCTTTCTAACGCTTTCTATCGCGGCACTGCTGAAGAAAAAATACTCAGTAGCCGCAATATTTCTCGGTATGGCAATGGCAACGAACCAACTAGTTATACTTGCATTGCCACTGATTATTTACTATTTTTGGGATGAACATAAATTCTCTTACTTCTTAGGTTCGGTGCTATTTTCCGCTGGAATCATTCTGCCCTTTTTCATAACTGATCCTCGTAGTTTCATCTACAATGTAATTCTGTTCCAATTTGAGAGAACACTTCAAAGCAATGGACCTTTCAGTCTTTACAGCTTTATCAACGCCACTACCGGGCAATCGATAGCGTCTTGGCTAAGAGTGGCATTGTTTCTCATAGCGGTTCTAATTGCAATAATATGGGTTAGGCGAAAAAAATCCTTCTTCATTCCATCAATAGGAGGGTTGCTCTTAGTGGGAGCTTTCATCCTTCCGGTAAACGGGTTCTTGGAATTACTTCTTACCTGGCGCTGCTTTCTTCTGCGCCCTAATCCCTTATGCTATTGACAAAGTAACTAGTAAAATAGAAAAACCAGCTTCTTAGCAAATATACGTCAGCGAGCTATGGATTCACCCCTGAGCCTAGAAGACTCGTTTGATAAGAGACCCTCTTCTCGAAATAAGTTTTTCAATTTCGGGACAAGCCAGCGCGCAATGCAATCGTTCACTGGTTTGTTAGGGGTTTCATTCGGTTCTTATCCATTTTATCACCTTTCTGGCGACTGATTATCACAATTGCTATTTCTGCAAAAACTCCCAGCGAGATTATCAAGATATTTTGTTTCCACCACGGTGGGACTTGGGAAATTTCGACAAAGATCATCAGGTCAATGCTTTTGACATTCCATTCTTCCGAAGTAATTTTAATAACCGTTGTCGAATTGCAGAAGTCATCAGGCACGTTCAATTCGTAAACGCTTTGAGACGTGTTCACTGTTCCGAGAAAGTGATCATTAATGTAAACACTGCCGTTTTTCGAATTCGTCAAATTTCCAGTTATAGTTAATTTGATAATAGTAGCGTTGCTGAGATAAGAAAAGTAAGCTGGGTCAATTTCAGTTATTGTCCACGTTGCAGTTCCATTGATGTTTTGCCCGTTTCGAGTGAAGTGTTCCATTCCCTGAGTAGTCGGTAAGTCAGGTTTACTAGGAAGGACAATCGCTAGAGAAACAATTAATGCTGTAACAATAACCAAAAGCAAAATCGTGCGTCTCATGAATTACCTTCCTCCGAATGATAAGACAATTAATGGGAAAAAGACGGCGAAACAAAGAATTGGGATGAAAGCCCAAGTGCTTCCATAGAATTGGTAGAGAAGCAAATCCATGAGTAGTGTTGATACAGAGAGAATAAGAAATCGAACCCTTTTCGATGAGGATAATTTTATCTTGCGGAGCAATCCTGTTACGCTCGCTAAGCAGGCAAAGGCGTAGGCAGAGAAATTCATTGAAAAAACTAGGAGAAGCTGATTGTTAGCTCCAGTGGAGGCATTGGCGAAAAATGGCTGAAGCGGTCCCACAACCCAAGCTCCCATGTTCCAGCTGAATATCCAAAGGAGCATCCATATCCATAGTGCAGAGATGAGAACTAAGGGAACTTTTCTGATTTCTTTCATATTCAATAAGTAAGAAAGGAATGACCCATAACAAAAACTGCGGATGCATTGTGTTATAGGTCACATAGAGCAGCAGCAAAACCACTATGATTGACAGATTTAACGTATTGAAATCTTTGACAAACTTTACTGACAAAAAGACTAATACAAGATATAACGGAACAAATACGTAAAGAAAATTGTAATTACTCAAAAGATTTAGATTCAGGGTTAAGTATTCAATGTAGGAGACAGAGCTGCCGACATAAGACATGCTCCTTTGAGATAAACCAGACACTCCCTCAAACAAATACTTGAAGTTCTGAGGCAGAAAGAATGGCGCAAAAAGCACTGCAACGGCCGCTACCAAAACAATAACATATATCATGGTCGCTTTCCTACCATTGCTTTTCAGGGAAAAAATAATGAAAAAAGGTAACAGAAGTACAGGAAAAATTTTATATCCTATTCCGACGGCAAGAGAGACTGCGCTCGCCAAATTCTTTTTCTCAAACAGAAAATATACTGAGAGCAAAACGAAGAGAGTTGGAAGGACATCGAATTGACCTTGAATAGCGGAAATAAATATTACAAATGGGTTGAAAAGCCATAGTGCTGTGATTAGTTTTGATTTTGTGAGTTTAAACAAAAGCACTCCGACAATCAAGTCTCCTATTATCATGGGTAGCTTTAGAAGCAAGTTTAGAAACAGGTCTGAGGCCTTAAACAAGGATACAATAAGATATGGTGGGAATGAAGCTAGTATTGTGAAGAGCCAGCATGAACCGTAGAAGCTTGTGTACGGGAGAGGGTTTAATCTCAAATTGAATGTTATTTCGCCCAGAAATTTCCACGTGGGAACATCCGTGGGATGCCGGAAGAAGGGACTGAGGGCTATACTAATGACCCAAGCTATGACCAGCATGTATCCCAATGTTATCTTGCTAAACTTCATTGCTGGTGCTTTCACTAATCTCTCTCCAATTTCTAGAGCGAAGAATTCTGTTGGTTTTGCTGAAAAGTTGTGTTGTCCGATCGTAGAATCGGCGGAACACAAAACAGATTAGCATCCGGAAACATCTATTAGGGTAGAACTTTTTTAGAAACTTCTTGTGATTCAAAATAACGTAGTATTCGGTTTTCAGCAAGCTGCTTCTTTGTCCTCCACTTTTTATATAAAAATGATAAGCGAGGGCGTTTGGATCAAAATACAACTTCTTTCCTGTCTCTCGAATTCGAACGAAGAAGTCAGTTTCTTCGCGATAGCGATTTCCAACATATGTTGTTTCATCAAAGCCAGCGATAGACAGGAAGTCTTCTTTTTTGATTAGGCTGACAACGTGAAGAACTGGAACTTCAACTGTGTTTAACGGTTTTTCTGTCGAAACCGCCCAGCACTTCTCCCGAAAAGCGCCCGACTTTCACTGGTGTTTCATAAGAAGTATTTGAATCAAAATATTTTCCTTTGTGAACATAGATAAGTCGTCCTCCGACAGCACCTGCGTCTTGGTTTTGTTCGTAAGTCCGCAAGAGATTTGCAAGGTAGGTTGGGCTAAGGATAATGTCATCGTCCACAAAAAGGACGAACTTGCCTTTGGATTGGCTTGCTCCAATATTGCGTGCGTGCCCTGAACCTCTTCTTTGATCAAGCCTGAGATATTTTATTCTCGCATCTGGCGTCTGCGTATAGTGAGCATTATTGGAGGCGTCGTCGACGAGGATTATTTCCCAGTTCTCGAATGTTTGGGAGAGTATGCTTTTTATCACGTTTGGAAGGAAGCTCCAACGATTGTAGCAAGGTATTATTATGGATACATCTACTTCTGGCAAATTATCACCCCTTCTGAAGCAATTTCCGGCGGAAGTCTCTATGCAAGGTTATTTTTAGTGTAAGGAATATGTCAACGTTTAGGGCAACATCTTATTATAGCTTGTTGAAAATATGTCATCGAATTTCTCTGCAACTTTACACCAATCATGCCCTTCTGCAAATTTTCGGCATTTGCCGCTGACATTCCAATCTGAGTGATTCATTGTCAGACAAGATTCTGAGAAGTGTTGCAAAATTATCTTCGTCTTTTGCAATGCATTGGGAGAACTCAGAATTGTCTTTTAGGTCTCGGCAAAAACCACTGGGAAAACCAACAAAGGGAAGCCCGCAACTCATTGCCTCTATCAAGCCCAATGGAAAACCATCATATCGAGATGGGTACAAGTAAATGTCGCTGAGTTGATAGATCTCATGCAATAGGTCGTAGTTCAATTCTATTCCTACAATGTTTTCGCGGTGAAAATTCTTGCTTGTGCACACGAAGGCAAAGTCACGAAAAGTCTCGCTCAACCTTTGAACGATGTCCCAGCCTTTGCGAAACGTAAAACTGGCAGTATATGCGCAAACAAACCTGTTAACTGGTAAACCATATTTCCTTCTAAGGCGCATTTTTTCCTCGTTACTGGCTACAGGAGAAAAACGGCTGGTATCAGTACCCCCTTCGACGATCAAAATATCAGACTTGGAAAAACCATAATATTTAGTCAGCTCCTCAGCTGTGCTGTTCGAAACTGCCACTTTCAAAGCGTTTCTTCCACTGAGTTTTTCCAAGTTCTCAAGGATGATTTTCTTATGACAGGTTTCCCAGAAAACTGCCAGGGATAGCTCTTCGCATACCTTCATAAGTCCCGTGATAAATGTTAACACGGGGAACTCCCAAGTTAGACATTGTCCAGCCGAGTATGCCATTTGAAATGAGAATGTCAGGTCGTTCACATTTCAACAGTTTTCTTACTTTGGATGCCAATGTAAGCGATTTGACGAATTCGCTTTTGTTTTCTTCTGCGTTGATGAAGGTTACCTGATGGTTTCGGGACAGTTTCTTTTGAAGTTCCATGGAAAATACTTCGACGCCACCGTGAAATTTTGATGTTTCCAAAGGATTATAGGGAGTGACTATCCAGATTTTCATGTGTCTAACGTCCTTTCATGAATAGCCAAACACCTTGCGGTCTTGGCGAACTGCCATTCGAGGCGAGACTTAATGAAGTATGTGGTCAATTTTTTTAGCCATTTATTCCAACATGGCTTCATCGATATAACTTTTTGCGACTGATAAAAAAGCAGTTATTCGGAGCCAAGTGGTTTGGAGCGGCACTTGGAAAAATATAGTTTCCTTAACCCAGCAGAAACCTTCGTTGTTGAAGCAAAGAAAATAAGGCAGCCGATGGAAATCGAAAAGCAGCTTGAGCGCGCCATCTCAAAATGAGAATAGACAAGTCATTCTTCAAAAGTAAGTCGCCGCTGGTTTCGATTTCGCTAATTACGGTTCGATTCCCGTGGAACTGTTTTTGTCGAGGCTGCTATACTCCATTGTGTGTAAGTTTTTCCCATTAGCGTGTCGATAATTGCTGTTGCGTTTAGCAGAAGTTCAATCTCGGCAAAAATGGAAAAAGTGAGAATACCGCTTTGAGTAACTAACCAGAATGCCAGCTGAAGCACTTTTTTTGGATGTTGTGGCGCTAAATGAACGAGGTATTGTGGGGATTCCCCCGTAAGTTTGCGAATTTGGTAATGTCCGAAGATAATTCTGCGTCTCTGTCTTATGTAATCAGCTAGCGTCTTGGGTCCGGAGATAGAAACAAAAGCATGCGGTTCATATTTAATTAGCCACCCTTTCTTTTTTGCTGTTACTGCAATGTATGCATCATCGTTCACGGTTTCAGGCGGTATCCTATGCACAATCCCTTTGCGAATGCAAAACACTTCACTCGCGTGCCTAGCAAGACCGGCATCATTCAACTCAATGAAAACATGATCATGAAAGAGCCAAAGCGCTTGAACCATTCGGCCAACGAGGGATTTCGGGTCTTTAACAGGTATGGGTTTGCCACAAACAATTCCGGCTTGAGAATCTTGCAGTTTTGACGTTAGATTCTGGAAGCAGTTCCTATTGGGCAGAGTGTCAGCCGAAATGAAAATGATGTTGGTTCCTCTGGCATTTTGCAGAATCTTGTTAACAGCCGAAGCTTTTCCAGTTCTGTTTTCTTCGACAAACACGTTTATCCTATGGTCTTTTTTTGCATAGTCTTGCGCGATTTCCACAGTGTCGTCAGTGCAACCTGAGCATACAACCAAGACCTCTGATTCTGATGGCAGTTCCTGCTCATTTAGAACACTTTCTAACAGTTGCCCTATGTTTTTGTCTTCGTTAAACGCGCAGATTCCAACTGTTACTTGCATAAACACCCCATCAGCCTTGATTTTCTCTTAGGGCACAATGAACAATAAGTGTTTAATCATTTGAAAGTTTCTCTATAACGCGCGTAGTGACTGGCGGAAACTGCTTAAGCAAAGCTAATAGCACTGCTACAAGTGTAGGGGACACACAGGCATACTTTACGTTGATGCAGCCATTCTTTTGGAAGGAAAAGCTCAACAACAATTCCCGTTCCCGCGGGGTTGAATCCAATAAGGCATATATGATAAAAAATATTGTAGTAAATGTAGAGTGGATGATCAATAAAAACAAAAATTACTGATAACGATAGCAATAGCATTGGTAATAGTCATAGTTGTTTCAGCATTTGCTTATATGCAACAAAACCTCAGAAACAATCTAGTGAATTTTTTACTTTGCGACCTGAATTTTTTACTTTGCCTTATACGTATTTTAATATTCCTTCATCTTTTCCTTCAATGACTTTATATGTTTTATTAGCTAATTATTTATTCGGCAATTACACGAATCTTGTTTTTACAAGCTAATTATTCTGGGTTGCAATTTAATACATCATCTTCAAGTGCTTATGCATTCAACGTTTTAGGTGAGCAGAAATACGCAGGTTCAGGTCCATTCATCTTAAGCGCGTATATGCATAATTCTTCAGGTTGGTTTGCTCAAGCTGGTCTGTATATTGATTGCGTGCCGCAGATACTTAATACTGTTCCAGTCAAAAGTCTGGCTGACGCGACTAATGACCAAATAATTATTAGCAATAATCAGTTGACAATTAAGCAAAGTGGCATAACGTTGATAAATGATTATAGTCTTCCATTCAATTTTTATGTAGATAGTGCTCTTTCAGGAGGATCACCTAACAGTTGGATCGGAGGAAATGTTTATGCAAGCCTCACTGGAATAATCCCTTTCAATTCTGTGATAGCTGAAACGATTAGAAGCTTGAAGCGACTGCTGGATCTTCCCCTTATGTTAATTTAGATGGCGATTTAAAAACGCAACTTTCACCAGCTCAGAGAAATTTAATATGGGAAGGCACACAACTAAATGAAATAGGAAATTGGTTTGCTGGAGATGAAGGCACATCCACTGTTGAATTGGGGTACAATCTTAGTGCTCCACAGGATCCTTTTGGAATTTGTGATATTAATTTTGTTAATGCTTCTGGCAATAGACCTTTCCCATATATGAGCTACTCCAATTATGCAATACCTAAAATCTATTATAACAATGCTGCTAATCTTGTGGTGCATTTTGACATAAAAATGCTTAATTTCACGACTGAAGATTTCATGAGGACAGCAGTTGTAGTTGAATTGATGGACAGTTTTGGTCATCCATACTATTTTGAACTGGATATCAAAGATGGATCAAAAGAAACCCTGCCGTATCTAAATAGTGCAGGGGGTGTTTGGGAGCAGGTCTATACTGACGTTGCAATTGGTCAGTGGGTACATTTCGATATTCCCTTCAATGCTTTCATTAACACATATGCATCTCAGATTGGAAAAAATTGTTTTATTGAAGCTTTCTATCTTGTGAATGAATGCTATGGCAGTGGTTATGTAAGTTACGATGTTACGAATTGGTGGCTGACAATTTGAAGACAAGACAAGCCAGCAAAGGGCGAGTAGGCTAGATTTTTTGTCCGCACCTTGTGCAGTAGGAGGCGTCAATTGGGTTTGGTGCTCCGCAGTAGGTGCAGTATTTTACTTGCCCAGAAACAGGCGGAACATAGGCCGGTGAAGCCGCTTGAACTGGAACCGCTGGCGTTTGGATTCTGAAATACGCCATTGCTAAAAGCACCCAGCCAGCATTCTGGACAAAATTGCCAATAGTCAGAAGGGCAAGCAGATTGTTAAATGATAGAGAAACATAAAACCCAACTACAGCAAATATTATTGAAATTACAATATTCACTAATGCCCCAGCCAGCAGCACTTTAGCGCCAGTTCTAAACAGGGGCACCTTGGACTTGTCAGATAACAAATTAAATGATCGCAGGACAAATGCTACCCAAATTATTCCGACAAGGCCAAAAATAGGCGAAAGCGTGCCAAAGGTCTTCGAAAATGAAGATGATATTTGGGAAGACGAAGTTGAAGAGCTAACGGTCGGAAATAGGGCAGAAAAATTCAACAAAACAATTACCACGGTAATAACTACTAACACTACAACTGCAATTATAGTGGCTAAAATTCCGTACAAGAGGTAGCTGAGTATTCTATGCTCATTATAATCTTTTGAGAAACCACACATTGCAATGAGGAACAAAATGAAGCCAACGAAGGCTAAAAGCCCAAAGATACCGCTTGTCACTAGCGCTATTAGGGTGAATAGTGCTGAATCAGAAAAAACGTAGTGAAAAAGCGAACCAATCACGCTGAAAACGCCGAGTACAGTTAAAATAGCGGCGGCTCCGCCTAGTGTTCTGTTAGATTCAATAGTCAACTTTTACCCTTTGCAACACTATTAGTGACGATTAAGGGATAAGTTTTTTGCTAGCTGCAAGCCCCCTTAATTTCGCTCTTCCATCCATGTTGATTCATGTTTGCGTCTATTAGGATCATCTAGTAGACCGAGGGAGGCTGTGTGAGGGAGCAAACAAATATCCCTAAAGAGTCAGGTTACTTTCTGCTGCCAACTCTTAGTTTCTCAACAACCGCCTTTTCGGGAACCGCCACGATTATGGATTTGTCAAGGGTTTCTCTGCCAAAATTAACCTTAACTTCAGCCGTTTTAGCGTCGGAATAGAACGCGGTTAGCTTTGCCGCGGTTTCGATGGCACTTTTTGTTTTGGGTCCCTGCAAAATCGTTGTTGGACCAACGATATCGGGAAGTTCAAGGTAGATTTCGTTTTTTGTTTTTCTAGCCATTAAAAGCTTGTTTTCCGCTTCATTTCTTCCCACAACTATTTTGTTTTTGCCCAGCCTGAAGTGTCTGCCAACTCTGAGCAACGCCACATCAGCCATTGAAACGCGTTTTTTGTTGGCGAACAGGTCTCTTAGCTTCTTTGAGTATTCTTCGCATGTTAGCAGGCATCCGCCAGCCGGAGAAGGGTAACTTTTAATTCCGAATTCCCTTGCAAGCTCGAACTGCGGCTTCCTTGACCTTCCTTGAATATTTAGGAGTTTACCTCTGTCAACCAAGCCTTTCTTTTCAGCAGCCGTTTCAGGCAGCAACTTCGCCGACAAAGGCCTAAGCAGTTTCCCCTTCAACCCCGCTTCTACTTCAATAATTCGCAACGCAGGATAATGCTGGGATTTTGGTCGCTCACCAAGAACCTCGCCTGTGAAGAGGAAGTCTGCGCCGATTTCTTTGGCGTATTTTTTGGCTTTTTTTATCATGAAGATTTTGCAGTCGATGCAGGGGTTCATGTTTCTGCCGTAGCCGTGTTTGGGGTTGCGAATCATTTTCAAGTAATCCCCCTTGACGCTGACTACTTTAAGCGGAACTTTTAGTTGGTTCGCGGCTTCCTCTGCCTCGCTGGTTCCGTTCTTCTTTGGGATGCCGAAGGGGGTTTTAACGTTGAAGGCTACTACTTCGATGCCCTGTTTACGGATAAGTTCTGTGGCAAGAATGCTGTCTAATCCGCCTGAAAGCAGCGCTATAGCCTTAACGTGTGGCATATGGCAAATAGCATCTTCACCTTGAATAATAATCTAGCGATAAATGCCAAAGAAAAAACCCGATAAAGCTACACGCGAGTAATATTTGTTGAATCCTGACGGTTTTTTGGATGTTTAGGCGTTTGTTAAGTGAAATTGACTTATTTTGTAAAGTGCAGTTCGTTCTTTGCGTAATCAAATTTGCCTTTTGGCGAATTTTAGTTGTCAAAAAGCTATAAAATCACTTTGAACGTTAAGGATGCTGCAAGAGACCGCTTGAGGATGAAAAGTTGGTTTTGGAGAAAACGGAAAGCGTCATCAGTTGCCAATTATTCGGCGAAAAAACTGAGGAAGCAGAAATAACTGTTGGTAACTGGAAAGATTTTGAGTGGCAACTGAACAATTCAATAAAAACTGTTGCTGCCTTTGAAAAATTTACTGGCATATACTTCACGGAAAAGGAACATCGAGAACTCGAAAAAACAATCCGCAAGTTCCCCCTCAACATTACACCCTACTACGCCTCATTAATAAACAAAGAAAACTACCTCAATGACCCCATATTTAAGCAGGCATTTCCTAATCCAGCTGAACTAAAAATTTCAGACTGCGACACGAAAGACCCCTTGCACGAAGACAAAGACAGCCCCACCAATGGAATCACCCATCGGTATCCTGACAGAGTGCTTTTTTTGGTCAGCAACCGCTGCGCAATGTACTGCAGGCACTGCACACGGAAAAGAAAGGTCGGCGACCCCGACCATGTTCCTTCAAGAGAGCAAATACTTGCGGGAATTTACTATATTAGAAAAAACCGTCAGATCCGCGATGTTCTGCTTTCCGGCGGCGACCCATTAATGTTGCCTGACGAGTATCTCGACTGGATTCTAACAGAGCTAAACCGAATTAGCCACGTCGAAGTTATGCGCATTGGCTCAAGAGTACCCGTCGTTCTACCCTGTAGAATAACCAAAAAGCTGGTGCGCATGCTCAAAAAACATCATCCGCTCTGGCTTAACACCCAATTTAACCATCCGAGAGAAATCACGCCGTCAGCTCAAGAAGCCCTTGCAAAGTTAGCTGACGCAGGAATACCGTTGGGAAACCAATCGGTGCTGTTGGCAGGCGTAAACGATTGCCCACAAATTATGAAAGAACTCAACCAAAAACTTGTACAAAATAGGGTGCGGCCATACTACTTGTTCCAGTGCGACCTTTCGGAAGGGCTTAGCCATTTTCGAACTCCAATTGGGAAAGGCATCGAAATAATGGAAAGTCTGATTGGGCACACAAGCGGGTTTGCCATACCTAAATACGTAATTGATGCTCCTGGGGGAGGAGGAAAAATTCCTGTTATGCCAAACTACATTGTCTCTTGTTCAACAAATAGGGTGGTCTTAAGGAACTACGAAGGCGTCATAACCGCCTACAGAGAACCTGATAACTACAAACCAAAGCCATGCGACGGAAACTGCGAGAAATGCGGTCTGCAGCCAAAATTAGGTGAAAGGCGACAATTAGCGGTGGGTGTTGAAAAATTGTTAATGGACTCTGATGAAATATCGTTGATACCGAGTGGAAATCTTCGGATAGAGCGAAGAGAAAAATCAAGCGCAGAGGTATTTTGAATGCAGAAAATTAAAAATTACTTGAAATTCAAAATCAGAAATGTATTGTTTAGAGACATAAGAGAAGTCTATGAGTTGCTTGTTGCAAACAGACCATACGTCGGGTTAAATTCCCGATACACCTATTCCTTTTAGCTAAAGATTTTTCAGACACCTGCGTCGTCGCAGAACAAAATAGCAAAATAATCGCGTTTTCTTCAGGGTACATTCCGCCTGATAAGCCAGACACTTTTTTCAACTGGGAAATCGTCGTTGACAAAAATTACCGCGGATACGGCTTACAAAAAACCTTGCTTCTTCATCAAATTCGAACAGCAGGAGCAAAATATTTTGAGGGCACAGTGAACCCGTCAAATGAAGCGTCCAGAAGAAACCTCTGCGAACTTGCCCAAATGCTGAACACGAAATGCGAAGAATACGTGTTGTTCAGCGAAGGTGACTTTGAATATGACGGTCATGAACCAGAAATTCTCTACCGCATCGGTCCAATCTCGAAAAGTGAAATAAAAAATTTAGTTAGCCTGCAGTAGACGGAAACATTAAAGCGACCCCAGATAATTTTCTTGTTTTCAGTATCAAGCCATAAATTGCGTTGATTAATGCTCTACTGCGGCAAAACTCGGTTTTTTCAACCGTTCGTTGGCTTGCTTGCTCCCTTTTTCTAGAATAATTTAAAAACCCATTCGAAAGTTAAATACGTGGATTTATGCTTACCAATCAGGGACCGGCTGTGGACATCAGCATCTTCATCCCAGTTTACAAAGAATCGAATCAGTTAGCATCCATGCTAAGTGAGCTAAGTTCTCAGAACGTTACAAAAGAAATCTTTGTAACTGTTGATGAGCCAACCGAAGAGTTTTCTGAAAAAATAAAACAGTTAGAGAATGAGGACGTCAAATTCATTGTTAACAAAGAACGCATCGGCAAAGCAAATGCATTAAACAGCACAGTGAAGCTGTCTTCGGGGAAAGTGCTGCTTTTCTTAGACGCTGACGTCCAAATAGGCGCTGACCCGGATTTTTTGAAAAAAATCATCATGGAAACTAAAACGGCGGACGTTGTTGACATAAAAAAGAGGGTTACAAAGGGAAAATCGCTCTTATCCAAAATGGCTTATTACGAGTACTTCACCTTCAACGTTAGCGCTTGGTTATCGTCAAAGTACATGCATAAATGTCCAGCCGTGAACGGTGCAGCATTCGCAATTAAACGGGAAACATTTGAGAAAGTTGACGGGTTCCACAAGGTTGTCGCTGAAGACATTGATATTGCAACAAGAGCTTTCTTGGAAGACAGCAGTTTCGCTTATACCAATGATGTTGAAGTAAAAAACGTTGTTTACTCCGAATGGGGGAAATGGTTTAAGCAGCGGCGAAGATGGGCAATAGGACAAGCGTTGTGGTTGAAACTGTGGTATCGTGATTTAGCAAAAAAGTTCATTAAGAAACCTCAAGTTTTTCTGCCAAGCCTGTTCTTCCTTTACCCCTCTGTCGCAATTTTGCTTTTAAGCGCTTTGGTGCCAAACCTATGGATGTACAATTCACTTCTGGTTTTCTCCCTGTTTTTGTCAGTTAAATTCGACATTTTACTACCCATTTTCATAGTTTCTCTCGCAACTGCAAATGTGCTTAAAATACTGATTATTTCGCTTTCCAGTTTCGGGTTAACTGCCGCTGTTTTCTACGGTTTCTCGAGAAAACTTGGTTTTAGAGAAATGAAGTTTCACGAATTATTCATTTACTACTTTTTCTATTCAAACATATGGATAGCATTAATAATAGTTGGCTCCATCCAAGTGTTCGTTTTAAAGAAAAAAGTCGCCCCAGACTGGAGAACTTAGGCACCCAAAAGCGACGTGCAACAAGTCACTATTTCTCCGTTGCCTGTGACCTCAGCTTTTTAGGCATCAATTCGGCACTGTACATTAAAGTGGTTCTATCTCTAATCTTCCTATTTTTAACCACCCGGTCGAACATGAGGAGGGGAATGCTTGAAGGAATACTGACAAGTTTCTAGCCGTCATAATTCTTTAATGCCTCAGTAACCGCGTTTTTCGTTGCAAACCCGATCAGTTCACTCATCTTAGTATGACCGCTGGTTACCCGCAGTGGCTTACCCATTTTTCCAGAAACAATCACCATGTTATCAGTGCCGGTGCCGGTCGCCTGATACTGGGGTGAAAAAGTGCTTTTTACACCTAAATCCTGAAGCGCAGCAGTTTTTGCCTCTGTCGCAGTTATTATAGATCTAGCCATAGCGCCTTCACTTAAGGTAGCATTAGTTAATAAAATTAAATTAATTGTTCCCAAGGTCCTCACGGAACGCCCATCGCGTTCCACGTAACTAGTCACGTCCACACCCGTTCGCATTGCATTGTCCTTTGCCCCAGCAGTAGCTAAACAGCAAACCTTAAACTCTTCAAACGATTGTTCGCGTACTGCCAAGTTGTCTATGTCAACACCTGTGTTCAAGAAAGTAATTTTAAGGGGATCAATTCCTATTGCCGCGGGGAAACTCCGTTTAAATTCAGAATAGTTAACCATCGTTTGCTCAGCTAACTTGGGAGGACTATACGTGTTAGCAACGTAGCTTACCTCTTTATAACCATCTAACGTCGAAAGTACCCGCCGCTTCTCGACAAAAGAAACCAACAAAGTATCGACTTTGAATCCATTATAGAGGTGATAAATTATCTTGGCATCTACGCCCTCAAGCGATAGTTTGACTCTTTTTTCACTTAAATTTTCAACTTGCTTTTTCATGCAGTTCCCGTCTTTTGGTTGCTTCACTTAAGCCGCCTAGTAAGCATTTAGTAATTACGATAAAAAGTTGCTGTACTATTTCTCCGTATCTTCCAATAGGAAGCTTTTATGTTTCTCCTGCAGATACTCGACTGCATCGCAGCCATATTTTCCGCCGCCAATAATCAAGTTCATACCTGCTTCACTACGTGTTATCTTTAGCTCGGCTGTCTGCAAGATTCTGCCCAGAGTTTTTCTCAGGAGGCACCGCATCTTTCAGGTGACCAGCAATGGTTGCCGCAAACTCTTTAGGCGGCTCTGGTATTTGCTGGGAAATCTTTAGTCTGTTTAACAGCTCAGTCTGGTCCTTGACAAAAATGGCTCCCATGCGCTTCAATTCTTGCAAATACGTTTTTGCTTGTCCGTTGGTGAAATCTCTGCTTTCAATCGGCACCTGATCTATAACCAAGACTGGGATGCCTTTCTTCAAAGCTTCTTTTGCCCCCTGAAGATTCTGCAAGTTGCCGAAGCCAAACGGAACTGAGGACACCACAACAAAGTCTGCTTTATTAATCATGGCTAAATTAGTTTTCATGGTTCTCTCAGTTATGGGAGAAAACGGTGCTTCACTGGTTACGGGGATATTCAGGTATTGGGCGGTCTCAAAATCGGTGTCTAACACGTTGAGCACCCCTGCAGTGACTTTGTAACCCTCATCTAAGAAAATCTTCATAAGCTCGGTTCCGGTGCCTGCGCCGCAAATTAAGTGGATAGAGCAGTTTTTCGACGGTGAAGATTTTGAAGGGGACATTAGATTGACGTAAAGGGTATTGGTTACGGGGTTCTTTTTAACTATGGCGTCTACTTTGAAGACGCTTTTGATGTTTTCACTTGTTAGAACTTGATCTATAGATCCAGCAGCAAACACTTTTCCGTCTTTCAGGAGCAAAGCGTAGTTGCAGTACCGGGCTGCCATGTTAAGGTCATGGACAACGGCCACAACAATTATGCCCTCTTTTGTACAAAGCGATTTAACCAAATCCATAATTTCCAACTGATGAACAATATCCAAATATGTAAGAGGTTCGTCCAGTAGCAAAATTTTGGGCTGTTGAGCTAACGCGCGAGCTATAATTACACGTTGTCTTTCGCCGCCGCTTAACTCGTTTACAGGTCTTTCTGCCAGATGCCACGTATTCGTTAAAGTCATGACTTTGCGCACAATAGCCATGTCATCTGGCGTTTCCATTTGGAACCTTGACAGGTGTGGACTACGCCCCATCATAACAACCTCAAGCGCTGTGAAGCTGAAGCTGATGGTGTTGTCTTGCGGAACTACGCCCATTTGTTTTGCTACCTCTAAGCTTTTGAGAGAATAAATGTCTTTTTCGTTGAGCAGAATTGCGCCTTTGTGAGGTTTGAGGGTTCGACTGATGCTTTTAAGAAGTGTACTTTTTCCAGACCCGTTGGGTCCCAGAATTCCTACGAAGTCGCCTTCCTTCAATATTAGATTTACGTCTTCTAGAATTTTGGTTGAGCCGTAGCGGCATTCGACGCCATTGAGATTTAAGACAACCATGTTTTACAGTCACCTCAAAGTGAATAGGTTGTTTTTCTCCTTCGGAGCAGATATATGAAGAAAGGCGTTCCCACAAGAGCAGTTATCACGCCAACCGGTAATTCAGAAGCGCCGGTTGCAACTCGTGCAACGGAGTCACAAATTACCAAGAACATCGCTCCAACTATTGCGGAGGCAGGCAGGAGAATTCGGTGGTCGGGGCCAATTATGAGTCTGGTCATGTGGGGAATAATTAAGCCTACGAAGCCAATTACGCCGCTCACGCAGACCGCTGCCGCAGTCATAAGAGACGCAATCGTAAGCAGAAACCGGCGCACCCTTTCAGTGTTTACGCCTAAATGCTGAGCTGTGTCATCGCCCATCGAAAGCAGGTTTAAGTCACGAGTGAAGAAGAACGTGATTGCGATGCCTACTATCATAAAGGGCAGTAAAGTCCACACTTGTATCCAAACAATATCCGAGAAGCCGCCTGCAATCCAAGCCACTATGCCCGTCAGCGCCTGACCGGAGCGTAGCTGCATAAGAGTCTCCATAGCCAACAAGAAAATGTTAACAACAACGCCTGAAAGCAGCAGTGTAGTTGTCGGAATTTTATTTCCAACTCTTGAAATAAACAGCACCATAAAAACGGTTAAAACGGCAAAGATGAAGGCGAATGCCTGCGCCATTCCCAAACCGACCACCGTCAAGGTTGATCCAACATATAAAACGGCGAGAGTATAGCCTACCGATGCGCCTGCGGATGCGCCAAGCAGGTAGGAGTCAGCCATGGGGTTTCTGAAAATACCTTGATAAATCACTCCTGCCGCCGCTAATGCTGCGCCGACCAATGCGCCGGCAAGAATGCGGGGCAGACGGATATTAATGATTATGTTTTGGATAATGGGTACGTTTTCGGGTTTAAGCGATATAGATGCTGTGCTTATAAAACCGCCCGCAAAGGGAATCTGCTTTACCAATACATAGAGGATCTGCAAGAATGAAATTGGGGGAATCGCCATAGTTTGTTTGGTGGACGCAAAGCCTACGCCAAGTGACACAATAATCGTCAGTATGAGGGCTAACACTAGTAATGCTAAGATTATTTTCCAACGTGACGAACGCTTTACATATGTTCCTTCGACTTTGCCCTCAGTCATTTTATAGTTCACGACAAAAAAATTAGGAGGTAGAATTAAAGAGCTGCGGATACAAATCCGAAGCGACAGCGTAAATACAGTCAGCTATTCTTGGGCCGGCTTCTGCAAATAAGTCTCCGTCAATTACGTAGATTCGGTTGTGTTGCACTGCACTCATTGCGCTCCATCCTGAGGTGGCTGCTACGTCGCTTGGACTTCCATAGAACGGAGTTTGACCCATCTCTGTGGGCAGAAAGATTGCGTCAGGGTTCTTTGCAACTATTGCTTCAGATGATACAGTGATGAATCCGCCCGTGCTGTCATTGAAGACGTTTACACCACCAGCTGCGCTGATAACATCGTTAATCCATGTGTCTGAGGCTGCCGTATAGTAATCGCCTGATGGAGGTCCCCATACCTCGTAGAACACCTTTACCGGGGTGACGTGTGCATTTGCGATTTTTGTTGATATAGCGTTTATTGTGCTGGTCATGTTGGCGATGACTTGGTTGGCTTGTGTTTGTTCGCCTGTTGCATTGCCTAGCAATGATAGGTCTTTGTAGACGCCGCTGAGGCTGGCTGGGTTGAGCACTATTACCTTGTAGCCGTTGGCTCTCATGCTTGCGAGGCTTGCATCGTTAATGTTGTCTGTGATGATTAGGTCAGGATTCAGCGAAGCGATGGCTTCCATGTTGGGTGTTCCGTAGCCCCCGTCAATTGTTATGTTGCCTGCCGCCGCCCACGCTGAGAAGTTGTACGGATAATTGTCGTAGTCTGTGACGCCTACCACTTTACTGCCTACGCCTATGGCAAACGCCATTTGGGTGCAGCTTGGTGCCAATGAGACAATTCTTTGCGGGATACTGGTTAAATTCGTGCGGTAACCTTCGTCATCTACGATTGATATGTTTTTTTGGGAGCTATTTTTCGTAGTAGTGCCTGAATAGTTCACGTATGCGAAAGCGGCAGCAATCACTAGTGATGATAACAACAATAGCGGCTATAGATAGGACGTACTTATTTTTCAATCTCTTGAATCTCCTTATTAACTGGTTGGATAATCCACACAATATTTAACCTTTTAGCTAATTTCAAGTTTCACAACTTAATTTATAAAAAAGAAGAAAATTAAAACCTTGATATAGACAGCGTTACTAATCGATTAAGAGCAAGGCAAACGTTTCAGGGTTTTTCTCAAACGGTAAAGTAAATTTTACGCCAGCTTTCTCCGCGGTTGCTTTCACATTAACCCCCACTGCTTCTTCGGAATAGCGTTTCTTTCCAGGATGAACGCAAACGCCCTTTTCCAGATTACATTTTTCGCATAACTGGCAAGACCCGGAAACTAGCCCGATGGCAAGAATGTACCCTTTTTCGGCAGCCGCTTTTTCAAGCTGTAAAACTATTTCAAGCAGTTTTTTCATCTCTTCTTTCCAGACAGACCAAAAATGCTCCACTTTTTGCTTCATATACTGAGGAACAGACGACGCAGTATTTTCTGCAAGATACTTTATCAGCTCGGAGTCCCCCTCGGCTTGCGATTTAAATTTCATAAACAAGGCATAATGATATTCGTTAACGATTTTTCGAAACTTTGCAGGCGAGGGAGCATAAGGAGGGCAAGCCAAAGTTTTTCCATATTTCTCGCATCCCATCTGGCATTTGAGGACTATGCGATCTTCAATCACAATTTTTTTCACAGAAATTACCTTTGCTTCTAAAGCACCTAATTCTAACGCTCGCTCCCTAAGAAAACCAAACGATTCAATCTTCTCACTTTTTACCAAGATAACCGTTCTTGCATCCTCCGCTTAGGGGTTGAATAACCATCCGACTTGCAATTTAAAACTATCCTTCAATAGGAAAGATTAGTCTTTTTTCATTGGTACAGCTTTAAGCTCTTTAGGCATTAACTCGATTGCATACCGCAGTGCAGTTCGCGGCATTATCATCTTGTTTTTGACAACGTAATCGTAGACTTCTTTTCTGATGCTTTCGGCTTTCCTCTTTAAGCAGCCACCCATAACCCTTCTGCACCATATCATCCTCATCAGCCAACAACAAGTCACATATCTCAAAAGCTTCTTGCAGAAAACAACCTTTTTTAGCTGGCACAATAAGCGACACAGCCGCAGCCCGTTTAAGCCAGCGGTTCTCAGATTTAGCCCAGCTTTTCAATTCGCCCAGGGTTTCAGGGTATTTCTGGATTAAGTCGCCGATTGTGTGGTTGCAGAAACCGTCACATTTAGCCCAATTATTAATGTAGCGTTCAATCCACTCCTTGAATATTGCCAAATCGCTTGGTTCAAGGTGGTCAATGTAGTTAGGCAGCCAGAATGCCACGATGAACGCTTCTTCAGTGTAGTCTGAACGGTAAAGCTCTTCGCACAGCTTAAAAATAGTCTGTTTGTCCTGGTTTTCTATTTGTTTCCAGTATTTTCTGGCAATTTTGCCAACGGTTTCAGTTTTTACACCGTAATATTTGACTTGTTCTTTAAAGAAGCGCTGAAAACTTTTTTGCGTTTGCGGGTCCGTATTGGCTTTCAGGTCTTCTCTTATTTGGGCAAGGATATTGTTCATGGCTTTAAAGCGGTTTTTATTGAATAATAGCTTTTCTTAAAATTAATCTAAAAGCTTGATGGGAGCAAAGAAAAAGGAAGCGATGGCTAATAATCTTCCATCTGGTAGAGGCCGAAGTCGATGTTTAAGTGTTTTTCTGGTCCGTGTGATTCTTCTAAGTCATAGAGGTACCCTGTGGCTCTCTCCAGTCTGCTTGTTCTTTTTGGGGGCACTTTATTTTTAACCATCCTAACGTTCATTTTGCTTCTTGGTTTACGAACTATATGGGCGCCGCCAATCATCATGGAGTTATCGATCACTTTTGGAACAACCTCAATCTTTGCATCGTCAATGTCTAGTGGCTTCAGCGTTTCTTCATGTAACTGCTTAGTCAACGCCCTTTCGCCTCCAGACTTCAGCACTGATTAAGTCTCGAACAGCGACACGGATAGCTTCGGCGCGGTTAGGATAGAACCTTTCGTCTACAAGCTGGTCCAAAGCTTTTATATACGTTTCAGGTAAATACAGAGTAATCATCTTCAACAGTTATCTCTCCCAATTATCGATTGAATAAACAAACAATACCTTGTAACCTATAGCTCGTTATAATATGCTTTAAATATGCTTATAACATGTTCGTGCCACCGTCATATAAGCCTTTCATACGGCATGGTGCAGGTTCCTGTCAATTTCCACCAACCAACCCTTAAGTTTTTATCTCTTGTTGAAGCATCTTACGAGCCGGAGCATACATCGTCATTGCAGGTTTTCGTTAAAAACTTTGGCTGTTCCGCGAACACAGCCGACGGCGAAGTCTTAGCAGGATGCCTAGCCCAAGCTGGCTTCCAACTTGCCGCTTCAGAATCAGACTGCCGATGTGCTGATCTACAACACCTGCGCCGTTAAGGGTCCGACTGAAAACCGAATTATCGACGCTTTGAAACATGCCCCGAAAGGCAAGAAGCTCATTGTCGCGGGCTGTTTGCCTATGATTAGTTTTGAGCGGCTGTCACGAGAAGTGCCCTTTGACGGCGCAGTTGGTCCTTCGGTCGGCAGCGGAATCGTTGATGTTGTTTCTCGTGTTTTAGCTGGCGAAAAAGTTGTGGAACTATCGAACTTAAATCCTAAGCCGAAGCTTGATCTGCCACGAGTCAAATCTAATCCCGTCGTAAGCGTTGTTCCCATAAATTATGGTTGTTTAGGCTCATGCTCCTACTGCTGCGTTGTTTTTGCGCGTGGACACCTCCGAAGCTACAGCATAGAGGAGATTGTTGATCGTGTGAAATGCGATTTTGCCGCTGGAGCCAAGGAGTTTTGGGTCACTTCGCAGGACACCGCCAGCTACGGCAGAGAAATGCAAAGCAACCTTGCTGAACTGCTGCAGGCGCTTGGTGGTTTGGCTGGCGATTTTAAGGTTCGGGTCGGAATGATGACGCCAAACATGGTAACCGACATGCAGGAAGGGCTGATTGCCGCCTTCAAAAGTGAGAAAATCTTCAAGTTTTTGCATTTGCCGGTGCAAAGCGGCGATGACGAGACGTTGAGGTGTATGCGCAGATTTTACACGGCAGAGCAATTCAAGCGGATTGTGGAGGCGTTTAGGGCTGAATTTCCCGATTTGACGCTTGCCACCGATGTCATTGTTGGGTTTCCAGGCGAAACAGCCCAAGCTTTTGAAAACACGCTTAAGCTCTTGGAGGAGGTTAAGCCTGATGTGGTTAACGTTTCAAAGTTTTTTGCAAGACCCAAAACAGCTGCGGCTCAGATGCAGGAGGGACTGGTTGATCGAGATGAGATTAAACGGAGAAGCACTGTTGCCGCAGAGTTGGCTAAGCGAGTTTCTTTAGTGCGGAATCAGCGTTGGGTCGGCTGGGTTGGTGAAGTGCTTGTTGATGAGAAGGGCAAAGTGGAAGGTTCATGGGTTGGACGCAACTTCGCCTACAAACCAGTCGCCATAAAAAGCCCAGATAATCTGCTGAGTAAAACGGTTAGAGTTAAGGTTGTAGATGCTTTGACTACTTATCTTAAGGGTGCAACAGCCTGAGGCTTAGGCTCAAACTGGAATGCTTAAATAATTTCGGCTCTTGTATTTCTTCGTGCTTAGAAATGAATAATCCGCAATCAAGTATTTTCTTTTTTAATACGTTAACGCGTAAGAAAGAAGCGTTTAAGCCGTTGGAATCAGGTAAAGTGAAAATGTACACTTGTGGCCCCACGGTTTATGATTATGCTCATATTGGGAACTTCAGGGCTTTTCTGTTTGAGGATTTGCTTAAGCGTTGGCTTGTGCACCGGGGCTTCAAAGTTACGCATGTCATGAACTTAACAGACATTGACGACAAAACAATCAAGGGCAGCCAGAAACAGCAGGTGCCGCTAAGGGAGTTTACCGATTTTTACGTAAAAGCTTTCTTTGAAGACATCAAGGCGCTGAACATTGAGCCCGCCGACGTTTACCCCAGAGCCACCGACCACATAGCTGAGATGGTTGCTTTAATCAAGACATTGATGGCTAAAGGCTACGCTTACCGAGGCGAAGACGGCTCAATCTACTACGCCATCAGCAAATTCCCAGACTACGGCAAACTCTCCAAAATCAAACCCGCCGAACTCAAAGCAGGCGCAAGAGTAAGCCAAGACGAATATGCAAAGGAAGAAGCGCAGGATTTTGCCCTCTGGAAAGCGTGGTCGCAGGAAGACGGTGACGTGTTTTGGGAGACGGAGTTGGGCAAGGGCAGGCCTGGCTGGCACATCGAATGCAGCGCGATGAGCATGAAGTACCTGGGCGAAACCTTCGACGTTCACTGCGGCGGAGTAGACAACATGTTCCCGCACCACGAAAACGAGATTGCACAAAGCGAGGCGGCGACAGGCAAGAAATTTGTTGATTACTGGCTGCACAATGAGCATTTGCTGGTTGAGGGCAAAAAAATGGCTAAACGCTTCGGCAACTTCTACACGCTCCGTGACCTCTTAGCCAAAGGCTACGACCCGATTGCAATCCGCTACCTGCTTATGTCCACTCATTATAGGCAGCAGTTCAACTTCACCTTCGAAGGATTAGAATCCGCAAAAAGCGGGGTGGACAGGCTGAGGAATTTTGTGCGTCGCTTGCACGATGTTGAAGGAGGCAAAGACAGCAAGGAAAAAGTCGCCGTTTTAACTGCAAAGCTTGAGGCATGCTTCGGCGGCTCAATGGACGACGATTTGGACATCGGCACTGCATTGGCTTCGCTGTTTGATTTTGTCCGTGAAGTAAACAACCTGCTTGATGCAAACGCGGTAAGCAAGCAAGAAGCCGCAGACGTTGGCGGTATGATGATGCGGATAGATGAGGTTTTAGGCGTCGTCGGCAAAGTGGAAGTGGAAGAAGCCCTGCCCGCCGACATTGACGCGATGGTGCAAAAGAGAGAGGCAGCCCGAAAAGCCAGGAACTGGAAAGAAGCCGACGCCATAAGAGCGCAGCTTAAGGCTATGGGCATCGTGCTTGAAGATACAGCGCAGGGCGTGCGGTGGCATAAAGAGAAATCTTAAACGGTTTTGCCTTCAAAATTCCACGTTTCAGTGGCGTACTTTTCTCTGCAGAGCTTATCTGCAAGTTCCATTTCGTAAGGCGACAACTCGCCAGTCTCAAGCTGAATCTTCAGCATAGCCCTAAAACCTTGCGCCAGCGCATTGGTGACTGTTTCAGGCATGACAGCGTGGCCGAGTTCGTTTTGGATGCTGGTGATTTTGCGTTTGCCGATGTCTGCGGCTTGGGTGCAGGTGGCGTTTTTTAGTTTTAGAAGCTGAAACATTTTGGGTAAATCGACGCTACGCAAAACTGTGCCATGCTGCAAAACGATGCCGCGGGTTATGGTTTGGCTGCTACCTGAGATTTTTTTGCCGTTAACCGTCATGTTGGGGCAGTTTTTGGCGTCGCCGCTGCTGAAGTCCGCTGTTATGCCCAGAAGCCTGAGAGCATCTTTGATGGCTTCGTAGATTTTGGCGTATACAATGGTTATGTCTCCTGTGCCGAACGTTTCGGTTTTGGCGGTTACGCTGTAAGTGACTTCACCCTCAAAATCATGGTAAACGGTGCCTCCGCCACTGATACGCCGAACCAGGTCAACACCCAGTTGCTTACACGCATCAAGGTAAACCTCGGCGTCTAGGTTCTGGTTTTTGCCGATGCTGACCGTGGAGGGCTGCCAACGATAAAACCGCAGAGTGTCCGACACTTGACCCGCGATTCGCGCCGTCAAAATCGCCTCGTCAACCGCCATATTCATTGGCGCATTGTTAACTTCCAAGGGAAGCAAACGCCAAATATCCATATAGTTCACTTTGTAAAGGAAGGGTTTAGATTGCGCTTAAAAACTGTTATGCAATGATAACTCACAGGGCTCTACGACAACAGTCTATTTGCCCATTGTTGTAAACGGGTGTTTCTGCCACCAGTCTTTCATCTCGCCAAGGTATCGCGTTTGCTCTTTTTTCGACCGTTTCCAAGAACCAGATTTTAAAATTGGCTTGTAATAATTTATAATTGATTCTATTTCTGTAATTCTTTTATTTCCATTCTGTTCTTTTCCCATCCATCTTGATTCTTCCAACTCTTTTTCCAAAAGAAACACATATCCCTGCTTTTCGGCTTTGAACCTTGGTATTAAATGAACATGAAAAGGTAAGCCCTTTGTCTCGCATGCACTGACTATGTAAACCTTCTCGCATTTCTTACCAGTTAACTCGCCATTCGATGTCAAAGAACTCTTCATTGTGAATGCTAAATCATGTATAATCCTAATTACTTTCTGCATATGCTGATCACACATAAACAATCCTTTGTCTGTAATATCTTGCTCTTGATAGCCTTCCCAAGAGAATACAACTAAATGTCCAAAAGTGGCAGGCTTATCAGGAATTACAACCCAGCATGAATCACTATCTGACAGATTATCAATTCTTCTTTTTTCAAGCTTTTTCTTAAGTTTGGACCAATCTTTTTCCTTTTGCGATCCATCATACGTCCACCCAAATTCTTCTGTTTCTAAGAAAGATCTTACTTTTGTCTTCACTTGCTGAGGGGTTTTTCTAACGTATATTTTAGCGTCCTCAAACTCGCTTGGACTTAAAGCATTGATATGCTTTCTTACGTTGTCTTCAGTTGGTTTAAAATTCTTTGATGTAAGATCAGTCCATATAACAGCATCAAGTTGTTTTTCCTCGGCCCATGACTTAATTATCCCTAACACGCTTGGAACAGCTATACAACGTTCTTTATTCTCTTTAACGGATAAATAACCGATATTCTTTGTGGATGTTCCTTCTCTTTTTGCCTAGATTACATATTGCTCCTTCAAGGTCTTCACTTTCTGATATATTCCACAAAGTTTTAACGGGTTTGGCATCCTTATATAGAACCAGTGTAAGTCTACCACCACTTGATTTTCTGGCGAACTCTATCGGAAGAAGTGGCCCATCCTCAGTCCATTGGGTAAATTTCGTCTTCAACTCGCCAGAATTCCATATTAGAGAACCCCATCCAAGGATTGCGATTTTCAAACTAACATTCCTCCGTTATTTGATTTTAAGCCCTAAACTCATATCTCTAGGGGAGAGCCTCTTTTTTGTATTAAACAATTTTTTGTAGTTGCCGCTACTAAACTGCCAAGCTTCTTCAATGTTATAAAAACGGTCATAAAGTATCCAAACAAGCTTATCCCAGTTGTAATTACTTGCCTTCCAAACCAATGTTACTTTACTGCCTGGTTTTCCGCTCGGTCTGTTAGATTTAACTTGATAACGTTCGGACCCTTTTCGAAAGTCCACACCATTTGTAACAGCTGTATCGGAAGAATTACGCCCGCTTCCAACACGCAAACTTGCTCCAACGAGTCGAGCTGCATCGTATTCAGCGATATCGCAAGTTACTCTCAAAGCAACACCAAATCGTTTCTCCCATTCGAGTGATACATTTGCCAACAAATCTCTAAGTTTATCATCGGTTAAATTTGAAATGCCATCACTTAACATATACTCACCTGCTTCCGCTCTATTTGTTATTAGGCAAGCTCTATTTAGCTTCAGACAATAAATAACTTGCCAGAAAACTCCCAAATCAAATAATTGAAAATAAAACTTTAAACCTGAATCTGTATTCTAAAGTTAAGGAGTTTATTTGGCGAATTGACAAGATGGGTACTTACAAATTCACTGTTTTGCTTGAACCTGCCGAGGAAGGCGGCTTCGTAGTCAAGTGTTTGGAGCTTCCTGTTGCGAGTCAAGGTGAGACGAAAGAAGAAGCGTTAAGCAATATCAAGGAAGCTATCGAAGGTTATCTGGAAGCTAAAGCCAAGCTTCTTGAAGGCAAAACTAATGGCGAAAAGGTTGAGGTAGTTGTCGGGGACAAAGACGCTATCGAGGAAGCTATCATAGAAGGGCTTCCCAAGGTATCGGTAAGTAAAAGGGAGAAAGAGGAAATTGAACGGACAGTTCAAGAGATGAAAAAGGGCAATTGCGTAACGCTTGAGGATCTCAAGGGTGGGGCAGAGGTTGAGAAAGAGAAAGCGGCAAAGCTGTATATGGAAGGCAAAATCTCAATAAGCGGCGCGGCAGAGACAGCTAGACTCACGATACCTGAGATGGTTGATTACCTTGTATGCAAGGGGTTCAAGTCAGAGTATTCGGTAGAGGATTTTAGAAGAGGCTCAACGTTGCTGGAGAAAAAGCTCAAGCAAAGAAAAACAAAAAATTAGATGAAAAGACTTTGCGAATACACAAGGAGCCAAAAGATTTTCCTATAATTTGGTTTAAACGCGCAGCTCATTCTCGCTTGAAAATTTTTACTTTTACCTCACAGATGCCTAATATTACAGAAAGAAAATGGGCAGGTTCTTGTTGCTTTTTTGAAACAGAGACGTTTTCAACGGTTTTATGCGATAGGGAGGGTTAGGTACTATTTGTTGAAGAATTCTGCCATAAATAGCAAACTGGGCATTAGCTACTGTTTTATCTAATGAAGGTGCTAATGTTCCACACAGATAAGCCTTAAAACCTGAATCTGCATTCTTAAAGGGCAAGAGGAAAATAATTGAAGGTTATCTCGGGTCCAGCATCGAAGGAGCTTGCTGAAGCGGTTTCAGCGTTAACTGGCTTTGGGAATGTTCCTGTTGCAGTCCAAAGCTTTTCCCGACGGAGAATCATACGTTCGCTTAGAGGGCGAGGTGAAAGGCGAAAAGTAGCTATTGTGCAAACAACTTGCCCCCCGATGCAGGATGGGCGGCTTTTCCAGTTAGCATTCATGGCTGACGCGGCGAAGCGAGGCGGCGCCAACAAAGTCACAGCTGTTGTGCCCTACTTGGCTTATGCCCGTCAAGACAAGATGTTTCTATCAGGCGAGGGCATCAGCGTTGAAACCGTAGCGCGAATGCTTAAAGCGGCGGGAATTGACGAACTATTAACCGTTAACATTCACTCAGAACCCGCACTGGGGCAGTTTCCGTTTCCAGCCAAAACCGTGAGCGCCATCCCGCTTTTGGCACAGTATTTCGTTGATAAAGGCTTCAAAGGCGCATTTGCGCTGTCACCTGATAAAGGCGCGATGTACATTGCGAAGCAGGCGCAGGAAGTCCTTAGGCGGCGACGCGGGCCACCTGAATAAGACGCGTGACCGCTACACTGGACAAACCGTACAGACCGCAGAGGGCTTAAACGTGAAAGATCAAACCGTAATCATTTTCGACGACATCATCAGCACAGGCGGCACCATCGTGGGCGCAGCAAAAATCCTCCGCGAACAAGGCGCCAAACATGTTTTCTGCGCATGCGTCCACGGCTTGCTGATTGGCGACGCACAAAAACGCATCCTTGACGCGGGCGTGGAGGAAATCGTGGGAACCGACAGCGTCCCCGGCAGTGTAAGCAAAGTTTCGTTGGCGCCGCTATTAAGCCAAGAACTTAGGGCGCAAAAATAGTGGCAAAACTCTTTTTTCTCCTCTCAGGCGAGAACGAGTCGCTGCCTGCCGCGGAAGTTAAAGCGATTCTTGAAGCTGAAGGCTACCAATATGCGAATGCTGAGGAGTTTGACCAGGTTCTGCGGTTGGAAGCAGAACTTGGCATGCGTGCATGCGGTTCAGGTTCGTTCGGCGTACACACGGGTTTGTGCACTGGAGCTTTTTGTATCAAACGCAAACCTAACTGACATTGCTAAGGCCGCTTCGGAAACAGACTTCAAAGCCGTGCTTAAAGTCTGGCGAAAGCTTTGCTGTAAGAATAAACCGCATAAAAAACTACGCTGACGAAGCCTTAAACACGATGGCGCTTGAAGGCAAACTGGGCAAGCAAATCCTAAACGCACCGAAGGCACAAAAGTAAACCTGAAAAACCCAGACAAAACCTTCCTCGGCATAATCACCGACGAAAAACTCGTCTTAGGCTTAAAACTCACCGATATAACCTCCAAAACCTTCTCAGAGCGCAGACCACGCAAAAAACCCTTCTTCCACCCATCCGCGATGCCGTCGAAGATGGCGCGTTGCATGGTAAATTTAGCGCATGGCAAAGCCGAAAGCTTAGTTTTGGACCCGTTTTGCGGCACAGGCACATCGCTTATTGAAGCCACCTACATTGGCTGCAGAGCAGTGGGTGTGGATGCTCAGAGGCGGATGGTTTTGGGTTGCAGAAAAAACCTGCGGCACTTCAACATCTCGCCTGAAGGTTTAATCTGGGCTGACGCACGGCAGTTGCCGTTCTTCTAAAGTTGATTGCGTAGTTACTGACCCGCCGTATGGTCGCTCGTCAAGCACGCTTGAAATCGACAACTAAGCAATTGGTGCAGGAGGTTTTGGCTTCAACGCATGGTTTGTTGGGGGTGGGGCAACGGATTTGTATTGCTTCGCCTAAAACATTAAACATTAAATCGTTAGGCATAGATTTGGGATTTAGGCATGTGGAGTCCCATTTCGCCTACGTGCACAGAACGTTAACAAGGGAAATCGCAGTGTTCGAGAAGGTGCAAAAACAGTGAGTATTCGCGTAGTGTTTTTGGGAACAAGCGGCAGCGTCCCGACCCTAAAGCGGAGCTTGCCATCAGTCATCCTTCAATGCCCAAAGCAGCTGTGGATGTTTGACTGCGGCGAAAACACGCAGCGGCAAATGATGCAGGCAAAAGTAAGCTTCCACAAAAAACTAAAAGTCTTCCTCACCCACCTGCACGGAGACCACGTGCTAGGGTTGCCTGGAGTTTTGCAGACGATGGCACTGATGGACCGCAAAGAGCCAGTTGCAGTTTATGGTCCCGCTGGAATTAAGGATTTTCTTGTCTGCACCAAAGAAACCCTCAACTTCGGCTTAACGTTCCCAGTCGAAATTAACGAGATTCTGGGCGAAGGCACGATTCTAGATGAAGAAGAATACTCCCTGACAGCCGCCAAGTCAAATCATGCTGTAGAAAGTTACGCTTACGCATTTATGGAGAAGCCGCGCCCTGGAAAGTTCTACCCCAAAAAAGCCCAATCACTTGGAGTGCCCTTGGGGGAACTATGGTCAAAGCTGCAGAGCGGCGAAGAAATCACGCTGCCAGGCGGCAGAGTGGTTAAGCCTGGCGATGTGATGGGGTCACCGAGGGCTGGGCGAAAAATTGTTTACACAGGCGACACCAGACCATTCGACGGGTTTGCAAAGTTTGCTGCAGACGCCGACTTAGTTATCCACGAGAGCACCTTTGACGATTCACTGGCTGAGAAAGCGGCAGTGGATGGGCATTCAACGCCAACCCAGGCGGCGCAGGAAGCGAAGGCAGCTAACGCGAAGCGGCTGGTTTTAACGCATATTAGCGCACGGTATCCTGATGCCACTTTGCTTTTAGAACAAGCGAAAAAGGTCTTTGCCAACACCGTGGTCGCTGAAGATTTAATGGAGCTGGAGCTGCCGCTTAAAGAAAACTAACTAAGAAAGGAGCTGCGTTAGTTTTCGGATGCTTTGTGTAACGTCGGTTATGGATTCGACGATAACTGATTTGTCGTAGCCCATTTTCTTTATAGTCTCCGCGAACCAGTCATAGTTAATTTTGCCTTGCCCAATGCCAAGATGCTGGTCTTCCACGCCGTCGTTATCGCTGGCGTGAACATGAACGATTTTGTCAGCTAACATGTTGAAGAACGGCTCAATTTGCCCTTCAAGGTTAGCGTGACCCAAATCCATAACGATGCCGACGGGCAAGTTAGTTTCATGGTAAAACTTTGCGAAGTCTTCTGCTTTGCTCATAAAAAAATAGTATTTTGCAGGCAGGTTTTCCAAAGCAATGTTTAACCCTAATTCTTCCCCTACGCCGCAGAGTTCTTTGATGCTTCGGATGTTTTGTTTCCAGTCGCCGCCAGGATAGAATTGGCTAATGCCTGTTTTTGCTCCGGGGTGAAAAACCCAAAGTTTCGCATCCAACGTGTTCGCGTAAATCATCGATTGTTTAAGCCGTTTCATGGAAGCGTCCAGTATTGCTTTGGATGGCGACGCTATGTTGATGTCGGCGAAGGGTCCATGCACCGAGTACTCTAAGCCATATGATTTAGCAGCTTCTTTAAGGGTGGCGACGCGTTTCTTGTCAAGTTCATGAGTGCCATCATCTAAAATCTCAATGTAACGCGTATTCATGGAGCCTAAACGTTTAACCATCCTGTTGAATGGTGCACCCAGGCAGTAAAGCATTGAAACACCAACTTTGGCTTTGGGCATACAACGGCAACCTCATTTTTTAGCGATTTATTTTGTTGGTAAAGAGTTTTAAACAAGCTTAATAACCTAATTGAAACATTCGGATAAATCTTATCTCAAACACGTTCTCCAAAAATAAACATAACTAACTGTTAAAAAAGCCCTTTTTACGGGAATAGTTGTCTGCCCCACTGTTGCTGCCTCAATGTATCTGGCCTCGTTGTTTTATATTGTATCTGCCTGACTCCAAGCGCTAGTTCTGTGAATTCCTTTATGGTTGTGTTGCGGAAGTCCCATGTTGGTGTTCCACAGCGCAGGCCGCTACACATGGCGTCTCCGTAAATATACAGTCGTATGCCGCCGTAGTCGTAGGCTGCTTGTTTTTCTTCCCCGTATTTTGGTTCGGAGAGCACTTTGAAGGGCCAGATTTTGCATGCTGCCGGCTTCATGTTTTGCAGTTCGCAGTAGTAGTTGTTAGTGTGGTTGCATAGGAAAGTGCATGAGCCGTCGCTGGTACGTTTAATGTAGAAGCGGTCTATGTCTGCCACAGTTTTCTCTACTCCGAAAGTTTTTGCTAACTGCATCCATTCCGTGAAGCCTAAGACCACGCTGTAGATTTTGCAGCAGTAACCGCATGCTTTGCAGTGCCAGTCGGCTATGTTTTGCCACGGAATGAACTGCATTAGTAATCACTGCGAGCATGGATATTATATTTAAAAATGTTTATCCAACAATAAAGGGAAAGGCTATGGCTTTCTGTATAGATAGATTGTGTGTGAAGGATGACCTAACTGTGGGTTCTCACAGAAATTTTCCACCTTCTCCGGACGCCAACCGATAATCTCGTAGTCATGAGAGACGACCCGCGCACCTTTTTTAAGGTCGCTGTCAAGTTTAGGTCGGATTTTCTCATTCGCGCTTGTTGTCAAATACAAGTACACTACGTCAGCCGAGCTTAAGTTGACATCAAAAATGCTGCTGTTGATAATGGTTACTCTATCATCAAGTCC
>CAVXXA010000001.1:0-111019 GCA_963765605.1 Candidatus Bathyarchaeota archaeon | reverse complement strand
AAATGATCAGCCACAGTATAGGTTGAACGAAACTGGTTACAATCCGCGTTCTGTCCCTGAGGAACCGTTTGATTTCTCTGAGCCAGAGACTGTAGAAACCGCGGGTTTCACTCATCGTATTGCCCTCCTGCGAGCAGCTGCCGCTCCATGTAGTTCTCTGGTTGTGTCTTCCCTGATGTTTCTTCCCGTATAATGCAAGAATACGTCTTCAAGGTTAGGTTCACGTAGAAGTATGGATTCAACGTAAATGTTATTCTGGGTTGCCAGTTCCATAATTTTAGGCATCACCGCTTTACCGTTGCGGACTGTTACTTCAAGGGCTCCATCAACGATTAGGCTTTTGTTTAAGCCCTAGCGATTTTGCTATAAGTTCCGTTAAAGCATCTACATTGTTTGATCTAATTACAACAACTTCTCCTTCAAGGGTATCTTTGAGTTTTTGCGGTGAATCTAATATTACGATTTTTCCATGGTCCATGATGGCTATTCGGTCTGAAAGCCTATCTGCCTCATCCATGTAATGAGTAGTTAAAACGACCGTAATGTCATGCGCTTTCTTCAAATCGCGAATGTACTTCCATATATGGTCTCTTGTTTGTGGGTCCAAACCCACTGTCGGTTCATCCAAAAACAAGACTTTCGGATAATGAATTAAACCGCGCCCAAGTTCCAGCCGCCGCCTCATGCCGCCGGAGTAGGTGCGGAGCAAATCGTCTGCTCTGTCATCTAACTCTACAAGTTGTAGGATTCGGGTTATGCGTTCTTTCTGCTCAGATGGTGGAACCCCGTAAAGGTTAGCATGCATGTACAGGTTTTCTCGGCCAGTCAGCCTATCATCAATGCTGGGGTCTTGGAAAACAATGCCGATTGATTTGCGCACTTTATTGGCTTCTTTAACGATGTCAAAGCCATTGACAGTTGCAGTTCCAGACGTTGGCTTAAGTATTGTGCAAAGCATTGATATGACTGTTGTTTTTCCCGCACCGTTTGGTCCAAGTAACCCGAAAATTTCGCCAGATTCCACTGTTATGTCTAATTTATCAACCGCCTTAAGTGAACCATAGGCTTTTGTTAATTGGCGAGTTTCAATGACATGGCTCATTTTTCGGATTTCTCTTTCAGCAATTGAAACACAAGGCAGATTTAAGGTTATTCACTTAAATTCAATGAAAAATCGGTTATTGCCGAAAACTGTTTAACCCTAAATTTCAGCAATAAGGCAGATTCTGCGTCTTGGTTTTAGTTAAGCTCGCTGCGAAATCAACATCCTCACACATAGGACTTTTAGGCATTTTCTTGGTTTTCACGATTAGTATTTAAACTCCAACTGCCAATATTTACTTGGAGTTGCGATTGTGGCGAAATCAGTAGACAATCCTCTTATTGCTTACAATGTTTTAGAAAAAAAGATCATAAAGTCCGGCCTCTGCACGGCTTGCGGAGCCTGCGAAGTTGCCTGCCCGGTAGGTGCATTGCAGCTTGAAGGTGAAAAAGTCAAGCGCGTGTGTGACTGTTCAAAGGAGCTTGATCTTTGCCCCATCTGCTATGAGATATGCCCTCATTCTGACAGACTTCTTCTTAGAAGTATGCGTCCAGTTTCAGAAGCGCCAGTCAGAAGTGAAGCATTGGGCTATTACAGGAAATTGCTCCTTGCGCAAGCCGCAGATCAAGGGTTAAGAAAACAAAGCCAAGGTGCATCCGTGGTTACGGCGCTCTTGAAGTACGGGATTGAGGAAAAGATTTTTGACAGCGCGATAGTTTCCGAAGGCGAAGCTGAGAATCCGTCTAAACCAAAACCTTCCGTTGCAATCGTCCCAGACGATATTCTTTCTGCAACTGGTTCAAAGTTCTTTCCTTCGGCTGTAGCAAGGGCATTTGGAAGCGCCGTGACAGGTTACGGGAAAACAAAGATAGCTTTCGTGGGTGTACCTTGCCATGTTTTGGCGCTTCGTAAGATGGAAGCTTGGCATCATAAGTTCAGTGCAAATCTAAAAATAACGATCGGGCTCTTTTGTTTCGGCTCTTTTTCGTTGACTCCGCTGCTTGAACATATCACAAAGACCTACAAAATTAAGCCCTCTCAGATTAAGTCAATGCATCTTGCAAAAGAGTTCGTCGTGGAGACTGAGAAGGGGGAAATAAGAATCCCAATGGAAGAAATTGAACAACACATCCTTCAAAGTTGCCGGACATGCATGGATTTTACAAACGAGGTGGCGGACATCTCAGTCGGGAGCGCTTATCCTTTAACTGATTGGTCAACAGTTATTATCCGAACTAAAGCGGGAGAAGACTTCTTTTATAGCGCTGTAGAAAAAGGCGTAATCAATACGTGGGCTATAGAGGGAGAGCCGAAAGTGTTTGAGCGCGTGGTTAGAGCAGCATTAACGAAGCGAACGAATGCTCTTAAAGCAGTTAGCAAATGGGAGAAGGCACAGGGGTTCCTTCCTGTCCGGTTGCTAAGAGATACAGAAGCACTTGCCAACGTGAAAGTCAAGGATATTATGGAACTTCACCTCAAAACAGTCCCAAGCACTATGACTGTGAGCCAACTTCTTGAGTTGATGGCAAAGCACCAATACACAGGATACCCAGTCACAAGCGAAAGCGGTGAACTCGTCGGCGTCGTGACCATGGAAGAAGCATCGATGGTGGACAAGAAAAACAGAGACCAAACCCTTGTAGGAACTATAGCTAGGCCAAACGTCGATGTTGTTTATCCTGAAGAAACAGCTCTTGATGCACTAAGGAAAATGAGTAATCAAGAAACTGGAAGAGTTATAGTTTTGGATCCATCAGACCCCAAAAAAATGATTGGCATAGTCACCAAAGCCGACCTGATGCATGCACTCGTACGCTCCTGTGAAAGTGAACTTTAGAGAAAAAGAGGTCTTGCCAACATAATTTCAGGCGCAAAGGCTAAAGACGTTTAGAATATACCACGCAATGTTATGGCGGACCAACTTCGTATTCAGCAGAGATTATGACGACGTACCTTTCAAATGGTAAAAGGAAACAGCAAAGTTGATTCAGTTTTTTAGCGAACATAGCAACCGTTGAATCACTTTATTAAGGTAATCTGCCTTAATTTATGAATCAATCTGAGGCTGCCTTGGTTTTATGGCTGAAAATCAAGTCGAAAGCAAAAAAGCAGTTAGTTCATTAACAGTTGCAATAGTTTCTACGGTTGTTCTTGCTGCCGTTATCGGCGCAGTTTTAACATTAATCAATCCGAAGTTTGTTTTCACGCTATTGCCTGGGGGCACAACATACACAGTTGGCGGCTCAGCCTACGAAATAGTTTACGTAGTCCTGACCTTGGCAACTGATGTTTTATACCTTTTCGGCGGCGGCGTGATTGTTTTCGGAGCTTCTTTGGTAATGGTCAGGTTTCTGCAACGGAAACTTCACGATCCCTTTCAACCATCTTTGTCTACGCGTTATTTGTCGGGGTATTTAACGTTGGGTTTAGAGATTTTTATTGGTGCGGAACTCATAAGGACTGTAGTTGTCGGGACTTCTGAGATTGAACTGCTCATTCTTGTCATCGCCAGCAGGGGCCTTTTCAGTTTGATTCTTTATCTAGAAAGAAGATGGCATGGAACCGCTGAAACTGAATGAGCATTTTCCAATTTTTTAGTCACAATTCACTGAAAACCATGAATTTGCACTTTTTTAGTTCTTAATATTTAAATGTTAGAACGTTACTTTATTGAGAACTAAGCTCGGGGTAGAGGGAGAAGAAAGATCAGTGCGAGGTAGCGTATCCGATAATTCGGCTGATGACACTTATTTTGGGTTAGCGGATAATCTGCCGATCAACGATGATGTTGCTCGCCTGCAAATTTGTATTGTAAATGAATTTATAAGTGTTCATGATGCCGCTTTCAGCTATATTGATGGCGAATTTGATTCTACCCTTGAGGCTGCTTTAATGTTTAAAGGCAAAATGTTAGTGGAGGAGATCCTACATGCTCGTTGAAGCTCTGATCGCGTTTGTATTAATATTCATATCGACACTTGTAATTTATGCGTTAGGCAAAAGGTCAGCACCTAAAACCACCATAAGCGAAAACGAGCAGGCATCCTATGCCTGCGGGGAAAAAGCTTCTTTTCCATGGTTAAAAGTCAACGTGTCATTGTACAAGTATTTAATTTACTTCGTGATCTTTGACTCGTCTGTACTTTTACTTGCTTTTGCTTCTTTTGCGTTGGCAGGCACTAACCCGCTTTTCTTTATTCTTTATCTTGGCATAATTCTTGCCGCCGGCTTTGTTCTTCTAGAGGGAGGTAAAGAATAATGGCGGGCACAGTAACGTGGGCACGAGTAAAATCACCTTGGGTTCTGCACTTCAATTCAGGCGCCTGCAACGGATGCGACATAGAAATAGTATCCTTACTTACACCAAAATATGACGTTGAACGCTTCGGCATAAAACTTGAGCCTTCACCACGGCACGCCGACGTATTACTAGTTACAGGAGCCGTCACAAAGCAATGCGCAGAACGACTAAAACGAATATATGACCAAATGCCACAACCTAAATTCGTGGTTGCCATTGGTGCATGCGCATGCTCAGGCGGCGTTTTTGCAGGATGTTACGGCGTGGAGGGCGGCGTAGATAAAGTAATCCCAGTTACAGCTTACATACCTGGATGCGCGCCTCGCCCAGAAGCACTCATAGATGGCGTAGTTAAGCTTCTTAACGCTTTAAGTCCGCCTAAGCCAAAGAAACAGCCTAAACAGAAGAAAGGGGCTGAAGTGCCCAAAGAAGAGGCAAAAACTGAGGCTCCTAAACCAGAAGCCGCAGCCCCACAAGAATCTAAACCAAAAGTTGAGGAGACAAAACCAGATGCAAAAGAGTAAAATAGACATTATTAACGAAATCGAATCCAAACTTGGAGAAAAAGTCCAGATTCAACTAGGACAACTCGGCAAAGCCGCAATAGTAACAAGCAACGGTTTGCATCGCGATGTTTTCAAAGCCATGGTTGAAGCAGACGAGAAAACCGCGATTATAGCCATAACAGGCTTAGACTTGGGTGCAAACTTAGGCATACTCTATCACACCCGCACTTCAAACGCGTTTTTAACTGTTAAAGCTGAAGTGCCGAAAGAAAACCCAAAAATCCAAACAATAACTGACATAATTCCAGGCGCAGTCTTCCACGAATTAGAAGTAACAGATCTCTTAGGCGTCATTTTTGTCGGAAATGAAAACCCCGGACACTTTGTTTTAACGGAAAATTGGCCCATGGGTGTGTATCCACTGCGAAAGGATGTTAAAGCAAACGAAATAAAACTTAACCCGTCTCCGCCCGAAGAAGCCAAACCTGCAGACGGAAGAAACCTCGTCAAAATTATCATCGGTCCACAGCACCCTGCACTCTTGGAACCTGAAAAGTTCGCTGTTACAGTTGACGGCGAAACCGTGGTGAAGGTTGAACCCCGAATCGGCTACGTGCATAGGGGCATAGAGAAAGCTTCTGAATCACGCACTTACCTGCAGGATATTTACTTAGTTGAGAGAATCTGCGGTATATGTACTACAATCCATGCATGCGACTTTTGTGAAACGGTAGAGAAGCTGCTGAAGACTGAGGTTCCGCAGAGAGCAAAGTACCTGCGAGTAATTGCTTTGGAACTTAACAGGTTGCACAGCCACTTCCTAACTTTAGGTCATGCTGGTCTAGAAATTGGTTATGAAACGTTATTCCAGTATTTCTGGAGAGACCGAGAACCAATCATGGACCTGATTGAGTTAACAAGCGGCAACCGTGTTTACCCATCAATCATGACTATTGGCGGTGTAAGACGCGATTTAAGAGAAACCGACATACCCAAAATAAAATCCACAATGGTCGACTTGAGAAAGAAATTGCCGTTCTACCGGCAAATTTACGAAAATGAGCCTTCAATTAGGGCACGCATGAAAAACGTGGGGGTCCTAAAAAGAGAAGACGCATTAAAACTGTGCGTTGTTGGTCCAGTAGCCCGCGGCTCAGGCGTGGATATTGACGTGCGCAAAGATGAGCCCTACGAAGCTTACGGAGAAATTCCGTTCAAAGAAATAGTTTACACTGACGGCGACACTTGGGCAAGAATGAACGTGCGCATGGATGAAGTTGAAGAAAGCATCAACATAATAGAGTATGCACTTGATCACTTGCCAACAGGGCCATTCAGGGTTAAAGTGCCAAGAGCCGTGCCAGCGGGCGAAGCCGTTAACCGTGTCGAAGCTCCAAGAGGCGAACTATTCTGCTATATAAAAAGCAACGGCACAGCATTGCCAGACCGAGTTAAAGTGCGCACTCCGACATACGCTAACATTCCAGCATTCCTCAAAACGGCAATAGGCGAGAACATAGCTGATGTGCCTCCGAACTTTGTTAGCTTAGACCCATGCTTCTCATGCACTGACAGGTGACCTGCATGATTGACTTCTTCCTATTCTTACGCATCTTAATCTTCCCCGGCTTTGCATTCATCTTGCTCTTAACTTTGTTCTGCGATTGGATGGAACGAAAAATCGAAGCCCGCCTGCAAAACCGCGTTGGCCCCATGGTTGCAGGTCCAGGCGGAATCCTTCAGCCCTTAGCTGACTTCATAAAACTCTTAACGAAAGAAAACATTGAACCAAGAGACGCTAAAAAATTCGTTTTCAGGGTTGCTCCACTGGTAGCATTCACAATTATGGTTTTTGCCCTGTGCTTTTTGCCTATTGACGGGGCAAGCGTTCTTTCCACAACTGGGTTCAACGGCGACTTGATTGTTATTTTAGCTTTTGTCACAATTGCGAACTTTCTCCTGTTCCTTTCAGGATGGGCATCCTGCAACCCCTATGGAACCATCGGCTCAGCAAGAGTATTGACACAGTTTTTAGGTTACGATATACCGCTAACTTTACTTGCGTTAACACCAGCATACATCGCTGGAAGCCTAAGCATATTCGCCATCTCTTCAAGCCAGGTTACACCGTTTATCCCATTCATTATTTTGGCGCCGTGGGCTTTTGTACTGTTTATCATAGTTTTGCAGGCAGAGCTGGAAAAAGACCCCTTTGACATTCCCCATGCGGAAAGCGAAGTGGTCGGCGGAGTAGAAACTGAGTACACAGGCGGCAAATTAGCGTTCCTCCACTTGACACGCGACGTGCAAATTGTTTTCGGCGCAGCGTTAGTTGTTGAATTATTCCTCGGCGGACCCAACGGACCCGTATTCATTGGGCTGCCAGCGTTCTGGTATACACTGTGGTTTTTGCTTAAACTGCTTGCAGTTGTTGCAATTACCGAATATATATCAGTTCTTTTTGCAAGACTGCGCATCGACCAAGTCTTGTCTGCAAACTGGAAAATACTGTTACCCTCAGCGATATTGTCACTTATACTAACAGTAGCAATGGTCACGTGGATTTATCCACTGGTGGTGTAAAAATGGCGAAGAAAACACGTAAAGCACGCATATCTCCAATGTTCGAAAGAGCGGCATCGCATATCTTTACTAAACCCGCAACAACCAAATACCCGTTTGTCAAGCCTACGTTACCCGAAGACTACCGTGGGCAACAAGTATTCGACATAAATTTATGCATCAGTTGCGGTCTATGCAGCAGAGATTGCCCAGCAAAAGCAATTGAAATGGTCGAAGTTGAAGGCAAAAAACGTCCACAATTCAAGCTGGACCAATGCATCTTCTGTTACCAATGTGCGGAAAGCTGCCCCAAAAACGCAATTAAAAGCTCCGTTTTCTACGAGTTAGCTACAACTGACAAATCTTCACTAGTCATAAAGCCCAAGGCATGCGTTCAGAAAGGTGCTGGCAATGATTCTTGAAATCCTCTCAATTGGATTATTAGTTTCCGCTTGCCTCGCTCTGTTCCTTGACGAAGTCATATATTCTGTTGCTGCTCTATCAGGAACCTTTTTGTTCACTGCATTACTTTACGCAGTAAACGGCGCGGTTTACGCGGCGATTTTCCAGTTCGCAGTCAGCGTAGGCACATTAGCCATCCTGTTTTTATCAGGAGAAATGTTGAGTACTAAATCATTAAAGAAAACATCACCGCAAAAGACCTTAGCCGTAATCGGTGTAGGCGTAGTTTTATCATTGCCTGCAGTACTCCTGTCAGTTTCCAGTCCAACAGGAACCTATTCTACTGCTTCTTTCGGCGATGCCTTATGGAATTATAATGGCATAGACGTTGTTTTACAGGCTCTGGTTATTTTAACGGTGGCGTTAGGAATCGCCATCATTTTGTATGAGCGGAGGAACGGTGGGAAATAATGGATTTTTTCATACTGTCACTCGCGATGATGGCAATCGGCATCTACGGTTTGTTAACTAATCGCCAACTTCTCAAAGTCTTCATATCCATAGAATTACTCGCCACAGCAGCAACACTGAATTTTGTGATGTTTTCCTCTTCTGCAGGTCAAGGTTTAGGACAAGCCCTTCTAATACTGGCGTTTTCCACGGACACCGCCGTCAGCGCAGTGATTTTGGCGTTGCTGGTGATTGTGACGAAGAAGTATGGGACAAGTAACATCAATGAAATACTAAAAACGCAGGAAAAAGGGGAAAGTGAGGCTGAAGCATAATGGCGTTTGATATTACTATTTCCGCATGGCTTGTTTGGATATTGCCGCTTGTTGCATGCATGTTCGTTCCGTTAGTTGCAAAAAAAGGCGACAAAATCCGAAATTACTTTGTCATAGCAATTATGGCAGTTACTGCTGGCCTAGCATTTTCACTTGTACCAAGCGTCTATTCCGGCAACGGGCAAGCTACAGTAAGGACAATTGCTTGGATCCCACAAATCAGCGCAGGAGTATATATTGATCCGCTATCGGTTTTGTTCACGTGCCTAGTTGCCTTCTTCGGGTTAATCATCGCAGTTTACTCTTGGGGGTACATGAAAGGCGAAGAAGGATTATCACGATACTACTTCTGGATTATGCTTTTCATCGGCTCAATGATCGGCCTTGTCATCACAGACAACCTGCTTCAAATGTTCATTTTCTGGGAAATGGTGGGTTTATGCTCTTACGCGTTAGTTGCTTTCTGGTTTAAACGTCCCGCATCAGTTCATGCAGGCAACAAAGTTTTCATCATGACCCGCATCGGCGACATATCCCTGCTTGCCGCCATAGGCATACTCTACGCGGGTCCACTGGTGGGGGGCAGGCAATTGCCTCATTCAGCTTCCGCGGCATAATTGCCGCTCTTACATCCGCCGCAAACGCTGGAACCTTAAACACGGGGCTCTTGGTTGTTGTGTTCTTCTTGGTTTTAGGCGGTGCCATCGCAAAGTCAGCTCAGCTTCCACTGTTCACTTGGCTCTACAGCGCAATGGAGGCACCAACCTCAGTCAGCGCCCTCTTGCACGCTGCCACAATGGTTAAAGCAGGTATCTATCTTCTTGCAAGATTCATACTTATAGCCACCGTAGCTACGCCGCTCATTATTGCGCTTCAACCGCTCTGGTTCCCAACAGTTGCTTGGATAGGAGTCTTAACAGCGTTCATCGGCGCCACACTTGCCATAACTACAACCGACATCAAAGGAGTCCTCGCATACTCAACAGTCAGCCAAATCGGCTTCATGATGGCTGGTTTAGGCGCAGCTATCACAGGAGCCTCATCCATCGGCTGGTTCGCAAGCCTCTTCCACATGGTAAGCCACGCTTTCTTCGAAGGGTTGGGCTTCCTCATTGCAGGAGGCATCATCCACGCAATCGGCACGCGAGACATGCGGTTGATGGGCGGATTACGCAAGTACATGCCGACCTCTTTCATACTTATGGGCATAATGATTATAACTACAAGTGGTCTGCCGCCGTTCGCATCATTCTTCAGCAAAGGCTTAATCATCACAAGCGTTACAAACATTAGCGCAGTAAGCCTTACAAGTGCCAGCACAATACAGGCAATAATTCTGTATGCGACGGCGGCAATCACGTTTGCTTACTGCATACGAATGTTCAGCCTCGTATTTATGGGCAAAGAATCTGAGCATCTGCAGAAGCAACATGTACATGAAGCACCCAAAGTCATGCTTATCCCCGCCGCCATTCTTACTGGCTTGTGCGTTGTTTGGGGTTTATCGATGCCTGTAGTTGTGAACTTTATGCATTTAAACAGCCTAGGAATCTCGCTGCTCGGCTCATTCACTGACATAGAAACACCAATCTTCCTGACGCTGCTGGTGCCGACTAGTTTGCTTTTGTACTGGGCTTACTACAAGAACAACATGAGCATAAGAAGCCTTGGCGGCGGTTCAAATCCAATTGCAACAATGCTGAAGCACGCTTACTTCTTTGACGACGCCTACTACGCCTTAGCCAAAGGAATCGGCAAATTTTCTGACGGACTTATGTATGTTGATGATTTGGCGAATATGGGGCTAGCCTCCTTTGCAGGCGGGTTTGTGCGCCTCTCTTTAAAGCTGAAAAAAGTGCCATCTACAACTATTCAAAACTACCTCGCTGCAGGTATAGTTGGTTTCATAATAATCGTAGTTCTGATAATATTAACGGTGGGGGTGTAATGAAATGACCTTTGCTCTTCTAGCAGTATTTACAATTCCGACTCTAAGCATACCATTTGTCTACTTTACTGGAAAGAAATCGCCTAAATACGCAGCACTCTTTATTGCTTTAATTGCCCTAGTTAACATAGCCTTACTCTTAACTACTATTCCAACGATTCTTAACAGCTCAAGCCACCAATACATTGAATCCTACAACTGGGTTTCCATTATTGGAACGTCATTCACACTTTTCGCCGACGGCATCAGCGCTTCCATAGCCATAGTAAGCCTCATCCTTATTCTAGTTGCGTCAGTGTTCTCCATCTCCTACATGGCTGGAAAAAAGAACCTGCAAGTCTTCTATGCACTGCTATGCATGCTTACCGTCGGGTCAGTAGGCGTCTTCTTAACATCTAACCTTATCCTGTTCTACTTCTGCTGGGAACTAATGCTCGTTCCAGCATACTTCATAGTCGGCGAATGGGGCTACAAAGACTCATACAAGAAAGCATTCAAATTCTTCATATACACGCATGCAGGCGCCGTCTTTGTACTCTTAGGCATCGGAGCAACCTACTTTGCAACAGGAACCACCGACATGCTTGCAGCCCACACCGCGCTACTAACAGCCAGCCCCGTTCTTGTCAAGTGGATTCTAATAGCCTTAACCGTGGGATTCGCCGTTAAAATGGCTGTCATACCCGTCCACATGTGGCTCCCCGATGTTTACTCTGAAGCGCCAGCACCAATGTCAGCGCTGTTAGGCGGAGTCATGATAAGCGCCGGAGCTTACGCAATGCTTCGCCTTTCACTGGGAATGGTTTTTCCAGCAGTCGGATTAGCATTCGGAACCAACTTTCTGCATGCGTTAGCCATCGTCGGAGTACTTTCCGCCTTCTTCGGATCGCTCGTATCGCTGGTTTCAACCGACATAAAACGGCTTATCGCCTACTCGAGCATCGCCCACATGGGCTACATAATGTTCGGGTTATCACTGTTTCCAGTAAACGCAACTTTAGGAACAGTTGTCCTGCTCTCATCAGCCATCGCGATAAGCGGAACTGTCCTGCATATCATCAGCCATGCCCTAAGCAAAGGCCTCCTCTTCCTTACCGCAGGAGGGGTAATGAAGCAAACTGATGATAATAGGGATATCCGCAAAATGGGTGGCTTAGCATCGAAGATGCCGTTCACCGCGGTCTCCTCAACTATAGCAGCGTTAAGCATAGGCGGAGCGCCGCCTTTCGCCTGCTTCATCAGTGAATTCCTAATATTTGTCGGCGCTTTCCAAATAATAAAAGCCGATTCATTCTACATTATACCCACTGCCCTTATGCTTATAGCAACGGTGCTTTCGCTTGCATACGTGCTCAGGTTCATTTCGAATGTTTTCTACGGTCAATCCAAAAACGACGCAGGCGAAATCATCGAAGAGAGCAAGGCGGAAAAGAAAACCTTTGAAGTTTCAAACTACATGAAGCTGTCCTTCGCTATCTTAGTGGTATTAATCGTCCTTGTAGGGATTTACCCGACGTTCTTCCTGAATCTAATTCAAACGGTGAGCTTTAACGCAAGGTGACTTTGATGGTTGAACTTATAGATGTAATATTGCCGATATTCACTCTAGTTGTAGCTGCATTGCTGACTATTCCAGTGTTCAGACAAATAAGAAAAAGCAACTACAAAACCGCATTAACCCTGGGCTGGTTCATAGCCGTTTTTGCAGCTGCAGGCGCAGCAGTAGCTAACTTAGCATTAACCTATTACAGCACGCCTTCACCAGGCATCGTCACCTTAGGCTTAGGCGGCAGCTCATCAGCGATGTTCTCAAGCGCCTTCTTGGTCGACGCTATATCCATTTACATGGCAATAATCATAGTGGCAGTCAGCGCCATCGTTCTGATTTACACCGTGTTCGCCGTCGGCTCAACCGACCGACCCTCAGAACGGTACTTCGCCATTATGCTGATGACCGTCGCAGGCTTGCTCGGCGCCGTCCTTGCAGGCGACCTCTTAACACTCTTCATATTCTGGGAAGCCGCAACAGCAGGCGCAGCCTTTTTGATGCTCTTCAAGAAAAACGCCCTCTCCATCAATGCCACACTGAAATACCTCATCATGGTTATCATCGCATCGGCATTCGTTGTCTTTGGGCTTTCAATCGTCTACAGTTTAACAGGAACCCTCAACTACTTGGCAGTCAGCCATGCTTTAACAACGCTAAGCAATCACAACCTGCTTATCTTAGCCTTCATCTTTGTAGCAGCAGGCTACGCCATTGAAGCCGCAATTGTACCCTTCCACTTCTGGCTGCCTGACGCTTACACCGCAGCCCCAGCGCCGTCAGCTGCTTTCCTCTCAGCGCTCGTTGACCAAGGCAGCTACTACATCCTCATACGAGTGCTCCTATACATTGTCGTTCCCAAGGGTCCAAATTCAGTGTTAGACTGGACTATCATGTTAGCTGTTCTGGCGGCGTTAGCCATGGTTGTCGGCAACTTGTTCGCGTTAATACAAACTGACGTAAAACGGTTAATTGCATACATCTGCGTCGCCGACGTCGGCTACAACCTTGTTGCCATATCAAGTGTGAGCTCAGTGGGTTTGCTCGGCAACCTTTACTTCTTCCTAATCGGAGGCATCACCACAGCCCTCGCCTTCATGACAGTCGGCATCCTGAACAGCCGCGGATTCAAAAGCATGGATGACTTCTCTGGTATAGGCAAGAAGATGCCGCTTGTATGCTTAGCATTGGTGATGGCTGGGCTGTCGTTTGCGGGTGTTCCGCCCTTCGGAGGCTTCATAGGCAAATACCTTGTCTTCACCGCCGCAATAGAAGCGAACTTGAGTTGGCTGGCAGTTATCGGAGTGTTGACAAGTGTTCTTCAAACCGCATTCATATTCAGGCTAATCTACGTCATGTACGCAAAGACACCTAAAGACGAAACCAAAGTGAAAGAGTCAAACCGCATACTTATCCCCATATTCATCCTCGCTGGGTCACTGCTAATCCTCGGGTTGTTCCCAAACATCGTTCTCAGCCTAATCCAACCTGTCGTACACCAAATCCAAACCGTCATCCCAACACTAGTATAAAATGGACAAAGCACCACAAGATAGACCTCGTTTCCTTTCTTTCTTTGCTTCTTTAACCTTGCATTTTTGTGGCGGTTTTTTGTTGTAAATAGCAGGGTAGGTCTATAGGTAGGTAGGGATTTGTGTCTGTGCTTGTTTTAGGTTGATTTCACGGTTTAGAGCTTAATTTGACCTTTAGGGCGACGGGAAAACGCGCAAAAAACAGAGATAATTAAGCAATTTCAACATGATCCAAAAGCTTAAAACTCCTATTGAATAAGAATGGGTAACATGAAATTTGGATTAAGGAAATATTACCTTTAACAATTGGCTTCATAGCTATCGTAATAATACTTTTGCTCACTTTGTCTTTTTCACTTCAACCTCTCGTTACCACACTTGGAGTTATTTGGTGCAGTAATTTCTATTTTATCTCAGTTCTGGGCACAAAGACTTGCATGGAAAAGAGATTATTCGCTTAAAGCTATCGAACAAACTTACAGTACTCTTTATGGAGTCATTCTGAACGTTGAAAAGATTCTTGAAAAGAACGACTTTGAAAACACGTCTTTTGGGCATTGGGATTCTTGCATAAGGATTACAGGTTTTTTATGGTTGATAACAAATTTCGAGAAAATCTTGATTCTTTCTATGATAGAATGGAGAAACGTTCAAAGGCGATTAGTAGCCTTGAGACAATTACTATGCCTAAAATCATGGTTGAAAAGGCAAGAGAAGTTTTTCCAGAGACAATTCACATCCTCAATATATTAGCATTCAGCAAGCAAAGATTGTTGAATTAGCCAAAAATTATCGACAAAAAAAGGAAAAAAATGGTGGATTGTTGCTATTGTTTTCTGTTTTTGGTTCTGATTACGCCGATTGTTGCGAACGCTGCCAAGCATGCTCCGGTTGCCATTAGTGTTCCAAGGGCGCTTTCGGGTAATGCAAATACTTGCAGGGTCCAAGTTTTAGTCACCGAATTCGACGTTACGGTCTGTCCTTCATTATTAGCAAAGCTCGCTTGAATAGTGTCGGTCCCAACCAGTGTGCTAGTGCAGGTGAATGTGGCATGACCATTCGAATCTGAATCCTGCGAACCCGTGATCCCAGCGTTTGGACCTGAGACTATTGTGAAAGTGACCATTCTGCCTGCGATTGGGTTACCATTTGAGTCTTGGAGCGTGGCGGTAACTGTGTGCGATAGACCTACCATATTCGTAGCCGACGGAGGGGTCAAAACTATACCTTCGCCAACAACCGCAATCTGCCCTTGCAAGTTTAAGCCCGCGAAGAATATGTTGTCATCGCTTGATGGGTTTTGGGTGAATACGGTTATGGCAGTGTCACCTATGCTGACAAACGGATTAAGGTTGTACAACTCATCGTCATATCGAGGACCGTTAACGTCGGTTAAGTAGGGATTAGGTGGATTTGCATCGGAGTCACCAACACCGCCTACAGTTAACAAAGCACCGTTTTCTGGTTGACCATCGTCTTGTCCGCCTGCACTAGTAGTCAATCGTTGCCCATTAACGTTAACAATGCTGTATTGGCCGGCAGGTTGATAACCGAAGCTTATGCCAAGAGACATATCAAGTGGATGCGTTAACGAATCGGCTGTGAGCGGTGAACCAAGCCCAATGTGGAAGGTATCGCCTGCGACATCTTGCGCCCCAAAAAGCAACACAATCGTGTTATCAGTGATCTGCGCTGGGTCGTTAAAGATTACGACGAGAATTTCTCCTTCAATATTGTATGTGTTAGCCTCAGTAACAGTAAAACTTACTGTGCCTGCCGGTGCAGCGTTAATTTTTGCCTGTACTAGACTAGTAACTTCGCCCCAATAATTCCAAGAGCCAATGCTGCTAGGGGTTTCGATGCTCCAAACAAAATTAGCCCCGTCGATTTTTACATCACTAGCAGAAAGATGATAGCCAGAAAATCCTGTTGTAGCTACAGCCATGAATGCATTGAGAACGGTCGCACCTGCGTCGGGCTTCTGAATTTGAATTGTACCGGTTCCTGTGTTTTCTCCAACCCCGTTAATTGACCAAGAGATTTGGCCGGTCTCAGTATATTGAGGGACAATTGACCCCAAAGTTACAGCCGTGAGATGTGCACTTGGATTCTGAATGGTTCCAATGGACTGCGCTTGAGCTTTGCCTATTTGGGCGCCATAAGTCGTCAGAAGTATACTTATCGCCAGCAAAATAAATACTATTTTAGTCGTTTTTCCTAAGATCATTTTCTATTCTCCTCAGTTGTCTATTTATATAATATAACACTATTGGATTCGCAGCCTAGTATATATGATACATATGCACTCTTACTACTTAATAATTAATAAAATGGAATCATGTTCAAACACAAGAGTTACAAAGTACAAAGGCAGAATAAGCAACTTCTGGATTCTACCTCTTCGGCTGCGATCTGTTCTTTACCCCCATAGCTTTGTTGCCTTTTAGGAGAGGTGAAAAAAGGGCTGAAGAAGAAAAAAATGGTGGAAAGCACTTTGGCTGTGTTTATCATTATCTGCGAATTGCTAAGCTTCTAGGCTCGACTTTTTACGCATGGCGCTTCCGGCGGCTACATCGGGAAATTGGTCTCTTAGCCTTTGCTCTGCAGCCAGCTCTGCTTCCGCCAGGATTTGTTCAGCCTCAGGATTCGTTGCTCCCCCAATATTCATGGGCGTCTCTGACGATTGGTTCGTTGAAGTGCAAATGTCGCCCAGCAGACTTCCGATGTTTTCCAGTTCCTGACTTGCCTGAGGCATAATACCCGACATCCCCGAGCGAATGTTGTTTAAGACACATGCCGCTGGCGCCAACACTGCAACTAAGTCGCCGACTTCTGAAACTGTCCTCAGACGCATCGACACGCTTTCCAAAGCCAGGGACTCCTGAATCAGCATTTTCTCTACTTTGCGTATTTCCGAAAGTTCGTTGGCAAAGATGTTTGCCCGTGCATTATCCCTGTTTGCGATGGCGTTCACGGCGGATTGGAAGATCGCAGCATCACGGTTCTTAAATCGTATTACCGCCGCGTCCAACGCTTTAGTTTGGATGTCTAAGCGTTGGATAACCACGTTGATTTGGTCTTTTACGGTTTCGGCAGGTTTGCCGATGTTTTTAATTTTCGATGTAATGGATGGCTCTGGCTCTTTTTCTTTCCACTTACTCAAGAATCGGTTAACCAAGATTATCTTTCTCCTAAGTTTACCCACTCATTTCACCAGCAGGAAAGAAAATATAAAAAAGTGTTCGAAACAATAAGTTAAAAACCCCGCCCAAGAAAAACCCCGTTTTAACTTTTCTTTATAAACAATTAACCGATGAAACGCTTTGTAACATTGAATTTAACGGAGTCTCAAGGAAGCTGAAGAAATTTGATTTAAGTAGTGATGATTTCCGCGTGATTGAAGCGACTCCGTTCAAGTAATCTCGGGGTGCTCCAGAGGCGAATAAATTTGCTAAGAGGAAACTGTTTGCAAAATAAACGAAAGTGCTGGTGGGCCGTACCGGATTTGAACCGGTGATCTTCGCCGCGTGAGGGCGATGTGCTACCAACTACACCAACAGCCCAAGCCTTATTTTGTAAAATAGAGCTATTATCACGCTTATTTATACCCATGCTTTCTATTGATTTATACCCATCATTGTCTATTTTATACCCGTGACTGCGTGCTTCTCATAGATTCTTTTACTATTGATTAATCCCTTGTAATGTATTATTCGGGAGCTATTTTTTCTAGTCTCTAAGTTTCCTATTACGTGATTAAGAGTTAGACCACAAAAAGTTACAGATAAATTTAAATAGATAAACGCACCCGAAGAGAATTTGGGAGAAAGGGCTAACTTGAAAAAGATAGGTTACATTGTTATTTCCGTGCTGTTTTTGGCAATTTTAATTCCCGCACTTGATTTTCAAACTGCAAAAGCACAGGTTACACCAGCACCTTCAGTTCGCTATCTGAACATAGAATATAATGGTGGTAATTCATTTACTATTACATGGGCTGTTTATTATGTAGCGAATTGGGGGGACAAAATAAACTTCAGTGTCTGGATTATCCGCGGAAGTGATAATTTTCTGGTAGGTTGTTGGGCGATTGGATTAAGCAACATTCTGTATACGTCACCGAATGGCGAAATGAGTAATCCAGGATATGGTATTATGGGCGGATATGGTGGCACAGAAATCCTAATAAATTGGATAACTGCTGAAAGCCCATTTATGGTTCAACAAGAATCTAATCCGATAGATGGCGTACAGATGTACTATTTCTATGAAACACATGTAACTTTCAGTGTTCCTTTTGAAAGCGGCGATACCATACTTTTAGCAGCGGATTATAACAATCAACCAGCCTTCTATTCAGGCGAATTGCCCTATTATGGTCCAACTAATACAGGGGATTACGTCCAGACAACATATGATGGAATTACTTTTACGGCTCCAGAGTATCAATACGGCATTTTGATGGCGTTAATGGCAACATTTATTGCTTTTGTGACATATGAGGCATTTATCAAATTCAAAAGGAAAAACTCAAGTTATCCAACAAAATCCCTAATTAGCAACTAGCTCCAATTAAGCGAAACGCATGTTTCACAGCATCCGAAAGTTTGCATTTCGGAACGATTTTTCTTTCTACGCAAAATATTATGTAGCAAAAGTACCCAGTATCTTAGTTGGTGTACCATTCTCAGAAACTACTTTCCTAAGAGACTTAGCCATTAACCAATTACCTTGATATTCATATAAACTCCATGTCTTTCCACCATCTTTAGACTCTAACTTTATGTTAGACTGCGCATAGCCCCTGTTTATTAGCCACTACGTAAATTTATTATAATCAAGGGGAAGGGAATCAATTAGAGACATGGTATAAAAGAGGCAGAATTAGGCTCCGTTAACGATAAGGGGTGGATAGGGCGACGTCCTAGCCAGCTAGACTAACGGCCCAAAGTGCTTGCTGGATTCAAAATAAGTAGTTTCCCTTCATAAAACCTAACCTATAGAAAAGCCAACAACAAATAGGTGCCAAAAAATTGCAGGCAAAAATAGACGATTTTCTCGAAGCGCACGAGGGAACCCTGGTCTTCGCTTGTTTCTTAACAAGCAGCCTTGTAGGGTATTTCCTGATGCATTTCACAAACTTCATTCATTAAAACAACCTCTTTTTTTCTTGGAAATCCCGTCTCGAATCTGCCGCTTGCTTGGTAAGCACCAAAAAGAAACAATCTTAAAAGCAAGCTGGCGAAACTAAAATGTGGAGTGAGCTTAGTTGAATAAGTCGCTGTTTTTAACATTGTTGATAGCTGCTTCGTTGCTTTTAATGTATTGTGTTAATTTTGGTTTTGCGCAAAGCGGCACCCAAGTTAACGGCACAATAATTGGCGATGCCGTCTGGTCGCAAGCAGGCAGCCCATACAATCTTGCTTCACCCGTGATTGTCAGTTACGGGACAACTTTAACGATTCAAGCTGGAGTAACCGTGAACCTTAACGGCTACAACCTGCAAGTAAACGGGATTCTGCAAGCACGCGGCAGCAACGGCAACAACATAGTTTTTGACTCTTCCGGCGGAAACGTTGCCTTGACCGCAAGCAGCTCAAGCTGGAACGAGCAAGCAGGCACAGGATGCATAATTGAAAATGCTGTCTTCAACAATGCCTCAATATCGGTCAGCAGTACCGCTCCAAAAATAGACAACAACACCATCAACAATCCAAGCACTGAAAACGGAGCTATTTACATGGAAAGCGGCGCCCCCATAATCTCAGGTAACAACATCAATGGAGACATTCAGTGTTTAGATGATGCGTCTCCCACGATAACTAACAACTTTATTCACGGCGGAATAAACGGTGAAGGCTTGGATTTGTCGGCACCAGTAATTGTGAACAACATCATAGAAGGCGGAACAGGTCAAATGGTACCTGGCACAGGAATTTATGCTGACGGAAGCAACTACTACATAGCCAACAATACTATCTTCGGCTGTTACTACGGCATAGACGTCGCCGACGGCAGACCAATAATTGAAGGCAACCTAATTATTAACAACACGGATGGAATCGCGTTAGGAGGGTCAAATTCGGTATCAGTGACAATTCTGCACAATACCATCTGCAACAACACCGTTGGAGTCGCCGCTTATCAAAGCGCAGGCTCAATAACAGTTGCCTACAACAACCTCGTCAGCAACGGGCAGTACACTCTGGGAGGAAACGTGACCTACAACTGGTGGGGAACAACCGACCAAACCGCAATCGCCAAAATGCTATCTAGCGGCTCCACCTTCGTCCCCTTCCTGGCTTCACCAGACCCCCAAGCCCCAGCAATCCCAAACATAACAACACCACCTTCACCAACGCCGACACCAAGCCTCGCCATAAGCCCTGCCCAAACACAAACCTCGACAGCAGATTCAACAGCCAATCCAACACCAACTCCAAGCCTTAACCAAAACGGCATAACTGAACAGCCTACCTTGTCTCCATCCCAAGCGTCACAATCGGTTCCAGAGTTTTCAACGTTTATGGCTTTCACGGCTCTTGCAGCATTACTTGTTACGGCGACTCTTCTTGCCATAATAAAGCAGAAACATCAGAAGTGAACTTGAAGGATTTTCAAATCCGTGGCATTTAAACAAATTGGAACTCAGAAAGCTTTAAAGCGTTTCACTTCATTCTTGGATGTGTCACTCCCAGCGCACGGTGCCAAGGTAGCTCAGCCTGGGAGAGCGCTCGGCTGAAGACCGAGTCGTCGCAGGTTCAAACCCTGCCCTTGGCACCAAATATTTTCTCTTTTCAGAAAAAGAGAACATGTGCAAAGAGAAAAGGTTTCTGAGCGTGATTGAGTGTTTTGAGCTTCTCAGCAACGTCTTTAGCGGTTATTCCCGTTCTACTTTGTTGAACTACTCTGTAGCATTTGTCTAAGTTCTCCATTGCTTCACGTTTTCTCTTATCTAATTTGTAGCCACACATACCATTATCAAGATGCTTTAGTTATCCACACTTCTTTAGGTTATCAAGAATCACTAACTTCTTTTTGGAAGGTTGGACTATTGTACAAGTTCATAACTAGACAGATTTAACATTGAAGGGCTTTCGTCTCTTCCATACGCTCATTGTCTTCTAGTTTAATCCTAAATCTATGCAAGACGAAGTACAAGACCAATGCAAAGACAGTAATAATAACAATATTAGGAAGGGTGTATAGAATGTCTGAAATATTAATAGATGCAGAGAAATAAAGTATTCCACTTATCAGTGCAACCATAGCCCATTCTACGTAAACTGACAGCCGTATTTTTCCATTAGGCAAGTTTAATTCCTTGTAACTTTTCTGTATGTGCCGAATAAATATAGTTAGAAAAGTAAAGTTTATCGTATTTATTAGAAAGGACACATTAATGGATTCAGGCCATAAAGCCAAATGCCTGAATACACCCTTTTCAAAGTTTGTTGGGTTAAAATTATTAGGAAAACCATGCATTTGATTTGTGACAGCTTCCCATTGTGCTGCGGTTGGTATAAATATGGTATAAAGGATATAGAATATTGTAGCAAAAAAGAAAAGATAAAAAAGTTTTGATATAAGGCTTTGTAACCAAGCGTCCTGTCTTGTATTTTCTTGTCCGCGCATCTTTTTTATCTCAGTTCTATTTCTACGCTATCCAGATTTAAGGCTTATCTTTATGAAAAACTTAGTCATCTGTTCTCATAGTTCAAGATTTTTAGTTCTGCTTTATCATAGATTTCTCTAAGCTATTTGAAGCCTTGAGGCGTATAATGTTTGGCAAAAACGCTTCTATGTGCTCTGCCTTGAAAGATGTAAATATATCTGTCTGGTATCAATGCAAAAAACCTCAGCGTCTTTATTGGTAAACTTCAAAAAAGCTTATTACACAACCTGGCGCATTGTTAATTATGGATTTTAAAAGATTTAAAATCCTGCTTGCCGTTGAGGCTGTTTTGCTCTTTATCCAGTTTTACCTCGGCATCTCGGTCAATCTATTTGTTTCGATACCAGTACTTTCACCGTTTACCTTCTCAAGTTATCCAGGCGGTTTTGAATTGCTGGCGCACATTACTAATGGCATATTAGTCATAGCGCTTTCAGCCTTGATTCTTAAGTACGCTATTAATTTGAAAGAGACCTTTATTTCGGCGCTGTCAGGTGCAGCTTTGATATTTGTCGTCATTGCGTCGGAGAGAGGCATGGAATATGCTCTTGGCGGCCACTACGATATTCTTTCGTTGGAGATGGCAATAAGCTTCCTCACCGTTTACACTCTATACTTCTTAGAGTTCTTCTTAGTTGAAAAGCGCAGACGGCAGCTCGAAGCCAAAGAGGAAACTTCGTAAGATTTGCCCTTAAAACTCAGCAGAAAAAACAACGAAAGGACCGGTAACAAGTGAAACTTGATCATGTAATTTGTAATGAAGGCTTCTTTGAGACTTTTTTAACATATTTTTGTGTTAGTTTATGCATAGATTCTGGGAAATCCTTAAGAAAGGCGCTGTAAACGGCAAATGCTAGGATTACCCTTGAAATGTAACTACAGAAGGTTTGCATGACAGGACTCGATGTTTAATGCCAAGGTCTTATTTTGATTCACTAAACCATTTCATCCAAAAACGACACCGATGGATAATCATAGCATGGATAATCGCGGTTGCCCTTTCGCTTGCTTTTATCCCAAGCTTCTTTTCCTCTGTGAACTATAACATCACTGGCGGGTTTGGTGGACCTTCAAACACGATGTCGCAGAAAGCCGCCAATATAGTGCAAGCGGAATTTCCAGCATCGGGCAATGGCAGCGACAACAGCATCCTTGTGGTCATCCAAGGTGCTTCCGTATTTTCGGATTCGCTGAAGCAAAGCGTGCTTGCACTCAACCAAACATTATACAAAGATCAGGACGTTGGCAATTATACTGGCGAGGAAAGCCTTTACTCGCTTGAAGAAAGCCTCCTTAACGAATCCTTGCCCGCAATACTTAATCAGACCTCAAGCCTTCAATCAAACATAGCCACGATTAACTCTGGGCTCTATTCTTTGCAGGACAACCTGTCCGAGTTAAGCACCAACCTGTTTCAGCTGCAAGACGGCATCAACCAAACAGCCCAATTAGTTTACGGCGTCCCTGCAACATTCATTAACGTTTGGCAAGGGGTATCCCCACAGCTCAGCGCCAATGGCGATACAAACCCGTTTGATGCCAATGCGCAAGCTAACGACACCACACTCAGTGTAACCTCTAATTTCGGAGGCAACGCCGAATCCATCGGCTACTACACAGCTTTCTTCAACGCCTGGAACGCCAGTTACCAAGCCCTCCCAGACACCACATCGGTGCTTGACCGCGAGGCTTTTGCCGTAAACCAGTCAGTTACAGCAATGCTTAGCAGCCAACAGTTTGATGCGCAGACAAGCCAAATGATAAGTGCGGTAGCTTTAGGCTTGAATCCCTCAGATTGGAACCAGCCAAACGCCATAGCCAACCTGACAATTTCAACCATGACGGCAAGCATTCCTTCAGACCTCTCATCAGCCCTCGGAGCCTCACCAACCAGCCTTGTCAACCAACTCTACAGTTATGGAGCGTCGCCTTCAAACGGAACTCTTGGAAACTACGCAATCACCTTCTTGGAAGCAAGCTACTCTAACATGACAGGGGCAGATGCAGGTTTTTCGGTTTCTGACCTCATGACCTCCACTTATCAGCTTGGCTCATCACCCAGCGAAACACAAACATGGAATCTTGCTTGCGAACTTATTTCAAACGCTACCCAAAGCACCTTCGCGCAGTCCCCGCTCTTCAGCATAAACACTGCCGCCCTTAGCAGTCTTTTGTCCAGCCTTTCGCCTAACGCAACAACCGCCGACGTGAACCAGGCAATAAACAATGCGGTTGTCTCTCAACCATTCAGCGATTATCCTTATGCGCCCTCAGAGGCGTTGACTGGCAACTTCATTAATTCACAGAATGACTCCATGCTGGTTGTTCTGGGTTTCTCCTACAGCCCAGATGACAACACAATCGCTCATGTAGAGTCAGACGTAAAAAATTCTGCCCTGCAAAACTTCGGCTCAGTTTATGTGACTGGCGGCTCAGTTTTGACTAAGGACGTTGCAAAAGCCTTTTTGCCTGCGCTGGAGATAACTATTGGACCAGGCATAGCAATTTCTCTTTTAATCGTTGGACTCTTGTTTTTATCGCCTGTAGCCGCGTTGATTCCTGTGCTGCTTGGCGGCGTTTCAGTTTCGGTTGCACTTGCGTCCATCTACGTTAGCCTCGTAGATATTAGCAAGGGAAACTTGACGTTCCTCACCCCGACGTTAACGATACTTTTGATGTTAGGTTTAGCTGTGGACTACTCAGTGCTGCAGCTCAGGCGCACAAAAGAAGAGCGTCAAAAAGGGAAATCAATCGGGGAAAGCGTCAGCATCTCAATTAAGTGGGCGGGGCAAGCAGTTCTAACCGCAGGCGTAACCGTCATCGTTGCTTACATAGTTATGGCGTTAGCTAACGTGCCCATCTTCAGCGACGTGGGAACCGCCATAGCTCTCGGAGTGGCAATTTTGCTTGCTGCGTCATTAACGTTGTTGCCGGCTCTTGAGATTGCTTTAGGCGATAAGATTTTCTGGCCTGGACTGAAAAATATGGGCAGAGCAAAGTCTAATCCAAACAGGAATGTACTCAGACGCTTGGGTTATGGCACGCTTAAACGGAAAGTCGCAGTCGTAATTGTAATCAGCATAGTTGCCTTAGGCGCTTTTGCAGTCGTGTACAATACGCCGACAAATGAGGAATTTCTAAGGCTAATCCCCAATTTCCCAAGCAACGAAGGACTCACCGCCATAGCGAATAGTTTTGGAAGCGGAACAATAACGCCAACTTCCATCGTTGTGACAACTACTACACTCATAACATATGGCAACAACCAGTTTAACCAGACGTTGCTTGACCAGATAGAGCAAATAACAGCAGCCGCCGCGGATTCAAAAGGAGTCGAAACTGCCGCAAGCATAACTAGACCCTACGGAAACATATTCAACTACTCCTCAGTGGAAAACATGTCTGAGACAATCCAAATACAGTACGAGAGCCAGATGTTCTCAACAATCGGAAAAGACAACAAGACAGCGGTGATCACGGTTAATCTTTCAGATTCAGGCTGGAGCCCAAATGCCATCAAGTCACTTCAAGGGATGGAGAAGAACGTCAACAATTTATCCCTCATTAACGGGGTAACCGTCTACTTTGGAGGGGAAACTCAGTCAACCCTTGACAGCCAAACTTTTATTGGAAATCTGCTTCCTGAAGTAGTGTTGATTCTTGCAGCCGCTGTCTACGTGATTTTGTTTTTGCAGCTCCGTTCAGCCTTCACGCCAATCCGATTGATAATAACAATACTTTGCAGTGTCGTGTTTTCTTTAGCCATCACTTCTTTCATATTCTACTATGCCCTTAACCTGCCCATCCTGGACTTTGCACCATTATTTGTAGTTGTAACCATGCTCGGCGTCGGAATTGACTACGACATATTCTTCTTAACGCGCATCCGTGAAGAAGTCCTTAACGGCAAAACCGACAACGAAGCAATAGTGACCGCCATCGAGAAAGTCTGGGTAACAATTCTCGGCTTAGGCCTCGTACTTGCCACGGTCTTTGCATCGCTGCTCATCACGAACATCGCCATCCTTCAAGAAATCAGCCTCGCCGTCGCCGCAGCCATACTAATAGACGTCACAGTCGTCATCTTATTCTTTGTTCCCTCGCTTATGGGTTTAGCGCAAAAAATGAACTGGTGGCCCTACAAGCTCTTAAGAAACAAACAACCCGAAAAAACCATCGGAAGCCAAACTGAGTAAACAAGTTTTGTTAACTTTGCTTCCACCGATTATTTTCGCCTTTAGGCATAACTATTCCGTCAGCTGGAACGCCGTAGGTGACGGCTTCTCCTTCCAAAAACAGTTTACCTACATAGGCGCATGTGACAGCGTCAAGTTCATGGTCGCTCATCGTACTGTGCATCCCTTTGATGCCTAAATTTTCCAAGCCAGTTTTCAATTTATCTAAGCCTTTCTGTTTTCTGGGAATCCCCAAAACGTCTTGGGCGCCTCCAGGATAAACCTCTATTGTACAGGTGTTTTCAGCTTCAAGTATATGTCTCAGGTTTATTCCGCGTGTCGTCAGTTTTCTCATGGGACCCAGCGTCACAGGAAAAAACTTTATGTGCCTTTTCAAAAGTTCCCTGTCGCATTCCCTTAAATGTGCGCCTGTCCTTTCCTCAAGCGACTTTCTTCCAGGAGGCAAACTTAGCGGCGCATCAACGGCGACAACGCCGGGGTTGCTTTCCCGGGTTTTCTTGAAGATTTCCTCATCCGTGTAAACCAGCGAAGTTTCAGCATTCATGTTTGCCAGTGTGCAGAAACCTGTGGGTCTACTTTCAACGCCTGCTAAATCTAAGCCTACAATCGGCATCTGTATTCAACGTAGCTTAATCAGCCATCTTAATAATTCTTCCATAAAAAACATGAATCCCCCCGCAATACGTGGCTCCTAGGGGCTTAATTGCTAATGATAAAAAGGTGTTTTCTACCCATTTTTCCAATAAAGAGCCCTTCTTTAGCCCTTTTGCAAGCATGGGATAGAAAGTGTTTTATGTTGAATCATATGATAACATTCATTCATAGGGATAATTATGGCAAAATGCCCAACATGTGGAAAAGAAGTTAAAACAGCAAAGAAAACTTGGAAGATGGCAGGCAAACCAGACAAGAAAGGAAAACGAACCCAACTTACCATTGCGCTTTACGACTGCTGCGGCAAGACTTTCCGCGAAGTCGCAGACAAGAAAAAAATCTAAACGCAAAACTTCCATTTTTCCCTTTCTATTTTTTTCTTTTTTTTATGAGTTGCTAATTGATTCGCGTGCAAACCGCTTTTTTCCCATATAAGACAGCTTCAATCCAGTCGGGATAAAGCCCATTCACGACAAAACATTCAGCCTGCAGCTGCAAGAGCAATTTAGGCAAAAACCTATCAACGCTCGTCCTCTCATTCATTTTCAAAAGCTCCCGTGCAGATAACCGCCTAATCAGTTTAGCATCTTTAAACTTTTTCGGGTCGCAGGTATAGACGCCGTTGACGTCAGTCACCAAAACAATTTTGCATGCGTGCAATTGACCTGCAATGTAAGCGGCGATGGAGTCGGAAGTTACATCCCACGAGTTCTCAAGCGGGTCCTCGCTGAGCAGAAAACGTGAGGGCAAAAAAACCGGAACCTTACCTGAATCCAAGGTTTCCTGTATTTTTCCAAGGTTATTTACGACGCTGGAATCTGGCAGTAAACTGGAGAGCAGTAAACCGTATTGGTCCATGCCTAAAACCGCCATTCTATGAGCCACCTCAGCTGACAAGTTAAACCGCTTATCCAAGGTTCTCACCGCGTCGGCGAATTCGCCGCCTCCGGGCACCACTATTAACTTATACGTTTTGGAGACTTCGCTTAGTTTTGCGCATAGTGCCCTTAGTTTTTCAGGGTAAACTGCTAAACTGCCGCCGACTTTAACTACTGCAGCGTCCACTTGATGGTTTCTCCTCCAATTTTACAGGCAGCCATCAGGGCAACACCGAACGCAGGAGTAGCCACCGCAGCCTCCGTTCGCATCAAGGTTCCCATATCAACGATGTCTTTGGCGCCAATTTTTTCAGCGGCTTTTCTCGCGATGAAATCTTTTCCAAGCCCCGTAACTACCACGGGAACTTTTTTTGACGTTAATTTTTTTGTGTAGGCGTAGACTTTGTTTAAGCCTTCGGCGACCTGCTGGACCTGCGCGTCATGAATGTATTTTGCCATGTTGAGAATTTCCTGTTCGGTTAACATTTCCGTGTCCGCGCAGACAACTCTAGCTAACCGCGCCAATGCCTCGGGCAAACTTTTTCCTCGCCCATCAGCCGTTTCGCAAGTATACTGCCCTTCACTGATGTTGCCCAGTGCCAAATGCACATCGCCAGATAACGCGAACAGCTCTGAGGCGACACCTGCCACTACACCCTTAACTGGAACAGAATGAACAATTGTGGCGACGTTGGTCCTTAAGCTTCCAGTGTAAACAAGCTCTCCGCAGATGAGCTTATCCAAATCCGTTTTACCTTTGGCGGCAACCTGCCCCTTAACTATGGGAATCATGCTTGCGCTTGTGCTTCCGACGTCAACAACTACGCAGACGTTAACCTGTTGAGCTACCAGCCAGCCAGTTGCAGCCCAATTAGCCGCGGCAACCCCAAGCGGGTAGGCCTCAGCGCTTTCAATCGACTCCAGTTTTGCATCGGTGTTTAAAACGTAAATCGGAACGTCAGGAAAAGCAGCTTTAACGCATTCCAAGATTTGGCGGACGCCTTCACGCTTAGTGGCGTAAGCATCGGATAATTCAGCGGTCATCGTTACGCCTAAACCGTCAAGCTCGTTGATACCTAAATGTTCCTTAAGCGTTAAAAGAACGCGTGCGAGTTTTTCTGGTTCTCGCCATATTGGGAAATACTCTGCCGCCACTTTGACGTCTTGCAGTTTGCCCTTTTGCGTTTTTATGAAAACGGCTTTTGTGTTGGCGCCTCCAACGTCGAACCCTAACACGTTTACCAAGTTATTTTCCCCTGCTGATTATGGTGAGCAGACGCTTTTTAGCTTCTTCGAACCGCCGATGCGCATTTTCCAAGGAGTCGCCTTGACCAGCGACCAGCGAGCAGGCTTTTACGTTGCCGTCTAACGGGAAAGGCGGCGAAACTACTTCGCTTATGCGAGCTGCCCCTTCAAAGGCGCTGACTGACGGCTTGGATGTTTCTACTTTTGCGAAGTAAACAAAGCCGTTAATTTCCAGTTTAGGCGGAAGCTTGCCTTTCAAAACAGCGTCAACCATGGCTTCAGCAACGTTAAAGGCGGCGACCCTGCATAAGCCAACATAAGACGTTGTTAAACGGGCATTAACATCTACCACAAACGGCTTATCCTCCGCCAAAACCAAGTCAACACCCACGTAACCCCTCAAACCAGAAAAAGACTCAACAACCTTCTCGGCCACCCTGAACGCTTCTTGCTTAAGCGGGTGATCAAAGGGAACGGTGCCGCCTTCATAACTTGAAAAAGCCTCTGGCGAAGCAACCTTTACGTTTTGCCTGTTTAGGCTAATTGAAAACGCTTTGCCGCCCGCACAAAGAACGCTGACGCTTGCAGCTTCGCCACAGACAAACTCTTGAATAATAAAACGGTTCCCTGCAGAATCAGCCTTTATTTTTGCAATTGCTTGCTCAACTTGAGCGGCTTTTTTAACGATGCTTAAGCCGCTGCAGCTGACGCCGTCCATGGGCTTGAGTACTAAGGGATAACTGAACTTGCTTCTGATGGTCTGCTTAATTTCCGCTAAACCCTCATCAACGTCAAGCGCCACCATGTTAGGCGTCGGGCAGCCGTTCTTTTTTAAAGTTTCATATAGAACGGTTTTATCCGCTACCTTTTGGATAGCCTGAGCTTGGCAATTAAGCGAGACCTTGCCTATGTGCTCCACAAGTTCCACAAGTGACTGCAGGATTTGCCCTGATTCAGGAGCAATAACGTAGACGGCGTCGTTAATCCTGGCGGCATCAACGAGGAACCTTTGTGTTTCCTGAGGATTGACGACAGGTATTGTGCAGTCGGCGCCTATGGGCGGATTCAGTTTTGAAAGTCTACCATCAAGTAAAACGGTTACTTCATGCCCTGCCGACTTAAAATCAGAAACAACAGAGCGTAGCATTCCAAAGCCTTCACATAAAACGCCCGCTGGAGTAGGCTGCCCTGCGTATCCGCCGCCTGAAACGTACTCGTAAACTAAAACCTTCAAACCAAAGCTCCTTAGGGTCGATGGAAAGCCACATTAGCCTTAAAGCTTTTCTGTGTGCCGACACAGTGAAGTTAATTTATCAAGTTGTAGTGCAGGTTCTGTTAAGTCTTCGGTTAATGATTCTCCATGTCAACTTTCGGCTGATTCTTACTGAGTGGATATATTTTACTTAGGCGTATTCTCTATAATGTTTAACCATAAAGCGTATATTTATAGAATTAACATAAACTATCAAGGAGACGCTGAATAAATGGCAACTCCGAGAAAACAGCATTTAAAAAGAAATATTGGAATTGCTGTTTTAGTGATAGTAATAATGCTGATAGGTGTAGTGGCAAGTTTCGCTAGTGGTTTTTTCACTGCAGAAATAGGCGGTTCAACTCCTACTCAAACTCCGCTGTCAGGTGCACCACTTCAAACTCCAACATCGACCCCAACACCTCAACCAACGTCTGCGTCTGCTCCAATACCAACTTCTACATCAGTTACTTCACCAACGCCGTCCTCATCATCCACCGCAACCGCATCTAATGCAATTTCACCATCTGGTTATTACTTAAACGGTAGTAGAATATTTGTGGTTTCGGCAGATTCAAGTTATGGTAGCTACCCTTATCCCACAGTTACCAATCCTTTCGGCCTGCTATTGGCTGAAAATGGAGAACCTTGCGTTATCATAGATGTTACTATACGCAATGATTATTCCACACAGAATCCACCGCCTAACCCTAATCCAGACAACCCAGCCTTTGTGTTTGTTTACTTAACTGCACAGATATTTAACGGCGAAAACCAAATTGACGCAACGGACATTACTCCCGCAGTGGGATTTGTAAATGGCGGAGCCTATGCACCGTTAAGCAGTGGAGAAAGCGCAACTCTTACCATATATTTAGCGACAAATAATACGGACATAACCAGTTTTCAAATTGTTACAAGATTCATTAGCGGAATCCCCGTACCATAAGCAACTACTTTTTTTTGGGCGCACTCTAAATTATCTTTTTCCGATATTCTCACTTAACTTTAATCGGATAAACTTCTTCACTTTCCATTTTTGCGGCATAAAGTAAAACTGCTGTAATGTCCTCTCGTGTAAGATGAGGATGATCTTTGAGAATTTCCTCAGCAGACAGCCCTTGCGCCAGCAACCGCAAAACAAGTTCCACAGTGATTCGCGTACCTTTCAAAACAGGTTTCCCCGGCATAATTTTAGGATTCACCGTTATCCGCGATAAGAGTTCATCTTCAGTATTCATATTCGCCTAACCTCAAATCCAATCGAAGACATTTCAAACTAATAAAATATCGCAACCCCCAAAAACTTTATCATTTTACGTGTCTTCGCCGTATTTAGTTACATCTTTCAGAAAAGCCAAGGCGTGCCTCTTCTTGACGTGGGGCATCACGACAATTCTGATGCAGTCATAGCGCGGCACGTAAGAGACAAACCAGCCGCTTTCCCAAAGCTTTTCCGCCAAATGCTTTGTGCCTTTGTCGCTGCGGAAAGCCACTATGTTCAGCGTTGGCTCGACAACAAGTTTAAAACCTGCATCTCTGAGTCCATCGGTAAATAGTCGGGTGGTTTTAATGCATTTGCCTATCACTTTTTTGAACCCGTCCATGCCGAGAGACCTAAAAACCGCCCATGCCGAAGCTGCTGCGGCGCCTGTTCTTGTTCCAACAAACGTGTACTGATAGGGGTCGGTTAGGTAGGGTGTTTCAGTTTTAAGATAATTCAGAGCGGTGCTGTCTCTAAAAATGATTCCTCCCGCGGGGATTGCCGCCATACCCATCTTATGCGGGTCAACCGTCATGGATTTTACGGGGTCTAAGGCGAAGTCAAATTTGTATTTGGCATCTGTGAGAAACGGGATTACTAAGCCGCCGAAGGCTGCATCAACATGCAACCAAACACCATGCTTCACGGCAATGCGCGATAGTTCTTTAATGGGGTCAACGGCGCCAAGTTCCGCTGTTCCAGCCGTGCCAACGATGGCGACTGTGTTTTTGCTGACGCATTTTTCAACTGCGGAAGGATCAGCCCTGAAAGAGCCGTCTAAACCTGCGTAGACGGGGTTAAGGTTCAGCAGGTTGCATATTTTAGTGAAGGAGAAGTGAGCGGACTCGGGCAAAACCACTTCTGGCTCACTGACTTGCGCCATGTTTCTCGCGGTTAACAGCGCCATCAAATTCGCTTCTGTGCCGCCCGAAACAACGAAGCCGACGCCGCTTTCGCCGTGTAGCAGCGTTGCCAGCTGGTTGATGACGTCTTTTTCAAGCTTGTCACTTCCGGGGAAGAGCCCTGCGTCGCCTAAATTGGAGTTTAAAAACAGCCGATACGCTTTTTCCGCGATGGGATGAGGTTTTGTGCACATTGAACACAAAATTTTCCCGCCATCATACCGCTGGTCCATTTCTCGGATTCTTTTGAGTTCAGCCACCACTTTTTTCCTGCTTAACCCACCTGACTGCAAGACTTAAGCCCTCTTTTTGGCTTGTTTTTCCGCTTGCCGAACGGTTTCAACTAGTTCCCGCACCAGTTTTCGGGTGATTTGCCCTTTGACTCGGTCGTTGTTTGTGCAGGCTGCCCCACGCAACCCTGCCACATCAGCGCCTAAACCATAAACCACAGGCAAATCCTGCTTCCTCAGGGAACCCGCCAGCGCTGCCTCCAAGCCAAGTTTATGCGCGGAATCGACGAATTTTTCAAGTTGCTTGGCAGATAAGAAGTCGAAGAGGTTTTTGCCGTCTTTGATGGCTGTGTCAACCATTGCTAAGTCTACTTGAGCCTTAGCGGCTATTTCGGGTATATGCATCGGGTCTAATGCGCCTACTCTTTCTGCGTCAGCGTAGCCAGCGGCGGCTACTTTGATTTTAGAATTGTATTCTTTAGCTGCTTTGTTGACGTTCTGCAACAAAAAGACAGCTTCTTCTGCTGTTTTAAGTCCGTAAAGCCCAACTTTAATATAATCAACGCCCAATGACGCGGCTCCCAATGCCGCCAAAGATATTGAGCCTGGCAGGTTCGGAACATCACCCAATGCACAGCTAACCTGAATGTTCCTTGGTGTGATTTCTCTTATTCGCTTGATAACCCACGGAAAATTTGCGCCCAAAGCTCCCTCTTGGGGGTTTTTGACGTCTATTATGTCTGCGCCTCCAGCGATGGCTTCAGAGGCTTCTTTTTCATTCATGGGGCTTATAAGTAGCTTCAAGGTCGCATCCTTATTGATGCGCATTGATGATGCCTTTAAAAGTTTTGCTTTGCGCAACCTGAGGTTTTGAATGTCTATGCGGTTTAATGTTGATTAGAGGAACGCTGGCGTTTCCCGCGTTTAATCGCTGGGGCGACCCCCACCATGCAAGCCACTACAATTAAAGCTACAATAACGATTAAGGCAGCATAGTCGCCCGCTTCATTGCTAAGTATTTTAGATGGAGACGAAGGTGAAACCGTGGATATTGGGGATTGTGCGGGTGAAGGATTAGATGCGGTTGGTATAGGACTGAATGTTCCATAACCAAACGGAATATATTGGTTATTACTTGCATGAAACGGAGGTGGCGGATTAAAAATTTGAATTGAAGATTGTTCGCCGCCGACGAATTCGGAATATTCGCCGCCAATGACATATAAAGTGTCATTTACATTTACAACTGCTGAATCATAATGAATGCCTATTAATTCTGTCCCATTCGTCCAACTATTGGTTTTCGGATTATAAACTTGATTTAAATAAGAAGGGCTGCCATTTTTAGTACTTCCACCGAAAACATAAATGCCCTCAGGAGCCATAACGCCAGTTGTCTCAACCGCGACAGCGCCTCCAACAGCAACAGGGATCGGAGCCCCAGAAGTCCACTTATCAGGTGCAGGATCATAAATCAGGTTAGTGTCAAAAGCGCTATCAGATGATCCAGAAGACGGTAATTTGATTCCACCGATGACGTAAATTTTATTATCAGCCACTGCTGATGCGTAACCGGAAATTGGATTTGGAACAGGGGCTGCTGTAAACCAGGAATTTGATTGGGGGTCATAAACTTCGGTTGTATCGTAAACATCAAACATTGCATTTTGCGTATTAAATGAAGAACCGCCTACAACATAGATTTTGTCGTTTACGACATTAGCCTGCATATTCGCTCGAGGCACAGGAATGGGCGCTGAGCTATTCCATTCATTTGTTGTAGGATCATAAACTTCAACAGTATTCAGTGCGGGGAAAATTGGGATTCCTGTCCACCGATTACATAAATCTTATTTTGTAAAGCGCTGTGGCAAATTCGATTCGCGGAGAAGGCATCGGCGAAATAGCGGTCCATGTATCTGTAGCCGGATCGTATTTTCCGCTGGTATAATACGTTGTCCCATTATACTGGTAACCGCCGAAAGCATAAATCTCGCCGTCAACCATAGCCGCTCCATAAACTGCTCCACCCTGAGGCAAAGCTGTCTTGGAAATCCAGTAATTCTCATTGGCATTAGCAGTGGGAATAAGTATCATAAGAAAAACTACCAAAAAAGTAGTTATCAAAATATAAACTAAGACCTTATTCATAAAGCCATCACTTTAATATGAGCAAAGAACTGTTTTACTCTTTGTGTCTTTTTGATAGGATAACAAATTTTTTTGAAAAAAAAAGGATGTTTTTGCTACCTCCGCCGTCTATAGGATAAGTAGCTTGCAACTACTAATACAACTGCTATTAACATGCCAAATATTATCCATGCTTGATTTGAGGTTGATGACTGCTCTTGGAGTGTTGTCGGCAGAACTGAAGGTGAGTCACTGACACTTGGTGTGATCCCCCCGTTGCCCACTGCTGCCATATAATCAATTTGTCCCGTGTCAGCCCATAGAAGAACCTGAATACAAGTGACAGCGCCATATGCCGTATCAAGTGGCAGCAGAATTTCCCAATGGGGATACAACGTAAAGTTTCCTCTATTCTGCATATTTAATGTTGCCATAGATTCATTATCTAGAATTGTAATATTATTTGTAGCAAATGGATAAGTTTTAAGTGCCTGTTCTTTAGCAATTTGAATAGCTTGCGTCGCGTTGATATTCACTTCTGTGTTTCCTATAGTGTAAAGATCCCAGTCATTACAGTAGAATTGAAAGTTTCCATTTTCAAGAGTGAGATCGACCGCTTTGTAAGTATCAACTATATTATTGGTGTTGTAAGACCACACAAAATCGTTTGTGCTATTTCTGATGGCTACATTCTGCGCTATATTTCCAATTGTGATGTTTCCGGGATTAACTGTTTGATTCAGAACACTTTTCATGGTTGGCAGATATGAGGTTGGATAATAGTTTTGAAGCCTATCAAGAATACTATTAGCAGTACTAAGCGAATCAGTTGAAGGGGTCTGATTAAATAAGGGTGAGCCTTCGATAGGATAAAGTTTACACCAAACCAATTTATTGTCTCTAAACAGACAAATCACATCTAGCTCTGTTTTCGCCTGAAGTAAGATTGTATTTTACCATTTCATCGAAAAAACCGTTGCCAGAATAATTAACAGCGTTAACCTGAACAGTATAACGAGCCACATCTAATTCAGCTACGTTTGACATGAATGCAACCGCCTCATTATTAGTTACAGGGGCTGGTGTAGCCATAGGTGTTATAGCAGAAACGTTTTGTGAATAAGCTTCCGGCAATATCATGAAAGGCATCACTGACAGTAATCCCACAAGCAACATAACGCTAATTATTTTAAAACCTTGTTTCATTTTTAACACTCCCATACCTCGCTCTGTGGCAGAATTACGTTACCATCTCCGTAGACACGCATGAAACCTTGATAAAATCCAGCTGGTGCCATAGAAGTGTTCCAAGGATTGTATGCCCAACAACCGGCATTCTGATATGCAAATGATGCGGCGCTAAAGTCGTAGAAGCCTGTCTGATACGATGCCATATCTAGTGCCTCATTTATTGTAGCGTATGAATTTAATGCAAAATAGTAAAAGAAAACAAGAAAGTCTTTGTAGGTGTTGTAACCCATGCCTGTTCCCTCCATACCTTGGTAAAGCCAGGGTGAGGGACCGTCGAAGCTTATAAAAGCGTAACCAGTCCCATCTGGATATTGATAGCCGTCGTTATAACCATCGTTTTGTATCGCACCGTTACTCCAAGCGTAAGCCATCCCATACCCTGGAGCGCTTCCTTCAATGTTTGCATTATTGCATACCCATAAGAAGACAAAGTGTTCATTTGAGCCGCTGGAGCATGTTTGATCATAGATTTGACTATCTTGGGTTGAATTTGGGTTTTGAAGATCGAAATTCCAGATTTGATCTTGGGAGACCGTTCCTGCAAAACTGTAGGTATTTAATCCCCATTGAACAGAAATGTCATCGACAGTTACTTGATTATAACCATCGTCGCTTTGATAATCTATACCCACCCCTATTGAGTTGGTATTATAATTCATTGAGCAACTTTGTGAAGCCTCAAGAATACGATAATTACCATAAACTCCTTGCTCAGTCTTAGGTTGTGTAACATACAAGGTAGCTTGCCCATCTGATAAGTCACGAATCACGTCAACATGATACCACGTATTTGTTTGAGGGCTATCAGGACCATTGATACGCTCGATATTTCCACCGTTATAAATTTCTAGTGTCCATAATGGCGTGCCAGACGGATTGTTTATTGAAGCAGCAACTGAATACTGCCAACTATTACCTGACAGACTCAATAATTCCAATCTTGTTATGCTTCCCTGAGGAATATCTAGCGAATAGAAATAGACCCATGCCGAAGCTTCAACAATAGAGCTTGAAGAAACGGAATCCGTGATACATGCTTGCTGCCCAGGGTAACTAGTGGTCGCTTCTACTGCATAGGCACCGCTATGAGGATTATAGGTCGTAACTTCAATGTTTCCACTAGGTTGCCAGCCGTCAAAAGTTCCACTTTCAAAGCCTTCTGAGAAATAGTTTCCTGATTGCACAGGTGCTTCTCCGTAATGACCAACATAAAGATCGGTTGAGAAGAAAATGTTGTTATCATCTGCTACGATTTGGTTAATTATAGTCCCTGATACGTATTGCTGCTATAGTCGTTTATAGAATACACTGGTGCTGTTCCTTCGTACCAACCATCATATATATAATAGTAAGTCTGCTCTGACATAAGCTCCTGGATCTGACTGTATGCCAAATTAATGGTGTCCACTTCGTCGCCAACTGGATCATATTGGTTATCCTGGCTACCATTTGGCGTTTGCCAGTTCGTGGTGTAAAAGTTCGCGTTGGATAGATCCCTATATTGTGCATAAGCTATTACCTGCACTGAAGATGTCGATAGTAAAATTAGGATCAATATTATGCCAATAGCAGTTTTGTTATGCTTTTGCATATTACTGCCTTCTTTCTTTTTGTAAAAGTCTTCGCTTTTACGATTATGGGTATTGCCCTAGTTTAGATAATTAGCTTGCCACAGCTAAACTGCTAATTATTAAATTGTTTTGTCTCAAAATTTGCATCAAAGGTGTCGTTAAGGGTTTTATCGTTTTACGCGTTTAGCTGAATTATACTTTAACTTGCTTGTTTTTTTTTTGCCGTTTTTTTGCTAAAATATATGGATAAATAGGTTATCGTAAGATTTTAGCCGTTTACCTTATTCTTATTTTTGCCAATTTGCTGGAGAAAATTTTTGGGTATATTCTTATGAGATAGTTGATATTATCGACTTTCACTTTAGCCTTCTTACGCGTGTTTTAACGCCTTTGTTTGCGGCAACCTGCATAAGTCTTTGAACTCTATATTTTTGCCGACTTTTTGCAAGATACTCATCGGTAAGCATGAGGTACTCGGGCTTAGGTTTTCCTTCAGGTTGGGTGTAGAGGATAAAGTTTTCTGCTTCTTGCAGAGAAAAAAGCACCAGATTGTCGGCGGCGTTTAGGCGTTTTTCGAGGATTTCGAGCAGGTTTTCGGTTTCTTGCGCCGTGGTTTCGCTGATTAATTCTTTGAAAGCCGCTGTTTTGGTTAGCACAGCTACCTGCTGTGGTGTGCTAGCTGAACCTGTTATGGTTGAGAAAACTGCCTTGTTTGCTCCTTGAAGAAGCCAAGTGTGATGCACTTTGATACTGCCTTTAAAAGTTTTGCTTTGGTTAGGCACTGTTTCTTAATTTGTCTGATAGATTAAAAGGCTAATTTGTCCACGCTGGAGTTATAGTCCAATTAGAAACAACGCCTTCATGAAAAATTTGTATATTAACTGCCGCAGTCTCCCCGCCAGCTAAGTTTCCAAGTTGTAATGAACCAAAGTAACCTGGGAAACTTGTAACATAAGCGTCAGTTTTACTGTCAGTTCCAAATGTTCCACCGTTCAAAGGAAAAGTCATGTTTATTTCTAATGTACCGGTGGCGTTATAGGCGGCAACATGCAATCCAGCGTTAAACGCTTTGCCTCCTCCCGTATTAGTCACTGTACCCGAAACGTAGAGGTAATTATAAGGAATTGATTTGGTTGCCGCGTAATCAGAAGTTACTATTTCATTTGCGTTTACCGAAGCTGCTAGATGTACGGTTGATAAATTTGTTAGTTGACCTTCAAGGTTTTGTTCTTGTGTGTTAAGTTGGGAAATTTTGGAGTTTTGGTTATAAATTGCGTAAATATAGAAGGATAAGACTCCGACAAACATAATTACAAAGACTAATGGTACAACCAAAATTCGTTTGTCGATTTTAATTTTCATGTGTTTTTCACTCCTAACTATTCACTGTCACCTGAAAACTTAACGTAGCATTCTGGAAATAATAATGATCAGTTAATGGCGTGATAGTTATAACTGGATTAGCCACTCCGACAGCTAAAGCTTCCACATTCCAAGTAAGAATAAGACTATTCCCAGATGGCAAAACCCCAGGTCCAGTATTAGACGGAGACAGTAATATGACTCCATTAGTACCCGAAAACGACTCGCGACAACCAGCCATTCCAGGAGTTACACTTTGATTTGATGTTTCATAATCTGCGACTTTTATAACTAAAGTATAATTTGTACCCAAAACCATCGAAGTATCTGGAATGCTCTCGGATTGTCCACCAGTTCCGAAATCATAAGTTGCGTTATTGAAAGTTACTGACGTGATTACCGTGGTTACTGTTGGAGCGGGAGTAGGTTTAGGGGTGGGAATTAGTGTTGTTGGAGTAGCAGTTTGAGTCCACACTGGAGTTATAGTCCAGTGTGTGACAGTTTCTTCGTGAAAAATACCCAAACTAATTGGAACGGTTTGCCCACTGAATAATTTTCCAAGTTGTAAGGAATCGTTGCCATAAATTTGAGTTGCGGCATTAGTTCCGAACACTGGAGCGAAATCGGTGATTTCATTGCCAGTAACATTCTCACCACCGACCAGAGGAACAGTCATGTTTACCTCTACTTTGCCATTGGTTTCGTAGGCAACAACATGCAAGCCTGCGTTATACGCCGTGCCTTCTCCCGTATTAGTGACTGAACCAGTTATGAAAAGGTGATTATACAAAAGCGGAGTAGGAAAGTTATTTGGCGAATTATATGGTACTTCATTTACACCTAATGCAGTTACAAGATTTACTGTTGTCGAATTCAGTATCTGACTGTTAAGATCAGCTATTTGACCGTTTAATGAAGCTATTTTAGAACTCCCGTCTTTTATTATTATGTTACCATAAATTATCGTTCCAGCAATCGCAGTTACAAAGAGCACAGTCACTATCAAAGCCGATAAGGCTTCTACCATTTTCTTATCCATATATCCTCGGATACTATACTTCTATAAAAGGCAGATTTAAGACTTTTTTTGAATCTACGCTTTTCTTCTCGAAGCTTACAACTGCAAGGTTTTTTTATTTGTTACGCTCAATTCAAATAAATGGCTGAAGAACTTGAAGATCATACCAGTAATTGACGTTTTAAACTGCGTAGTGGTTCACGGAGTCAGAGGAAAAAGAAGCGAGTACCAACCGCTTGAAAGCGTTTTGTGCGAGTCGGTTGAACCATTGGAAGTTGCTGAAGCATTCAAAACGCTTGGATTTAGTGAGCTCTACATTGCAGATTTAGATGCAATCATCCGCGGCTCAGCAAATTTTCAGGTTTTCAAACGCATCGCCAAAGAAGCTGGTCTTAAGTTGATGGTTGACGCTGGAGTTACGGACCTTGAAAAGGCACAGAAGTTACTGGATAATGGTGTTTCCAAAGTTGTTGTTGGAACGGAAACGCTGAGCCGTAAAGGTTTTGTGGGTGAAGCGGTCAGGCTTTTTGGAAGTGAACGCATCATTGTTAGCTTGGATTTGAAAGGCGATAAGGTTCTTGTTAAATTGGGGTTTGACGGCTGCAAGAACCCGCTGTGCGTTCTGCAAGAATTTGAGAACATGGGTGTTTCAGAAGTTATTGTTTTGGATTTGGCGCGTGTCGGCAGCGGTGAAGGAGTCGATGTTGATTTTTTGAAGAAAGTGCTTGAAACGGCGTCTATGGATGTGTATGTTGGCGGCGGAGTGCGAGATATAAAAGATTTAGTTGAGCTGAAAAAATTGGGTGTTTCAGGCGTGTTGGTGGCTACTGCGTTGCATTGTGGCAAAATTTCAGTTGAAGAGCTAAATCAAGCTGGGTTACTTTAGCCGAGGCTATTCCCGTTTTGCCAGGCAGACAATTCCACCAAGCTGAGTAAGGCGTCCTCCAGCGGTTGATTCAGCACTTATTACCCGCGTTTTAACTCGCTTGTTCGCTGCAACCTGCATGAGCCTTTGAACTCTGTATTTTAGCCGACTCTTCGAAAGATACTCATCGGTGAGCATTAGGTATTCTGGCTTAGGTTTTCCTTCAGGTTGGGTGTAGAGGATAAAGTTTTCTGCTTCTTGCAGAGAAAAAAGCACCAGATTGTCGGCGGCGTTTAGGCGTTTTTCGAGGATTTCGAGCAGGTTTTCGGTTTCTTGCGCCGTGGTTTCGCTGATTAATTCTTTGAAAGCCGCTGTTTTGGTTAGCACAGCTACCTGCTGTGGTGTGCTGGCTGAACCTGTTATCGTTGAAAAAACTGCCTTGTTTGCGCCTTGAAGAAGCCAAGTGTGATGCGCTTTGATGTGGCTTTGGAATTCTTGCCCATAACTGGTTTTAGGAGGCGAAGCGATTATTACGCTTCTAACACCTTCCTTCAAAGTTGCCCTCAAAGCATTCACGATAGATTCGTGAAAGCTGTAAACTGCTTTAGAGTCGCTTCTGCCGCCGTTCAAAGAAATGTTTTCTTGGTGTTTGGCAACTTGGCTGAAAACTTGCCATAGGGCAGCGTGGTTCTGCTCTATACCTATTAGAATTGCAACGGGGTATCCGCGTCTGTAAGGTTTCGGCACCATTTCTCTTTCCGTAGTTGAATTAGTGACTATTAGTATTTAGTCTTCGCATTGAACTTCTACAGATAGGCATGTTAAAAACGGCATGTTTATGAACTATAAAACCGATTTAGCTTGACCCCTCATGATTGAAATTGACAGCGAAGAAGAGTTAAACGGAATATTGGAAAAAAATGGGAAGGTTCTTGTTTTGTTTTATGCTTCATGGTGCCCTTACTGTAAGCGTTTTGTTCCAGTCTTTGACAAGAAAATAGTTAACTTCAAAGGTGGAAACGTCATCCACGTCCTCCTCGACGACTATGACAACCCATTGTGGGATGAATATGATATAGATGCGGTGCCAACCGTCATATTTTTTGAAAAAGGCAAGGTTAGCAGGCGGCTTGATGGAAGATTCGGCGTCGGCTTAAGTGAAAAACAACTTAATGTTTGGCTGGAACAGTTTTGAGATCCATAATTGAGCGATAATTGAAACCAAAAAACTACTTGGCATATAATCTGCTTTAGAGAATAATTAGCAGTTTGCCCTGCGAATTCAAATATCAAAATTAAAAGTCTTTTTAAAAAGAAAAAAAGTAGGGGTTTTGCTTTTTTTAGCTTGGTGACGAGGGAGGTGGTGAAGCTGGGGGAGGTGCTGTTGATCCGATTGGTGCTCTTCCTACTTGTACTACTGTGGTTCCTGCCAAGCGGTCAGTCCATTTTTGTCTTCGGTCAGGTCCTGCTGTTGCAACGCCTATAAGCCAGTCAAGTACTAGAAAGAGCCAGTAAATTTTGCTTATGTTGCGTATGAATGCTTTGTCGAATTGCACCTTTCCGCCATTTGTCATTTGAACCTGCAGTCCCATGACTCTTTTACCTATTGTTGCACCCCAAGAAACATCTAAGACCGTGAAGTAAAGTACCTGAATTATTCCGAAGATAAATGGGAAAAGTAGAGACAATCCATAGATAGCGACGAAAGATGCAGGACTAAAAACTATGGCGATGGTTATTATGACCCATATGATCGCTGTTGGAATAGCGATTATTATGCTGTCGATGATGTAAGCAATCAACCGTATTAGCCAGTGAGAAAAGTCAAGCTGCCCAATATTACTGCTGGTTTGTCCACTATTATTGCTCGTTGTCATTCGAGAAAATCCTCTGTTTAATTTGTTGTTATTAGTTATTATTATCGTTTTCTATCAGGCAAGTCAGCACTAAAAATGGCAGGAAATTTAGGGTTTAAAACCAATCAAAAGCGCGAGTTCCAACCATTTCCAGTAGCAATCCACATCGGTGAAACCTATTTGCCTTAGCCACTTTAGCTGCGTTTCAATATCCAACAGCTTGTTTGACGGGTCTTCTGTTTCAGGAGTCAAGCCTGTTGCTGCTAGAAACTTAAGATGAAGATTCTGTGTCGGCGACGCGACATGCTCTAGATTGCAGAAAACGCCCTTTGGGTTGAGCAGGTCAAATACTTCCGTGTATAGCTGTTTCTTTCTTGTGTGCGTTAAATGGTGAATAGCCAAACTGGACACAACAGCGTCGAAGCAGCCAAGCTGCTCAAACGGAAGCGAAGAGCTAAAATCATGTTTCACGACGGTTACATGCCTGTCCTGTGCAAATCGTTTTCGGGCTTGCTGAAGCATGGGCTCAGAAAAATCCAGCGCTACCCCTTCAGCCTCTGGACGGTCCATTTTAACCAGCGACAGCAGCCTCCCATCTCCTGTTCCTAAATCTAGAATGCGCTTGGCATCGGTTGGAATTTGGTCAAGCAGCACCCTTTCACCTTCTGTTCGATGTGGAAGTTTATCTGCCCGCGCCAAATATGCAAGTGCATGGTCAATTGTTTGCCATTCGCTCATCAGATTGCCTTCTTTTATTTTGTGTCTTCCCTGATAAATAAAGCAGGATATTTTAACTTGCGCTTCACATTCAAATCAAACAGCTTATCAAAGGGTAATTCCCGAATTTTTTGTTTTAATAAAACAATGCTTATATCGCATCATATGATTAATTAACGAAGAAATAGTTGAGATGGGGTTCTTCAATTTATGGAGTTTTGTCCAGAATGCGGTTGCCGACTTGAACCTAAAAAAACCGAAGACTCCGTAGTGCTTGCGTGCACAAAATGCAGTTACGTTAAAAAGGCCTCGGGCAGCAGGTCTCAGGCTAAGGTAGTTAAGGTTATTCAGCCTAAAACCCAACCGTTTATGACGATCATAAGCGAAGAAGAACAAAAAATCAAAACCATGCCGACAATCCATATGAAATGCGAGAAATGCGACAACACCACAGTTTACGTTTGGCAGGTGCAAACGAGGGGCGGCGACGAAGCATCAACCCAATTTATGCGGTGCACAAAATGCGGTCACACCTTCAGAGAATACAGTTAAGTTGCTTTACATTTTCGAAAGTTATTAAAGGCTTGCCTGATACAATAGAGGGTGGAGAATAAAAATGCCGAAAAAAGAAAAACCATTAACTAAAAAAGAGAGAGACGCGAAAAGAAAGGCACGCAAAGAAAAGGAAAGCAAAACACAGAAGTCATAGGTCTTTAGTCTCAAAGCCCCTGCTTCACTACTTGTTGTTTTTATAGGTTATTTCATCTTTTTCTTTATTTCAGTTGTTTAGGGTGAGTTATGAAACTGCAACAGATTCAAATGCAAAGAATGCATCTTGTTCATCCAGCCATTTTTTCACAACCTTATGCCGAACAACAACAAAAACGTAAGAAGAAACACGAAAATTCAATTTAGGGCGAATTTACTATTCTTGTGTTATACTTTTGCAGGTAGGCTAAATGAGCGGCGTCATAGGGGTAACTTTCGTTTGGCGGGTATGGGAAGCTTGTCATTGCTTGGAATGGAAGCGGGTCAACGGTGAATGGGACGTAGGGTAAGCCTTCGCCTTTGAACCAGCAGCTGGCGACGACAAAGTAGTCTCTTACCCAGCCTTTTGGAACAGGCGGTAGGTCAGCGGGAAACTGCAGTGTCACCGCGTCTCCTTCTCGTCCGATGACGAATTTGTCGTCTGCTGACTGCAAAAGCGCTGTGACGTCGCCGTATTTTGTGAAGGCGCCAGTGGAGTTCGAGGTTACGCTGTATGCTTGTTCTAAATCTGCGGATGAGGGCGATATAGTGTGTACAATTATGTTCTGCTGAGATGTTGTGTCGACGCCTATGTAATCAAATTGGATGTCTTGGTACGTGTTTATTCTCAATTCATAGTCGTTAGTTGGAAATAGACCTGTCAAGTTCACGACGAATACATCGCCTGTCACTTTAGGTATCGGAAACTCTCGGTCGTCAGGAACCTTAACCCAAGTGCCGTTCGCCGCTTTAACTTCCATATATGGAGGCGGGGAAGGCGTCACTCCTGGTTCGTTGGCGTATTTTAAGAAGTTGGTGCCGCCGGCTTGGGTGGTTGGCCAAGTGATTTTGGCTGCGACCACTAAATTGATTTCTTTTGCGCCAGTCAAGTTGCCTAGATTAAGCGTCAGGTTGTTCCATGCCCATGTGGTTCCAGGTGTATAGTTTCCATCCTGCTTGGATATTAGCGGCAGAACATTTTGTCCTTTGCCATTTACCGCGGAGATTGGTGTAGCAGGATTCGTGCTTACCGTATACATTGTTCCTTGACCTGTGAGGTTGTAGATGAATGTGCTCGCAGTGGAGAACACATTTACGTTTGCTGGATGGTCTACAGCAACCATTTGCACTGAGTCAAGGTAGAAGATTTCGTCGGACAGCTCGCCGATTTTCATGTTGTAAAATCCGTTAAGGGGCTGCAGTTGAGTTGGCGCTAATTTTGTGTAATCGTATGGGTAGTTATAAGAGAAAACCATTGAGCCGTCAGGCTGAAAATGCTCCAAGAAACCCAGCCAACCTGTGCCATCATTGACATCTGCAACGTAGCCGTAGCCTGTTCCGTTCCAGACGTACATGGAGGGGCATGAGCCTTGCCTAATATAATTTGTCACGAGGTAAGTTTCACTCTCTACGTCTACTGTTTTGGAAAGACTGGTGGTGCCGTCATTCCAATTCGAAAACTGCCATGTAACAAGCCCCCAGGCAGCGGCTGTAGTGTGGGCGACGGATGGAATAGTGACGGTATGAGTCCCGACGGCTACCAGCCCAGAATATGGTGCAGTTAAAGACACTCCGTCCAAGGTAAAGGGGAACCCGGCGCGGCTTGCAATATAGTGCAACGTGTGTTCGCCTGTGGGGACAATGGTAAATTGGCTGCTTTGTCCTCCAGCTGTTAACTGGTAAGTTCCAGTGGTGCTCTCACTTAATGGCGCTGTTACTTTTTCGGAAGCACCTCCTGCTAGCTGCAATTGAACACTTTGGGCAACTTGACCGTCGATTAGGAAGGGAAGCATATAACTGATGTCTTCGGTTCCGGTGTTAGTTACATCAACTGAAACATTGACTGGTTGATCAGGCCAAGCTTCAAGTGGATCGACAAACATGTTGGCTACTCTGAGTGCGGCGGGCAATGGAGTGGGCTTAGCTGAGACAGTGAAGATTCCGAAAAGATCGCCAACTGATACGTTGTAGCTGCCTTCATTGGTTTCGTTAACGCTAAAGGCTACTGTTTGCGATTCATTAACTGAAAGTGACAGCTTGTTTGTATCTACCACTGAATCGTTAATTTCAAAGTTCAGTACATAACTGCCCTTAATTTCCCCTGAATTGACTACGCCTACTGAGATGGCTACGGGCTTATTTACACTCGCTTGATAAGGATTAATGGTGAGGTTGGCTACTTGAAACGAGGCTGATACTGCAGAAGAGGCAGACGTTGCCCAGTCAGGTGCGAAGTTTTGAATGTAGAAGTAAGCGCCTAGCTCAACCAAAGTGCCGATTACTAAAACACAGATCAGAATCGCCCGCGCCTTGTTAATAGCAGAGTGTAACGCCATGCTGCTCTTTTCTCTTAGTTTGCCAAATATAGCGCATTGTTTCATTTATCCTTATTCTTTTCCTTGTGTTTCTCTCATTGGAGAAATGCGTTATAACCACAAATTTATGTTAACGGTTTTTTAGTTTCCTGCCCGCCTCAAATCTTGAGTTTGTTCAGGAATTCAATAGAGTGGGTCAGGTGATTTTTTGGTAGTATGGAAAGTTTTATTTAACCAATCATGTTAATGGGGATATTAAATTTTAACGGAAGGAGCCATGCCCGAAAATGTCGAAGCTAAAAGAGTATTCTTGGATGACAAAAAATAAGTTAATGACGTACACATTTGTCGCGCTTGTCATACTAGCCGCTGTTTCAGCCATTTCCTATTGGCCCACGTCCATTATAATTTCAGTGATTGCCGTGGCGGTTGCCGTTGCGTTAGACTATTTGATCTCGCGAGTGATGAAAGCCAAGGGTCCAATGAACACGATGTCTGCCGCCGTCTTCGGCTTGATTGTTGCTCTTTCTTACACTTTAGGGTTGCCTTCACGTGCCACCATCGAGATATTGCCACTTGCGGCTCCTCAAGCGTACTATTACGTCGCGGTGATTGCTGCATTAGGCATGATTGTCTTAAAGAAAGGGCAAAGTTTGCTGGGCAGAAAATACGTGAATCCCGCGGCAGCCGCAAAGCTTGTGGTTCTGTTTCCTCTCTTAAATTCAGTTTTACTGGCTGCAGACCATTTCCAAAGTGCTTTCAACGGTCAAGGATTGCCACCGTTGACGAGTGCAATCGGTTATAGTGGCTCGGGTTCTTTTGCATACTGGATACAATCCTGTTTAGGGAACTCCAAAGCCACATCTGCCCCGACTGCTTACCAATTATTCTACACTTACTTCTTCGAGAAGTTTCACAGTTGGGTAGGTGGCGCCTCTAGCCTTGCTGTCATCATTGTTGGTGTGGCATTGTTTTTGCTCTGCCGCAAATACATCAAATGGAGGATAACCTTAGCCTACTTAGGATCAATTACAGTGATGTCCCTGCTCATGACTGCGATCTACGGCGGGGACACGTTTGTCAGATTAGGGTTTGAACTGTTCATAGGAAGCTCAATTTTCCTAGCCTTTTTCATGGTTACAGATCCCGCAACTACTCCATTAACGTATGCTGGGCAAGCCATATTCGGCGTGGGCGTCGGCGTACTTACCGTTATTATTCAAACTTACATGAACTTTCTGGGTGGTTCAATTCTTGCGCTTGTCATAATGAACCTTACTTCGCCGTTGCTGGACAACATTGGATTGCGTAAACCTACCCTTGAGAAGAAAACGCCATCTCTTCCAAAAGCCCAACAATTTGAAGCCGTCACAACGCATGGCTGCATCAGATGCGGCGAATGCATGGTTGTATGCTGCCACAACTTGAGCCCGATACTAATCAAAGAAGCATTCGATAAAAACAACGTGAAAAAACTTAAGCAGCTTAAAGCAGACTTTTGCGACGGCTGCGGGCACTGCAGCTACGTCTGTCCAGCCCGAATTGACTTGAGAGGATCGATACTGCGGGCAAAGTCGTCAATGCGCCAAACACAACAGCCATAGCCATTTTAATTTGCGTTCCTTAAAAAAGAAAATATTGGCAAAGTAATTGCATCAAAGTGCTAGATGGGGCAAAACTACTTCAAATTACTTATCCCTGTTGGAACAAAACTAAAAAAAGAAAGGAAGGTTGATTTTTTCTATTGTGTTTATGGGTGTTTTCTAAGCATCAATACTGTAGCTACGGCTATTGCGATGATTATGGCGACTGCTGCAACTACTATGTACGTCATTAGGTCTGTTGTGGTTGCTAGGTTTGCTTGAGGCGAAGCGGTTGGCATTACTGTTGGCGCAGAGTTGATTGTGAAGGCAGATTCTGAGGATGAGGACCCGTATGAGTTAGTTCCTGCGAAGGTAGCGATGACTTTGTATGTGCCTGGGCCAGCGCTTAGCATGTTTGTGTTTACTCCTAAGCTGTAGAAGCCGCTTGTATCGCTTGTGACATCGCCGAGGTGCAAGTAGTTGCCGTTCGGATCAATAGCGTCCAGTGAAACTGGAACTCCAGTTGCATTTGTGGGCATCACCTGCTGCTCGTATAGGTATTCCATCCACGCTTCTTGGCTGGCGTCTGATATCGCGGGGGTGCCTTTCGCACCTGGAGACTGATCAGTCACGGTGCCTGTAATAGTAAAGCTGGATCCCATTGTTACACCGCTGTTTGGTGCAGTAACTGTGGTGGCGCTTGGTCCCTTGCCGATGCAGTATACATTGTTGTCGTATTGGCTTCCTGTTACGATGTAGCCGTCAGCGACGCTTAAGCCCATGTTGAAGTCCAGCAGCTTCCAAACCAATGTTCCGTCAGTTAAGTTGACGCAGCGAACGTATGAATCGCGCCAGAGAGGCTTAGTAGGCGAATGCTCAGTCGAGTACAAGATGGCCGTTCCATCTACAACAGCGCCAAGGCTCAGCGGCATATTATTACCGTATGCGCTTTCATAGGGAGAAGTCGCGGTAGCATTGTAGACCCATAATAATTTCCCAGTAGTAACATTGGTGGCTGCCATCCATCCTCCATAGGATGAAACCTGAATCAGCTCTCCATAGTACACGTTTTGGGTAACCCCGTAGTAATCCATTTGGTTAAATGATGTAGTTGGTCCCCACAGTAAGGCTCCTGTAGTTAAGCTATAGCACCAGCTCTGTTCGGTTTGCTGACATTTCAGTTGGAAGGTTTGGCTGTCATAGTCTACTGCACTTATAGCCCATGTATAGTTTAGACCCGGTATAGGAACTGTGATGTTAGTGTTCATAATGAGTGTAGTTCCGAATCCAAGGTTGTTTGCCTGAGTGTTAGTAATGGCAGTTGAAGGATTATAAGTCGTTGCTCCATAATTTATATCTACAAGCCATGCTGAGAAAGTATCTGCGTCACATGCCGCGTCCGTGAGTCCTGACCCGCCGGTGCTTACAATGTTTGAGCCAAATATCTGTTCTGGCATACGGTTGTCGTTTAGTAAGATACTAGTAATGCCTCCAGGTAGACCCTTCAGAGTGGGGTTGGTCACGTTCATTGTGTATCCTGAGCGCGGAAGAATATCATTTACAGTCCAAGTTACTACGCTGTTTGGGCCACTCGGGCCAAGCACAGTCCAATATGTATCATTGACGGCGTCAATTACTCCTCCCAATGGAGGTTTCCACTGTTGTTGATTAGTACTTGTCGGCCCAGATGGACGGATAGATTGGCTTGAGTTCCAGCATAGAATATTACCCGTTGCCGCGTTGTAACTGAATCTCAGCAAGTCTCCACTTTGATCTGTTACGGCAGTGCCCGACGGCACGTTTATCAACGTGAACATCAAGTTTCCAGTGGATGCATCAAGATAGTACCATGTGGTACCCTGCACCATTATAAGGTATGAGAGTACTCCCTGCCCGTTAACTGAGTAGTAATAGTATAGTTGGCCTTGGGTCAATGATGGATAGGTTTGCCCGGTGGCAATACTGCTGCTGGTCGGTGGCGCTATCTGAACCGTATAGGGGTTGTTGAGGCCGTTGTCGGTGCCGTTCTTGTACCATAGTTGCTGTCCAGTATACAAATTCATAGCGTAATATCCGTAGGCGGCACTATCTGCGACTCTTGGTGCATTGTAGTAGATTATTCCGTTCATAATGATCGGCGCTGACCATGGACTTTCATAGTCATTAACGTCTGCTGGAATACCCGGCCACTGAGCGTCAATGAGTCCTCCGGCTCTGCCCGGTGTGATAGGCTGCGACCACAAAACGTGAGCGGTGAGTGGCACTGTGCCTGCCCGTTGAAAGCTGTTAACTAACCAGCTGCCTAGCAACCAGTTGCTTGGAAGCGAGGACCATCCGCGGTTCGCGCCGTTTATCGGAAGTGTCCAGTAGTCTTTGGGAAGGGCAGGTTCCTGCCAATTTGGCACTGGTGTTTGCGTTACAACAAGTGTGCATGGTTTGCTTGTGGAGCCTTCAAAGAAATCGCCGATGTATGGAACTCCTGCAACAAGGTTACCTCCTGAACTAGTATTGGTAACTACGTTTCCAGGCCAGCTGAATACAATAGTGTAGGTGCCAACTTGATCGGGTGTGAATATCTTATAGTCACTGCCAACATCGCTTGAACACGTCCATGGCCCGAGGATTAGAGTGCTTCCGTCTGGCTTTGTGATGTTTAATTGATAGCCAGTCCATAGTTGACCTGTATTACCGCCGGCTGTCGGCGAAAACCTGTCAACCCAGCAGACAATTGTAGCATATTGACCAAGACCAATTGTGCCTGGTGCAGTGGTAACGTAGGCGGATGTGGGAATGTTCCATGCAGGTGTATGTGCGTTAGCTGATGGCAAAAGCACAAGTGAAGCAGTCATACTTAGCATAAGAAATACTGCGATTGTAATAGATGCTATTTTGTTTCTTGAGAATTTCGCGGTTTTAATTTTTTTTATCAAATTTGTCATTTTTTTGTTCTCCATACTTTTTTAGAACAGTTCGCGATTATGCAACCGCTTAACTAATAAAACTTTGGTAAAGCCGAGATTTTGAACATAAACATGTGCTGTAACCAAGCCTCTGCATACGCCTTTGCATACCGTTGCAGTTTTCTATCTTCCGCCTAACGCTGCATAATCTTCCAACGAATCACGCCAATTATCTGCGGAAAAACCACTCTAAGAGGGTCCTCTTTAATAATCATTCAAAATAAAAAAAGAAAAGGATAGTGGATTTTTGTTGGTTTATGCGTGTTTTCTGAGCATTAGTACGCCGACTATGGCGATGGCTATGATTATAGCGATTGCAACGATAACTAGTGGCACCATGATTGACGATGCAACTGCTGATGCACTTAGCGGTGTTGCTGTCGGAGCAGGTGTTACTGGTGCTGAGCCTACGCCTAGGTAGGTTTGTGCAGATGAGCCGCTGTAAGAGTTTGTTGGCGCAAATGTAGCGATGATTTGGTATGTGCCTGGTACCTGCGGAGTGAACATGGTGCCGTAGGCGCCCGTTAAGTCAGTTGTGGCTGTGCCGATGTTGATGTAGTTGCCGTTCGGATCAATCGCCGCTAAAGACACCGGAACGCCGGTTGCATTCGTCGGAATTGCCTGCTGCTCATAGAGGTATTCCATCCAGCCTTCCTGACTCGCGTCAGAGACCGCTGGAACCCCATTAGCATAGCCCAGTTTCCAACCGTCTGCTTTTGCGCCTGGAGACTGATCCGTTACCATGCCTGTGATCATTACGCTGGATCCCAGTGATGGAACATTCTGTGGTGCTGAAACTGTGGTTGCGCTTGGTCCTTTGCCGATGCAGTATATCGTGTTGTCATACTGACTCGCGGTTACGAGGTAGCCGTCTGCTATGCCTAGACCCATGTTGTAGTCTTGTATTTTCCAGATCAGCGTTCCGTCGGTCATGTTGATGCAGCGGACGTATGATTCGCGCCAGAGTGGATTAGTAGGCGAGTGTTCAGTTGAGTATACGTAGAGCAATCCGTTGCAGACTGCGGCCAGAGTGAGAGGCATGTTGTTTCCGTATTCGCTTTCATAGCTGTAGGGTGCTGCTGTAGAATTGTAGATCCACATCAGGCTGCCTGTTGTTACGTTGTAGGCTAAGATTTCTCCTTCAAAGGTGAATGACGAGGCTATTCCAAGGAATACACCGTTGTAAACTCCGCCGCCACCTTGATCATAGTAACCCATAGGAAGGGTTGAAGCGGTTGGTCCCCACAACTCGGCTCCAGTTGCTAAGCTGTAGCACCATCTTTGCGATGTTTGCTGACAATCTACGAAAAACACTTGAGAGTCATAGTTTACTGCACTGATTGCCCAAGTATAGTTTAGACCTGGCAATGGAACCGTTATGGTTTTGTTATAATCCATCGTGACAGTGAATCCAAGGTTGGTGTTTTCTGTAGAAGGCAATGTTGGCCAAGGGCTATAAGACGTTGCGCCTGAGTTGATAGTTGCAAGCCATATTGCAATATTGTCACCAGTACAGGATCCTCCTATGCTTCCGTAAGTGGTTGTGACTGCGCTACCAAATATTTCTTCGGGGGTGCGTTGATCATTTTCTAAGATAGACATACTTCCCGGCAGACCAGTAGGCATTGTTACGTTCATTGTGTATCCAGAGTGTGGACGGCTTATTGCTGCCTGCAAGGTCGTATCCAGAGATGCAGCCCAAGTGGCGTTGCCATTTATCCATGCTGTATCGTTAACAGCGTCAATTACTGAGCCCATTGGAGGTCTCCAGCACTGCTGGCCAGTTCCAGTGGGTCCACCTGGATAAATTGCTTGGCTTGAGTTCCAGCAAAGAAGGTTACCGGTAGCTGCATTGTAGCTGAAAAGCAGTAAGTCTCCAGATTGGTCAGTTGCTGCTGTACCTGATGGCACATGAATCAGCGTGCAAATTAAGTTTCCAGTCGATGCATCAAGCATGTACCAGGTGGTACCTGATTGTATCCACAGGTATGAGGCCACTCCGTTTCCGTTAACTGAGTCATAGTGGTATAGTTGACCAAGTGTCAGCCCCAGAAAGGTTTCAGAATTGGGCGCAGTGATGCCGCCAGCACCAGTATATGCACTGAGTGAATAGGGGTTGTTGAGGCCGTTGTCGGTGCCGTTCTTGAACCATAGCTCATTTCCAGTATACAGATCCACTGCGTAATAGCCGTACTTATCGCTCTGCGCGGTTGCGGGTGCATTGTAGTAGATTACTCCGTTCATAATTATCGGCGCAGACCATGAGCTGGTGTAGTCATTGATGTTGTTGGAGATACCTGGCCAAGCTGCGTCAGCGATGCCTCCTGGATAGCCCCTACCGGAAGGTGAAGACGCCATGATAGGCTCTGTCCACAGTACGTGAGCAGAAGTCGGTCCCGTTCCTTCAGTTTGGAAGCTACCAACCAGCCATGTACCTTTCAGCCAGTTGCTTGCAAGAGTTGACCATGTTCTATCTTGGCTATTTATCGGAAGTGTCCAGTAGTCTGTTGGTAGAGGTGGTTCTGGCCAATTTAGCACGGCTGATTGCTGTACAACGAGTGTCGTTGGTGCGCTTGTGGAGCCCTCTAGGTAATCGCCTACGTCTGGTGCGGTTGATGTGGTTTCAGAATTGGAGGCTGCAACTGTTGCTCCAGGCCAGCTGAATACAATAGTGTATGTGCCAACTTCGTCGGGAGTGAATATCTTATAGTCGCTGGCGACAGCGCTTGAACAGGTCCATGGCCCGATGATTATGGTGCTTCCGTCTGGTTTCGTGATGTTTAGCTGGAAGCCAGGCAATAGTTGACCGGTAATACCGCCGTTTGTCGGTGAATATCTGTCAAGGAACACGACAATGGACGTGTACTGGCCAACTCCAACGGTGCCTGGTGCACAAACAACGTATGCGTCGGTTGGAATATTTACTGCCGGTGTATGCGCATTAGCGGATGGCAAAAGCACAAGCGAAGCAGTCATACTTAGCATGAGGAATATAGCGATTGCAATTGATGTTATTTTGTTTCTTGAGAACTTCGAGGTTTTAATTTTATTTGTCAAGTTTAACATTTGTTTTTTTTTCTCCGTTAAATTTATGGAACAGCCGAGTTTGTTAACATCTATACTTATAATTCTTTGCTAATTCCGAGGTTTATTAGAACTTTTTTTTCAGACTCGATCTTTCTGGTATCTTGAGGTTTTGGTCAATGATAATTTTAATCGGTAAACTGGTAGAGTTTTTAGGCGAGCAAATTCATTTCATTCGCAGATATTTTCGTTAGCGACTAATTTAACGAAACCGTCAAACATAAGTGGCGCCGATGAAGACAATTGCACGTTTGAATAAGGATGCAGCTTCTGCTGTTTCGCAAGAGATGACATGAAATTTAAATGCGTTCGATGTCCCTCCGCTGAGGCTAAAAGCTTTTTCCACCGAAAGCATGGTGATTTAGCGGAAATTAATCTTTGGTTTATAAGTGGCGTAGTTGCTGTTTGTGTAGCTTGAAGGAAGCAACTTTTGCGACGCCGAAGAAGGTAAGCTATATGTTGGATGACAAAATCATGTTTGGAGAAACGTATAAATGCCGAATTTGCTCGGCGAAATTTCATAAGCCTGAAGAATTAAGAATCCATCGTATGGTAGACCATAAGGGCTACATGCTTACTATCAAACGTTAATTTTCCATCGTTTTTTACAGACTTGCTCTTTTTTGTCTGAGCCACCATTTTTGAAGTACCTCTGAGATAAACGCGTTAGTCTAAGCTGGGTTAGGTTTCTCGTGATGATTGGTTTGAAAATCGATTTCTGAAACGCTTAACGCCTTGGTTAAAAACAAAAAAGGAAGGGAGATTGATTTTTTCTATTGTTTTTATGCGCGTTTTCTTAGCATTAGTACGCCGACTATAGCGATTGCGATGATTATAGCGATTGCAGCGATCACTGTGTATGTCATGATTGATGCGTTAACTGCAGCCATATTTAGTGGTGTAGCGGTAGGAGCGGGTGTTGCAGCTGCGGAGTTGACGGTTATGTAGGTTTGGCTGAATGAACCGCTATAGGATGCTGAACCTGCGAACGTGGCGATGATTTGGTACGTGCCAGCGATATCTGGGGGAGTCCACGAATATCCGAAGTTGCCACTGTAGTCGCTTGTGGTTGTGCCGAGGTGGATGTAGTTGCCGTTTGGATCAATAGCGTCTATTGATACTGGCACTCCAGTTGCATTGGTGGGGAATGGCTGTTGCTGATACAGGTATCCCATCCACTGGTCCATGCTTGCGTCGCTTATGGCGGGTGTGCCTTGATCCTTGCCAGAAGGAGTGTCGTCTGTGACTGTGCCTGTGATCGTTATGCCGGATCCTGCTGATACGCCGCTCTGTGGTGCGGAAACTGTGGTTTTGCTTAGTCCAGGGCCAAAGCAGTATATTTGCTGGTCTTGGCAATTGGCGTACACGAGGCGGCCGTCTGCGATTATCGGCGCGTGTCAGGCCAACCGTTCAATGACCATACCATCTTTCCGTCTGTTGCGTTTATACACCATATTTGTGCATCGCGTCGTATAGGTGCATTTACTGAGTGCTCGCTTGAGTACATGTAGATTAGTGTTTGACCAGTCCCATTGGCAGCGCAACCCCATGAGAGCGGAGTATTGTGGATATGGAGTTTCACCCAACCCCACGAATGGAGCTGACCACGTCCATAAGATGTTTCCTGTTGTTGCGTTGATAGGCATATAGTATTCCGTCATAGCCATAGCTGTACAATACGCCGCTGAAGATACTGCTGCTCATGCCATAGAAGTCCCATTGCGGTTAGGGTCGACTTGTCCATAGCAGGCTTCCAGTTGCGAGGCTGTAGACATAGTAAACCCTCAACATGGAGTTCACGAAATAGAAGATGCCAGCTTGCTGCATCTACCCCTCCGAAGGCTGTATCATGGCTGGTGAATTGTATAGACTGAATTGCAGCGTCGCCCAGTCCTGGCTGGAGGCGTAAATGTAATGTTCCACAGCAGAGAGCCAATTGCTCCTTTCGTCGGATCCAGATTCAAAGCCCATAAGTTGCCCGGAGTGTTTTGACCTGAGTTCGTAGTAATGTTTCCCGTGTTCCACCGATCAAGTACTTGTCCGTAACGATTTGGCGGATGCTGCCCTGCACAGCCGGTATCGACGCGTTCAATGAGAATCCGTAGTTTCCGTTAAACGTGAAATTCAAGTTAGGTCTCCACGTCCCAATATTCATTAGCCGCCTGGTAATGCGTGTAGGGATCTATGTTTGGTACCAAATAGCTTGGGTTGTGTTCCATATTTGCAGATACATTTGGGGTTTGCAGTGGTTCCAAGATTGACAAGGTTGTAATAGCATATGCTTCCAATGTTGTCGGTTTTGGATGTACCTGTCGCTCCAGTAGTTACAGTAGTTCCAGCAAGGGTTCGAGTTGATTGCGTCACGTTGGCTATGCTGCAGATGTAGTTTCCAGTGTACGCGTCGAGCATGTTCCATTGGCCGGTGATCCCAGTAGCGGTGACCCACAAGTAGTCGAAGGCTCCGTGCTGGTTAGGGTAATCATATTCATAGTACTTGGCCAAACGCCGGTGCGCCGTTATGGTAATCTTCCTGAGCCTATTGTGCCTCCGCCGCCGTTAGATGTCAGCCGAAAAGCCAGTGGTGTTCTGGAAGTATACTGTCTGTCCAGTGTAGAGGCTTAAGGCGTACCAGCCTTCTCTTGGGGGTACGCTGAACGGTGTAGTATATGTTTCCGTCTTCTATTATCGAGGGACCGCTAATGCTTTCGTAAGATTGGCCTGAGTAGGTGTTTGCTGCGTATATTGTGTAACTCGCACCGCCTCCCTTGTAGGCCTCCAGACGTAAATGGAACTGCCCATTCTATGTGCGAAGAAGTTGGCCCTTTGAGTATAAGTTGACGCGAGAGCCTAGATGTGCTGTCGCCGCCGCCTAGCCATTCTCCAGCGATCACGTTCCAGTTGTGGTTAGTGCCGTATATTGGGCGAGTCCAGTAACCTGTTGGAAGCGGAGTCTCTTGATATGACGGTATTGGTGCCTGCTGTACAACCATTGTCACTGGTGAACTTACGCTTGGCATGAACCAATCGCCGAGCCAATTAGTAATGTTCCCCATACTGCTGCCAGAATACCCACCTGGAGGTATCCCGTTAGGCTGGTTGTTCAGTGTCTTGCCAATGAAAATCCCTTGGATTGTGTAGTTGCCTAATTCGGTCGGTGTGTAGAAGGTGTAGATTGACCCGGTCGGATCAGAAACTAAAGGACCAAGCGTGTCGTTGGTTCCGTCAGGCTTTATTACGTTTATGTTGAAGGACCATCTGTCACCATAGTTGCCCAGTTGCTGTCGGCGGTATAAAGTTCTGCCACACGACAAGCAACGCTTGTTGACCGACGCCTATGGTTTGTGGCGAAGTACTCACGTAGGTCCATGTGGGAATATTCTGTGGAGGATTGTGCGCGTTAACGGATGGCAAAAACATCAGCGAAGCAGTCATGCTGAATATCAGAAGTAAAGCGATTGCGATAGATGTTATTTTTGTTCTTGAGAATTTCGCCGTTTTATTTGTCAAATTTAACATTTTGTTTTTTCTCCTTGTTTTTTAAAGAACAGTCTAAAGTTTGTATCATTTATTCTTATAATACTTTGCCAAAAAAAGTTGTTCGAATGATTTTTCAACTCTTCATCTGAACTGCGTTTATGAAGTACCTAACACGGTAAACATGCCCTGTTGAAGCTGGAAACATTTATCGTAAGGTTTGATTTAATTCGTTTTCTGAGACGCTTATCTGTTTTTGAAACGAAAATGTTAATTAAGTGTCCTCGGAACGGTATTGCTGAAAGATTGTTATGTCTAAGACTTCTCCATTCTGGTTCATCCGAGACGGCGAAAAACTAATCCAATGCAGCAAAGATGATTTTGACAAAGCCATCGTTGAAGGAAAAAGCGTAAAGTACCGTGGCTACGCAAACAAAAAATGTGAACGCATCGCAGATGAGTTGGAAGATTCCAGAATGGCGTTTATAGGAAAACCCGATTTGCCGCCGAAATTCCGCTCTGCAATAACTAATCCCAAAAACGTCGTTGAAGTCCAAGTTATATTGGTTGATGACCCGCAATTTTGGCTCAAAGAATCTAAGCGTCCGAAGTACCAGAAGTAAAAAAAGTTTTAATCAGTACCGGTTGACTCAGTTTTGTTAATGTTTTGAATATGACTAAGACTGTTTTTCGTTTGCTGGCTTGTGAAAAAAGCTTTTGACTTCAAAATGGGCAGGTTTTTTCGTTAGGTATGGCTGGTTCTAATTAGGTTTGTGACATCGAAGCCTTTTGACTTCGCAAGCTCTGTTAATTGGGAAAATAGCTTGTCATCCATTTGTGGGGTTCTGCTCAATATCCAGAGATACTTGCGGTTTGGTGTACCTACAACGGCATAATCGTAGTCATTCCCCAAGTTTATAATCCAGTAGTCGCCGTAAAATGGCCAGAAAAATGTTACTTTAAGTTTCGCTCCAGAGTTCTTGTCAACCACTTTTGCCTTGCCCTTTGCCCGTTTCACTTTGCCATTCTTTTTGCACTCGTTGAGCACAAATATGCTGCCGTCTTCAGATAGAGCGTAAGTTGCTGTTATATCAGAACAGCCTTCTTCAAATCTGAAGGGAAGATGCGCAATCTCAAACCATTTGCCCAAGTACCTTTTCAGATCGACATGCGGCACAACTTCAAGCGTATCGTATTGATTTTTCGACAAGTGGGTCACTTAATATTGAAGCTCTACATCAATGTATTATTTTCGGTAAAGCCGCTAAACGTAATCTTGCCTTTCACCGAATCTTTTTATTAAGAAGTTCCTTAGAGAACTGTTAGGGATTGTTTTGAAACGGGAAGAAGCAATAGCGGTTCTAAAGGAACTCCTTGATAACTGCAGAGGGCTTGATGGACATTATTTGGAATTAACAGCACCTAACACCTCTATAATCGGGGGATATCAAATTATTATTAGTAAAGCTCTTGACGAAAAAACAAAAAACTGTATACAAGGCATAATAACGAAATGTCAACTCGCCTACCAAGCTGGCAGTATGTGGAAAACAAAGCGGTCAGCTGATAGAGAACCCGATACATTCATAATCTACAAACCCAAGAACAACGCGCTCGCTGCCGGCAAAACCTTGCGGTCTGAAAGACCCTGAATTTGGCTTTTTCTTTGTTTCCCTACCGATTCCTAAGGTACATGTTTCTATCCATTAGACTTCAAAAACGTGCGCTGTAAAACCGGGATATTAGGCGTCTTTAGAATTTTTGTAAACTTAAATATATTACATGCGAACAACTGCTTACAGGGTTGGATAAGGTTGGCAAGGCTAAAATTAATTGTTGCAGTTCTGATGACATTTCTCATAGCATTATCTTTTATTGCATCTCCCGAATCACTTGCCCAAGCCAGTACTTCAAATGATAATTGGCCGATGTTCCATCATGATTTGAATCATACGGGATACTCCACCGCTCCCGCAGCAACATCCGCAACCTTACTGTGGAACTATACGACTAAAAGCGTAATTTGGGCTTCTCCAACAGTCGTTGATGGCCGCGTCTACATACCCTCTGATGATGGTAACGTCTACTGCCTTAATGCAGTCACAGGCGAAAAAATATGGAACGCATCTATAGGCGGTCACAGAGAAACTATAGGGTCTTCCATTGCCTTTGCTAATGGCTATATTTACTTCGGAGGGTACGACCGTAATGTTTATTGTCTGAGTGCTTCAACAGGCGACAAAATATGGAACTATACAACGGGGAATACGGTGGAGTCTTGTCCTGCAGTTGCTGGTGGAGATGTTTATGTGGGGTCGTGGGACGGCAATATTTACTGTTTTGACGCTTTAACTGGTTCCAAAATCTGGAATTATTCAACAGGTAGCCTTGTGGAGTCTTCTCCAGCAATCGCAGGCGGTTTTCTTTATGTAGGGTCAACAAACGACAAGGTCTACTGTCTAAATGCTTTGACAGGCGCAAGTATATGGAATTACACGACTGGCAACTTAATACAATCGTCTCCCGCAGTTGTCGATAACCGCGTCTACATAGGATCTGAAGACAAAAACGTTTATTGCCTCAACGCTTCCAACGGCGATTTAATCTGGAATTACACAACCAACGGTTGGGTTGACTCTTCCCCCGCAGTTGCAAACGGGCATGTTTATGCAGGTTCACTAGTTTTAGATGCACGCCAAAATTATATTGCCTCAGACGTTTATTGCCTAAATGCGTCTACTGGAGAGAAAATTTGGAATTACACAACCTTGGGTGGCGTAAATTCGTCTCCTGCGGTTGCGGGTGGCTTTGTTTACGTAGGCGGCTGGGACAATAATGTTTATTGCCTTAACGCCACATCTGGGGCTGAAATCTGGATGTACACAACTCAAGGTCACGTAAATTCATCTCCAGCTATAGCGGACGGCGTGGTATACGTGGGAAGCTGGGACCATAAGGTATACGCTTTTGGCACCCCATCAAACTCAACTAATTCATCCATATCTGCAGAAGTTATTTTCATGTTAGCCGCCATAATCGCCGTCGCCTTGGTCGTTGCTGTAATGATTGCACTTAAGTGGAGAAAACGCTAACTGGAATTTTGGTTGTTTACAGCTCTTATGTTCTGGCGTGGATCTTTCGATGCCTTAAATAAAGCAATAGCGAGACAACCGCAACTAATGCAGCTACAACAATTATGGTAAACACAGTGACAAGTATAGAAATTATATCCAATGACAATATGCTTTCTGAAATGGTTATTGTTTGAGTTTGGCTCCAGCAGCTGCACCAGTTTCGCCCGTAAAATCATGGGTTAAGTCGTTGAGGTCTAATGGGTGGTCAAGTTTCCGTGAACGGTAACATTGACTGCGTTCAGAATTCAAAAACCTAAATCTGCCAACTTAAACGTCAGAAGCTAATTGGACCTTCCGTTCTTCATGCGGAACAGAGTGTTCTTCAGGGAGAGCATTAAGGCAGTTAAACGTAGTTATCTCTTGAGAGGAAGCACTAAGAGAAAAGGACCCAGTGACAAAGATGAACAAAAAAACAACAACTGTGATTGTTTTTTGTTTTATTCTTCTGATCATTTATGCGGTTTATATTTCGGTAGCGGAAACTGGTTTGAATAGTGAATTGATACAGAAGAACTTGGAAATAGCTAAGTCAAACAGCCAGATAATTGAACTTCAGAATCAACTGGAAAACCAGCAGAGGGCTTATCTTGTTACTTCTCTTGGAATTTCGACTGAACCACGCAATGTGACTTATCCCCATCCTCACTTTACCGTAGAAGGAATAGTCATCAATGTCGGCGGTGAAACTGCTTACAATGCTGGTCTAGACATAATTGCATATTACAAAAATGGAGTTTTAGCGTTGAACATGACTATACCCCTTGGAAGCTTGACAAAATGGATGCACGGCGATGTAAGTGAGATAATTGCGACTTCTGATTGGATAGGAAATTACACAGTTACGCCTACTTGGAGCGATACCGCGTAAAAACTGCTTTAATTCATGGTTGAAAAATTGGGCGTGGTGTATTGGTTGTAATCCGCCTTCTGTTGTCTGTGGCATTCGGCTAAACGTGCTTCCTGAACTTCAGGTGATGGAACTTCCCTGCGTTGCACCAGTTTATGTCAGTGCGGCTTCAAAAAAGTGTTATAAGCACAAGAAGAGAAAGTAAGGTGTCTGAGGTGCCACCGGTTTGAACAAACTTAAGGTCATTTTCTTAGGTACATGTAACTGCACTAGAAGCCAGATGGCGGAGGCGTTTCTCAAGAAATATGCAGGAGACTACTTTGACGTTTACAGCGCCGGCTTTGACCCTAAGCCGATCCACCCCTACGCCATAAAAGTGATGCAAGAAATCGGCTTCGACATCTCTAACCAGCAGCCGAAAGAGCTGCGGCAGATAACGAGAAACAAGTTTTTCGCAGTTGCAATAACTGTCTGCAAAAAAGCTGAGGAAGAAGGCTGCCCGACCATCCTCGGCACAGCAACAAGATTAAGCTGGAATATAGATGACCCCACAAATTTTGAAGGGACCGAAGAGGAAAAACTTGCTAAATTCAGGGAAGTCAGAGACCAAATACATCAAGAAGTCAAGAGTTTCCTGAAAGAGCAACAAATTATGATCTGAGCAGATGGAAAGTCTCAGAACAAAAAAGTTGGCGGACGATGCGTGCTTAATGTTTACGTTTCAGTAAATAGACCGCTGTGGCGTCCAGCACGAGGACTACTGCAGCCACAGCCTCAACTCATCTTAAAAGACTTTCAGTAAACATTTCTTTACTAAACTGATAATGCTAGCAAACATGGATTGTGGGCTGGTGTGTTGGACGTAACCCGCCTTCTGTTGTTGTGGCATTCGGCTAATCGGGCTACCCGCGCCTTCAGGTAGAGGCTTCATCGGCGACTGTTTGCCCTTTCCACTTGCAGGACGGCCGTTTCACCGCTTCCAAGCTGGCGCACTCAGCGTCACACACGCATCATCGCCAAGTCCAGTTGGACGTTTCGTTTCTGCTCCGTTGCCAACGCTCTCGCGCTGCCCCATCATAGAGCTGCAATTCTACACGTGGGCGGAGTTTCCTCAGACCCGCAGTTTTTTGGGTCCGACAGCCACACACCAACTCGCCAGCCCACAGCAATTTGCGCATCGGAAGCAATAAGAATTTCCCAAGCATCATTAACAGTTCATGAATAAACGCGTCATCCTCATAACGGGCACGCCTGCAGTGGGCAAAACAATGACTGCAAAAATGTTGGCAAATAAACTGGAAGCCCAATACATCAACTTGACCGACTTCGCCAAAACTAATGGCTTAACGCGGGGCGAAGATAAACAGCGAAACACAATCATAATCAATGAAGAAAAAATGCGCAAAAAACTCGGCGAAGCCATCGACGCTTCAAAAAACGCCAACATCATTATTGACGGCCACTACGCCGCCGCCGTGACCCCGACTGAGATAGTCACCAAAGTTTTTGTTTTGCGGCGAAACCCCAAAGAACTCAGAGTGTTCATGGAGAAATGCGGTTTTGAGGGCACGAAGCTTTGGGAGAACTTGTCTGCTGAAATCCTTGACGTTTGCCTCATCGAAGCGTTGCAGATGCAGCCAGGCAAGGTTTGCGAGTTAGAAGTGACGGGCAGAACGGTTGAGGCTGTGGTCCTCGAAATCATGGATTTTTTGGAGAAAGGCAAAAAATGCTTTAGCGGCGTTGTGGATTGGCTGGGTATGCTTGAGCGGGAAGGCTTAACCGACCAGTACCTTAAAGCTTAGTTTTCTTCACGGTTTTTTGTAGCGCACTACGGCAATCACCACGATTGCTAAACCGATGATTACAGCAACAAGGATAACTATCACTGAAATAAGTTCGCCCTGATTCAGGGCAGACATGCCAGTGGGAGTTGTCGAAGTGGGTGTCGGAGTTGGCTGTGAGGAGGGGCTGGGTGAAGCGGTCTGGTTTGGAGAGTTTGGAGTGAACGGCGGCGAGGTTGGGCTTTGAGTTGGAGTTGGGGTTGAAATTGGCGGTGTATAGGGTAGGCTGAAGCTGGATATTGATGGCGCTTGACTGTTTGTAGCATTCAGGAAAGGCGTGAACGTTACGTTGCCCAAGTTGTAGTCGTTTTTATAGTCATAGATTGATTGACTTATAGCTGACGGGTCAGTGGTGCCCCACCAATTGTCAGCCGCGTCAAGGTTGCTTGAGCTTTGCCACACGATGTTTTTCTGGTTGTACTCCAGATTGTTGTATCTTATAGTTATGGGCAAAGGCGGGTAATACAATGCGATACTGCTGTAGGCAATCGTGTTATTTTCAATGTCAGTGAACGCGATAGCTGAACCGCTGAAAGACAAGCCGTTAGAATCATATATCAGCAGGTTGTTTTGAAATACCAAGTCACCATACGAGTAGGCGAATAAACCACTACTATAGTTTGCAATCACATTGTTGGCTATCGTGACGTAAGCGTTTCCATCAATGTATATGCATGTGTACCCCTGAAAGAACACATTGTTGAATATTTGGGGTGAACCGCCACTGATGCTTACGCCCTCCCCTCCACCAACCGCGTAGCCTTCTATCGTATTGTTGTAGATGAAAGGTGCGCCGCCTTCAACGCCGATTGCCGCTCCGTTTAGGTAGTTGTTTGTGATTGTTGGCGCGCCTGCAATGGAGTCAACTGCAAAGTCAGCGTAGGTCCCGCTGAAAGCGTTGCTGTCCACCTTTAGGGAAACTCGGGTGCTTATCGTTAACGAGATGATATTGACATTTTGAATAATGGAGCCAGTGCCTGTTTGGTTGTTCCAGCCAATGCTTTGGTCTGTGAAGACCAGCCGCCCATTACGAGCTTCACTTCCGAAAACAGGGTATCTTGATTGGTAGCCGCCGTCAAGGGTAATCTGGTCAGAAGGGGTGCCGACCGCGGTTAATGTACCGTTCACTTGCAAAGTAAACATGTTGAAGTTCACAGTGACTCCTGGCTGAATGGTTAAAGTTGCCCCTTTAGCGACGGCGGCTGGTCCAGTGATATTGTATGGGCTGAGAGCGGGTGTCCAAGTGGTATCTGAGAAAATTATTCCGATGACAGTAGTAGGTGTCTGCGCTGCCCCAAAATTTGCGTTGCATGTAAAAATCAAACCGCTGATGACAAAAATCAACGCCAAGGCAAAAACAGTTTTTTTCAAGGAATAACACACCTAAATTTAAAGAAGAGTAAGTAAGCCTAAAAGGCTTTTTGTTAAAATAATTGTCAAAACAACTGCATCTGATTTACCAGATGAATACATTGCCTACCTGAAGCTGCCGAGTTTTTGCTTAGTCAACAACGTTAATTTGCGTCTGTTGCTGTAGGATTTGGCGTGGTCGCTGAATTTTTCGCCAATCATTATAGGGCTGGATAAATCTACATCTTCCGAAGAAGTATCTAAGTTGATTATTACGTTTACGCCTATGGTTCTGTTCCAATCGCGGACCCAAACGCCCTGCTCCAAGCGCCCCTTCTGGACGATAAGGTCAAAGTGTCTGCTTACGCCGCTGTGGCCTTCAAGCACCGCGTTTTCTTTGTTAACTTTGTAGCCTTCTTTTTTGAAGTATTGAATCGCTAAATCCAGCAAATGTGACCTGGGCTTCGGCTGTTCTTCATCTATACTCATAATTCTCGCCTCTTCCCCTACTAAACCTTATCAACCTGTGTGTGGAAAAGCTTTTCGGAAGACAAGTAGCAATGACGACAACGCTAATCGTAAAATGCCCGCAATGCGGAGGTTTAATGATGGCTAAAAAAGGGCAAAAAACAAAGCTCTGCCCCTACTGCGGCTCACGTGTCGATATGTTGCGGGCGCTAAGGGTAGCCTCAGCAAGCAATGCTTTTAAAGCTTCAGCTATGCTTCGAAAACTGAAAAGCGAACAAGGATTCGATGAAATAGACTACTAACGTATCTGCCGTAACATTTCGCAGGTCTTGCATAAATCCGAAGCTGAAGGTTCCCCGCATTCAACACATGTTTTGAAGTCTTCTTTTTTAGCCGTCCCCTCCAATGCGGGTCGCAGGCGCTCCATGGCTTTGAGAACGGTGAATTTTGTTCCAGCATGTTTCGCCTCCATCTGGTTAATCATCCCGCGGATGTCGTTGCGCAGGGCTTCGGAGGCGTAGGGGCAGGGTGTGTCTTGGAACCTGATTTTTTTGACGTAAGCGTAAAGGGCGCTTTCTTTCTCGGGAATTTCGCAGAAAGGCTTAATCTTCTGCACAAGCAGCGAGTGCACTTCGCTGGTGACGGGTTTCTCTTTGGCAAGGCGGGCGATGTCGCCGCGGAAAATGTTCATCAAAACCGTTTGAACTTCATCGTCTAATGTGTGGGCAGTCGCCACTTTGGTTGCATTGACCTGCCTTGCCCCAATGTTGATTGCTTTTCGCCGCAATACGCCGCAGTAAGCGCAGGCGGTCAGCTCTGTTTCGCCTCTGCTGCGTGCTCTAAGTATTATCTCGTCAAGCGTGAAGCCGTAGAGATCTTTGAATGAGACTATGTGATGGGGGATTTCGAGTTTTATGCAGTTTGCCGCCGCGGCTTCTAAGGCTTCATTTCTGTAGCCAGCTATGCCCTCATCCACTGTAACCGCTGTAAGATTGATTTTTGGACGAAACCGCTTCTGCTTTGCCAGAATGTGCAGTAGGCTGAGGCTGTCTTTGCCGCCTGAAACCGCCACCGCTAAATGATCATCAAAACTAAGCATATGATACCGCGTGATTGTCGCTCTAACTTTGGATTCTATGGACTCTGTGAAGCATTTTTTGCACAGCGTTTCCCCTGAATACCGCCTATGAAAGAAGGCTTCTCTAGTTTTGCAGGCGCTACAGACACGCGCAGTCATTGGGCTTTCACGTTGACATTGATTGTTAAACTATTTTAAGCAAACCATACATATCTCCCGCGCTATTTCCACTTTTTCTTATTTTGGAGACGCTTAATCATGGTTAACGCTGACAGTGTTAAGCGTAAACTGCCAAGTTTGCTAGTGGATGATTGTAGCAACCGGCATAAGGAAGGCTGGACTAAGTTCATGAGAACGCGAAGTAGGCTAAGCAAGTTTAGGAAGAACAACCCTGAGAAATATAACACGTTAGCGAATAAGATTATAGCTGATCTTAACGAGTTAGAAAAATCGGCTTTAAGTGGTAGTTAACTTAAATCATTAAATGGACTAAAGCCATTAGACTTTATTCTGTTTTGGTTGTGTTTTTTCAAATGCAAGAAATTCTTTGGAAATGCATTTAGTCAATTTCGTCATATGATTATTCCAATAGAATTTGTTATACGCCCAGATTAATACGAAAATGAAAACGTTTAAGCCAATATTGATAATGACTAATGTAAAATTAGCTATAATTTTGGCTAAAATAATTGGGAAAGCCATAACTATAATCTTACTAGAGAGAATAAAAAATAAAGAAAACAGTATGGTTAATTCACTTGCTAATAAAAGACCATTAATGATTGAGGCTTCCGCATTTAAACTATTTAAAAAGTTAAGATAAGGCAGATTATCTTCTCTTTGGAGCCATCTAGAAAAATGTGGCAGTTCCTCATCGTTAATTGATTCCTTTTCATTGGTATTTACTTCTCTTTCAGCAATGCCACTGCCTAATATTTCAGTTTTTAGCGCGCGAAATGGGGCACTTAATCTTTCATTCATACCACCGTTAGTTATTATAAGGTCTCTTAAAAAATAGAAGGGAGTGCCAATAAAAAAAGAAAACACGACAATTATAATGATGCTGCTAATGGTATCGGTTGGTGAAGTATTCAAAAAAGGGCTTCTTATATATGGTGGCAAGAATAAATTCAATGGTGTTAAAAAAATCAAAAAAAGTCCACTGATAAATGATACTATAAGAAGCCGTAAAGGAAAAGCTTGCAGTATTGTTTGTTCATCCATTTTTCTGAGCCTTGTGATATTTTGATCTATTTTACTTAAAAAACTATTCAAAATAAAATCTATTTAAAAGTAAAACCATTAAGCAAGCCGATTTTGTACAACTTCCGTTAAATAAATCAAACGGTTACTAACAGCCAATGCAAACGCTTAAAACAGCAGAGCTATGAATAATTGGAAAGCTGCAGCACATATTTTCTTGGGCATTGGCATCATTATCTTAATAGTTGGTTTGCTTGAAGGCTTGATACTTGTCTATGAGGCAAATTCGATGTCAAGCGGTATAGGTAACCTTATTTTCATTACATTTTTACCCCTTTTTGTTCCATATTTAGGATTTTGCTGTGTATTCTTTGTTATAGCTGGAGTAGGCTTCTATGCAAGTAAGCCACAACCCCGCCTTTGTCCTAATTGCGGTCAACCCATAAGATACATCAATCAATACGGTAGTTGGTACTGCGATTACGAAAAAAAAATATATAATGCAATTTCCCGAAAAAGTTTCTTAATGTTTAGCTTTCATGCGAGGGCAAAATCTAAAATCTGCAAATCTTAACCATAGCCTAATTTATTTTAGGAGAATTTTTTACAAATTTTTTATTATAATTATGCGGTATTTTTAAGCTATTTCTTTCATTTTTCAGTCTTGAACACGTCTAAATAGTTCAAAAATCCCCCTGAAAATAAGGGAATACTGGAGAAATACATAAACAACAAGAACACGCTAAGAAGGCAACAAAACCAATGCCTGATTCAGCAGATATGAAAACAAACGATAAAAAACTAATGAACCTGATTTTAAAATTGTCCTTTAATACTAATAAGCAATGCCGCGGTAACTCCTTAATTGGCTCGGATAAAGATGGCGGTTAAGCCGACAAAGCATGGCGATTACAAAGAAGTGGCGTACCTCAGTGCACATTGGGCGCTGCTGAAGGAGTTCAGAGGCAAAGCAGTCGAAATTATGGCTGCTTTAGACGCGTTTCATCTGCAGTCAGTTACGCATGGAAGCATAGCGAGAGGCGACGTACACAAGAGCAGTGACATCGACGTGTTCATTCCTGAAGTGCAGAACAGCTTCACGGTGGAAACCGCCTTAGAAAAAGCAGGCATCCCAGTTAACGCCCGCTTAATCGTTCAAGCCACCCCGACCTACGCCATGAAAGCCCACATTGAAGTCAGCGAGCAAATCACCGTTTCGTTTCCGCTGATGCAGATGCGCAGGGTCGAGAGGGAATTTTACAGGTTTGGCGGGGAAACCAGCCTTAACCAGCTTAAGGCAGATGTTCGAGTGGCAGGCGTGGACAAACGGCTCATGCTTATCGAGCCAACCGAGAAGGGTCATGTTGAGAGCAGCGTCATCGGCAGAGAAGAGTTCGCCGCCAAAATTCTTGGCATATCCGCTGAAACCGTTCTGGACAGGGTTCACACGCTTCTGAAGCGGGATACAGTGGGCAGAACGGGTGTTTTTGTTAAAAGGGAATTGGCGCCTGACGAAACCTTTGAGTTAGCGCTTAAAAAGCTCTCTGACTTGAACCCTGCCGTTCGCAGAAGAATGAAAAGATAGGTTAAGCAGTGGGGTAGTAGATGAGTTCTTTTTCTTCAAGCAGCGCCTGAATTTTATCCACCGCTTCGTAAACCTGCTCTTCTTTTTTGGCGCCTACACAGACAAGTTTTCCAGCTGAGAAGATTAGAAACACGACTTTTGGCTCGTCCATGCGGTAAACTGCCCCTGGGAACTGTTCAGGTTCATACATGACTTTGCTGAGTTTGTAAACTAGGCTTTCAAGGTCAATTTCGCCGCCGAGCTCAGCTGAAGCCACGATGTTCTGGATCATTACGACGGGTTTCTCCGTGATTTGGATTCCTTCGCCCCGCAGTTCTTTAACCACTTTTTCCACTGCGCTTCGGGATTCTTTTTCGGATTTAGCGCCTGTGCACACCATTTTGCCGGTGCCGAAAATTAAGGTGGCTGTTTTTGGTTTTTTAAGTCTGAAAACTAAACCTGGGAACACGCTTGGGTTGTATTCGGTTTGGGGGAATTTTTCCACGATTTTTTGTAAGTCGATTTTTTGGTTAAGTGAGACGGATGCAACGATGTTTTGTATCTTAATGATTGGTTTTCTTTTACTCATATCAAGTCCACACGGTTGAGTATTTAAATAATGCAAGGGGTATATAAAGCATCTATTTATAAAGCCCCCCAAAAGGTCTTTTAAAGTCCTCGTCTGTTTTGTTCTTTTTGGTTTTTTTGTCAAAAATCGTCTGTTTAATCAAAACCCTTGTTAACAAAAAAGATTCTGTAAAGTTGTCGGTTATTTCTTCTCCATGTCAACTTTCGGTTGCTGGTTTGGGTGATTTGGGGTTCATGTGAAAAATCCTTTGGTCGCTTCATTTAAGGATGGCTGTTACTTTTCGGTTGACGCATCATTCCGAGAACATTAAACGTTTTTCAGATTTTAAGGTTCTGTTAACTTTTCGTAATAGCGGTTTTTCTGTTAACTGTCGTCACATAGACATTTTTCTTTTGAGGTTCTGTTACTGTTAACTGTCGTGGGATAACTTGGCTTGATTTATTACCATGCCAAAATGAATATTTATTTACGTTTACCATCTTTATACTTACCCATTCCACAATCAAGACACTTAACGCCATCTTCATCTTTTTCAAGGCGAGTGCTACCACAATAAGGACATTTTGGACATAAAACGTTATTCAAGTTTTTCTCTGTTGTTATTTGGCTTCACTCTTCTTAGCTGTTATTTATTTTCGCCCCTCTTTTGGGTGTCCGTGTAGGTTTTCTTTTTCACTGTCTTTCTAATCGGGCAGTTAAGTCGAATAGACGATTTGCACCTACGGCAGTTTTTAACTAAACCTGCTCTTAATTGGCACATTTTCATTTACCTCTTTTCTCATGTTTACACTCATTGCTCTTATGTTTATACCCATTGCTTATTTGCGGATGAAAAAAACTGGAAGAAAAGTTACCTTGCTAAAAGAAGGTTCACATTATAACGATTTACTGTAAAGTACGATAAAGTGGGTTCTGTTAACTTCATAGGCGATAAATCTACCTGTTAAGAATCGGGTGATAAGTTACTTCTTTTTTCGTCTTTCAAAAAGGGCTGTTAACAGTCGGGTGTAGATTATTTGAGTGCATCAACGAAGGGCTTGAGTATTTTCTTAATTTCAGGGTCTTTTGCGGCTTCTTTTCCCAAGTCGGTAAGTTGACTTTCACTAAGGTATAGTGGTCGTGTAATCAGTTTTCCAGTATTATCGCAATATCCGAATCTGAGGTTAATTTCGCCTTTATGTTCGTCATCTGTAAATTTCAAGAGTTGAATAACAGGCGACCAAGTTTTGAAATCTACTCCTACTTCGTGGGTTACTACTCCATACCCGTTTACATTAAAATCAAAAAGCTTACCTACGTTAGAATTTCTTGATGGCATTTTCAACCCCTTCAGCAATAGAATAGTGCAATTACACTTTAGAACTTTTGTTATTTAGATTCTGTTAACTCTTCGTGGGATTTGGCTTTGAGTCAGTTCTCTGTTAATTTAAAAATAATTAAGTAACCGTTGTTCATTTCGAATGACAAGTGTTTATTCTTTAGAAATGTTACAATTAATTGACGGTTATAATCGCCTCTAATCTGCAATCCGTAATTGTCTGGTTCTCTTTGTTCAATAAGAACTAAATCGGGGTTAACAAGTTGGTTAGAGGCTAATTCATTTAATACTGCTATAGCCTCTTTCCTGTTCATATATTCTTCCCTTAAGCCCACTGTGAACATGCAAGAAATATAACACTTTGCTATTCATTCACATATTTTTCTTTTGAGGTTGATATGGTTTGAGTTATAATGGTAAACGTGATTCTAGCTATGGTAGCTAGATTAGAAGGGCTAGAAGGGTTCAAGCTAGACGAAGTGACGACCCCAAAGCCTTGTTTGCGAATCCAGTTGAACCGAAAATTTTAGGTTTGAACTGCTCAATAAACGCTAAACACCTGTTATTGAGCATTGGTGCTATCCTTTCAAGTCTTCGTTTGAGCTGTTTACTGCGTTGTTGTGTCTCTGTAGATTGGGAAACGCAGTAGCGCCGCGATTCCGCCTAAAGACAGCAGTTTTGCGCCTGCCTCATGCTCAGTGCTGATAACCGTCACGTCTGCACGCCGCCTTTCGACTTCCCTCATAAGCTCCTCCAGCTTTAGCCTCTGCGGCTCGTCTGCATCACGAAGCGTGGTGTCTGCAAGCACAAGCCGCTCAACAGCGCCCATGTTAACCGCGTTCTCAACCGCTTCCAACCCATAGGTTACTGTGCCTTCGCCTTTCCCGAGCCGCTTCATGACTTCCTCCATAGTTTCGGTTTCATCAACAATTCGAAGTTGATGCGAGGCTTTCAACAAGACGCCAGAACGGAGGGCTTCGTCGATGCCTGCTGTGCCGCCGTTGTTAACGCTTTTCACATCCACAACGGAGTTGGACGTTTCCCTGGCTTCTTCACTGAGGAATTTTACGAAGTCACTTTTAACAAAGCCGGCGCCGATGACGACTATTGGATTGTGGTTTGGTGCCCACAGCTTATTTAGGCTGTTTACTGCGAGGCGAAAATACGCTTTCGTGGCTTCGACCCGTTTGTCTGCGTCTTGTTTACCTGGTAGCCTCATGCGTTGCTCAACTCGGGTTTCGTAGCCGTACTGCTTGGTTTCGGCTATAGCGAATCCTTCGTCGTCGATGGAGATTATCAGCATTGGCTTTTCGGTTTCGCTTGCCCGCATCAACCTGTCAAGCAAATGCTTTGGCCACTCGTCTTTAACGATGGTGACTGGTTGGTTGAGCGCGATGCTGAGGGTGTGGTGGGCACCTGTCGGGATGATGTCCGGTGCGTGACAAATTAAGCCGTGAACGCGCAGTTTGCCCAAAAACTTGTCCCATGCAACGGATTCCACTTTTACGCCCATAAACGCTGACACGCGTTCGGCGCTTTTTGGGCGGCTGGTTTCTGTGTCGCTTTTTATGGCTCGGCTACTGTAAGCGTAAACTTCGTCGCCCTTGTAGATAACGTTGTACAGGTGCCACAGGTCATCAGGTGAGTCGGGAACCACTTTGACGAAGCCTTGATGCAGGTTTTTCTCGATAATTTTCACGGCATTGCACTTCTCTTTAGCTAGTTGCTTCACCAAGAAATAAAAGCATACTATGGCGGTTTAACGTGTGAGTAACCTGAGGAAGCACCTGCGAACAAAAGAGCTTAAATTGCCACCGCAATAAAGTAATAACTGGAGAGGAAAAAAGGATGGTTGTTGCAGCGGCTGGAAGGCCAGGATTGCGGAGGTTTATTCTTGGTATTCTGTGCGCGGTTTTTGCGTTTTCTTTACTCTTGTATTTGTATAGTTACACTTCGGGGTTGACGAGTTATGGATACACTATCTTAAACTCCAGCGACGTTTTACCACTATTTTTATTTATAGCTGCTCTTATGCTACTCGGCGTATATGGTGGATATGAAATCGGCAGATTTGCTGAAATTTCACATAAAAACAAAACTCTTTCGCAGAAAAAACAGTAGGGCGCCACAAAAAAGTCTGTCTTCTCCGCAACGATGAGCAACCACGAGAAGAAAATTTAAGCTCAAAAAGCAATGTTTGAAAAATAAGGCAAAAAGTGAAACAAAACACTGGGAAAAGCAAAAAACTTTCCCTATTTAAATAAGGTGCAGCAGGTTTATGAACAGCGGTATGAAGACGATTGACAGCGTGCTGAGCAGTTTTATTAGTACGTGAAGGCTTGGTCCTGCTGTGTCTTTCAATGGGTCACCGACTGTGTCGCCTACTACTCCAGCAGCGTGAGCTGGGCTGCCTTTTCCGCCGAAGTGACCTGCTTCTATGTATTTCTTTGCGTTGTCCCATGCGCCTCCGCCGGTATTCATGAACAGTGCTAAAGGAACCGCTGATAATGTTGCGCCGATTACGAGTGCACCTACCGCTTCGGGTCCCATAAGGATACCTATGACTATTGGAACAACCACAAGGATTAACCCAGGAAGCACCATGCCTTTTAGCGCAGATTTTGTGCTGATGTCTACAGCTTTACCGTATTCAGGTTTGCCTGTTCCCTCCATAATGCCAGGGATTTCGCGGAATTGCCGTCTAACCTCTTCAACCATTTCGGCGGCTGCTTTCCCCACAGCGCTGATTGCCTGCGAAGAGAAGAAGAAAGGAAGCATTGCACCGATGAATCCCGCCACCAGCACGGCTGGGTTCGAGATGTCTACTACGAATGTTCCTCCAAAGTGTGTTGTAACCTCTGAGGCGTATGTCTGGAACAGCAATTGAGCCGCAAGCAAGGCTGAGCCGAGTGCAAAGCCTTTCGTCAAAGCTTTAGTAGTGTTGCCGACTGCATCTAAAGCCTCCATTGTTTCTTCCGCTCCGCCTTCGCCGGACATTTCAGCTATACCCGCTGCGTTGTCGGCTATTGGTCCGAATCCGTCAAGCGCTAGCACCATGCCCATTACTGCAAGCATGCCCATTGTCGCTAGTGTAGTTCCGTAAATTCCACCTATGAAAGTGCCAGAGACTCCGCCTACAGAAGGTAGGTGTGTTTGTATAGCGAATTGCGTTCCAAAATAATAGGATGTTATGAGTGCAATAACCAGTGAGACTATTGGAAGCGCGGTTGTTTCGAGTCCAACTGCAAAGCCTGTGATGATGTTGGTTGCGGCTCCTGTTTCGCTGGCTTTTGCAATCCTCATGACTGGACCGTGGTCGCTTCCCGTGTAGTAGTCTGTAATGTAATCTATGGATACGCTTGCTGCTAAACCCGCGAGCAAGCAATAGAACAGGTAGAAGTTCCCTAACAGAAAAATCGTAGCAAAGAAAAACAAAACACCCGCCACTATGGTTGTAACCATGAGACCTTTTCGCAATGCTTTCATCGGATGTTTAGCCTCTGCTTCAGTGAGCTTCACGAAAGGCATACCCACTAAAGTTGCAAAGATACCAAGAGCTCGTGCGATGAGTGGGAAAAATAAGAATATCAGGTTTCCCGTGGCTATGCTGATTAAACCGCCTATAACCATTCCGCCGATGTTTTCGCCAGTTGCAGATTCGAACAGGTCTGCGCCTCTTCCTGCCGAGTCACCCACGTTATCTCCGACGTTGTCAGCGATAACTGCGGGGTTGCGCGGGTCATCTTCAGGTATACCAGCTTCAACTTTGCCCACAAGGTCCGCGCCGACATCTGCCGCTTTAGTGTAAATTCCGCCTCCAAGCTGTGCAAAGAGGGCAATTAATGAGGCACCAAAACCCATGCCTACGATTCCGCTTGCGGCATCTCTGCCTAAGGTTGCGGCTTGTGTAACGGTCATTGATGCGCCGAACATTGCGTTGTAGCCGCCGTAAATTAAGAAAAGAAAACTTACGCCTAAAAGAGATAAACCTACAACAGCCATTCCCATGGTTGCGCCTCCGTAAAAAGCGGTTTTAAGGGCTTTTTCCGCGCCGCTTTCTTTTGCGGCTGCCACAGTGCGAACATTTGCTTTAGTTGCGTTGTCCATGGCGATGTAGCCAGCAGCCAAAGAGGCAAGAGCACCGACTAAGAATGCTGCGGCAGTGCCGACGCCGAGAGGACCACTGGGCAAGGCAACCCACAGCAAAACGAATACTATTGCTGTTATGATTGCGATTGTTGTATACTGCCTTTTGAGGAAGGCGTATGCGCCTTCGCGAATTGCGTTCCCTACTTCAACGGCTTTTGGACCGCCGGGCTCATTTTGCCTATTTTACGCATCAGCAAAAGTGAAGAGATTACTGCGATTACGCCTGCTATTGGGGCGAGCCAAAAGATAAGTGGAGAATTGATTGTTAGGGCGGTTATGCTTTGTAAGGTTATTAACATGTTGAAAAACGGATGACCTTTAGCATTAATATATTTTTCTCAAATCTTAAGCTTTTTTTGGCTAAATGTCAATTTAGGATGAATTAAGAACGCAAATTCTATAGAACTCCTTTGGTTGCGTTTTTAAGGAAGACAAACATAACTCAATAAGTCTGCGCGTTAAAGGGATTAAGCGATGCCAGCAAGATTAATAGTTGTTAAAGTTGGCACAAGCGGCATAACGACAAGCAAAGGAAACCTCGACACAGAAGAAATGCAGAAACTATCCAGTCAAATAGCCGCTGTAGCCAAACAGGGTGACAAAGTCGTGCTTGTAACTTCAGGAGCGGTAGCTGCGGGAATAGCAGAACTTGGCATACCCCCTAAAACTAACGATGTTGTGTTTCAACAGGTTGCAGCCGCAACAGGCCAAATTGTACTTATGGCGAAATACCGTGAACTCTTCAAGGCGCACGGATTAAAGGTTGCTCAAATCCTGCTCACCGCAGAGGACCTTTCTAATCGAGCATCCTACGTGCACACCTGTAATGTGTTAAGGATGCTTTTGAAAGCAGGCGTGATTCCAATAATTAATGAAAATGACGTAACATCGGTAGATGAACTTAGGCTAAAAGAAGGCTACAAAATAAACTTCAGCGACAACGACATCCTCTCAGTTCTTGTTGCAAGCGCAGTTGGCGCAGACATGATTATAATACTCTCCGATGTTGACGGCTTATACACCGCTGACCCTCAAGAGCCAGATGCGCAATTAATAAAAATTGTAGACTTCATAACGCCTGAACTGAAGAGCTCCCTTAACGGAAAAAGCAAATTGGGCAGAGGGGGAATACAAAGCAAAATTAAAGCTGCTGAAATTGCCACTTCCTGCGGAATCCCAGTTGTAATGGCAAACAGTAGAAGAGACGGCGTATTACTTGACGTTCTTGCTGGAAAAGACATTGGCACCTTCTTTAAACCCCAAAACCCCATGCCTGCGGTAGAACGCTGGATAGCATACGGTGCGGCAGTTAAAGGTCAGATTCACGTTAACGAGGGCGCCAAGAAAGCAATCTTAAACGGGTCAAGCCTCTTACCTGTTGGCATAACGCGGGTTGTAGGGCATTTTAACGTCGGCGACGTAGTCAGCATTATAGATGAGTGCAAAGTTGAGTTTGCAAAAGGAAACCCCAACTTTTCAAGCGGAGAGTTAAACCTAATTAAAGGATTACAGATAACCGAAGTACAAAATAAGCTTGGCAGCGATAAGCCTAAAGAGGTAATCGAACATAGAAATATCCACCTTCTCGAATAAGGCTTTCATGGAAAAAATACACAGTTAAAAGCGCCGTTTCCACTGAACTTTACCGGTTTTCTTTTTGTTCTGGTAAATTAACGCAATTACGGTTCCTGTTATTAGAAGGGCAACTACAGCTACGAAGAAGTAAGATAATGCGGGGTTGTTTGTATGAGTGGGGGCTGTGGGGGTTGCTGTTAGCTTTGTGGGGTTCGGTGTGTTATTTGGCGTTGGGGTTGGCGTGAGGTTCGGGTTGGTTGTTGTCTTTGGGGTTGGCGTGGGTACGTTTCCGTTGTTTGGGTTAGCCGTCGGCGTTGGGGTTGGTGCTTGATAATTTTGGAAGCTCCAGTTTGAGCCGACTTGCCAGTTACTGCCTACCTGCCAGTTTTGAGCGTAAACAGAGGGAATAAGTAGAGCTAAGAGTGCAAGGATTGTTATGGCTTTTTTACCCTTCATTATTTTTCACTTTGTTATTTTGAATTGTGTAAAGAGGGCTTATCACTGACCGTAAACCACGATTGTCGGCATTGAAGAGGCAGTACAACTGAAGTTATCTGAGGGTTGAAGCACAAAACTTCCGCTTCTAAGACCAGTGTTTTGACTATTAACATCTATTTCTGTTACTGTTCCTCCTGAAACATAAAGCGTTTTAGCAGTGCCGATATTCGTGTAGACGGTACCACTTGCCCATGTTGCACTATTTCCTTGATAAGCGTCAACAAGATAATTCGAGGCGGTTACAACAGGATTGGGCATGTAACCAATTGGGTTATAGCCCTTAACGGTGTCTATGGTGTTATGGACTCCAAATAAGTGCCATCTGACTGTGCTGGCATCAACGTTTACAATAGACCCTGCTGAAATTGTGTTGTAGTCTACGGAAGTGCCGTTAAAGTCAAATCCGTAAGCTGTATTGTTGCTGCCTAAAGTACCAATTATATCGGTTCCAGTTATGGTATTGTAGGTTGCGGTTCCTTGAAATTCGACAGCGGCAAAAACGTTATCGATGCGTTCCCCAGTATCGTAAATCTGCATTCCCTGAATGATGTTATACGTTCCTGAATAGAAGATGACTCCTGAACAAGAAGCATGATCTGACTTGCAACCGATAAGGGTATTTCTTGTTCCTCCGTTAATGATGAAACTGTTACCTATGCTTCCAGTTCCGTTTGTACCTGTTCCGCCTGTATTATATTCATAACTGCTAACTAACGTGTTTGCAATCCCTGAAATTTGAAGCCCGTTGGTATCGGAAAATCCATAGCAATTTTGGAAGTAGCCAAGGCTTCCAGCTATGTTAAAGGCTTGATTACTGAACTCAACAAATACGTTTTGGAAAGTGCAGTGAGATGCATGATAGTTTATTCCGAATTCACTAATATATAGCAGGTAAACGTCTTCAACATGAAGGTCCATTGCTGCCGTACCGTCAGTGTATATTCCATCATACGTGTGGCTAGTTCCTCCATAATTACCCTCAAGAACAAGATTTGAAATCAGGTTTTTCTGACTATTTGTTACGTTTATGATGTTACAATTATTCGAGTAGATAATAGTGCTGTTTACTAAAACTGGGTCAAATCCTGATCCGACAAGTTGAACGCCATACGCTTGATTAAGTAGAAGGCTGCTTGTAACGGTAAATTTTCCAATTCCAAGCTTTACTAAACCGCCTCCCCCAGCGGCTGTCGAGTTTATGGCAGTTTGAATTACTGTTCCCGCATTTGTTGATCCCCAATCATTTATGTATCGTTTTGCCGAATCTTGACAAAGATAATAACCAGCCACCATATTGTCAACTGAAATCGTGTATGGTGCACCTTGACTATTAGCTGAATTAACAAACACTCGTTGGAGACCATTAAGGTTCTCAGTCCATGAAACATTCGCGGGAATAGTTAAATTATAGTTGAAGGCTAAATCTTGCGACCAAATGTTTCCTGAAGGTGTGTCGCTTAAAGCAGTTTGTTCTACCAGAGTCAGATTTGAATTTTGATAAAAGTCTTGCCAATTAGATCCGTTGATGCAGAAACATATGTTGTTACTGAATTCTCCAACGTACATGCTTGCAAGAGGCAACGGAACCTGCAAGTAATACTGTGAAGTATCAATCAACTGCGCATTAACCAACGGAGTGGAAACAAACGCGCATACCGCAACCATGGCAAAAACAGATGAAACCGCAAATACTCTAAGCAACTGTTTTTTGAGAAGAGGCATATTAACCTGCAGTCTACTCCTGAAAATGAAAAATAGCAAAATGGTTGCGCCTATGGCTTGAGGGATTAAGCCGAAATAAGGCATGTTTCTCAGCCAAAACACTATTTCTGGAACTTGCAGTTTTACACTGAACAGTTGCATTATCCCTGAAATAGAATAGTAAGCTATGCCTTGACCGAAAACAATCAAGACAGCACTTAACGCCATCACGCTTAAAGAGGAGAGAGACAAGCGCTTACTAATTTTCACTTGTTTTAGTCTTGAAAGAATTTGCATTTCTAATTGCTTCCCATGCGTTTGCTAAAACGTTTAATAAATTGGGTTTTTCCACTATCTTTGTTTAAGCTGCCGTTGTGCCGCACTAAACTGCACCTTGGTTTAGATACTTAATTTAATTGTTTATCAATATTTAATGTTAACCTATATTTAGTGCATAAACGTAGAAACATACACTTGATTGAGGAAGAAAAATGATAACGGAAATATGCGTAAAAGCGAAAGCAGCCTCAGTTGAAATGGCAAAACTTTCGGCAGAAGCAAAGAACAATGCTCTTTGCAGAATGGCAAACGCTCTTGAAGCCAATGCTGACAAGATTTTAGCTGCTAATCAAGCGGATGTTGAAGCCGCAAAAGCTAAGGGACTCAAAGCGGCGTTGCTTGACCGCTTAGCGCTGGATCAACGCAAAATCCAAACTATGGCGAATGGCTTAAGAGAAGTCGCGGCTTTAGCTGACCCCATTGGCACAATCGTTAACAGCTGGATACGCCCCAACGGGTTAATGATCAGCCAAGTCCGCGTGCCTTTAGGAGTTGTAGGAATAATTTATGAATCAAGACCCGACGTAACCTCTGACGCCGCAGGAATCTGCATTAAATCTGGAAACGCCGTTATCCTTCGCGGAGGCTCCGATGCTTTAAACTCAAATGTTGCCATCGGCGATGTGCTGCGGGACGCTTTAGCTGGGACAAATGTGCCAGTGGACGCGGTTCAAGTGGTGAATTCGCCTGACCGCAAAGTTGCAGAGGAAATGATGCGTATGCGCCAGTACATTGACGTGCTCATTCCACGCGGCGGCGCTGACTTAATCAAAACTGTGGTTGAAAGCTCCCGCATTCCAGTAATTGAAACGGGAACAGGCAACTGCCACGTTTACGTTGAAGAAGACGCTGACTTGGATAAAGCAACACCGATCGTTATCAACGCTAAGTGCCAAAGACCTGGAACATGCAACGCCGCAGAGAAACTGCTGGTTCACAGCAAAATTGCACAGCGTTATTTGCCAGTTGTGATTGCTGCACTCAGAGCACAGGGCGTTGAGGTTAGAGGCGACGAAGAAACCCGCAGAATTGTTTCTGACGTGAAGGCGGCAAATGAACAGGACTGGTACACCGAGTACCTGGACTTAATCATGGGCGTCAAAGTCGTGAAGAACCTAGACGAAGCCATAGCCCACATTAACAAGTACGGCACTCACCACTCCGACAGCATCCTCACAGCCGACTTCGACAAAGCCATGCGCTTCATTCGAGAAGTAGATTCAGCGGCAGTCTACTGGAACGCATCCACACGCTTCACTGACGGCAACCAGTTCGGGTTAGGCGCAGAAATCGGCATCAGCACCCAGAAACTTCACGCAAGAGGACCAATGAGCGTACAGCACCTAACTACAACAAAATACTTTATTTTAGGCAATGGACAAATCCGAAAATAAAGTGCCTATACCTTATTTTATATTGTTCTGCCTTTATCCTCAAAAAAAAGAAAAGGAAATTTGGAGTTTTATTCTATTTTCCATCTTTTGGCTACCTTCACTACTATGAAAACGATGATCGCCACTATAATGAAGGTGATTAAAGCCACCAGGAAGTCGCCGACGCCGAACACTTGGCTCATAACTGACGTTGAATAAGTTGCCAAGTTTGCCATGCCTGGAATTGCTAAGCCTATGAGCGGCATTACGAAGTCTTTTACCAATGACTGCACAAGCGCGCCTAGATACAAGCCTAAAACGAAAGCAACAGCCAAGCCGAGAATCCGGTATTTTGACAAGAAGTCTTTGAACTCGTTCCATAAGCCCTTTGGAGGCTGAGGCGGTGGAGCTTTTTCAACTGCAACTCTGATTTTCTTTAACTCTTCTAAAATTTCGTTATCTTTATCGTCCATTCAACAGCACCTTTTGCTGATAGATTATTTCTATGTGATGCAGTTATAAGCTTTTCAAAAAAATTGGTTCAGCGTGTGTAAGCCATCGTTTTTTTAGGGTTGAAGAGAAAAACTGGTTGCGAAGAACAAGGTTTAGATTCACTGTAATTTGTGATTGCTTCGTGCCTACAACAAATTGTTATTAAGATATAAGGATGATATTTGAAGTTAGCATTTATTCAATTTCCTCTCAGGAAAGCCCGCTTTTGGCCGGAGGTTTCTATTATAAAGCAAAATCAACGAGCCAAATTAAAAATAAACAAAGAAACCGCAAAGAGCAACAAACAAAAGCTCAAGTCAAAGATGCCAATAGTAAGTTGCACCTGCGGAACAAAAATCTTGGTGGTTCCTGATATAGCAGCCATGAATAAGGCAGTAAAAAACCACAAAGCTAAACACAAAGGCGCTGATGACCAACTTTTAACCGAGCAAATCCTTAAAGTAGCCAGCGAACAAGTAATCCCTTAAGTTTTAACGACCGATGCGAGCTCGTCTTCAATCAGCGAGTTTTTAGGCAATTTAATCCGGGTACTTTCTGGAGTAGCGGCACCTAAATGTGCTTTAATCTGCCATTTGCAGCAGTTTACGCTTCCCTTTACAACTAGACAAACCGAAGAGGAAGACAAATCTAAGCTGAGGTAGAGCCCAACCGTGTTAACAGCGGCAGAATCTTTCTTTTTCTATATTTCTCTTTAAGGAGACAGTAAATAGGTTTGCCGCCGATAAATAAAGAACCAAGTAAAGAAGCGACTCCAACAACACGGTAGATAACCATTGTCAACAGCACCCCGTAAAGAAACGGCATGTGCATGGTAAAGGAAAGAAAGAATCCGACAGTTGGATAAATAATCAATTCATCAGGCGTTGGAAGCAAAATATACAACGAGAAACCCAGCAGAACAGTTGACAGTGCAACTTTGCGCAACATATATACTATTACTTAATGGAGCCAAGTTTAATAAAAATTTCGACAACCCCTAACCCATCAGAACTGGCCTCCCTGAATTGCTGCCGAAAAATAATGTGTATTAGTTAGAAAAAGAGCATTGTAAACGGGATTTTATTCACAATCTTTGTTGCGCAGACGCAGTCACAAATTTTTAATAGTCGTTAAAAGTCAATACATTTAGCATATTTACCGCTATTTGAGGAGGTGTAATAATGCCTGAAACATCAATAAATATAACCGAGAAATTACAGAAAATCGGTCAAACTGCTCAAGATTACAAGGATGCGATTGTTAATCAGTTCAAAGATATGGAAGTAGAAGTAAAAGACTGGAACTTTTCAGTTGGAAAAGTTGATAAAGAATACATTGTTGAGGTTAACCTTAAGCTTGGCATCCGGTCAAAAAAGGCTTAAGCAATAACGCTTTCCGATTGCAGTAAACGCGAACCCCTTTTCTTTAAAAAGCAAATTTAAACTTTAAACTAAATGTTTAATTAAAACGATAAAGTTAAAGAGCCTTTTTCTCTTTTTGACGCTTCAAAAATTTTTCACCAAAACAGATAAAAACTCGACTTACATCCATGAAACTGCTATTGAGAGGAAACGTGTATGCCATCTGAAATTACTGATGTTGACAAATTTGTCACAATGAGCGCCAAAGCAAAATATTGCTCAGTGCAAAGGGGCAAAGGCGCCGTAAAACTTAAACTTCGCACACCAAATCAGCTTTACACGCTGAAGATTGAGCCTTTGAGATCCGATGAAGTTATAAAGAAACTTCAATGCGAAATCAAAGAAAAAGAGACATAAGACAGTCCCTTTCTCAAGGCCCGTGTATTTTAAACCTTTTCTTTTAGGAATAACTTTAGTTTTATCACCATATTCCCATTCCTACAAAAGCATCAACGAAACGGCTTTTAACCATCTTCTAATTGCCATTTTAGCGGCTTAAACACCTAAAAACCTCGAAAACCAACGAACCTTAAAAATACGTAAATTCAAAAAATAAAAACTGACTTTAAAACCGTAAAAACCCTGGGTAATAGGCTTTTGATCAGAAAATTAAAGATAAAACAGGCATTGTATAAGCAATTTTTCCCATAAAATCGCAGTCTTCATCGCAACTAGCATGTTTCTCCAAGCTCAGTCACTACCATTGAAGCTCTCATTCAATCAAATTTGATCAAAGTTCTTTTTCAAGAGCTTTTTTTATGTGCGAAAATCAATCGAATGGTAATTTTTTATATATAAAAGTTAAAAAAACAGCTAGTTGACTTGCAAAAATTAGCCAAAATTGATAATTATTCATGTATTCATTTGCTTTTGATCACTTCGGGTGGCGAAGATGAGTTGATTTTGTTTTTTGTAAAAAAGAAAGCTATTTTTTCGGAAAGCGCTATAACATTCCATTTTTGTAATGGCGAGGACATATTAACAAGGTAAGTAGGATGCACAAGAAGAGGAGCGATATCTGTGTTTGCCAAGAAAGTGTGTGTGGTTGATGCTTTTGTATACGCTAATAGAAGACCTGAGATAGTATTTTCGTTTATTTTAACGCAAACAGCGGTTTATTGCCACTTTAATGTAGATTTTATAGAGGATTATGCATGACTGTTGAGCGCAATCTGATAATTTCGCTTCTTAAATTGACCCAAAAAGGTGTTGTTTTAACTGAAAGTGTTAACAGGGAAGCGCACATACCGTCAACAACTATACGAAAGTTGCTAGAACAAATGCAAAATGACGGGCTGGTTTATTTGAAAGAGAACAGCATTGAAGTAGAAAGCAACAGCAGGCTCAAACTGGCAATTAAAGCGGTATCCTTGGGGGCAGATGTAGAAAGTATCAGCAATTTACTTTGTTGGCAGGAGTTTGAAGAAATTACCGCTTTGGCGTTGAAAAATAATGGATACGTGGTTTCAAATAATGTTCGCTTTAAAAATGCAACTCGCAAATGGGAAATAGACGTAGTTGGCTGCAAGAAACCTTTAGTCGTCTGCATTGATTGCAAACATTGGCAACATGCGATTGCACCTTCAACTTTGAAGAGAATCGTGGATTCACAGATTGAACGCACAAAAATATTAGCAGATTTATTGCCCAACGTCTCCCTAAAACTCGAATGTACAAAGTGGAGCGAAGCCAAGTTTATTCCATGCATATTATCGCTCGTACCCAGCCCATTCAAGTTCTACAATAAAGTCCCCATAGTGCCCATACTTCAAGTACAAGACTTCATCAACCAAATGCCAGCCTACATACAATCGCTAAAGTTTTTCCCGAAAACTTTCAATTCGCTAAGTCATAATTTTTAAAATCGAGCTTTTAGCAAACCTGAAGGCTGGGTAAAGGCTAAGTAGAAACATTCCAGCGAAAGCTGCAAACAACAAACCCGTAATCTCCAAGATTGAAAAGCTTGTAACTAACGGTTGAGGCATCAATATAAGCAAAGTTATAATGGTGCCAAACGATATTCCAAGCCCAAAGCTTGAAAGCAATACAACTAAGATTTGAATTGTTAAAATAAAAATCACTACTCTTGGTTTAACACCTACAGCGCGTAAAACGGCGAATTCTTGACGTTGCTCATCCACTGCAAGCATCATGTAACCCACTAAGCAAAGGGCGGCAGATGCCAAAGAGAAAAGCGGTAGAATCATTATAGTTTGCCAATTTGAAGCTAAAAAGCTCGTATCTTTCTCGATCATGCTGTTTAGAGGAAAAACATTTAGTTTTGGGTCTATACTTTGCACGGTACTTTTGATTTGGTTAATAGCTGAGGACTGGTCAATTGAACTTTTAAGTGTGACTAAAAGCAAGTTTGGACTTGAAATGCCTGTAACATTTTCCAAAATGCTAAGAGGTACATAGGTTACAAAGCCGTTGTTTAGCGGATCCACGACCACTCCAACGATGTTAAATGTAGTGTCTTGAAATCTTAAGCCTTCAACAAGTGGGTCAGACTGGTTAATTTTCAGTTTTGCATCAGGTGAATACATTGATTGAACAATTGAGTCGCCTACAACAGCCGAAAACTGGTCATTTCCATTCAAAAAGCGTCCTTCAGTACTCCAGATTCCCACAAGATTGTCTGGGTTAACACCGATAACTAATGAATCACCTGTCCTATTTCCACCAATATATGTTGTCTGACCAGAAGTCTCGCCAAAGCTAAAGTTTCCGACCTCTTGAATTTGCCCATTTAAAACCTGTCGAGTATCAACTACGCTTACAATAGGCAATGAACTAAGTTGCATGATTACGCTGCTGGGGATCGCCAGATTTGAGTCTGAATAGTTAAAATCGCTTGTTATTGAGCCGCCTGAAAACTTGCCTAAAAGCTGCGTATACTGGTTTCCCATGCTGTTTGTGGCTATGGCAATAGTGTTTTTACCCGTCGAGTTCTGTATCCATTCAGTCGTTGTACCGCTTGCAATAACTCCGCCGGCAACTGCAACGGTGAGCATTATAAAAACGATTGATAACAAAATCACCATGCGAAAAGTTGCCGATTGCCTTCTAAGCATGCTTCTGCTGGCAATACTCCACATAATTTTAGACTTTGATATAGCTTTGTGCTTGTTGGTTGATGTTAAGCCGTAGTAGGTTACGGGTGAAAGCGCCGTGATTGGCGACATTTTTGATGCTTTAAGAATAGGCCAAAGACCGAAAATTGATGCAAGAACAAAAAAGATAACAAAAACCAAGGGTGCAAACCAGAGATCGGGCAATGTGTATGCTGAAAAAACAATGCTAGCGATGCCGTAATCCATTACGAAGCCGACGATTATGCCTAAAACGCATCCTGCCAAAGTTGTTGTTAGTAGTTCTGTCATGAAATAGCCGCCGACAAGGCTGTTTGGGCATCCGGCTGCTTTGAGAAGGCCGAAATCGCGGGTTCTTTGCGCCATCATGAAGAAAGCGATAAAAGAAGTTAACACGACGCCGACGGCGAAAATCAGTATGGCAATGAAAAGTATAAACTGCGAAAAAAGAACGGTTAAGCCCAGAGTTAAGATGTTTGTGGCTGACGTTAAACCAAAGCCCAAACGGCTGCTGAAAAGCAAAAGAAAAAGCGTAGACGCAACGCTTAACGTTAAAGTTGCAATGATCAGGCTTGTTTGAAGCTTTCTCCGAAGCAAATCATTGATTGGAAAAGCAGCCCTACTCATTTGAACCCGCCAATTTGCCCTCTTCAAGACATAAAACTTGATCCGCCAACTCCTTTATCGCAACATCATGAGTTGAAACCACAACTGTTTTTCCCTTTGCCTTCAGAAGCTGAAGCACCTGGACGATTTTTAGAGCGTTTTTTTCATCTAAGTTGCCTGTCGGTTCATCAGCAAGGATAAGCTGCGGATCATTTGCTAATGCCCTGGCAAAAGCCACTCGCTGCTGTTCGCCGCCGCTAAGTTGGGCTGGAAAATGATTGGCTCTGTTTTGTAAGCCCACGGTTTCTAGCAATTCAGTTATGCGTTTTTCTATTTCTTCCTCAGGTTTCCCTGTCCACTCCATTGGGAACGCAACATTTTCCGCCACTGTTAAGGTTGAAACTAAATTGTATGCTTGGAAGACAAAGCCGACGTTGTTGCATCGGAAATCTGACAGGAAATCTTCGTCTTTATCGGTTAAATCTTCATTATTAACAAATATTTTTCCTGTTGTTGGCCTATCGATTCCGCCAATTATATTCAGGAGAGTTGTTTTGCCTGAGCCCGAAGGACCACTTACCACAACGAACTTTGCTTTAAGAATGGAAAATGTTACGTCTTTTAAGACTTCTAGTTTTTCGTCCCCTATGTGGTAGGCCTTCCCCAAGGCTTCTGCATTTATTATAACTTCTTCTTGCGTTTGCACTTTTGATCGCTCTTTACACAAAGAAACTCTTTAGCGACTAGCAATAATATATGTTGAGGTACAGTTCCTTACATTTTCTAAGTGTAAGTTGTGTCCAGATTTAGATTTCCCCTATCTCGCTTGAGAATTCTAACCTTTTCAGGCAGCTTATTTTTCTCCCAATCGGTCCAGCTGACTTCTTTGAAAAGCCACCTTTTGCCCAAGTGCGCTGCAACGACGGCGTGCTTATGCGAGTTATCAGCGGGGATAAACTGGTCGAGGAACCGGAAGAGTTTGTCGATTTGCAGCTTTGGAAAGTAGGCGTAGTAGCTGGCGTTTTTTACTTCAAAAGCGTACATGTGGGTGCCTTTTCTTGCCATGACATCGGGCAGGGGATTGAGGCTTGGGTTGCTGACTGGAACTCGGACGGCGTTGTATCCTTTTTTCTGTAGCAGCTTGACCAGTACTGTTTCGCTGTAGAAGCCTCTTTTGCGCCAGCGGCGAAGTCTTATTCTGTCGATTTCAGTGGTCAACGTTTTCTCCCTTGAATGTCTGCTACTTTATCAGGCGTTGAAGATAAAAACTGTTGCCTGCACACATCGGGTCAGCTTTGTGCTGTTGATGCTTTCGTATACCCTGCAACGGGCTGGTGCGTCTGGAGAACATTGGTGACGCTAAAAATTCAGTGCAATACCAACACCACTAAAGCCACTGATCACGTAAAAACCATCATTCACACACAGAAAAGCTACCCTGATTAGACTACACTAACCACATCAAAAGCAAGCGCTGAACCTGAAAACCCCAAAAACAAGGCGCCTTAGAGACAAAAAGTTATCCGTTAGAAGCTGGTGACGCTACAAATACCAGCCCAGGAGGCAGCGCGTGTATACGGAAGCATCAACCGAACACATTTTCTGAAGCTTGATCAAAATAATTGAGCTCCCCAACTTTTAGTAGACAGCATTTTAGCACTGGAAAGACGGCAGGATTCCAAGTTAGCAAGTGATTTCTCCGCTTAAATTCAAGGTGAAGTTGAGCGCAATCTTTCTTCAAACAGTTTTTACATGCATGAATTATGTTAATGAGCAACCTCAGCGGAAAGCTACAAATAAAAAGTGGCGAATTTTCAATCATGACTTGATTTCAAAAAAATTTAGCTTCTAAAATTTCTCGCTGAAATCAGCAAAGTTTTCGCATGCCTTGGCAAAAGTTGCAAAATGTTCGAAGTTGAGCCGAAAAAACAGGGTTTTGCTTCGCATGGAGATTTTCGAGGGTACTTATATGAGGCCACGATATTCTCCATGCCAGTGTATCTAGACATGTGAAGAAAAGGCTGAAATAAGCCTTTTTTGGTGTTTTAGCTTTAAATCAGGCTTTTAAATTATCGCTTCCATAGAAAAATGTTGCTTAATTTTTGAGCTTCATAGTTTCGCACAAAAACACCCACATTAATTTTAACTCATGGCAAAATAACCTGTAAAATAGCTTATTTTACTGAAATAAGTCAAACGATAAATCGTTTTTTTACAGCTTAAGAAGAGCTAAAAATTTTGAAAATTATTTTTTCTGAGTTAAAAAAAAAGCAGCAGCTCCAAACGGGGTTGAGTGGTTATGGCGGCAAGCCTTCGGTGGCATTGTCTTTCATTGTTTCCAACCAAACCTGGTGTTGCCTCATCATTCTGTTCGGAGCGAACGCTTTTAGCAATCGCGCAAGCAAACCCCGCTGAGTTTCTGCGGTAAGCACACGGCACCCAGTTTCAGTTTTCTCTATTAGCCATCCTTGGTAGCCGTCAAAGCCAGTGGCTTGTACGTCATAAGCTAGGCGCTCAGGAGGCAGAAATTCCACAACTTTGCAGTCCACAGTTAGGCGCCAAATCCCGAAGCTTTCTTTGTATCTGGATTTAAAAATCCAGTTTTCCACTTAAATCGCGTGCCCAATGTAAGGTCCGGCGGCTGTCCTGAAATGAAGCGCATATTGGCTGAGTTCGGGTACCAAGTAGGCCAAAGCTGAGCGCATACAAGCCATGCCCAAACGACTTCTGGATCTGAAGGAATTTCTATTTCGTTGCGGATGTCAGCGGCGCAGTTTGCGGGTACATAACTCGTTGGCCACGAAATCTGATTTGACTCAGCCACAGCTAAACCTCGATAAGTTATTTCTCCTCTTTACAGATAAAAGCTTGTTGCACTCAATAAAGCGGGGGTTATTGGAAGCACTCGCAGAGTTTATAGTTGATTGCTTACAACTGTCGGTTTGGCTAAAACAGTTGCTTTGCTAAATTTTCCGAATGCAGAATATCGGCGATAACACTGATTCTTTGTAATCTTTGAAGTTTAGCGTGTACAGCTTAGGGGGTAATGTTTGGCGATGCCATGTTAAGTGACTAAATTTTGAAAAACAGTTTTTTGCTGCTTGCCAGCACAGGGTCATTCATCAGCATTCATCAGAGATCATAAACAGCTGATTATTGCTGTGCACTGCCCTTTTTCACTAATAATTTTTGGGCAAGCGCGATACTGCATGTCTTAAACCAGCCTACACGGCACTAAATCTCAGTAGTCGCTTGACAGCAACACTGCCGCAGGTGACTTTAGTGGCACCAGCACTAACAAATTTCTTAACCGTCACCAGTGCCAACCACGAATCAAGAAGCATTAAATCATTAATAAATAATAAGTCGAAGAAGAAGGCAAACTCAACAGCTGACGCGGTAGGCGCCCTGAAGATAATAGTTGAGAAAATAAATTGATAAATTGCGGCAGTTCAAAAGATGTTCAAGATCTCCAAAAAAGATTATTTTTGACGCTCGTTTTTGGGATTATTGCGTCGGAGCTGATTAGAGTGTTTAACAGTAAAGTTCAAAATTATTTTTGCTTAAAACACAATGTAAGAAAGCACCGTTTTGCATAGAAAAGTGTGCGCCTTTTTTCTATGTTGAAGTATGTTGAATCATGGCTTGGCGTCTATTAGGATTATCTAGCAGACCCGGGGGGCTGATTGTGAGAGAGATAGAAGGTGCAAGCGCTTGGGCTGGGGACTTGGGCCTGCAGCTTGGTTTTTAGTAAAAAGCGCCGAAAAAATCAATGTGCCTTTATCGACGCTTTATATTGGTTTCTTAAGGAAACACACGCCATAAATGCTTTATTTTACTATTTACAACCAAAACCGCCCAATAAAAAGCACAGTCACCACAGGTATGCCCTAATATTTAAACCAGAATCAGCAGTAAAAATGGCGAGACGAAAGTGGCGCCCGACATCTGCAATGCTGATTGCCATGACTTCCCTTTAATGCCCTAAAGCCCAAATTTCCCGCCGTATACAAAAGCATCAACCAAACGCACTTTTAAAATGCTCAAGTGGCTTCCAAAATTTCGAAACACAACGAACCTTAAATATACATAACTCAAGCAAACACAATTATGTTAAAAAATTGTAACTACGCGTGAAAATGGCTTTTAAATTGCAAAATGGACGCGTTCACATCGTAGAATATGTGAGGTATAGCTTGAAATTCTTCTTTAGAGCAAAACTGACAAATATTTTGTTCTGTAAAGGCACATCTTTTGAGTTTTTACCGCGACATTTTGTGCAAAGCGTCTACCAAGCCATTTTTTAATCAGCGAAAACTCTTAAGAATGGATATTTTTAACAAATAAAAATCAAATATCTATGCATATTGAGAGAAAAAATACACATCGCTGTCAAATTACATGTTATTGTTGCTGTTTTTAGCACTTCGAGCGACGAAGAATTGCAGGTTTCTTTAGGTCACAGACACGGGCTTCTGAAGAGCAGCTTTTTAGAAACATTTTTCAACGATGCAATGTGATAAACAATTAGGACAAGACTGGATGTCAAACTTTAAGGTTGTAAACAAAAGCATTAGCTTCACCACAAGGGGCGAAATAGACTTCATCGATTTGTCTGACCAAGTGCAGGAAGAGGTCACGGCATCAGGCATCAGAAACGGTTTGGTCCACGTGTTTGCTCCCCACGCAACAGGCATACTGATCCTAACAGAAAACGACGATGCACTGCTGAACGACATCAAAGAGTTGCTTGATGAACTTGCGCCAAAAAACAAAGGTTACCACCACCCGTCTAATGCGCACTCGCATTTGCGTTCTATGCTTCTTCCGCCTGACAAGACTCTGCCAATAGTTGAAGGCCACGTTGCGTTTGGAACCTGGCAGTCGCTGCTTTTTGTAGAAACTGACGTTTACCCGAGAAAAAGAACTGTAATAATCCAGGTCATTGGTGAGCAATAAAAATCTGGATATCAAGCGCCAACATTATAATCAACTTGCTAAATCTTCAAGTTGCTGCTTTTCGCTTTTCGCACCGGGCAAAACCATGCTAGTCAACATAACAATTTAGCGATTTAATGGTAATTCCATAAGCCTGAACAGGTTTTTTTAACTATTTATTGTAAAAAGTTATCATTCGGAAAAATTTCGCCTACCTGCATAGTTCCACTTGCACATGCGGTCTCTGGCAAGAGGCTCGAAAGCTAAAAAAGCAGTTACGGCTGCAATCAAAATATTTACAAATACAAAAACATACTTTGAAAAACGTTCAATTTTGGATCAATTATGCCTATTTCTACCCTTCAGCACGATAAAAACCAAAGTTGAAGCCAATTTTTCCCTATCAAATAAGTTGAGGGAAAGCAACTGCGTTTTTAGGAAGAAAGAAGGAGATGATTATATAAGCTTCGGCATACTTCGAGAAACTCAACTTCTTTCAGTGCGAACTCTCTTAGCGGACCCTTTAGGGCGCATGCGCGCCTTCTTCTTAACAGCAGCTCTCGCGGAAGGCTTATCCTCCATCACGTCAGGTTCGTCTTCTTCTATAGGCAAGGTATCTACTGCATCTGGAAAATCATCGTTTGTTGCCTGTTCCGCTCCAGCTTTAAGCATCGCTTCAATCGCCCTGTCCACATCGCCTGGCTCTACATTGATGCCTAACGTTGCATCAACAAGAACAACCGTCTCATAGCCAAGTTTGCGTGCATCAAGAACCGTGTTTACAACACAGTAGTCCGTTGCTAACCCGCCGATAAAAAGCCGTTTGACATCGCACATCCGCAATTCATGAGCGAAGCTTGTTCCATCAAAAACTGAGTAGCTTTCGTGTTCAGGGTTAGTAGCCTTAGAAATCACCACGACGCCAGCGGGCAACTTAAGGTCAGGACTAAACTTTGCCCCATCCGAACCTTGAACGCAATGAGGAGGCCAAGGACCGCCTTGAGCCTTGAACGAGACATGATTAGGCGGATGCCAGTCCCTTGAAGCAAAAACATGCGCTTTAGCATCTTCAAAACGCTTTTCATAAGTATTTAAAACGGGAATTATTTCGTCGCCGCCTTCAACGGGCAAGGCACCGCCTGGCAGAAAATCTTTTTGAATGTCAGTTATCAAAAGGGCATCGGAACTTGTTATCACATATGTTTTTTTCAAATTAAACACCTTAAATTTTTTTCAGAAATCATTTAGAAACAAAGATAAAATAAGCAGTTACTATTGGATAAACTTTTTGAGGCAACACGTCGCCCGACGGAAAAGTAATAAGGTTTTGTGAGTTTAAAGAAATGGTGAAAACATGCCAGTTTTAGCCTATGTTCTTTTCAAGGTTGCTTCAGGAACAGAAAGAGAGGTAGCCAAAAAAATGATTGAGTTCAGTGAGGTTATGGAGGCGGACGTTGTTTTCGGCGAATACGATGTAATAGCGCGGATGACCACAACAGATTTGGAAAAGCTGCAGGATTTCGTCTCCGACAAAGTGAGAACGGTGCCTAATGTTCTTGTGACCTCAACCATGATAATTTCGCAGGAGTATAAAGGAAAAACCCAGAAGGCTAAAAGCAAGTGATTTTTAGTTTGTTTTGGTGACGCTTTTGTATACCGTTAAGGATAGGCTTATCTTTTAACATGTTACAATAATTTAGTTGGGCATTAAACATGCAGGCTAAAAACCAAAACTCAACCATTTCAAGCAGCGAAATGCGCGCCTTAGAAACCAACGCAGAATACTACGGCATAAGCCTACTTCAACTAATGGAAAACGCTGGATGCAACATAGCCCAAGAAACCATTTCACGATTCCCTAAAGACAAGAAAATTGCTGTTTTCTGCGGTTTAGGCGGAAACGGCGGTGACGGCTTTGTTGCTGCCAGGCACCTTTTAGCCGCAGGATACAGTGTGGTAGTCATTCTTGTGGGCAGAGGTCGGGATATTAGTCATGAGTCTGCGTTGAAAAACTGGGAGATTCTCCAGTCAATTCAAGATAAAATTCCGTTAATCGAGGTAACAGACAGCGCTGTTATGCCAAAAGTTTCTGCCGGCGTAATCATCGACGCTTTATTGGGGACAGGCACTAAAGGAAAAATTAAGCCGCCAGTGGCTCAAGTAGTCGATTACATTAATTCTTTAAAGGCGTTTAAATTAGCGGTTGATGTACCCACAGGCATAGATTCTGACACTGGCGAAGTTTTAGGCATAGCTGTAAAAGCTGATTTGACGGTAACATTCTACAAGGCCAAGTTGGGGTTGAACAAGGCGCAAAAGTATGTTGGCGAGCTTGTTGTGAGAAACATCGGTTTGCCCACGGAAATAGAAAAATTTGCTGGTCCAGGCGATGTTTACTTGGCAACGAAACTGCGCACTCCAACAGCTCATAAGGGAGATTTCGGGAGGCTACTGGTTATTGGCGGAAGCGAAGTTTACTCTGGGGCGCCAATGTTAGTGTCGTTTGGTGCTTTACGCACAGGCGTAGATCTTGTTTATCTTGCAGCTCCTGCAAAGACGGCGTATGCGATTTCTTCAATGTCTCCTGACTTGATAACTGATAAAGCTTGACGGAGACAATTTGAAACCAAGTAACATGGAAACGCTAAAACCATACTTGAAAATCGTTGACGCAGTAGCGATGGGTCCAGGCTTAGGGTTGAACCCTGAAACCGTAGATTTCGTCAAGTTATGCATTGAAGAAGTTGAGAAGGCTGGGAAACCTCTGCTTTTGGATGCTGACGGACTCAAAGCCTTTGCCAAGTTCAAAAGACCCCTCAAAGTGCCCCTTGTCCTTACCCCACACGCAGGCGAATACGCAATACTTACAGGTGAAACTTTACCTGAAAACCAAGAAGAACGCATTTTTGCTGTGCAAAAAACCGCAAAAGAACTTAATGCTGTTGTTCTCCTTAAGGGCAAAGTTGATATCATATGTGATGCTGAAAGACTTAAGCTGAATTTCACTGGGAACCCAGGCATGACTGTTGGGGGAACGGGCGATGTTCTCAGTGGCATTGTGGGCGGTTTAATGGCTCAGCATGTGGATGCGTTTGAGGCTTCGGTGGCTGGGGCGTTTGTTAATGGTGCAGCAGGCGATTTTGTCGCAAGCGAGATTGGTTTTCACATGGTTGCTACGGACATTATTGATTGGATTCCGCAGGTTTTGGATGACCCGATGAGCCACTTGAAGGTGCGCAAACCAAGTGGAAGATAACTCTGAAGGTCAAAAAACCGCTTTGCCTGTGAGGATTACCATTTATCATGCGGCTCAAGATGACCCTAAAAAGAACACTGCTCTGCGGCTGAAACGTCGAGGGCTAGCAAGGATAGTAACTAAAATAAGATTTCTGCCAAAGCGAGCCATCGTGCTGAACCCTTTTGGTGAAATTGCGTTTTCCCCAGCAGATAAGGAGCGGCTTGAGCAGTTTGGGTTGGCGGCATTGGATTGCAGCTGGGAGCATGCTCAGAAAGTTATGGGCGAACACGTCAGGGGAACCAGCCGATGTCTGCCGATACTCATCGCAGGCAACTCAGTCAATTTTGGCAAACTAACAAAGCTTACCACGGCTGAAGCCATAGCTGCCGCCCTTTATATTGCAGGTTTCCAGAAGGAGTCCGAGGAGCTATTGTCGATTTTCACGTGGGGACACACGTTTTTTGAGTTAAACCGAATTTTCTTGACAATTACGCAACGGCGAAAGACAGCGCTGAAATTGTCGAAATGCAGACGAGACTTCTGAAAGGGAAAAAATGCGATTAAACTGTGTTTTGGTGATGCTTTTGTATACGGACGATGTATGGAATGGGATAATTAACCAATAATGCTTAAAACAACCTACAAAGCATATTTCATTAATGTAGAAGGAAAAAAGGCATGGAGGCAAAACAGGAAAACGCTGATGTTGAACACTTTAACCGCAGAGCAGCAACCTACGAAACTTCAAGCAGTCAAAGCTACTTCTTTGACAGAGTCCAAAGAATGAGTTTTAAACTTAGCCAAAAGCCAAACCCAGCCAGAAGTCATCCTGGATGTCGGCTGCGGAACAGGACGTTTACTTAGAAAAGCCAAGCAGCAATGGCCCAATGCAAGGTTGATCGGCGTTGATGCAGCCGAGAAAATGATAGAGCAGGCAACTCAGCTTTTTCCCGAAGCAGAATTTCATGTCGCGATGGCTGAAGCTTTGCCCTTGCCTGACGCGTCAGTTGACCTTGCCTTTAGCACGCTTTCATTTCATCATTGGGCAAATCAGGCTAAGGGCATTAGCGAGGTCGCTCGTGTTTTGCGGCCGCAAGGAAGGTTTTTGCTGGCTGATATTACAATTCCACTTGGTTAGCGCTTTTTGTTAAGCGTTTTAGGCATAACAGCCCAGCCAAAATAAGCGAAATGTTTACGCAGGCAGGGTTGACTGTTGAGTTGCAGCAGCGGCAGTGGCGTTGGTCACGGTTTATTCTTGTAACTGTTGGAAGGAAGCTTTAAGATGGAGCGGATTTAAGAGTCTATGGGTTTTATCACTGATGAATACCTGTTTTTTGCTTCAGTGGCTTTAATTTCGCTCTCAGGCGTCCTGATGCCGGGACCATTATTTGCCGTTACTCTAAAAAAGGCAGCAAAAAGCAAAGCTGCAGGCGCCTTAATCGCCGTTGGCCACGGCATAGTAGAGTTCCCGCTCATGTTTCTAATTTTCTTCATACTTAGCCAATTTAATATTCCAAGCATTGTTCAGGTCGCCGTAGGATTGGTCGGTGGCCTCTTGATGATTCTTATGGGCATACAAACATTCAGAAATAGGCAAAAAAGCGAAGAACCCACGGCAAGTTTGAAGCGTGATTCCGTGTTTGCAGGAGTTTACACAACTGCCGTGAACGCGGGTTTTATCTTGTGGTGGTTAACCATCGGCACAACACTGATACTTAACGCTCAACTGTTCGGGCTAATTGGCTTTTCCATATTTGCTGGGGTTCATTGGCTCTGCGACTTCTCATTTTACACGGCAGCCGCACTGGTAATTTTTAAGTCACAGCGGTTTTGGAATGAGCGGGTAAAACTGGGAATTACGCTTTTTTGTGTTGCAGTTTTCATTGGGTTCGGAGCATATTTTATGGGTTCATCTTTGTGGTCACTGATTGGCACAGTTATATAGAAAGAGGAGTGAGTATTATTCATGGAATTTCAAGTTGGAAAAGCCACCTTGCAACTAATTAAAGGAGACATCACAGAGATCGAAGCAGACGCAATTGTAAATGCGGCTAATTCGTCGCTTATGGGAGGCGGCGGAGTCGACGGAGCAATACACCGCAAAGGCGGACCCAAAATTCTTGAGGAATGCAAGCGGATAAGGGCAACAGAGTGGCCTGATGGTCTTCCAACTGGAAAAGCAGTCATTACTTCAGGCGGCAACTTAAAAGCCAAATTTGTAATTCACACGGTTGGACCTGTTTGGCTTGGAGGCTTCCATGTTGAAGCTGAACTTTTGAAGCAAGCTTACAGAAACTCGTTAAAGCTTGCAGTGGCCAAAGGGCTTAAGACAATTGCGTTTCCGTCGATTAGCACTGGCGCGTATGGTTACCCCGTTGAAGAGGCAAGCCGCATAGCTGTGAATACTGTAAAGGATTTTTTGGAAAAAGAAGATAAGCTTGAGAGGGTGTTTTCGTTTTATTTTCTGAGAATGATTTTCAGGTTTATTTAAAAACAACAGAGTCCAATCCGTAGCTTAAGAAATCGGAGCAATTGGACTTTGCATCCATGTTAGATTGCAAACTTTTTTACTTGAAGAGGCATAAGGCGCAAATGCAAAAATTCCGGTTTGTTCTTAATCGTATCTTTGGGTTTTTGAATTTTCGCTCTTTTTTGGATATATCGATTCTCGGAATATATCGACTTTTGAGCGGTGTGTTCATATATTAAATGTTGCGATATGGTTGTAGCTCAGCACAACACAACAACATAATAGAGATGTGATAAAATGAGGCAACCTCAAGCCCTCTTAAATGTTTCGGATTCCTTCTTAATCCAAACCGAAGAGCCTGAAGCCATTTTTGAAACTGTGGTTGTACAGGCAATTGATGATATTCTTTCAGCTTTAGGAAATGACGGCAAGCAAGCCATTTATCGTCACCTGAAAAATAATTACGGCTTAACCGAAAGCGAAATTCCCTATAAAATCGAAGATTTTGCCAGAGCAATTGAACAAACCTTTGGTTCAGTTGCAAAACTAATCGAAATAAAAATAATTCAAAGACTACACGAAAAATACAAAGATTTCTCTTATGTTCCAAAAAAAGAAGAACTAAATTTCGTCGAGTTCGTTCACAGCCTACAGCGGCACTTAGAGTCGGAAGCCTGAAAACGTTTCCGTTGATGATATTCGTTGCAGAGAAGTTTACGATTAGAGGTTTAATTTGTGTCCTCTGAAAACCAAGTCCGAAAGCGGAGCTTTTATCCGTTTGTGGTTTTTAGGTGAATGAGCGAGAAAACATCGTATTTGTTGCCTAATCATTTTTCGGCCGTCCAAATAACATAGCTCAATCAAAAAGCCTAAGCCAATAACGTTGCCGCCTAATTTTTCCACCAATTCAATGTTCGCTTTCACGGTTCCGCCTGTTGCCAGCAAATCGTCAATCAATAGAACATTCTCGCCTTTTTCGATGGCGTCTTCGTGTATTTCTATGGTGTCGCACTCGTATTCTTTCTTGTACGTGAGGTCTACGCATTTGTAGGGCAGCTTTCCCTTCTTGCGTATGGGAACGAAGCCGACTCCTAACTCGTAAGCGACGGCGGCGCCGATGATGAAGCCTCGGGCTTCGTTTGAAACAACTGCATCTATGGGTTTTCCTCTGTAGTGGTCTGCTAACTGTTTAATGGCTTCGTGGAAGGCTAATTTTGTCTTTTAAAAGTGTGGTGATGTCCCAGAAAACTACTCCTTTGAACTCGGGTATTCTTCGAACTTTTGATTTAAGGTCCAGTTTCGCGGTGGTTTTGCTCATTTTTCATGTTCCCCTTTAATTTTAATGTTGGCGGTTTAGATTAGTGTTTTGTTTTTACGATGTAAGGCGGTAAATAGAATATTGGCTTGCAGGTTTCCTAGCGTTCGTGGTTTTCCTTAAAACTTTTTAATAACTATTTAGTTATTTGGGCGCTTTCAATATACGTGGTTTTTGTGTAGTAATTAAAAAGACAGTCAAAGGAGTAAGTTTGATTTACTTGCAGACTAAGATACAGCGGTGTATTATTTGAAATATGCAATGTTTTTCCGTCTGAAAGTTCAATTACGCTATCATTTGCGTTGATGACACTTTTTGAAATTATTAAGCCGTTTTCTCCTGAAGGTATACTCTTTAAATTGTTTAATACTACGAGAGCGATGATGCCTACTACTGCAATTGAAATTATTATAACGACAACAATTGTTAATTTGAATGGGTCAGTTTTCATCTTTATGTCATTGTTTTCTTGTTTTGCTTTGTTTAAATGTCTTGTTGTTTTTCACCAGTTTTATGGGGTTTGGGTTTCGCGAGGGTTTGTCTTTTGATTTAAAGTCTAATTCGGCGGTTTTTTGCTTATTTTTTCTGTTCTTTTTTAAACGAATGCTCCTTTTAGTGCTTCGTTGCATCTGCAGGCGGGTTCGTTTGGCAGTTTTGCTACGGTTTCAGCGATTATGCGTTTTACGTTTTCGATGTTTGATTTCATTATTTTAACGATGTCGTTGACGCAGACTGCATGGTCTTTCCACACGTCGTAGTCGGTTACGGTTGAAATGGAGGCGTAGCATATTTCTGCTTCCCTTGCCAAGACGCATTCAGGAACCAGCGTCATGCCGACCACGTCTGCGCCCCATTGCCGATACATTTTGGATTCAGCTTTAGTGGAGAAGCGTGGTCCTTCAATGCACACGTAGGTGCCTGTCTCATGGAATTTGATGCCTATGTTTTTGGCGACGGATATGATGGTTTTTCTTAGCTCGGGGCACATTGGCTCCGCAACGGATATGTGGCATACCTTGTCTTCGGCGGCGGTGTAGAATGATTGTTCCCGCCTTGTGGTTCGGTCGATGAATTGGTCGCAGAAAACGATTTCGCCTGGGTGATACTCTTCCCGCAGGGAGCCGACGGTTGACGGGGCAAGTATGCGCTTTACTCCGAGCTTCTTTAAGGCGAAGATGTTGGCTCTCACGTTGATGTCGGTTGGTCTGATGGTGTGTTTTTTTCCGTGTCTGGGCAGAAAAGCCACGCATTTACCCGCTAACTCGCCGACAGTTATGGAGTCTGAAGGTTTGCCATACGGGGTTTCAACCGTGACTTCCTGGCGTTCTTGAGCAGTTTAGGGTCGTAGAGGCCTGTTCCACCGATAACTCCAATTTCAGCTTGCATGCCATCTACTTCGGGCGTTGAGCTTATAAAAATAGCGACAATGTTGGCTTAGTCCTGCCACTTTTGACGGCGCTTTTTAGTTTATGAATTAGGGTTATCTGTTGGTCAAGCTATTTTTGTGGCGGTTTTTGGGCACAAATAGTAGGGGGGTCTGTAGGTAGGTAGGTAGGTGGACTGTTCAGAGCTTGTTTCAGGCTGCTTTTGTGGTTCAGGGCTTAAATCAAGCATTTAAAATGTGTGTTTCCTGAAAATTCCCATATAAAGCGCCTTCTTTCTCACAGTTAACCCTCCTGGTCTGCGGAATGTTGCTCATAGGCGCCGAACATGATTCCATATTGTTCGACAATCACTTAGCGTCCCACGATTGAAAATAAATTTCTGGTCAGTGCACAAAAGGAAGGCCGGCTGAAACAATTAATCTGCACCGTTGATGAGCAAATAATATAAATTGATTTCCCTAATATCGAGCAAGCGTTAATGTTGCGGGGGTCTAGCAATAATGTCGAAAAAAGCTATTAATCATCACGTTCAATTTACAGAGTTGTTGTTAATTTGCTGTCTACTTGCTATCACCTGCTTTTACGCTACACATGCACAAACTGCAGATGCATCCTCCAATTTCACCCACGTGCATAACACGGAATTGCCTGCAGTACAAATTAAATCTGGACAAAATAATCCTTTATCCTCACCTCCTCAAGCAATCTATGATGAACAGCTTGGGACGACTTTCACCCAAAATTTTGTCAGCATTGCCTACAACGTGACGGCGATAGCTCAATGGGACTCCAACGGTTACGGACCAGCCTATCTTCTGAACGGATTATCAAATGATGGCTACTGGTACCAAGTTGGCTTATCATACAACTGGCCATATGCAAATGGAGGATATAATTCGGGTTTTTATTTTATTTATGAGGTTTTCAATTCAACGGGAAATTCCATTTACCCGACCAATGGCGGTGGAGGCATTAAACCCTTCTCGGGCACGGTTAATTCAAGCGACTTGGTTAAACTTAACCTCTACTTCAACAACGACACTGTCTATATGAATGCTGAAGACTTGAACACGTCCGCCGTTGCCTCTGTGACTTACAGTGACAATCGAACCACGGAATTTATCGGTCTTTCATCATCACCGAGCAATATCAATGGGTTTTTCACTGGGCTTATGACTGAATGGTATCACGTAGACCCGTATAGCGGAGATGAGTCGCAGGTTACTTACTCTGATAATAGTTTTGGTCTTTCATCGGCTTGGATGTGGATGGATGAATGGCAACCAGGTTCTTCTTGGTCGGGAGAATGGAGTCAGGCAACACAAGTGACATACTCTAATCCAACTCAACTTCAACCCTTCTGTTACAACGGCGCCTCTGAGTACAGTGATGCCTACCAGTTCATCACAGGTTCCATGGAGCAATGGACTTACATAACGTTGCCGACCACTATTACTCAAAGCGGGAACTACCGCATAGCCGCCCCAGCAACAGTAACGGGTCAGAATGCATTGAACATAGAGGTAAGTGATGTTGTTGTTGACGGGCAAAACCAGTTAATCACAGCAAGTAGCTCGTTTTCAGGCGTGTTCATATCTCCGAGTTGCACAAATGTCTCCCTCGAAAACATCAACGAAGAAGGCGGCTACGAAGGACTATGTGCCGATTCAGTCAGCAATTTCACACTCGCTAACTCAGAACTAAACAATAACTATTACGGTGTGTGGGCTAATTCAGCAAACAACTTCATCATCGAAGACTCAACTCTAAATGGCAATACACTTGGTTTGGCGGCTTGGGGAGCGCATGATTTCATTGTGGATGACTCTACACTAAACAGCAACACCAACGGTTTAAGCATAAATACCTGGATAGCGATGGGCAACGGAGCAAAATTAAGCACTATTTACAGTGCAAATGTTGTGTCAGCTTGGAACTTCACCATAAAAGACTCAAACTTAAGCAATGACCAGTATGGCATGACAATTACAAACGCGATGAACTACACTGTTGAGAACACAACGCTAAACAGCAACACTGGTGACGGGATGTACGCTGACTCAACTAGTGACTTTCTTGTGGAAAACTGCACTTTAAACGGCAACTCATATTACGGGCTGGAGGCGGAGTCAGCTTCGAATTTCAATGTAGCTAACTCAAACGTGAGCGATAATTTGGTCTACGGGGTCGACGCAAGATACGCTTATAACTTTACGATTACAGGCTCGGAGCTCAACAACGACTACTTCGCGGGGCTGATGGCTGCATCAGCAACTGACTTCACGGTGGCGGATTCTGAGCTAGACAACAGCTATGAGTATGGCGGCATAGACGCATTGTATGCCCAAAATTTCATTATTGAAAATTCTTTTTTGGATAATAACGGAGCACATGGACTGATTGCGGTTTATGCTGAAAACTTTACTTTGATAAACTCGGATTTGAGTGGAAATGGAGGAGACGGGCTTGCAGCTGATTCCACTTACAACTTCACGATTGAAAACTGTGAGCTAAATCAAAATTGGGTGGGTTTAGATTGTGCATCATGCGGGGGTTTCATTATTGAGAACTCTACTTCAAATAGCAACGTTTTCTGCGGGTTTGCTGCCGACGGAGCGTCGAATTTCACAGTATCAGGCTTAGAGTTAGACAACAATGTAGAAAATTGGGGGGATGGTTTTGAGGCTAGTTCTGCCGCCAACTTCTTGATTAGTAATTCTTCGCTGAACAATAATGAAAGAGGTATAAGCCTTACCGCTTGCTCAAATGTTACTGTAATAAACTTACATATCCAAAACAATTCTAATGCTGGAATATTCATTGCTCAAACAACGGATTTCTTTGCATTTAGCAACATCTTCAATAACACTAACAATGTAATGGATGGAGGTCAAAACACAGGCATCCAATTTAACGAAACAGTAGGGAACTACTGGTTTACTCCAGGCGGCACTGGTTGGAGCCAAACCAATCGTCCAGGCAATAACGGTTTCGCATCTCCTTACCAGGTTTTTTCAGGAGCATGGGACTACTTACCCTTCAGTATATTGAGCCCTCCTGTGACCGCCCCGATTGTTTCTGCTTCTCCAACTACAATTGATCAGGGTCAAACTGCAGTCTTATCTTCGTCCGCGGTAACAACGGGTACTCCACCATATACCTATCAGTGGTTTGAGCAAGCTCCTGATGGAAGCTATACTATGGTTGGTTTAAACTCAACAAGTTTCAGTTTCGTCACTTTAGCAACCACAAACCCCGGCAGCTGGGGTTTTATCCTTCAAGTGACTGATTCCACAGGGTCAGCAGCGAACTCTACTGCAATCTCGATTACAGTGAATGCGGTTCCAACTGTCAGCATCTCGCCAGTTGGTCCAGTCACTTTGGATGTCGGCGAATCTCAAATGTTCACAGCTACTGCTTCGGGCGGTACAGGTTCATTGAGTTACCACTGGTATGTGGGCGGTGTTTTTCAGAATGATACGACGTCAAGCTTCACTTACATTGCTTCAGCCAAGGGCGCATTCACTATTTACGTTCAAGTAACTGACAGCGCTCTTACTCCATTCACGGTTCAGTCTAACTCTGCGACAGTTACAGTGAACCCAGCTTTGGCCGCTCCGATTGTATCGGCTTCTCTGACGACGGTTGATCAAGGTCAAAATAGCAGCTTGACTTCTACCACTATATCAACGGGAACTTCACCTTACTTTTATCAGTGGCTTGAGAAGGCGCCTGGCGGCTCATACATTGATGTCGGTACGAGTTCAACGAGCTATTCTTTTGTTACTTCCGCTTTAACTGCTACGGGTGTTTGGAGCTTTGAGCTCCAGGTAACAGACAGCGCTTCTGCCGTTGTAACTTCCAGCGCGGTTACGGTTACGGTGAATGCTATGCCGATGGTGAGTGCGTCACCTGCCTCTTGGACGATGAATGTTGGCCAATCTAAGCAGTTTACTGCGACTGCTTCAGGCGGTTCAGGATCTTACTCGTCTTATCAGTGGTACGTGGGTGGATCTGCTCAGGGCGGTCAGACTGCATCAACGTTTAATTATTCTCCAGGCGCCCCGGGTTCTTACTCGATTACTGTGACGTCTACTGACAGCTATGGTGTAACTTCGGCTCTGTCTGCTGCTACGACGATTACGGTAAACCAACTAACTATTACGGTTGATCAAAATGGCACTGGCACCATTAGCCCAGGTTCCATTAATGTCAATTATGGTGACACGCCAAGTTTCACCGTTACGCCCAACAACGGCTATTTCATTTTAAACCTTAGGGTAGATGGAGCTCCAGTGCTTAGCAGTATGGTTGGAAGCACCTACACTTTCCCATCAGTCACTGCAAATCACACCATCATTGCAAGCTTTGCGATTAACACATACATGATCACTGTAATTCAGAGTGCTAACGGCCAGATTTCTCCAGGAAACACTACAGTTGATTATGGAAGCAATCAGGCTTTCACTGTAACGCCCCAAAGCGGCTACTACATTACAAGCATAGCGACTGACACTGGTTCGCTGGCTGTGACTACGTCTTCGGGTCAAACGGTCAGCTTTACCAATGTGACGAGTGCGCATTCGCTTACTGCGGCATTTGCATTGACTCCTACTCCAACGCCATCTCCCGCCCCCACATCGACGCCAACACCCGTGCCAACTGCCGCTCCGACTCCTGCGCCAACTCCGTTAGCAAACTCTGTGCTGGCAACGACAGATACTGGATCTACAGTTGACCTTGCAGTCAGCGGAAACGTAACCTGCTCGCAGATGTCCAACGTCACAATCACAGCAAACCAGTCTGCTTTAACAACAACGGTGGCTTTTACGGTAACTGGAGAAAGCGGCACCGTAGGCTTTGGCAACGTGACTATTCCAAAAAGTGCAGTGCCCTATGGAACGACGCCGACAATCTACATTGATGGGCAGCCTGCTCAAAACCAGGGCTACACACAAGACGCCGACAACTACTACGTTTGGTATACAACGCATTTCACCTCACATGACTTATCAATAGTTTTCAAAGCAAACTTGATTCCAGAGTTTCCATCAGCCATTATAGTTACAATAATACTCACAGCTATGGCAACAGCAATATTATTCTACAAAAGGCTACCGAGAGGCTTTTGCGATTGTACGGCAAAGCGCAGCGATCGCTCAAGAGATAAAAAATAGTTATGCTAACCTGCCTTCTGTTAGTCTGACTAAAAGTGCTTTTTTAATAGTTTTTCGCCGCATTTATCTTGCGACGTTTTTACGTGAACTCTTTTGAAAGGCTATGGGAAAAAACACTATAGGATTAGGATTGTTTTCCGATGGTTACGGAACTGTTTGTGTTTGCCCGCTTCGTACCACTGTGAAGCTGGCTGTTTGCCCTGGCAGTGTGTTTTGCTCCAGATACGACAGCAAGTCGTCAGTGTTGGTTATTCTTGTTCCGTTGATGGCTATTATTATGTCGCCGCCGATGACTACGTTTGAGCCTAAAATCGTCGTTTGGGTTGATCCGCCTTTCAGCCCGTTCTGTGTTGAAACGCTTTCAACGAGGAAACCGTAGGTTACGCTGGTTCCCATGGCTTGAGCAATTTGGTAGTTCATGTCTGTTCCCGTGGCGTCGATGGATGGATGCTGAGTGTATGAGCCTGTGGTCACCAGCGAGGTGAGTTCACGCATTATCGTGTCGGATGGAATTGCGAAGCCTAAACCCTGAGAGTTGCTAACAGCCGCCGTTGTTATGCCGACGACTTCGCCTGAGTAATCGAGCAGTGGACCGCCTGAGTTGCCTGGGTTGATTGCGGTGCTTGTTTGAATTATATCGGGAATTGTTGGACCGCTGCTTTGGCTTGACTCGATTGTTCAGTGATTGTTCTTCCCAAGGCGCTTATTACGCCTGTAGTGAGTGTTCCTGATAAACCGTAAGGTGAGCCGACTGCAACCACGGGTTCGCCCACCTGCAAGGTGCTGGAGCTGACAAGCGTCAAAGGTGTTAAGCCGCTAGGCATCGGGGTTATGGAGAGAACGGCAAGGTCAGCTAGTGGGTCTGAGCCTAACACTTTTGCTGGGTAAGCTGTCTCCGTTTGCGAAAGTTACGGTTTCGTTGATTGCGTCTTGTATCACATGGTTGTTGGTAACGATTACTAGTTGGTTGTTGACGGATGTTACGAATCCTGAACCTTGCTGCAGACTGTAACCTGCAAGTTACCGAAGAAACTGTATTCGGGAACAAGGTCTTGAACTACAACCACGGATGACTTAACCTGCTGATACAAACTGGAAGCGAAACATTGGAGCCCAACAAGTAAGTAGCGTTTGGGTAGGAGTGTGACATTTTGCGAATCGAGACCCTTGCAGTTGAGCTTGGATACTGTTGAGTTTTCCGTTGAAATCTCGAATAAGTTACTGCGTAACCCGATTAAACCTCCTGCAACCAAACCTACAGCCAAAAGAAACACATTAGAATGACGCGAAAAACGCTTAGCTTTTCGGAGTTTCTGCGGGGCTCCAAGTTGAAGGAATCGTTGGGATATTGAGGCAGTGGATTTCCATAAAAAACCTCAAAAATTAAAAAAGTTTGGACGGCTTATTATTGGCATTTAAGACGAGAAGATTTCTTCGCTCGCATATATTGGTTTTTTGCAGTTGGGGCATTTATCGTCAGTCGGTTTGATTCGGCTTCCGCAGTGTGGGCATATATGGTTCTTTTTCATTCTCGTGCAGTCCTTGCTTTTCCTTAATTATTTTTCCATCTTTCAGCAGAAGCATTCTCTCCGTGTTGATGAGCTGCTTGACCATCATGCGTAACCATGATGATTGTGGTGCCCTGTGTGATGTTGAGGTTTGCCAGCAGCTTGATGATTTCCTGTTTGTTTTGGCTATCCAAGTTTCCTGTCGGCTCATCAGCAAGAATTATGGCAGGGTTATTCGCTAATGCACGTGCAATTGCCACCCGCTGCTGCTCTCCAGCGCTGAGACGTTGAGGTCTATGGTTTTCTCTTCCAGAAAGCCCAACCATTGCTAAGAGTTCGCTTGCTCGTTTCTTCTCGTTCGCTTTTTGATTTTCTGCGTCCTTCCATGGGTAACTCGACGTTTTCTCTGGCATTCAGGTATGGCAGCAGATTGAAGGTTTGAAAGACAAAGCCCATTTTGTCTCTTCGTATCTTGTAGAGTTGGTTTTCTGGGAGCTTTGAAACGTCAATGCCGTCCAACAGAACTTTGCCGCTTGTGGGTTTGTCGATGCATCCGATGATGTTTAGCAGTGTGGTTTTGCCTGAGCCTGATGGACCCATGATTGCCACGAACTCGCCAGCGTTTACGGTGAGGTTTAGGTTTGACAGGGCGGGGACTTCGCGTTTGCCAAGCATGTATGTTTTGGTTAGGTTTTCTATTTGCAGTACTGGTTTACTCATATTTCATCGCCTCTGCTGGTCTTATTTTTGCTGCTCTCCAAGCTGGGTATAAGCTGCCTATTGTTCCAAGTAGGATAGCTACGCCGAAACCTAACAGTATAAGCTCAGGAGTTAAGTTGCACTGCTAACTGCCGATCTGTAGCGCCTGCAACTACTGTGGCGCCTGACGTGCCCAAACTAAGTTGACGCTTGGAAGCAAGAATGACGAAATCGTGGGTGCCGCAAGACGCCTATTGCAATGCCAACTACTCCAGCAATCACACTTAGCAGGATTCCTTCAAGCATGAATTGTCCCATTACTGTTGAGTTGCTGAAGCCTATTGCTTTGAGCGTGCCGATTTCTTTGGTTCTTTCCCGAACAGTGTAGAGCATGACGAATAGCACTATCAAGCTTGTTGCTGCAACCACCACAATGATTTCTTCAACGGCAGTTGATCTGTTTGGCTTATGAGATGCTTGAGCATTTGCTAATGCAGTATTATAGTCTGATTCTTAGTTTGAAGTTGCGCTTTAACCGTTCTTGAGCTGTAGTAACTGTTAGCTCTGGATGCATTGCACTTATGGCGCTTGCACACATCTGAAACAACGTCACTGGTTTGTGGTAAAGACTGTAAAGCTAGTTATGTAGCCAGTATTGTTAGTTATTGTTTGAGCGTCAGATAGGTTCATGTATAATGTTTGCGTTTGCGAAACTGCTGAGGGACCATAGATGCCTACAACCGTGAAGGTTTGACCCAAAATGGTGACTGTGTCGCCTACTCCCGCATCGAAGTAGCTGAGTTATTTTCACTTAGCAAGACAACGCCGCTATCGCCTGCCTGCAAGGTTTCTTCCAGCAGTTATATTTGTGGGCAGTATCAGGATAGTTATCTACAAGATCAGAAGTTAAGGGTACGCCTTCAATCATGTATGTTGACGTACCAGACGAGTGAATGTCTCGCGTGTAACCGTTAAATGATACGGTCTCGTTAGTTTTGCCCTTCAGATACCTGCAGTATAGGCTCAACAGCTGCAACTCCAGAAAGTGTGCTGTTAATGTCGCTGTATAAGGTTTCATTCATTGGATTTGATTGTCCACCGCTAAATGCTCCGCCGCCGAACTGACCACGCTACGTCGCCGCCGCCGAATTGACCGAGGTGCCAAAGCCGCTACCGCCAGACCTACCGACTTCCACCGCGTAAACCCGCCTACCTCCGGATGTGCCACCGCCGAATCCGCTATCCGCTGAAACCGAAACCTGAAAAACCTGACGCAAGACTGCAAGTCTATTTGAGTTAATGTTTGGTTAATTGATTGCGCCAGTCTGGTTAATTATGTTGCTTAAGTTTGATTGCCACTGTGTTTGCTGCTTGCTGATTAGCTAAAACACCTGCAGGAATTGAAATCATAATTGCCATAGAAAAACCTAAGGCAATAATTACAAGTAACGCTCGAATTTTTCTTCTTGAAATATTTCTTACCGCTCTACTTATTATTCCCATATATTACACCTTTCATGTTAATATTTAAAAGGCAATCAAAAAGAGAACTAAGGGGTATTTTATTTGGGCAGTTCATTGGGCTTATGGCCTTTGTTTATGATTCTCTTCTTGATTGCCTTTCAATGCATACTGCTGAAGAGTTATTAAACAATTTTTCAAAATCTCACCCAAATCTAACCCTAATTCTTAAAAGTGAATAAATGTTTTAGCTCCATCAACAATCGCGTGAAAAAAATGAGATTTTTAATAAAAAAATGAAAAAAGCGAGATGCTTTACTTGTCGATTTCTGTCCTAGTTATGGTCACAATTTTTGTTACTTTTGCTTGAGTTGAGGTCAACTACCACATATGCTCGGCCAGTTGTGCTTTGCAAAATCACGTTTGCAGTTGTTGCTGAGGTCACTACGTTGCCGTTTCCGTCAATTACTGTGGTAATTACTGGTCTAATTGAAGTTATGTTGTAGCCATTGTTAAGCAGGTTTTGCACGTCAGTGTCATTTTTTACTATGTTAGTTACGTTCTGCGTGAAGTCAGAGCTCACTTGGATGCCGCCAAACCCTCCCGGCATCACTGGGCAAGAAAGGTTTCCTCCCAAATCGCCGAAACCTCTATTCCTCCTGGAGCCTACCGCCAGATCCGCCCATCCGATGACCGCCGAAGCCCATGCCTCCGTTCATGAAGCCGCCGTTGTAAGTTCCATTTACAGATGAAATCGCCGGCTGCACATCCGTCGCAATCGCGCTGTTGCTGTCAGCTTTAGCAGTTGGTTGCATGGCAAGCACCAGGAAGCGGCAACTGAAGCTGCAACGACAAGTAAAATTAAGGTTAAAACTTTGATTTTTCTTTCCATGCCTTTATTTTTCACCTCCTATCGCCAAAAGCAAGCTGGTAGTAAATTATTAAATGATTTTTCAACATTAGACCCAAATTGACTCCTAATTTTACCTAAACCTTTAACTTCAGTAATTTTCAAAAGAACACATTTATTACTTGAGTTAGGTTAAAAGTTTCAAATAATCTCTGTACGGGAGCTTAACAGATGTCTACCAATACGCGCTCGTTAAAATACTTGCTAGGATGGCTAATCGCAGGTACGCGAGGTGGACCAACCCGTGCCAAAATAATTGAGTCATTAAAGGAAACTCCGCAAAACGCAAATCAACTAGCAACTGCACTGAAGATGGATTATAAAACAATGAGACATCACCTTGAAGTGCTGGAAAAAAACAAAATCATCACATCTATCGGCGACAGGTATGGCGCAACCTATTTTCTGACGCAAACTATGGAGGAGAATTATGTCATGTTTGAGGAGATTATGAAGAAAATCGGGAAAAAGTAGAAAAAGGAGAAAGACAAAGTGGAGAAACAAATGAATAGACGATTAAAAATCGGGTTAATAGTTGTAGTATTGGTAGCTGTTGCAATTTTTGCGGCTTTTTGGGCAATAGTGTTGCGTCATAATCAAATTCCCACTTTTCAGCAAAGGCGCACCCCGCCGCCAGGCAGTATCATTCCAGGTGATCTTGAATTTTTTTACGTCGCGTACTCGGTGATTTCAACTATTAATATTGCACTTTTAGTTATCTTGACATTGATTTACGTAAACATCTATGTTAAAACTGCTTCCCGGTTCACGATTGGGCTTATAATTTTTGCTTTAGTGTTCCTCGTTAAAGATTTGACAGCGAGCCCACTCATAACTTCAATATATGGGTTTAGAGCTTATGGACTTGGACCATTCGAGCTTCTGCCAGGATTATTCGAGTGCGTTGCTTTATCTGTACTGCTGTTCCTAAGCATCAGATACTAAGGAAACGTTGCTACCTAAAGACAACTTACCTATTTAGCACTGAGCAAGCCGCTTGGATACGGTTTGGGTCAAATGTGGAACAAATTATTTATAGACTGGGCATATATGATAAAGGAAAAATGGAAAGATAAGAAATGACTCAAGAGAATCTGGATTTTCCTCCGCCGCCCCCACCACCGCCGTCATCGACAAGGAAATGGGACATGAAGTTCATCGCTCTGATAGTGATATGTGTTGTTCTTGCCGCTAGTTTAGTTGGTGTATTTGCATATTACGCGCCTGATTCAAATTTGCAGTCGCAAATTGCAAGTAAAGATGCGGCGATTAGTCAGTTGCAACAGCAGGTTAGTAATTTGACAGCTCAGATTTCTAATGCTCCAGATGTGTCAACTTATCAGGATCAAATTGCGAATTTGAACTCGCAAGTTGCAACGTTAAATGCCACAATATCCCAGTATAATGACTCATTAGCGCAGTTAACGCAAGATGGAAGTATCATATCGCTGGCGTCATCTCAAATTCTGCTTAATCAACAGCCTGAAACCGTAGGAAATGCAACAGACGTTTACAACAATGCACTGCCCGACGCTGGATACATCGTGGTTCAAGCGACGTCAACGTCAAGTACAACGTACGTTCAAACGACTTACTCTTACTCTGTGGGGGGAATCAACTTCAACCAAACAGCAACATTAGGAACTTCAGGCACCGCGGCATTTCCAGTGCTACCATCTACAGTGGACGTTAAAATGGGCAACTATGACAACGCGACTAGGAATTCAACTGTAACAATAACATACTATTACTGATTTCTCCTTTTTTATAATACTAACTTTTGCCCAAGGTAAGCAAGCGTCCGCAGGGCAAAAAATAAATCCTTAGCCAAACATGTCTGGTGAATCATTCTTTGCGGATTACTTCGAATTTTTTTGGGTCTCCTTTTGCAAGGCCAATCAGGTGAACAATAAAATTCATCGCCACTGATATGTAGCTTGCTGCAGTGCCTGCTAGGGCGTGTTTCCAGCCCATGCATTTTCCAATGGTGTAGGCTCTGATTGCAAGCCATATGAATACAGTGCCGAAGACGAATGGCAAAACCGCTGCTGGGATTTGAACGATGCCTAAATAGTATAGTGGCAACCCTATTGTTCCAATAGAGAACAGCCATAATCCTGAGAATCCTATTAAACTCAGCCTAACCCGGTTTGGGAGAGGCAGGATTTTCAGCTTTAGAATTGATAGTTGCCCCCAAATCCATCTGCGTCTCTGTGTTACTGCATCGGCAAAATTTAATGGCGGCAGTATGAAAATTCTTTCTTCCGAATTGAAGATGCTGTAACCCATTATTGATGCTTTATGGAAGTAAAAGGAGTCTTCGTTGAGTATCAATTTGTGGTTAGTATTATGGGTGAAGGTGCTTATGTCATAAGAAACGTTCCTGTCTACTTGACTACTCATGCAGGTTCCTTCGCCGTGAGCCCA